>NZ_QNQP01000009.1 GCF_003316635.1 Roseovarius dicentrarchi | reverse complement strand
GCTCTTCTCCATGGTTGGTTTGCAACTCCATGGAATACCAGAATGGGCAGCCCCTGCTGGGGCGCGCCCCAGCAGGGGCTCATGACCCCCACCTCGAGCGAATTTCCAGACGTCAGGTTACAGTACCGAATGGAACTCAGTGCACTTGGCGCCGCCGGAAAATACACCGCAGCCCGCCCCGCCACCGAACCCAAGGACGGCGCGGGCAGCGCCGGCCAACTGGCCGCCAACCTCGCGCGCGATTTCGCGGCAACCTTGCAGGAAAGCGAAGAACTGGCCAAATCGGCGATGACCGGCAATGCCGATCCTCATGCGCTGGTGCAGGCGCTGGCGCAGACCGAACTGGCGGTCGAGACGGCCATCAGCGTGCGCGACAAGGTGGTTGAGGCGTATCAGGAAATCCTTCGGATGCCGGTCTGATCCCATGCAAAGCGAAGTGATTTTCTACGACACGCTGCGTCAGGGCTTATGGGTGGCGGTGATGATATCGGTGCCCATTCTGACGGTTGCGCTGCTGGCCGGTCTGGTTGTGGGCCTGTTTCAGGCGCTGACCTCGATACAGGAAATGACCCTGACATTTGTGCCGAAACTGGCGGCGATTGTCGCCGTTTTCTGGGTGTCGATGGGGTTCATGACCACAACGCTGGTGTCGTTCTTTCAGGACCGGCTGATTCCGCTCATCATAGGAGGCTGACAATGGAAAATGCAGGCTACACCACACTGACCCGGCAAAGCGGTTTGATGCGCGAAATGCAGGTCGTGGCCAATAATATCGCCAATGCAGCCACTACCGGCTACCGGCAGGAGGGGCTGATTTTCTCCGAGCATGTGACGCGCATGCCGGACGGGCCGTCCCTGTCGATGGCGGCGGCAAATGTGCGCAATACCTCGATGGTGCAGGGCGGGCTGACACAGACCAATGGCACGCTTGATTTTGCGATCGAGGGCGACGGGTTTTTCCTGATCGAAACGCCGGCAGGCGAAAGGCTGACCCGTGCGGGCAGTTTTTCGGTGTCGGCAGAAGGCGACATGGTGACGAACGATGGCTTTCGCGTCCTCGACAGCGGCGGCGCGCCGGTTTTTGTTCCCCCCGATGCGGCAAATCTGGCCGTATCGCCCGATGGTACGGTCAGTGACGATGGTCGCCCGCTGGCGCAGATCGGGCTGGTTCAGCCGGTCGACCGCGTTGGCCTGATACGCGAGGACGGGGTCATGTTCCGCTCGGAGGCGGGGTTTGAACCGGCCGAGGGCGGGCGCATCCTGCAAGGGTTTCTGGAGGGCGCCAACGTCGATCCCATCAGCCAGATGGCGCGGATGATCGAGATTCAGCGCGCCTACGAGATGGGCCAAAGCTTCCTTGAGACGGAAAACAAACGCATCCGCACCGCGATGCAGACCTTCATTCAATCCAGATAGGAGACACCACATGCGTGCCCTGAAAATCGCCGCCACCGGCATGGCGGCCCAGCAGATGCGGGTCGAGACGATTTCGAACAACCTCGCGAACATGTCGACCACAGGCTACAACGCCCGCCGCGCCGAATTTTCCGACCTGCATTATCAGCAAATGTCCCGCCCCGGCAGCGTCAATGCCGCCGATGGTACGATCCTGCCCACTGGCGTGCAGCTGGGTCTGGGGGTGCGTCCGGCGGCCGTGTCGGTGCATCTGGCCCAAGGCTCGCTGTCTGCGACAAACGGCGATCTGGACGTGGCGATTGACGGCAATGGCTATCTGGAGGTGCAGCTGCCCTCGGGCGAGACCGGCTATACCCGCGATGGCGGTCTGAAACGGTCCGCAGAAGGGGTCATCGTCACCTCTGACGGATTTCCCGTGGCGCCCGAAATTGTGATCCCTGATGATGCGCGCAGCATTTCGATCAACGGTGAGGGCGAGGTTTACGCCTATTTCCAGAATGCCGTCGAAGCGCAGCTTCTGGGCCAGTTCACCTTGTCCAACTTCACCAATGCCAAGGGGCTGGAGGCCCGCGGCAGCAATCTGTTCACCGAAACCGAGGCATCTGGCCCCGCCCTGAGCAGCACACCGGGGCAGGACGGGCTGGGCACCCTGCGCCAGGGCTATTTGGAGGACAGCTCTGTCGATCCGGTGCGCGAGGTGACCGAACTGATCGAGGCGCAGCGCGGCTATGAAATGAACTCCAAGGTGATCTCGGCCGCCGACCAGATGCTCGGGGCAACGGTGCAGGTCCGGTGATGCGGTATCTGGCTCTTATCAGCTGCCTGATGGCAGGCCCATCGCTGGCCGATACGGTGGTCGCTGCCCGCACAATCCGTGCGCAAACGCTCATTACAGCGCAGGATCTGGCGGTGAAATCCGTCGACGTGGTCGGCGCCATCGCAGATCCCGCGCGGGTCGTCGGCCAGGAAGCGCGGGTCGCGCTATATGCCGGGCGGCCCATCCGGCCCGGCGATGTCGGCCCGCCTGCCTTGGTCGAACGCAATCAGATCATTGCGCTGATCTACGACAAATCCGGCCTCAGTATCACAACAGAGGGCCGCTCGCTGTCCCGCGCCGGTCCGGGCGAGATGGTGCGCGTGATGAACATGACCTCCCGCATCACCGTCACCGGGCAGGTTCTGCCCGATGGCCGCGTTTTCGTATCTTATTAGGAGCCCCGCATTATGCGTATCCACCTTACCGGGTTTTGCCTGATCCTTGGCCTTGCCGCGTGCGGCCGTGCCGGACATATCGGCAAGGAGCCTGATTTCACCCCACAGGCTGAATCGATGGAGCAGGCCGCGATGTTCAGCCCCGGCCTGCCCGAAGTCGCAATATACGAACGACCTGCCGATCAGGCGTCATTGTGGAACGCGGGCCGCCGGTCCCTGCTGGGCGACAGGCGCGCGATGAAGCGGGGCGACATCCTGACCGTTGTAATCGAGATCGACGATCAGGCAGAGATATCCAATTCCACCTCAAGATCGCGTTCCGGGACCGAAAGTCTGGGCATTCCGCAGCTGTTTGGCCTGCCACAACGGGCCGATGAAAAACTGCCCGAGGGCGCGACCATGGCGGATGCCGTTGCCATCAATTCGGCCAGCAAATCGGGCGGGGACGGGTCCGTCAAGCGCCGCGAGGAGCTGACGCTGCGCGTGGCGGCGACCATCATGCAGGTGCTGCCCAACGGGGTTCTGTCGATCCAGGGCAGCCAGGAGGTGCGCGTGAATTATGAGCTGCGCGAGCTTTTGGTCACCGGATATGTGCGCCCCGAAGACATCTCGCGCCAGAACGAGATCACGTATGACAAGATCGCATCAGCCCGCATTTCCTACGGTGGACGCGGCCAGATAACAGACATGCAACAGCCGCGTATCGGCCAGCAAGTGCTGGATGCCGTGCTTCCGTTTTGAAAGGACGACAATGAAATTTCTCATACCTGTCATACTCTTGCTGATCGGAATCGGCGGCGGTGTCGGCGCCGGGCTTGCCTTGCGGCCCGAACCTGTGGCCGCGGTGGCTGGCGATGTGGCCGACCCAGACGGGGCACAAGCCAAGGCCGGCGCGGAACAGTCCGGACCGGGCCGCGCACCGGTGGATGCCGATAGTCTGGAATACATCAAGCTGAACAACCAGTTCATCGTTCCGCTGGTCACAAAGGATGAGGTCGAAGGCATCATCGTCATGTCGCTCAGCCTGGAAATCGCCAATGATGCGTCCGAGCTGGTTTATGCACGCGAGCCAAAATTGCGTGATGAGTTTTTGCGGGTGCTGTTCAACCATGCGAATATTGGCGGATTTCGCGGACGGTTTACCGATGACGATAAACTGGCGCCGCTGCGCCGTTCGCTGTTTGAGGTCGCGCAGCAAATCCTGGGGCCCGGTGTGACCGGGGTTCTCATTACGGATATCAACCGTCAGGAGTTGTAGGCGCGAAGCAGCGCCAGCGCCTCATCCGCGCGTTGAGCACGGTCCAGCGCTTCTTTGCGCCGGGCCGTTTTTTGGTCCGTCTGCAAGGATTTGACGACCTCGGCGCGCCCAAACGCGCGGGTCATCGCGGCCATCCTGTCAGCTTTGCTGACCAACACGCGCGCGAGTCGCATGTTCAGATCCTGCCGCGTGCGCTGCGCCCAGCCCTGCCACAGCAAATCTGCGCCTATCGCGCGCGGCGCGGCAAGCTGGTCCGGCGGCAGGCTTTGCGCCGAGGACCGACGGTCATCCAATTCGGCCAAAGCCTGTCGCAAGTCTCCCTCCTGCTGGAGAATATCCTGAAGTTTTGCCTGCTCTGCCTGATAGGCGGCCTCGGTCACCTGCTTCAGCTTTTGAAGATCGCTCATTTGCTTCCCCTTGCCCGGCGCCGCATTGTTTCAGCAAATCTGATTGCTGCGGCAACGGCGCGGTAATGGTCGGGATCGATTTGCTGCCCGATTTCGGTTGTTGCATAAAGGGCGCGTGCGGTCGGTGGATCATGCCGCACCGGAACGCCGTGCTCCATCCCAAGGTCGCGGATTGCCAGGGCCACATGATCCACGCCCTTGGCCACACATTCCGGCGCGGCGCCGGGCGCGCGGCTCCATTTCAGGGCAACGGCGTAATGCGTCGGATTGACGACGATCACATCGGCGGTTGGCACATCGGCCATCATCTGATTCTGCGCGATGCGCATACCGCGGGCGCGCCGCTCGCTTTTCATGTGCGGATCGCCCTCCTGCTGCTTGTTCTCATCGCGGACCTCCTGATGGGACATCCGATTTTTGCGGTGGTGATCAAAGTGCTGCCAGAGAAAATCAATCGCCCCGATGCAGATCGCGATGACGCAGACGATCAGCATGAATTCGGTCAGCACTTGCGCCAGTAATTTGCCGATTCCCCTGGGCTCGGCATAAAGCGCGCTTTCCAGCGCGGGCAGGCGCCAGCTTAGGAACAGGCCCAGGCTTATGGAATAGACCACCAGTTTGACGAAACTTTTGGCAAACTCGAACAGGCCGCTCGGCCCGAATTTGTTCTTGGCGTTTGATATCGGATTTATGCGCGAGCCCTTCATCGCCAGCTTGGACGGTGCAAATACCAGCGTTCGTGTGGCCAGAATGGACAGCAGCGCCAATGCGGCCGGTATGATGAACCACGCACTCATTCCGATGCTGAGGGACGCGATCATGCCGCCGATCGGCCCCGAGGCGTGGCCCCCGAACACAAGGCCCGCCAAGCCGTCCGACTGATCGATCAGCACCATCATCAGCGATGAGACATAGGTAATCGACCCTGCGCCAAGCGCCAGCCCGGTCACCAGGAACCCCAGATACGCCGCCGCCGCCGTCAGATCCGCAGAGCGCGCCAGCTCGCCCTTTTTTCGTGCCTCGTCCAATTTGTGCTGGGTGGGTTCAAGGGTTTTTTCAGTATCATCGGACTGCCCGGACATCAGCGGGACCCGAGCGGATTCGCGATATAGCCCTGCAACGCGACGCTCCAGACATTCAGCATGACCGGCGCAAGCAAAAACAGCAGGATCAGCCCGCCCGCCGTAATGACGGGCGCGCCGACAAACACGACCATCATCTGGGGCATGGCTCTGTTGATGATTCCCAATGTCAGATTGTAGAGCACTGATATCAAAATGAACGGGGCGGCCAGGCTGAATGCCAATGAGAACGCCCCCGCAACCTGCGCCACCCCCCATTCAGAGGTTGCGCCTGAGTCCGGCAGGGTGCCAACCGGAAAAATTGCGTAGGTTCTTATCGTCATTTCCGCCACATGCACGTGCAGCTTTAGGATCATGGCCAGGGCGATCCCGCCCATGGTCAGGACATGGCCAATGGCAGGCAGCGGGGTGACCCCGGCCGAGCCCAGAATTTGTGAAAGCGATGTCGCTTGCGCGGCCATTGATCCAGCTGTCTGCAAGGCCAGCAAGAACATCCTGAGACCGATGCCGATCAGCAAACCCACCGCTGTTTCGCTGAGGATCGTCCAGCCTATTTCGAGGTTGTTAAGCGGCGCCGTGTCGATATAGGGCGCGGCCGCCGGCGCGACGATGGCGGTGAAGGCCAAGGACAGCGCAAGCTTCACCCGAACCGGCACGACCCGCTCGCCAAATCCGGGAAAGAGTGCCATGATCGGACCCACCCGAAAGAAAACGATGGCGTGAAGCCACAGCATGTCCTGGCTGATCTGCAACAGGTCGGCGATGCCGTTCATGCCGCTACCACCCCCACAAGCGACGGATGCGCGTCGATGCCGATTTCCTCGAACGACAGAACCGGATTGCCGATGCTTTTGGCGGACAGGACGGTTCTGAGGAACCTTCGACGCGCGGTGGAGGTCACGATCGCCGGAAAGATACCCATGTCAGCCGCGCGCGCCACCTCGCCCGATACGCCGGCGGTCAGCGCATTGAACAGATCGGGCGGCAGTGCAACATCCAGACGGCCGCGATCATGATCCATCTGATATGTCTGAAAGGTTTCCTCCCCCTCCGGCGCCAGCTGTATGAGTGGCAATGTGCCCTCCTCGCGTTGCAGATTGGCAACCAGCTGAAATCCCAGACGCTGGCGGACATGCTCGCAGATTGCATCCGGCGATTGGTGAATCTTGCGCCCCTCTGCCGTTGCCTCCAGGATCAGGGGCATGTTTCTGATGGATACCTGCTCGGCCAGAAGCAGGCGCAATACCGCATGCAGCAGGTCGGCAGGCACCCTGTCGGGGATCATTTCGTCCAGCAGTTTGCGGTTTGCTTCTGACCCGGCCGCGTCGCTCAGATTGACCATCTCATCCAGAAGCTTGCGCATCGCCTTCATCGTCAAAAGCCGACTGAGGTTGCGCCGGATAACCTCCAGCAGATGGGTGGCCAGAACCTCGGTCGGGGCGATGATCGTGGCACCGGACAGCGCGACATCATCCTGATGCTGAACCGAAATCCAGCGCGCCGGCGCGCCATACACAGGCTCCAGCACCGCCTCACCGATTGGCAGGTCCGCCGTGCTGGACGGGTCCAGCAGCAGCACGTGATCGGTTCGCAGGCGCGCCTGCCCCTGCTCCACCCCCTGCACCCTGATCGTGTAGCTGCCGCTGGGCAGGCCCGGATCATCTGTCAGCCGGATTTCCGGAAGGATAAGCCCATATTGCGTCGCGACATGCGTGCGCATGTTGGCAATGCGCGCGTCCAGCCCGGTGCCGGGATCCAGGACCAGATTGACCAGATCCGGCGCAAATTCGACGTGGATATCGTCCAACTCCAGTATGTCGCCCAAGGATTTCTCGGGCGCCCGCTCGGACGGCGCGGCGGGGGCGCCAGCGAGGTCGGACCGCGTCTTGGCCCGTTTGTGCAGGAGGACGGCTGTGGCGCCAAGGCCAAGGCCACCAATCATGAACGGAACAAACGGCAGGCCGGGAACCAAAGCGAAAATGATCATCAGAACCGCGACCGTCCCCATGGCCGCCGGATGCCTGCCCAGCTGCGCCGAGAGGGCAAGATCGGTCGCGCCGGTGCTGCCGCCGCGCGCCAACAGCAAAGCTGACGCAATCGAAATGATGACTGCGGGGATCTGCGTGACCAGGCCATCGCCGACAGTCAGAATTGTGTATGTTTCAAACGCCATGGCAAGGGGCATGTCGTGGACCACGATGCCCATGATCAGGCCCATCACAAGGTTGAGCAATGTAATCAGAAGCCCGGCAACGGCGTCTCCTTTGACGAATTTCGATGCGCCGTCCAAGGAGCCGAAAAACGTTGTCTCCTGCTGCTCGCGCTCCCGCCGCTCGCGCGCTTCTTCGTGCGTGATCGCGCCGGCGGAAACATCGGCGTCGATGGCCATTTGTTTGCCGGGCATGCCGTCCAAGGCAAAGCGCGCGCCAACCTCGGCCATGCGGGTGGCGCCCTTTGTGATCACCATGAAGTTGACGATCAGCAGCACGCCGAACACCACGAGGCCCAGAAATATGCTTCCGCCCATGACGAAACTGGCGAACCCCTCGATCACGCCGCCAGCCGCGTCCGTGCCGGTATGCCCCTGACCGATAATCAGCTTGGTCGAGGAGACATTCAAGGATAGGCGCAGCATCAGGGAGGCCAGCAGGATGGTCGGGAAGGCAGAAAAATCCAGCGGTCTGGCAACGAAAAGCGTGATCGTGAAGATGAGAATTGCCAACGCAAAGGACGCCGAAAGCCCGATATCCAGCATCCATGACGGGACCGGAAGGATCATCATCACGATGATCGCCATCAACGCGAGGGCCAGTATGACAGTCGGCTGAAATATCTCACGGATTGATATCAATTTACCTGCACCCCTGCGATCCAATACGTGAAACCTGGCTTGGATTTTTATGAATTCTGTCGCCAGAACGCATTTGCCTGATGTTTCTTGTAAGGCGGGGTTCGTAAATTTTTCATTAAAGGATAAGCGTTTGACGCGCCAAAGCGCCGTTTTAATGGCCTCGAATGTGTTTGGTTCGCATCCAAACGCACTGTGTGCTGTCAGCCAGCTTGTGCAGCTTTATCAGCGGCGCCGGGTTGCAACCGCTTGCCTCAAGGCATCGCGCCAGATCAGTCCTTCGGCGCTGAGCTGTGTTCGTTGAAAAGCTTTGATTGCGTTATGAAAAAGACGAAAATCGCCGCTGTCAGGCCGAAGGTCTTGAAATAGACCCAGGTTTCTTCGGACTGGGTGCGCCAGATGATCTCGTTCAAGGCGGCAAGGCTGAAAAAGAACAGCATCAGGCGGCGTGTCAGGATCATCCAGCCGGTATGGGTGAGGGGCATCACCGTGTCCATGACCGTTTGCAGATAGGATCGCCCCCGCAGCAGGCCAATGCCGAGGATGCCGCCGAACAGCAGATAGATGATCGTCGGCTTCATCTTGAAAAATTTCGGGTCGTTGAACCAGATGCTGAGCCCGCCGAAAACGGTGATCAGAACCGCCGTCATCGCCTGCATCTTTGACAGATGCCCGGTCAGCGCCCACAGGATGCCGATGGAAAGCAGAAAGACCGGAATGAACCCCGCCGTCACGACGATAAAGCCGTCATACTCCGTCCCGCCGATGGCAAACACCCGGTCCTTGAGCCAGATATAGGCGACGAAAAACGCCAGAATCGGGCCAAGTTCGAGGGCCGTTTTCAGGCCACCGTTGATTGTGCGTTCGGTCATGCGCGTCTCCTTTATCCGCCCATTTCAACTATCACGGCGCCAATGGCAATCAAGGACATCAAGACGGCGCGGCGCGGCCCTACAGTTTCGCCCAGGATCAGCCAGCCGATCAGCGCGGCAAAAACGGTCGATGTTTCGCGCAGGACCGCCGCCTCGCCGACATTGTCCAGACGGGTGGCCATCATCACCGACCCGAAGGAAAAGAACGCGACGATGCCCCCGATCACCCCGCGCAGCATCAGCGGGCCGGGGGCAGGCGGCGCCGCCATCTTGCGCCAGCGGCGCAGGGCGATCACCGGCATTGTCAGCCCGTCGATCAGGAAAAACCACGCAAGAAAGGTAAACGGGTTTGCCGTCGCGCGGATGCCGTAGGCGTCATATGTCGTGTAGGCGGCGACCATCAGACCGGTCAGGAATGCCAGCGCCAGCGCCGCGTTCAGCGTCTCGCGCGCGGCTGTCAGGAATACCAGATTATAGGCCGCCAGCCCGAAAATGCCCGATAGCAGCACCGCCACGCCGCCCCATTGCACCAGATTGAACTGCTCGCCAAAGATGAAGTAGGCGCCGATCACCGCAAACAGCGGCCCGGTGCCGCGCACCACGGGATAAACCACCGTATAGGCGCCGCGTGTATAGGCCATGGCCTGTAGCAGCTTGTAGACGATGTGGATAACCCACGCCCCGGCAAAGATCGGCCACATATGCGGCTCCGGCCACGGCACCACGAACAACGCAAAGGGCGCCGCCATCACCGCATAGCTTGCATCAATCGCGCCGCGTGTCAGCCACGGATCATGCCGCCCCTTTTGCAGCGCGCCAAACGCCGCATGCAGGACCGCCGCCAGCAGCGCCAGCGCCAGCGCCATGTGATGCCCGGCCGGCGTGCCCTCCAGCGATATCAGCCAGTCGCTCACGATCCTGCCCGCCGGGAACCAAGGCTTGTCGCATCACGTTGGGCAACATCTGCGACAGGAGGGCATATGCTGGACATTATTGCCGATGAGCTGGATGGCACGTTCACTTCGGTCCCGCCACTGATCGCGGGGATCCGCCTGATGGCCGCGCTGGTGCTGGGCGGCGTGATCGGGTTCGAGCGTGAGTGGCGGCAGAAGCCTGCGGGCCTGCGCACGCACATGCTGGTGTCGATTGCCGCCTGCCTTTTCATCATCGTCAGCCAGCAACTGTCTGCGATGTCATTCGGCGCCGATGCCGAGCTACAGGTCGATCCGCTGCGCCTGATCGAGGCTGTGACCGCCGGCGTTGCCTTTCTGGCCGCTGGTATCATTTTCACCTCGGGGGATAAGGTGCGCAACACCACGACCGGCGCGTCAATGTGGCTGGCAGGGGGTATCGGGCTGGCCTGCGGATCGGGGCAGATGCCGCTTGCCGCCATGGCAACGGTGATCGTGGTCACGGTTCTGACGCTGGTTGGCCTTGCCGGCCGCCAAATCGGGTCTGAATAGCCTTCACTCCACGCCAAGGCCGGTCAAGGCCGCTGCAAACTCCTCGGGATCGAAGGGTGACAGATCGTCAATCTGCTCGCCCACTCCGATTGCGTGGATGGGCAGGCCGAATTTATCCGCCAGCGCAACCAGAACGCCGCCGCGCGCCGTGCCGTCCAGCTTGGTCATGATCAGGCCGGACACATCGGCCAGCTTCTGGAATGTCTCGACCTGGCTCAGCGCATTCTGGCCGGTGGTCGCGTCCAGCACCAGCAGGGTGTTGTGCGGTGCGGTCGGGTCTTTCTTGCGGATGACGCGGACGATCTTGGCCAATTCCTCCATCAGGTCGGCGCGGTTTTGCAGGCGCCCGGCAGTGTCGATCATCAACAAATCCACGCCGTCGCGTTCGGCCTGCGCCATCGCGTCCCATGCAAGGCTGGCCGGGTCGCTGCCCTCCGGTGCGGTCAGAACCGGCACGCCGGCGCGGTCGCCCCATATCTGCAACTGCTCCACGGCGGCGGCGCGGAACGTGTCGCCGGCGGCGATGACCACGGATTTGCCGGCCGCCTTGAACTGGCTCGCCAGCTTGCCGATTGTCGTCGTCTTGCCAGAGCCGTTGACGCCGACGACCAGAACCACCTGCGGCTTTTTGGCGTAGAGCGGCATGGGCGTTGCGACCGGGTCCATGATGCGGGCAATCTCGCGCGCCAGCAGCTCTTTGATTTCCTGTGCAGACAGGCGTTTTCCCATGCGCCCCTCGGCCATGTTGGCGGTCACGCGCAGCGCGGTATCGACCCCCATATCGGCAGTGATGAGCAGCTCTTCGAGCTGCTCCAGCATGTCATCGTCCAGCACGCGGCGCGGCGCCTTGGCGGCCTCGCGCCCCAGAAGACGGCCCAGTAACCCGGCACGCGGCGCTGCCTCCGCGCTGGGCGGGGTTTCGATCGGTATTTCCAGCGGGGTGGGTGCGCGCAGCTGTTCTGTGGGTGCGGTCGGGATTTCGGTCGGGGCGGGGGGCGGTACTTCAGACGGTGGCGCAGGAATTTCCCGAGGTGCCTTGGCAGGCTCGGGTGCGGTTTGCGGTGTGGCGGGCGCCGGATCCGGCTCGGCATCCTGCATGATGGCGTCCAGCCCTTCGTCCAGCTTGGACGAGGAGTTGAACAGACGGTCCTTGAGCTTTTTGAAAAACGCCATGACGCCCCCGAAATTGCAGACTCTCTATGACCTAATCGCCTTGGCGCCGATATGGAAGGGACCGGATGCGCGATGGGCGCCAGCGGGACGGATGCGCCAGCCGCGTTTTTTCTGGAAATATGCGTGATCTGTTAACATATCGGGCGTATCCTGATCGGGGCAAAGGCAAGCAAGGGCGCGAATATGCTACTTTTCTACTGCGCGACGCTCGCGCCGGCGGCGCTGATTGCGCTGGGCGCTACTGTCGGCGCGCCTTGGCCAGCGCTTGCGCTTGGCTATATGACGGTTTTCGCGTTTGCGATGGACCGGCTGGTGCCTGCCCGCATGAAAACGCAAGCACAGGACGCGTTTCCCGCCGCCATGCCATTGCTGGTGCTTCTCGGCCTTTTGCATTTCGCGCTGTTGGCGCTGACAGTGCAGGCTATCGGTGCGGGTGGCGGGCAGGGCGCGGTGCAGCGCCTTCTGCTGGCCATCGCTGCGGCGCTGGTTTTTGGCCAGATCGCGCATCCTGTGGCGCATGAGCTGATTCACAAACCCGCCCGCGCCGCACGTCTGCTGGGCCGCCTTGTTTATACCAGCCTTCTGGTGGGCCATCATGCCAGCGCGCATTTGCGCGTTCATCACGTATATGTCGCCAGCGACGGCGATCCAAACTCTGCGCCCGTGGGCGAGGGGTTTTATCATTTCGCACTGCGCGCCGGGGCGGGCAGTTTTGTCGCCGGATTGCGGGCGGAAACGGCAATGCTGCGCCGCGCGGGGCGGTCTATGTGGCGGCATCCGTATGTTTTGTACATCGCAGGCGGCGCTGCATTCCTTGCAGCCGCATTTATCTTGGGCGGAGTGGTCGGTGTCGCGCGGTATGTTGCGATATGCCTTTACGCGCAGGTGCAGATCCTGATGTCGGATTACGTGCAGCATTACGGCCTGCGCCGCCGCGCCTTGCCAGACGGCAGGCTGGAGCCTGTCGGCCCGCAGCATTCGTGGAATACGCCGCATTGGTTTTCATCCGCGCTGACGCTGAATGCGCCGCGCCATTCCGATCATCACGTCAATCCGGGGCGCATTTATCCCGCGCTGCGCCTGCACCCGGACGCGATGCCGTGTTTGCCCTATCCGCTGCCCGCGATGGCGGCGCTGTCACTGGCGCCGCCGCTGTGGCGCCGGGTGATGGATCGCCGGGTGCGCAAATGGGCGCCGCAGCCGGACGCACCATGAAACACCGCTGGCCAGATATACGGCACCTGTGCCAGGATCGCGTTATGCGCTACCTGGTCTATGCCTTTTGCCTGTTTGCCGCCCCGGCCATGGCCGAGGGGAACATGACGCCGGAGCAGTTCGACGCGTACACGCGCGGCCACACCTTCACCTACGGCAGCGCCGGCGCGCCTTATGGCGCAGAAGAGTACGGGGAAGGCCGCCGTGTGCGCTGGTCATTTCTGGACGGGCGCTGTCTGGAAGGCACATGGTATGCCGAGGGCGAGCTGATCTGCTTTGTCTATGACGAAGAGCCGTCACCGCAATGCTGGACGTTCCGCCGGGGCGGCAGCGGCCTGATTGCGCGGTTTGCCAATGCGCCCGAGCTTGAGGAATTATACGAGGTCGAGCGCAGCACGCAGCCCCTGTCCTGCCCCGGCCCTGATGTGGGGGTCTGACGCGGCGCTGCCATCCGCACCGCTGTTCATTGGATAAAAGCCGCCAGCGCAAAACGCCCTGAGAACGTTCAGATCCGCAGGAAGGGCTGCGCAATGCGCGGGATCAGGCCGCGAAACCTGAGCGGCGCGTCGGTTGCAGCCAGACAGATGCAATCGTCGCCAATATCGGCGATCGGCGTGTGGTGCATATCCTCGTCCGCAACCTCGATGTCGCCTTTGGCAAAGCGCGCGGTTTCATCGGCAAAGGAGCCCTGAAGGACCAGTGTCAGTTCTGTCCCGCGATGGCCGTGATCCGGCACGGCAGCCCCGGCAGGTATGTAGAGCAACCTTGCCGTCGCGCGTTTGTCCGTTGGCAGGATCGCCTGACGCACGCCCATGCCAACGGGCCGCCATTTCACATCGTCCAGATCGCCGCCGATGTAGCTGATCAACGGTGCGGGCAGAACGCCACGTTTGCGGGGCGCCGCTTCTGCGCGGCCGCCCGCCTTGGCCGCCGCAAGGCACGCCCGAAGGCTGCCCGCCGCCATTGGCGCGCTGTCTTGCGCGGACATCAGTGCGCCGCCGACGCTGTCAAACGCGCCCAGGCGGGCGCGGCAGGTGTCGCACATGCTGACATGGGCCGCGACGGTCAGGTTGAACGCCTCCGGCAATGTGCCGGCAGAATACGCCATCAGCAGGCCATCGGTCAGGTGG
This sequence comes from Roseovarius dicentrarchi, assembly GCF_003316635.1. GTDB lineage: Bacteria > Pseudomonadota > Alphaproteobacteria > Rhodobacterales > Rhodobacteraceae > Roseovarius > Roseovarius dicentrarchi. The sequence continues at coordinate 107,152 of NZ_QNQP01000009.1, read as the reverse complement.
TGTTGAATGGTCTTTGTCATAGTTGTCTTCAATTCATCGCGTGGCGCAATCGATCCAGCGCCAGTCTGATACGGGATTTGATCGTTCCGAGCGGCAGGCCCGTCTGATCGGCGATTTCGGAATGGCTGAGATCGTGAAAATAGGCCGCCTGTATCAGGCTTTTCTGTTTCTCCGGCAGGGCGTCTATGGCGCGGACCAATTCCTCGCTGGCCTCTTCCATGGCAAGAACATCGGCCTGATCCGGCGGCGCCTCGGGGCCCCAGTCCACCTCTTCGGGTTCAGGCCTGCGCGATTTGCGCAGCGCATCTATCCGCCGGTTTCGCGCGATGGTGAAAATCCAGGTTGCAGCGCTGGCGCGCGACGGATCGAACTGATGCGCCTTTTGCCAAAGGGTGGCCATCACATCCTGCGCGCATTCCTCGGCCAAGGTGGTGCTGGCGCCTGATTTTATCAGATACCCTTTGATGCGTGGCGCGAAATGTTCGAACAGATCGGCAAAGGCGGCCTCGTCCGCATCGTCGCGTATGCGCGCGATGCAGGCGGTCCAGCGGCTGTTTTCGCTTTGCCTGTCTGCGGACACTTGAACAATTCCTGACTTTTCAATGGACGTGCCGCCGGGCATCCGGCATCCGGCTGCAACCACGTTTCTAAACGTGCCAGCGAAAGATGCCAAGTCATGGCGGCCAGTGTCAATTGTGCAAGTCATGCAAGCCTTACGCAGGTCTGGTGCGATTGGATCACATCACCGGGGCAGAATATAATATGCATCCGAAACGTCTGGTCCCGCGTAGATCCCTGAACACATATAAGAAACGGAAACATCACCTTATGCCATTCGAGCTACAGCCCGCCGCGCGGCGCAAAATTGCCATCATCGGCGCGGGCATTTCCGGGATGGGTGCGGCGCACAGGCTGTCCGAAACCCATGACGTCACCCTTTACGAGGCCGAGCCGCGCCTCGGCGGACATGCCCGCACCATCATGGCGGGCAAAAACGGCGATCAGCCGGTCGATACCGGGTTCATCGTGTTCAACTATGCCAATTATCCGCATCTGGCCGATCTGTTCGCGCAGCTTGATGTGCCGGTGGTGCCCAGCAACATGAGCTTTGCCGCCTCCATCGACGGGGGGCGGCTGGAATATGGGCTGGCTGGGGCGGGCGCGGCCTTTGCGCAGTGGCGCAATGTGGCGCGGCCGTCCTATTTGCGGATGCTGCGCGATATTTTCCGCTTCAACGCCGGGGCGGTGGATGCCGCCAAGGGGCGCGACATGACCATCGGCGATCTGTTGGTGCATCTGCGGCTGGGGCCGTGGTTTCGCGACTATTACCTTTTGCCGCTGTCCGGCGCGATCTGGTCCACCCCGACCGAGAAGATCATGGATTTCCCGGCGGAAACCATGACCCGGTTTTTCGAGAACCACGCGCTGCTGGGCTATGCCGGGCAGCACCAGTGGTACACGGTTCAGGGTGGATCGGTGCAGTATGTGCAGCGGCTTGAGGCGCATCTGCGCCGTCTTGGCGCGCGACTGCGCCCCGGATGCCCCGTGCAGGCGGTGCGCCGGTTCCCCGGCGGTGTCGAAGTAAGGGCGCAAGGCGATTGGGAGCGGTTTGACGATGTCATTATGGCCACCCATTCGGACGATTCGCTGCGCCTGCTGGCCGATCCCAGCCCGGAGGAGGCGCGCCTGCTGGGCGCCATCGCGTACCAGCCCAACGATGTCGTGCTGCATTCCGATGCGTCTGTGATGCCGCGCCGCCGCGCTGTCTGGTCGTCGTGGAACTATACCGAGGAAAAGGGTAAATCCGATGGCCGCATTGATCTGACCTACTGGATGAACAAACTGCAACCGATCCCGATGGACGATCCGCATTTTGTCACGCTGAACAGCCTGCGCACCATTCGCGAGGATCTGATCCATGACCGTGTCACCTTGCGCCATCCGGTGTATGATCGCGCGGCGCTGGCGGCGCAGGGGCAGATTGCCGCGATGAATGGCGCACGGTCGACATGGTTTTGCGGGGCTTGGATGAAGAACGGTTTTCACGAGGATGGGCTGGGCAGCGCCGTGGATGTGGCCGACGCGCTAACCGCGCGCGGCGCGCTTGCCGCCGCATGAGCCGCGTCGATCATATCGCAGGCCACACATGGCACGGGCGCAAGGGGGCGGTGCGCAACGCGTTCCGCTATTCCATCGACTATGTGCTGCTGGATGCCGAGGATGCGGCGCCCGCCGCGCCGCGCCTGTTTGCGCGCAACCGCACCGGGCTGGCCAGCCTGCATGACAGCGATCACGGCGGCCCGCCCAAGCAGGGGATCGGAGCGCCGTGGGTGCGGCAGGTGTTGAAGGAGTACCAGCTGCCGCAACCGCACCGGATCGAGCTGCTGGCGCAGCCGCGCGTTCTGGGCCATGTGTTCAACCCGGTATCGTTCTGGCTGTGCCGGGATGAGGCGGGCGGGTTGCGGCAGGTGATCTGCGAGGTCAGCAACACCTTTGGCGACCGGCACAGCTATCTGTGCCACAAGCCGGACGGTTCGGTTATTGCCGCCAGCGACCGGCTGACCGCTGCCAAGATCTTTCACGTCTCGCCGTTTCAGCAGCTGGATGGCGGGTACGCGTTCCGCTTTGACATCCGCGATGACCGGATCGGTATCTGGATCGACATGACCGGCGGCGATGGCGGGCTGACCGCCACGCTGGTCGGCCCGCGCCGCGCGCTGAGCAATCGGGGCCTGTTGCGCGCCATGCTGCGCAGGCCCTTCGGGTCGCGCCGGGTGCTGGCGCTGATTCACTGGCAGGCGCTGAAACTGTGGTGGAAGGGCGCAAAATACCGCCCCCGCCCCGAGCCGCCGGAGCAAGAGGTGTCGCGTTGACCGCTGCGCCGCGTCTGCCTGCCTATTCGGTTTTCGCGGCGTTTCTGGCGGCGGCCGGTCTGCCGATCTACATTCATGCACCGAAATTCTATGTCGATGAATACGGCGTTTCGCTGGCGCTGCTGGGCGCCGTGCTGTTTGGCCTGCGGCTGATCGACGTGGTGCAGGATCCGCTGCTGGGCCGTCTGGCCGCGCGGACACGCGGCCGTCGCGGTCTGACGGTGCTGATCGCGGGCGCCGGCATGGCGGCGGCAATGCTGGGGCTGTTTGGGGTGGCGCCGCCGATTGCGCCGGTCTGGTGGTTTGCGCTGATGTTGACGGTGGTGTTTTCCGGCTTCAGCTACCTGACCATCTGCTTTTATTCTCAAGGAGTTGGCGCCGCCGGAGCGATGGGCGGCGCGGGGCATCTGCGGCTGGCGCGCTGGCGCGAGACGGGCGCGCTGCTGGGCATTTGTGCCGCATCGGTCGCGCCGCTGGTCCTGGGCGGGTTTACCCCGTTTGCGGTGGCATTTGCGGCGCTGGGCGTGGTCGCATTATGGCTGATGCGCGATCAATGGCGCGCGGCTGTCATCCCCTCGGACGGGTTCGGCCCGGTGCTGCGTGATGCGCTGTCACGGCGGCTGTTGCTGATCGCGCTGGTCAATGCGGCGCCGGTCGCGGTCAGCTCGACCTTGTTTTTGTTTTTCGTCGAAAGCCGCCTTGGCGCGGCAGAGTGGCAGGGGCCGCTGCTGCTGCTGTTTTTCCTGTCGGCGGCGCTGGCCGCGCCGCTGTGGTCGCGCGCCGCCGAACGGTGGGGGGCGCGTGCCGTCCTATTGGCGGCCATGGTTCTGGCGATTGCCGCGTTTGGCTGGGCGGCGCTGCTGGGGACGGGGGATGTTGCGGCCTTTGCCGCTGTCTGCGCGCTGTCGGGGGCGGCGGTGGGCGCGGATATGACGCTGCTGCCAGCCATATTCGCGCGGCGCATGGCGCAGATCGCGCCGGGCGCGTCCGAAGGGTTCGGCCTGTGGTCCTTCGTGTCCAAGCTGACGCTGGCGATTGCGGCGGTTGCATTGCTTCCGGCGCTGGAGGCTGGCGGATTTGTTGCAGGCGGTGATAATGACGCGTCCGCGCTGGCACTGCTTACGCTGCTTTACTGTGCGCTGCCTTGTGTGCTGAAACTGGTGGCGATTGCGTTGCTGGCCGTCACCCGCATACCCGATACGGAACCTTTGCAAGCGGCGCCGGTTTTGGCATCAAGGGATTAAGACTTAAAGAAGGGACGCTGCATGGTCGACTGGACCCACAAACGCTATTGGATGATCGGGGCCAGCGACGGTCTGGGCGAGGCGCTGGCCCGCAAGCTGAGCGCGGCAGGCGCCGAGGTGATCCTGTCGTCGCGCAGTGAGGACAAGCTGAAGAAGGTGGCCGACAGTCTGCCGGGCCGCGCCCATGTCGTGACAGTGGATGTGTCGGACCTGGACAGCGTGCGCCGCGCGGCCGAACAGGTGGGCCAGATCGACGGCATGGTATACACTGCCGGCGTCTATTGGCCGATGAAGGCGCAGGAGTGGGACGCCGAACAGGCCGAGGCGATGGGCGACGTCAATTTCGTCGGCGCCATGCGTGCGGTCGGCGCCGTGGTGCCGCAGATGGCCGAACGCGGCACCGGCCATATCGTGCTGACCGGGTCGCTGTCGGGCTTTCGCGGATTGCCGGGCGCCATCGGCTATGCGGCGAGCAAGGCGGGCGTCATGGCGCTGGGCGAAAGCCTGCAAGCCGATTTCTTTGGCACCGATGTGCGCGTGCAGATTGCCAACCCCGGATTCATCAAAACGCGCCTGACCGACAAGAACGATTTCAACATGCCGTTCCTGATGACCCCCGACGAGGCCGCGCAGGAGATGTTCGAAATGATGTGCGACGAGGGCGCGACTGTTAAGCATTTTCCGCGCCTGTTCAGCTATCTGTTCCGGTTCAGCCGGATCTGGCCGGATTGGCTGTATAACCGCGTGTTTGCCAGATAATCAGCCGCCTGCGCCTGTGGATGGCGCCGGAATTTGGGTATTTTTACCAAGAAAAGCCACTGGAGGCGTCCGGGCCATGCGGCGCGCAAAGCGTCGCGGGTGCCGCAATTTGCTGGACAAGCCCCACGCCGCTTTGCAGGATCGCGGCGGACCGATGGGGAGGTGTTGCAATGACCAAGGATATCACACGGCGCGGGGCGCTGGGCACGTTGGCGGGCGGTGCGGCGGCGCTGCCGCTATGGGCGCGCTACACTCATGCTCAGACGGCGGAGCCGATCAAGATCGGGTTTCAAGTGCATCGCACCGGGATTGGCGCCGCCTATGGCCGCTGGTATGATCGCACGACGAATGCGGCGGTCAAGCTGATCAACGAGGGCGGCGGGATCAATGGCCGGATGGTGGAAATGGTCGCCGAGGATGATGGCACCAACCCCAAGCGCGGCGCCGAAGTGGTCGAGAAATTTGCCAATCAGCATGGCTGCGACGTGGCCTATGGCACCCTGTTTTCGCATGTCGTCATCGGATCGGCGCCGCGCGCGGGCGAGTTGAAGCTGCCGTATTTCGTGGTATCCGAGGGGCATCACGTGGCCAGCGGGATGCTGAACCGTTACACGCTTCAGCCCGGTATCACCGATGTCAAAAGCCAGGTTCTGGCGATGGCACCGTTTGTTGCGGAAAACCTCGGCAAGAAGGTCACCATGATCTTTGCCGATTTCGCCTTTGGGCATAACCACCGCGATTTTTTCACCGAAGCGATCGAGGCGCAGGGTGGCGAGGTGCTGGCGCATATCGCGATCCCGCCGAACGAGACGTCATTTACCCGCTACTTCCCCAAGATCCCGCGCGAGACGGAGGTTTTGTATCACGTCATGGTCGGGCCGTCGGTTCTGACATTCGTCAAGGAACTGGGCGAGTTTTTCGGCCCCTCTGCACCTGCGCTGTTCGGGTTTATCGACAGTCTGGAGGCGGTCGATATCGCCAGCCCCGGTCTGGAATTTCTGGAAGGCACCTATTTCTGGGAAGGGATGTGCCGCGACGCGCAGCCGGATGAAACCGAGGACGAGGCGTTTTATCGCGCCGCCGTTGGGGTGGATGCGCATGGCGCCGCGGTGGAGGATCCGAACGATGTATCGACCTACGGGCATATGTTCGGCTGCTGGATCACCATGTTCGCGATCAAGGCCGGGATGGAGGCGGCGGGCTATCGCGGGCCGCAGGACCGCGCCGCCCTGATCGAGGCGGTGGAGGCGCTGGGCGACATGCCGCACAGCCGGGCCTATCCGCAGGGGCCGATGCGGTTCAACGGACGCACGCATCAGGTGTTCGGGCAGCAATATATCAGCCGGGTCGAGGACGGGCGGCTGGTCCGAGTTCATACCACGACCATCGACGAATCGCTGTACCCCGACAAGGTGGACTATACCCAGCAGCCGCTATAGGGCCGCTATCAGCAAGCCAATTCTGCCAAGGCGCATCGCGTTGTGCCTTGGCAATCGTTATGGCAGCGATGCAATTCGATAGGTATTTTTCGATATGAAGCTGAGCAATTACAAGGCCCTGAGCTTTGATGTCTATGGCACGCTGATCGACTGGGAAAGCGGCATGATCGCCGGGCTGGCGCCGCTGACCGATCAGTTGGATTTGCCCCGCGATGCCATTCTGGAGGCGCATGCCTATCACGAGAGCACATGTCAGCGCCTGAGCCCGACCAAGAATTACCGCGATGTTCTGGCCACCGTCTATAAACGGCTGGCCGAGGAATGGGGCCTGCGCGCCACATGGGCCGAGGCGCAGACCTATGGCCGCTCGGTCGAGCATTGGCCGGCCTTCCCCGACAGTGCCGAGGCGCTGGCCTACCTGAAGGATCACTACAAGCTGATCGTGTTGTCCAATGTCGACAATGCCAGCTTTGCCTATAGCGATGCGCGGCTTGGATCGCCGTTTGATGCGACGTATCTGGCCGAGGATATCGGCAGCTACAAACCTGCATCGCGCAATTTCGACTATCTGCTGGTGCAGGCCGCGCGGCTGGGGCTGGCGCCCGGCGATATTCTGCATGTCGCCGAAAGCATGTTTCACGATCACGCCCCGGCCACGCAGCAGGGGCTGGATAATTGCTGGATCTACCGGCGCCACGACAAGGACGGGTTCGGCGCCACGATGGAGCCGTCGGATATGCCCAGCTACGATATGATGGTGCATTCCATGGCCGAATTCGTCGCGACGCACCGTGATGAGCTGGGCCGGAAGGGTTAGGCCGGATGGAGATTGGCCCCTATCTGCTGCTTGCCACGCTGGAGGGCGCGGTGATGGCGTCGGTTCTGGCGCTGACGGCGGTGGGGCTGAGCCTTGTGTTCGGCGTGATGCGGGTGGTCAACATCGCGCATGGCGAGTTTTTCATGCTGGGCGCGATCCTGGCGTGGTACGTCACGCAGATGATCGGCGGGCCGCCCGCAATCGGCTTTGCCGTGGCGTTGGTGGCGGCGCCGCTGATCGTGGGGGCGATTGCCGTGGCTGCCGATATGACCATTCTCAAACGGCTGGACTATGACCCGGAGCGTACCATCGTTGCCACCATCGGCCTGCTCTACATCATCCAGCAACTGACGCTGATGGGGTATGGCCCCGAGGCGCGGCCCGTCGCGCCGCCCTTCAACACCCGGCTGGCGCTGCCGTGGTTCGAGGTCAAGGAGGGCGCGCTGGCGCTCTATTGGCCGTGGGGGCTGAGCACGACCAGCTATAAACTGGCGGTGATCGGCGCCGGGGTGGCGGTGCTGCTGGGTGTCTGGGCGATGATGGCGCGCACGCGGATCGGGCTGGTCATGCGCGCGGTTCAGGCGGATCGCGACATGGCCCTGGCGTTCGGCATCCCGGTCGAGCGGGTCTATGCCATGGTGTTCGGCATCGGGGCGGCGCTGGCGGCGCTGGCCGCTGTATTGATCGTGCCCATATCGCAGGCGCATTACCTGATGGGGGCCGATCCCTTGCTGCTGGCCTTTACGGTGGTCATCATCGGCGGGCTGGGCAGCCTGCCGGGCACGGTATTTGCCGCCATCCTGATCGGGCTGAGCGACGGCATCATCTCGGTCTTTTTCTCGCCCACGCTGGCCAAGATATTGGCGACGCTGCTGGTGGCGCTGGTGCTGGTGTTTCGCCCGCAGGGCCTGTTTGGCGCGCGGCGGGCATGAGCGGGGCGGCGCGTATAACACTGCTGCATGGTGGGCTGATCGCCGCGCTGCTGGCGCTGCATTTTGTGCTGCCGGTCTATCATCATGGCAATATGGCGCGGATCATGGTGCTGGCCAGCTATGCTGTGGGCTATAACATCGTTTTTGGCTACACCGGCCTGCTTAGCCTGGGACATGCACTGTTCTTTGCCGCCGGGATGTACGGCATGGGGCTGGCCGTGCAGCATCTGGGCATGGGACCGGGCGCGGCGCTGGCCATTGGGGTGGCTGCCGGGGCGCTGATAGCCGGCGCGCTGGGGCTGCTGGCGCTGCGCACGACGGGGGTCGCGTTCATGATCGTGACGCTGATGTTCGCGCAGGCCGGATATCTGGCCATCCTCTATTTCGGCGACTGGACGCGCGGGGACGAGGGGTTTGTTATTGCCCGTGCCAGCCGCGTCTTATGGGGCATCGACCTGAGCGATCCGGGCAACCGGTATCTGGCCGCGTGGGCGCTGTTTTCCGCCGCGCTGCTGGCCAGCCTCTGGTTGGTGCGCGCGCCGTTCGGGCGCAGCCTGATCGCCATCCGCGAGAATGAGGCGCGCACTGTCATGCTGGGCTATGACACGTTTCGCCTGAAATGGGCGGCGATGGTGGTGTCAGGCACCATATCGGGTGCGGCGGGGGCGGCCTATGCGCTGCTGTTCGGCTATGCGGGGGCCAGCTTTGCCGCGGTTGAATATTCGATCCTGCCGCTTTTGTGGGTGCTGCTGGGCGGGGCGGGGACGGTGCTGGGGCCGTTTGTGGGAACGCTGTTCATGTTCTATCTGATCGACCTCAGCTCTGGTATAACGACGGCTTACATGCTGATTGCGGGTGTCGTTCTGGTGCTGCTGACGCTGTTCGCGCCGCAGGGCCTGATGGGCGAGCTGCGCCGCCGGTTCTGGGGCTGGCTGCCATGAGCCTGCTAAACGTCCGAGGCCTGACCAAGCTCTATGACGGCGTGCGCGCTGTCGCGGAGGTGTCGCTGGACATCCCCCAGGGCGAGGTGCGCGCGCTGATCGGGCCGAATGGCGCCGGCAAGACGACGCTGGTGGGCATGATCGCGGGGCGCATCACGCCGGATGCGGGGCAGGTGGTGCTGGCCGGGCAGGACATTACGCGGCTGCCCGCGCACCGGCGCACGCGGCTGGGCATGGCCTATACGTTTCAGATCACGTCCGTCTTCGCGCGCCTGCCGGTGGCCGAAAACGTGGCGCTGGCCGCAAGGCCGCATATGCCGCGCGCCGATGTGCCCGGCGCGGTGCAGGCGGCGCTGGCGCGCGTCGGGCTGACCGACCCGTCCGCGCGCGCGGGCGATCTGAGCTATGGCCATCAGCGCCTGCTGGAGATTGCCATGGGCATCGTTCAGGCGCCCCGCCTGCTGATTCTGGACGAGCCGACCCAAGGGTTGTCCGAGGGCGAAATTGACGGGTTCAAGGCGCTGGTGTGCGATCTGGCCGCGCAAACCACGATCCTGCTGATCGAGCATAACATGGACGTTGTCATGGCGCTGGCGGACCGGGTCACGGTGCTGAACGCGGGCGAGGTTCTGATGACCGGCACCCCGGCCGAGGTCCGCGCCGATCCGGGCGTGCAATCCGCCTATCTGGGGGCGCCGTGATGCTGAAGCTGGACCGCATCAGCGCCGGATATGGCGCGGCGCAGGTGCTGCGCGACGTGTCGCTGAGTGTTTCGGCGGGCGAAATCCTGTGCCTGATGGGCCGCAATGGTGCCGGGAAAACCACCGCGATGCGCGCCATCATGGGGCTGATTCCGCTGATGGGCGGGCGCGTGTTGCTGGACGGCGCCGAGGTCAGCGCGCTGCCCGCGCATAAGGTGGCGCGCGCCGGGATCGGCTATGTGCCGCAGGGCCGGGGCCTGTTTGCCGGACTGACGGTGGCGCAGAATCTGGAAATCGGGATGCGCACCCGCGCCAGCCCCCCGGACGTTCTGGAGGAGGTGCTGGCGCTGTTCCCGCGCTTGCGCGAACGCTATCGCCAGCAAGCGCAGACGCTTTCGGGGGGCGAGCAGCAGATGCTGGCCACCGCCCGCGCGCTTTGCCTGCGCCCCAAGGCGCTGCTGCTGGACGAGCCGACCGAAGGGTTGCAGCCGTCGATGGTGGCGGCGATCCGCGATGTGACGCTGGCCATGCGTGCCAAAGGCGTGGCAATATTGCTGGTGGAACAACGGCTTGATGCGGTGTTGCAGATCGCGGACCGGGTCGCGTTCATCGAGAACGGACGCGGCGGCGACGTGGTGCCGGTGGAGGCGCTGGCACGCGACCGCAGCATTGCCGCGCGCTATCTGGGGGTGTGAAACACATAACGCCGGGCGATCGTGCCCGGCGTTGCAGGGGAAATGACGGCCCCGGATTCTGACCCCGGATTACAGGGTGATGACGAAATGCTTGGTCACATCCTCAAGGATTTCCCACGTGCCCTTGAAGTCAGCCTCCACGACAAATGCGTCGCCCGGCCCCACCTCGACCGGGTCGCCGCCATCGGGGGTGATGATGATGCGGCCCGAAATCATGTGAACGAATTCGTAGTCGGTATAGGTGGCGTGAAAGGTGCCTTTAGTTGCCTGCCAGGTGCCTGACAGAACCTTGCCGTCCTCGGTCTTGTGCTGGACCGTGGTGGTCATGGTGGGGTTGCCGTCAATCGCCTTCCATCCCGGCAGGTTGTTTTTGTCGCCGCCGGAAACTTCGCCGAATTTTACCAGTGTATCGCGTGCCATGGAAATCGTCCCTGTTTTGCCAAAGCTGTTGTGCTTGATCTTCAGCTTAGCCAAAGGCGGAAACTAAGCAATCTGGATTCGGCGGCCAGCGGCGCGATCACTCTGTCGTCGTCGCCCCGACCCCTTCGGGTTTGCCGGCAACCACAAAGGTCAACTTGGACGGGTCCAGCAGCTCGCGCGCGACGCGGTTGATCTGCTCCAGTGTGACGGCGTTGACCTTGTCGTTGCGGGTGGCGATGTAATCTGTCGGCAACCCCTCGACCTGCATTTCCACGGCGATGTTTGCAATCGGCGCGTTGCCGTCAAAGCGCAGTGGATAGGCGCCGGTCATGTAGGTTTTCGCGTCCTCCAGCTCTTGCGCGGTCACGCCGTTATCACGCATTTTCTGCCACTCGTCCTGGATAACCTCGATCGCCTGCGCCACGCGGTCATTGGCCGACGCCACCTGACCCATCCACAGCTGCGCATTGTCGCGGTCCACCAGATAGGAGTAGACGCCGTAAGTCAGCCCGCGCTTTTCGCGCACTTCCTGCATCAGGCGGCTTTCAAATCCGCCGCCGCCCAGGATCTGGTTCAGCAGGTAGGCGGCAAAAAAATCAGGATCATCGCGGTCGATACCGGGCTGGGCAAAGGTGACGACAGATTGCGGCGTTGGAAAATCAATTACCGTGATCCCGCCGGGCAGGTCCGTATCGGCGGCGCCGGGCAGGTCGATATCGGACGTTGCAGGCAAGCCGTCCGTCAGATCGGCCACCAGCGCGGTCAGCTGATCGGCGGTGATGTCGCCAACGGCGGCCACGTACAGCCGGTCGCGCACCAGCGCCGCACGGTGGGCAGCGATGAGATCGTCGCGCGTCAGGCTGGCAACGCTGTCCAGCGTGCCATCCTTGGATGTGGCGTAGGGGTGATCGCCGAATGTCTGCGCGTCAAAACGGCGCGAGACGATGGCGCGCGGGTCTTTCATATCCGATTCGATGATCGAATTGACCTGCGCACGCACCCGGTCGATGGATTTTTGGTTGAACGCCGGGTTCACAAGGCTTTCGCGCAGCAGCGCCACCGCCTGATCGCGGTTTTCGGTCAGAAAGCGCGCCGAAACAGACAGCATGTCATCCCCGACGTTATAGGAGAAATTGGCGGCCAGCGCCTCGGCCCGGCGGGCAAATTCGCGGCTGTCCATGTCGCCTGCGCCCTCTTCCAGAAGGCCGGTCATCAGGTTGGTCGCGCCGCGTTTGCCGGGCTGGTCCAGTGACGCGCCCCCGCGAAACCGCATTTCCAGCGCCACGAAGGGGATCGTGTGATCCTCGACCAGCCACAGGTTGATGCCGTCCGGCGTGGTCAGATCCTGCACGTCTATTTCCGCGCTTGCAGGCGCGGCCAACATCGCGGCGGCAAGGGCGGCAGCGGCCCAGCGGATCATGCGGGAAGGGGTCATTGCGTCACCTCCGGGGTGGTATTTGCGTCTGCGCTGCTGAGATATCCGGTGACAGAGCGTTCGGCGACGAACAGCTCCTGCGCGGCCTGCATCACGTCGTCTGCCGTGACGGCCTGCAACACGTCGGGCCAGTCCTGCACATCCTGCACCGTCAGCCCCGAGGTCAGCGCCGCGCCATAGCGGTTGGCCAGCCCGTTCACATCATCGCGGGCATAGATCTGCGCGGCGCGCAGCTGCATCTTGATCCGGTCCAGCTGCTCGGCGTCAACGCCTGTTTCGAGAAAGTCAGCAATGACGGCATCCATCGCCGCCTCGGCCTCGGGCAGGGGGGTGCCGGGGACGGGGACCACCAGCAGCGTGAATTTGGTGTCGTCCAGCGAAATCCCGTCATACCAGGCCGCAGATTGCACCGCGATCCGGCTGTCGAATTGCAGCTTTTCGGCCATGACCGATGTGGTGCCGCCGCCCAGAATTTCGGCCAGCACGGTCAGCGCCGCCGCGCGGGCCTGATCGCCGCTGTCACGTTCGGGCGCCAGATAGCTGCGCGTCAGGTAGGGCTGCGCCACACGGGCGTCCTGCATGGCAAGGCGGCGCGCGGCCAGTTGGCGCGGCTCTTGCGGGCGGATCCGCTCGGGCAGGTCGGGGTTTGCTGTCAGCGGTCCATAGTATTTCTGCGCCAGCGCATGCACGTCCTGCGCCGCCACATCGCCCGCGACGACGACGATGGCATTGTTGGGCGAATAATACAGGCCGTAGAAATCCTTGGCATCCTCCAGCGTCAGCAGCGGCTGTTCATGCTGCCAGCCGATCACCGGATCGCTGTAGGGGCTGTTCAGGTATTGCGCCGCGTTCTGCTGTTCGCGGAACAGCGCGCCGGGGTTGTTTTCCACGCGCATATTGCGTTCTTCGATGATGACGTCCCGCTCGGTCGCGACGTTATCCTCATCCAGTTGCAGATTGACCATGCGGTCGGATTCCATCTGCATCATCAATTCCAGACGGTCGGCGGCAACGCGCTGATAATAGGCGGTATAATCGTAACTGGTAAAGGCATTGTCACTGCCGCCCTGCTTGGCCACGGTCGAGGAAAACTCGCCGGGCGCCAGCGTGTCCGTGCCCTTGAACAGCAGGTGTTCCAGAAAATGCGCCACGCCCGAGGCGCCCGGCGGCTCGTCCGCCGACCCCGCGCGATACCAGACCATGTGGGTGACGACAGGCGCGCGGTGATCCTCGATCACCACCAGGTCCAGACCGTTATCGAGGGTATAGGTCGTGACGTTATCCGTGCCGGTCTGCGCCATTGCGCTCAGCGGAAAAAGGGCGGTCAGGGCGATCAGCAGGGCGCGCATGCGGGGCCTCCGGTTAGGGATGATTATGGCGCATAGGTATGGCATCGGGCGCCATGCGCAACCCGCGATGTCGGATATGTGAATTTCGGGGCGCGTGGGCGCGTTATCAGCCGGGCGGGGCCGAGGGGGTGACGGCACCGCTGCGCTGCATGCGCTGCTTTTCGGCCTGCGCGTCCAGCCACTGCTTGGAATATGCGTTGGTGTAGTCGTCATTGCGGCCCAGATTGAACAGGTTCACCCGGCCGTAGCTGCGCCGCGTATCGGCATCCTCGGCGGCCAGTTGCTGGCGAATGACGGGGCTGCTGCCGTGGCGCTGGGCGTGGTTGACCAGCCCGGCATTGCTGCCCGATATGCCCGAGGGCACCGTTGCCGCCGGGTTGCCGCCCAGTGCGGCGATACCGTCGGCCCTTGGGTTGGCATCCACCAGATTGGCCACGCCGGGCGTGGGCGCGGGCAGGGAATTGTAGCTGTCCGGCGTCTGCAAGGGCTTGCTCGGCAAGACGGTGAATTCGTCCGGTCCGTTGCTGGTGTTTTTGATCCGGCTCAGTTTGCCATTGCCGCAGGCGGGCAGGGCAAGGATCAGGATCGTCAGTGCAATGATGCCGCGGCGCATGGTCGTGGCCCTTCTGTCATAGATGTCTGGTCGTGTGTTTACCGCATGTTCGCCCCGGCGTCACGCGGGCTTTTTGCCGGGGGTAAAGATGACCACGCCCAGCGCCCCGGCAAAGATCGCGATGTCAGCGACGTTGAACGCAAACGGATTGTTGAAGCCGCAGCAGGACATGTTCAGAAAATCGGCCACAGCGCCATACAAGATCCGGTCAATCACATTGCCCAGCGCGCCGCCCACCAGCATGCCGACGGCGATTTTCTGCCACTTGCCGCCCGGTTCGTGATGTGTCCACCACAGGACGGCCACGCAAATGACCAGGGCCAGCGCGATCAGCACCCAGCGCGTGACGGGCGAATCGCCCGCCATCAGGCCAAAATTGATGCCATAGTTCCACGCCATCCGCAGCACCAGATAGGGCGGCGCCACTTCGATCGTGCCGACGTTGCGCAGGTCCATCCAGTGAACCACCAGCCATTTGCTGGCCTGATCCACCAGAAATACCCAGAACGTGGTCCAGAATACGGTTTTCATCACGCTCTCCTGTCGGTGCGGGGTATCAGTGGCGGAAATGACGCATGCCGGTCAGCACCATCGCAAGCCCCGCGTCATCCGCGGCCGCAATAACCTCGTCGTCGCGCATGGAGCCGCCGGGGTGGATCACCGCCGTCGCGCCCGCCTCGGCGGCGGTCAGCAGCCCATCGGCAAAGGGAAAGAACGCGTCAGAGGCGACAACGCTGCCCTGGGTCAGCGGACGCGGCAGGCCCAGCGCCTCGGCCATGTCCTGGGATTTGCGCGCGGCGATGCGGCAGCTGTCCACGCGGCTCATCTGGCCGGCACCAACGCCGACGGTGGCGCCGTCACGGACATAGACGATGGCATTGGATTTGACGTGTTTCGCCACCTTCCACGCAAACAGCATGTCGGCCATTTCCGCGTCGGTCGGCTGGCGTTTGGTCACGACTTTCAGATCGCCCGGCTCCAGATGGCCGTTATCCTTGTCCTGCATCAGATAGCCGCCCGAAACCTGCCGGATCGTCTGCGCCGCGCTGCGCGGGTCGGCCATGCCATCGGTGATCAGCAGGCGCAGGTTCTTCTTGGCCTCGAAAATGCGGCGCGCGTCGTCGTCCGCGCCGGGGGCGATGACGACCTCGGTGAAGATCTGCGCGATCTCCTCGGCGGTGGCGCCGTCCAGCGGGCGGTTCAGCGCGATGATGCCGCCGAAGGCCGATGTGCGGTCGCAGTCAAAGGCGCGCGTATAGGCGTCCTTGAGCGTGGCCGCGCGGGCAACGCCGCAGGGGTTGGCGTGTTTGATGATGGCGCAGGCGGGGCCGTCCTCGGGGGCGAACTCGCTGGCCAGCTCGAACGCGGCATCGGTGTCGTTGATGTTGTTGTAGCTCAGCGCCTTGCCCTGAAGCTGCTCGGCGGTGGCGACGCCGGGGCGGGCGCTGCCGTCCAGATAGAAGGACGCCGATTGATGCGGATTCTCGCCATAGCGCAGCACCTGTGCCAGCGTGCCGGCCACGGTGCGACGGCGCGGGGCGCTGTCACCCTGCTGCGCAGCCATCCAGCCGGATACAGCCGAATCATATGCCGCCGTGCGCGAATAGGCCGTCATCGCCAGTTTGCGGCGGAAGGCCAGCGTGGTGCCGCCGTCATGCGCCTCCATCTCGGCCAGAAGGGCATCGTAATCCTCCACATCGACGACAACGTTTACAAAGCCGTGGTTCTTGGCGGCGGCGCGAATCATTGCCGGACCGCCGATGTCGATATTTTCAACGCAGGTGTCATAATCGGCGCCCGCTGCAACGGTCGATTCAAACGGGTAGAGGTTCACCACCAGCAGATCGATCGCGCCGATGCCATGTTCGTCCATCGCGCGCAGATGGTCGTCATTGTCGCGCAGCGCCAGCAGCCCGCCATGCACGGCGGGGTGCAGGGTTTTCACACGGCCATCCATCATTTCGGGAAAGCCGGTCACATCGGCCACATCGCGCACCTCCAGCCCCGCCTGCCGCAACGACTTGGCGCTGCCCCCGGTGCTGAGCAATTCGACCCCGCGCTGCGCAAGGGCGCGGCCCAGGTCAATCAGCCCCGTCTTGTCGGAGACGGACAAAAGGGCGCGGCGGATGGGGGCGATATCGGTCATGTCGGTTTCCTGCGTGGTTGGGCGTCCTGGTCGGGGCCGGGCGTATGATACGGCGCGTCCTGCGCCAGATCGCGAATGCCGGTCGGGGTATCCTGTGCCTTGGCCAGCGACCATCTGATGCGGGTCGCATACTCCAGCGCGGCGCCAGATAAAACTATCTGTTTGCTCGGGCGGGGCTTCAGCCGGGTTTTTTCCAGATAAACCGACGGCTCCAGCACCATTTTCGCGCGGGCATCGGTGCGGAATACCCAGATTTCGCCGCTGCGCAGTGCCAGCGATATCGCCGCGCCGCCCATGTCCAGCGCCGCGTCCACCTCGGGGTGAAGGTGAAACCGGATCTGAAAGGGGATACCCTGAAGCGCGCGCGCGTCAATGACCTGATCAAACCGGCGTTTATCCGTATCGGGCAGCGCCAGCAGCATATCCTCGCCGGCGATGCCGCGCCCGTCGAACGTCATTTCGATGGTGCGCGCATGGGTCAGTCCGAACTGCGGCGCATAGCCGTCATGCCCGCCCTCAAACCGCAGCCCGTCGGAGGCCTGGCTTAGCTGGACCTGCACATCGCGCGGACCGCTGGCCAGCCAGTCGGCCTGCGCGCCGGTGCCCAGCCGGGCGCTGGATTCGCCCGCGACAACCAGCGTGGAATGTGACGGGGTCGCGCGTCCCGCGCGCCGCCATTCGGCGCCAAAGCTGGCGCCGGACCCACAGTTGACGATCAGCGGGCGCCGCCCCGATGTCAGCTCGAATGCCAAGGTCGAGGCATGCGCGCCGGCCGATGCGGCGCCCATCGGCGGCGGCGCCGCATCGATGATGACCGAGGTGCGCCCGGCGCTCAGCCGGGCGTATCCCATCGCCAGATCGCCCTTGTGCCGCGCCTTTACCCCGCTGGTGGCCAGCGCTGTGTCCAGCCGCCCTTCCAACCCGCGCCCGCCGCCGTGAAACCGCGCCAGCCCGCCATCCGAATGGCGCAGGCTGCGCAAGGTGGGCGCGATCCGCGCCGTCGCGGCGCTGAGCGATGGGGGCGGTGTCTGGCCTGCATCCGTCAGCGCGGCGGTGGCCCATGTCAGCAGCGTAAAGACATCCAGCAACTCTTCGGGGTTGCGGGTGGGCAGCAGTCCTTCGGCGCCGATGCGTGCGTCACATTCGCGGCCCAGTGCCAGCGCGGCGGCGGGCGCGTGAGCCTGCATCCCCTCCAGCGCAAGCCCGGCATAGACCAGTCCGGTCAGCGCCTCGATCCGGGGCAGGCCGGGGTCCGTGGCATGCCAGCGCCGACTCAGAAACAGGGTCTGCTGCGCCAGCGAGCGATAAAATGCATCGGTGGCGGGCTTGTCCTGCCCGGCCAGCAAAAACAGCGCGTGATTGATCCAGCGGATCAGGCGCCGGCCGGTCAGGCCCGGCGTCCAGCCGGGGCCGCGCCCGGCGCCGTAACGTTCAATCCATTGCCGGGTCCAGTTTTGGGCGCAGATACGGGCGGGGGCATCGCCTGCCGCTGCCAGATCATCCAGCCAGCCAAATCCGTGCATCTGCGCCTCGAACGCCGCATCGGGCGGGGTCAGATCCCAGATCGACGTGTCCGGCTGCGCGACCAGATGGCCGGCGAACATGAAATTGCCCGCCGACAGCTGCCTGCCGCGCGCAAAGCTGCCGATGGTGCGCGGCTCGGGCGCCGAAACGAAGGCGGTCACCGGCCTCGCGCGCACCGCACGGCGCGCGGCGGCACGGTTTTGCAGATGCGTCCATTTCGCACGATATGAGCCGGAAAACTTCATGCGCCTCGCCAATACGCGCTCTTCTCGGCGCCATTTCAGGCAGCAGCATATCGCGCGCCGCGGGCCAAGTCACCGCGCGATTGCGATATCGCCTCAGGTTTTCAGCACCGCGATATAGAACCCGTCCATGCCGCCGATATCGCCCCAGTAATCCGGGCGCAGGCGCAAACCACCCTCGTCGGTGATCCAAGCAGGGTCGATGCCGGGCAGGTCCAGCGCGGCGCGGTCAACCGACAGGCCGCTGTGGCGCAGCAGCGCGTCGTCGATCTGGCATTCGCCCTCATCGGGCAGCAGCGAGCAGGTGCAATAGACCAGCCGCCCGCCGGGATTCAAAAGGCTCAGCGCGCGGTCCAGCATCGCCGCCTGAAGCGCGATCAGATCGCCGATTTCGCTGCCATCACGCGCATGCGGCAGATCGGCATGCCGCCGGATCGTGCCGGTGGCCGAACAGGGCGCATCCAGCAGGATCGCGTCGTAATTGCCCTGATGCGTCAGCGCGTCGCCGGTCACCAGTGTCGCCTTCAGCCCCGTACGTTTCAGGTTTTCGCGCACCCGCGCCATGCGCGCGTCCGAGATGTCCAGCGCGGTGACATCCGCGCCGGTGGCCGCCAGTTGCAGCGTCTTGCCCCCAGGCGCGGCGCACATGTCCAGCACCGCCTCGCCGGGGGCCGCGTTCAGCGCGCGCGCCGGAATGGCGGCGGCGGCGTCCTGCACCCACCAGTCGCCTGCCTCGAAACCGGGCAGGGCGCTGACCTGCCCGGCGTTATGCACGCGCACCGATCCTGTTGGCAAAACCGTACCGCCCAGCGCATCGGCCAGCGCGGCTGCATCGCCCTTTGCCGTCAGATCCAGCGGCGCGCCGGCGAAATGCGCGGCCTCGAACCCGGCGACCGCCTTGGCGCCATATGCCTCGGACAGAGGGGCGCGCAGCCATTTTGGCAGATGCGGCACGCGCAGCCTGGCCCATTCGGCGGGGCCGTCCGCGGCCACCTTGCGCAGCACCGCATTCACCAGCCCCTTGAGCCGGACAAACCGCTTGTCGCCCGCCACCAGCCCGACGCAATCGTTCACCACCCCATGCGCATCGCCGCCAAGGCACAGCTCGACCGTGCCCAGCCGCAGGATGTTCATCACCGGCAGGGGCGGCGCTTTGCGCAGGTGTTTGGCCAGCACGCGATCGGCCCGCTCCATCCCGCGCAAGGTTTGCGTGGCAAGGCGCTGGGCGCGGGCGCGGTCCGGCGCCTCCAGCCGGTCCAGCGCGCCGGACGCCAGAAGATCGGCCAACTGGCGTTGCTCGCCCAGGATCTGGTCCAGCAGGCGGGTGGCGGCGGCGCGGGGCGAATGCGGGGGCATGGCAAATCCTTGCTGAATGATGACGGCGGCGTATATCAAGGGGCAACGCCGAAAGGAACCCATGCCATGACCGACCGCCCCGACACCCCGCCCCTGCCGCCCGCCGCCATCCGCGCCCTTGCCGAAGCCGAACAGCGCCGCGCCGCCGCCAAGCCCCGCGATCTGCCCAAGGAACTGGGCGGCCGCAAGAACGGGCCAGAGGCGGTGCGCTACGGCGATTGGGAGAAGAAGGGCATCGCCATCGATTTCTGATGGCTTGACGCCGGGCCGCCGCGCGCCCATGATTGCCTGCGTAACAGGGGCGCCCCAACCGGGGCTGAGATGCACCCTTCGAACCTGAACCGGATCATGCCGGCGGAGGAAGTTGCAGCGCAGACGGGGCCACATGCCCCGCCCAGCGACGCACCCCTTTGCGGCCAAAAGGGGGATCACGATGATAGACGCAGGACACCACTTGGCGCAGATGCGCGAGCGCGCGCCGCTGGTGCAGAACATCACAAATTTCGTCGCAATGAACGTCATGGCCAATATCCTGCTGGCCATCGGCGCCAGCCCGGCCATGAACCACGCGCCGGAAGAGGTGGGCGAATTTGCCGGGCTGGCCGATACGCTCAGCGTCAATATCGGCACGCTGGATCCCGAATGGGTCAGCTCGATGGAAATCGCCGCCCGCGTCATGGCCGAGGCGGGCAAGCCCTGGGTGCTGGACCCGGTCGCTGTCGGCGCCACGGCGCTGCGCCGCGATGCGGGCGCGCGTCTGCTGGCGCTGAAACCCACGGTCATTCGCGGCAACGCCTCGGAAATCATCGCGCTGGCCGGGGCCGATGCGGCGGGCAAGGGCGCCGATACCGCGAATGCGGTCAGCGACGCGGTAGAGGCGGCGCAGGCATTGGCCCGCCAGACCGGCGGCGTCGTCGCCGTCACCGGCGAGGTGGATTACGTCACCGATGGACACACCGCCTACCGGATCGCGGGCGGTCATGCGCTGATGCCGCGCATCACCGTGCTGGGCTGTTCGCTGACCGGGGTGGTCGCCGCCTTTGCCGTGGGCCAGCCTGCGCTGCCGGCGACCGTGGCCGCGCTGGCCAGCTATGCCGTGGCGGGCGAAATGGCGGGCGCAAATGCGGCCGGGCCGGCCAGCTTTCAGGTGGCGTTTATCGACGCGCTGCACAACATGACGCCGCAGGACGTGACGGCGCGCGCGCGGATCACAGCGGCATGATGCCCGGTCCGGTTTACTTTGTCACCGACCCAGATGCGCCTGCCAGCGTGCCCGATCAGGTGCGCGCGGCGGTGGCGGCGGGCGTTACCATCGTGCAGTTGCGTGACAAGCACGCCAGCGATGCGCAGATGATCGCGCAGGCGCGGGAGTTGCAGCCCATCACGCGGGCATCGGGGGCAAGGCTGGTGATCAATGACCGGATTGACGTGGCCGTTCAGGTGGCCGCCGATGGGTTGCATGTGGGGCAGGGCGATGGGGATATCGCCGCCATCCGCGCCCGGATTGGGCCGGACATGCTGCTGGGCCTGTCGGTGGAAACGCTGGCGCAGCTGGTCGCGATCCCGGCGGATACGGTCGATTATCTGGGCGTCGGCCCCCTGCGCGCAACCGCGACCAAGCCGGACGCGGCGCAGCCGCTGGGCTTTGACGGTCTGGCCCGCATCATCGCCGCAACGCCGCTGCCCTGCGTTGCGATCGGCGGTGTCAAGCCGGGTGATCTGGCCGCCATCCGGCAGGCGGGCGCGGCCGGTGTCGCCGTCGTATCGGCCATATCGCGCGCGGCGGATATGCAGGCCGCCGCGCGCGCCCTGATTGCAGAATGGAGCGCAGCATGATCCCCAATATCCTGTCCATCGCCGGGTCCGACCCATTGGGCGGCGCCGGTATTCAGGCCGATATCAAGGCGATTTCGGCCAATGGCGGCTATGCCATGGCCGCCATCACCGGGCTGACCGCGCAAAATACGCGCGGCGTTCAGGCGGTGCAGCTGGTCGATGCCGCCATGGTGACGGCGCAGATCGCGGCGCTGCGCGAGGATATCCGCATCGACGCGGTCAAGATCGGGATGCTGGGCAGCGCCGCGATCATCACCGCGGTCGCAGACGCGCTGGAGGGGGTGGAGGCGCCCATTGTCCTCGATCCGGTGATGGTGGCCAAGGGCGGCGACCGCCTGCTGGAAGCGGCGGCAGTGGCCGCCCTGCGCGACCGCCTTTTGCCGCGCGCGGCGCTGATCACTCCGAACCTGCCCGAGGCGGCCGATCTGCTGGACCTGCCCGAGGCGCGCGACGAGGCCGGGATGCAAATCCACGCTGAACACCTTCTGGCGCTGGGCGCTAGGGCGGTTCTGCTGAAGGGCGGGCATCTGCCCGGCGCGCATAGTCCGGATCTGCTGCTGACCGGCGCGGGGGCCACATGGCTGCGCGCTCCGCGCATCGACAGTGCCAACACGCATGGCACCGGATGCACTCTTTCGTCGGCCATTGCGACGCATCTGGGACATGGGCAGGAACTACTGCAAGCTGTTCAGAGCGCGAAAAGCTACATCACCGGCGCAATTTCCGGCGCATCGCGCCTGTCTGTCGGGCAAGGTCACGGGCCGACCCATCACTTTCATGCGTGGCAACAATAGCCCTATCGCAAGGTCAGATCAGCGAAATCACCTGCGCCTTGGTCCGAAATGAACCGGATCGTATTGCCGCTGATGCGCACGGTCTGGCAATTTTGACCAAGGTTGTCATCGCCCCAGTACAGATCGCGGCAGAAGTAAGTTCCGCTCCATTGCCACGCGCCGGTGACCGGATAGCCGAAAGCGCGGCCGGTAATCTGGCCCGCCGGGGACACGTCCACGTTGATGCCAAACCGGGTCAGGTCGCGCCCCTCGATGATCTGCACGAACTGCGCGCGGCTCTGGACGGTGACAAAATCATCCGACAGGGCGGGTACGGCGCTGGAAGCGGTCAAAAGAATGGCGCAGGTCAGTGCCCTGACGTTGTGCATGACTTTTCTTCTCCGGTGTGATTTGCCTGTGGATCAACAGCATTACGACGTGCGCCGCCATGCGGATCATTCGGCGCCGCACCGCAGGAGGCAGGACATGACGCAGCTCCCCGATTTTCGGCTGGAAACCCACTTTGCCAAGTGGGAGTTCAGCGCGCGCCATCACATGACAGCCTCGGACGCCGAGGCGATGTCACTGGCGGATCTGCTGGATCTGGCCACGCCCGATGACCGTGATGCGTTTCAGAATATGTGGCTGGGCTATACCGAGACATGGGGCGCGCCTGCGCTGCGTGCGGAAATCGCGCGTATTTATGCGGCGCGCAGCGCTGATGACATCCTGTGCTTTGCCGGGGCGAGCGAGGGAATCTTTGCCGCCAATTCCGTGCTGCTGGCGCCGGGCGATCACGCCATTGTCGTGACGCCGAATTACCAGTCGCACGAAACCCTGCCCAGCATGATCTGCGAGGCGACGGGCGTGCCGCTGGACCCCGAAGATGGCTGGTCACTGGACATAGACCGGATCAAGGGGGCTATCCGCCCCAATACAAGGCTGGTCACGATCAACTTTCCGCACAATCCAACCGGCGCCATTCTGCCGCTGGACCGCTATCGCGCGCTGATTGACCTGTGCCGCCAGCACGGCATCTGGATCCTGCATGACGAGATTTTTCATGGGCTGGGGCCTGCCGGCGCGCAGCATCTGCCATTTGTGGCCGACGGGTACGAGCGCGGTCTGTCGCTGGGGGTAATGTCCAAATCCTACGGGTTGCCAGGGCTGCGCATTGGCTGGATCGCGTGCCAGGATCGCGATGTGCTGAGCCGGATGGAACGGATGAAGCATTACCTGTCGATCTGCAATTCCGGCCCGTCGGAACATCTGGCGCGCATCGCCCTGAAGGCGCGCGATAAGATACTGGCACGTAATAATGCCATCGTCGATGAGAACCTGCCGAAATGGGATGCGTTCTTTGCCCGGTATCCGGACTTGTTTGACTGGACCCGTCCCGACGGGTCGTGCATGGGCTATCCGCGCTACAAGGGCGCCGAAGGCGTGGACGAATTCGCCCGCAGACTGGTCGAGGAGGCGGGCGTTCTGGTGTTGCCCAGCACGATCTACCGCTCGGATCTGGGGCCGACGCCGACGGACAGGTTCCGCATCGGCTTTGGCAGGACCGGGCTGGATGCGGGGCTGGCCGCGCTGGAGGCGTATTTGGCGCAGCAAAAGCCGCACCGCTGACACCGGCGCGCGGCATCAGATCAGCGCCATGCGTTCGGCCCTTTCAGGGTCCGGAAACGGACGGTACAGCGCGGTATCGACCGTGCCCACCATCTGGTGAACGGTGGTATAGAGCCGCTCCACCTCTGCGTTGGCGCAGCCGGTGAAACGGAACGCCTGATCCAGTTGGGCCAGGTTCTGCACCTCGATCTCAAGCAGGAAATCACGGGCCTGCGGCGCGCCAAATCCCAGCTTGCGCCGGCACAGACGCCAGGACTGAATGACGCCTTCGCCCTGCAAATGGGTCATCCACGTCTCGACCGCGACGGCAAATGCCAGCGCCTTGGCGTCGTCGCGCAGATCAATCGCGCAATGGTATAGATTCATGACCGTCCCCTGACACATTGACAGGGGTCACAGTTGCACCTGAAAGCTACCAAAGCCTTAAAACAGGCAGAAAAAACCACGCAAACTGCGAAAAATGCGCGCTATCCCAGCCCCAGCACATCCAGCATGTCATACGCGCCCGGATCGCGCCCCTGTCCCCACAGCGCCGCCTTCAGCGCGCCGCGGGCAAAAACAGCGCGGTCCGTGGCGATATGGCGCAGCACGATCCGCTCGCCCGCGGCGGCAAAGATCACGTCATGTTCGCCCACGATATCGCCGCCGCGAATGGCGGAAAACCCGATATGGCCCCGCTCGCGCGGGCCGGTGATGCCGTCGCGGGCGCGGTCCGACACGCGGTCAAGCGCCACGCCGCGCCCGGTTGCCGCCGCCTCGCCCAGCATGAGGGCGGTGCCGGAGGGGGCATCGACCTTTTGGTTGTGATGCGCCTCGATGATTTCGATGTCGAAATCCTCATCCAGCGCACGGGCCACTTTTTCCGTCAGCATTGTCAGCAGGTTGACCCCCAGGCTCATGTTGCCTGCACGCACCTGCACCGAATGGCGCGCAGCGGGAATCAGCGCCTCCAGCTCGGCGTCGGAAAATCCTGTCGTGCCGATGACATGCACCGCGCGCGCCTGCGCGGCCAGTTTGGCAAAGGCCAGCGTGGCGGCGGGGGCGGTAAAGTCGATGATTGCCTGCGCGGGGGCGAACGCCTCCAGCGGGTCATCCGTTACGATCACACCCAAGGGCGCGCCGCCCATGACGCTGCCCACGTCCTGCCCGATCCATGCGTGGCCGGGCCGTTCGACCGCGCCGACCAGATGCGCACGTCCGCTATCGCAGATCGTCTGGATCAGC
Organism: Roseovarius dicentrarchi; assembly: GCF_003316635.1. Classification (GTDB taxonomy): domain Bacteria; phylum Pseudomonadota; class Alphaproteobacteria; order Rhodobacterales; family Rhodobacteraceae; genus Roseovarius; species Roseovarius dicentrarchi. The sequence continues at coordinate 82,204 of NZ_QNQP01000009.1, read as the reverse complement.
ATCCGGCCCATCCGGCCCGATGCGCCTGTTACTGCAATGCCCGGTTCTGCCATGCTGCCCGCCCTTCGCGTTTTCATCACGGTGTTGATAGCGCGGGCATCATCGCTTGGCAAAGGGCGGCGGAGGGACTAAATGCATCATTATGGCAAAGAACAAGTTTTCCGAGGGCGCAGGCCCCACGCAACGGCAGCTTCAGGTGGGCGAGAATGTCCGCCGTACGCTGGCGGACGTGCTGATGCGCGGCGATATCCACGATGCGGACCTTGCCCGCATGTCCGTGACGGTGGGCGAGGTGCGCATGTCGCCCGACCTCAAGATTGCCACTGCCTACGTGATGCCGCTGGGCGGCAAGGGCCAGGACGAGCTGATTGCCCTGCTGGCAACCAACAAAAGCGAGCTGCGCCGCGCGGTGTCAAAGAAACTGGGGCTGAAATATGCGCCTGACCTGCGGTTCCGGCTGGACACCACGTTTGACCAGATGGACGAAACGCGCCGCCTGTTTGCGCAGAACGAAGTGCAGCGTGACCTTGAGGATTAGGGCGCTGATCGGGGCCGCGATGGCCCTGATGATGCCCGCACTGGCCACGGCGGCGGACTGCCGCGACGAGGCGTTCGAGGGCGCGCGGTATTCCATCTGCGAGGTTGACATAGCGTCGGCCGATTTGCGGGTTTTCCTGAATGATCCCGCGTCCGGGGGCAATTTGGGCAGTTTCAGCGCGGTCAATGCGCTGCTGGCCAAGGATGGCCAGGAGCTGGACTTTGCCATGAACGCGGGCATGTATCATTCGGACCGGCGGCCCGTTGGTCTATATATCGAGGACCGGCAGGAGGTGGCCGGCATCGTCACGCAAAAGGGACCGGGGAACTTTGGCCTGCTGCCCAATGGCGTGCTGTGCATCCGCGAGGGCCGCGCCGATGTGATTGAAACGCTGCGCTACGCGGCAGAGCCGCCCGCGTGCCGCTACGCGACGCAATCGGGCCCGATGCTGGTGATCGACGGCGCATTGCACCCGCGGTTCCTGATCGACAGCGACAGCCGGTATATCCGCAACGGCGTGGGCACATCGCAGGATGGCACCCGCGCGGTTTTCGCCATTTCAGCCGATGCGGTGAATTTTCACACCTTCGGGCGCCTGTTCCGCGATCATCTGGGCCTGCCGCAGGCGCTGTATTTCGATGGGAATATCTCGCGGCTTTATGCGCCTGAACTGGGGCGCAGCGATATCGGGTTTCCCATGGGTCCGATCATCGGCAGCGTGGTTCCGGCACCGCAGGACTGACGCGGCTCTGGGATTTTCCGCCAATCGCCTTAGGTCTGCACGGGGCGCGCCCCTGCCGGGCGCGGTTGTGAGCTGAACTGCCAAGGGGATTGCCACGATGGCTGCGCGGAAAACGCTGAATGACGGGCCTGTTGGCCGCGCGCTGTGGTCTGTCAGCGCGCCGATGACAGTCGGCATCCTGGGGGTGCTGAGCGTGGGCCTGGCCGATGCGTTTTTTCTGGCGCGGGATGGGGCGGTGTCGCTGGCGGCGATTGGCTTTGCCTTTCCGGTGATGACGGCGCTGACATCGCTGTCCATCGGGCTGTCGGCGGGGACAAACACCGTGATCAGTCAGGCGATTGGCCGGGGCGAGGACGAGGATCAGCGCCGCCGCATGACATTGCACGCCATGACGCTGGCGCTGGCGCTGTCCTGTGCGCTGGCGGTGGTGATCTGGCTGGTGGCGCCGTATCTATTTGCCGCCATGGGGGCGGAGGGCGAGGTGCTGGCCGCGATCCTTGGCTATATGCGGTTCTGGTGCCTCAGCTTTCCGTTTCTGGTGACCAGCATGGCGCTGAATGCGGTGTTTCGCGCCAGTGGGCGCAGCGGTGTGGCGGCCACGGCCATGCTGCTTCAGGCGCTGCTGAATATCGGGCTGGACCCGGTGCTGATCTTCGGGCTGGGTCCCTTTCCGGCGATGAGCATGGACGGCGCGGGCGTCGCCACGCTGACCGCGCGCATATGTTCGGCCACGGGGCTGATCGTGTTCGCGTCCTATGGCGGCGTGCTGCAACTGAAGGCGGCGCCGTGGCTGCGGGCGCGCGACTCCATGCGCCGCATCATCCGCGTGGGCGCGCCTGCGGCGATGTCGAACGCGATCAATCCGCTGGGCATGGCGATTGTGACCGGCTTCGTGGCCAGCATCGGCGACACGGCCGTTGCCGGCTTTGGCGCGGCGACGCGGGTGCAGGGTGTGCTGGTGGTGCCGATGCTCGCGCTGTCCTCGGGGATCGGGCCGGTGGTGGGGCAGGCATGGGGCGCGGGGGATCATGCCCGCGCGCGGGCGGGGTTGCGCCTGACGCATCTGTCGGTGGCGGCCATCGGCATTACCGTGGCGGTATTCCTGGCGCTGTTTGCCGGGCCGGTCGCGGCGCTGATGACCTCGGGCAGCGAGGCGCAGGAATTCACCGCCAGCTATCTGCGCATCGCCAGCTGGGGCTATCTGGGCTTTGGCATCCTGATCACCTCGAACGCGGCGATGAATGCGCGCGACCGCGCGTTGTGGTCAATGAGCCTGAGCGGCCTGCGTATCTTTGCGCTCTATGTCCCGTTGACGTGGCTGGGCGTACAGGTGGCCGGGTTCGAGGGGATGATCATTGCCGCGCTCACCGCCAATCTGGTCAGCGCCTGGCTGGCGCTGATCGCCGTGCGGTCCGTCGGGCTGGGTACGCTGGGCGGGGCGTCGGTGCGGGTGCCGTCACAGTGGCTGACGCGCGGTTGACAAAAGGCGCGCGCGATTGACAGGCGCAGGCCCTTGGGCTAGCCCCCGCAGCCTAATGCAAGGGGGCAGATCAATGGCACGCAAGCGCAAGGGCCGCGATATATCCGGGTGGCTGGTGGTGGACAAACCTGCCGGAATCACCTCCACCTCGGTCGTGAACAAGGTGCGCTGGGCGCTTCAGGCGAAAAAGGCGGGCCACGCCGGCACGCTGGACCCCGAGGCGACCGGCGTTCTGGCCGTCGCGCTGGGCGAGGCGACGAAAACGGTGCCCTACATCACCGACGCGCTGAAAGCCTACAAGTTCGAGGTGCGGTTCGGCGCCGCCACCAATACCGACGACGCCGAGGGCGAGGTGATCGCCACCAGCGATATCCGCCCCACCGACGCCGACATCAAAGAGGCGCTACAGGGCTTTGTCGGCGACATCATGCAGGTGCCGCCGAAGTTTTCGGCAGTCAAGATCGACGGCGAGCGCGCCTATAAACTGGCCCGCGACGGCGAGGATGTCACGCTGGCCGCCCGTCCGCTATGGGTGGATGAACTGCTGCTGGCAGACCGCCCCGATGCGGACCGCGCGGTGCTGGAAATGGTCTGCGGCAAGGGCGGCTATGTGCGCGCCATTGCGCGTGACCTGGGTGATACGCTGGGCTGCAAGGGGCATGTGACATGGCTGCGCCGGGTCTGGTCCGGCCCGTTCGAGGCCGAAGACGGCCTGACGCTGGACCAGATCGACGAGATGGCCCATGACCCCGCCCTTGATGCGCATATCCTGCCGCTTGAGGCCGGACTGACCGACCTGCCCGAGCTGCGCTGCACCCCCGAAGGCGCGGCCAAGCTGCGCAATGGCAACCCCGGCATGGTCTATCCGGGCGATGCCGAATATGGCGACGAATGCTGGGGCTCGCTGGACGGGCGCGCGATCGCTGTCGGCATCTACAAGGCGGGCGAATTGCACCCGTCCCGCGTGTTCGTGGACCCCGAGTGATCACGCGCAGCCATCAAAAGGGCGACGCGGCATCCACCGCGATTTATTCGGATTGCGAGCGCTACCGCTATGCGCTGACCCGTATCTGGGACGCAGCTGGCAAACGTGCGCATTTCATCATGCTGAACCCGTCGACCGCGACAGAATACCAGAACGATCCCACGGTCGAGCGGTGCGAGCGTCGCGCGCGCGCGCTGGGGTTCGGTGCGTTTCGCGTCACGAATATCTTTGCCTGGCGCGACACCGATCCGCGTGCGATGCGGGCCGCCGCCGATCCGGTTGGCCCCGCCAATGACGCCGCTATTCTGGAAGGCTGCGACTGGGCCGATACCATCGTCGCGGCGTGGGGCACGCATGGCGCGCATCTGGGCCGGGGTGCGGCGGTCGCGGCGCTGCTGGCCGCCACGGGACGCGCGGTGCATCATCTGGGCCTGACCAAGGATGGCCACCCGCGCCACCCGCTATATGTGGCCTATGCGCGCCAGCCGGACCTGTGGGAAACCTTGCCCGAGCGTTAACCACTGAATCGGGAAACGCTGTGAAACGGGGCCTGATTGGCGCAATATAGACCCGTGAGAATGGGATTGGTGACATGCTTTTGCTAGCTGGACTTATGGGGATGATGGCGCTTGGCGCGACCGCCTTTGTCGGGATGGGCGAAGAAGATCAGGATGAGGTGGCCGCACAGGACGCCTCCGATCAGGAGGCGGACGGCGCGGACGTCGATAGCGCAGAGCCGTCCGGCGACGGGACCAGTATTCTGGATTTCATGGGTCAAAGTGCGGATGCAGCCGCGCCGGGCATCCCGCTCAGCAGTGCCGCCACGTCGGATGCTGCTGCCGCTGACGGCGGGCCTGAAACGGATGCGCTGCCTGAGCTGCCGGAGAACGTTGTTCCCGACGCGCAGGTCGCGGGCGGTGCCGCGCAAGACGATGATACCGCCGAGCGGGTCGTGTCGGGCACACCGGACGCTGATCAGATGGCCGGCTCGGACTTGGTCGATATCGCCAACGGATACGAGGGCGATGATGCAATGTCCGGCGCTGCGGGCGATGACGCGCTTTGGGGCGGTTCGGGCGCTGATACGCTGGCCGGAGATGACGGCAACGACACGCTTCACGGCGGCGCAGATGCGGATGTCATCCAAGGCGGGGATGGCGATGACCGCATGTTCGGCCATGGCGATGATGACACCCTGCACGGCGGATCTGGCGATGACAGTCTGGTCGGCAGCGAAGGCAATGACGGCCTGCACGGCGGCGCTGGCGATGATGCGCTGCATGGCGGTCTGGGCAACGATGCGCTGCGCGGCGGGGCGGGGCATGACACTCTGTTCGGGGGCTGGGGCGATGACACGCTGTCGGGATTTGAGGATGATCCCGACACCGAAGGCTGGAACGACACCGATGTAAGCGATTACCTCAACGGCGGCGGCGGCGATGATGTGATCACCGCAGGCGCAGGTGATATCGTCACCGGAGGCGCAGGCGCCGATACGGTCCTGCTGGGCGAATGGCTAAGCGCGGATCATCAGGCGCAGATCCTCGATTTTGAACCGGATGAGGACACGCTGATGGTGGTGTTCAATGACCTGGAGGACGATGCGCCTGACGTGGATCTGGCGCCGGATCCGGAGGATGAAGGCATCCGGCACATCACGCTGAACGGTGTGCCGATTGCGGCGGTAAACAATGCGCCGGGGCTGAACGCGGGCCATATCACGCTGATCGGGTCCAGTCTGCTGCCAGCGGGCGCAATGCTGTAACGCAGCCCTTTTCAAACATCGCAAACTGGCCTATACGCCGCCGATGCGCCGGATTTTTCGGGTGCAGATTCTCTATATGGACCTTGCTGGACGACATCCCGGCTTGCGCCCGCCACCCTTGATACGAAGGAGACACCGATGTCGATCACCGTCGAAGAAAAGCACCGCCTGATGAAGGAATTCGCAACCAAGGAAGGCGACACCGGCTCGCCCGAAGTTCAGGTTGCCATTCTCACCTCGCGGATCACCACCCTGACCGAGCATTTCAAGACCCACAAGAAGGACAACCACGGCCGCCGTGGCCTTCTGAAAATGGTCGCCCTGCGCCGCAAACTGCTGGACTACACCAAGTCCAAGGACGAGGCCCGCTATCAGGACCTGATCCAGCGTCTGGGCATCCGCCGCTAAGTCAGCCCGGCACCAGATTTTGAAACGATTTACGAATGCCCGCCTGTCACAGGCGGGCATTTTGCTTTGCCTTGGCTGAGCGCGAGAAATCAAATGATTTGGCGCTTTTTCTAGTGTAATGGACTAATGGCATCAGGCGGTTAGAGGCCCACACTCTGATTATGCTTACAAAAGGCGTTGGTTTCTGAAGGGCCTACATGGCCTAATGGTTTTACATATTAAGAGTTTTCACTATATCTAAGGTTGCAAGTTGGGGCTGGGATGTCCCTAAGAGGCGAAGAAAATTGCATACGGTGGAAGATTATATCTTCTGGTCCTACTCGGTTCTGACGGTGACGCGGGTGATGATGGAGTGTGAAAAAGCTGGGCGGAATCACCCCTACTCTGGAGGAAGAACTAAAGCCTCAAACATCGTGATGTCAAAATATCAAAATAAAATATTTAATATCAGTAATTTAGATCGTGATGATGCTTTGGCGCAGATGGCTGCTCCGATATGCGCTCATTGTGGTGACACAGCATCCGCATATCAATTGGATCACCTAATTCCGCGAAGCAAAATTAAGAATGATTATATAGGTTTAAATCAGGTCATTTCATGTTCGCGCTGCAATGCCAGTCGCGGCAATAAAGACCTGATGGAGTGGTATCGTCAGAATATGAGCTTTCCAAGCCTGGGCGTTTTACGCAGGTATTTAAAGCTGTGTTATTTTTATGCGAAGCAACGTGGATACCTAAATCTACCAGTTGAAGAAGCTTTGCTAAGCGGTATTCCTTTTGATCCAAGGAAATTTCCAGAAAAATTTCCACCCGTTAAGGTGTTAATATGGGATTACGCTTATCTTGGGGCGCAAAGTAGGGGGCCGTAACTGAGCGTATTTCATAGACCTTCATTTTTGACACTTCCGCAAACCATCCGATTGACGGCGCCACAAGCCCCGTTCAAAACCTAAGCAGTTGTTGAAGGCTTGTGGACCCACAGCAAAGGGCCCGCAGTCCCTTTCAAAACCCATCCGATTCCTGTATGGCCCGCCCATCTGAGACTGCGTGCCATGTCCCCGGCACCTGGAAAGCATGATGATTGGGGTCGGCGGCAATGGGGCCGCCAGTGTAACGGAGGGCCGGACAGGGGTCTGGTGTGCCTCCAGATAGGAAACGATAGATGTTCAACGAAGTGAAAAAATCGATCCAGTGGGGCGAAGAGACGCTGACACTGGAAACGGGCAAGGTTGCCCGTCAGGCCGACGGCTCGGTCATCGCCACTTTGGGCGAGACCAGCGTCATGGCCAACGTGACATTCGCCAAAGCGCCTAAGCCGGGAATGGATTTCTTCCCGCTGACGGTGCATTACCAAGAGAAATATTATGCGGCCGGCAAAGTGCCCGGCGGCTTTTTCAAGCGCGAGGCGCGCCCGTCGGAAAAAGAGACGCTGACCGCCCGCCTGATCGACCGCCCGATCCGCCCGCTGTTTGTCCCCGGTTTCAAGAACGAAACGCTGGTGATGTGCACGGTCCTGTCGCACGATCTGGTTAACGACCCCGACATGGTGGCAATGATCGCCGCCTCGGCCGCGTTGACGATTTCGGGCGCGCCGTTCCGTGGCCCGATTGCCGCCTGCCGCGTCGGATATGAGGGTGGCGACTACATCCTGAACCCGACCGTCGATGACATGCACGACCTGAAGAACAACCCCGATCAGCGGCTTGATCTGGTTGTCGCCGGCACCAAGGACGCCGTGATGATGGTCGAATCCGAAGCTTACGAGCTGAGCGAGGATGAGATGCTGGGCGCGGTGACATTCGCGCATGAGCAGATCCAGCCGGTGATCGACCTGATCATCGAACTGGCCGAAGCCTCCGCGAAAGAGCCGTTCGACTTCCAGCCTGACGATTATTCGGACCTTTACGCCGCTGTCAAAGCCGCGGGCGAGGACCAGATTCGCGCCGCCTATGCGATCACCGACAAGCAGGAGCGCACCAGCGCGGTTTCCGCCGCCAAGGATGCGATCCGCGACACGCTGACCGAAGAGCAGCAGGAAGATCCGAACCTGAGCGCCGCCCTGAAAAAGCTGGAAGCCGCCGTTCTGCGCGGCGATGTGGTGAAAACCGGCAAGCGGATCGATGGCCGCGCGCTGGATACCGTGCGCCCGATCGTCAGCCAGACCGGTCTTCTGCCCCGGACCCACGGTTCGGCGCTGTTCACACGCGGCGAAACCCAAGGTTTGGTTGTCACCACGCTGGGCACCGGCGATGATGAGCAATTCGTCGATGCGCTCTATGGCAACTTCAAATCCAACTTCCTGCTGCATTACAACTTCCCTCCCTATTCGGTTGGCGAAGCTGGGCGCGTTGGCCCTCCCGGTCGCCGCGAAATCGGCCATGGCAAGCTGGCATGGCGCGCATTGCAGGCGGTTCTGCCTGCGGCGACGGATTTCCCCTACACGATCCGCGTTGTGTCCGAGATCACTGAATCCAACGGCTCCTCCTCGATGGCGTCGGTCTGCGGCGGGTCGCTGTCGATGATGGATGCAGGCGTTCCGCTGAAGGCGGCTGTGGCGGGCGTTGCCATGGGCCTGATCATGGAAGAGAATGGCGAATATGCCGTTCTGACCGATATCCTCGGCGACGAGGATCACCTCGGCGACATGGATTTCAAAGTGGCCGGCACGGAAAAGGGCATCACCTCCCTTCAGATGGACATCAAGATCGCAGGCATCACGCCCGAGATCATGAAGAAGGCGCTTGCACAGGCCAAGGACGGACGGATTCACATCCTGAACGAGATGGCCAAGGCGCTGACCGGCGCGCAGGAATTCAGCGTCCACGCGCCCCGTATCGAGACGATGCAGATCCCCACGGACAAAATCCGCGAGGTCATCGGATCGGGCGGCAAGGTCATCCGCGAGATCGTCGAAGTGTCGGGTGCCAAGGTCGATATCAACGACGAAGGCGTGATCAAGATCGCATCGCCCAACGGCGAGGCCATCAAGAAGGCCTATGACATGATCTGGTCGATCGTGGCCGAGCCCGAAGAAGGTCAGGTTTACGACGGCAAGGTCGTCAAGATCGTCGATTTCGGCGCCTTCGTGAACTTCTTTGGCAAGCGTGACGGGCTGGTGCATGTCAGCCAGATCGAAAACCGCCGCCTGAACCATCCGTCCGATGTGCTGAAAGAAGGCCAGGACGTGAAGGTCAAGCTGCTGGGCTTTGACGATCGCGGCAAGGTGCGCCTGTCGATGAAGGTCGTCAATCAGGAAACCGGCGAAGAAATGAAGCCGGAAGCGGCTGAAAAAGCCGACGACTGATACGCGTCATTTTCCAGAGACAAGGCCCCGGTGGAAACGCCGGGGCCTTTTTCATGGGCGGTATGCGCCCGAATTGGCGGGCTGATTAACGCTGTATCTGGCCGCGCTTGATAAACAGCCTTGCCATGGTCAGCACCAGCGCAAAGGATACAAGCCCCAGATAACGTTCGTAAATGCCGTCGATACTGTCCGGCAGAAAAAAGAAAACCGGCGCCGAGACAGCCCAGACAATAGCGATCCCGATCAGGATACGGTGATAGTGCCAGCCTGCACGATGCGCGCCTTGCGCCATCAATGCCGGAATCGCCGTCATCAGCGCGCCGATGGCATAGACCAGATAAATGTGAATGACGAAGCCCTCATTATCACTGTCGCCATATTCGTTGCGCGCCCCGATCAGGAACACGATCAGCCCCATAAGCGCCAGACCCAGCACCCCGAGGCTCCATTTCCAATCCCCCAGATGGATATGCGCCGCCAGCAGCGCGATTGAGATCAGCGCGGCAGAAAAGGCGTAGATGCCGATGTCGACGATATATTCGTAGCGCCCCGCGCCCAGATCGCTGATCGTGTCGGCGATCCAGTCGTGATCGGGCACGACGACATCGGCAATCAGGATCGACAGCGCAAAAATGATGCACCCCGCCACGGAATACCATCCCAGCGCAAGCATGAGCATGGGCTGTTCCTGGGTCTTGGGGGCGGCTGTGCGGCTCATCTGGTGATCTCCTTGGGTTGGATCGGTCGGCTGGACAGGCTCCGATCACACCGGCAGCGCGGTTGTCATGCAAACGGTGCGCAGGGCAAAACTGCTTTGCATCTTGGCGACGCCGGGCAGGCGGGTCAGGTATTGGCGGTGGATGCGGGCGAAATCGTCGGTGTCCTCGGCCACGATTTTCAGGATGTAGTCCGCCGTGCCTGCGGTCAGGTGACATTCCAGCACATCGGGCACCCGCGCGACAGCTTTTTCGAACGCGTTCAGCACATCGTCGGCTTGGGTCGATAGGGTGATTTCCACGAACACGGTGGTTGGCACGCCCATCTTGCGCGGGTCCAGCAGCGCGACGTACCCTGCGATAAATCCGTCAGCTTCCAGCCGCTGCACGCGGCGATGACAGGCGCTGGCCGACAGATTCACCTTTTCCGCGAGATCGGAATTGGAGATCCGACCGCTTTTTTGCAGGACGGCCAACAGGCGGCGATCTATGGAATCAAGGGACATTATTGCAAATACTCCAGGGCTCGTGGCAGCATATCGAAGATCGTTGCGGCAAAAACGCGTTTTCCTAGGAAAATTTGTTTCCTATTAGGCAAAACGTCGGCCATACTCGAATCATATAGCAGGAGATACTCTTATGAAAATCGGATGTCCCACCGAAATCAAGGCGCAGGAATTTCGCGTTGGCGTAACGCCAAACGCCGCGATGGAGGCTGTCGCCCACGGCCATGACGTTATGATCCAGTCCGGTGCCGGGCTGGGGGCAGGTTTCACCGACGAAGATTATACCGCCGCCGGCGCGCAGATCGTCCCGGACGCGCGCGAGATCTATGACAGCGCCGACATGGTGGTAAAGGTGAAGGAGCCGCAGGAGGACGAGCGCAAGATGCTGCGCGACGGGCAGATCCTGTTTGCCTATCTGCATCTGGCGCCGGACCCGGACCAGACGCACGGCCTGCTGGAATCGGGCTGCACCGCGATTGCCTATGAAACGGTCACGGATGGCAAGGGCGGTCTGCCGCTGCTGGCGCCAATGTCCGAGGTGGCCGGGCGCCTTGCGCCGCAAACGGGGTCCTGGGCGCTGCAAAAGGCCAATGGCGGCAGCGGTGTGCTGCTGGGCGGTATTCCGGGTGTGCGGCCGGGCAATGTGGTCATTCTGGGCGGCGGCGTTGTCGGCGCGGCGGCGGCGCGTGTCGCGGTCGGGATGGGCGCGAATGTGACGGTTCTGGACCGGTCCGTGCCGCGCCTGTCATACTTGGACGATATGTTCATGGGCCGTCTGGTGACGCAGTTTTCCGACAAGGGCGCGATCGAGGCGCTGCTGCCGCGCGCCGATCTGGTTGTCGGTGCCGTGCTGCTGGCCGGTGCGGCCACGCCGAAACTGGTCAGCCGCGACCAGCTGTCGCTGTTGCAGCCCGGTTCGGTTCTGGTCGATGTGGCGATCGATCAGGGCGGCTGTTTCGAGACGTCAAAGGCCACGACGCACCAGAATCCGATCTACGAGGTGGACGGGATCGTGCATTACTGCGTGGCGAATATGCCGGGCGCCGTTGCCCGCACCTCAACCATCGGGCTGGGCAATGCCACGATGCCCCACATGCTGGCGATTGCCGACAAGGGGTGGAAACAGGCCTGCAAGGATGATCCGAACCTGCTGAACGGCGTCAATGTGTCGGGGGGCAAGCTGACCTATGCGGCGGTCGGCGAGGCGTTGAATATCGAATCGGTCAAGGCTGAAAGCCTGCTGTAAACGGTGGGGCGTGCGGCAGGCCAAAACAGCTTGAGGCACGCCCGCCGTATCGCTAGACCGGGCGCCAAAGGAGCCCTGCCATGAGCCTCAATACCTTCGGTCATCTGTTCCGCGTCACGACTTGGGGCGAAAGCCACGGTCCCGCCCTGGGAGCAACTGTCGATGGCTGCCCGCCGGGCGTGGCGGTGGATGAGGCGATGCTGCAACATTGGCTGGACAAACGGCGCCCCGGCCAGAACAAGAACATGACCCAGCGGAACGAGCCTGACGCGGTGCAGATCCTGTCGGGCGTGTTCGAGGGGCGCACGACCGGCACGTCGATACAGCTGATGATCGAAAACACCGATCAACGCAGCCGCGATTATGGCGACATTGCAAACACCTTCCGCCCCGGCCATGCCGATATCACCTATCATCAAAAATACGGGTTACGCGATTATCGCGGCGGCGGGCGTAGCTCGGCGCGTGAAACTGCCGCACGGGTTGCGGCGGGCGGCATCGCGCGTGCGGCGCTGGACCAGCTGGTGCCGGGGGTGCAGATCAAGGGCTACATGACCCGGATGGGCGCGATGGTGCTGGACCGGGCGGCGTTCGACTGGGACGCGATTGACGGCAACGATTTCTGGCTGCCCGATGACAAGGCGGCGCCCGAGTGGGAGGCTTACCTGCAAAAGCTGCGCAAGGATCACAACTCGGTCGGGGCGATCATCGAGGTGGTGGCGCGGGGCGTTCCTGCCGGACTGGGCGCGCCGATCTATGGCAAGCTGGATACCGATCTGGCGGCGGCGATGATGTCCATCAACGCGGTCAAAGGCGTCGAGATTGGCGAGGGCATGGCGGCAGCCGAGCTGATGGGCACCGACAACGCCGATGAGATCCACATGGGCGCGGATGGTCCCGAATACAGCAGCAACCACGCTGGCGGTATTCTGGGCGGCATTTCCACCGGTCAGGAAATTGTGGTGCGCTTCGCGGTCAAGCCGACGTCGTCCATTCTCAGCCCGCGCGCGTCGATCCGTATGGATGGGACGGCGACCGAAGTGGTGACAAAGGGCCGACATGATCCATGCGTCGGCATCCGTGCGGTGCCGGTGGGCGAGGCGATGATGGCCTGCGTCTTGCTGGATCATCTGTTGCTGCACCGCGGCCAGACGGGTGCCTTGGGGCCGGTCGGGCGCATCGGCTGAGCCCAAATTTCCGAACGGAAATTTGCCGGGAAAACGTGCGTTTTCCCGGCGTCTGCGTCAGTCCGCCATATCGCCGGTCATGTAGATCAGCGTCGGGCCATCGGTTTTGAATGCCTCCGTCACGGCCTTTTGCAGCTCGCCCAGCGATTTGGGCGCCGCCGATTTCGCGCCATAGGCTTCGGCCAGCGCGCAGAAATCGGGATTATGCGCGATCACCGAATTGGGCGCGATCTGCGCGCCAACCATGCTGTCCTCGATCTCTTTCAGCTTGCCGTTGTCCCAGAGCAGGATCGGCAGCGGTTGGCCCAGCTCGACCGCTGTTCCCAGCTCTTGAACGGTGTATTGGAAGCCGTAATCGCCCGCGATCACCACTGTCGGCAGGCCGGGGCGTGCAGCGGCGCCGCCGATGCCGGCGGGCAGGGCGTAGCCCAGCGTGCCAAAGCCGTAGGGGTGATGCCAGTGGCCGGGGCGGTCCATGTCCCAGAATTCCTTGCCCGCATAGGCGAACTGGGTCATGTCCGAGTAATACATCGTATCATCGGGCATCACCTCGCGCAGGGCGTCGCAGATGCGCGCAATGCCGGGGCGCTCGGAATCCGATTCCGCGCGCCAGCGTTTGCGCGCGCTGGTGATCTCGTCGGCAGTCCATGAGGTGCTGGCGCTATGGCCGTCGATGGCGGCGTTCAGCCCGGTAAAGAAATCGTTCGCGTCCATTGGCACCGCGATGCTGCCCGGCTCTTGACCCAGAACTTCGGGGTCGATGTCGACGCGGATCATCTGGCAGGTATTGCCCAGCTTGTCGCGCCACAGGTCCGTCTCGGACAGCTCGCTGCCGACCACGATCACCAGATCGGCGCCGGCGGCGACGCTCTCGGTTTCCGGTCGGCCCAGATAGCCGCCGAAATGCAGCGGGTCGTCGGCCATTGCAATGATGCCGCGCCCGGCATCGGTGGGAAAGCTGGCCGCCTTCAGCGTGACCAGCGCACGGCGCGCCTGATCGGAGGCACCCACGGCACCGCCGCCAAGGATGAACAGCGGCCGATTGGCCGCCATGATCTGGCCGGCAATCCCCTCGGGCAGGACGTGGCGCACGGGACGGACGGCAGGGGGCGCGTCGGGGGCGGCTTCGGCATTGCCTTCCAGCGCGGCGATGGGCACCTGAATATGCTTGGTGCGAGGGCGCTTGGTCTGGAATTCGGTCAATGCGCGGTCGATCAGCGTATAGGCGGCCTGGGCGGTATTCGCGGTATAGGACCAGTCGGAGACGGTGGCGCCTGCCGCCTGCTGGTCCAGCATCTGGTGCAGCTGGCCGCGCGTGGCGGCGGTATCGTCAAGGCAGGACGACAGCACCAGCACCGGCACGCTGTCGGAATAGGCCTGCCCCATCGGCGTCATGGTGTTGCACAGGCCCGGCCCGGTGATGACATAGGCCACCCCCGGCTTGCCGCTGGCGCGCGCATATCCGTCGGCCATGAAGCCGGCGCCCTGTTCATGACGGGCCAGAAAATGCCGGATGCCGGCCTCTTCAATGCCGCGATACATTTCCTGATTATGCACGCCGGGAATGCCAAAGATCGTATCGACCCCGCGCGATTTCAGCATATGCGAGATTTGGGCGCCCAGCGGGCGCATGCGGGATGTGTCAGACATCAGTTCCTCCAGAATGATACGGTGAATATGGCATAGACCACCAGCACCTCCAACCGGCCAATCAGCATCGCCGCCGACAGGATCCATTTGGCCGGGTCGCCCAGCGTTGCAAAATTGCCCGCCGGGCCGATCGTGTCGCCCAGACCGGGGCCGATATTGCCCATCGCGGTCGCGGCGCCCGATACGGCGGTGGTGAAATCCAGGCCCGTCAGCCCCAGCAGCACCGATATGATGCCCAGCGTGACGGTGAAAAAGACAAAGAACGACATGACCGAGTTCAACACATCCGCATCCACGTTGCGCCCGCCATAACGCGGCGTGAACACGCCATGCGGCGAGCGGATGCGGGCCAGTTGCACGCGGATGGATGCAAGCAGCAGTTGATAGCGGAAAATCTTGACCGAGCAGGCGGTCGAGCCGGCGCAACCGCCGATCAGCCCGGTGAAAAAGATGACCGAAACGGCGAAAGATCCCCACTGCATGTAATCGTCGCTGGCATATCCGGTGCCGGTGATGATCGAGACGATGTTAAACAGAACCTCGCGAAACGTATCCTCGGTCAGATGCTCGCGTTGCAGAAATTGCGACAGGGTCAGCACGCCGACGATGCACAGCACCGTCTTGAAAAATCCATGCACCTGCGGGTCCAGCAGCAGGGGGCGCGCGGTGCCTGCCAGCAGCTGTACATAGCGCACGAAGGGCAGCGCCGAGGCCAGCATGAACACAACGGCGACATATTCCGCCGACGGGTCCAGCGCGCCGAATGACGCGTCATAATTGGCCATGCCGCCCGTTGCCACCGTTGTCATGGCGTGTACCGTGGCGTCAAAGGCGGTCATTCCGGTGGCGACGTAGGACAGCGCGCAGGCCAGTGTCAGCGCGACATAGATCACCGATATGCGGCTGGCGATTTCGCCGGCGCGGGGCAGGATCTTGCCCATTGTATCGAACGCCTCGGCGCGGAAAATCTGCATGCCGCCGACCCGCAACTCGGGCAGGAACACCATCGCGACCACAATGATCCCCACGCCGCCCAGCCACTGCATGATGCCGCGCCACAGCAGTATCCCCTTGGGCAGGGTATCCAGCCCGGTGATCACGGTCGATCCGGTGGTCGTCAGGGCCGACATCGCCTCGAAAAACGCATCGGTGAAATCCAGCGTTGTGGCGCCCAGCATGAAGGGCAGCGCGCCGAACAGCGGCAGCACGACCCAGACCCCGGTGGTCAGCAGGAACGTCTGCCGGATGGTCAGACCCTCGCCCACGCCATTGCGGCTGGCCCCGGCGACAAGGCCGCCGATCAGAATGGTCAGGATCGAGGTTTGCGCGAACACATGCCAATGGCCGCGCGCCTGCGCGATATCCACAAGCAGCGGCAACAGCATGGCGAGACCCAGCGCCATGGTCGTAAGGCCGATCACATATCCTACCGGGCGCAGATCCAACATGGCGCAGAGCGTTGAACCGGGACTTGCCCGGTGTCAAGTCTTGGGTCGTTATCCCGACAGATCGCGCAGGATGGGGCAATCGGGCCGGTCATCGCCCGCGCAGGCATCGACCAGATGGGCCAGCGTGTCGCGCATCTGCGCCAGCGCGTCTATTTTATGCTGGATATCCTCCAGATGTTGCGCCGCGATGGCGCGCACATCGGCGCTGGCGCGGGATTTGTCATTATACAGATCCAGCAGGTCGCGGCATTCGGCAATCGAAAAGCCCAGCGCGCGGGCGCGGCCCAGAAAGGTCAGCTTGTGCACCTCCTCCTCGCTGAAGTGGCGGTATCCGTTGGCGGCGCGGGTGGGGCGGATCAGGCCGATATCCTCGTAATAGCGGATCGTCTTGGCGGGCAGGCCGGTGGCGCGGGCGACATCCTTGATGATCATGCCGCCGCCTTTGGCCTTGTCAGCCCCCTCAGGCGCAGCGCGTTGCCGACCACAAACACCGACGACAGCGCCATCGCGCCCGCCGCCAGCATCGGCGACAGCATCGTGCCGGTGAGCGGGTAGAGGATGCCCGCCGCCACCGGGATCAGCGCCGCGTTGTAGGCGAAGGCCCAGAACAGGTTTTGCCGGATATTGCGCATGGTGCCTGCGGACACGTGCCGCGCCGTGACAACGCCCAGCGGATCGCCCGACATCAGCACGATATCGGCCGATTCCATTGCCACATCGGTGCCGGTGCCCATGGCGATGCCGACATCCGCCGCCGCCAGCGCCGGCGCGTCGTTTATGCCGTCGCCGACAAAGGCAATCGCGCCGTGCTGGTCGCGCAGCGCCTCCAGCGCGTCGACCTTGCCATCGGGGCGCACGTCGGCAACCACGTGGTCGATGCCGATCTGCGCCGCGATATGGCGCGCCGCCGCTTCGCGGTCGCCTGACACCATGGCGATGCTCAGCCCGGCATCGTGCAGCGCGTCAATCGCCGCCTTGGTGCCGGGTTTGATCGCGTCCGAAACGGCCATCGCCCCGGCAAGGGTGCCATCTACGGCAATCATCACAAGGCTATGGCCGCTGGCCTGCCACGCCGCGACCTTGGGCGCGAGCGCGCTCATGTCGATGCCCGCATCGCGCAAGAGCCGGGCCGAGCCGATATGCACGTGCTGGCCCGCCACCTCCGCCGTCAGGCCATGCCCCGCCTCGGCCTGCATGTTCTGCACAGGCGGCAGGGTCAGCCCCTCGGCAGCGGCCTCGATCGCGCGGGCGATTGGGTGTTCCGACTGCGCCTCGGCCGCCGCCGCAATGGCCAGTACCTCATCGCGGTCCTGCCCATCGGCCAGCGCGATATCCACCACCTGCGGGCGCCCCTCGGTCAGGGTGCCGGTCTTGTCGAAGGCGATGACGCGCGCACCCTCCAGCCGTTGCAGCGCGTCGCCCTTGCGGAACAAAACGCCCAGTTCGGCAGCGCGCCCGGTGCCGACCATGATCGAGGTGGGCGTGGCAAGACCCATGGCGCAGGGGCAGGCGATGATCAGCACCGACACGCCGGCGACCAGCGCCATCGGCAAGGTGCCGAAGATCAGCCAGACCAGAATGGTCGCCGCCGCCACCGCCATGACCACGGGGACAAAGACGCGCACCACCTTGTCGGCGGTTGCCTGAATCGGCAGCTTGGCGCCCTGCGCCTGACTGACCATGGCGACGATACGCGCCAGAACGGTTCCTTCGCCGACCTGCGTGGCGCGGTAGATCAGCGCGCCCGCGCCGTTGGTGGTGCCGCCGATCACCGGATCGCCAGGGGCGCGGCGCACCGGCATCGGCTCGCCCGTGATCATGCTTTCGTCAATATGGCTGGTGCCGCTGGTAATTTCGCCATCCACGGCAATCCGCTCGCCGGGGCGGGCATGGATCAGGGTGCCGACGGTCAGGCTGTCAACGCTGGCCTCGCGCGTCTGGCCATCTTCCTCAATGCGCACGGTATCGGGGCGCAGGCCCATCAGCGCCTCGATCGCGGCGCCGGTGCGCCCGCGCGCGCGGGCCTCCATCCAGCGGCCCAAAAGGATGAGGGTGACGATCACCGCCGCCGCCTCGAAATAGACGGCGCGCGCGCCGCCGGGCAGCAGGCCGGGCGCGAACAGCGCCACGGTGGAATAGCCCCAGGCCGCCAAAGTGCCCAGCGCGACAAGGCTGTTCATCTCGGGCGCGCCGCGCAGGAGGGCGGGGATGCCGATGCGGTAGAACTGCCTGCCCGGCCAGATCAGCACCAGCGTCGTCAGCACGAACTGGATCAGCCACGCGGCCTGCATGCCGATGCTTTGGTCAATGGCGCGGTGCATGGCAGGAAAGACGTGTCCGCCCATTTCCATGATGAACACCGGCAGCGTCAGCGCCCCGGCGATCAGGGTCACGCGCAGGGCATCGCGCGCCTCTTCCTCGTTCTGCGCCGATGGGTCGCCGGCGTCCGTCTGCACCTCGGCGGGATAGCCTGCCTTTGTGACCACTTCGGCCAGCGCCTGCGGCGTGGTTGTGCCGTCCAGATATGTGACTTGCGCCGACCGCGTCGCCAGATTGGCCGACGCCTGCGTGACGCCGGGAACGGCCTGTAGCGCCGCCTCGATGCGCCCGACACAGGATGCGCAATGCATGGTGGGTGTGCTTAGCCGCGCCTCGGCCTCATGCGCGGGATATCCTGCGCCTTGTGCCGCCTTTGCCACGTCGGCAAGCGTTGCCTCCCCCAGTTCGACCTGCGCGCTGCGCGTTGCCAGATTGACCGACGCGCTGGCAATGCCCGGCACCGCCGCAATCGCCCGCTCGGCCCGTCCGGTGCATCCCGCGCAGGTCATCCCGTCCAGTCGAATCGAATATGTGCGTGCCATGGCCCCGCCCCTTTTTATGCTGTTAGTCAGCACATAGGGCTTCCAGTCACTGGAAGGTCAAGAGGCGCCTTGCGTCAAGGGCCCGCTGCGATAGCGAAATACGCCGGTTGCGGTGGCGAGGGTGGCGCCGGTCTCATCAACAACGACGGCCTCGGCAAAGTAGGTCTTGCGCCCGCCCCCGATGCGCCGCCCGGTGGCGATCAGGCGGGTGCCCTGCAACTGGCCGACATAATTGACCGTCATCGACAGCGTCAGCGCGTTCTGTTGCTGGCCCGGAACGCCGGTATAGCATCCGGCATACCCCATCGCCGTATCCAGCAGCAGCGCATGAATGCCGCCATGCAACAGACCCTGCCGGTTTTTCAGGATGTCATCAAAATCCGCCTCGACCACGGCAATATCCTGCGCCCATTCGGTCAGGGAATATCCCAGCACCTCCTGCAATTTATAGGGGGCTTCAAGCTCTGCGGGGTTCAACGGTCGGTCAGTCATGGCGGGCCTCTCTGGCAGTCACTAGGCCACTTGGTTACATAAACGCAAGGGCGCCGCAATCGCGCGGCCCTTGACCTTGCCCCTGTGCAGGCCCCATTTATGCCGCAGCAGCAATCCCCGGAGCCAGCCCATGACATTTGACCGCAAGATCAAGATCGCCCCGTCGATCCTATCCGCCGATTTCGCCGATTTCGGCCGCGAGATCCAGGCGATCGAGGCCGAGGGCTGCGATTGGGTGCATGTCGACGTGATGGACGGGCATTTCGTGCCGAACCTTACCTTCGGCCCGCCCCTGCTCAAGGCGATCCGCCCGCATATCCAGACGGTGATGGACGTGCATCTGATGATTTCGCCGGTCGATGCCTATATCGACGCCTATGCAGATGCGGGCGCCGACATCCTGACCGCGCATCTGGAGGCCGGGCCGCATATCCACCGCACGCTTCAGGCCATTCGCGGCGCAGGCTGCAAGGCCGGGCTGGCGCTGAACCCCGGCACCGGGCTGGATGCGGTGCCGCATCTGCTGGATATGATCGATCTGGTCTGCGTGATGACGGTGAACCCCGGCTTTGGCGGGCAGAAGTTCATTCACAGCCAGATCGAAAAGGTGCGCAGCTTGCGCGCCATGATCGGTGACCGGCCCATTCATATCGAGATCGACGGCGGCATGACGCCGGAAACCGCGCCCCTGATGGCAGAGGCGGGCGCCGATGTGTTCGTCGCCGGTTCTGGCGTGTTCAAGGGCGGCAGCGTCAGCAATCCGGCGGTGTATGGCGAGAATATCCGCGCCATTCGCGCGGCGGCCGAGGCTGCGCTTTAATCCAGCCTGACCGTCACCCGCGCGCTGCGACCCAGCGCGTCGATCACCGCGATCTGGCTGAATCCAGTGCCGAGATTGTCCAGACTGGCCTGCTGCGCCTGCACATTGGTCAGCAGCGGCAGGCCATTGGCCATGAAAGTATAAGGCGGCTTGCCCCCGCGCACTTTGACCGTCAGGCCGGGATCGGCGGCGCTCATCCGTGCGCCATCGGGCGGAAAGGTCACCTCGGGCGCGCCGGGGTCGGGGGCAAAGACGGCGCCGCGCCCGGTGAACCGCTGCAAGGGTTGCGGCAGTTCGGCGGTCGAGACGATCAGCGTTTCGGGCGGCGGCGGGGGTAGCGGCTCGGGGCGGGATTTCAGCCGCTGGAACGCCTCAAACAGGATCGGCGCGGCCAGATCGCCGCCAAACGCGCCCGGCACCGGGGTGCCGTCGGGCCGCCCGATCCAGACACCGGCCACGTGCGCGCCGTCCCAGCCCAGCGCCCAGGCGTCGCGGTGGCCGTAGGACGTGCCGGTCTTGTAGGCCAGCGCGCGGTGCGGTGCGCCTTGGGGCGGGGCCAGACCGGCAAGGATATCGCCCACCTGCCACGCGGCGGCAGGGCTGAGGATGCGGGTGGATGCCAAGGGTGCCCCCTGCCGCCAGCGCAGCGGGATCGCGTCACCGCCACGCGCGAGGGCCGCATAAAGCTGCACCATATCCGTCAGCGTCACGCCGACGCCGCCCAGCGCCACGGCAAGGCCGGCCTGATCGCCGGGCAGTTCGGGGCGCACTCCCGCCCGGCGCATCGCGTCCATCAGATGGGCCGGGCCGATCTCGTCCATCAGGCGTACAACGGGGATGTTCAGCGACTCGCGTAACGCGTCGGTCACCGTGATTTCGCCGCGAAAGTGGCCGTCGAAATTCTGCGGGGCGTAGCCGCCAAAGCGCGCGGGCGCGTCATTGATCAACGTCTGCGGATGGGCCAGCCCACGGTCGAACGCCATGCCATAGATCAGCGGCTTCAGCGCCGATCCGGGCGAGCGCAGCGCGTTTGTCATATCGACAAACCCCTGCCGCGCGCCCGGCTGAAACCCCGCCGATCCGACCGAGGCGAGGATATCGCCGCTGCGGTGATCGGCCAGCACGATGGCGACCGACACGGCGCCGGGCAGGGTGCGCACGGCGCGGGCGGCCAGCACCTCCAGCTTGGATTGCAGCGCGGCGTCGATGGTCAGATCGTGGCGCAGCGCGGCGGGATCATCCGCGACGGCGCGGTCAGCCAGATGCGGTGCGAGCGCCGGGAAGGGGCGGCGACTATGCGGAACCGGCTCCAGCCGTGCCGCCTGCGCCGTGTCATCATCCAGCACGCCTTGCCGCGCCATTCGGTCTAGCACGCGGTCGCGGGCGCGGCGCGCCGCCTCGCGGTGGCGGTCCGGGCGGCGGGTTTCGGGCGATTGCGGCAGCGCCACGAGCAGCGCAGATTGCGCGGGGGTCAGGCGCGCGGGCTCCTTGCCGAACCATGCCCGCGTGGCGGCGCGGATGCCCTCGATATTGCCGCCATAGGGCGCGCGGGTCAGGTAGAGATCAAGGATCTGCCGCTTGGTCAGCTGCCGCTCCAGCGCCAGTGCCAGCCGGATCTGGCGCAGCTTGCCCGCCCATTGGCCGGTGCTGCCATCCTCCATCAGCCGCGCCACCTGCATGGTCAGGGTCGAGCCGCCGGAGACGATACCACCATGCCGCAGCGCCTGCACCACCGCGCGCGCCATCGCCCGCAGATCGACGCCGGAATGGCTGTAGAACCGGCGGTCCTCATAGGCGACGAGCATGTCCAGAAAACCCGGATCGACCGCCCCCGGCGCCAGCCGCCAGCGGCCATCGGCCACGGTATAGACGCGCAAGGTGGCGCCGTTTCGGTCCAGCACCTCGACCCCCGTTGCGCTTAGCAGCGGGGGCATGGGCGTGCGATCCACCCAGGCGTTCAGACCGTCGCGCGCGCCCGCCGCCATGGCCAGCGACAGGGCGAGCGCGAAGATCCAGACGTGCGCGCGCATGGGCCTACTCGGTCACTGTCATCTGGCCGGTATCGGTATTCGCGCGGTATTCGCGGCGATACATATCCTCGACCGTGGCGGCGGGGTGGTGATACTGCCCCGGCGAGACGGCGCGCACGATATAGGCCAGGTTGAACGGCTGGCTCTGACTGCCCGTGACGGCGGCGATGAACCGGTCCGAGCGGAATTCGCTATGCTCCGCATAGGTGGTTTCCAGCCAGTCCAGGCTGCTTACATCGCCGGAGGAGATCAGGTTCGGGTTATCGATCTCCAGCCCTGCCGGCAGCGGGTCGTCGAT
This sequence comes from Roseovarius dicentrarchi, assembly GCF_003316635.1. Taxonomy (GTDB): domain Bacteria; phylum Pseudomonadota; class Alphaproteobacteria; order Rhodobacterales; family Rhodobacteraceae; genus Roseovarius; species Roseovarius dicentrarchi. The sequence continues at coordinate 59,728 of NZ_QNQP01000009.1, read as the reverse complement.
GATCAGCCGCGCCTCGGCCTCCTCGAACGGGGTCACGGTCAGCACCGCCACCAGCCGCGTGCCCGATGGGACGCCGTCCAGCGACGCGGGCGCGCCGTCCATGTCGTAATACTGCCGCCGGATCGCGTAGCCATAGCCATCCGCCGGGCCGGGCACACGCGGCACGCCGAAGGTGGTCAGCGTGATGTCGGTATCGCGCATGGCCGTATTGGTGATCTGCTGCGGCTGGACCGTTCCCGCCTCCAATTTGCGAATGAACGGGCCGGTGACGGGCGCGCCGTTCAGCGTCAGCCCCTGCGCCGACATGTCGTCGATCAGGGCGCGGGCGGCCAGCAGGCTCCACGCTTCCTCCTGCGTGGACAGGTGCGGGCCGCTGGTGCGCAGGCTGCGGGCCAGCGCGTCGCGGTCGCCCACGTTGCTGCCCGCCTCGACCAGCAGCGCCAGCACGCCGGCACGGTCGCGCAGGGCGGTGCCGTAATCGGCGCGCCACATGCGGGTGTCATCGGCGGCTTGAACACTGCTGAGCGCGGCACTGAACATCCGGTCGGCGCGGGTCTGATCGCCGTAGGAGGCCAGCGCGGCGCCGAGTTGCGCTTGCGCCAGAGGCGTTGCAAAATCGCCGACCTTGACGTCGGCATAGTAGCGCAGATCGCCCATCGCCGCCGCGCCCTCGCGCGCGAGAACCATCAGTGCATAGGCGATATCCTGACCGCCATTGTCGAAATCGGGGGCATAGTTGACGCGGTTGCGCAGGTTGTCCATCGCCATGCCAAAGGCGCGGTCCGGCACGTCAAACCCCTCGGCGCGGGCGCGCGACAGGAAATCGGCCACATAGGCATCCAGCCAGAAATCGCCCGATTCCGCCTGCCACATACCGAAGGCGCCGCTGCTGGTCTGGCGGGTCAGGACCTGCGCCACGGCCGCATCAACGCGCGCCTTGATCGCGCCGTCATTGCCGATCCCGAGGGCGGTCGCGACTTGGTTGAAGTAAAGCAGCGGCAGCGCGCGGGATGTCACCTGCTCGGTGCAGCCGTAGGGGTAGCGGTCCAGCGATTGCAGCAGGCCCGGCACGTTCAGCCGCGCCAGTGCGCCGGCGGAAATGACGGCCTCGCCCGTGCCGGAACGGTATCCGGCGAAGACATCCTCGGTCAGCGTGAAGGTGTCGCCCGCTGCGAGTTGGAACTGGCGCGTTTCTGAAATGGCTGGATCATTGGCGCGCACCGGCAGGGTCAGCGATTTGGTCAGCTGCTTGCCGTCCGGCGTGGTCAGGGCAATGCGGATCGCGTAATCGCCCGCCTCGCCTGCGGTGACGGGCAAGCGGAAGCTGTGCTTTTGCCCCTCGGTCAGATCGAAACCCGACGGCACATCGCCCGCCAGCGTCACGCCGGGGGCCGTGATATCAAGGCCGACGCGCCCGGTGGGGCCGGTGGCGTGGACGATCTCCAGCAGCATCGTGCTGCGGTCGCCCGGCGCAAGGAAGCGCGGCACCGAGGCGGTCAGGACCACTGGATCACGCACCAGCACGTCGCGCTCGGCCTGCCCGACGCCGCCCGCGCTCCACGCGATGGCCATCAGGCGCACGGTGCCGTTGAAATCGGGGATATCAAAGGACGCCTCGGCGGTGCCGTCCGCGCCCACGGTCAGCGGGCCGGTGAAGAAGGCCACCAGCTCCTCGGTCGGCGGGGGCGACTGGCGGGACAGGCTGCCGCCCGCATCGCCGCCCGAGCGCACCGTGCCGGCCGCGCCGTTCATGCCGTCGATGAGGCGGCCATAGATATCGCGGATCTCGACGCCCAGCCGCCGCTGGCCAAAGTAATGCGCCGAAGGGTCGGGGCTTTGATGCCCGGTCAGGTTCAGAATGCCCAGATCGACGGCGGCAAGCGTGACAAAGCCGGTCTGCCCCGCCAGCCCGTCCACCTTGACGCGGGCGCCGAGCGCGCCGCGCGGGTCTGCCGTGTCGGGCGCCTCGATCGTGACGTTCAGTTGCCGGGCGCCCGGATCAATCCTGGCGTAGGCCAGCCCCAGCGACCGCGCCGGGTTTTGCCCTGCGGCCACGTCCATCGGCCGGATCACCTGCGCGCTGACATAGGCGCCGGCGCCCCAGTCATCGGTCACGTCGACCGGGATGACGTTTTCGCCCTCTGTCACCTCGACCGACTGGCGGCTGATGACGCGGTTCGACATGACCGTGATCAGCGCGGTGCCGGCATAGCGCGGCACGATGCGCAGCTGCGCGGTATCGCCGGGGGTGTAGGTTTCGGCATCAAGCGACAGATCCAGCGTATCGGGCGCCCTGCTGCTGTCGGCGGGCGCGTACCAGCCCGCGTAGAAATCGACGGAAGAGGCGACATAACTGCCGCCCGTCCGCTCGACCAGCAGCTCATACTGGCCCCAATCGACAGGGGCGGTGACACTCAGCGGCGCGGCGCCCGCCGTGCCCTCGCCAGTGGCGACGCGGGCGCGGGTTGTGATCGGCTCCCACTTCCAGTCGCCGTATTGCTGATACCATTGATAGCGGGTGGTCACGCGGTTCAGCGTCCATTTCACCGGCATGTCGGTGCGCGCCAGATCGGGGCTGACGGCGATGATGTCGAACGCGGCCTCGGTCCCTTGCGGCACGACACCGCCCGAGGCCGGTTTGATCCCGATCATGGCACTTGTGGGCGCCAGCGTGCGGGTGATCTGCCGTTCGACCGGGCGGCCCGATCCCTCGCGCAGGCGCAGGATGGCGGTGGCCTCATGGGGTTGGGTGGCGTCGATATTGTCGGGCATCTCCAGCGGTTGGGTCAGGATGCCGTCCGCGTCCGTTTCAGCGACGTCGAAGAACTGGACCTGCGGCCCGGCGTCAGAGTCATATCTGCCGAACATATAGCCGGGGAAATCGTCCAGGCTGCGGGCCGGACGCAGTACCAGCTGGCCCTCGGATTTGAGGCCCGCACCGGGCGCGCCGAAGAGGTATTTTGCCTGCACGCTCAGCGGCGGCAGCGCACCGGGGGTCAGGGTGCCTTCGGGCAGCGACAGGGTGAAGTCGATGCGCTCGGGCAGGAAATCCTCGACCAGAACTTGCGCGCTGGCCAGCGCCGGGGCCTCCAGATCGGCCTTGATGTCCAGCGCCCAGGTGCCTCGCGGCGCCGTCTCGCCCACGGGGAGGGTAAAGACATGGCCGCCGGCCGTGTCCTCGGCCGACAGGTGGCGCGCGTACTCCACCCCGTCGGGGCGCGTCAGGATCGCGGTCAGCGGCAGGCCGGTGATTGCCTCGGCGCCGTCATCACGCGCAAGGGCGGTGGCATGGATCACCTCGCCCGCGCGGTAGGCGCCGCGATCGGTGGCAAGGAACACATCGACGGGCGGGGCGGGCGGGCGCCCCTCGACGCCGCGGTCGGACAGATCAAAGGCCGGGTCGGTCAAAGACAGAAACGCCGCATCCTCGTCGCCCTGCCTGGCGGTGACCAGCGCAGGCGCCGCGCCGCCGGTGCCGCGCGTGAGACCGGCATCAAAGCGCACATGACCGTCCGCATCTGTCTGCGCCGTGCCCAGCACCGCATTGGCGCGCGACAGCAGCGTCACCTCGATCCCGTCCAGCGCGCCCGCGCTGGCAAGGCTGCGGGCAAAGACATGCAGGCCGTCATTGCCCATCAGTGTGGTCAGCCCCAGATCGGTCAGCACGAACCACTGGGTCGCGCCGGAATCGTCATAGGCATCGACGCCGGGGACGCCCGCGGTGAGCGTGTAAATCCCCGGCGGCTGGTCGGCCAGAACATCGCCCAGCGGCAGGCGGGTGGTCATCGTCTGGTTCAACTGGTTCTGTACCTCGCCAGTGCCGGTCCAGACATCCTGCGCGATGCTATCCGAGAAATGGTCAAGGTCATAGCCGTTCAGCGGCCGCCCGAAATAATCGTCCTGAATGGCGCGCAACAGGTTGCGGTCGCTGACCCGGCGCAGTGACAGCTCGACCGAGTCCAGATTCACCGTCTCGACCGGCAGCGCGGCATCGGCGGCGCGGGGCAGCATATAGGCGCGGCCCGGAAACCGGACCTGCGGCGCGCGGTCGCGCACATAGGCGGTGATTTCGACATCTTTCAGCAACGCCTCGCCACCCGCGGCCGGCAGGCCCCGGCGGAAGGTGATGCGATACCGCTCGCCATGCTGCACGCCGTCGATGCAGATCTGCCGCCCCTCTGGCTGCACCACAAGGCCGGGATCGGGCAGGCGCACGAACGGCGCGTAATCGGTGCCGGCGGCAATCAGATCCTCGGTGAATTCGGCGCAGATGCGCGGGGTCGCGCTTTCGTTGTCGATGGTGTTTTCACTGATGCGAAAGCCGTATTTGGCCGCTGCGTTGTCCAGTGCATCGGTGACATCGGCACGCGGATCAATGTCGCTGGCCAGACGCAGCGCCTGCACGGTCTCGCGGCCCCGGTCCTGACGCTCCAGCGCATCGGCGAGGATCAGCAAGGCGTTGACGCGCGCGCCATCGGACAGGCCGCGCAGATACCCGTTTGCGGCGGCACTGATCGCCTTTTGCGTGTTTTGCGCCGTGTCCTGCTCCAGCATCAGAAGCAGCCGGGCATATTCTGTCCAATGATCGCTGGCATCGCTGCTGGAGGTGGCCGCCCCGGCCCAGCGCATGGCGTTCAGGATGTCGCCCTCGGTAATGCGGTCCTGCGCGGCCTGCATCATGGCCTGCGCGGTATAGGCGCCGCCGGGATGTTCGCGTCCGATGCTGTCGGCCTGATCGCGCACCTCCTGGATCGCATAACTGCCCAGAAATTTCAGATCATCCGCCCGCGCGGCGGCTTGGGCCAGCACCTTGGGGTTGGTGTCTGAAATACGGGCGGATATGGCGCCGACAAAGGGCGTCTCATCGCTGACCGTGCTTTTGGGAAAGCAGGCGCTGGATTTCGTGTTGAAGGTAAAGGCCTGGCAGGCCGGCGTGCCAAGGCATGTGGCCTGACATGCCTCGTACGTGGTGTCGAACAGCGCCGTCAGGTCCGAGCCGTAGAAATCCACGTCGCGCGTGATCACTGCGCGGCGCTCCGGCACGGCAGGCTCCGCGACGAGCGGCGCGGCGAACAAGGCGAGGCAGAGCGATAGCAGAACACGGCGCATGGCGGATCCCTTCAAGGCGGCACTGGCGTCATGGTGCCACGCAGGCCGGCATTGAGCAATGATTCCGCAGGCGCGTTAAACGCTTGTTCACCTTCCTGCGCGATTGTCAGGGGGGGGCAATGGAATGGCACGGCGGAGGAGCGGCATGAGCCTTGCCAACAAACTGGCTGAAGAACGGCGCGGCAGGCTGGCGGCCGAGCGTTTGCTTGAGCAAAAGCAGGCCGAACTGCACGCGGCCAATCAAAAGCTGGGCAAACACGCGCGCGCCCTGTCGGACGAGATCGTCGTCACCCGCGCCAAGGTTCAGACCGCGCTGGACGAGAATCAGCGCGTCAAATCCGATCTGCATGTCGCCAACGAAAAGGTGCAGGTGGCCGAGCGGCGATTGTGGCACTCGATCGAGACGATTCAGGACGGGTTTGCCTTTTTCGATGACAGCGGGCGCATGATTGCCGCGAACAGGGCCTATATTTCCGTCTTCGACGGGCTGGACGGGATCGAGCCGGGCATCAGCTATGTCGAAATCCTGCAACTGGCCACCGAAGAGGGGATCGTGAACATCGGCGACCAGACCCCCGCCGCCTGGCGCGAGGATATGCTGGACCGCTGGCAAAGCCAGACGCCCGAGCCTGTGGTGATCCGGTTGTGGAGCGGCGAATACATCAAGCTGATCGACCAGCGCGGCCATGATGGCGATGTGGTCAGTCTGGCGCTGAACATCACATCGACCATCCGGTACGAAAAACGCCTGAAAGAGGCGCGCGCGCGGGCGGAGGCGGCGAACCGGGCGAAATCATCCTTCCTTGCCAATATGAGCCATGAGATCCGAACGCCGATGAACGGTGTCGTCGGCATGGCGGACCTGCTTAAGGAAACCGACCTGACCGAAGAACAGCAGCTTTATGCCGACACGATCAAGAATTCCGGCGAGGCGCTGCTGGTGATCATCAACGATGTGCTGGACTACTCAAAAATCGAAGCGGAAAAGTTGGTCCTGCATCCGGAACCCTTCGATCTGGAGAAGTGCATTCTCGAGGTCATCATGCTGATGCAGCCCAAGGCCCGCGATCAGGGGCTGGAGATTTTGCTGGACTATGACCTGTTTCTGCCGACGCAGTTCATCGGCGATCCGGGTCGCCTGCGGCAGGTGCTGACGAACCTCATGGGCAATGCGATCAAATTCACGCAAAAGGGCCATGTCATGATCCGCGTGACCGGCGTGCGGGATGATGACGGCGCTGCGCAGGTGCATGTAACGGTCGAGGGTACCGGCATCGGCATTCCCGAGGGCAAGATCAAGCATATATTCGGTGAATTCAATCAGGTGGATGACGAGCATAACCGCCGCTACGAGGGCACGGGGCTGGGCCTTGCCATCTCGCAGCAGCTGATCGGGCTGATGGGCGGTGATATCTGGGCGGACAGCACCATCGACGTCGGATCGACCTTCGGGTTTCGCATTTCCCTGCCGCTGGCAGATCCGTCAGACAGCGCCGAACCTGAACGCGCCAGCAATATCCGCCGCGCCATGATAGTCGATAGCCAGGACGCAACGCGTATTGTTCTGCAAAAACAGATGGAGCTTTTGGGCATCGAAACCATCACTTGCGCTGCCGCTGCCGAGGCGCTGGCGCGGATGGATGCGGGCATTGATCTGGTTGTGACCGCGCATCAGATGCCGGGCATGAACGGTCTGGATCTGGCCGAGGCGCTGGATGCGGCCGGGCATACGGCGCGCATTATCCTGCTCAGCAGCAATACCGGCGCGGCCGAGCAGCATCCGGCCCGGCGGCTTTTGCATGCCGTCCTGCAACGGCCGGTGCCCCGGCGCGATCTGATTGCGCAGTTGCGGTCCCTGCCGCCGCGATGCGATGCGGATGGATTGACAGCCGATGCCGCCCCGCGCCGGATGCGCGTGCTGGCCGCCGAAGATAACAGGACGAACCGCCTGGTGTTCTCCAAGATGCTGAAGACAATGGATATCGACCTGACCTTTGCCAAAAACGGGCAGGAGGCGGTCGAGCAATACCAGTCATTCATGCCTGATATCGTTTTCATGGACATCTCCATGCCCCTGATGGACGGCAAGGCGGCGACGCGCCGTATCAGGCAGATCGAGCAGGGCAGTGGCCGCCATGTTCCGATTGTCGCGATGACCGCCCACGCGATGGAAGGGGACGATGCCGGCATTCTGGCGGCCGGGCTTGACCACTACCTGACCAAGCCGCTGCGCAAGGCGGCGATCCAAGCGCATATTGTGGCGGCCTGCCCGGCGCAGGTCCACCCGCCGGCGCCGCCCCCGCCCGTGGCAGGGGTGGGTTAAGCGTTGCCAGCGTCCGGATCGCGCAGGAAAACCGGTTTGTTTTCCTCGGACATATCGGCGCGATAGGAATAGCCCCCGCTATCGAAATCCGTGATCGAATCCGCATCCGCAAGGCGGTTCTGGATGATGAAACGCGCCATCGCGCCGCGCGCCTTCTTGGCGTAGAAGCTGACGATTTTCGGGGTGCCGCCCTTGTCCTCCATGAAGACGGGGGTGATGACGCGCAGCTTCAGTGCATCCAGATCGACAGCGCCGAAATATTCCTGACTGGCGCAGTTGACCAGCACATCGGCCTTCACATCGGCGGCGTGCCGGTTCAGCGCCTCGGCGATGCGGCTGCCCCAGTAGTCATATAGCGATTTGCCCTGATCCGTCTTCAGCTTGCTGCCCATTTCCAGCCGGTAGGGCTGGATCGCATCGCGCGGGCGCAACAGGCCGTAAAGCCCGGACAGGATGCGCAGATGATCCTGCGCCCAGTCCATTTCTTCAGGGTCGAGGCTGCCTGCCTCAAGCCCCTGATAGGTGTCCCCGGCAAAGGCCAGCGCGGCGGGCTTGCTGTCCATCTCGCCGAAATTGGCAAAACGCTCGGCGTTCAGTTTGGCCAGATCGGCGCTGATGCTCATCAGGTCCTGCAATTCGGCCTGGCTGAGTTTGTTCGCGATCGCGGCCAACTCCTTGGCATCCTTGGCAAAGCCGGGGATGGTGGCGGCAACATCCGTGGGCGACATATCCAGTTTCTTGGCGGGCGAGATGACGACGAGCATGGGGTGTCCTTTCAGATTTCCCTATATCTAGTCCGCGTCTTGCAAAACGTCCATGAACGCGGGGCCAAACCGCTCAGCGCGTTTGTCGCCAAGGATGCGCGCCATCTGCGCCGCATCGCGGGGACGGGTTTCGGCAATCCGGGTGATCAGCGTGGTTGAACAGCTCAGCGGTTTGTCCAGACCGTCCGCGCCGCGGGCCAGCTGGTTTTGCGCCTCGATCAGGCGGTCAAACAGGCTGCCCGCCGGGCGCCCGGCCAATTTGCGCCGCGCGGGATGCATCTGCGCCGCTTCGCCGTTGATGACCGACAGGAACGCATCACCGTACTGCTCCAGCTTCTTGGCGCCGACGCCGCCGATGCGCGCCATCTGGTCCAGCGTGGCGGGGCGCGCCTCGGCCATTTCGATCAGGGTGCGGTCGTTGAAGACGATATAGGCCGGCACATTCTGCGCCTCGGCAAAGGCGCGGCGCTTGGCCTTGAGCGCCGACAGAAGCGGCGCATCCTCGTCCGATACCAGCGCCTTGACGGCCGGGCGGCGCTCGCTGCTTTGCACGGTGTCCTTGCGCAGGGTGACATTTGCCTCGCCCTTCAGAATGGGCACGGCGGGGTCCGTCATGCGCAGCGCGCCGTGCCGCTCGGGATCGGGGCGCACCAGATCATGGCCCATCATCTGGCGGAATATGGCCTGCCAACTGCTCTTGGACATATCCTTGCCGACGCCGAAGGTGGGCAGCGCATCATGGCCGCGCTGGCGGATTTTTTCGGTATCCTTACCGGTCAGGATGTCGATCAGATGACCTGCGCCGAAATATTCGCCGGTGCGCAGGATCGCCGACAGCGCCTTGCGCACTGCCTCAGTCCCGTCGAACGTGGCGGGGGGGGTGTCGCACAGGTCGCAATTCTTGCAAGGTTCGGTGTCCTCGCCGAAATAGCCCAGCAGCTTGACCCGGCGGCATTCCAGCGCCTCGGCGAGGCCCAGTAGCGCGTTCAGGCGTGCGTGATCGGCCATGCGGCGTTCGGGTGGGGCCAGCCCCTCGTCAATCTGGGAGCGGCGCAGGCGGATATCATCAGGACCGTAGAGCGTGAGCGTCTCGGCAGGGGCGCCGTCGCGGCCCGCGCGGCCGATTTCCTGATAGTAACTCTCGATGGATTTGGGCAGATCCGCATGGGCGACCCAGCGAATATCAGGCTTGTCCACGCCCATGCCAAAGGCGACGGTGGCGACCACGATCAGCCCATCCTCGGCGTTAAAGCGCCCCTCGACATGGCGGCGGGTGTCCGCCTCCATCCCGCCGTTATAGGCAACCGCGTTGTGCCCCGCCTCGCGCAGCGCCTGCGCCAGTGTTTCGGTGCGCGCGCGGGTGCCGCAATAGACGATGCCGGACTGGCCCTTGCGGGCCTTGGCAAAGTCCATGATCTGGCGGCGGGGGCTATCCTTGGCCTGAAAGGCAAGGTGGATGTTGGGCCGGTCGAACCCGTGCAGAAACCGTTCAGGCGGGGCGCCGTCGAACAGCTTTTCGATGATCTCGTCTTGGGTTTCGGCATCCGCGGTGGCGGTGAAGGCGGCGAGCGGCACATTCAGGGCGCGGCGCAACTCGCCGATGCGCAGGTAATCGGGGCGGAAATCATGGCCCCATTGCGACACGCAATGCGCCTCGTCCACAGCGATCAGGCTGACACCCGCGCGGCGCAGCATCCCCATGGCCGATCCGGCGGCAAGGCGTTCAGGCGCGATGTAAAGCAGCTTCAGGCGGCCCGCCTCCAGCGCCTCCCAGACGGCGGCGGTCTCCTCCTCCGTGTTGCCGGAGGTGAGCGCGCCGGCCTCGACCCCGACGGCGCGCAGGGCGCGGACCTGATCGCGCATCAGCGCGATGAGCGGCGAGATGACAACCGTGACGCCCTCGCGCATCAATGCAGGCAGCTGGAAACACAGGGATTTGCCGCCACCCGTCGGCATGATTGCCAGAACGTTGCGGCCCTCCGCCACAGCGGTCACGATGTCCTGCTGTCCGGGGCGGAAGGCGTCGAATCCGAATATGTCCCTTAAAAGGGTGGCGGCGGGCATGGTGCATTCCTGCAAGTTATATGGGCTGACCTTACAAGAGTATTTTCACACTAAGATTCGGTGAACAAGGCCCGGTATTATGTCACGCAAAGCCAAAAATGACCGGCAGCACATAGGCGCGCAGCGAAATGACCGCAATCAGCGCCACCAGCGGCGCCAGATCCAGCGGGCGCGTGTCGGGCAGGATGCGGCGGATGGGCTGATAAATCGGCTCCAGCAGGCGGTTCAGGCCATCCCAGATCTGTGCGACCAGTGGCTGGCGCAGGTTCAGCACCTGAAAATTGATCAGCCAGCTCATGATGATGTGAACGATCATCACGAAATAAATGACGCTGAGGATAAGTTGCAGCGGTCCGTAAATTGCCAGCATCGTGTGAATTCCCCTGTTTAAATTCGCCTTGGAGGTAAGCCGCGCAGCCGCAAAGCGCAAGGGCGCGCAGGGCTGTGATGGCGTCAGGAAATCCTTGCGGTCAGTCGCCGCAGGCCGTCATAAGCGGCAATATTCGATTTCAATGACTTCGCTGTTTTGAGGCCGACATGAGATTTCCGACATATCGCCGCCGTATCTGGGGATGGTTTTTCTTTGACTGGGCCAGCCAGCCCTACAACACCCTTTTGATAACATTCATCTTTGCCCCCTATATCCAAGAGCTGATCGGCGACGGCGCAAGGGCGCAGACGATCTGGGCCACGGGCATTGCCGTGGCGGGCATCGTGATCGCGCTGGGCGCGCCTGTGCTGGGTGCGCTGGCGGATCATTCAGGCGCGCGGATGCAGTGGATCAAGGTGTTTTCGGCCATGTACGTGGTCGGCGCCTGCGGCATCTGGTGGGCGACGCCGTATGATCTGAACCTAGTTCTGGTGCTGGTGTTTTTCGTCATCGGCATGATCGGGATGGAGTTTGCGACGATTTTCACCAACTCCATGCTGCCCGATATCGGCAAAAAATCCGAGATCGGGCGCATTTCCGGCAATGGCTGGGCGTTTGGCTATGTCGGGGGATTGGCGGCGCTGATGGTGGTGCTGCTGTTTTTTGCCGAAAGCGCCAGCACGGGCAAGACGCTGCTGGGCATTGATCCGGCGCTGGGGTTCGATGCGACGCGGCGCGAGGGGACGCGGTTTGTCGGGCCGCTGACCGGGTTCTGGTACGTTGCCTTCATGGTGCCGTTTTTCCTGTGGGTGAAGGAGCCCGCCCGCAAGCCCGGCAGGGCGTTGGCGGTGGGGCAGGCGCTGAAAAATGTCGGGCACACCATTCGCCACCTGCCGCAAACACCGTCGCTGTTTGCCTATCTGGCCTCGTCCATGTTCTACCGTGATGCGCTGAACGGGATGTATTTCTTTGGCGGGATTTATGCGGCGGGCGTGCTGGGCTGGGATGTGGTGCAGGTTGGTGTTTTCGGCATCGTTGCGCTGATTTCCGGCGCGTTTTTCGCGTGGGCCGGGGGCCATGCAGATGACAGGTTCGGGCCAAAGCGCGTCATCGTGTCCGCCATTCTGGCGCTGCTCGCGGTGGCGGTGTCGATCGTGTTCATCTCGCGCACGCGGGTGTACGGGGTTGACCTTGAGCCCGGCTCGGCCCTGCCGGATGCGTTGTTTTACCTCTGCGGGGCTGTGATCGGCGCGGCGGGAGGGGTGCTGCAATCGGCCAGCCGGACGATGATGGTGCGGCAGGCGCGGCCAGGTCATATGGCGCAATCCTTTGGCCTTTACGGGCTGGCGGGCAAGGCGACGGCGTTCATCGCGCCCGCCCTGATCGGCGTGGTGACGGCGGCGACAGGCAGCCAGCAGATTGGCGTCAGCCCGCTGATCGGGCTTTTATTGATCGGCTTGGTGCTGTTAGTCTGGGTGAAACCACAGGGAGATCCGGCCGAATGATTGCACAACTCAGGGCGCTTGCCCTTACCGCTGCTGCGGCACTGATGGTGCCGCTTGCGCTGCCTGCGATGGCGCAGGGCAAAGAGGCCAAACAGCTGTTTGGTGCCGCGCGCGTCGGATCGGCGCAGCAGCCCGCGCCATTCGGCAGCTATGCCAAGGGCTGCATGGCCGGCGGTGTGCAACTGCCGCAGACCGGGCCGACATGGCAGGCGATGCGTCTGTCGCGCAACCGCAACTGGGGCCATCCGCAGCTGGTGAATTTCGTCACTGATTTGTCGGCGAAGGCCGCGCGCATGGGCTGGAACGGCCTGTATGTGGGCGATATGAGCCAGCCGCGCGGCGGCCCGATGCTGAGCGGGCACCGCTCGCACCAGTTGGGGCTGGATGCCGATATCTGGCTGATGCCGCCGCCGCGGCTGAACCTGACCATCAACGAGCGGGAGAACCTGTCGGCCACGTCAATGCGGCGGGCCAATGGCGCCTATGTCAATTCGGGGTGGACCCGCGGCCAGCATGAGGTGCTGAAAGCCGCCGCAAGCGATCCGCGCGTGGCGCGCATCTTCATCTTTCCGGGTGCCAAGGTGCAGATGTGCAAGGACGAGACAGGCAACCGCGACTGGCTGCGCAAGATCCGGCCTTGGTGGGGGCATCACTATCATTTCCACGTCCGCCTTGCCTGCCCTGGCGGCGCAGCCGGATGCGTCAACCAGGCGCCGCCGCCACCGGGCGATGGCTGCGCCGAGGCGCAGGAATGGGTGGCCAATATCCTCAACCCGCCAAAGCCCAAGCCGCGCGATCCGAACGCGCCAAAACCCAAGCCAAAGCGCGAGCTGACGATGGCCGATCTGCCACAGCAATGCGTGGGCGTTTTGCAATCGCAATAAGCGGTCGGTGAACGGGGCCGAAATTTTGTTTTGACATATCAAAATTTTGTGCCAAGCTCAGGGTGAGTTTAATCAACGAAAGGAGGTGGTCCAGTGTCATTAGAGGTATTGGAGCGGGGTGTCGGAACAGTCAGGGAGGCGCGTATCTGAGGCAGTCCTCGGATATTTGAAGCGACCTGATTGGTGCGCCTAACCGGCCCACCTCCGAAAAACTTCTAGAGGGCCGTCCCATATCGGGGCGGCCCTTTCGATTTGCCGCGCAAGGCACTAGATTGGCAGGCATGTTGCGCATCACAGACACCATAGCGATCGAAGACTGGGAGCTGACCGAGCAATTCGTGCGCGCCAGCGGTCCCGGCGGGCAGAACGTCAACAAGGTCGCCAGCGCGGTCGAGCTGCGCTTCGAGGCTGAACGCTCGCCCAACCTGCCGGACCCGGTGAAACGCCGCCTGAAACGGCTGGCCGGGCGGCGCTGGACACTGGACGGCACGCTGATCATCCAGTGCGACGAAACGCGCCATCAGGCCCGCAACCGCGACATCGCGCGCGAACGTCTGGCCGAACTGATCCGCAAGGCGACGGAAAAGCCCAAGCGGCGGATTCCGACCCGGCCAACGCTGGGGTCGAAAAAACGCCGTCTCAAGGCGAAAAAAGCGCGCGGCGACGTCAAGGCGCTGCGCGGCAAGGTCGAGGGCGAAGGATAGCGCGCCGTTCTTCAGGATTTCTAAACGTCTCTGGCATAGGAATTCGGCGGCAGCGCCAGCCCGGAGGTCAGATATTGGTGGCCCGCCGGTTCGATCCTATATATCGCATGTCCAAAGACGCGAAGGGACTGACATGACGAACACTCTTTATCAGGGCGATCTGCCGGACGGTCTGGATCTGGGCCCCGTTGTGGCGATTGACTGCGAAACAATGGGCCTGCATCCACATCGCGACCGGTTATGCCTTGTCCAGATGTCCGGCGGCGATGGCAATGCGCATCTGGTGCAGATCGCCAAGGGCCAGACCGATGCGCCGAACCTACGCGCGATGTTGACCGACCCGAATGTGTTGAAACTGTTCCACTTTGGCCGGTTCGATATCGCGGCGATGCAGAACGCCTTTGGCGTCGTCGCTGCGCCGGTCTACTGCACAAAGATCGCCAGCAAGCTGATCCGCACCTACACGGACCGGCATGGTCTGAAATACCTGCTGAGCGAACTGGTGGGCGTCGATATCAGCAAACAACAGCAAAGCTCGGACTGGGGTGCGCCCGAACTGACCAAAGCACAGCTGGATTATGCCGCGTCCGATGTCCTGTATCTGCACAAGTTGCGCGACGCATTGAATACCCGGCTGGTGCGCGAGGGACGCATGGAACTGGCGCAGGCCTGCTTTGATTTTCTGCCGACACGCGCGGCGCTGGATCTGGCAGGCTGGCCCGAACAGGATATATTTTCGCATTGATCCGCAGGGGCGACAATTTTCACACACGCTTGGTCAACTGGGCCAAGGTCATCCTGCCGCTGGTTGCGCTGGGCCTGTTGTCGACCCTGTTCCTGATATCGCGGAAGGTTGATCTGACCGATCAGCTACCGGTTGCGAATGTGGATCTGGCGCAACGCGCCATCGATCAGGGCGTCACCAATCCCAGCTTTGCCGGCGTCGCGTCGGGCGGCGAGCAGGTGTCGTTCAGTGCGGAATTTGTCCGGCCCGATCCAGCGGACCGCGACATCCTGCTGGCGGAGCGTGCGCAGGCCAGGCTGCGTCTCAATGGCGGCGGCGTTGTCGACATCACATCGCAGCACGGCACGACCGACCAGCGCGAAATGACCGCAAGGCTGGACGGAGATGTGCGGTTTGAAACCACCACGGGCTATGACATCCGCACTGACAGCATCAACACGCGATTCAGCACGCTTTATGCCGAAACGCCGGGCGCCATCACCGGCACCGGCCCGCCCGGCGATCTGAATGCGGGGCGTATGCTGCTGACCTCGGACCCTGAAACCGGCGCCGCAAATTTGCGGTTCACGGACGGGGTCAAGCTGATATACATGCCCGCAAAGCCGGAGGACTGACCGAAATGCAGCGTTTCATCCAAGTGATCCTCCTTGTCTGCGCCGTCTTTGTGTCTGGCGGCGCGCAGGCGCAGGGCATGCAGGTCGCCTTTGGCAGCACGGTGCAGGACAGCGGTTTGCCGGTCGAGGTGACAGCGGAAAATCTGGACGTCGATCAAACAGATGGCACGGCGGTTTTTACCGGAAACGTGTTGATTGGACAGGGCCAGATGCGGCTGTCCGCGCCGCGTGTTCTGGTGGTGTATCTTGAAAACCGCTCGGGCATTGCCCGGCTGTCGGCCACGGGCGGCGTCACGCTGGTCAGCGGTGACGACGCTGCCGAGGCGCAAAACGCCGATTATGATGTCCAGACAGGTATGATCGCGATGTCCGGTGATGTCCTGCTGGTGCAGGGCGCAACCGCGCTGACTGCGGATAACATGGCGGTCGATACCGTCGCCGGCACCGCGCGCATGACCGGGCGGGTCAAAACCGTGCTGCAACCCGAGCAGTCGCAGTGACAAGGCCGGATCTTCATATCGCAGATGAAAGCGACACCGATACGTCCGGATTGATCGTGCGCAATCTGCGCAAGAGCTACAAGAAACGGGTGGTGATCCGCGATGTTTCCCTGCGCCTGCGCCAGGGCGAGGTTGCGGCGCTACTGGGTCCGAACGGGTCGGGCAAGACGACGACATTCTACGCAATCGCCGGCCTGATTTACCCCGAGGGTGGCCGCGTGACCATTGACGGGCGCGATGTGACCAACCTGCCGATGTATCGCCGGGCCAAGCTGGGGGTCGGCTACCTCCCGCAGGAGATGTCCATTTTCCGCGGTCTGTCGGTCGAGGATAACATTATGGCAATCCTCGATATTTCCGTTCGGGAATCGCACAAGCGCCGCGAGCGGCTGGAGGAGTTGCTATCGGAATTCTCGGTCGAGCATCTGCGCCGCGCCTCTGCCATGGCCCTTTCAGGGGGCGAGCGGCGGCGCGTTGAAATCGCCCGTAGTCTGGCAGCAAACCCCAAATACCTGCTGTTGGACGAGCCGTTTGCAGGTGTCGATCCGATCAGCGTGGCCGATATTCGGCACCTTGTCGCTGACCTGAAAAAGCGTGGTATCGGCGTTTTGATCACAGACCACAATGTGCGCGAGACGCTGGAGATTGTCGACCGCGCCTATATCCTGCACGATGGCCAGGTGCTGATGTCCGGCACCCCGGCGGAGGTGGTGGCAAACGAAAACGTGCGCCGGGTTTATCTGGGCGAAAACTTTCGCATATCCTGACAAATATCGGCAGATTTCCCTGCCTCCGGTGCGATGATCATTGACAAGAGCGCTGGAAAACGCCTCAATCAGGTATGGCATTTAACAATTTCAAACACCCTGATCGACGTGAGGTGCGTTGAAATCGTTAATAAAATGTCATTTTCCTGCAGCCCTTCCCGGCAGCCCGAGGGGCGCATTTGCGTTATCGGGACCGGGCGGGCGCGCTTTTTGAAGGAGACATCATGCGCTATCAAATCTCTGGCAAGCAGATCGACATTGGCGAAGCCCTGCAAACCCACGTAAAGACCGAACTGGGTGAGGCAGTGGCAAAATATGCCGAGCGTCCGGTCAATGCGACGGTGGTTTTTTCCAAAAGTGCCAGCGAATATTCGTGCGAAGCGATCGTTCATTTGTCGACGGGTCTGACCGCACAGGCAACCGGCAAGGCGCATGAAATATATGCCGCGTTTGATGCCGCCCGCGAGAAAATGGACAAACAGCTGCGCCGCTACAAGCGCCGGTTGAAAGATCACCACAAGGACCGGTCGCAGCCGGTTGAACTTTTCGGGGCGTCCTCGTATATCCTCGCCTCAGAAGACGAAGGAGTGGATTCGGAGCCGGAAAGCCTTCAGCCCATCATTGTTGCCGAAATGCAGGCGCAAATCCCGTCGCTTTCCGTTGGAGAGGCCGTGATGCAGATGGAGTTGGCCGGGGCTCCCGTTCTGGTGTTTCGAAACGAGGCAAAAAGCGGTGTAAACGTGGTCTACCGCCGTGATGACGGCAATATCGGGTGGATCGATCCGTAAAACGGGTCAGGTGATGCGGGGCCGGAACCCGGCGGATCTGGCCATCGGAGCAGTGAATGGATATTCCCATGATCCTGAAGCCAGGAGCCGTGCGCGTTTTGGGCGCCGCATCTAGTAAAAAGCGCCTCATGCATGAATTGGGTGACATCGCCCATGCGGTGTATGGCGTAAATGCGCAGGCCGCTGTCGACGCCCTGCAAGCGCGCGAGTCGCTGGGCCCCACCGGTGTGGGGCACGGCGTGGCGCTGCCGCATGCGCGTCTGGACGATATCGACCGTGTGGTCGGGGCATTCGTGCTTTTGGAAAAGCCCATTAACTTTGACGCGGTCGATCGGCAGCCAGTGGACCTGGCATTTGCGCTGTTTGCGCCGCGCGAAGCGGGGGTGGACCATCTCAAGGCGTTGGCGCTGATTTCACGAACGCTGCGCGATGCGCAGCTTTGTGCAAAGCTGCGGGCGAACCCCGATCCGGCAACGCTTTACACCATTATGACCGAAGCGCAGTCAATGCTGGCTGCATGACGCGCGGCTAGCGCCAGCGGTCCCATCCAAACATGATGTAGTCGCGCTGATAGATATCGGCGACGGCGGTTTCGATTTCGTCGTCGTAGATCTCGGCCAGGGAGTAGGGATGGTCAGGCGGCGCGACTGCAATCGGCGGCGCGTCCGGGCGGCCGACCTGTTTGGCAAGCGCGCTAAGCTGCCGGGGCATTTCATCCTCTCGAATGATGATGTCGGGCAACGCGAACTGCGCCATGCCTTGTAATACCGCAGCCTGAGTGGCCCAGTTTGCATCAATCCGCACGCTGGTTTGGCCGCGCAGATTGGCACGCAGAAAATCAAGAAACGCGGTGAAGGCCAGATAATGGGCGCGCCGGTCATAGCTTTCGTCGGGGCCACCGCCCGGAATGGGGAGTTTGTGAAAATTGCGTAGCACCCGCCGGATTTCGCCCAACGATTCCGGTCCGCGATGCAGGATCCGCTGGCAGAATGCCGCATGCGCGCGCGCAGCCGGATGGCGCAGCACGGTGAAGCTGCGATGCCCTGTGGCCTGACGCATCCATTGCCGCAGCGTCTTCTGGTTCAGCTTGGTTTGCAACTGATCTGCGTTGACAGCGTCCAGTGCGGCCATCCACGCGGTTACC
The DNA here is from genome assembly GCF_003316635.1 of Roseovarius dicentrarchi. GTDB lineage: Bacteria > Pseudomonadota > Alphaproteobacteria > Rhodobacterales > Rhodobacteraceae > Roseovarius > Roseovarius dicentrarchi. Next base: position 41,447 of record NZ_QNQP01000009.1, on the reverse strand, counting down.
TCTGCTTCGGGACCGGATTTGATCGGCATGTAGAGCAAGGGCGCGCGATGCGCGACGATGTGGGATGGTACGGCCGCGCCCCGGCGCGGTTCAAAATCGGGCGTGCGGGTCAGGTTGAACCGGTCGATCCCGGCCAATGCCCGTGTCATTTCATCAAAATTAACCACTTTTTCCGCCAGCGGTTGCGGATTTTGAATTTTCAACACGCTGTCGGATGCCTCCAGCCGTTCATCAACGCCCAGATACTGCGCAAGGCCATTGATTACGTCCAGATCGTTCAAATCCTCGTAGGAAATGTAGAACGCGGTTTGCCCGGATTTTTGCAGACGGTTCATGACCTCAACCTGAAAGGATTGAAGCGTCGTGATGTGCTGCTCAAACTCCTCCGGATCGAAATGCGCCTTGGCGTCCTTGCGGCGTTTGACGTTGGTCAGCTTCCACTGGCCGGTTTCCTGCGCGATTTTCCAGCTTACATAGCTGTCTGCGGGATTGCGCGTAAGGATGACCTTGGCGCAGCGCGGATCGGACAGGCAGATATCCAGCGCGCGGGCATCATGGTCGTGAAACAAACGGAAGCCGCCTATCCCGGTCGATGCGGTGCGGATAGTGTCAATCAAACGCGCCGGATCACCCTCGCGCATTGCCTGAGTGATGCCCAGAATTTCTGTCCGCTTTGGATAGCCGATGAAGGCCGGGTTGAACGCCTCGCCGTGGCACTCGATGCCTGCGAATGAATTCAGATGCGCCTCCAGCAGGTTGGAGCCGGTGCGCATTTCTGCAAGCACTACAAAATAATCAAACTGGGGCATTTGTTACCGTATCAAATAGGGTTTTCGCGCAGGTGTCCTGGTATCTTGAACGTCATGCACGACCGGGAAATTACCCATCAGATATGGATGCATTCCCTGATTTTTGAGGTTTTGCAAAAACTGCCCGAACCCGGCCAGATCCGCCATCTGCGGAGCCTCTGACAGGCCCCGCTGCGTGCGCTGGGGGGCGATTTCATCGATGATGGTTTGCAGCGGCTCCATCGGCGCCTCGATAAATTCGGCCATTGTCCAGATGCGCACGCGCGCCTTGGTCCAGCTGGAGCGCAAAATCTCAAGGTGTTTGGATTCGATCTGTTGCAGCAGGGCTGCCTCCCGGCGGATGTCGGCAAAGTTTTTGTCAGACTTGAACAATGGCACCGCCCACGCGCCTGAAATGACGGAAATCTGGGCATTCGGGTCCTTGGCGATGTCCCAGTTTATGTCCTGATTGTCGCGGGGGCTGAATTGAAAACACTGCCTTTCGCCGCGCGTGTTCCAGATCAGGCTGGCCAGAAATGCGCGCGGATTATAGTCGCGCAGCGCGGCACTGTCGCAGAGCGCGCCGTTCATCACGGTCGCGCCTTCGCTGAATTCGGCGCGTTCGGGAGCGAAAAGATGCCCGTGAACGCGTGCGCCGGTGGCGCGGGCCAGCCAAGGCTCGAAATTTTCAAACAGTGCGGAAAAGCCCTGAAAGACGGAATATTTTGCCGATGTCAGGCCATTTTCGCGCGTTTCGGCGGGAAACCGGCTTTGCATATAAAGGCCCGCGCGGCCGCGCGTGCGCCTTTCGACCGCCTTGGAGAAGATGCGGTCAATCTTGGCCGGGTTCGGCTCGGTCCGCTTCATCGCGCTGGCGCTATCGGTGAGGAACGCATCATACAGACGGCAGGCCTGCGGCCATATCTTGCGCGCAACAAAGCAATCGGAGCGGCGCAGTAATTGCAGGTGATCGTCATAGAAAATATGCGGTTTTCCCTGATAATCAAACTTTGACAGGGTCAGGGACCGGCTTTCGATCTGGCGGGAATGCTGCCGCGCGAGGGTCTGGAAATAGCTTTCGTCGGGAATCCACACCTTGGCAAAGTAGCGGTCGTAGGCGCCGCGCTCGGGGTCGGTCAGGATCGCCGAAAGGGTCTGGCGGGTCAGGCACCACCATTGGCTGCCCATATGTGGAACGATCCCGCCGGGAATGCGGCGCCGCATACCGAGCCGCCGCTGAAGCGCGACGTAGCGGTCGAATAGATACCGATGCTTGCGCCAGGAAAACGGGAACCGCAGGGTAAAACGTTCGGCGTCCAGCCCGCCGATCGTCCATGGCACATCGGCGGTTGTCGCGCTTTCGATGAAATCGGTCAGCGGGCGCGCGGCAAGGTAGTCGATCAACTCCTGCACCGGACGCAGCGGCAGGCACGATCCGGATGTCAGATAGACGTGCTGCACATCCGGAAACTCCCGCAGCATCAACTCCGATGCGCTTTGCGATGCGGCAACCAGCCCCCAGGTGCCCCATTCGCAGCGATGGCGCCGGGAAAACCGGAGATTTGGCAGATCAGCCACGGATTTCTGAAATGCGCGGAATGTGGCGGCAGGCACGGACGCGTCGGCGTGAATGACCAGCGGGCAGCCGGCGGCCGACCAGTGCCGCGCCACCTGCTCGGCCCGGCCCAGTGCGGTGTGAACCAGCATGACGATACCGACGCTCACCTTGGTATTGTCCCTTTTGTCATGCCCAGTTCCACTTGGACATGAGGCCCAAAATCTCAAGCTGTCGCCAGTTTATATATTTCTCGGACCATTTGCACCACAGCTCTGGCGTCTGGTCCATGTTCCTGAGGTACGCTTTGTATTCCAGCGAGGCGCGGTAATGCTGTTTGCGGCTGACTTCCTCCTCCGCCTTTTGGGCAAAGGTGTCGAGGAATTTGGCATGTAGCAAGATGCCGCTGGCGGCCTCGCCGCCCCATTCATCATAAACAAGGTTCAGACCGCGCGGCAGCAGCGTATGGGTTGAGCTGACATAGGCATAGCGGCGGTGCCATTTGACCAGCGGTATCTTGTTCAGGGCCGGCGCCTTTTTCGGGGTATCGGCAAAGAACAGGCGCGCGCGCGGGCCGCCCTGAATCCACAGGTTGCCGTATCTTTGGTTCTTTTCGATCATGTAATTGCCCGGATCGAACCACGATGCAATTTCCATGGGGTTTTGCCCGCGTTGGTAGGGCACCGCGTCCAGCCGCCCCTTGGGGTACATGTCCAGCAGCATTGCGCCAAAACTGCGCACGTTCGATCCGTCCAGCCAGTCGGTCAGCGCCCTGATCGGACGCGTATCGCAGAACGGATAGATGAAAAATTCGTCCGGATCGACAACCAGCGTCCAGTGGCCGTGGCCGTATTTACCCTGTAGCCCGTTCAGCCAATCGACACCAAAGCGCGCGCCCTTGTAGCTGGCTTTGGTGTGCCACAGCGATACGTCGGGCTGATCGGCCAGGAAATCACCGCCGCCATCGGTGCTGTCATTGTCCACGATCAGGAAATGATCAACACCCATCCGGCGGTAGTAATCCATGAAATAGGGCAGGCGGATATGCTCGTCCCGCAGGGTCGAGAACAGCAGGATATCGCCGGGGTTGATCTGGGTCGTTCGGTCAACCACCGGACGCAGGGTCAGGCCCTTGCGGGCGGCGCGCAGCTTGGCATGGCGGCGGCGCAGCCGCATGCGGTAAGATTGCACCACGCTCACGTTTGCCTGCCCCCGATCCTGACTTTGCATGCAGCATAGGCACCGTAGGTTAAGGTTCTGTTGCCTTGAGGCCGACGGGCTCTGCATGTGTTGGGCGCAGGATAAACCGTTGGCGCGCATGGGTAAACGCCTATTGCGCCGCTCACAGCCACGTTCCCCGCGACATCAGGCCCAGCGCCTCGAGATGGCGCCAGCCCCGGTAGCGGGTCGAGCGGTCGCACCACAGGTTCGGGTCGTCGGTGAGGCTGTCATAATATGCGTCATAAAGGCGTGAATTGGCGAAGTGTTCGCGCCTGTCTTTTTCTTCGGCGGACTTTTCGGTGATCATGTGCAAAAACTTGGTGTGCAGCAGGATGCCACTGGCACATTCGCCGCCCGCCTCGTCGTAGACGCGGTTCAGGCGGCGGGGCAGGGCCGAATGGGCCGAGCTGACATAGGCATAGCGGCGGTCCCATTTGATCAGCGGCACCTTGCCCATCGTCGGCGCGCGCCGCGGTTTTTCATGAAAGAACATGCGCGCCCTTGGGCCGCCCTGTATCCACAGGTTATGCAAGGTCTTATGCTTTTGCATCATATAGTTACCGGCATCAAACCATGTCAGGATATCGCACGGATCGGCGCCCGCCGCGTAGGTCTGCGCGCTGAGCTTGCCCTTGGGATACATGTCCAGCATCAGCGCCCCGAACGAGGCCGCGCCCTGCCGGTCAAGCCATTGGGTCAGTGCGGGCAGGGGGCGGGTGTCGTGGAACGGATAAATCAGAATTTCATCCGCATCGACGGTCAGGCACCAATGGCCGTGAGCATGCCGCATTTGCAACCATGTCAGCCAATCCACCCCGAACCGCGACAAACGATAGCTGTGTTTCGTGTGCCACAGCGAAACGTCGGGCTGCTGCATCAGATAATCGTGGGTGCCGTCGGTGCTGTCATTGTCCACGATCAGGAAATGATCGACGCCCAGCTTGCGATGATGCTCCAGGAAAAAGGGCAGGCGGATCGCCTCGTTCCGCATGGTCGAAAATGCAAGGATCGCGCCGGGGCGGATCGCGGCGGTCCTGTCGATTGCGGCGCGCAGTTGCCGCCGTTTGCGAAAGCTGCGCCACAGCAGGCGCCGCCGCTTCCAGCGCAGGCGGTATGCCATGGCCAGCGCCGCCGCCTGTTCCCTGAAATGCGCGCCAGATCGCATGCCCGCTCCGCCAGTGTTCTGCGGCGCAGGGTTGCGCCTAACGTTCGTAATGTCCAGATCGCTGCCAGCGCCAGGCATCTGAAATCATCTGGTCCATCGTGCTGCGCGTGGGTGTCCAGCCCAGCTCGGCCTTCGCGCGGGTTGAGCCAGAGACCAGCTTGGTGCAGTCGCCGGGCCTGCGCGGCCCCTCGATTACGGGAACGTCGCGGTTGGTGACTGCGGCGGCTTGGCCGATCACCTCGCGCACCGAAAACCCCGATCCCGTGCCAAGGTTGAAAACGCGGCTGCGCTTGCCCTCCTCCAGCCATCTCAGGCCCAGAACATGCGCATCGACCAGATCGCATACATGCACATAGTCGCGGATGCAGGTGCCATCGGGCGTGTCGTAATCGGTGCCGAATATGGTCAGCGCGTCGCGTTTGCCCCGCACGGCGTCCAGCAGCAGCGGCACCAGATGGGTTTCGGGCTGGTGAAATTCGCCGACCTGAGCCTCCGGGTCAGCACCGGCCACGTTGAAATACCGAAAGATGACGTGGCGCAGGTCATGGGCCGTCTCGAAATCGGCCAGCATATCCTCGATCGCGCGTTTTGATTTTCCGTAAGCGTTGATGGGATGCTGCGCGCAGGTCTCATCCAGAACCACGTTGTCCTGATCGCCATATGTCGCGCAGGTCGAGCTGAAGACAAAATCAAGGCACCCGGCCTGCACGGCAGCCTGCATCAGGGTCAGCGATCCGGCCACGTTGTTATGCCAGTAAAGCTCGGGCAGGCGCATGGATTCGCCCACCTGCGACAGCGCGGCAAAATGCATGACGGCGGCCGGGTTGTAGGCGGCAAACACCTGATCCAGCCGGGCGCGATCCGTCAGATCGCCCTGCTCGAACGGGCCGAATTTGACCGCATCCTGCCAGCCGGTGCTGAGGTTGTCATAGGTGACGGGGGTGTATCCCGCCGCGGCCAGCGCCTTGCAGGCGTGGCTGCCGATATAGCCGGCGCCGCCGGTTACCAAGATATTCGTCACGCTTCATTCGTCCTTGGGCTGGCCGCACGGGGCGGGTTATTCTGCGGCCTTGTCGGCTGCTGTGACCTCGTGCAGGAAGGCGCGCAGATCGTCGCGCAGATCCTCCCGCGCCAGCGCAAAGGCAACAGTCGCCCGCAAGAAACCGGCCTTCGTGCCGCAATCATAGCGATGGCCCTTGAAGCGGTAGCCGTACACCTCTTCGCCATCGGCGCGGGCGTCGTCGATCGCATCGGTCAGCTGAATTTCACCGCCGGCGCCAACCTGCTTCTTGTTCAGCTTTTGCAGCACCGTCGGTGTCAGGATATACCGCCCGATCACAGCCAGATTTGATGGCTGTGTGCCGGGCGCGGGTTTTTCCACCATGCCCTTGGTCAGCACCAGATCGCCCCGGTCCTCCTGAATGTCGAGAATGCCGTAGGACGATGCCTTGTCGTCCGGCACTTCCATGGCCGCGACGATATTGGCCTGCGTTTCTTCAAATGCCTCGACCATCTGCTGAAGACAGGGTTTGCTGCCGGCGATCACATCGTCCGGCAGGATAACTGCAAACGGCTCATTCCCGACCAGACGGCGGGCGCACCAGACCGCATGGCCCAACCCCAGCGGTTTGTGCTGGCGCATATAGGCGACTTCGCCAGAATCCATGTTGGTGGATTTCAAAATCTCAAGCAGATCGGTCTTGCCTGTTTTTCGCAAGGCCTGCTCCAGCTGGGGCGCGTTGTCAAAGTAATCCTCCAGCGCACCCTTGCCGCGGGATGTGACAAAGATAAACTCCTTGATGCCCGCCGCGCGCGCCTCGTCGATGGCGTACTGGACCAAAGGACGGTCGACCAGTGTCATGATTTCCTTTGGTACTGATTTTGTCGCCGGCAAGAACCGGGTCCCCAGACCTGCGACTGGAAAGATTGCCTTTGTGACTTTGGTGCGCATCGCCTTAATCCCTGAAACCTAATTTAATTCGAATCCACTATAACAAACCTTAGCCTGCGAACTTGGCGGATTTATGGCTTTGTGTCTTGTCGGATGGCGTTTGACTGGCGTGATCAATGGATGTGTTAAGCGCCCTCAAGCGTCCTTCACGATCACGCCCGGTGCGTGCGCTATGAAAAACGGGTTTTCATAACCGTCCTTGCCATAGGTCAGCGGGCTGTGATCGTCCAGTCGCACGACGCGCCCGCCAGCCCCGGCCAGCACGGCATGCCCGGCGGCGGTGTCCCACTCCATCGTCCGGCCAACGCGCGGATAAATGTCAGCCTCGCCTGTGGCGACAAGGCAAAGCTTGAGCGATGAGCCCGCGCTGCGGCTGTCCTTGACGGCGTATTTGGCGATGTAATCTTCGGTTGCCTGATCGCGGTGCGACTTTGATGCGACGACCATCAGCGCGTCATTATCGGGCGTCGATACGTTGATCGGCGTCAGGGTGCCAACCGCCGTTTTGTCCAGCGGGCCGGTCTCCTCGACGGCGCTGCCGTCTGGCTGCGTGTAGAACATGCGCCCCTTGGCCGGGGCATAAACCACGCCGCGCGTTGGCGTGCCGTTTTCGACGAGGGCAATGTTTACCGTAAAATCGCCGCGCCGGTTGATGAATTCCTTGGTGCCGTCCAGCGGATCGACGATCAGGAAGGTATCGGCGTTTTTTCCGTGCGAGGCGGCCTGTTCCTCGGTGACAAGCAGAACATCGGGAAACGCGGCCCGAAGCCCCGCGGAAATAAGCGCGTCGGCGGCCTCATCGGCGGCGGTCACGGGGCTGTCGTCGGATTTGGATTTGACGTCGAAATCATCCTGGCCATAGATCTGCATGATGGCGTCCCCGGCCTCCAGCGCCAGGCGCCGCATTACAGTGGTCAGCTGTGAATAATCCATGTCAAAAACTCCGGTCGGCAAGGGGCGCAACGCGGTGTTGCGGGAAAGGGTCGGGCCCCTTATGCTGACTTGGTAACGGAACAGCAAGAATTCCGTGTCAGACTGACGGCGGTAATGGCGCGAAAGCGAGTAGATGTTTCAGCAGGTCAAGCAGCGGTCGAAGCTGCATACAGCGGTTTCCATCCTGGAGCTGATTTACCACGCCACAGTGCGCGATGTGCGCAAAGCGCATGGTAATGCCCTGGTTGCGATCGGGTTGAACATCCTTCAGGCGCTGGTCTTTCTGGCGGCGTTTTACGTCATGTTCTCGGTTCTGGGGTTGCGCGGGGCGGCCCTGCGCGGGGATTTCCTGCTGTACATCATGTCAGGAATTTTTCTGTTCCTGACGCATGTCAAAACGCTGGGCGCTGTCGTCGGGGCCGAAGGGCCGTCATCGCCGATGATGAAACACGCGCCGATGACAACGGCCATTTCGATCAGTTCGGCGGCGCTGGGCGCGCTATATGTGCAGGTTCTGACCATGGCGCTGATCCTGTTCGCCTACCATGTGGCGGTGACACCGTTCGAGGTGGAATACCCCTTTGCCGCCATGGGGATGCTGCTGCTGGCGTGGTTCACGGGGGCCGCCATCGGGCTGGTTCTGCTGGCGGTCAAGCCGTGGTTTCCGACATTCGTCGCCACATTCGCCACCGTTTACCAAAGGGCCAACATGATCGCCTCGGGCAAGATGTTCGTGGCCAACATGCTGCCGTCCTACATGCTGAAAATGTTTGACTGGAATCCGCTGTTTCACACCATTGATCAGGCGCGCGGCTTTGTCTTTGTGAACTATTCGCCGTATAATTCCAATGTGACATACCCTGTTGTCGTGGCCATCGTTCTGACGATGATCGGGCTGATGGGGGAGTTTTACACGCGCCGCCATGCCTCGACCAGTTGGGATGCGCGGCGCTGATACAGCGCTGCCTTAGCCGGTGCTGCGCACGGCATCTGCGATTGTATCGACGACATCATGCAGCAGCGCCTCATCCTCGCATTCGGCCATGACGCGGATCAAGGGTTCGGTCCCCGAGGGGCGGATCAGAAGGCGGCCTTTGTCGGCCAAACGCTTTTCCTGCGCGGTGATGATATCCTGCACGGCGCTGTCTTGCAGCGGCGCGGTGCCAGCGCGCAGCGCGACGTTCACCAAAAGCTGCGGGACCGCGTCAAAACTGTGCAGCAGCGTGCTGGCTGGCTGACCGCTATGCACCATGGCAGCGAGAAATTGCAGCCCCGCAATCAGCCCGTCGCCGGTAGTGGCATAATCGCTCATCACGATATGGCCGGACTGTTCGCCGCCCAGGTTGAAGCCGCCCTCGCGCATCCGTGCCACCACATGCCGGTCGCCCACCTTGGTGCGTTCCAGCGTCAGGCCCAGCCCCTCAATATACCGCTCCAGCCCCAGATTGGACATCACGGTCGCGACCAATGCGCCGCCGGTCAGCGTGCCCGCCTCGGACCACAGCCGCGCAAACAGCGCCATGATCTGGTCGCCGTCCACAATACGGCCCATCTCGTCAATCAGCACGATCCGGTCGGCATCGCCATCCAGGCAGATTCCCAGATCGGCGCCGTGGCTGCGCACCGCGTCCGCCGCCGCCTGCGGCGAGGTCGAGCCGCATCCAAGGTTGATATTGTAGCCGTCGGGCGACACGCCCAGGGGGATGACGTCTGCGCCCAGTTCCCACAGAACTTCGGGCGCGGCCTTGTAGGCGGCGCCATTGGCGCAATCGACCACGATCTTGAGGCCGGTCAGGCGGGTCGCGCGCGGAATGGTCGTTTTGGCATATTCCACATACCGGCCCTGACCGTGTTCAATCCGCTTGGCGCGGCCAATGTTGATGGGCTTGGCCGGCGGAATATCGCCGGACACGATACGCTCGATCTCGGCCTCGGACGCATCATCCAGCTTGAACCCGTCCGGGCCGAAGAACTTGATCCCGTTGTCGTGATGCGGATTGTGGCTGGCCGAAATCATGATGCCCAGATCGGCCCGCATCGACCGCGTCAGAAACGCCACGGCAGGCGTCGGCACCGGCCCCAGCAGCAGCACGTTCATCCCGGTCGAGGCCAGCCCGGCAGTCAGTGCATTTTCCAGCATATAGCCAGAACGGCGCGTATCCTTGCCGATGACGACCCGGTGGCCGTTCAGCCCGTCCTGCCGAAAATGCCGCCCCGCCGCCGCCCCGACCCGCAGCGCCATATCGGCGGTCATGGGGTATGTGTTGGCCGTTCCGCGAATGCCGTCGGTGCCAAAGATTTTGCGCGTCATAAAGGGTGCCTTTCGCGGCTGCTCGGGGTGGCGATTTGCGCCTTCATATACCGTCCCGCTGCCGATTTGGCGAGGGCCGCGGCGGCTGTGTTGCAATAGCGGCGCGCGGCGGGCAGAAGAGGGCACCTGGCCGCCATGCACTTCGGAGCTTTGTTTGATGCACCTTCCGCCGACACTTCACCGCGCCGTGCCCTGGGCGTGGGCGGCGACCGCCCTGCTGGCGGCGGTTCTGTGCATCCTGACGCTGACGCCCCAAGCGCCGATGCCGCCCCGGCCCAGCCCAGACAAACTGTATCATTTCATCGGCTTCGGCGCGCTGGCGCTGCCGCTATGCTGGGTTTACCCCCGCCGCGCCTGGGCTGTTATCCTTGGGGTGACGGCCTTCGGGGGCGCGGTTGAGGTCATCCAGCCCTTCGTCGGGCGGGGCGCGGAATGGGCCGATCTGCTGGCCGATGCGCTGGGCGCCGTCGCTGCGGCCATTCTGGCCATTTGGCTGCGCCGGGTCTGGCCTAAACCAGCGTGACGCCCGCCGCGCGCATCCCGGCCAGCGCGGCATCCATCGACCCGTGCGCGTCAATCCCGCGGCACAGTGCCGCCTCAACCCGCACATCATAGCCCAGCTGCGCCGCATCGACCGCCGAAAAGTTGACGCAAAAATCCAGCGCCAGCCCGACCAGCGTTATTTCGGTAATGCCGCGTGTCTGCAAATATCCGTGCAGTCCGGTGGGCGTCCGGTGGTCATTCTCAAAAAACGCCGAGTAACTGTCGAGCGCAGGGTTGTATCCCTTGCGCAGAATCATATCGGCCCGGTCCGCGTTCAGATCCGCATGAAGCCGCGCGCCCGCGCTGCCCTGAACGCAATGGTCAGGCCACAGGATCTGCGGCCCATAGGGCATTTCCATGACATCCATCGGCTTGGCCCCCGGATGGCTGGACGCAAAGGAGGCGTGCCCGGCAGGGTGCCAATCCTGCGTGACCACGACGGCACCGAAATCAGCCATGCGCGCGTTGATTGCCGCGACCAGCGAATCGCCCTCTGGCACCCCCAGCGCGCCGCCGGGGCAAAAATCGTTCTGCATGTCGATCACGATCAGCGCTTCGGTCATGTCTACCTCCATCCAAGCCTTGCCAATGGGTAGGGGCGCGCGCGCGGCGCGTCAACAATGGGCCTCTTGCCGGGCGCGCCCGTTGGGATTAAAAGCCGCCGCATGTATACAATCGCCGCCCTTTACCACTTTACCGCGCTCAGCGATCCTGCCGCGTTGCAACCCCCGCTGCTGGCCCTGTGCCGCGCCGAGGGGATCACCGGATCGCTTATTCTGGCGCATGAGGGGGTCAACGGCACGATCGCCGGCAGCCGCAAGGGCATCGACGCGGTGCTGGCCCATCTGCGCGCGTGGCCCGGTTGCGCCGATCTGGAGCATAAGGAAAGCACCAGCAGCATTCAGCCATTTGGCAGGCTCAAGGTGCGGCTCAAGCGCGAGATTGTCACAATGGGCCAGCCCGATGTCGACCCGCGCGCCCGCGCGGGGCATTATGTCGCGCCCGCTGATTGGAATGATCTGATCACCCGGCCGGACGTTGTCGTGATCGACACGCGCAACGATTACGAGGTCGCCATCGGCACGTTTCAGGGCGCCGTCGATCCCGAAACCGCCAGCTTTCGTGAATTTCCCGCTTGGTGGGAGGCGAACAAGCATCGCTTCCATAACAAACGGATTGCGATGTTCTGCACCGGCGGCATCCGCTGCGAAAAATCGACGAACTATCTGCTGGGGCAGGGGGTCGAGGATGTCTATCACCTCAAGGGTGGGATCCTGAAATACCTCGAAGAGATCCCGCAAGAGGCCAGCACATGGCAGGGCGATTGCTTTGTCTTTGATGGTCGCGTGTCCGTCGGCCATGGCCTGGTGGAGGGGCCGCATCATCTGTGCCATGCCTGCCGCCGCCCGATCCTGCCCGCCGACATGCAGCGCGCCGAATACGAGCAAGGCGTTGCCTGCCATCAATGCACAGCTGAAACAACCGAGGCTGACAAGGCCCGCTTTCGCGAGCGCCAGAAACAGATGGCCCTGTCAGAGGCGCGCGGCGAACGTCACATGCAGAATATTCCGGGCAATTAAGCGTCCCGCCTGGCACATTCATCTTCTTGAAAATGCTAAAAAATCCGCCGCAGGCCCACAAGCGCTGCGCACAGATTTTGTACGTCCGATTACCGATGTCCAAGGATGCTCCCAGACGGTCTTGGCGACCGGGGACTGTTAGCGGCGACCCCCAGGGAGGAGGAGAGGGGTCGCCGCAATCGCCGGATACCTACAGGGAGGAGAAAAGATATCCGGAACTTGTGTGCCCGCCAGATGCGGCGGGCGAATTCTGTTAACCGTTCTGGCGCGTGCCGTAGACCGCCTGCCACGCGTCGCTGTGGATCGAGTAGCGGCTCAGGCCCAGGTCGGCCAGCTCATGCTCGGACAGTTGCGACAGCGCATTCACGGTCTGGCGGTACGACCGGCGCTGGGCAAGACGGGATTTGACGTCGCCAAGAACCGACAGAACGGACTGAAACGCAGTAGGGCGTGACGTTTGTGCGTGTGATGCATAGCTCATGATCGACTTCCTCTATTTTGCGCGGGTCCAGCGCCTCTTGCGCGTCTAAGCGCCGGGTGGCTGGCCCATTCATGTTGTTGCCGTCTACATACGCCTTTGCTGCGGTTGCACAATGGACACCGGAGCAATGCTGCTATGCGGCAAATGCATAAGTAAGACTTACCTAAAGTCACCCGGATTTACTGGATTTTTCCGGATCACACTTGCCCTTCAACCAAAACCTGCCACGTATGGGCCAAGGCATCTGAGAAAGGGACGACATGACTGTCACGCGCGCTGAGATCGAGGCCGAGCTGGCCCGCATTCAACTTCCCGGTGGGGGCGATCTGATGTCGCGCGACTGGGTGCGCGCGCTCAGCGTCGAGGGCGGCGAGGTTCGCTTTGTGATCGAGGCGCCCAGCCCCGAAATCGCGCGCCAGTCCGAAGGCGTGCGCGCCGCCGCCGAACAGGCCGTTTCGGCGCTGGCCGGTGTCGCCCGCGTCAGTGCGGCGCTGACCGCCCATGGCCCGTCGACCAAGGCGCCCGCGCCGCCGCCGCAATCGGCGCCGCCCAGCCTCAAGATCGGCGGTCATCCGACGCCGCAGCAAGGGTCGATGAAGCCGGCCAGCGTCAAGTCGATCATTGCAGTCGGCTCGGGCAAGGGCGGCGTCGGGAAATCCACGGTGTCCTCGAACCTCGCCGTTGCGCTGGCGCGGGCGGGCAAGCGTGTGGGCCTGCTGGACGCTGACATTTACGGCCCCTCCCAGCCGCGCATGATGGGCCTGTCCAAGCGCCCTGCCAGCCCCGACGGCAAAACGATCGAGCCACTGCACGCCCATGGCGTCACGGTGATGTCGATCGGTCTGATGCTGGACCCGGCCAAGGCCGTGATCTGGCGCGGTCCCATGCTGATGGGCGCGCTGCAACAGATGATTTCTCAGGTGAAATGGGGCGAGCTGGACGTGCTGATCGTCGATTTGCCGCCCGGCACCGGTGACGTGCAGCTGACGCTGTGCCAAAAGGCCGAACCGTCGGGCGCGATCATCGTCTCGACCCCGCAGGACGTGGCGCTGCTGGATGCGCGCAAGGCGATGGATATGTTCAACACACTGAAAACACCGATCCTTGGCATGATTGAAAACATGTCCACCTATGTCTGCCCCGAATGTGGCCACGAGGCGCAGATTTTCGGCCATGGCGGTGTTGCCGCCGAGGCGGAGAAGCTGGGCGTGCCGTTCCTTGGCGGGTTGCCGATTGATCTGGACACGCGGCTGGCCGGGGATGCGGGCGTGCCCATCGCCGCCGGCGACGGGCCTGCCGCCGCCGCCTATGGCGCCATGGCCAAACGCCTGATTGATGGCGGCCTTGTCTAAGGTCCGTTTCACGAATTACACCTCATGCAGGAGCCGCCCATGACCCTTGTCATCCTTTATATCGTCACCTTCGCCGTGTTCCTTGGGATCGATTATCTGGGCCTGAGCTACATCATCAAGCCCACGTTCGAGCAGCATATCGGCGACATCATGGCCGACAGTCCCCGCCTTGGCCCGGCGGTGATTTTCTATGCGTTCTATGTTGGCGTTCTGCTGTGGTTCGTCAGCTGGCCCGCGCTGGAGGGGGGCAAATCGTTGATGTGGGTATTCGGATCCGGTGTACTGATCGGGGCGATGGCCTACGGCACCTATGAGTTCACCAATCTGGCAACGCTCAAGGATTGGACATGGCGCATGGTTGCGACTGATTTCACGTGGGGCAGCCTGCTGACGGGGGTGTCGGCCACCGCCGGTGTGGCCGTCGCGCGCGCCTTTGCCTGACTGCGCCGGATGCGGTGGGCCTAGCCTTTGGGCAGGTCCACCGCGACAAGACCCAGTTTGCGCGCCGACGCCATTGACACGATGCCGCTGTTCAGCCCGTCCGGTTTCTGAAATTTACGGATGGCGGCGCGGGTGCGAGCGTCGATCTCGCCGTTGACCGGGCCGCGATAGAGATCGCGCGCCTCCAGCGCGCGTTGCAGCGAGCTGACGAAATCGGGGGTCAAATCCGCCGGGCAGGGCGTCTGAAACCACGTCACCTTGCGCTCCTCAATGATGGCCTGATGGGTTTCGGTCCGGTAGATGCCGGGCGCGGCGATTGTGCTGTCGCCCTTGGCGCCGGCGGGCTGAACCAAAACCTGCTCGGTCACCGTTTCGATGACCGCAGGCGTCACCACCTTGCCCCAGCAGGTGCCGGGTTCGGCGCCGGGCGGCGCTTCGGCCAGTGTTTCGACGATGTCAGGCTCGCCCCGGCCCGCAAGCGACGCATCGCAACCTGCCAGCAACAGTGCGGCGAGCAGTGGAAGGGTCCGGAGTGTCAAAATGCGCGCGCCTCAAATGCGGTCTGTGCCGGGTTTTACCCGACGTTAGCCGCTTTTGCGCGCGCGGGGAAGCCTTGGGCGCGTGGCGGCGCCTTGGTGGAACATCCAGCGCGTGGGTGGGTTATCCCTCAAAGCGATCCTTGAGATCAATACAACCGCAAAGGAGTGTTTCCATGACCAAAGACGTCGCCAATGACGGGGCCGGACGCGTCGCTGATGATGCGCCCGACCATCCGCAACGTATAGACGATCCGCATAACACGCGCGCCGGCCCCGGTGATGCGGGCGCGCAGCGCAGGCCCGAGGTTTTGCCAAGAACGCCGAAAACACCCAAGGCGCGGTTCGCCCGCATCGGCCTGTGGTTTATCGTCCCAACGGCGGTTTTGCTGGCGCTATACTGGGCGCTGATCTAGGTCGGCGGCCGTTTTGCTAGACCATCGCTTCGGGGATGCCGGGCAGGCGCATGCCGAATTCCTGCGCTGGTCGCACATCATAGGGCACCAGAAACCCCTTCCGCGCATCAGGCGCGGCATCGGCATTTTGGCGCGCGCGCTCCGCCCACAGGGCCGCTGCGGTGGTTGCGTCAAAAAACTCCGGCCCGGCATCGGGGCCGAGCCAGTGACGGAATATCCGGTCGCGCAGCTGGGTGACATGCGCCTTTTCGCTCAACATGACACCAGCCTCGGTGTCCCAATTCAAAGACCGCCCATTGAGGTTGGCCGACGATACGATTGCCCGGTCACAATCAAAGACAGATACCTTGGAGTGGACGTAGATGATCGGCGATCCGCATAGCGTATCGCGCCCATCCGTCTTCAGCGCCTTGGGGCGCACCGGCGCGCATATGGTGAACCGATCCCCAAACGCGCCGCGCAAGATGGCAACGCATTTCGCCTGAAGAAACTCGCCATATCGCGCATCCGATCCGGTGCTGCCATCAAAGGCCACAGTTTCGGGCGCGGCGGGAACCACCGCGATCAGCGTCAGATGCGGGTTCGACCGTGCGGCGCGGGCCAGCCGGTGGCAAAGCGGTCTGTCGCGCAGGAATTGCGTTTCCAGATATATCAGGCCCCGCGCCCTGTCGATCAGGCGCAGGTGATCGTCTGCAATGCTGCGCACCACGGGTTTGGGGCCCAGAAACGGCCAGTCGGTCTTGCGCTTGCGCGACAACGTCCGCAGAAGGCGCCCTTCGGCGGTCGGGGCCGCGCGTCCGGCGACGATTTCCAGAAATTCATGCAGATGATGGTGGACATCGTCGGCCACCGGCCCCCGGCACATCAGTTGCACGTCCTGCCACGTCTCGTTGCGCACGCGCTGGTGGCGTTTGTCGTCGTAGCGCCGTTCGTCCAGATCGAGGCCGCCGATAAACGCTGTATGCCGGTCGATCACGCATATCTTTTGATGATGCGTGCCGGGGACCAGCGGCGGAACAGGCCAGCGCCGGGCGGACAGCGTGCCATCGCCGGTCTGGCGAAGCAACGGGCGCAAGGCCGGGCTGCACTCCAACCTTCGCGCGCGTTCGGCGGCGGGGGCGTCGTTCAGGCGCCTGGCGGTCTGGTTGATTTCCTTTACCAGACGCGGCCACAGCAGCAGGCGCGGCGCAATGCCGACGCGGGCCGAGTGGGTGGCATTGGTCACGGTCAAACGCGCCTGCGGCCCGGCAAGCTCGCGCGCGTTCACGAACGCGCGGCGCGATTTCCACGACGCATAATGCAGTTCGGGCGCCAGGACGGGATCGAAGTCTGACAGGACGAACGTCATCTTGACGCCCTTCTTCAGCACATGCGTGATCAGATCGAACCAATCTTGCCCAATCGCACGCCCTTCTTCGCTGCGCAATTTGGTGCTGAGGTCAAAGACCCGGTATCCTGCTGATATCTCTGACTGGGCTGACAGAAACGCACGCTCCATCGCCGGGTATACTTCCTCGGCGGTCAATAGCACCTCGACGTCGTCCGGATTGGTTGATCCGGACGACGCCTTGGTTACATGACGGTTCGGCTGCTCTGCGCACATATATCCCCCTGCCGACATCAAGGCTGGCACTGCTGTCAATCATGTCAGGTACAGATGGGGTGCGCACGCGTCTAGCGATCATCCTCGTCCTGCGCGCTCAGTTTGCGCAGCAACTCCTCCATCTGAGGGGGTAGTTTTTGAGGCGCGGCCTCGCGATAGGCGCGCTGAAGATTGGCCGCGACAGTGTCTGTTTCGATCATGCTCATCATATCAAATGCCTCACGCTCAGCGTTGGCGCGGTTGCCCGGCCCGGCTTGCGCCCTCATGGCGCGTTGAGTTTCAAACCGGCGGCAAGGGTCAAAGGTTCCGTTATAGGTCCAAGTTAGGCATCTGTTGCTGAAAAACCAGTTAACGGCTGGCCGAATGTTTTACATCGCGGCGACTGGCAGGGGCGCCCGCTCTGGAACTTCGCATCGTCTGCGGCGTTTGCAGGCATGACTCAGACCCAGACAACCGAAGACCGGCCCAATTCGGGCAGCGAAGCGGGCCAGCAGGCCAAGACCGACGGCTGGACCGCACGCCTGTCGCGCAGCACGGGCGGGCTGGCTGCGCTGTCCTTTGCCGAAAGCACGGTGGTGCCCATCCCGCTTGAGACAATCGTTGTGCCGCTGATGGTGGGCCACCCGCGCCGTGCGCTGAAAATCGCGCTGGCCATCTGGGTGGGGTGCATTGTCGGCGCAACCTTGTTTTACGGGGTCGGCCTGCTGTTGGCCGATCCGATTGTGCATCCGGCGCTGGGCGCGCTGGGGCTGGAGGATAATTTTCAGAAAATATCCAACGATCTGTCCGGAGGAGGATTTTTCTGGACGATTTTCCTGGTGTCGTTTTCGCCTGTGCCGATGCAACTGGCCACGCTGGGTGCCGGAACCGTGGGGGGGAACCCGCTGACCTTCATCGCGGCGATCGCCCTGTCGCGCGGGCTGCGGTATTTCGGCATGGCCATTCTGGCGCAGTTTGTCGGCACGCGGATCGCGCATCTGCAAATCCCCAAAGGCTGGCTGGTTCTGGGCATTGCCGTGCTTCTGCTGGCCGGTTGGGGCGTGATGCAACTGCTCTAGGTCGATAGCGCTTGTCATTCAGCCCCGCATTTTACATCAAGGTTGCGAATGACCGGGGGGATGACATGACGAACCAATGGCAGCAGTTGCTAAAGGCCGAGTGGAATATTGACGCGCGGCTGACCCAGCTTGACGGGGAATACGATCTGAACTTTCGCGCCGTCGCAGGCCGGGGCGACTATATCCTCAAGGTGATGCGCCCCGAATGTGATGCGTCTTTCGTTGATATGCAGGTTGGCGCGCTGGCACATGCGCTGTCCGCCGCCGATTTGCCCCTGCCGCGCCCGATTGCGGCGCTGGACGGGGCGTATGTTGTCACGGCCAGTGATGCCGATGGCCAGCCGCGCCTGTGCTGGGTGCAGGAGGCACTGGCGGGGGGCTGCTATGCCGATTTTCGGCCCCATTCCGCTGAGCTGATCGAGGATCTGGGCGCGCAGGTCGGTGCGCTTGCGCTGGCGATGAAGGACTACACGCACCCCGATCTGGGCCGCGATCTGAAATGGAACCTTATGCAGGCCGGCTGGATCACAGGCCATGTCGCCGCGGTGCCAGAACCTGGGCGTCAGGAGATTTTGCGCCAGATCATCGCGCAGTTTCAGGCGCTGGCGCCCGGACTGGCGGCGCTGCCGGTGCAGGCGATCCATAATGACGTAAATGACTACAATATACTGGTGTCGCTGGAGGGCGCGCGCGCCGCTGTGTCGGGCCTGATTGACATGGGCGATATGTGCGCCGCCCCGCGCATCTGCGATCTGGCAATCGCGGCGGCGTATGTCGTGCTGGACCACCCCGCGCCCGAGGCGGCGCTGGAGGCGCTGGTGCGCGGCTATCACCGGACCAACCCGCTGACAGGGGCCGAGCTGGACATGCTGCTGCCGCTGCTGCGCATGCGGCTGGCGGTGAGCGTGGTGAATTCGACCCTGATGGCGCAGGAAAACCCCGATGATCCTTATGTGACCATTTCGCAGGCGCCCAGCTGGCGGTTCCTTGAGGGGCCGCAACCGGACGGTGATCTGCTGGCCTACCGCCTGCGCGCGGTGTGCGGGCTGCCCATTGATGACGCGGCGGCCCGCGTGATGGCGTGGCTGGATACGGCGCGCGGCAGCTTTGCCCCGGTGATGGAGGGCGATCTGGCCGCCGCGCCCATGGGCGCGCTGTCGGTCGAGGCTTGCGCGGTGCCGCGCGATCCGTTCCATTTGGGCCGGCGCGAGGCGGCGATGATCGGCGCAGACCTCTTTGACCCCGAGCAGACATGGCTGGGCTACTACGGCGAACCGCGCCTGATCTACACTGCGCCCGCGTTCCGCAAGGGGCAGTGGAAGGCATCGAACCGGCGCACCGTGCATCTGGGCATTGACGTATTTGCGCCCGCCGGCCGCGCCGTTTGCACGCCGCTGTCCGCAACGGTGCATTTCACCGAAAAGCGCGACACGCCGCTGGATTACGGCGGCATGGTGATCCTTGCCCATGTCACACCCGAGGGCGACACGTTTCACACGCTTTATGGTCATCTGGATCCGGCCAGCTTTGCCCACCTGCGCGAAGGTCAGGCACTGGCAGCGGGCGAGGCGTTTGCCGCGCTGGGCGATGATACCTGCAATGGCGGCTGGGCGCCGCATCTGCATTTTCAACTGGCGCTGACGCTGGCAGGCATGGGCACCGACTGGCCCGGCGTTGCCGACCCGGACGACGCGGACCTGTGGCGCGCCATCTGCCCGAACCCCGCCGCGCTGATGAATTTGGCCGATGCCAATGTCGCCTATACGCCCCCGGACAAGGCGGCGGTGCTGGAGATGCGCCAGCAGCATTTCGGCGGCAACCTGAAGCTGAGCTACAGCGATCCGGTCATGCTGTTGCGCGGCTGGCGGCATCACCTGTTTGACGATTGGGGGCGGCCATATCTGGACGCCTATAACAACGTGCCACATGTCGGCCACGCGCATCCGCGCATTCAGGCGGTCGTGGCCGATCAGCTGCTGCGCATGAACTCGAACACCCGCTATCTGCACCCCGCTCAAGCGGCGTTTGCCGAAAAGATCCTGTCGAAAATGCCGCCGCACCTGTCGGTTTGCTATTTCGTCAACTCGGGCAGCGAGGCGAACGAGTTGGCCCTGCGCCTTGCCCGCGCGGCCACCGGCGGGCGCGGCATCGTCACGCCCGATCACGGCTATCATGGCAACACCACCGGCGCGATCGACATTTCGGCCTATAAATTCAATGCCAACGGCGGCATCGGCCGGCCCGATCACGTGGCGCTGGTGGATCTGCCCGATGATTATCGTGGCCCGCACCGCCGCGACAATCCGCAGGCTGGCGGGCTATATGCCGCCCAAGTGCAGGTGGCGATCAAGACGCTGCAAAAACGGGGTCATGCCTTGGCCGGCTTCATCGCGGAAACCTTCCCGTCGGTTGGCGGCCAGATCATCCCGCCGCCGGGCTACCTGAAGCAGGTGTACAAGCGTATCCGCGCCGCCGGCGGCGTTTGCATTGCCGATGAGGTGCAGACCGGGCTGGGCCGGCTGGGCCAGCATTATTTCGCGTTTCAGGCGATGGACGTATCCCCCGACATGGTCGTGCTGGGCAAGCCCATCGGCAACGGCCACCCCTTGGGCGTGGTGGTCACAACCCCGCAGATCGCCGAAGCGTTCGCGCAAGGGCCCGAGTTTTTCTCGACCTTCGGCGGCTCTACGCTGTCTTGCCGCGTGGGCAAGACGGTGCTGGATATCGTCGATGACGAGGGGCTGGCGCAAAATGCCGCCGCCATGGGCGCCCGCCTGATGGCTGGGCTAAAGACGCTGATGGCAAGGCACGAGGCGATTGGCGACGTGCGCGGCATGGGCCTGTTCGTGGGGGTCGAGCTGGTGAAAAACCGCCGCGCGCGCAGCCCGGCCACCGATATCGCGGCCTATGTGATGAACCGTTTGCGCGCGCATCGCATCCTGATCGGACGCGAGGGGCCGGACGACAATATCCTGAAAATCCGCCCGCCGCTGACCATCGACGCCGAAGGGATCGACATGATCCTGTATCATCTGGATCTAGTCCTGGCCGAGACGGGGGCGCAGGTGCCGGCCCGCTGACCCTATACATCGCGGCCCGTAAGGTGTAGAGGCGGCAGCTTGCGCCCGCTGCCTCTGCGCGCGCCCTTGAAACAGCAGAAAAATCAGATCCCGTGAAAACAGCACTTGCCGATGCCATTGCCGCCCGTGGTTACACCACGCTCACCCCTGTTCAGGAGGCGGTGACGAATCCTGACCTTACCGGCGTTGATATGCTGGTGTCCGCCCAGACCGGATCGGGCAAGACGCTGGGCTTTGGCCTGGCGATCGCGCCGACCCTGCTGGGCGATGATGAAAAGTTCGACGGCGCCGGCGCGCCGCTTGCGCTGGTCATCGCGCCCACGCGTGAGCTGGCCTTGCAGGTCAAGCGCGAGCTGACATGGCTTTACGCCGGGGCGAGTGCGGTGCTGGCGTCCTGCGTCGGCGGCATGGACATGCGCGACGAGCGGCGCGCGCTGGCACGGGGCGCGCATATCGTCGTCGCCACGCCGGGGCGCCTGCGCGATCACATCATGCGCGGCTCGATCAATCTGAGCGCCTTGCGCGCCGTGATCCTTGATGAAGCGGACGAAATGCTGGATCTGGGATTCCGCGAGGATCTGGAGTTCATTCTGGGCGAGGCACCGGATGACCGCCAGACGCTGCTGTTTTCCGCCACCGTCCCCGCCGCCATCGCCAAGCTGGCGCAGGGGTATCAAAAGGACGCCGTGCGCGTCAGCACGGCAAATGCCGAAGCAGGCCAGCACGCCGATATTGAATACCGCGCGATGAATGTGTCGCCCCGCGACGGCGAAAACGCCATCATCAACGTGCTGCGCTATTACGAATCGCCCAACGCCATCGTGTTCTGCAACACGCGCGCCATGGTCGCCCGCCTGACCACGCGCCTGTCAAATCGCGGCTTTGCCGTCGTCGCGCTGTCGGGCGAGTTGACGCAATCGGAACGCACCCACGCGCTGCAAGCGATGCGCGACGGGCGCGCCCGTGTTTGCGTGGCGACCGATGTAGCCGCGCGCGGCATCGACCTGCCCAACCTCGATCTGGTGGTGCATGCCGAACTGCCCGGCAGTCACGAGACGCTGCTGCACCGTTCGGGCCGCACAGGCCGCGCGGGTCGCAAGGGCGTCAGCGTTCTGATCGTGCCCCCCGTAGCCCGCAAGAAGGCCGAGCGCATCCTGAACTGGGCAAAACTGCGCGCCGAATGGGGGCCAGCGCCTTCGGCTGACGAAGTGTCGGCCAAGGACGAAGAGCGCATGATGAATGACGAGGCGTGGTCGGAGGCGATCACCGAAAGTGAGGCGCCCGCCATCGCCAAGCTGATCGAGCGGTTCACGCCCGAACAGATCGCCGCCGCCTATCTGCGCCAGTATCACAGCCGCCATTCGGCGCCCGAGGATCTGGGTGATCCGGGCGAAAAACCAGCCCCGCGCGCGGCCTTCGGCCCGTCGGTCTGGTTCTCCGTGTCCGGCGGGCGTGACAAGGGCGCCGAGCCGCGCCGCCTGCTGCCGATGCTGTGCAAGGCCGGCGGGATCACCCGCGACGATATCGGCGCGATCCGCATCGGTGATAAAGAGAGCTATGTGGAACTGCGCAAGCCTGCCGCCGCCGGCTTCAAAGCGTCGATTGGCGAGAATATGCGCGTCGAGGATGGCGCGACCGTCACCGAACTGTCGCAGCCGCCCGCCATCGCGCAGCGCGCGGATAGCAAGCCGGGCGGCAGACCCGCGCCAAGCGGGCCAAAGCCCGAGTGGAAGAAACCCGCCCGCAAAGGCCCGCCGCCAGCCAGCCAGCTGGACGATCTGCCCGCGATCCTGCCGCAACGCGAACAGGCCAAACCGGCGCCGAAAAGCACTGCACCGGTGCAATACGACGACGCGCCCGCACCGCGCACGAAAAAGCCCAAATCCGCGCCGACCACCGCGCCGGGCAAGCCCCGTTTCGCCAAGGGCCCAAAGCCTGACTTTACGCGCGACGGCGCCGTGACAGACGCGGCGGCAAAGCCCAAATTCAAGGGCAAGCCGGGCAGCTACACCAAGGATACAACCCCGGTCGGAAAACCCTCCAGCAAGAAAAACCGCGCCCGCGCCGCCGCGAAGGCGGGCGAGGGGTACAGCAGCAAACCCGGCGGTGCCGCTGGAAAACCGGCTGGCAAGCCCTATGCCAAACCGGGCGGCAAACCTGCCGGTAAGCCGTTTGGCAAACCGCGCGGCGCCCCAAAGGGCGGCAAAAGCTGAAACGCTGTCGGCATGCTGCAAGCATATCGGTGAACTGAAACGCGCGCCACATATGAAATGTGGCGCGCGTTTTGATGAAATCCGCCCCTCGGGTGACCGCGAACACGCGTCAGGCGGGCACTGCGGCCTTGATCGTGTCCCGCCACGCGGGGTGGACCCATGGCCGCTGATTTGATGCAGGCAGCGGGTCACGGCCCAGAATCATGTCGGACGCTTTTTCCCCGACCATGATACTGGGACCGTTCAGATTGCCATTGGTGATGCGCGGAAAGATCGAGCTGTCGGCAACGCGCAGCCCGTCCACGCCGATCACCTTGCATTCAGGGTCGACAACGGCAGCGGGATCGTCTTGCGCCCCCATCTTGCAGGTGCCGCAGGGGTGATAGGCGCTTTCGGCGTGCTGGGCGATGAAGTCATTCAGCTGCGCGTCGCTTTGCAACGCATCGCCCGGCTGAATTTCCTTACCGCGATAGGGGTCGAAGGCGGCCTGCCCAAAAATCTCGCGGGTCAGACGGATGCAGCGGCGGAAATCCTCCCAGTCGCTGTCATGGGACATGTAGTTGAAGGCGATTTCCGGCGCGGCCATCGGATCGTTTGAGGCCAGACTGACACGCCCGCGTGAGGCGGATCGCATCGGGCCGACATGCGCCTGAAACCCGTGCCCCTCGGCGGCGGCCTGCCCGTCATAGCGCACGGCCATCGGCAGGAAATGATACTGGATATCGGGATATTCGACGCCCGGTTTCGACCGCAGGAAGGCCGCGCTTTCAAACTGGTTCGACGCGCCAAGGCCGGTTTTGCCGAACAGCCATTGCGCGCCGATCATCCCCTTGGACCAGATATTCCAGTGTTTGAACAACGTGATCGGCTGCGTGCAGGCCTGCTGGATATACAGCTCCAGATGATCCTGCAAATTGCCACCGACGCCGGGGCGGTCCGCGACCACATCAATGCCATGCTCGGCCAGATGCGCCGCCGGGCCAATGCCCGACAGCATCAGGATCTTGGGCGAATTGAAGGCGGAGGCGGCCAGAATCACCTCGCGGTTTGCGGTCACGATCTGGATCTTGCCGCCGCGCTCGATCTCGACCCCGGTTGCGCGGCCATCCTCGATGATGACGCGGCGCACATAGCAGCGCAGCAGATCGCAATTCGGACGCTTCAGCGCGGGGCGCAGATAGGCATTGGCGGCGGACCAGCGGCGGCCCTTGTAAACGGTCTGCTCCATCGGGCCAAAGCCCTCTTGCTTTTCGCCGTTGTAATCTTCGGTGAATTCATACCCGGCCTGACGTCCGGCCTGCACGAATGTCTCGAACAGCGGGTTATGCCTCGGTCCCCGTGTGACATGCAGCGGCCCATCCGTGCCGCGCCACTCGGGATCGCCGCCATGGCCGCCATCGGTCCAACTCTCCATGCGTTTGTAATAGGGCAGCACGTTTGCAAAACCCCAGCCAGTGGCGCCGCTATCCTGCCAGTGATCAAAATCGCAGGCATGGCCGCGCACATAGACCATCCCGTTGATCGACGACGAGCCGCCGATGACTTTGCCGCGCGGCGCGGCCAGACGGCGATTGTTCAGATGCGGCTCGGGCTGGGTGGTGTAGCCCCAGTCATAGCGCTTCATGTTCATCGGATAGCTGAGCGCGGCGGGCATCTGAATGAACGGGCCAGCATCGCTGCCGCCGTATTCCAGCACCAGAACGCTGTGCTTTCCATCCTCGGACAGACGGTACGCCATGGCCGAACCGGCCGATCCTGATCCGATGATGACGAAATCGGCCTGCATGAATATCCCTTTCCTTGCCGGTGGTCTGCGATACTTACCAACGGTCAGTTTTATAGTCAAAAGGTAAATCTTGTGGGTCCTCGGACCTCAAGATAAGCTAAACCCTCATCTGGGTAGCGAGTCATGGCACGGCGATCCATACGGGACATCAGACGGGCAGAACTGTCGCAGGCCGCATTTGATGCGTTGGTCCTGCATGGGATCCGTGGCACCACGCTTGACCGCGTGGCCAAGATTGCCGGCGTCTCAAAGGGCGTGGTGCTGCACCACTTCAAAGACAAGGACGCGCTGTTCGAGGGGGTGCAGCGCACCGCGAACACCGTTCTGCGCGATTGCGTCACCGAATTGCTGCACCACGCCGAAACGCCGCTGGAGCGGCTTTATGCGATTATCGTCGGCAATTTCGCCGCGCCGGTCTTTCAGCAGGAGATTTGTCACGCCTGGATATCGCTCTGCTCGGACGTGCCGCATAACAAGCAAAGCCAGCGCATCCAGACGGTTGTTCATGCGCGGATGCGCAGCAACCTGATGAGCGCGCTGCGCCCCTTGGTCGGGGAACAGATCGCGCCCCGCATCGCGTTTCATTTGCGCACCGTCATGGACGGAATATGGCTTCGCGCCAGTTTTCAGATTGCCCCGATGGAGGGTGCGACGGGTGTCGCCGAGGTCGACTTTGCCGCGCGCCACCTTTTGTCAGGCGGAGACATTTCCGCGGCCGAGTTCGACGCAGCGCTCGCCAAGATGGAAGCTATCGGAACACTCGTCCTGACCACCCGCGCCTTTCGCGATCAGGCGCTGACGGTAACGCCGCGCTGATCAACGCCGTTGGCAAAGGGGGCTTTGCCCCCACGTTGAAATCCCCTGCGGGGCTTCCAACGATCCCCCAGGATATTTTTGGCAAAAAGAAATGGCCCCTGTATTTCTTCTTGCTTCAAATATCCTCGCCGAAGGCGACCTTTTGGTAGGGCGGCGCCAATCTACGGCAGGCTGGCAAGGATGTCAGCGGCGGCTGCGGCAGGATCCCGAGATGCCCAGATCGGGCGGCCAACCACGATATGGTCTGCACCGGCTGCAACGGCGCTGGCGGGGGTCGCGACCCGTTTTTGATCGCCCAAGGCGCTGCCAGCGGGGCGAACGCCGGGGGTGACGATAAGTTTCCCTTCTGCTTCAGGCAGCGCGCGGATCATAGCGGCTTCTTGGGGGGAGGCTATGACGCCGTGCGCGCCTGCATCAAACGCGCGCGCGGCACGGGTGCTGACCAGATCGGTGATATCGCCCGGAACCAGCAAGCCTGCATCCAGGTCCGAGCGGTCGAGCGATGTCAGGATCGTTACAGCGAGGATTTTCATCTCCTTGCCGGATGCGCCTTCACGGGCGGCGCGCACAACGTGCGGATCGCCGTGAACAGTGAGGAAATCCAGATCAAACTGCCCCAAGCCGCGCACGGCAGCTTCGACCGTGGCGCCGATGTCAAACAGCTTCATGTCCAAGAAAATTCGCTTGCCGTGCTCGACCTTAAGCTCATTGGCCAGCGCAAGTCCGCCGCCAGTCAGCATTCCAAGGCCGATTTTGTAAAAGCCCACTTGTGGACCCAGCTTTTCAGCCAGTTCTAATCCTTGTAGCGCGTTTGGCACGTCCAATGCGACGATGAGGCGGTTGTCGGGATTACTTGCCATGGGACGCTCCTGCTTGCGGGGTTCCATGGTTCTTCCCGGTTTCATTGACCGCCGTCAACCGGCGCTGTGATCTCAGGCGGCGGCAGTGCCCAGGATACGGCTAAGAAGGGATTTTTGACTGGCATCCGCAACCACGGATTTGAGAGGTGCGGCGTGATGAAGGCGCGTTGCACCTTTCGCCGATCCGCCTTTCGCTGTGTGCGCGCGACTGGCGGTCTGGGCGAGGCTGCGAACGATCAACCCCATCTCTGCATGAAGCGGCGCCGCAACCTGTGCGGGGTAGGAGTAGACCTGACCCCGATCGTGGATTTTCACCAGCGTCTCGAACGCACCGAATTCGGGGTTGTAGCGCACGTTGTCGAAGCGGATTTTCTCGATCTTCATTGTACTGCTCCTCGTGTTAGCCGGCCCTTTAGTCCGGTCAGGGGGCTGTGGATAACTGCCCTAGTGTAACATCAACTTAGGCAGGGCTGTTACGGTTTCATCACAGGTTACAAAAAGTTTACTTTATGGCGATATTGGTGGTTGCCTGACTTGAACGGCGCCGGGCCGTTGCCCAGATATGATTGGAGGTTCCCGACCGAGCATGCCTATTGAGGGTGCGCGACCGGGATGACGCTTACAAAGGAGAAGTCATATGGACTTGAACAAGTTCACAGAACGGTCGCGCGGATTTATCCAAGCGGCACAGACGATTGCGATGCGCGAAAGCCACCAGCGGCTGACGCCGGAGCATTTGCTCAAGGCATTGATGGACGACAGTGAAGGCTTGGCTGCGAACCTGATTCGACGGTCGGGCGGTGATCCTGCGCGCGTCTTGCAGGACGTCGATGCGGCGCTGGCCAAGATACCGCGCGTTCAGGGCGACGCTGGCCAGACCTACATGGACCAGCAGACCGGCAAGGTTCTGGCCGAGGCTGAAAAGCTGGCGACGAAGGCCAAGGACAGTTTTGTCCCGGTCGAGCGGATCTTGCAGGCGCTGGCGATGGTGAAATCCCCCGCCAAAGAGGCGCTGGAAGCAGGCAGCGTGTCTGCCCAGACGCTGAACCAGGCCATCAACGATATCCGCAAGGGGCGCACGGCAGATTCTGCCAGCGCGGAAGATACTTATGAGGCGCTTGAAAAATACGCCACGGATCTGACGGCGGCCGCGGCTGAAGGCAAGATTGACCCAATTATTGGCCGCGACGATGAGATTCGCCGCGCCATGCAGGTATTGTCGCGTCGGACCAAGAACAACCCTGTCCTGATCGGTGAGCCGGGCGTTGGTAAGACGGCGATTGCCGAGGGGCTGGCCCTGCGCATCGTGAATGGTGACGTGCCGGAAAGCCTTGCGAACAAGCGGCTGCTCAGCCTCGATATGGGGGCCTTGATTGCGGGCGCCAAATATCGCGGCGAGTTTGAAGAACGCCTGAAATCCGTCCTGAACGAGGTCACGGCGGCAGCCGGTGAAATCATCCTGTTCATTGACGAGATGCACACGCTGATCGGTGCGGGCAAAGGGGACGGCGCGATGGACGCCGCCAACCTGATCAAGCCTGCGCTGGCGCGCGGCGAATTGCACTGCGTTGGTGCGACCACGTTGGACGAGTATCGCAAGCATGTGGAAAAGGACGCGGCGCTGGCCCGCCGGTTCCAGCCGATTGTGATCGCCGAGCCGACGGTCGAGGACACCATCAGCATCCTGCGCGGGATCAAGGAAAAGTACGAGCTGCACCATGGTGTGCGGATTTCCGATAGCGCGCTGGTGACGGCGGCGACCCTGTCGCACCGCTATATCACCGACCGCTTCCTGCCGGACAAGGCGATCGACCTGATGGACGAGGCGGCCAGTCGTCTGCGTATGGAAGTGGACAGCAAGCCCGAAGAGTTGGACGCGATTGACCGCGAGATCCTGCAAAAGCAGATCGAGGCGGAGGCGCTGAAAAAAGAGGATGACGTTGCCTCCAAGGATCGTCTGGTCAAGCTGGAGAAGGAACTGGCAGAGCTTCAGGAACGCTCGGCTGAGATGACCGCGAAATGGCAGGCCGAGCGGGACAAGCTGGCCGGCGCCCGCGACATCAAGGAAAAGCTGGACCGCGCCCGGATCGACCTGGACCACGCCAAGCGCGCGGGCGACCTGGCCAAGGCGGGCGAGCTGTCCTACGGCGTCATTCCGGGGCTGGAGAAGCAGCTGGCCGAGGCCGAGCAATCGGAATCCGACGGTGTCATGGTCGAAGAGGCCGTCCGCCCCGAGCAGATCGCGCAGGTGGTCGAGCGTTGGACGGGCATTCCCGTTGCCAAGATGCTGGAAGGCGAGCGCGAGAAGCTGCTGGGCATGGAGGCCGGGCTGCACAAGCGCGTGATCGGTCAGGATACTGCCGTGCGGGCCGTTGCCAATGCCGTGCGCCGGGCGCGGGCCGGTCTGCATGACGAAAACCGGCCGTTGGGCAGCTTCCTTTTCCTTGGGCCGACCGGCGTGGGCAAGACCGAGCTGACCAAAGCGGTGGCCGAATTCCTGTTCGATGACGACAACGCCATGGTGCGGATCGACATGTCGGAATTCATGGAAAAGCACAGCGTCGCGCGCCTGATCGGTGCCCCTCCGGGCTATGTCGGGTATGACGAGGGCGGTGTACTGACCGAGGCCGTGCGCCGGCGCCCCTATCAGGTGGTGCTGTTCGACGAGGTCGAAAAGGCGCATCCGGATGTGTTCAGCGTGCTGTTGCAAGTGCTGGATGACGGCGTTCTGACCGATGGTCAGGGCCATCGCGTGGACTTCAAGCAGACGCTGATCATCCTGACGTCGAACCTTGGGTCGCAGGCGCTCAGCCAGTTGCCGGAAGGTGCGGATGTGGCCGAGGCCAAGCGCAGCGTGAATGAGGCGGTGCGCGCCCATTTCCGGCCCGAGTTCCTGAACCGGCTGGATGAGATCGTCATCTTTGACCGGCTCAGCCGCGATAACATGACGGGCATCGTCGATGTCCAGCTGGAGCGTCTGCGCAAACGTCTGGCCAGCCGCAAGATCACGCTGGATCTGGGCGAGGAGGCCAAGAAGTGGCTGGCCGACGAGGGGTATGATCCGGTGTTCGGGGCGCGTCCGCTCAAGCGGGTGTTGCAACGGGCCATTCAGGATCCGCTGGCGGAAATGCTGCTGGCGGGGGATATCATGGATGACAGCACCGTACCCGTGACTGTCGGGCCTGAGGGGCTGATCATCGGGGATCGCGTTGGCAGCACCAAACGCCAGCCGCCCGAGGATGCCGTCGTTCACTAAGAAGCCTGCATTGCGAAACCGGGCCGCGCGTGGAAACACGCGCGGCTTTTTCGTGTGATAAGCCGGGCGGCGCAATTTTCTGTGGCGGAGGCCGTGGATATCTGCACATTCGGGGCAAGCAGATCGGAGCGCGCAGATGGCATTTACAGCCGAGAGGATTTATTGGCACGAGGGCGCGGATCGCGCGCCCGATACTGCCGGGCGCCCACCTGCCAAGGTTGACGTGGCAATCGTCGGCGCAGGCTATACCGGGCTGTCGGCGGCGTTGCATCTGGCGCGGGCGGGACGTTCGGTGGCGGTGTTCGACGCCGAGGCGGTGGGGTTCGGAGCGTCATCGCGCAATGGCGGCATGATCGGGCCAGGGCTGCACAAGCTGGGAATTTCCGGCCTGATCAACGCCTATGGCGAGGATCGCGCTGTCGCGCTGCTGCGCGAGGGGCTGAATGCGGTCGATCATCTGGTGCAGTTCGTCGCCGCCGAAAACATCGCTTGCGATCTGGCGCTGGTAGGCCGGTTCCGCGGCGCGCGCACCGATACGCAGTATGATGCGCTGCTGCGCGAATGTGACTGGCTGCGCGACCGGATCGGCTTGCCCAGCTACCCGGTGCCGCGCGCCGAGCAGCGCAGCGAAATCGGCAGCGATTTCTATCGCGGCGGCGTCGTCTATGAACGTGACGGCGGGGTGCATCCGCGCAAAATGCTGCTGGGGCTGGCGGCGCGTGCGCTGGAGGCAGGCGCGCAGATTGTCGCGCCCTGCGCCGTCACCGGGATCGAGCAGGGCGGCGCGCGCAAGCTGCTTCACACAACCGGCGGCAAGGTTGAGGCGCGCGAGGTTGTGCTGGCGACCAACGGGTATTCGGACCGGCGCAGCGCGGCGCTGAACCGGCGGGTTGTCCCATTGGAAACGGGGGCCTGCACCGTTGGGCCGCTCAGCCCCGAGCAGATGGCCGATCTGTCGCCCAAGGGCCGGATGCATGGCGAATCGGGCCGCGTGTTCATGTGGTATCGGCCGACGCCCGATGGGCGATCATTCATTTTCGGCGGCCGGTTCGGCGCCGGCAACGTGTCGCCCGCCGCGCGAGAGCGGGCGTATCGCCGGGCGATCTGCCGGGTTTATCCGCAGCTGAGCGATGCGCCGATTTCGCATGTCTGGTCTGGGCTGATCGCCATGACGGCGGATCATTCCCCGCATTTCGGCCATTTCGACGGGATCTGGATGGCGGGCGGCTATAACGGATCGGGCGTGACGCGCAGCCTTTATTTCGGGACGAAACTGGCCCGCCGCATGCTGGGCGAGGCGGATGCGGAAACGGCTTTCGACAGCTTGCCGTTCAAGCCGGTGCCGCTCCGGACGCTCGCACCGTGGGGCGCAGGGATGCTGGTGCGCTGGTATCAGATGCAGGACGACCGGGAGCTGCGGGCGCGTCAATAGCCTGGCGCCGGGGCTTGCCAGCGCGGGCCACTTGGCTACCTATGAGGCTTGGCCGTTCGGCCCGAGCCACTTGACCCCTGCGAGGCACCTCCCGATGAGCGACACCGACATTGCGCGCCCTGCCGCCATCAAGGGCAAAAGGCTGGATCTGACCGCTGGCACGATCCCGACAACGATGATCCTGTTCGCACTGCCCACGCTGGCATCGTCGGTTCTGCAATCGCTGAACGGGTCGATCAATGCCGTCTGGGTCGGGCGCTATCTGGGCGAGGATGCGCTGGCCGCGACGACAAACGGCAATCTGGTGATGTTTCTGCTGGTGTCGTTCGTGTTCGGCTTTGGCATGGCGGCCACCATTCTGATCGGGCAGGCCATGGGCCGCCGCACCCCGCAAGAGGCGCGGCGCGCGGTTGGCACCGGGCTGGGCGCGATCATCCCGCTCAGCGCGGTGATCGCCGCGCTGGGATACGCGTTTGCGCCGCAGCTGCTGGAGGTTCTGGGCACGCCCGGCAGTGCGGCGCCTCTGGCGCTGACATATCTGCGGGTGATTTTCATCGCGATGCCTGCGTCGCTGACCTTTACGCTTTTGATGATGGCGCTGCGGGGGACGGGCGATTCGATGACGCCGCTGTATTTCATGGGCGTGTCTGTGGGGCTGGACATTGTGTTCAACCCGCTGCTGATCCTCGGGATCGGCCCGTTTCCGGAGCTGGGCATCATGGGGTCGGCGCTGGCGACGGTGATCGGCAATACTGCGGCGCTGATCGGGCTGGTCGCGGCGATTTATCTGCGCGGCTCGCCATTGGCCTTGCGCGGGCCGGATATGCGCCTGCTGATCCCGGACCCGGCCGTACTGAAGCTGATGCTGGCCAAGGGGTTGCCGATCGGGTTTCAGATGATCGTGATATCCTCGGCGGCGATCACCATGCTGTCGCTGATCAACCGCGAAGGGGTGGTGACGGCCGCCGCCTACGGCGTGACGCAGCAGTTATGGACCTATGTGCAGATGCCCGCGATGGCGCTGAGCGCGGCGGTCAGCGCGATGGCGGCGCAGAATATCGGCGCCGATCAATGGGGGCGCGTCCGGGGCGTGACCAAGTGGGGGCTGATTTTCAATATCATCCTCACCGGCACGCTGATTGCCGTGTTGACCATATTCGACCGTGCCGCGCTGGGCCTGTTTGTGGGCGTCGACAGCGAGGCGGTGCCGATCGGGCGGCGCATCCAGCTGATGGCGACGTGGGGCTACCTGTTTTTTGGCGTTGCGCAGGTGCTGTTTGGCACGATGCGCGCCAATGGCTATGTCATTGGTCCGCTTCTGGTGATGATCGTGGCGATGTATCCTGTGCGGCTGGGCTTTGCCTTTGGGTTTTATCCGCTGATCGGCGCGGACGCGCTGTGGCTAAGCTTTCCGGCGGGGATGGTGGCGACGGCGCTCATGGCGACGGGCCTCTATCTGCACGGCGGTTGGCGGCAAGGCCAGATGGTTCCGGCGCCCGAGGCGGCGCAGGCCAGCAGCGCGTACCGCGATGCGGCCTGTAATTGCAGCCCGCGCGCCGACCTGTCCGGCGATGCCGCGTGGACGAAAGAGGCGCGCGCCTGAGCCTTAGCTCAGCGCCTCGCTCTGGTATGCCTTGGCGCGGCGGCTGACCAGATCGGTCGCCGGCTGAAAACTGTCCGCCTGCGCCGCGGCCCACCATTCGGAATAAAGCGTGTCTTCCGGCGCCTCGTTCAGGATGTTTTTCGGCAGGAACGAATGGATCTGATCCACGGGCAGCGCGGCCTCGGGACCGACGCGATGCATCAGGTGATGCGGCTCCAGCTCGCTGGGATGTTTCAGCCCGGCGGAGGCGACCATATCGACCAGCGCCTCGACCGTCTTGCACTGGAACCGCGCCGAGCGCATGCCCTGCACGTCAGGGATCAGCCCGCGCTGGCGCGCGGCATTCTGCGTGGCAACGCCGGTGGGGCAGGTGTCCAGATGACAGCGCTGTGACTGGATGCAGCCGACAGACATCATGAAGGACCGCGCCGCGTTGCACCAATCGGCCCCCAGCGCGATGTTATAGGCCAGCCCCATCCCCGAGTATATCTTGCCACTGGCGACCAGTTTGATGTCGTCCTTCAGCCCGCAGCCGACCAGCGCGTTGCGCATCAGGATCAGCCCCTCGGTCAGGGGGGTGCCGACCCAATCGGACAGCTCCTGCGGGGCGGCGCCGGTGCCACCCTCGCCGCCGTCGACAACGATGAATTCGGGCTTGATGCCGGTCAGCTTGATCGCCTTCATCAAGGCGAACACCTCGTAGGGCTGGCCGATGCACAGCTTCAGGCCAACAGGCTTGCCGCCTGACAGATCGCGCATCCGGGCGGCAAATTCCAGCATCTCGATCGGGGTTGAAAATGCCTTGTGGGCGCGCGGCGACATGCAATCCTTGCCTTCCTCGATGCCGCGCACGCGGGCGATTTCGGCCGTGACCTTGCTACCGGGCAGCATGCCGCCATGGCCGGGCTTGGCGCCTTGGCTCAGCTTGATTTCGGTCATCTTGACCTGATCGCGCTGGGCGGTGTCGCGGAACATTTCGGGGTCGAAATTGCCATCCTTGGTGCGTGCGCCAAAATAGCCCGATCCCAGTTCCCAAACCAGATCGCCGCCGTGTTTGCTGTGGTGGTCGCTGATGCCGCCCTCGCCGGTGTCGTGGTAGTAATTGCCGCGTTTGGCGCCGATATTCAGCGCCTGAATGGCGTTGGCCGACAGCGAGCCAAAGCTCATCGCGGATATGTTCATCACCGATGCCGAATAGGGCTGCGCCGTCTGGTCATTGCCGACCTGCACCCGCGGTGCCGGATCCGGGTCACTTTCTGGCGCGATCGAGTGCATCAGCCAGCGATAGGTATTGGCGCAGGTGTCGCGTTCTGTTCCGAAGGGTTTCGTATCGGTCGCGCCGCGCGCACGGGTATGGATCAGGTTGCGCGCATCGAATGAATAGGGCGTGCCGGACAGGTCATCCTCGACGATGTAGGAATGCAGGTAAGGGCGCAGTTTGTAAAACAGCCAGCGAATGCGCCCGGCCACCGGGTAATTGCGGGTAATTGTCCACGTCTTTTGGTGGCGGTCATAGAGCCCGAGCAGCACAACAGGCAACGTCACCACCAGAACGAACAGCCACGCCGGGTGGATGAAAGACAGTGCAACGGCCAGGATCGACAGGGCAAGTGCGGCAATGGGAATGACGGCGCGTTTGATTGTATCGAGCATGCTGGCCCTTTTCGATTGTTGCATTGGTGGCCCGCAGGTCCGCCTTGCAAGGTTAGCCCGCAAGGCGAAACTTGCAATGCGCAACCGGCGGAAGAGTGGGCGATTGGGATCATTGCACAGCTGGAATTCCGCGAAACAATAACCGTATTTTCATTGTTTTATTGCACCATTTCAGGCCAATCCTATAAGGTAATGGCGGCAGGCAGGGCAGGCGGATAAAAGCTGCTCCGAAAGTAGACGCAGCGCAAAGATGGTATGATGACACAGCAGGCAACAGTGGACAGCCCGGAAACCCCGCGGTGGCTGGATGATCTTCGCCCCGGCGCGGAAGGGCAGGGTTTTTTCGAAAAGAACCTGCGCCACTCGCTGATGTTCATCAAACGGCCCAGTGACCGGCTGCTGGTGACCTTCGACAATCTGTCAAACGTCAACGACGACAGCATCCAGCGCGAGCCGTGGGCGTATAAATTCGCCTCTGACGGTGGGTATTGCCACCTGGGCATCATGGCGCATGTCAGCGACTGGTATCGGGACGGTGATCTGATCCGCCGGTTTCAGGGGCTGGTCGCCCAAGGATTTTTCGAGGGGTACGAACGGGTTGTGTTCGCCGGCGTTTCCATGGGCGGCTATGCCGCGCTGGCGTTTTCATCGCTGGTGCCCGGCGCGCATGTGATCGCCATCAACCCGCAAACCACGCTGGACCCCGATCTGGTCCCTTGGGAGACGCGGTATGAAAATGGCCAGCGGCAGGATTGGACATTGCCGCTGGCCGATGGCGCGGCGCTCACGTCCGGGGCGGGGCGGGTGAACGTGTTTTATGATCCCTATTTCGAACTGGATCAAAAGCATATCGACCGGCTGGCCGGGGATAATCTGCGCATCTTCAAGTGCTGGTTCTCAAACCACAAGACGGCGGTGTTCCTGCGCAAGATCGGCGCGCTGAAACCGGTGATGACGCATTGCATCATGGACGAGCTGACTCAGCCCCAGTTCTACAGCCTGTATCGCGAGCGGCGCTATTTGCCGTGGTATCGCGGCGCCCTGTCGGGCCATTTTCGCGATAAGGGCCGCGAGGCGCTGGCAGACGGATTTGACAAGGCGTTCCGCCGCCGCCTGCGCAGACACAAGCGCCGCCTTGAGGATGAGGCGCCCAAGGATACGGCGCTGCCAGCCGTCAAACCGGATGAGCCGGCGCCCGAAGCTCTGGCCGATATTGCAAAACAGCCCCGGATCAGGGGAACCGTGGCACCGGCGGATGGGCCTGCGGCCCGCATCACGGCGCCTGCGAATGCGGGGCGCACGGCGCCCGCCGCGCCGGCCCGGCAAAGCCGGGTCATCGTGACCACCATGAAGAACGAAGGCCCGTTCATGCTGGAATGGGTTGCCTATAACCGGCTGATCGGCTTCACGGATTTCCTGATCTACACCAATGATTGCGACGATGGCACCGATCTGATCGCCAAACGGTTGGAGGTTCTGGGACTGGCGCAGCACCGCGAAAACCCGTTCAAACCCGGTGGCAGCCCGCAGCGCAGTGCGCTGAAGGATGCGGGCGGGCTGGATGTTGTGAAGGGCGCCGATTGGCTGATTTGCGCCGATTGCGATGAGTTTCTGAACATCCGCACCGGCGCCGGGCGGCTGGATGATCTGTTCGCCGCCGTGGGCGAGGCGGATGCGATTTCCATCTGCTGGAAGCTGTTCGGCAATAGTGGGCGCGTCGACTATTCCGAGGCGCCGGTGATCGAACAGTTCGACCGCTGCTGCGGCGAGCTGGAGTTTCCCAACTACCGCGCTTTGGGCATGAAAACGCTGGTGCGCAATACCGAGCGCTTGAAAAAGCTGCGGATTCACCGGCCCGCGTTCCATCTGGATCGCGGCGATATCGCGTGGGTCGATGGCGGCGGCAAACCGATGCCGGACCTTTATCTGGAGCAGGGATGGAAGGCATATGACGGGTTCAGCCACGATTATGCGCGGCTGCATCACTATGCCGTCCGGTCGGTCGACAGTTTTCTGGTCAAGCGGGACCGCGGCCGCACCAATCATGTCGGCGATGACCAGGGCGTCACCTACTGGTCCAACATGAATTACAATTCGCAGACCGATACCAGCATTCAGACCCGCTTGCCGGGCCTGCGCCGCGAGATGGATATATTGCTGCAAGACCCCGAATTGGCGCGGCTGCACAAGGCCGCTGTTGACTGGCACCGGGGCAAGATCGAGGATCTGCGCGCGCGCGACGGCTGGGATGCGTTCCGCGAGCAGATCCGGGGCATCAACGCCGCGCCGGACATGCAAGAAGGGTAGGGCGATGGATACGGGCCTGCCGCATGTGGTGGTGCATGGCGGCGTTCATAAGACCGCGACCAGCCACATCCAGTCGATCCTGCAACGCAACGCCGGGCGTCTGCGCAAAAGCGGGGTGTATTACGTCCACCACCGCGACACGCGCAAGGAATTTACCGTCCCGGTGCAGCTGAACGGCTATGAAAAGCTGGGGTTCAACTACCGCACCAAGATACCTGATGCGGAACTGGCAGATCGTGCGCGCACCTTTTTCGAGGGGATCGGCGCCGGGCCGGGGGCCAGGATCATCCTGTCGGATGAAAACATGCCCGGCCATAGTGGCCATTGCGTGCGCGGCGGCGATTTATACGGTCGGCGCGGGACGCTGATGCCGAATTTTGCCCGGCATATCCTCTACCCGGTGACCGAGGTGCATCTGGCGCTGCGTAACTACGCGGATTTCTTTGCCTCGACTTTTGTTGAGTTCCTGCGCTCGGCCAAGGGCGAGAATGTGATCCCCGAGGCGCAGATGAAACGCGCCGTTCTGTCGAACCTGCCCAGCTGGACCGGATTCATCAAGGATGTGCTGGAGTGTTTTCCCGCCGCGCAGCTGACGCTGTGGCGGCTGGAGGATTTCGGCGGGCTGTCGGGCAAGGTGATCGGCAACCTTTGCGGCGCGGGCGTTGACCCCGCGTCGCTGGTTGCGCCGTCGCGGAGCCGGGGGCGGCCATCGGCCAGCCACCGCGCCGTGCAGGAACTGCTGTTCGAGGTGGAGCGCAGCGGGGGCGAAGCGGCGCTGGCCCGGCGCGTGGAAATTCAGGACGCCTATCCGCGCGGTCCCGACTACCCCGGTTACGACCCGTGGAGCGATGGCGAACGCGCCCATCTGATCCGGCTCTATGAGAAGGACATCGCGCAAATCGCCCAACTGGACCGTGTGACGCTACTGCGCCCCTAGCGCCGGGCCCAGCGCCTTGATCGCCAGCGGGTCCGGCTCCAGCGCAAGGCCGGTATATTCCGAGCGGTCGTAATGCCAGCTTTCCGATATCATGCGGCAGTGCAGAAACCCGTGGCCGTCCTGCACCTGATCCGGCAACCCCTTGATCCCATGGGTTCGCCAGCTTTTGCCGCGCAGCGGGCCGCCGGGGACCAGGCACCATTTGGGGTACATCGGCTCTTCGGGGCCGGCCGCGCGCAGAATATGCGAGCCGTGCAACAAGGGCGCGCCGGGTTGTGGGTATCGCCAACTGCCCGGCAGCGTGAGAAAGCCCTGATCGCTGTCGCGGGCCGCATCGAACACGGTCCTGCCCGCAGGGGCATAGGCCATCTCATCAATGTCCATGTTCAGCGCACCGGCAGCCTGCTGAAGAAAGCGCAGCCGCGTGACTTCAAACAGCGCAAATTGCAGATACCGGGTGCTGGTCACTTCGCGTGACAAACCGGCAGGGCCGTATTGAAACGGCGCAGGCACGACATCGAACGCCTTGAGCCCGCCAATACCGGCCAAAACATCGCTGAGCGCATCAGCGCCATAGAGATCAGAGGCATTGTCATACAAGAGGATGCCCTCAACCCCGTGGGTGTCGACATGGTAGCGCGCCCAGTCGCGCACCCAGTCCAGCGTATTGTTACGGCTAAGGGTAAACATTGTATCAAGACCCGCGTAGCG
Source organism: Roseovarius dicentrarchi (assembly GCF_003316635.1). Classification (GTDB taxonomy): domain Bacteria; phylum Pseudomonadota; class Alphaproteobacteria; order Rhodobacterales; family Rhodobacteraceae; genus Roseovarius; species Roseovarius dicentrarchi. The sequence continues at coordinate 2,859 of NZ_QNQP01000009.1, read as the reverse complement.
AGGCAGCGCGGAGGGGCTGATGGAGATATTTACCGACAGTTTGGGGTGAAGAATGGTCAGCGTATGCGCATCGTGAACGTCGGCGCTGATTTCCAGCGAACACGCGCGCTTGGTCTGGCTGGTTTCGCGCAGCGTGGCCTCTGCCCCGTTGATCCGCAGATCTGCCTGCTTGATGAATGTGCGCAGGGTTTTTTTCAGGGGCGGCCCAACCGCGTGGATCATTCCCGGCGCAGCAGTCTGAAACACATCGTAGAACAGCGTATTTGCGTCAAAGGCTGTTTGCGCGGGCGCGTCCCATCCCGCCAGCCCCGCCGGCGCATCGCGCGATGCAAAGCGGGAGGGTAAGACGCAAGGCGAAAGCGGTGTTAACTGTCTGGGGGCCATGCCGATCCTGTTTGCGACTTTACCGGAGATTAACGGGGCTGTGACACAGATAGACTGCGGTTGCGATTTAAACGGCCGGCGCCACCGATTGCAATGGCGGCTCCGATGACCGCGATTGCGCGAAAAGGGCAGGTGCGATAGCGTCCGGCGCAGCAGACGCCCGAAGAACAGGCAATGCTCAGGCAGTCATACATCACCAGCGCGGACCTACCTCATGAGTAAATTACCCCATATTGCAATGCTCTGGGTCGAAGGCCCGCTTAGCTATGTCGAGCAGCTGTGCGTACAGTCGTTTCTGGACGCAGGGCATGACGTGACGTTGTATCATTATGGCCCGGTGTCGAATGTTCCCGGCGGTGCTGCGGTCGTGCATGGTGATGCGATCCTGAAGCGGGACGATTTCATCCAGCATGGCCGCACCGGCAGCCTGGCACTGTTTTCAGATGTGTTCCGCTATCATTTGCTGACGCAGTCGCAGAACACCATCTGGGCCGATACCGATGCCTATTGCGTGAAACCGTTTGAGACTGTGACCGGGCATTACTTTGGCTGGGAAAGCGAAAGTCACATCAACGGCGGCGTTCTGGGCCTGCCGCAGGACAGCCGGGCTCTGGCCGGATTGCTGGAAATGACGCGCGACGAATACGGCATTCCCGAATGGTACAGCGATGCCGCCAAGGCGAAATTGCAGGCGCAGGCGGATGCCGGAACGCCAGTGCATTGCAGTGATCTGCCCTGGGGCGTGTGGGGCCCGCAAGCGGTGACACATTACATCCGCAAAACCGGCGAGGATAAATATGCCTTCCCGCGGGAGGTTCTGTATCCGGTTCCGTTTGAAAATCGGCGCCATCTGGTCAAGGCGCGGCGACTGGCGGCGGCTGAAAAATGCCTGACGGACAAGACGACGTCGATACATCTATATGGGCGGCGCATCCGCGAATTTCTGGCCTCCCGCCCCGGTGGCCTGCCGGATAGCGGCGGGTTGATCGACAAGCTGCTGAAAAAGCACGGAATCGATCCAACGTTGGCGCCGGTTTTCAGCAAGAAAGCAAATGCCGAAGCGGCAGAGTAGGATCGCAGCATGTCGGACGCGCACGCCCCCCGCACGAAAACCGCAATCAATCTGACGGATCTGGCCGATCAGTTCGGCTCGGACAAGGGGTCAACCAAGCATCGCTATACCGAACTTTATCATATGCTGTTCAACCCGTACCGGCGGCGAAAGATAAACTTCCTCGAGATGGGTCTGCTGATTGGCGGGCCGGAGCAGGGCATTGATGCGGATCGCAAGACAACCGATCTGCCGTCGATCCGCATGTGGCTGGAGTATTTCCCAAAGGCGCGCATTCACGGGCTGGATGTGTCGGACTTCTCGTGGTTCGATCACGACCGGTTCACGTTTCACCGGTGCGATATGGATGACCGAAGCGCGATCGCGCAGGCGGCGGCAGATATGCCGACCTTGGATATTGTCATCGACGACGCCAGCCACGCCAGCCACCACCAGCAAAACGCCTTTCTCGAGGTGTTCCCGAAACTGGCGTCCGGCGGGCTGTACGTGATCGAGGATTTGCGCTGGCAGCCGGACACCTATGAGGTGGCCGGAATCACCAAAACCGCTGGTCTGCTGCGCTCTTATATCAACACGCGCAAGTTTCAGCATTCGGACCCCGCCGTGGCGGACGCGTTCAACGCGCTGATCCCCGACATTTCCGCCTGCATCGTCCATCCGGTGAAATATCAAAAGAAGCGACGCGATCAGGTGGCAGTGATACATAAACGGTAGTGTTGGACGCTTCACTATAAAGAGGGGGCAGATGCGCAGATGCGGATCTGCCCTTTTTCCAATAACTGAGCTGTCTTGCGTGATGACGTTTCCGGGGCGCGCATGATTCTCGCCGGATCGCGGAGAATCGCCGCTGGATACGCTCGCCGCAGTTCGGAGAATCGCGGCGTGCAGGGAAACAGGGGCCTTACAGTCACCGATCGTCCGATTCCGCGCCGCGATTCTCCCTGAGCCACTACCGATTCCTACCGCCCGCGGGGGGCAGTGATCGACAGCAGCGTGATTCCGGCGCAGCAGAGGTGATTGCCGGGTAACAAAGTTGCCCGATTGGTGCGCCAGCAGGTAAGGAAAGTTCTCCAACCCCTTAATTTTACGCGAAAATCAGAAAAATGACAAAAACCTGCATTTCTTTGCAGAAATGGGTTGCGGGTATTTGGGGTTGGGGCTAGAACCCCCTTCACCGGCGGCGCTGAGATGCACCACTGGGACGCCAGACGGAACAACGGAGCGACGCTCCAGCGGGCTTGACGGCGGGGACATTCGGAGATAGGTGGAGCGGACGGCGCTTGGTAGTTTAAGCGCAGTCTGTTAGATTTGTCTTCTGGGGCTTTTGGCTCCGACGCTCTTTGAAACTGATAGTATCTGAAGAGATATGTGGGCGGTTTGGTTCATTCGATGAACTTACAACT
>NZ_QNQP01000092.1 GCF_003316635.1 Roseovarius dicentrarchi | reverse complement strand
TGGACCTGTCGCGGTTTAGTGCCGCCCCAGGTGCTCTTTTAGGCCACTTTCCGTTCGAAGGCGACCGGGCTTTTCCAGCCCAATGCTGAGTGCCGTCGGCGCGGATTGTAGAAGCCGTTGATATACTGGAAGATGGCCAACTCTGCGTCTCTTCGCGTCTGCCACGACCTGCGCCAGATCAGCTCTGCTTTGATTGTTTTGAAGAACGTCTCGACTGCAGAGTTGTCATAGCAATTTCCCTTGCCGGACATCGACACTTCGAAGCCGTGCTGGCGTAAGAGTTTCTGGTAATCGTGAGAGCAGTATTGGGATCCGCGATCCGTATGATGAATGCAGCCTTTGGGCGGTTGGCGTAGCGCGATTGCCATGTTCAGGGCACGGATCGCCAGATCACGCTTCATCCGATTGCTTACTGACCAGCCGATCACGCGCCGAGAATGCAGGTCAAGGATGACAGCCAGATACAGCCACCCCTCGCGCGTCCACACATAGCTTATGTCGCCAGCC
>NZ_QNQP01000091.1 GCF_003316635.1 Roseovarius dicentrarchi | reverse complement strand
CCAAGCGCGAAGTGATGACCGGCATCGGACCGGTGCCGGTAAAAGTGCCGCGTGTGCGGGATCGGGGCGCGGGCGAAGACAAGATCATTTTCACGCCCAGCATCCTGCCGCGGTATCTGCGCAAGGCGAAATCAGTCGAAGAGCTGCTGCCGTGGCTTTATCTCAAGGGCGTGTCCACGGGCGATTTCACCGAGGCGCTGGGGGCGCTGCTGGGCCCGAATGCCAAGGGCCTGTCCGCCAAGACCGTCACCCGACTGAAGGCCGACTGGTGGAAAGACTACGAGGCTTGGGAGAAACGTGACCTCAGCTCGCGGCGGTTCCTCTACATCTGGGCGGATGGTGTCTATTTCAAACCGAGAATGGCGGAGGAAAAACAGTGCGTTCTGGTGATCGTTGGGGCCGATGAATATGGCCGCAAGGAACTGCTGGCCATGACCGACGGCTTCCGTGAAAGCACCCAAAGCTGGCGCGAGCTGCTGCTCGATCTCAAACGTCGCGGCCTGAAACACGA
>NZ_QNQP01000090.1 GCF_003316635.1 Roseovarius dicentrarchi | reverse complement strand
GTAACCGAGCCATTGGCACCGCCTGCCTGAGGCTGGGGCGATGATCTAAGAGACGTCGCTAATGACGTCATTACTGACGTCTCTTATGCGGGGTCTGTGATGCGTGGCGAAATTCTTGGGGCAGAGCGGCGACGCTTTTGGCATGACGACGACAAGCTTGAGATTGTCGCGTCGGTTGGGATTGCGGGGGCGAGCGTGACGCAGGTTGCGCAGCGCCATGAGATTAAGCGACAACAAATTTACGCGTGGCGGCATGAGCTGAAGAAGAAAGGCTTGTGGTCGCCCGATGCCGGGGCGCTTTTCTTGCCGCTGGACATGCCCGTGACTGCAGGAGTGCCGGTGGCGCAGGCCCCGGTCGCTGAGCTCCCGCCTCCAGTTGCTGTTGAATTGCGCCTGCGTGGCGGGCGCAGTTTGCATTTTGAAAGCACGATTGATCCTGCTGCGCTGTCGGCGCTGATCCGTGTGGTTGACGCTGCATGATCGGCCCGGGCACCGGTGTGCGTGTGTATCTGGCC
>NZ_QNQP01000008.1 GCF_003316635.1 Roseovarius dicentrarchi | reverse complement strand
GTCGGCCCTGGATTGCGTCATCATCGACGAGTTAGGCTACATCCCGTTCCCGAAATCCGGCGGCGCGTTGCTGTTCCACCTGATCAGCAAGCTCTACGAGAAAACCAGCGTCATCATCACCACCAACTTGGAGTTCGGGGAATGGGTCGCTGTCTTCGGTGATGCCAAGATGACAACTGCGCTCTTGGATCGCGTCACGCACCACTGTGCCATCATCGAAACGGGCAACACGTCATATCGCTTCGCTCAGAGCAAAAGTCGCAGAGAAAAATAGCCACGTCGCAAGCAAAGCCCCCAGACGGACTCGCTATATGAGGGCGGTCCGCCTGGGGGCTTTGTCACTCCAGAGGTGGGTCAAAATTAAACGCTGAAACGGGGTCAGTTTTAAACGCTCATTGACATCTTAGGATTGAAGACCTTCGCCTACTGGATAACTGGTTCGGTTGCACTTCTATCAGACGCACTTGAAAGCACGGTCAATGTCGCAACAGCGTTTGCTGCGCTCATCGCGATCCATATCGCGGCCAAACCCGCTGATGCCAATCACCCCTATGGCCACCACAAGGCAGAATTCTTCAGTGCTGTCCTCGAAGGTGTAATGATCATCGTTGCTGCACTGCTTATCTTTCGGGAAGCCTACCAAGGCTTCATGCGGCCCGCCGTTCTCGATGCCCCGGTGGAAGGGCTTCTTGTGAACATGGCGGCGACAGTCATAAACGGACTGTGGGCATGGGTGTTGATCACGCGTGGACGAGCACAGAAATCACCAGCTTTGGTGGCTGATGGAAAACACCTGATCACGGATGTCCTTACCTCTGTCGGGGTTGCCACCGGCGTTATTTTGGCTGTTGCAACAGGATGGTGGATACTGGATCCGGCACTGGCCGCACTCGTGGCCGTCAACATCCTCTGGTCGGGTTCTAAAATCGTCAAAGAGTCCCTGAGTGGCCTGATGGATGAGGCCGTCTCAGCGCAGACACTCGACACGATCCGTAATGTTATCGCGTCACAATTGGATGGCGCAATGCAAGCACACGATCTTCGGACACGACACGCAGGCGCGGCAATATTTATTGATTTCCATCTGGTCGTGCCCGGCGGAACGACGGTTTTCCAATCTCATGAAATATGTGACCAGATAGAGGAGTCTTTGAAAAACCACTTAGATGACGCCAAGGTCACGATCCATGTCGAACCGGAACACAAATCAAAGCAATCAGGAGCAATAATTCCTGATTGAAGATGCAGTCTCTTTGCTGTGCCGCAAGTATCGGTTTGTTCCGAAACGGATATTACAGCTTCCCAAAAACCACCGTTTTTGGGTCCCCTCCAGAGCAGCGTCTCAAATACTACGCGGTGCCCAGAGAATAACACCCGCGCCTGCAAGGCAAATGACCGCTCCGATAACATCCCATTGATCCGGGCGATTGCCTTCTACGCCCCATAGCCACAGCAGGGACGATACGATGTAGACGCCACCGTAGACTGCATAGGCGCGTCCCGCCTGATCGGCGGTGCTCAGGGTGAGTAGCCAAGCGAAAACGGCAAGGGATATCATTCCCGGTGCTAGCCAGAACACGCTCTTGTCCAGCCGGAACCAAGCCCAGAAAGCAAAGCATCCGGCAATTTCGGCCAGCGCAGCGGCGAAGTAGATCAGAGCTGTTTTCATCGGGTCAGATATACGTTTCGAGCGTGATCAGGTCTACTGCCAAATATCCATTCGTTGCGCATGCACAGACAGCCAAGAACCACCATTTGTTGAACGGTTCGCCGAGCTGGACATTGGCGCACTTGCAGCGAAGGTCTGCAAAGTCCGCACAGCGGCCATCCAGTTCCCTGAGTTGTTGCCCCAGCTACCAGTGTCTGCGTCGTTGACGCTGCGCTGCACCGCCGATTGACGTGATGAACGGCAGCTTATAGGGCCGAGTGTTCCGCTTCATTCTCGATTGACGCCACTGAAGCGCGGAGCATGGACCTGTGTTTGTAAAATAAATGCTGCAGCTGCGCCCGCGAAGGCCCCGAAGAGGTGCGCCTCCCAAGAGACGCCTGGTTGACCCGGCAGAACGCTCCAGAGGATGGAGCCATACACAAAGCCGACCAGTAGCGCCGCGCCCATCGTGACCGGCGAGCGGTCCACCAGCCCGCGCGCCACCAGAAAGCCGAACCAACCGAAGACCAGCCCTGACGCGCCGATATGGATGGCGGAACTTCCGAACAGCCAGACAAGACCGCCGCCCAGCCCGATCACCACGGCGTTCACGGCCAGCAAGGCCCGTGTGACGGTGGCTATCAGCAGCGCACCCATCGCCAATAGCGGCGGCGTATTGGCCATCAGGTGCGCGAAGCTTCCGTGCAAAAGGGGCATTGCAACTACGCCGTCCAACCCACTGACATGCCGTGGTATCAGGCCGAAGGACGCGTTGAGGCCGTAGCCGGTGATCCAGTTGACGACCTGAACCGCCCAGAGCAATCCGACAAAGGCTGCTAGCGCTGTGGCGCGCCGCAAGATAGCGCGCATGTGATCCTGTTTCCTCATGTCAGCGAAGATATACGGCTAATGGTCGCCTTCAATGGCTTTTCGCGGGCCGCAAAGAATGTCGTGTTTAAGTTCGCAAAATCGCGGCGACCGACCGGTCTAAAGTTCGAGCGCAACGAATGGGTGATTCTGGAAAGCCGCAATGCGGCGTCTGAGCCTGTGCTCTTTGACGGCCACGAGCAGAAAGCGATTTCTGTTTATTATTTGGATAAGCGGCGAAGAAACCATTTGATGCAGTAAAAACGGCAAATTACGATATGCCATCTATCATTGCGATGTGTTGCAGGCCCCGGAGGATTGAGCCGCCCCCGACCTGCCGACGCAGGCTGCATCCCCATCAGGTGACGGTATTTACTCTAGGACTTCGCACCCACCCAGCACTCATGAAAAGTCCCATCCGACCGCGCTGATGCAACGCGGTAAATAAGTCATGTAACCAACCTTATGAGAGCAACATGACAAACCCATATCAAAACACCGCGACCGCGAAATTGATCACCGACCGCATCCGTGATCTCTCACACCGTAAAACCCAAGCTGAAATTGCATCCGAGGCAGGATTCGCCAATGCAAATATGATGACGTTTCTGAAAAACGGCAAAAACAAAGTGCCGCTGGATCGCGTGCCATCGCTGGCAAAGGCGCTGGAGATTGACCCCGCATATTTGATGCGCCTTGCCCTTGACCAAGCGGTAGGAGCGACGGCGGCAAAAGCGATTACAGAAATCTTCGGCATACCTGCATCTGAGAACGAAAGGGGCTGGTTGGCTGAATTACGCGATGTGTCTGACAATAGCGATCCACGACTGACGGCACGTTCACGTGCAGCTTTGAGAGGGATTTTCGGCAAGTGAGCGAAGCTATTTTCACATTACCAACGGCCCCAGCGGGACCATGGGACCAGCTCACCGACAACGAGCAGACGTGGATCGAGTTCATCAGAGTCATTAGCGGTGGTTGTGACCCACGGGTCACACCGGCGCGGGTCCGTGCGCTGAGGGTGCTGCTAGACGCGGGATGAGGGGTCGGGCAAAGGCTAGTCAGCCGTTCCCAAAAAACGTGACGGTGACTTCATAGTCTGCGGCAATGTCAAAATTGAGCCCACCTCACGCGGCAAGCGACGCTAGGAGGTAAAGTGCATTGAAATCGAGGTGTGCTCAATCTGCTACAACTGCCGACACAGAGTTTGCTACAAAGCGACACAAACGCGGAAATCAAAACATTGATTTAATTGACTTTTACCGATCACCTGAGTTGTCCAGCCTCTCACCTTTTCCTTACGCTCGAATCGACAGGCTCCGCCCCTCCCCGCATCGCCCAGCGCATTTGCGCGGATGTCTCGACAGCGCCGGGAACCTGGGCGCGCAGACGCACCGTTGCGGCCTCTGGCGCCTCGCCTGCGGCGATCATCAGGCGCAGGGCCGCCATACCGGCGCGGCCGCCTCCTTGCCTGCAATGCACCACGATACGCCCGCCCCCGCGCAGTGCGGCCAGCGCTGCGGCCTCGGCTGCGGTCCATTGGCCCATTGCGCCCACGTCAGGCACGCCATAATCGGGCGTCGGCACATGCACCCAGCGCGTTCCCATGAACGCAATGTCCCGGCCCAGCGTCGCAATCCCGGCTGCGGCCATTTCCGCGGCTGTGGTCATCGTGACCACCATCGCAGGCTGCCAATCCTTCAGATGCGCCAGATCATCTGCATAATCGTCGCCAGATCCGGGCATCGGCGCGATGGCCAGAATACCGCGCGACACAGGCAGCGCCTGAATGACGATCCCGGTCACGTCCCTGCCCTACAGCCGGTCTGCGGAAAATGTGTCACATGCACCCATCTGGCCGCTGTCATAGCCACGCGCAAACCAGCGCGCGCGCTGCTCGGACGTGCCGTGGGTAAAGGTATGAGGCTGCGGCACGCGCCCGGCCTGCCGTTGCAAATGGTCATCCCCGATCCGGCGTGCGGCGTTCAGCGCCTCCTCAATATCGCCCGGCTCCAGCAGGTCATTTACCGCGCTGGCCCAGACGCCGCTCAGGCAATCGGCCTGCAATTCCAGCCGGACGGTCAGCGCATTCGCGCCGGCGTCCGAGCTGGCCTGCCGGGCCTCGTGTACCGCGTTCAGAATGCCCAGTTCATTCTGGATATGGTGGGCCACCTCATGCGCGATCACATACGCCGCTGCAAAATCGCCGCGTGCGCCCAGTTGCTGCGCCAGTGTGGCGAAAAATTCCGTATCCAGATAGGCCTTGCGGTCTGCCGGGCAGTAAAACGGCCCGGTGGCGCCGGACGCATTGCCGCAGGGGCTGCGCGTTACGCCGGAAAACAGCACCAGCACGGGGGGCGTATAGGCCATATCGGCCTGCGCGGGCAGGATATCGCCCCACACCTCCTCGGTGCTGCCCAGAACGCGGGCGCTGAAATCGGCCGCGCGCTGCTCTGCGGCGCTTAGCGCGCGGGGCGCACTTTGCACTTGCTGACCCTCGATGCCGTTCAACAGCGGAGTCACGTCGATCCCGGTGAAATACCCGATCGCCAGCACGATCAGCAGACCCGCGCCGCCAATGCCGGCGCCCCGCACACCGCCCCCGCCCGAGCGGCGACGATCCTCGATATTGCGGCTGCGGCGCAGTCCTCTCAGCTTCATGGCAGTATCCTTGGTTGGGGCGGCGTTCTTCATACTATCGCGCCTTGCGCAGCATGCCACCGCAAAACCCGCCTCGCCAATGTCACCGCCTTGCCGTATCCTGACCCGATGACAAACAAGACCGAAAAGGCCGAACAGCGCACCGATTGGGCCGAGGATCGCACGATCATGGCCAATGAACGCACGTTCAATTCGTGGATGGGCCTTGGCCTGGGCGCCGTCGGCGTGGCCATCGCGCTAAAGGCGGTGTTTGGCGACTTCACGCCGACATGGGCGGCCAAGGGCGTGGCAAGCCTGTTTCTGGTCGCGGCCACGGTCATCTACTGGGCCGCCGCCAATCAGGCGCACAAAACGCATGACCGCCTGACCTGCCGCGATGCCGAAGCCACCGGCAGCAAGAATTTCCGCCGCCTCGCCGCGATCCTGACGCTCGCCACATTTGGCACCGGGGTGATATTATGGATGCTCTAGGCGCGCTTGGCGGTTTACGCGGGCGCACGGCGTGCCTAGTTTGGCGGCCAGATACCCCCTTGTCACGCAGGCGCCCCAAATGACCGACACGTCCCCCTCCGGCTACCGCGTTCTGGCCCGCAAATACCGGCCCGAAACCTTTGCCGATCTGGTCGGGCAGGATGCCATGGTGCGCACCCTGCGCAACGCGTTCAAGGCTGACCGCATCGCGCAGGCGTTTATTCTGACGGGGATTCGTGGCACCGGCAAAACCTCGACCGCGCGCATCATCGCCAAGGGGATGAACTGCATCGGCCCCGATGGGAATGGCGGCCCCACGACCGAACCGTGCGGCGTATGCGAGCATTGCAGCGCCATCATGGAAGGGCGCCATGTCGATGTGCTGGAAATGGACGCGGCCAGCCGCACAGGCGTCGGCGACATCCGCGAGATCATCGATTCGGTCGCGTACCGCGCCGCCTCGGCCCGCTACAAGATCTACATCATCGACGAGGTGCACATGCTCAGCACCTCGGCCTTCAACGCGCTGCTGAAAACGCTGGAAGAGCCGCCGGCGCATGTGAAATTCATCTTCGCCACCACCGAAATCCGCAAGGTGCCGGTGACGGTGCTGTCCCGCTGCCAGCGGTTCGATCTGCGCCGGATCGAACCCGAGGTGATGCTGAAGCTCGTCCGCCATATTGCCGAGGCCGAAGATGCGCAAATCACCGATGACGCGCTGGCGCTGATCGTGCGCGCCTCCGAAGGGTCCGCGCGCGATGCCACCTCGCTGCTGGATCAGGCCATCAGCCACGGCGCGGGGGAGACGGGCGCCGATCAGGTGCGCGCCATGCTGGGGCTGGCAGACCGGGGCCGCGTGCTGGACCTGTTCGACATGATCCTCAAGGGTGACGCGGCCGGCGCGCTGACCGAACTGGGCGCGCAATATTCCGACGGCGCCGACCCGCTGGCCGTGCTGCGCGATCTGGCCGAAATCACCCACTGGACCTCGGTGGTGAAAATCACCCCCGAGGCGGCGGACGACCCGACCATCGGCCCGGACGAACGCGCCCGCGGCCTGCAAATGGCCGAGGCGCTGCCGATGCGCGTGCTGACCCGCATGTGGCAAATGCTGCTCAAGGCGCTGGAGGAAGTGGCAGGCGCGCCCAATGCCATGATGGCCGCCGAAATGGCCGTGATCCGCCTGACCCATGTGGCCGATCTGCCCAGCCCCGAGGATCTGCTGCGCAAGTTGCAAAACACACCGATGCCCAGCGCGCCGCCCCCCGGTGGCGCCGCGCCTCTGCCCTCCGGCGGCGGAACATCCGCCACGTCAAATACCTATGCCCCCGCCGCCCGCCAGGGCGCGCAACCGCGCGCGTCAGGAAATGGCGCAGGCCAGACCCTCGCCGTTGCCACCGATACCGATACCGAGGCCGCGCTGGCCCATTATCCCACCTTTCACCACGTGGTCGAGATGATCCGCGCCAACCGCGACGTCAAACTGCTGGTCGAGGTGGAAACCTGCGTGCAACTGGCCGCCTACCGCCCCGGCCGGATCGAATTCGTGCCCACCGATGATGCCCCCCGCGATCTGGCACAGCGCCTTGGTGCGGCGCTCCAGCGCTGGACCGGCAACCGCTGGGCCGTCACACTGGTCAATGAGGGCGGCGCGCCAACCATCGCAGGCCTGCGCGATGCCGAAGATATCGCGCTGAAGAACGAGGCCCGCCAGCACCCGCTGGTGCAGGCGGTGATGGATGCGTTTCCCGGCGCCGAAATCTTGGAAATCCGCACCGCCCGCCAGATCGCAAACGATGCGCAGGCCGACGCCCTGCCCGAAGTCGAGGATGAATGGGACCCCTTCGAAGAGGATTGATTGCCGCCGCGTTTCTGCCCGGCGCCGCATGGGCCGGCGCCTGCGAAACCGTGCGCCCCGGTTGGGACGGCACCCCCATAACTGCCTGGGGCGAGGCGCTGGCACTCTTCTCTACCCCCGCGGCGCTGTTCCTACTCGCCGCCTCGGTCACAGCCACCCTCCTGCGCAGCGCGGTTGGCGCGCTGGTGGTCTGCCTGATGTGGTCCACCCTGACCATGATCGTCGTCAGCACAGACCCCACCGGCCTGCGCGACGCGTCCCGGATCGAGGGCTGCACAGGCTCGCCCGCGCTTTTCATCGTGGCCGTCGCGGCGCTGTGTGCGGCGATGATCCTCTACACAACCCGCAAGATCTGAACCGGGCAGCTGAGGTCACGATACCCTGCGCCCCTTGTTCCCCCGCCCCGGCGCACGTATCTAGAGATGAACCATTTCACCAATCGGAGACTGAAGATGTTCAAGGGACTGGGCCAGATGGGCGACATGGCCAAGATGATGAAAGCCGCGCAGGAAATGCAAACCAAGATGGCAGCCCTGCAAGAAGAAATGCACAGCCTCACCGTCACCGGCGAATCCGGCGCCGGCCTCGTCAAGGCCGTGGCCTCCTGCAAGGGCGAGCTGAAAAGCCTCGATATCGATCCCAGCATATTTTCCGGCGACGACAAGGAAGTCGTCGAAGATCTCATTCTCGCCGCGATCAAGGATGCCCAAGGCAAGGCCAGCGACCGCGCGCAGGAGGAAATGGCCAAGCTGACCGAAGGCATGGGCCTGCCAAAGGATATGAAACTGCCCTTCTAGGCGCGGCCCCGCCGCTTCATCTTGGCAAAAATACTCTCGCCGAAGGCGTCCCGACGCCGCAATCAGGACATCCCGCTTGAGCTCGAACCGCGACATTGACACGCTGATTCAGATGATGGCCAAACTGCCCGGCCTCGGCCCACGCTCGGCGCGGCGGGCCGTGCTGCATCTGATCGCAAAACGTGAACTCAAGCTGATGCCGCTGGCAGACATGATGCAGACCGTCGCCGCTACCGCACGCGAATGTGCGATCTGCGGCAACATCGGCACGTCCGAAATCTGCGACATCTGCCGCGCGCCCAAGCGCGCAAACGGGCTGCTCTGCATCGTGGAGGACGTCGCGGATCTGTGGGCCATGGAACGCGGCGGCGCATTTCAGGGCCGCTATCACGTGCTGGGCGGCACGCTCAGCGCGCTGGATCAGGTTGGCCCTGAACAATTACGCATTCCCCAGCTGATCCGCAGAATCGAGTCCGAGCAGATTACCGAAGTCATCCTCGCCCTCGGCGCCACCATCGACGGGCAAACCACCGCACATTACATCGCCGACCAGATCGAGGACCGCGTGCGCCTGACAACGCTGGCCCAGGGCGTGCCTATTGGTGGCGATCTGGATTATCTGGACGATGGCACGATCAGCGCCGCGCTGAGCGCACGGCGCGCGCTTTGAGCCAAATTCAAATGACTCCACCCGAATTCAAGGCTGGAATTTGGGTATTTTCACCAAGAAAAAACACGCGGGCGCGCAAGGGCTCGGGCAAGGCGCGCCTTGCTCAGTTCAGCACCTTTCCTTCGGGCCATTGCATGTCATGCTCCAGCGTGATCGTGTGGCTCTCACGCGGCGGCAAGTCGAAGTCCCACGCCAGAATGCCGCGCTGACCCTCGACATCGGTTTCGGTCGGGCGGGGGTCGGACTGCCAGTTTATTTGAAGGTCTTCCTGCTCGGAATAAGGGACGCGGTCGAGCAGGCGCACAGGCCATGACTCGCCGGTGAGGTTCTCGACTTTGATCGTGACGGTTTCAGTCAGATCACTGGACTTGCGTATCAGGCCGCTGCCGCCCTCTTCGCGGTCCTGCACCATGCGGGTCAGGCGCAGCCCGTCAATGGCGCCAAAGGACAGGTCCGCTTCGGCGCCGGCTGCGATCAGATCGCCCTGAACCTGACCGACAAAGGTATCGCCCAGATAGAGGTTTGTCTGGCCCGGCAGGATCAGCTCGTTCATGTCATTGGTTATTATTGCCGTCAGATATGCCGTCTGGTCGTAGAGTGGGACCGCGCGCGCCTCGATTTTCGCTTGCGTGTCCAATGTGCCCAGCGCGATACGCAGCGCATCGGCGCCGGACGCGATCGAGGCAGGCGGCGCGTAGGTATAGGTAACCGCGAGGCCGTCAAAATCGGCTTCGGCCATGACCACCGAAGGGGCAGGTTCGGCCATCATGAGGCTGGCCGATTCGCTGCCTGATGCGGCCCGGTCAGCTGACTTCTGCATCGGCTGGATCGGATCGCCGATACGGCGCAACTGGGGGTATATTGCGCTGGGCGTCGTCTGACCGCTTGGGCGCACGGTTGACAATGTCAGGGCAACATCGCTCCAGTTTTCGCCTGTATTTTGATGTACATACGCGCCGCGCGCGATGCGGAGCGCGCCGGTCTCGCGCGTCAAGCTCATATCATAGACCGGCGCCCAGCCGGCATCATGTGTTTGGTATGTGACATTCAATGTGCCCTCGGCCTGGGCATCAGCCATGACCGACACCGCCAGCATCGCGCGATCCTCGCGTTCGGGCACCAGCGCGGCGAGGGCGCGGCGCGCCTCTTCCAGCGCTTCGGTCAGGTCTTTCAGGCCGCGCTGCGCCTGCTCAGCCTCGCGGCGCGCGTCATGGGCCGATTGCCGCGCCGCCAGCGTCTGCGCGCCGATCATCTGGGCCAGGTCGCGCAGGCTGGCAACATCCTGTGCCGCGATCCCGTCGCCTTGTCCCAGCTGCGACAGGAATGTAACCTGCGCCTCTGCCGCATCTACCACCAGCTGCGTGCGGGCGATATCGGCCTGCGCATCGCGCAAGGCATCCTCGCGGCGCTCGACCTCGGCTTCGGCGGCGGCGATGTCGGCGGATTGACGGTCGCCGCGCGGCGGGACGAAATCGCGGCGCGTCGTCACGCCGCCCATCTGCGCCCCGGTGACGCGGACCCGGACCGATTGCAGATCGGTGTCTTGCGGCAGGTCCAGAAGGATCAGATCATGCTGGCCTGCGGGCGCGCTGAATGGCACGGACCGGTGGACGGTCGCCCCCTGCGGATAAAGTGTGACTTGCGACACTGCACTGCTCAGCGGAATATCCTCCGCCCAGACAGAAGTGGGCAGGGCAAGGGCGAACAGCAGGGTAAGGGGGCGCATCTGGGGTCTCCGGCTTGGGCACCGGCAGCTTTTGACGCAGCAGCAAAAATTGCAAGGGAATTGGCTGAGGGATGCGCGAAGTCACGCTTAATTTACAGTTTTGCGTTTTGATGACGTCAGGCAAATTGGGCGGAGGAGGAGAACATGGGCGATAAACACAGTCGCGGGCAACGTACTGCGCGCAGTGCAGAATGCCTTCCGGCGCAGCGATCTGCGCCGGAAGGTAATGGGCTGGCGGGCGAAATCAGCCCTTTTTCAGCACGCGCTGGCCCAGCGTTTCGGCAATCTGCACGGCATTCAGTGCCGCGCCCTTGCGCAGGTTGTCCGACACGCACCACAGGTTGATGCCGTTCTCGACCGTCGTGTCCTGACGGATGCGGCTGATGAAGGTGGCAAAATCGCCGACGCATTCGATGGGCGTGACGTAGCCGCCATCCTGACGCTTGTCGATCACCATCAGGCCGGGCGCCTCGCGCAGGATATCGCGGGCCTCGTCCTCGTCGAGGAATTCCTCGAACTCGATGTTGATCGCCTCGGAATGGCCGACGAATACGGGCACGCGCACACAGGTGGCCGTGACCTTGATCGACGGGTCCATGATCTTCTTGGTCTCGGCGACCATCTTCCATTCTTCCTTGGTGTCGCCGCTGTCCATGAACACGTCGATATGCGGGATCACGTTGAAGGCGATCTGCTTGGTGAACTTCTTGGCCGGCTTGTCATCGGTGGGGTTGTAGATGCTCTTGGTCTGATCCCACAGCTCGTCGATGCCTTCCTTGCCGGCGCCACTGACAGACTGGTAGGTGCTGACGACGACGCGCTTGATGCGGGCGCGGTCATGCAGGGGCTTGAGTGCAACAACCATCTGCGCGGTCGAGCAGTTGGGATTGGCGATGATATTGTTTTTATGCACCATCTCGACCGCTTCGGGATTCACCTCCGGCACGACCAGCGGCACGTCCGCGTCATAGCGATAGAGCGAGGAGTTATCGATCACGATGCAGCCGGCCTTGGCGGCCTTGGGGGCATAGATCTTGGTCGCGTCCGAGCCGATGGCGAACAGGGCAATGTCCCAGCCGGTGAAATCGAAGGCGTCCAGATCCTTGGTCGTCAGCGTCTTGTCGCCATAGCTGACTTCGCTGCCCAGCGACCGGCGGCTGGCCAGTGCGACAACCTCATCGGCGGGAAACTGGCGCTCGGCCAGAATGTTCAGCATTTCGCGGCCCACGTTGCCCGTGGCACCGACGACGGCGACCCTGTAGCCCATTCACTCTACTCCTGATAAATACGGTGTGACTGCGCGCGTCTTAGCGCCTTGGGCGCCCGGTGGAAAGGGGGCCGTCACCGCGGCGCATCGCGGCTGAACAAATAGACCAGCGATCCGGCCAGCGCGGCGATGCCAAAGAACGCAAAAAGCGCGGCATAGGACGCAACATCGCCGGAACTGGCGGCCACCCGCGCATGTATCACGCCCGAGCCAAGCTGCATCAGCCCGACGCCGCCAATGCCAAAGAGGTTCATCAACGTCACGCCCCGCCCCGCCAGATGCGCCGGAAAGAACCCGCGCGCATGGGCAATCATCACCGGGAAGGTGGACCCGAACAGGCCAATCGCGGCGCAGAGCGCAATGCCAAGGCCGACACTGTGCCCCACCACCATCGCCAGCGCCAGACTGGCGGCGGCGCAGGCCATGTTGCCGCTGAAAATGACCCATTTATGCGTGCCGAATATCCGGTCCAGCGGGCCGTAGATCAGCGTGCCGCCAATCATCGCAATGCCCATAACCAGCGATGCCTGACCCAGCTGCGCCGTCCCAAGGCCGAAAACATCGCTTAGATATGGCCCGATCCACAGACCGCGAATGGCCGCAACAGGCGCGTAGCAGACGAACATCATGGGAAAAATCGGCCAAAGCGCGCGCATTTTCAGCAGATCCATCACCGATCCGCGCCGCCCGCCCGGCGCCGCTTCGGGGTCGCGCACAAAGATCAGCAGGACCATGGCCGCCAGCGCGGTGATTGCGGCGAGGCCAATCATCGATGCGCGCCATCCAATCGCCTCTACCGCCCAGGCCATGGGCCAGGATGCGCCCAGATTGCCCAGCGATCCGATCGCCAGAAGCAGCGCTGCCATGGTGGCGAACTGCGCCGGGCTGCCCTGCCGGGCCAGAATGAAATAGGCCGATACCAGCACCGGCGCGCAACCCGCGCCGATCATCAGCATGGCCAGATTGACATGCGCCGCCCCTTGGGCAAAGCCAAAAACCAGCGCCCCGCCTGCCCCGCCGATCAGCAACATGATCGCGGATGTGCGGCGCGGCCCGAACCGGTCCAGCGCCCAGCCAATCGGCAACTGCGCGCCCGCGAAGGCCAGAAACCAAAGGCCGGATGCAAAGGCCAGATCCTCGGGACCGGTGCCGATATCGCGCGCCAGAACCGCCCCCAGCACGGCAAGGAAGGCGCGATAAAACTGGCTGAGAACATAGGCAAGACAAAGCAGGATCAGCCCGGCGCGCATATCTGTATCCTTGGCTGCGGCAATTCGTCTGCGTTGCACACCCGCCGCGCCAAGGCAAGCGCGGCGCGCAACACCGTCATTTGCCGCGCGCGATCAGCACATCAACATGCGCAGCCACACTATTGGCCAGCGCGCGCAGGCTGTACCCGCCTTCCAGACAGGACACCACGCGCCCCTGCGCATGGGCATCGGCCAGATCGCAGAGTTTTTCGGTGACCCATGCAAAATCATCCTCGTCCAGATCGAGACTGGCCAGCGGGTCATCCCGGTGCGCATCGAACCCGGCGGAAATCAGCAACAGCTCGGGCGCGAAGGCATCCAGCGCGGGCAGGATGGCCCGCTCCATAACCGCGCGAAAGGCCGCGCTGCCGTCGCCTGCTTGCAGCGGCACATTCACCACGTTGCCAAACGCGCCGCGTTCTGACGGATCGCCGGTGCCGGGGAACAGTGGCATCTGGTGGACGGACAGAAAGGCAATGCCCGGCACGTCCTGCACCAGATCCTGCGTGCCATTGCCGTGATGCACGTCGAAATCGACAATGGCAACGCGGGCCAGCCCGTGATGATCCTGCGCATGTCGCGCTGCCGCCGCCACCGAACCGAAGTAGCAAAACCCCATCGCTGTGCTGCGCTCTGCATGGTGGCCCGGCGGGCGCGTGGCGACAAAGGCATTCTGCGCCGTCCCGTCCATCACCAGATCAACCGCGCGGATCGCCCCGCCCACCCCCCGCCGGGCGGCGTTCAGTGTGCCGGGCGACAGCCATGTATCCCCGTCAATCGCGGCGAAACCTTCGCCGGGCGCCGCAGTCGTCAGCGCGTCCAGATAGGCCTGCGGATGCACTCGCAGAATAGCCGCATCATCGGCCTGCGGCGCATCCAGCCGCAACAGGTCGCGCCCCTCCAGCGCGCGCAGAACGGCACGCAGGCGGCCGGGCCGCTCCGGGTGGTCGCGCGGCACCTCGTGGTCGAGGCAATCGGCGTGGCTCAGCAGGGCGGTGGTCATCATATCGGCCTTTCGTCTGCGCAATTTCCCGATGCAAACGCGAATCGCCGCGGCTGTCCAGTGCAGGCTTGCCGCGGCCGGGCAGCCGTGTAATCTGATTTGCATGGCAACAGACCCTTCGATCACACCGGCGGAACAGGCACAGGACATCGCCCTGAGCCTGTGGGCGCAAGGCCAGGGTGTTCTGATCGCGCTGCTGCGCACCTGGAACATCTATCAGCTGCTGATCATCGTCGGGCTGATCGCTCTGGCGCATATTCTGCGGGCCATCTTGGGTCCGCGCCTGCATGACTGGATGCGCACGCGCGAGGGCTGGCCAAAATGGCGGATGCGCCTTGCGGTGATGGTACACCGGCGCCTGCGCCTTATTTTCTTTGTCGCGCTGGGCTGGATCACATTCTGGATCATGCAAGAGGTGACATGGCCCAGCCGGTCCTATCTGATCGGCATTGCGGTCAGCCTTGCTACCGCGTGGCTGGTCATCGCCTTTGTCACGCGGCTGATCGCCAACGGGTTCGTGCGCGGCGTCGTGCGCTATGCCGGCTGGATCTGGGCCACCCTGATCATCCTCGGCCTGACCGACGAAGCCCAAAGCCTGATGGACAGCCTGGCCGTGAATATTGGCGAGACGCGGCTGTCGCTGTGGTTGCTGGCGCAGGCGGCGGTGATTCTGGGGGCGCTGTTTTTTGCCGCACGCCTGCTCTCGACCACCACATCCAGCCGGATCCGGCAAAACGACGAAATATCGCCCTCCATGCAGGTGCTGGCGGTCAAGCTGCTTCAGGTCACGCTGTATGGCGCCGCGTTTTTCATCGGGCTGCGCACGGTCGGGGTCGATCTGACGGGCCTTGCGTTTCTGTCGGGTGCCATTGGCGTCGGCATCGGTTTCGGCCTGCAAAAAGTGGTGTCGAATCTGGTGTCGGGCGTCATCATCCTGCTGGATAAATCCATCAAGCCCGGCGATGTCATCAGCCTGGGCGAGACGTTTGGCTGGATCAACGCGCTGGGCGCGCGCTACGTCAGCGTCGTCACCCGCGACGGCAAGGAATACCTGATCCCGAACGAGGATCTGATCACCAGCCAGGTGGTCAACTGGTCGCATTCCAACGAATTCGTGCGGCTGGATATCCATTTCGGCACGGCGTATGGCGACGATCCGCATCTGGTCCGCAAGATTGCGATAGCCGCCGCCGCCGGGGTGCCGCGGGTTTTGTCCATGAAAGAACCTGTGTGTCACATCGTCGGCTTTGGTGACAGCAGCGTGGACTATATCCTGCGGTTCTGGATCCGCGACCCCACCCAGGGTTTGACCAACATTCGCGGCAATGTCTATCTGGCGCTGTGGGATGCGTTTCACGACAACGGCATTTCCATTCCCTTCCCCCAGCGCGAAGTGCGCATGCTGAACGATCCCGACGATATCTCGCGGCCGACGCGCTTCTGACGCGCCCGCGCCTTGCAGCTTGCGCCGAAACACCGGCAGGATCGCGCGAATTACAAACAATTCTCAGCTGCTTCATTGAAAGAGGCGCGCGGGCTTGCTACCTTTGCGCAGAAGGCCCGGCACCGGGGCCATGGGCAGGTGCACGACCAAGGAGGACAAAGATCTGTCCATTTCCGCAGCTGCGGCTTTTGCCGCCGATACGAAGGTGCCCCATATGGCCCTGAACGACAGCGCAACAACCGACACACAGCTTGCGCATATCCTGAAATCACTGGACGACAACAAGGCCGAGGATATCGTGCAGATCGACCTGCGCGGCAAATCCTCCATCGGCGATTTTATGGTCATCTGCTCCGGCCGCTCATCGCGGCAGGTGACCTCCATCGCCGAAAAGCTGGTGGACAAGCTCAAGCATGATCTGGGCCGCAGCTCCCGGATCGAAGGCAAGGAAACGGGCGACTGGGTGCTTATCGACACGGGCGATATCATCGTCCACGTCTTCCGGCCCGAGGTGCGCGACTTCTACCAGCTGGAAAAGATGTGGCAGCCCGCCGGCAGCGCCGCATCGGCCTGAACGGCGCGCCCCGGCACCGCAGGAGGCTGACCTGAATGCGGATGCATATCTGCGCCGTTGGCCGGATGCGGGCCGGGGCGGCGCGTGATCTCTTTGACGATTACATCCAGCGCGCCGACCGCACCGGGCGGTCCCTTGGGCTGGGCCGGGCCACCCTGCACGAAGTCGAAGACAAGAAAGGGGGCGGCCCCGCAGCCGAGGCCGCACTTCTGGAGCGCGCCCTGCCTCAGGCCGCGCTGCGCGTGGCGCTGGACGAGCGCGGCAAGACACTCACCTCCCCGGATTTTGCAACGATGATCGCAGGCTGGCGCGATGCGGGCCGCGCCGATCTGGCTTTTATCATCGGCGGCGCGGATGGAATTGCGCCGGACCTGCGCGCAACCGCCGACTTCAGCCTGTCATTTGGCAAAATGGTCTGGCCGCACATGCTGGTCCGCGTCATGCTGGCCGAGCAGATATACCGCGCGACCACCATTCTATCCGGTGGCCCCTACCACCGCAGCTGAACACAGCAGCCTGCGGGTCTGGCCCGTCTTTCATCTTCCTCAAAATACTCACTTCCACCGCGCCCGCATCCCGACGCGCGGCCGGAAATTCCGCGCGCCGTTAACGCTATCACGGTTTCAACCCCTGCCTGTCTTGACTAAAAGCAGCGCCAAAGGCCCTGTCAGCGGCCAGGAGCATCCCATGAGCACCCCGAAACCCGTCATTTTATGCATCCTTGATGGCTGGGGCCTGTCCGATTCCGAAATCGGCAATGCCCCATTGCTGGCCAAGACGCCGAATTTCGATGCGTTGATGGCAACCTGCCCCAACGCAACGCTGGTCACGCACGGGCTCGACGTGGGTTTGCCCGCCGGCCAGATGGGCAATTCCGAGGTGGGCCACCTGAACATTGGCGCGGGCCGGATCGTTGAAATGGATCTGCGCCTGATCGACCGTGCCATTACCGAAGGCACGTTCGAGACGCTGCCCGGCGTGCGCCGCTTTGTCGATGCGATGCTTGGCTCGGGCGGGACGGCGCATCTCTTGGGCGTTTTGTCCGACGGCGGGGTACACTCGCATATCCAACACATGATCGCCACGGCCCGCGCGCTGACGGCCAAGGGCGTGCCGGTCGCAATTCACGCCTTTACCGACGGGCGCGATGTGGCGCAGATTTCCGCCAAATCCTATCTTGCAGATCTCCAGGCTGCCCTGCCCAATGGCGCCTTTATCGCCACGATTTCAGGCCGCTACTATGCGATGGACCGCGACAACCGCTGGGACCGCGTCGCGCTGTGTTATCAGGCGATTGCGCAGGCGCGCGGCTATCAGGCCCAAACCGCGGACGAGGCGATAGACAACGCCTATGACAAAGGCCGCACAGATGAATTCATCAAACCCCGCGTTCTGGGCGATTATGCCGGAATGCAGGACGGTGACGGGCTGCTATGCCTCAACTTTCGCGCCGATCGCGCGCGCGAAATTCTGGCCTCTTTCGCCGATCCGGAATTTTCGGCGTTTGAAACCGGTCCCCGGCCAAAATTTGCCGCTGTCTCCGGCTTTACCGAATATTCGGCGCGCCATAAAAATTATATGGACTGCATATTCCCCGATGAAATGCCGGAAAACACCTTGGGCGTCTGGGTCGGCAAAAAGGGTCTGCGCCAGTTCCACATTGCCGAGACGGAAAAATATCCGCACGTCACTTTCTTCCTGAACGGCGGGCGCGAACGTCCCGAACCGGGCGAGGATCGCTATATGGCCCAATCGCCGCATGTCGCCACCTACGATCTGCAACCGGAAATGTCGGCGCCCGCCGTGACGGATCACCTTATCGGCGCAATCGAGGCGCGCTATGATCTGATCGTGGTAAATTACGCCAATCCCGACATGGTCGGCCACACCGGCGATCTGGCCGCCGCCATCACCGCGTGCGAGGCTGTGGATGCCGGTCTGGGCCGCGTCATTGCCGCGCTGAAGGCACAGAACGGCGCGATGATCGTCACCGCCGATCATGGAAATTGCGAGGTGATGATCGACCCTGCGACCGGTGCGCCGCACACCGCCCACACCACCAATCTGGTTCCGGTCATCATGCTGGGCGGCCCCCAAGGCGCTGCCCTGGCAAACGGCAGGCTCAGCGATCTGGCCCCCACCCTGCTTGAGCTGATGGATATCGAACCGCCGGCCGAGATGACTGGCCGCTCCCTGATCATTCCCGCGGCCAAGGCGCCCCCGGCATGAAACGCGCCGCTGTGCTGCTGACCTGCGCGGCGCTGATGGCGCAGCCGTTCCACACACGCGCGGACGCGGCACAAAACGATCCCGGCGCCGCCGCCCGCAGCGCGGCGGAAATGCTGGGCGAGGCAACCCGCGCGCTGGACGCGTCCGAGGGCGCCGCCAGCCGGGTCAAGGCGCTGACGCAAACCGTGCGCGCGTTCGAGGCGGGCTTGCGCGCCATGCGTGTCGGCCTGCGCAACGCCGCCATTCAGGAACAGGCCGTCGCCCGTGACCTGGCCTCGCGCGACAAGGAGATCGCGCAGTTTCTCGGCGTTCTCAGCTCGATCGGGGCCACGCCCGCGCCCGTGACCCTGCTGCATCCCGCCGGCCCTGTCGGCAACGCCCGCTCGGGCATGATCCTGGCGGATGTCACGCCGGCGCTGAACTCTCGCGCCGCACAGCTGCGCGCGCGTCTGGAAGAACTGGCCGCCTTGCGCGCCCTTCAGCAAAGCGCGGCCGATACACTGGCCGAAGGGCTGGCCAGCGCCCAAACCGCCCGTACCGCGCTAAGCCAGGCGATCGCGGATCGCACCGACCTGCCGCGCCGGTTCACCGAAGATCCGGTAAAAACCGCGCTGCTGATCGCCTCGACTGAATCGCTGGACGGCTTTGCCAGCGGGCTCAGCCAGATTGCGCTGGACGAAACGCCCGGCAGCCTGCCGGGTATCACGGATCGCAAGGGGCAGCTGCCCCTGCCCGTTCAGGGCCGCATCCTGCGCCGCGCGGGCGAGGCGGACGCGGCCGGCATCACCCGCCCCGGTATCGTCATGGCCGCGCCGCCGCGCGCCGTTGTCACCACGCCCGCCGCCGCAACCCTGCGCTATCACGGGCCGCTGCTGGATTACGGAAACGTCGCCATTCTGGAGCCGCAATCAGGGATTTTGCTGGTTTTCGCCGGCATGGACGTGGTCTATGGTCAAATCGGACAGGTCTTGCCGGGGGGCAGCCCCGTGGGCCTGATGGGCGGCGTCGGCGATCCGGGGCTGCGCCGGGATGACGAAATCGTGCCTGCCGAATTGCTTGAGGCCGCTACCGAATGGACGCAAACGCTGTATATAGAAGTCAGACAGGACAACACCGCCGTGGACCCCGCGCTGTGGTTCAAGACAGACAAGGATGAGTAATCTATGAAGAAATTCCTGATGGCGGCCACTGCCGGCACGCTGGCTGGCGTGATCGTCACCACTCAGATCGCCGCCCCCCTCATGGCTCAGGAGAGCAAGCGCAACACCAACGTTTACGAGCAGCTGGACCTTTTCGGCGATATTTTCGAGCGGATCCGCGCCCAATATGTCGAAGAAGTCGACGAAGGCGATCTGATCGAGGCCGCGATCAACGGCATGCTCACCTCGCTTGATCCCCATTCCAGCTACCTGCCGCCCGACGATGCCGAGGACATGCAGGTTCAGACGCGCGGCGAATTCGGCGGACTGGGCATCGAGGTCACGCAAGAAGAAGGCTTCGTCAAGGTCGTCTCGCCCATCGACGGCACGCCAGCCGCCGAGGCGGGTGTGGAATCGGGCGATTACATCACCCATGTCGACGGCGAGAGCGTTCTGGGCCTGACCCTTGATGCGGCGGTGGACATGATGCGCGGCCCGGTCGGCAGCGAGATCGTCATCACCCTCGTCCGCGAGGGCGAAAGCGAGCCGTTCGATATGTCGATCATCCGCGACACCATCAAGCTGGTCGCCGTCCGCGCCCGGACCGAGCAGAAGGCCGTGGTTCTGCGGGTATCGAAATTCAACGATCAGACCTATGAAAACCTTGAGTCCAGCCTTGCCGAAGAGGTGGAAAAGGCCGGCGGCATCGACAAGATCAACGGCTTTGTCATCGACCTGCGCAACAATCCGGGCGGTTTGCTGAATCAGGCGATCATGGTGTCGGACGCCTTCCTTGAGAAGGGCGAGATCGTCAGCACCCGTGGCCGCAACCTTCAGGACGGCGAGCGGATCAATGCGACCCCCGGCGATCTGGCCGAAGGCAAGCCCATCGTCGTGCTGATCAACGGCGGCTCGGCGTCGGCCTCGGAAATCGTGGCCGGCGCGCTTCAGGATCACCGCCGCGCGGTGGTTGTCGGCACCAAGAGCTTTGGCAAGGGATCGGTTCAGACGGTCATGCCGCTGCGCGGCGATGGCGCGATGCGCCTTACCACGGCGCGGTATTACACACCGTCTGGCCGCTCGATTCAGGCATTGGGCGTATCGCCCGACATCCTTGTGGCGCAACCGCGCCGCAAACCTGCCGACGCTGAGGACGAAAACAGCGCGCCGCCCCTGCTGCGGTCCGAGGCGGATCTGCGCGGCAGCCTGAACAATGACAGCCTGACCGAGGACGAGATCCAGCACATCAAAGAGACCCGCGAGCGCGCCGAAGAAAGCGCGAAACTGCGCGAAGAGGATTATCAGCTGGCCTATGCCATCGACATTCTCAAGGGCCTCACCACGCTGACTGGCACCGACTGACGCAAATCACGGGCCGCGCCTGTCGCGGCCCGTTTCGCGCACGCGGAGAAGATCATGACCCCGGAAGACATCGCAAAGCTGCCCTATCGCCCTTGCGTTGGCGTGATGCTGGTAAATGCGGCCGGGCATGTTTTTGTCGGCCAGCGCATCGACACGGCAGAGCCTGCCTGGCAAATGCCCCAAGGCGGCATCGACGCGGGCGAGGATGCGCGCGCGGCCGCCCTGCGCGAACTGGTCGAGGAAACCGGCGTGACAGCTGATCTTGTCCGAATCGAAGCCGAAACGGCAGATTGGGCGCGCTACGATCTGCCCCATGATCTGGTGCCGCGCATGTGGAAAGGCCGCTATCGCGGTCAGGAGCAGAAATGGTTTCTGGCCCGGTTTCACGGCGACGACAGCCAGATCGACATCCAAACCGACCATCCTGAATTTTCCGAATGGCGCTGGCTGCCGCCCTCCGACCTGGCGGCACATATCGTGCCGTTCAAACGCGCGGTCTATACTGCCGTTCTACAGGAATTCGCCCCGCATTTGTGAAAGGGCGGTCCGCATATACCGCCCGCGCCGTGCTGCCGGGCACCGGCATTGTACGTCCGATGACATACATCATGCCTGTTTGTCGGGTCCGGCCGGGCGATTATGGCGCCATGCGCCGACGTCAGTGTCAGGCAGCGCAACGCACCGCAGCACCACCACATCCGTAGAAAACATATCTGCAATAATATCCTCATAAGGACTCGGTATAAGAACGAAAGGTGAATATAAGGTGACTCGTCATGCAAAAATCACCCTCCTTTGCCGAACTATCGGCCCTGTCGAATTTCACCTTCCTCACCGGGGCCTCGCACCCTGAGGAGTACATGCAGCGTGCCGCGCTGCTGGGCCTGCCTGCGATTGCCATTGCCGATGAAAATACCGTTGCCGGGATCGTGCGCGCCTATTCCGAAGCCCGCGAAATCACCCGCCAGGTGGCCGAGCGGCACGCGCTGGAGGCACGCGACGGCCTGATCGGGCCACCTGCGCCAAACCCGCAAGCCCCCGATTGGGCGAACGTGCCGCGCCTGATCCCTGCCGCGCGGCTGGTACTGGCCGAGGGCATTACACTGACTGCCCTGCCACAAAACCGCCCTGGCTGGGCCAGCCTGTGCCGCCTGCTGACCACCGGCCGCCGCCGGGCCGGCAAGGGGCAATGCGATCTGCGTCTGGAGGATCTGCTGGAGCATACCGAGGGTCTGACGCTGCTTCTGCATGCCCCGGAATGCGCCTCGGACACGTGGCTGGACCAAGCGCGCAGGCTGACCCGGCACTTGGCCGGTCAGATATTCTTGCTGATGGCCCCCGCTTATAACGGGCAAGATGCGGCCCGTTTTCGCAGACAGGCGCAGTTGGCGCAAAACCTGGGGTTGAAACCTGTCGCCAGCGCCCTGCCGCGCATGCACCATGAGCGCCGCCGCCGTCTGGCGGACGTGTTGACGGCGGTACGCACCAGCACCCGGATTGATGATCTGGGCCGCGCCGCATTGGCCAACAGCGAAAACCGCCTGCGAAGCGACCCGGAAATGCGCCGTCTTTTCAAGGGCTTTGAGGATGCGGTAGATCGCGCCGCCGCGCTGGCGCAGTCTCACATCTTCTGCCTTGGCAGCCTGCGTTATGAATATCCCACCGAAGTTGCCCAAGGCGAGACGCCCACCACCCGCCTGCGCCGCCTAGCCGAAGAGGGCCTGAAATGGCGCTACCCCCAAGGCGCGCCAACCCGCGCGCGCAGCTTGCTGGAACATGAACTCACCCTAATCGCGAAGCTGAACTACGAGCCCTATTTTCTGACCGTGCGCGACATCGTCGCCTTCGCCCGCAAGCGCGGCATCTTGTGCCAGGGGCGCGGATCGGCAGCCAATTCGGTGGTGTGCTACTGCCTTGGCGTCACGTCGGTCAGCCCCGAAATCGGCACGATGGTATTCGAGCGGTTCGTGTCAGAGGCCCGCGACGAGCCACCTGATATCGACGTCGATTTCGAACATGAGCGCCGTGAAGAGGTGATCCAGCACATCTACGACCGCTACGGCCGCCACCGCGCGGGCCTGTGTGCAACCGTAATCCACTACCGCGGCAAGCGGGCAATCCGCGAGGTGGGCCGCGCCATGGGCCTGAGCCAGGACACGATCAGCGCGCTGGCGTCGCAACTGTGGGGCTTCTTCTCGACCGGCGCGGTGGAGCGGGAGCGAATGCGGGAAATCGGCCTTGATCCTGATGATCCGCGCCTGAAGCAGACCCTTGCGCTGGTGCAGGAAATCGAAGGGTTTCCCCGCCACCTGAGCCAGCATGTCGGCGGTTTTGTCATCACCGAAGGACGGCTGGATGAGCTGGTCCCGGTCGAAAACGCCTCGATGGAGGGGCGCACCGTCATTTCATGGGACAAGGACGATATCGAGGCGCTGGGTATCCTCAAGGTCGACGTGCTGGCGCTGGGAATGCTGACCTGTATCCGCAAGGCGTTCGATCTGCTGGCGCAACATCACGGGCACCGCTACACCCTCGCGACGCTGCCGCCCGAGGACAGCCGCGTTTACGATATGCTGTCCCGGGCCGACAGTATCGGCGTCTTTCAGGTGGAAAGCCGCGCGCAAATGAATTTCCTGCCACGCATGCGGCCCCGATGTTTTTATGATCTGGTGATCGAGGTTGCCATCATCCGCCCCGGCCCCATTCAAGGCGATATGGTGCATCCCTATATCCGGCGCAGAAACGGCGAAGAAAAGGTCACGTTCCCCTCTGATGCCTTGGGCGCGGTACTGAGCAAGACGCTGGGCGTCCCGCTGTTTCAGGAACAGGCAATGCAGATCGCCATCGTCGGCGCGGGCTTCAGCCCGGATCAGGCCGACCGGCTGCGCCGCGCGCTGGCCACGTTCAAGAAACGTGGCAATATCAGTGAATTCCGCACGCTGTTTTTGCGCGGCATGAAGGCGAACGGATATGACAATGATTTCGCCGAACGCTGCTTTGCCCAGATCGAGGGGTTCGGCAGCTACGGCTTTCCCGAAAGCCACGCAGCCAGCTTTGCCTTGTTGGTTTATGCAAGCGCGTGGATCAAATGTCACCACCCGACGATTTTTGCATGTGCGTTGCTGAACGCACAGCCGATGGGGTTTTACGCCCCAGCCCAGATCGTACGCGATGCGCGCGAACATGGCGTGACAGTGCGGCCTGTTTGCATCAATGCCAGCGTCTGGGACAACAGTATCGAGCCAGACGATGCCGGCGGGCTCGCATTGCGGCTGGGATTCCGGCAGATCAAGGGAATTGACGAGGACAGCGCCATCTGGCTGACCGCAGCGCGCGCCAATGGCTATGGCGCGCCCGGCGATGTCTGGCGGCGCGCCGGCCTGCCGCCTGCGATCATCACAAGACTGGCCGAAGCCGATTGCTTTACCAGTCTTGGGCTAACCCGGCGGCAAGCCCTGTGGCAGGCAAAGGCGCTGACGGCAACAAAGCAACTGCCGCTTTTTGCAGGCGATATCGACGGGGAGGCGCTGAACGAGCCTGCCCCGCAACTGCCCAGGATGACATCGGGCGAAGAGGTGGTCGAAGATTACGTCACCACCCGCCTTAGCCTGAAAGCGCACCCGATCAGCCTGCTACGGTGTTATCTGACACCGGGCGCATATCCTCATTCGGACCCGCAACCAGAGGGGGCAGATGCCTCCGGCGGGGATATTTAAGGCAAAAAGAAAGATGAACCTGTTGTTTTTTCTTGGTCTTAAATACCCAATTCCGACATTAACTGCCCAGCGCCGACAGAAATTCAGGGGACGGATATCCGTCCGCGCGCAGCCCGGCGGAGCGTTGGAACGCGCGGATGGCATTGATCGTGTTCGGTCCAATGATGCCGTCGATTTTTTCCACGGCAAACCCCTTGCTGCGTAACTGGCGCTGAATTTCGCGCCTCTGGGTTGCGCTGATCGGCGAATGGTGGCGCGGCCAGGCGGTTTGGATCGGGGGGCCGCCGCCTATTCGGTCTGCCAGATGACCGACGCCGATGACATAGGCATCGGCCTTGTTATATTGCTCGATCACGCTGAAATTATCGAAAATCATGAAGGCTGCGCCAGTTGATCCGGCGGGCAGCAAAATTGAGGCCTTGCCATGATTTGGCACCGGCTGGCCTGCCATGTCGCGAATGCCTTCGGCGGCCCATGCCGCAGGGCTGAGGGCCAGGTCGCGGCGGGCGCGCGACAGATCGAACCCCGTCGGCAGGCGTACTTCAACGCCCCAGGGCTGGCCCTTTTTCCAACCGAAATGCGCCAGATAGGCCGCAGTTGAGGCCAGCGCATCTGTTGGATCGTCCGACCAGATATCTCGTCTGCCATCGCCTGTGAAATCAATGGCATGGGACAGGTACGATGTTGGCATGAACTGCGTATGCCCCATCGCCCCGGCCCAGCTACCGGTCATGGCGCGCGGGGCGACGTCGCCTGCCTGCACAATTTTGAGTGCCGCGATCAACTGCTCTTCAAAGAAAGCGCCGCGCCGTCCGTCATAGGCCAGGGTCGCCAGCGATCCGATCAAGGGGTTCTTGCCGCGCACCGCGCCATAGGCGCTCTCCAATCCCCAGATGGCGGTGACGATCTCTTTTTCGACGCCATATCGTGCCTCAATCCGGTTCAGCGCGGCGCGGTGGCGCTCCATAGCGGCTTTGCCGTTGCTGACCCGCTGCGCGGACACGGCTGTGTCCAGATAGTCCCATATCTGCTTGGTAAATTCCGATTGGTTCTGGTCCAGCGCGATCACGCCGGGGTCATATTCCACGCCGTCAAAGGATGCGTCGAAGATGCGCGCCCGGATCCCCGCCTTTGCCGCGCGGTCGCGAAACCCGGTGATCCAGCCACGCAAGCCCGTCTCCTTGGCAGCAATCCGTCGCGGCGCGTCCGCTTTCAGATCGGCGGGACGCATCATCGGGCGCAAGGCCGCACCGGGTGCGCGATGCGTTGCGGCGGCCAGAAGCACCCCTTCGGGACGCTTTTCGGGGCGCGGCTGCGTGTCTGCCTGCGCTGCATTCACGCCCTGCGACAGCAAAAATGCCAATGCTGCGCTGATCCATGGTGAAACCTTCATCGCCGATCCTCCGCGCGTGTGATTGTCCCACGATAAGCAACAGTCACGCGAATCAAAAGCATCATGCGACAGGGTTCTGCGGGGAACCGCCGATTGCCTGCGCCGGGCGTTAGCCGATGAAACGCTCGGCCGCCGCTCCGGCCAGATAGCTGAAGCGACCGCCTGCCATGGTGGCCACGACGCGGCGGCTGTCGCTGTCCAATATGGTGAGGTCTGCCCGCTGGCCCGGCGCCAGATCGCCGCGATCGGCAAGGCCCAGCACCTGCGCCGGCCCCTTGGAGACAAGGTGCCACGCCCCTGCCAGATCGCACATTCCGGCATCGGCCAGCAGCCACGCCGCGCGGCGCAGCGACGGATAGTGGTAATCGGACGCCAGCGCGTGGATGCAGCCCACTGCCGCCATATCAATCGCGCTGACATTGCCGTTATGCGACCCGCCGCGCACGACATTCGGCGCGCCCATGACCACATGATCGCCGCCCTCGAAGGCCGCCTCTGCCGCTTCTATTGTTTCGGGAAACTCGGCAATCGTGACGCCCATCGCCCGCCAGTCTGCACGCGCCGTGGCGCTGCGATCATCGTGGCTGCCCATGCGCACGCCTGCTGCCGCCAGATCCGTTGTCAGCCGCGCCAGCGCCTGCGGCACGCGGTCCATCCCCGCATGCAGTGCCTGCATCGCTTCCAGATGCCGCTCGGGGTTGCGGCCGATGCGCAGGGCCTGCCCGGTCAGGCGCGGTGGACGCTTGCCCGCCGCCAGTGCGGCGTGCGGCAGGTGGTCGTTGAACACGACATGATCAATGCCATACTGCGCGATGAAGGCTGCAACGGTCGCATAATCGTCAACCATCGAGATTTCGAACCGCAACTGCGCGCGCAGATCGGTCACCACGCTATGCCGGATTTGCGCCAGCCCCTCCATGACAGAGGTGGCAAAATCCGGGCCGCGCATGCCGCCTTCCCAACTGTAGAATTGCGCCAGCGCGGCGGTGGTGATGCCATTGGCCGCCAGCTCGGCCTCGGCGGCGATCAGGCCGGCGCCGATATCCTTCATCGCGCCGCGCCTTGGCGCCAGATGCCGCTCGAACCCGTCGCCATGGGCGTCGACGATGCCGGGCAGCACGGTAAAACCGGTCAGGTCCACCGCGCGGCCACCGCCACCGGCAATCCGGCCTTCCGCAACAGATAACGGCGCGCGCGACAGCCCGCCGGGGTGCAGCACGTCTGCACCGCGTATTTCCAACGCCAGAGTCATTCGCTGCCCCAGCCGAACAGATCGCCGATATTCATGTCATGATCAAACGCGCCGGTGGTCAGAAAAGTCTCGACCTGGGCGATCACCAACGGGTTGTTCATCATGAAGGTGTGCGTCACCGGCAGCGCAATATGGTCGGCCATGCCATCCACCCGCGTGGACGCGACAGAGACCTTGCCATCGTCCGGCCCCTCCAGCAGCAGCGAGAAATAGGGGTTCAGCGACCGGGTGCCGGCAATCACGCCCAGTTCAAAATCCACCGGTGGCAGGCTTTCGGTGAAGGTGTCCGGCCCGGTATCCAGCTGCATTCCGGCGGGGCCGTTGATCCACTCGAACAGCTCCAGACCGCCCAGTTCGTCCACCACCTGGCTGCCGTGGTTGGGCGGACCCAGCATCACCACGCGGCCCAGGTTTTCGGGCCGGTGCGCCGGCAACCAGGCCCGCAGCAGGATGCCGCCCATGGAATGGGTGACGAAATGCACCGTTTTGCCGCCGCAGGCCGATACCGCGCCGGGCAGCACCTCATCGGCCAGCGCCGCGATCCGCGCCTTGGTCGAGGGGTAGGACGGGATCACCACCTGCATCCCCGCCGCCTCCAGCATTTCGCCCATCACCAGAAATGACGCGTCGCTGCGCGCCAGACCGTGCAGCAAGACGGCGCAATCAGCCACGGCAGGAACCGGCAACGTCAGCGTAATTATGAGGGGCCATGTTTTCATCCTCGTGCAGATATGCGCAAACTGATCCTACGAAAAGACCCGACATTGTTAACCATAGGTAAAAGCCCGCTTATGCCCATCCGCGTTGCCGCCCGCGCCGTTCTGATCCACGATGCCCGGCTGCTGCTGGTCAATGCATGGCCGGATCCGAACAGCACCCTGTGGTGCGCGCCCGGCGGCGGCGCGAATATGCACGAAAGCCTTGCAGATGGGCTGGCCCGCGAGGTGCATGAGGAAACCGGCCTGCATATCAACGTCGGGGCGCCGTGCCTGATCAACGAATTTCATTCCAGCCAACGCAACCTTCATCAGGTCGAGGTATTTTTTCGCTGCACGTTGCTCAGTGGCGCGCTTGATCCGAACTGGCGCGACCCCGAGGGCATCGTGACCCGCCGCCGATGGTTTTCCGAGGCAGAGCTGCCCGATATCCACATGAAACCGGACAAGCTGAGGAAAATCGCCTTTTCAGACGGCATCGGATATGATCGGCTTGAGCAAATCGTGGAGTAGCGCGCAATGAACAAGGCATTCACCAAGGAAGACGACGGCAGCACCACGCCCCAGCGGCTGGATGATTTGCCCATCTCGGCGCATCCCAACCACGTCACGCCCGAGGGGCTGGCCCAGCTTCACGCCCGCGAAGCCGCGCTTGAGGCGGAAATAAGCCGGCTGCGCGCTGCGCCGGATGATCCCGAGACGTCCTATCCGCTGGCGGTCGCTGAACGCGACCTGCGCTATGTCATCGCGCGCCTTGGCACCGCCATTCTGATAGAGCCGCCCAGCGGCGAGTATCCCAGCGTGCAGTTCGGCGCCGCCGTCGATGTGCTGGACGAGGATGGCACGCCCGCCACTTACATCATCGTCGGCGAAGACGAAGCAGACCCCAAACAGGGCCTCATCGCCGCCCCCTCTCCGCTCGCCCGCGCCCTGCTGGAGGCCGAGCAGGGCGATGTCGTCGAATGGCCGCGCCCCAGCGGCATGATCGAATTGGAAGTGACCGCGATCCGCAAACGCGGCTAGCGCGTCACGTCCGATCAAACGCCTTTGGGAATAGCAGTTCAACGCCGCTCAAATCCCGCGCGGGACCCGCCAACCATAGCCCGTCCACCCCGGACGCGCGAAATCCGGCGCGCGCGAAAAACGCCTCGCACCCCTCTGCCAGAACGCATGTGCCGCTCAGACGCGCCCACTCGGCAAGCAGGCCGATCATGCGCCGTCCGTGCCCCGCGCGCTGCCAGTCCGGATCAATCGCCACCGGCCCAACGCACAGCGCCCCACCCGGCGCCCGCATGCGTGACAGCGCATAATATCCCACAATACCGCCCTGACAGGGCAGCACAACCTCGCCCGCGATCACGCCCGCCCGGCGCAAGCCATCCACTGTCTTCGCCTCAGCCCCGCCGCCATAGGCCCGGTTCAGCAGATCGCCCACAGCGCCCTCTTCTCCACGATGCAAGTCGCGGCTGAACTCCGGAAATCTAAACATCATCACCCCGTCCCTGCCGCGGCTCCCCTTCGGCCCGGCTGCACTTTCTTTTTGCCTTAAATATCCCCGCCGGAGGCATAAAATCTTTTTTGGCCAAACACCTGCCACGAAAAAGGGGCCGCCCGTAAGGCGACCCCAATCATCTTGACCCAAGCGAGCAAGACAGATCTTCGCAAGGCGAAAATCTTACATCATGCCGCCCATGCCGCCCATGTCGGGCATGCCGCCACCGGCACCGCCGCCGTCTTTCGACGGCTTGTCGGCAACCATGGCTTCGGTCGTGATCAGCAGGCCTGCGATCGAGGCCGCATCCTGAAGCGCGTGACGCACAACCTTGGCCGGGTCGATAACGCCGAACTTGAACATGTCGCCATATTCTTCGGTCTGCGCGTTGAAGCCGAACTTGGGGTCATTCGATTCGCGGATCTTGCCCGCGACGACCGAACCGTCAACGCCGGCGTTCTCGGCGATCTGGCGCAGCGGTGCCTCCAGCGCCTTGCGGACGATGGTGATGCCAACGGTCTGGTCGTTGTTGTCGCCGGTCAGACCCTCAAGGATCTTGCCCGCCTGGATCAGGGCCACACCGCCACCAACGACGATACCTTCCTGAACAGCCGCACGTGTGGCGTTCAGCGCGTCATCGACGCGGTCCTTGCGCTCTTTCACTTCGACTTCGGTCATGCCACCGACGCGGATGACAGCAACACCGCCTGCCAGCTTGGCAACGCGCTCTTGCAGCTTTTCCTTGTCGTAGTCGCTGGTGGTCTCTTCGATCTGGTTGCGGATCTGGGCAACGCGCACCTCGATCTCGGCCTTCTCGCCAGCGCCATCGATGATGGTTGTGGTGTCTTTGGTGATCGCGACTTTCTTGGCCGACCCCAGCATGTCCATCGTGACGGACTCCAGCTTCATGCCCAGATCTTCGGAGATGACCTGACCGCCGGTGAGGATCGCGATATCCTGCAGCATCGCCTTGCGACGATCGCCGAAACCGGGTGCCTTGACGGCTGCGATCTTCAGACCGCCGCGCAGCTTGTTGACGACCAGCGTGGCCAGGGCCTCGCCTTCGACGTCTTCTGCGATGATCAGCAGCGGCTTCTGGCTCTGGATGACCTGCTCCAGCAGCG
Source organism: Roseovarius dicentrarchi (assembly GCF_003316635.1). Taxonomy (GTDB): domain Bacteria; phylum Pseudomonadota; class Alphaproteobacteria; order Rhodobacterales; family Rhodobacteraceae; genus Roseovarius; species Roseovarius dicentrarchi. The sequence continues at coordinate 118,593 of NZ_QNQP01000008.1, read as the reverse complement.
GAACCATCGGCTGAAGGCTCGACAGCTTTTTCTCGTGCAGCAGGATGATGCAGTCCTCAAGGTCTGCAACCATCTTGTCGGAGTTGGTCACGAAATAGGGGCTGAGGTAGCCGCGGTCGAACTGCATGCCTTCGACAACGTCTGTCTCTGTCTCAAGGCCCTTGTTCTCTTCGACGGTGATGACACCCTCGTTGCCGACTTTTTGCATCGCGTCAGCGATCTGCTGACCGATTTCGCGCTCGCCGTTGGCGGAGATGGTGCCAACCTGCGCGACTTCGGCGCTGTCGGACACGTCGCGTGCGGCCTTGCGGATTTCGTCGACGACCTTGGCTGTTGCCAGGTCAATGCCGCGCTTGAGGTCCATCGGGTTCATGCCCGCTGCGACCGATTTCATGCCTTCCTTGACGATGGCCTGGGCCAGCACCGTCGCGGTTGTGGTGCCGTCGCCGGCCTCGTCATTGGTACGGCTGGCCACTTCCTTGACCATCTGCGCGCCCATGTTCTCGAACTTGTCTTCCAGCTCGATTTCCTTGGCGACAGAAACACCGTCCTTGGTGATGCGCGGTGCGCCGAACGATTTGTCCAGAACAACGTTACGGCCCTTGGGGCCCAGCGTCACCTTGACCGCGTCGGCCAGGATGTTGACGCCTTTGAGCATCTTGTTGCGGGCGTCGGTACTGAACTTGACGTCTTTAGCTGCCATGTCTCAATTTCCTTGTAATTCGTGTTTCAGGTCAATGCGCGCCCGGCTCTGCCAGAGCCGCGCAGCATCGCGCGATATCAGGCCAGCTTGCCCAGGATATCGCTCTCCTTCATGATCAGCAGCTCTTCGCCGTCGATCGTGATTTCCGTGCCGGACCATTTGCCGAACAGGATGCGGTCGCCTGCTTCAACGTCCATCTTGATCCGGTCGCCGTCGTCATCGCGCGCGCCTGACCCGACTGCGACGACTTCGCCTTCGCTGGGCTTTTCCTTGGCGCTGTCGGGGATGATCAGACCGCCCTTGGTCTTCTCTTCGCTTTCAACGCGGCGAACGAGAACGCGGTCATGCAGCGGTGTAAATGCCATCTCTGAGACTCCTTGGCTCGAGGTTACTATTCTACGGCCCCGTCACAGGGGCCGTTAGCACTCACCCAAGGCGAGTGCTAACGAGGGGGTAGTTAGGCAGCACGCGAGGCTATGTCAACTGGTTCCAGACTGAAAGATCCGCGCAAATGCGCAGGCTGGCGGGTGGCCGCCGCTTTCGGGTGTTCTAGACGTATTCCGCGCATCCCTGCCGGGCCTATAAGGCCGCCGGCCCGGCGTGCATCGCAATGCCCTCGTCGCTCAGCGCATAGATGCCCCGGCTGGCCCGCACGAACCAGCCGTGATGATTGTCGGCCATGATCTGGCGCGCCCTCGCAACGCCCGTCTCATGCGCCACAACGACCGCCTTTGTGGCGCCCGCCCCTGCCAGATAGGCCGCGCAGGCCAGCGCATCCTGCCGGTAGGATGTCATCACCTGCCCGTTTGTGCCGCCCGGCGTGGGATCGCCGCTGCGGGTGTCAAACTCCCGCTCCAGACGTGCGCGTTTGCGCGCCGCTTTGCGCGGCTGGAATGGACCCGGCGCCGCATGTTCCTGCACCTCGCCCGTCCCGGTCTGTACTGACAACACGCCCAGACCCAGCCGCCGACACAGGCCGATATTGCCCTTGAACGCGCGCCAGCCCGCCTTGCCGCGCCAGCGCGGCACCGCGACATAGACCAGATCGCACACCGCCTGCCGCGCGACCGCCTGCTGCAACAGCACCAGCGAAAAGCCCAGCTTCAGCTCGACAATCAGCAGCGCGCCGTCCTTGCGCGCCACGACATCGGCGGCGCCTACCTCGCCCTTGACGGTGTGGCCGCGGCCCTCCAGCCACGCCTTGACCGGCGCATACAGATCGGTTTCAGCCGCTTTTTCCATGCGGCGCAAATTGCCCGCCCCGCCCCCTCGTGACAAGCCCGCATTGCGCGCCTATAAGCTGCGCAAAACCGCTATTTATTCGCCATTCAAGGATACCAGCCCATGACAACGCTCGTTTTTGGCCACACATCGCCCGACACCGACAGCACCGGATCGCCCATCGTCTGGGCGTGGTATCTGAACCAGATCAAAGGCATCGACGCCAAGCCGGTCCTGCTGGGCGAGCCGAACACCGAAGCGGCGTTCATGCTGAAGCACTGGAGGCTTGAGACGCCCGACATTATCGACGATGTCGAAGACGGCCAGGCCGTTGTGATCGTTGACACCAACAACCCGTCCGAGCTGCCCGGCAATATCGCCAATGCCGATATTCGCGGCATCATCGACCATCACCGCATGGTAGGGGGCCTTGAAACGCTGGCGCCCGTGGAAATCCGGATCGAGCCGCTGGCCTGCACCGCCACCATCATGTGGAAGATGATCGGCAAGCATATGGCGCAGGCACCCGACGGCGTCAAAGGCGCGATGCTGTCCTGCATCCTCAGCGACACGCTGGAATTCCGCAGCCCGACCACCACGGACGAGGACAAGGCGATTGCCCATGATCTGGCGGGCGATCTGGGCATTGATATCGGCGATTACGCCGCGCAGATGTTTGCCGCCAAATCGGATGTTTCGGCATTTTCCGACGCCGAATTGCTGCGCATGGACAGCAAGGAATTCGAAATGCCGGGCGCCAAGCTGCGCGTCTCGGTGCTGGAGACAACAGCGCCGCAGGTGGTGCTGGACCGCAAGGACAGCCTGATGCAGTCAATGCAGACAGTGGCCGCCGAGGATGGCGTTGATCAGGTGCTGCTGTTCGTCGTCGATATCCTGAACGAGGAGGCGACGCTGCTGATTCCCAACGACATGGTCAAATCGCTGGCCGAAAAATCGTTCGGCGTGACGCCTGCCGGCGACACCGTGGTTCTGCCCGGCGTGATGAGCCGCAAGAAACAGATTATTCCCAGCCTCAAGATCTGACGCGTGGCTGCGGGCATCGGCCACCCGGCGGCGCTGGGTGGCTATTTTCTGATCGTCAACGCGGTCACATTCATCCTGTTCTGGCACGACAAACGCCGGTCTGTCGTCCGCGCATGGCGCACCCCGGAAAAACGTCTGCTGACCTTGGCCATTATCGGCGGCTGGCCCGCTGCCAAGCTGGCGCAGCGGATGTTGCGGCACAAGACCCGCAAACAGCCGTTTGCGTGGCAGCTCAATCTGGTTGGCATTGCCTGGGGCTGGGCGCTGGCGTTTCTCGCGGTGGCAGCGGTTATGACCCCGGCCTGATGCAGGCGGGACACGATTTTTCGCGAAAAATCGTCAGCTCTCCACCTCGATCGTGACATGGCCAATCCCGTGTTGCTGTTCCAGATGGCTCCGGATCGCGGCCTTGACGCTCGCCATGTCAGTGCCTGCCTCCAGCGACGCCACCATCGTCACCATCGGCCTTTCCTGCGTGACCGACCACGCGTGAACGTGGCGCACATCGCGCAATCCGGGCACCGCCGCGCACAGGTCGGCCGCGACGGCGCGCCGGTCGAACCCGTCCGGGGCGCCCTCCAGCAGGATATGACCGCTCTGCGCCACCACCTTCCACGCCGAGCGAAGGATGATCAGCACCACCAGCACCGACAGAATCGGGTCAATCGGGGTCCAGCCCGTCCAGATGATGACCAGCGCCGCCACCAGCGCGGCCACAGATCCCAGCAGATCCCCCATCACATGCAGGGCCGCCGCGCGCACGTTCAGGTTCTCGCCCTTGCCGCCCCGTGTCAGCACCCAGAACGCCGCGATATTCACCGCCAGCCCGCCCAGCGCGACCCACAGCATGACGCCGCCCATCACGTGCTGCGGCGCGCCCAGCCGCTGGATCGCCTCCCACAGGATCCACGCGGCGATGGCGAACAGGGACAAACCGTTGACGAATGCCGCCAGAACGGAAAAGCGGTCAAACCCATAGGTCCGCTTCCAATCCGCCGGGCGCCGCGCCAGCCGGAAGCCCAGCCACGCCAGCATCAGGGATGCAAAATCGGTCAGCATATGCCCCGCATCGGCGATCAGCGCGAGCGAGCCGGAGATGACCCCGCCCACCACCTCTGCCACCATGAACGTACCGGTCAGGGCGGCGGCAATGGCGATCTTCGTCTCGTTCCGCGGGACGTGCGAATGGTCGTGGCCGGAATGATCGTGCATATGCGCTCTCCTTGTGCAGCACAGCTAACGCCGGGATGCGGCGCGCTGCAACCGCATCCGCTCTGGCCTTGCGCCCGCGCGCCTGCCATATCTGGACCCAAAGCCAGAGGAAGATGCCCATGACCCAGATCATTCAATCGCTCGCCGACGTCTCCAGCCGCTACGATGCGCTGTTTGTCGATCTTTGGGGCTGCCTGCACAATGGCGTCACCGCCTACCCCGAAGCGGTCGCCGCAATGCAGACCTACCGCGCGGGCGGCGGCACCGTGGTGCTGGTCACAAATTCGCCCAAACCGCGCAAAGGCGTGGCGGCGCAGCTCAGCCAGTTCGGCGTGCCACAGGATGCCTATGACGCCATCGCCACCTCGGGCGATTCGGCACGTGCCGCGATGTTTCGCGGCGTGGTCGGCGACAAGGTGTACTTCATGGGCGAGCCCGAGCGTGACGCCGGGTTTTTCGAACCGATGGAAGTGATCGACGATCCGGTGGACATCACCCGCGTGCCCTTGGATCAGGCCACCGGCATCGTTTGCTGCGGCCCGTTCGATCCGCTGGCCGATCCGGCGGTGAACCGGCCCGATTTTCTGTATGCCAAGCAAAAGGGCATGAAACTGCTCTGCGCCAATCCCGATATCGTGGTCGATCGCGGCGATGTGCGCGAATGGTGCGCCGGCGCGCTGGCACAGCTCTATACCGAAATGGGCGGCGAGAGCCTTTATTTCGGCAAACCGCATCCGCCGATCTACGATCTGGCCCGGCGCCGACTGGCAGCCCTTGGCAAGGATATCCCCGAAGAGGGAATTCTGGCCATCGGCGACGGGATCGGCACCGATGTTGCGGGCGCTATGGGCGAAAACCTTGATTCGCTGTTCATCACCGGCGGGCTGGCCGCGTCCGAGACGAACGCAGGCGATCAACCTGACCCGGCCCGTCTGGAGGCGTATCTGAGCCGTCAGAGCGCATCGCCCACCTATACGATAGGGCATCTGCGCTAAGCGCACCGGTCACACCACCCCATCATCAAATTGATCAGCCCCGCTTTAGGGGTTGATTTTCTGCGCCTGCGAAGTAATAAAGTTTCCACAGCGGGCGCCTTCGCGTCCTATTATTACTCACCGGACCAGACGGAGGGCCTCATGTTGGACAATATGCCACGCGGCACGATCTGCATCGAAGACATCGAAATGGGCATGACGCGGCACCTGCGCAAAGTCATCACCGACCGCGATATCGAGCTGTTCGCCGAAGTCTCGACCGATCATAATCCGGTGCATATGGATGATGATTACGCCCGCGACACCATTTTCGAGGGGCGCATCGCCCATGGCATGCTGACTGCCGGCCTGATTTCTGCCGTCATCGGCGAACAGTTGCCCGGCCACGGCACCGTTTACATGGGCCAGTCGTTGAAATTTCTGGCGCCGGTGCGCCCCGGTGACATGGTCCATGCCGAGGTCGAGGTGATCTCGATCGACCACGCCAAGCGGCGCGTCGGGCTGGATTGCCGCTGCATGGTGAACGGCAAAAAGGTGCTGATCGGCGAGGCGATGGTCATGGCGCCCTCGCGCAAGTTCGACTAGGCGCGCCCAAGCAAAGACGCCGGGCGCGCATCCAGACTTGCGCCCCCGCAAAGGCCGCGCTACGCCTGCCGGATGCGTATTTTTCACGATTACAAGGCCGTCCCGGCCACTGCCAAAGGTGCCAGCGCCGCGATCGGTAATTTCGATGGCGTGCATCTGGGCCACCGTTCGGTGATCGAGCAGGCCCGCAAGGCTGGTGCGCGCAATGGCGCGCCGCTTGGCATCCTGACATTCGAGCCGCATCCGCGCGAATTTTTCGCCCCGGATGCGCCGCCCTTCCGCCTGATGAACCCCGCCGCGCGCGCCAGCCGTCTGGCCAAGCTGGATGTGGATATCCTGTTCGAGCTGCCCTTTGACGCAAATATGGCGTCCCTCAACCCGCGCGACTTTGCGCAGGATGTGATTGCCGATGGGCTGGGCCTGTCGCATGTCGTCGTTGGCCGCGATTTCTGCTTTGGCAAGGGGCGCGCTGGCACGGCCGCGATGCTGGCCGATTTCGGGGCGGAGATGGGCTTTGACGTGACCATTGCCGAGCTGCTGTCGGCCACCGGCGCGCAGGTCAGCTCGACCGCGATCCGCCGCGCCCTGGGCGAGGGCCGGCCGCGCGATGCCGCCGAAATGCTGGGCCACTGGCACCGGATCGAAGGCACGGTCATCAAGGGGTTTCAGCGTGGTCGCACGCTGGGCTATCCGACCGCGAACATGGCCATCACCGGCCTGCATCCGCCGCATTTCGGCGTCTATGCCGTGCTGGTGGATGTGCTGACCGGACCGCATGCCGGCCTCTATCACGGCGCGGCATCGCTGGGCACGCGGCCGATGTTCGACGGCGAGGTCGCCAATCTGGAGACGTTCCTGTTCGACTTCTCCGGCGATCTGTATGGCGCCGAGATGTCGGTTGCGCTGGTCGATTTCCTGCGCCCGGAGGAAACATTCGACAGCCTTGAGGCATTCATCGCCCAGATGGACGCCGACTGCGCCGACGCCCGCCGCATATTGGCCGCGCTATGAGCGCCCCGCTGCGCCCCCGCTACTGGGAGGACACGCCGCTGACCCGCATGACGCGCCCCGAATGGGAGGCACTGTGCGACGGCTGCGGCAAATGCTGCATGAACAAGCTGGAGGACGAGGATACCGGCGAGGTGGTCATGACCCGCGTCGCCTGCCGCCTGTTTGACGACAGCACCTGCCAATGCGCGCAATACCCGATCCGCCACCAGTTCGTGCCGGAATGTATCGTTTTGAAGCCGACCAATATGGATGCAAACCTGTATTGGATGCCCGAAACCTGCGCCTACAAACTGCTGTGGCAGGGCAAGAAGCTGTACGACTGGCACCCGCTGATTTCCGGCGATCCGCAGACCGTGCATGACGCTGGCGTGTCCATGCAAAGCCGTACGGTGCCCGAGTTCGAGATCGACGAAGACGACTGGGAAGACCACATCATAGAGGAGCCGACCTGATGTATTTTGCCTCTGACAATTCCGGCCCGATGCATCCTGCCGTCGCGCAGGCGATGATTGCCGCCGATACCGGGTTTCAGCCCAGCTATGGCACCGATGCCATCATGGACGGTGTGCGCGCCCAGATCCGCGAGCTGTTCGAGGCGCCCGAGGCGGCGGTCTATCTGGTCGCCACCGGCACCGCCGCCAACGCGCTGGCGCTGGGGACGCTGACCCAGCCGTGGGAGACGGTATTTTGCACCCCGCTGGCGCATATCAACGTCGATGAATGCCACGCCCCCGAATTCTACACCGGCGGCGCCAAGCTGAGCCTTGTCGGGACGGGCGACAAGATGACAGCCGATCAGCTACGCGCCCGGATCGAGGATTGGGAGCGCGGCGATGTGCATACCTCGCAGCGCGGACCGGTACAGCTTACCCAAGTCACCGAAATGGGCCGTATCTACACGCTGGAGGAGCTGCGCGCGCTGACTGGCGTGGCGCGCGAATACGGTCTGCCGACCTTCCTTGACGGGGCGCGGTTTGCCAATGCGCTGGTCGCGCTGGGCTGCTCCCCCGCCGATATGACATGGAAGGCGGGCATCGACGCGCTTAGCCTTGGGGGCACGAAAAACGGCTGCGCCGGTGTCGAGGCGGTCATCTTTTTCGACCCCAAACACGCGTGGGAGTTCGAGCTGCGGCGCAAACGCGGCGCGCATCTGTTCTCCAAACACCGCTACCTTTCGGCGCAGATGCAGGGCTATCTGGACGGCGGTGCATGGCTGGAGGCGGCGCGCGCCGCCAATGCCAACGCCGCACGGCTGGCCGCCGGGCTGGGCGATGTCGCGGGTCTGGAGTTTGTGGAGGAGCCGGAGGCGAACATGATTTTCGCCACCCTGCCCCGCCACGTGCATCAGCGCCTGCATGCGGCCGGCGCCGTGTATCGGCTCTGGGGTGATCTGGAGGGCGATCCGGACGCGCCGCAGATGATGCGACTGGTCTGCGACTGGTCGATCACGCATGAGATGATTGACCAGTTCGTGTCGCTGGCCAAGGGTTAACACGGCGCCTGCTTTTCGGTCTGCTCCTCGGCCAGAAATTCAAGCACCTGCGCGCTGACCTCGTCGGGATGCGTCGCCACCGACATATGCCCCGCTCCCGCGATCACGCCGCGACCGGCGCGGGGCAATTGCGCGGCCAGCGCCGCGTTGATTGCCGGGATGATCTGGGGCGCGTTGCTACCCTCCAGCAGCAGCGCCGGGATATCGACACGCTCCGGCACGCCAGGCTCCAGCAGCCCGCCAGCATCGTCATAGAGTGCCGGCCCCGCCGCCACGATCAGCGGCATCTGCTGCGCCATGCGCGCCTGCGCGGCGGCGCTGAAACTCTCCCAAGGTCGCCCCCCGCCCCATTGGCCGATGAAATTGCGCGCCGCCGCTGTCATATCTCCTGCCGCAAGCGCCGCCTCGAAGGCGCATTGTTCCGACAGATGCGCGGCGCAGGCGGCAGGCTGGCTACGCAGCGCGGCGGCGAAAAAAACCGGCTCGATCATCACCAGAGAACGGACCAGATCAGGCCGCTCGACCGCCAGCCTCAGGGCAATCACGGCGCCGAAACTGTGCCCGATGACATCAACAGGGCCGGCGCCACTGGCAAGGTCGGCGGCCATTTCGGCGCAGACAGCGCTCATCTCGCCGCGCGCGTCCCAATCGACGCTGCGCCCATGGCCCGGCAGATCGAAGGCTGTCATTGTCAGCGCCCCGGCCAAGGAACGTGCTATCCCGCCCCAGATGCCGGACTCCCCAAGGCTGCAATGGATCATCAGCGCCCTGCGCGGCCCCTCGCCGCAGGTTGTCCAGAATGTCGGGAACCCGCCCTTTTCTGCGCATGGCATGTCAGGCGCCGGCCGCCAGATGCCGGTCCAGATCCTCCAGCCGGTCCTGGCCCCAGAACGCCGCGCCGTCCCCCGTCAGGTAGAACGGAACGCCAATGACGCCGCGCTGCATCGCCTCATCATTATTCGCGCCATATGTTTCTGCCCCGCTCAGCAGGCCACGATCGGCAAGGCCCGGATCGAACCCGGCGGCGCGCAGACAATCGCGCACCACGCCATCATCCGACACGTCCCGGTCCTCGGCCCAGCAGGCGCGCATGAAGGCGTGTACCAACGCGCCGGTATCTCCGCCCCCTGCGGCCTGCGCTGCGATGATTGCATAGGATGCTGGCGCCGGATTGGCCGGCCAATGCGCAGGCCGCGCGGTCAGCGGCATCCCATGCCGGTCTGCCAGGCGCACGATGTCCTGCGACATATAGCTCAGCCGCGCGGGGTGCAGCCCGCCCGGACCGCCCAGATGCGCCATCACCGCCATGAAATCTATTGGTTTATAGGTGATCTGCGCATCATGCGCGCGCGCCACCTCCTCCAGCCGGTTTCCGGCGAGATAGGCATAGGGCGAGAGAATCGAGAAGAAATAATCTATCTGGGCCATGTTTTACGCCTCCTTCGGGTACCTGTAGCTTTGCCCGACCCTACGCGCGTGCTAAGCGGTGTCAACGCAGCGAATCTGCCCATGCGGCCACCCCGGGGGAACCACAGCCATGTCATCCACATCCGAGCCTAAGCTTATCTCAGGCAACGCCAACATGCCGCTCGCCACAGCCATTGCGCGGCGCATGTCGATGCACCGGGGCGTCAATGTCGGCCTTGTCGATGCGCGGGTCGAGCGGTTCAACGACGGTGAGATTTTCGTCGAGGTGTTCGAGAACGTGCGCGGCGAGGATATGTTTATCATCCAGCCTACATCAAACCCGGCCAATGACAACCTGATGGAGCTGCTGATCATGTCCGACGCGCTGCGCCGGTCCTCGGCCGCGCGCATTACGGCGGTCATCCCGTACTTCGGCTACGCGCGGCAGGACCGCCGCAGCAAGGCGCGCACGCCGATTTCGGCGAAACTGGTGGCGAACATGCTGGTCGAGGCCGGGATCGAACGAGTGCTGACCATGGATCTGCACGCGGCCCAGATCCAAGGGTTTTTCGATATTCCGGTGGATAACCTTTACGCCTCGCCGGTGTTCGCCCTTGATATCATGAAGCAATTCAAGGGCAGCCTCGATGATCTGATGATCGTGTCGCCCGATGTGGGCGGCGTCGCCCGCGCGCGCGAGTTAGCCAAACGGATCAACGCGCCGCTGGCCATCGTGGACAAGCGCCGCGAGAAGGCCGGAGAGGTGGCCGAAATGACCATCATCGGCGATGTCACCGGCAAGAAATGCATCATCATCGACGATATGTGCGACACCGCCGGCACATTGTGCAAGGCCGCCGAAGTGCTGATCGAGAACGGCGCCGCCGAGGTGCATGCCTACACAACCCATGGCGTCATGTCCGGCCCGGCGGTCGAGCGGGTGACAAATTCGGTGCTTAAATCCATGGTCATCACCGACACGATCGCCCCGACCGAGGCCGTGCGCGCAACGCCGAACATCCGTATCATTCCCACCGCGCCCGTCTTTGCCCAGGCTATCCTGAACATCTGGAACGGAACGTCCGTATCGTCGCTGTTCGACACCCCCACGCTTGAGCCTGTGTATGAGGGCCAATTCGGCAACTGAACCGCGCCGCGACTAGGCGCCGCCGGGGCGATGTCATGGTCCGGCGGTCAGGCGCGCATGTTTGCTATACATCCCAGTCTTCGTCGCCAGACACCTCCCCGATTGCCATCCAGCAGACGCGGGCACGCGCAACGTGCGTGTCTGCCCACGTACGAAACACAACGGTAAAGCCTTCTTCTGTAATGGCCTCCGCGCTGACCTCGACCCGCGCATTGGTGCTGTTGTCGATATCCCACATGGAGAGCGCGCATTGCACGGCAGGCGGCGCGCGGAATCGCTCGGAAAACACCACAGCCTGGGTGCGCGAACGCTCCCCCTCCCCCGTCCACATGGTGCCGCCGCTCTCAAATTCCGAAAACAGCACCGCCTCCCCCTGATCAACACCCAATAGCCTTGTGTTCAATCTTTTCATAGCACTCAACCATTACCCAAATATCAACATAGTCCAGATTCTAGGCGAAACTGTGATCGAAAATGGAAAAGGCCCGCGAAACGCGGGCCTTTGTCAGGATCTTGCACAGATGCGGCGGTTTAGTAGCCGCTAAGGCCCATGTGATCGCCCATTGCCACCATGTCGGCCAGCAGCTTGGCTGCGTCATCGACGGGGCCCGGTTCATTCTTGAACGTCTCTTGCGCACGCGCAAGACGGTCAGTCGCATCTGCGACCAGCTTCTTGAAATGCTCCTGGGTCAGATCGGAGCGGTGAATCGCCTGCTCGGCCAGAACCGAAACGCCATCGGCGTTGATCTCGGCAAAGCCGCCGGTGACGGCGTATTCTTCTTCGCCCTTGTCCGAAATGACGCGCACGATACCGGGGCGCAGCGTTGTGATGACCGGCGAATGGTCGGCCATTGCCGTCAGATCGCCCTCGGCACCGGGGATTTGCACTTCGCGCGCCTGAACGGATGTCAGAAGGCGCTCGGGCGATACCAGATCGAATTGCACTGTGTCAGCCATTGGTGGCCTCCTTCATTGGGCGGAATACCGGACCGCGCAGCGCGGTCCGGCAGGTGCATTATGCGGCGTCGGCTGCCATACGCTCGGCCTTGGCCTTCACATCCTCGATGCCGCCAACCATGTAGAAGGCGCCCTCGGGCAGGTGATCGTATTCGCCGGCGACAACCGCCTTGAAGGACGAAATCGTCTCTTCCAGCGGAACCTGCACACCGTCCGAACCGGTAAAGACCTTGGCCACGTCGAAGGGCTGCGACAGGAATCGCTGGATTTTCCGGGCGCGGGCCACGGTCAGCTTGTCCTCTTCGCTCAGTTCGTCCATGCCGAGAATCGCGATGATGTCCTGAAGCGATTTGTAGCGCTGAAGGATACCCTGCACGTCACGCGCCACCTGATAATGCTCCTCGCCCACAACGGACGGGTCCATCAGGCGCGAGGTGGAGTCGAGCGGGTCCACGGCGGGGTAAATGCCCAGCTCGGAAATGGCGCGCGACAGAACCGTCGTGGCGTCAAGGTGCGCGAACGATGTCGCAGGCGCCGGGTCGGTCAGGTCGTCCGCAGGAACATAGACGGCCTGCACCGACGTGATCGAGCCCTTGTTGGTCGATGTAATCCGCTCCTGCATCTGGCCCATGTCGGTGGCCAGCGTCGGCTGGTAGCCCACAGCGGACGGGATGCGGCCCAGAAGGGCGGACACTTCGGAACCGGCTTGCGTGAAGCGGAAGATGTTGTCGACAAAGAACAGAACGTCTGTACCCGACTGGTCGCGGAACTGCTCGGCCAGGGTCAGGCCGGTCAGGGCCACACGCATACGCGCACCGGGCGGTTCGTTCATTTGGCCGTAGACCAGCGCCACTTTGGATTCGGTAAGGTTATCGGGGACGATAACGCCGGATTCGATCATCTCGTGGTAAAGATCGTTGCCCTCACGCGTCCGCTCGCCCACACCGGCGAAAACGGAAAAGCCCGAGTGCACCTTGGCGATGTTGTTGATCAGTTCCATGATCAGAACGGTCTTGCCCACGCCGGCACCGCCGAAAAGGCCGATTTTGCCGCCCTTGGCATAAGGGGCCAGCAGGTCAATCACCTTGATGCCCGTGGCCAGAACGATCGACTCGGTCGACTGGTCGGCGAAGGGGGGCGCGTCGGCGTGAATGGACCGCTCTTCGTCGCGGCCAACGGGGCCGCCTTCGTCGACGGGTTCGCCCACAACGTTCAGGATGCGGCCCAGCGTGGCGTTGCCAACCGGCACCGTGATCGGGCCGTCGGTGTCGGTCACTTCCTGGCCGCGCACGAGGCCTTCGGTTGCGTCCATCGCGATGGTACGAACTGTGTTCTCGCCCAAGTGCTGCGCGACTTCCAGAACCAGTTTCTTGCCGTTGTTGTCCGTGGTCAGGGCGTTCAGGATCTGCGGCAGGTGGTCGCCGAACTGAACGTCAACCACGGCTCCGATCACCTGAGTGATTTTGCCTTTTGCGTTTGCCATGTATCGTCTCCGTCTCGTTTCTAGAGCGCTTCCGCGCCCGAAATGATTTCAATCAGCTCGTTCGTGATCACAGCCTGACGCGAGCGGTTAAATTCGATGGTCAGCTTGTCAATCATCTCGCCTGCGTTGCGGGTTGCGTTGTCCATTGCGGACATCCGCGCGCCCTGCTCGGACGCCCCGTTTTCCAGCAGTGCGGCAAAGATCGCCGTGGCCACGCCGCGCGGCAGAAGATCGGCCAGAATGGCTGTCTCGTCCGGCTCGTAGTCATAAAGCGTTTCAGCACCGCCATCTGTGTCGGGCGCATCGAACTTGGCCGGAATGATCTGCTGCGCTGTCGGGATCTGTGTCACGACGTTTTCAAATTCAGCAAAGTAGATCTTGGCAACGTCAAATTCGCCAGCGTCGAAGCGGTTCAACACCTCGGTCGCCACGCCCTGCGCATCCGCATAGCCGATGCGTTTGACGTCCGAAAAATCCACATGATCCACGAAATACTTGCCGTATTCGCGGCGCATTGAATCGCGGCCCTTCTTGCCGACCGTGATGATCTTCACGGTCTTGCCTTCGGCCAGCAGCTTGTTGGCGTCCTGCTTGGCCAGCTTGGCGATGTTGGCGTTGAAACCGCCGCACAGGCCACGCTCGGACGTCATGACGATCAGCAGATGGGTCTGATCCTCGCCGGTCCCCCGCAGCAGACGGGGCGCGCCTTCGGACTGGCCCACCGACGCCGCGAGGCGCCCCATAACGGCGTTGAAACGCTCGGTATAGGGGCGCGCCGCTTCGGCAGCCTCCTGCGCGCGGCGAAGTTTCGCCGCGGCAACCATTTGCATGGCCTTGGTGATCTTGCGGGTCGATTTGACCGACGCGATCCTGTTTTTCAGGTCCTTGAGATTCGGCATTGCCTTATCTCCCTTTTATGCGAAGTCGGCGGCGAATTCGTCCAGCGCAGCCCTGATCTTGGCCTCGGCGTCCCCTTTGATCTTCGGGTCTTCCTTGGTGATCATGTCCAGAACGTCGGAATGCTTGCCGCGCAGATGCTTGAGCAGACCCGCCTCGAAGCGGCCCACATCCTTGACGGCGATCTTGTCCAGATACCCTTTGGTGCCGGCGAAGATCACGCACACGATTTCGGCGTTGGTCAGCGGCGAATACTGCGGCTGCTTCATCAGCTCGGTCAAGCGCGCGCCGCGGTTCAGCAGCTGCTGGGTGGCCGCATCAAGATCCGAGCCGAACTGGGCGAAGGCCGCCATTTCGCGGTACTGCGCCAGCTCCAGCTTGACCGGACCCGCAACGGATTTCATCGCGTTGGTCTGGGCGGAGGAGCCCACTCGGCTGACCGACAGACCGGTGTTCACGGCGGGTCGGATGCCCTGATAGAACAGCTCGGTTTCCAGGAAGATCTGGCCGTCGGTGATCGAGATCACGTTGGTCGGAATAAATGCAGACACGTCGCCGCCCTGGGTTTCGATGATCGGCAGGGCCGTCAGCGAACCGGAACCGTTATCCTCGTTCAGCTTGGCCGACCGCTCCAGCAGGCGGGAGTGCAGATAGAAAACGTCGCCGGGATAGGCTTCGCGTCCGGGCGGACGGCGCAGAAGCAGGGACATCTGGCGGTAGGCCACGGCCTGCTTGGACAGGTCATCATAGACGATCAGCGCGTGACGGCCATTGTCGCGGAAATGCTCTGCCATCGCGGTCGCGGAATAGGGCGCGAGGAACTGCATCGGCGCGGGGTCCGAGGCGGTCGCGGCGACGACGATGGAATAGGCCATCGCGCCGGTTTCTTCCAGCTTCTTCACCAGCTGCGCAACGGTGGAACGTTTCTGGCCGATGGCGACATAGACGCAGTACAGCTTCTTGCTTTCGTCATCACCAGCAGCGTCGTTGATCGACTTCTGGTTCAGCATGGTATCCAGCGCGATCGCGGTCTTGCCGGTCTGACGGTCACCAATGATCAGCTCGCGCTGGCCACGGCCGATCGGGATCATCGCGTCGACGGATTTGATGCCTGTCGCCATCGGCTCGTGCACCGATTTGCGGGGGATGATGCCCGGCGCCTTGACGTCGGCAATGCCGCGCTCGGTCGTGTCGATGGGGCCCTTGCCGTCCAGCGGGTTGCCAAGACCGTCAACAACGCGGCCCAGCAGCGCATCGCCGATCGGCACGTCCACGATGGACTTGGTGCGCTTGACGGTGTCGCCTTCCTTGATGTCGCGGTCGGAGCCGAAGATCACGATACCGACGTTGTCCGCCTCGAGGTTCAGGGCCATGCCCATGATCCCGCCGGGGAATTCGACCAGCTCGCCGGCCTGAACATTGTCCAGACCGTGAACGCGCGCGATACCGTCACCGACAGACAGAACCTGACCGATTTCGGCCACTTCGACCTCTTGGCCGAAATTCTTGATCTGGTCCTTCAGGATTGCAGAAATCTCTGCCGCTTGGATACCCATTTATCCGACCTCTTTCATTGAACTCTGGAGCGATGCAAGCTTGGAGCGGATCGACGTGTCGATCATCTTCGAGCCCACCTTTACAATCAGACCGCCGACAAGGCTTTCGTCCACGGTCGCATTAATCTTGACGTCCTTGCCGATATTATCGGTCAGCGTCTTGGTCAGCTGATCTGCCTGCGCCTTGGTCAGCGCCTTGGCGCTGGTGACCTCGGCCTGAACTTCGCCCTTTTCCTCGCCGATCATCGCGCGAAGCTGCGCAATGAGTTGCGGCAGAGCAAACAGACGCCGCTTTTTCGCCATCAGGCTGATGCCACGCGACAAGGAGGGCGTCAGCTTGAGGTGCTCGGCGATGGCGGTGATGGCCTTGCCTTGCTCGTCCCGGCTCAGGACCGGGCTGGAGATGACGCTGCGCAAGTCGCTGCTGACGTTCAGCGCTTCGGCCAATGCGTCAACGCTGCTTTCAAGCTTGGGCAGGCGTTTGCTTTCTTGGGCAATCTCGAAGATCGCGGTCGCATAGCGTTCGGCGATACCCGAGGAGATCGAAGCTGGTTCGGACACGTCCACCCTTTCGACAATTAGGCCCCTGCGACAGCCGCGGGCGCGGCTGAGGGGCGTTGGCGAGCATTCATACTCTGATCAGTGTAATCCGGCGTGGGTTTAGCAGAGCCTTGCCCACCTCGCAAGTTGCTAGCGAATACGCAAGCGACTTAAAAGCCTGTTGGTTTACAGTAACTTATCAGGATCATGCTGGTTTTAAGCATTTTTTTCGCACAACAGATCCTAAAACTGAATGTAATCTCGCGGACCTGGCTCCGAATCCAGCAGGGCATTGTTTGCGCTAACTGTCAATCCCGCAGTCACGCACCGGTCGCGGGCGTCAGGCGCGGCATGTCGGCAATCCTGCTGGACCGCCCGTCGGGCCGCGATCCGCCAACTTGACATTCAAGGCTGGCCAAAGACATGTCTAATCGGGAAGATGTTGCAGAACGGCGACAGAAGGAGCCGACACCAGTGGGACAAGACACAGTGAAAACCATCAATCTGGCGTTCGACACGCCAGCCCGCCACAAAGATGCTGTCATCATCGTGGGGGATGCCCACTTCTACAGATGCGGCCTGCTTCTGGCGCGGCAGATTATCGAGCAGGAAAAAGATCGCGCGTTTGATATCTGTGTCATTTGCTCTGAGGATGTCGAAACGCCCGACGCGCTTGCGGATGGTCTGCGTATTGGCCGTGCCAATTTCATTTCCACGGACAAACTGCCGACCAACGATAGAATATCCATCGAGTCCTATCTTCGAATATTCTTGCCCCATGAGATGACGGAATATCGCAGATTGTGTTATCTTGATGCTGACATGTATTTGAATCGTCCGGGTATTCAGGGTGTGTTCGAAATGGACTTGGACGGATACCCGTTGGCTGCGGTGTCCGATCTGAACGTCTGGATGCCGGAACACAACTCTTCCAAGTCTCGCAACTACCGGGATCGCATCGCAAAAGCGCCGGATCGATATTTCAATGCAGGTTTCCTGCTGATTGATGTGCAGGCATATAATGCCATCCTGACTCCGGAAGGCACGTTTGATCTGATCTGCGATAATGTTGAAAATCTGGATCTTCATGACCAGACTTTCCTGAATATGATTTTCAGTCATCAGGTGAAGTTGATCAGCCCTATCTGGAACTTCCCGATGCTCACCTCATTGACCGAGGCATTGGAAAAGGCCGATCCCATCATCCTGCATTTTGTCGGAAACAAACCATGGCACGACATTGAAGAAGAATTGCGCCAGAGGTATTTTCCCGAATACCGTAACTTTCTGTCCACACATTTCGGCTACACCGATTTCACAGCCAAATACACGCCAGTGAAACCCAGAAACTCATTCCGCAAACACAAGAGCGATATCAGGGAATGGGTGTCCCGCAAAAAGGTGGAAAGGCGTCTGGCAAAATCCCGAAGGCTGGGCGTTCAGACTTGGATGAAAATGGAACAGAAATACCCGCGCGGCGATTTTTGATAGCCCGCCTGCCAGTCAGCTTTCTTGCACTATGGAGTTCGCAACCTCAAACGGAGAGCCGTACGCCTGACCCGCCACCGGCTTGGGCCGGGGGCTGAGCGCCTCCAGCGGTTTGCGCACGCTGGCGCGCAGGCCGGGGCCGCGCGGCGCCGGGACACGCTTGGTGGCCTCCACCATCAGCACGCCGCCCGACACCACCATCGACAGGTTGCCCCCCAGCCTTTCCCACATGCCGGCGGTCTTGCGCCAGAAACGGCGCGTGCTGGGCGGCTGGTAGAGCGTGGTCACATGCTGTTCCGGCAGGAAGCCGTGCGATTTCAGCAGCGCCTCCAGTTGCGTCTGGCTGTAAGGGCGCCCCGATCCGAATGGCGTGCGATCACTGCGCGACCACAGCCCGGCACGGTTCGGCACCACGAAAAGCGCCGAGCCGCCCGGCCCCAGCGCGCGCCAGCATTCGTTCAGCAAATCGGCCGGCCGTTCGCTGGCCTCCAGCGCGTGCATGACCAGCAGTTTATCGATATGCCCCGTCTCAATCGGCCACAGCGTTTCTTCGCACAGGACCGAGATATTCGGCATCTTCTGCGGCCAGGCCATCACCCCCTGCGGTCCCGGCATCAGCGCAACAACGCGCCGCGCATCGTGCAGGTAGGGCCGCAGGAACGGCACGGCAAAGCCGAAGCCAACCACCGTCTGCCCCTTCGCCTCGGGCCAGATGCGGGCGATTTCGGCGCGCACGGTCTTTTGCACAGCCCGGCCCAGCGTGCTGCGGTAGTAGAAATTCCGTAACTCCTGCACATCAACATGCATTGCAGTGGCGCCCTTGATCCGTCAGGCTGAACCCTAACTTAGAAGAGGCGGCGCGCAAACACCCAAGGCACCGCCGATGCTGTATAAGGAGGCCCGCGATGCCATTTGAAATTCTGACACTCCCGTGCCTTGAGGATAACTATGCGTTTTTAGCCCATGACCCGGCCAGCGGCGCCACCCTGTGCGTCGATGTGCCCGAGGCGGCGCCGATCCTGCGCGCGCTTGAGCAAAGGGGTTGGACGCTCAGCCATGTGGTCCTGACCCATCATCATGCCGATCATGTTCAGGGTCTGGAGGATCTGCTGGCGGCGCATCCGGCAACCGTCATCGGCGCAGCGGCTGACGCCCATCGCCTGCCGCCGCTGGATATGTCGGTCGCAGATGGCGATACCATTCAGATTGGCGACCAGACCGGGCATATCATGGATGTGTCCGGCCACACGGTGGGTCATATCGCAGTGCATTTCCCGGCCAGCCGCGCCGTATTTACCGCCGACAGCCTGATGGCGCTTGGATGTGGGCGCCTGTTCGAGGGCACCGCAGACCAGATGTGGCAATCGCTCGGCAAGCTGATGGCGCTGCCAGAGGATACGATCGTTTACTCGGGCCACGAATATACCCGCGCCAACGCGAAATTCGCGCTGACCGTTGATCCCGGCAATTCCGCGCTTATATCCCGTTCAGACGCAACAGAGGCAGCCCGTCGCGAGGGCCGCCCCACAGTCCCCTCAACGCTGGCCGACGAATTGGCCACCAACCCGTTCCTGCGCGCAGCCGATCCCGCCATCCGGGCGCATCTGGCCATGCAGGACGCCCCCGACGCCGCCGTCTTTGCCGAAATCCGCAAGCGCAAGGACCATTTTTGACCCCTCAACCACACTGCAAAACCGCCCGGACACGATAAATTGGGCGCGTTTTGCGAAAAAAAACTTGAAGCCGTGGCGTTATCGACCAAACCTTAAGGTTATCGGGCCATGCTGGCCAAAGACCCCGCGGCACCAGACAAGAGGGAGCACCAAAGTGCCTTCATTCTCGACCACACTGGAACAGGCAATCCACGCCGCCTTGGCGCTTGCCAATGCACGGCAGCATGAGTTTGCAACGCTTGAGCATTTGCTTCTTGCGCTTGTCGATGAACCCGATGCGAACCGCGTGTTGAAGGCATGCAGCGTCGATACCGAGGAATTGCGCGGCACGCTTGTCGAATTCATCGACGACGAATTGTCGAACCTCGTCACCGAAATCGAAGGGTCCGAGGCGGTGCCGACCGCCGCGTTCCAGCGCGTCATTCAACGCGCCGCGATTCACGTCCAATCGTCGGGCCGGACCGAAGTGACCGGCGCCAACGTGCTGGTCGCCATCTTTGCCGAGCGCGAGTCAAACGCCGCCTATTTCCTGCAGGAGCAGGAGATGACCCGCTATGACGCCGTCAATTTCATCGCCCATGGCGTGGCCAAGGACGCCGCCTTTGGCGAGGCGCGCCCCGTGCAGGGCGCCGATGACGAAGCATCGCAGCGCGCGCAGGAACCGGGCGCGGTGGAGCCGGGCGAATCGGCGCTGGCGAAATACTGCGTCGATCTGAATGAGAAATCCCGCACCGGCGATGTCGATCCCCTGATCGGCCGCGCCGACGAGGTGGAGCGTTGCATCCAGGTGCTGTGCCGCCGCCGCAAGAACAACCCGCTGCTGGTGGGTGATCCGGGCGTCGGCAAAACCGCCATCGCCGAAGGACTGGCGTACAAAATCGTCAAAGGCGAAACGCCCGAGATTTTGGCAAAAACCACCATTTATTCGCTCGATATGGGCGCGCTTCTGGCCGGCACCCGCTACCGCGGCGATTTCGAGGAACGGCTGAAGGCCGTGATGACAGAGATGGAAAACCACCCCGACGCGGTGCTGTTCATTGACGAAATTCACACCATCATCGGCGCCGGCGCCACATCGGGCGGCGCGATGGACGCCTCTAACCTGCTGAAACCCGCGCTTCAGGGTGGCAAGCTGCGCTGCATGGGCTCCACCACCTACAAGGAGTTCCGCCAGCACTTTGAAAAGGATCGCGCCCTGTCCCGCCGGTTCCAGAAAATCGACGTGGCCGAGCCGTCTGTTGAGGATTCGATCAAGATCCTCAAGGGCCTCAAGCCCTATTTCGAGGAGCATCACAGCGTCAAATACACCAACGAGGCGATCAAAACCGCCGTTGATCTGGCCGCGCGCTATATCAATGACCGAAAACTGCCCGACAAGGCCATCGACGTGATCGACGAAGCTGGCGCCGCGCAGCATCTGGTGGCCGCCTCCAAACGCCGCAAAAGCATCGGCGTGAAAGAGATTGAGGCGGTGGTTGCCAAAATCGCGCGCATCCCGCCGAAAAACGTGTCCAAGGACGATGCGATGATCCTGCGCGATCTGGAAGCGTCGCTGAAACGCGTGGTATTTGGTCAGGACGCCGCGATTACCGCGCTGAGCAGCGCCATCAAACTTGCCCGCGCGGGCCTGCGCGAGCCGGAAAAACCCATCGGCAACTACCTGTTCGCCGGCCCCACCGGCGTGGGCAAAACCGAAGTGGCCAAACAGCTGGCCGATACGCTTGGGGTCGAACTGATCCGTTTCGACATGTCCGAATACATGGAGAAACACGCGGTTTCACGTCTGATCGGCGCGCCTCCGGGCTATGTCGGCTTTGATCAGGGCGGCATGCTGACCGACGGTGTTGACCAGCATCCGCACTGCGTCCTGCTTCTGGACGAGATCGAGAAGGCGCATCCGGATGTTTTCAACATCCTGCTTCAGGTGATGGACCACGGCACGCTGACCGATCATAACGGGCGGTCCGTCGATTTCCGCAACGTGATCCTTATCATGACCTCGAACGCGGGCGCGTCCGAGATGGCCAAATCCGCCATCGGCTTTGGCCGCGATCGCCGCGAGGGCGAGGATACAGCCGCGATCGAGCGGACGTTTACGCCGGAATTCCGCAACCGCCTGGATGCGGTGATCTCCTTCGGCACGCTGCCCAAAGAGGTGATCATGCAGGTTGTCGAAAAGTTCGTCCTGCAACTCGAGGCGCAGCTGATGGACCGCAACGTCACGATCGAACTGACCCCGCCCGCGGCCGAATGGCTGGGTGAGCGCGGATATGACGACAAGATGGGCGCGCGTCCCCTCGCCCGCGTCATTCAGGAACACATCAAGAAGCCACTTGCCGAGGAACTGCTCTTTGGCAAGCTGGCCAAGGGCGGTGTCGTCAAGGTGGCGGTCAAGGACGGCAAGATTGACCTGCAAATCAACGGCCCCGACACCCCGCGCCTGAGCGGAAAGAAGCCTCCGCTGCTGACGGCCGAGTGATCCTGCATCGATCCCTTGCGGCGCTGGTCCTTTTGGCCGGCGCCGCAAATGCTGAGACCCAGCTTCAGCTGACCCTTCCGGCCGAATGCATCTTGGGCGACACCTGCTTCATTCAGCAATATCCCGACGTTGATCCAAGCGAGCGCGCGCAAGATTACATGTGCCAGGGGCTAAGCTACGACGGACATAAAGGCACGGATTTCGCCTTGCCATCCCTGCGGGCGATGCGGGCCGGGGTTAACGTCCTTGCTCCTGCCGATGGCATTGTTCTGCGCGTGCGGAATGATATGATCGATCAGATCTATAGCGCGGAGACTGCCACCTCTGTGAACGGGCGTGACTGCGGCAACGGCGTCGTGCTTGATCATGGCGATGGATGGGAAACCCAGCTTTGCCATATGAGGCAGGGTTCGCTGACGGTGCAGCCGGGCGAGACGGTCAAGCGCGGCGCAGCCTTGGGCCTTATCGGTCTGTCCGGGCGCACCCAGTTTCCACATGTCCATCTCAGCCTGCGCAAAGATGGCGCCGTCGTCGATCCGTTCCGCCCCGGTGGCGATTGCGGCGGTCCTGGTCCAGATCATCTGTGGGCGTTCTCGCCAATTTATCAGCCGGGCGGTTTGCTGAACGCCGGCCTCGCAACCGCCGTGCCATCCTATAGCGCGGTGAAAGAGGGCAGCGCCGCGATACTAAATCTGCCCGCCGATGCACCGGCCCTGGTGGCATGGGGTTACGGATTTGGCGCGCGGGCCGGCGATGTATTGCGGCAGACGATCACCGGCCCCGACGGTGCAACCATTTTCCAGCGAAGTGACGTAATCGACCGCGCGCAGGCGCAGTTTTTCCGCGCAGCAGGGCGCAAGCTGCGCGGCGCACGCTGGACGCCCGGCAGTTACACCGTCGAGATTGATCTGCTTCGTGATGGATCCATCATATCCACTCAGACCGACACGATTATCAGCCCATAGCAATGCGTCCGGGCGCCGAAAATTCGCAGAATTTTCTCGGTCCACGTAACTTCACGGCGTCATCTTTCGGTAAATTTGAGCTCGATCCGCCGGTTCTGGGCGCGCGCGTCGGCGCTGTCGCCGCTGGACACGGGCTGATATTGTCCGAACCCGTTGGCCGCCAGACGGTTTGCCGGGACGCCAAGGAAGTCGATCATGTAGCGCACGACCGACAGCGCACGCGCTTGACTCAACTCCCAGTTATCGGCAAATCCTGCGGTTCCGATCACGGGCACGTTGTCGGTATGGCCGTCAACGCGGATGATCCACTCAATTTCTTCGGGAATATCGCCCACGACCTTGCGCAGGATTTCCGCCACTTTTGCGATCTCGTTCTTGCCCGCATTCGACAAGGTCGCCTGCCCCGGCGCAAACAATACCTCGGACGAAAACACAAAGCGGTCGCCCTCGATCCGCACACCCTCCTGATTGCCCAGCACATCGCGCAGGCGCCCGAAGAAGTCCGAACGGTATTTTTCAAGATCCTGCTTTTCAGCTTCAAGCAATTTGCTTTTCTCTTCCTCAGCCAGCCTGCGGCGCTTTTCTTCGGCTGCGACGCGCGCCAGTGCCGCGTTCAGATCGCGGCCCAGCGCCTCGATGCGCACGTCATCGGCGGCTTCGCGATCCTGCGACTCGTCCAAAAGCGCCTGCAGCTGGCCCAGCTGATCGCGCAACGCCGCGACCTGCTGGTTCAGCAATTCGCGTGCGCGCTGCGCCTCTTCGGTCTGGGCGGTCTGTTCTGACAGGCTCTTGCGCGCCTCGCTCAGCAAAATCGCGCGCTCCTCTGCGGCGCTCATCTGGGCATCCGCTTGCGTTTCTGCCTTCGCTTGCGCAGCAAGCGCTGCGGCCAGCCGGGCGCGGATTTCTTCCATCGACAGTTGCTGGTCGGCCTTCAACGCGGCCAGTTCGGCCTCCA
Source organism: Roseovarius dicentrarchi (assembly GCF_003316635.1). Classification (GTDB taxonomy): domain Bacteria; phylum Pseudomonadota; class Alphaproteobacteria; order Rhodobacterales; family Rhodobacteraceae; genus Roseovarius; species Roseovarius dicentrarchi. The sequence continues at coordinate 94,783 of NZ_QNQP01000008.1, read as the reverse complement.
GTGCTGCGACTTCATCGGCGCGCGCGCTGCGGCTGGCGAGTGCGTCGGCCAGCCGCGCCTCCAGATCACCGGTCTTGTCGCGGGCGGCGGCCAGCAGGGTCAGCGTTTCTTCGGCGCGGCGGCGCTGTTCTTCCAGCGCGAGCGTCATGGCGGTCAGTTCGGTCTGCGAATTCTTCAGACGCGCGCGCAGCGCCTCGGCGGCGGCCGCTTGCGCGAGGCGCGCCGCCTCCTGCGCCGTCAGATCCTCCTGCAATGCGCTCAGCGCGGTTTCAGCCTCGCCTGCCTTGCTGCGCAGATCGGCGGCCAATGCCTCCAATGCGTCGCGCTGCGCGGCGGCCAGACGGGCCGCTTCGGCCTCGGCGTCGACCTCGTCGCGCAGGCTGGCGAGGGCAAGCTCCAGCGCCTCTTTTTCCGACGTCAGATCATCGCGCGCGCCTTCCAGATCGGCAATGCGGCCCTCTGCGGTGTCTTGCGCGGCCAATAGCCCGGCCACCTGCGCCTCAAAGCTGGCGATGCGCGTCTGCGCTGCCTCGTTCTGGGCGGTGAGGGTGGCAATCCGGGCGGTCTGCTCCTCCTGCCGCTGGCGCGCGTCGCTCAGCGTGGTGGTCAGCGCGCCGACGCGCTCTTGCAAGGTGGCGCTGCGGTCCTGCTCCAGCCCCAGCGCGCGCGACAGCGCCGCGACCTCCGACGATAGCGAATCCAGCTGCGTTTCCTGTCCGGTGATCGTCTCGCGCAGGGCAAATTGCACAACCATGAAGATCGTCAGCACGAACATCAGCACCAGCAGCAGCCCGGTCATCGCATCCACGAAGCCCGGCCAGATCGAAGCCTGAAAACGTTGCCCGCTGCGGCGCGACAGACCCATGGTCTAGCCCTCCTGCTCCGGCGTCTGGCTGGCGGCGCCGGGTACGCGATAGCTGCGCCGGGGGGTGCGGGCGGTGTGCATCGCCTGTTTCAGCCCGGCCAGATCGGTGCGCAGCTCTGTCATGCTTTCTTGTCGGCCGGCGCTGATTTCCTCAAGGATTTTCAGCATCTGAACGTCGATCGAGCGCAGGCGCATCCGGCTTTCGGCGTCCAGCCCGACCTGCCCCGGCGCCTCGCGCGCCTCCAGCACACTGATCAGCCGGTCCTGCCCGTCGGCCACCCGGTCCAGCGCGGCCGCCGTGCCGCCGTCGTCATCCATGCTGCGCGCCAGCCTGCCGACAGCGCCTGCCAGTGCGGCCATCTGCTCATCCGCTGCCGCGCGGCTGATATCGGATTGCGTCAACATTTGCTGAAGCGATTCCATCTGCTCGCTCATCTGATCGACGATCCCGGTCAGCAGCGCCTGTTCGGGGCTGCCCTCCTCGGCACCCGCGAAACCGACGCGCGTGATGGTGGTCATCCACTCCTCAAGCTCGCGGTAGAAGCGGTTTTGGCCGTGGCTTGCGAACAGCTCCAGCAGCCCCACGATCAGCGATCCGGCCAAGCCCAGCAGCGAGGACGCAAACGCGACGCCCATGCCCCCAAGCTGCGATTGAAGGCCGGTCATCAGGCGGCTGAACACCTCGACCCCGCCTTCGCCCTCTTGCGGGGCCAGCCCCTTGATCGTCTCGACCAAAGCCGGGACTGTGGTTGCCAGACCGTAAAATGTACCCAGAAGGCCAAGGAAAATCAGGAGGTTGACGATATAGCGCGTGATCTCGCGCGCCTCGTCGATGCGCTGCGCCACCATGTCCTGCATTGAGCGGGCGGATGATTGCGAGATTTGCATCCGCTTGCTTCGCTGGCGCAAAAGCGCGGCCAAAGGCGCCAGAAGAAGCGGCGGCGGCGCCATTTCGCTGCCCGGCACGCCGCCTGCGAAATTCTCAAGCCAGCGGGCCGATCCGATCAGCTGAAACACCTGCCAGAAGCAGGCGACCACGCCGATCAGGAACACAAAGAAGATGAACCCGTTCAGATAGGGGTTCGCCTCGAACACCGGCAGCACGCGGGGCAGCGCCATGAACGCGCCCAGCCCCGCCAGGGCCAGGACAAGGACCATGATGACGATCTGGCGCCATGGCTGGGAAAAATGCGGCACGACCTCGCGGTCCGGCTGGCCCATATGGACGCTCCCGACACTTGTTTCATTTGGCCGCACCCTACGCGGATCGCCGCGTGGGGCCAAGCGGTTATGCGCACAGCCCCCGCACCCGCGCGGCCAGCCATTCAAGGTCGCCGTCGCTGATGCCCAGCTGGGTCAGATGGGCGGCTGTGTTGAACAGATATTCGGTATTCGCGCCGCGATCACCCACCGCGCGGGCGATGATGTGGGCCTGCTCCTCCAGCGGCAGCGCGCCGCAATACTGCACGTGATCCGCGTCAATCACGTAGGTCACCGCCTCTACCGTCTCCCCGCCGTCCAGCCGGACATTCAACATGCGCTCCAGATAGGCCGATGAGATCAGCTCTCGCGCGCGCAGGTATTCAAGCGTGCGGTCCTCCTGCCCGGCGGCGACGGCCATTGCGACACCGTGACATTCCGCGCCATGGCTTTCGTCCAGCGCCAGAACCAGGCCCGGATCCTCGACCGTGCCGCGATGGTGGATCGAGCGCATGCAAAAGCTGCGTGCATAGCCCGGCAATGTCGCGATGCGCCGCTGCGCCACGTCAAAGCCGGGATTCCACACCAGCGATCCATAGCCGAAAACCCACATTGTCATTGCCAAGTCCCTCTTGCCATTTAGATCAATAAACACGATTGGACGCAGACGCGAAAGGGGCTGATCATGCGGATATTGCTGGCGATCGTCTTAACGCTGGCAGCAGCGTGGGCCGGATATTGGTTTGTCGGGTCGGCGGCGCTGCGCTCGGGTGTGGCGGCGTGGTTCGATGCGCGGCAGGCCGATGGCTGGCGGGCCGAATATTCCGATCTGTCGGTGCAGGGTTTTCCCAGCCGGTTTGATACGACGATCTCGGATGTTGCGCTGGCCGATCCCGTCTCGGGGCTGGGCTGGGAGGCACCGTTTTTCCAGCTTCTGACGCTCAGCTATACGCCAAACCACGTGATCGCGATGTGGCCGAACGAGCAAACGCTGCACACGCCCCGGCAGAGCTATGCGCTGACCAATCAGGACATGCGCGCCTCGCTCGTGGTTGCGCCCAGTACCGCGCTGGCACCGCGCCGGATCACCCTGACAGCCGAAGGCGTGGCCCTGATCCCCGAAGATGGCAGCGGCGCGATTTCGGCGCAAACCCTGCGCGTCGCCGCCGAACGTGTCGAGGATACGGGCAATATCGCGGACGCGCGCTATCGTCTGGGGCTGGCGGCCAGCGACATCGCCCCGCCCGCGCCGCTGCTGGCGCAGCTTGACGCCAGCAGCGCGCTGCCGCGCGTGATTCAGGCGCTGGCCGCTGATATCATCGTGGATTTCGACGTGCCATGGGATCGCCGCGCGATTAAGGAGGCCCGCCCGCAGCCCACGCGCATCGCCGTGCAATCGGCCGATCTGCAATGGGGCGCAATGGCGCTGGCGGCCTCGGGTGTTCTGACCGTGGATCTGGGCGGGCGGCCGGACGGGACGCTGACGGTAACCGCACGCAACTGGCGCCAGATGCTCGGCACTGCCGTCGGCGCGGGGGTCATCACGCCCGACATGGCACAGACCGCCGAGCAGGCGCTGTCGATCATGTCCGCGATGGGGGATGACCCCAAATCGCTGGACGTTCCCCTGCGCTTTGCCGGCGGGCGCATCTGGATCGGACCGCTGCCGATCGCACCGGCCCCGGTTCTGCGCCTGCGCTGATGCGTTTGCGGAACGCGCTGGATCAGCGGCAATAGCTGCCGCTGCGATAGCGGGCCGTGTCGAAATGAAAATGGTCCTGATGAAACCGGTCCGATTCGGGGCCCAGCACCGTGCCGAAAGGACCGCAGGCCGTCCGGTGCATCTTGCGCAGGATCGCGCCCTTTTTGCCGCCGCCCCAATCGTTCAGCACGGTGATCGTCTTGCCGTCGCGCAAGGTAAAGCCGGTAATGTCGATCGCGTGGCCCTTGCCATGTTCGGAAATCTTTGCGCCGCGTTGATTGTTGCGGGTACGGCACGCATAATGCGCCGCAACGCGCAGCTGCGCGACACCGCCGCCGTAATTGCCCACGGCGGGCGCCATGTCCCTTTGCATCCATGACTTGATGGTGCGCGCGGTCTGGCAATCCATCAGCGCATGCTGGCTGAGCGATACGCCATCAATGCTGCGCACCTTCACCGCGTCCTCGATACCGCAGCCTGCGATGCGTCCCGGAACGCGGCCCACCTGCTCGCCCTGAATGGCCGGATCGCCGCAGACCGCGCCGCGCAAAAGCTGCCTTTTGCGCGCGTCTGCCTTGCGGTTGATGCCCAAGGGGCGCAGCAGCGGGCGCAGCGCTGCCATCACGCCGCCGCCCGAATTCTGCTCGACCCGCGTGGCGGGTTCGCCTGCTGGCCGGACAATCTGGCGGGTCGGAGAGACGGTTTGAACCGGCGCCGGGCGGGCGCGGACAGTCACCAGATTTTGCGGGCGGGCGACCGGACGGATGGATGTGCGTAGTCCGCGCGCTTGCCATTCAGACTGCGGCGCGGCGGCGGCCATATCGGCCGGCCGGGCAACGGGGCGCAGTGACGTGTCGGGCGCGGCGGCGAGTGCGGCGCTGGTGGCGGCCATCAGGGCCAGCAGGATCGCCGCCCGCATCATCCGCTGCGCGTCCGCGTGCGGCCAAAATCGGGGGCGTCCGTATCCTGCCCCGCCTCGATGATGCCGCGCCGGATGGCGCGGGTGCGGGTGAAATAGGCGTGCAGGTGGTCGCCGTCGCCGGTGCGGATCGCGCGCTGAAGCGCGAACAGCTCTTCGGTAAAGCGGCCAAGGATTTCCAGCGTCGCCTCGCGGTTGTTCAGGAACACATCGCGCCACATGGTCGGATCGCTGGCGGCGATGCGGGTGAAGTCGCGGAAACCGGCGGCGGAATATTTGATGACTTCGCTATCGGTCACGCGGCGCAGATCGTCGGCCACGCCCACCATTGTATAGGCAATCAGGTGCGGTGTGTGGCTGGTCACGGCCAGCACCAGATCATGGTGGTCCGCATCCATTTCATCGGTCTGCGCGCCAATGCCGCGCCACAGCGCCTCCAGCCGACCCACGGCGGCGCGGTCGGCGCCCTCCTGCGGAACGATCAGGCACCAGCGGTTATCGAACAGCTCGGCATAGCCCGCGCGCGGGCCGGAATGTTCGGTGCCCGCCAGCGGATGCGCCGGAACAAAGTGAACGTTTTCCGGCAGATGCGGCGCGACGGCATCAATCACCGCCCGCTTGACCGAGCCGACATCGCTGACCGTCGCGCCGGGTTTGAGCGCGGGGGCAATTTCAGCGGCAACATCGCCCATCACGCCGACCGGGACGCACAGCACCACCAGATCGGCGCCCTTTACAGCGGCGGCGGCGCTCTCCTCGATCCGGTCGCAGAGGCCGATCTCGCGCGCTGTGCTGCGCGTTTCGGCCGAGCGGGCATAGCCCACCACCTCGCCCGCCAGCCCGGCGCGGCGGATCGCCAGCGACATTGACCCCGCGATCAGGCCCAGCCCGATCAGGGCGACGCGGTTGTAAAGGACGCTCATCGCGCGGTGGCCATGAATTGCCCCACCGCATGGGCGACGCGGCGGCAACTGGCCTCGTCCCCGACGGTGATGCGCAGGCAGTTGGGCAGGTTATACCCCGCCACACGGCGCACGATCAGGCCCTCGGATTTCAGATGCTCGTCACACGCCTCGGCCTCGGCCTGACTGGCGAAGCGGGCAAGGATGAAATTGCCCAGCGACGTGTCAGATTGCACGCCATGTTCGCTGAGCGCCTCGGCCAGCCAATGCCGCCAGCGCGCGTTGTCAAGGCGGCACTTTTCGGCCCAGGCCGTGTCACGCACAGCGGCCTCGGCAGCGGCCAGCGCGGCCGCCGACAGGTTGAACGGGCCGCGCACACGCGACAGCACGGCAATGACGTGATCGGGGCCATAGGCCCAGCCGATCCGCAGCCCGCCAAGCCCGTAAAGCTTGGAAAACGTGCGCGTCATCACCACGTTCTGGCGCGCCTCGACCAGCGCGGCGCCGCCATCATAGCCGTCGACATATTCCGCATAGGCGCCGTCCAGCACCAGCAGCACATGATCCGGCAGGCCGGCGGCAAGGCGGGCAACCTCGCCCTCGCCGATCATGGTGCCGGTGGGGTTGTTGGGATTGGCGATAAACACCAGTTTCGTCGCATCGGTGCAGGCGGCAAGGATCGCGTCGACATCGGTGACGCGCTCACGCTCGGGCACCTCGACGGGGGTGGCGCCATTGGCCAGCGCGCTGATGCGGTACATGCCAAAGCCGTGTTCGGTATGGATCACCTCGTCGCCCGGACCGGCATAAGCCTGGCAGATAAACGCGATGATTTCATCACTGCCCGAGCCGCAAAGGATACGTTCGGGGTCGAGCCCATGCACCTCGCCGATGGCGGCGCGCAATTCGGCATGGTCCGAGGACGGGTAGCGGTGCAGATGGTAGGACGCCTTGCGAAACGCCTCCTTGGCGGTGTCGCTGGGACCGAAGGGGTTTTCGTTCGAGCTGAGCTTCACGGCGTTGGCGATGCCCGGCAAATGCGCCACCCCGCCCTGATAAAGCGTGATGTCCATAATTCCCGGCTGCGGTGTGATATTGCTCATAAGCCCCCCTTCGACAGCGCCCGTTTTAGCCATGGCGCCGCGCCTTGACCAGCACCAATGAAAAGGCCGCCCCGGTTTCCCGAAGCGGCCCTGACGTTGTGGCATATGTGCAGAAAACTTAGTTCTGCGCGTAGAATTCGATAACCAGGTTCGGCTCCATCACGACGGGATAGGGCACATCGGTCAGGCCGGGGGTGCGCACAAAGGTCGCCTTCATCTTCGAGTGGTCGGCGTCGACGTAGTCAGGCACGTCACGCTCGCCCAGTTGGGTGGCTTCCAGAAGTACGGCCAGCTGCTTGGACCGGTCGCGGACCTCGATCACGTCACCCTCTTTCACGCGGTAGGAGGGGATGTTGACGCGCTGGCCGTTCACGGTGACGTGGCCATGGTTCACGAACTGGCGGGCGGCGAACATGGTCACAACGAATTTGGCACGGTAGACGACGGCATCAAGGCGACGCTCGAGCAGGCCGATCAGGTTCTCGCCGGTGTCACCCTTGACGCGGGCGGCTTCCAGGTAGATGCGCTTGAACTGCTTTTCGGTCAGGTCGCCGTAATAGCCCTTGAGCTTTTGCTTGGCGCGCAGCTGAAGGCCGAAATCGGAAATCTTGGCCTTGCGGCGCTGGCCGTGCTGGCCGGGGCCGTATTCACGGCGATTCACCGGGGATTTCGGACGGCCCCAGATGTTTTCGCCCATGCGGCGGTCTAGCTTGTACTTGGCAGACGTGCGTTTGGTCACGGCTGATCTCCTTCTTTGCGATGCGAAGGGCGTTGTCCTTTGGAATATCCCGACAGGCATCCCCTTGCGGGGGCCACCAACACCAATGAAGCCGCGCTTATATCGGGGTTTGCGGCGGAGTCAACGGGCGCTGCGCCAAAAGAGATTTCATGCGCTCCGCGCGGGGGATATTTGAAGCAAAAAGAAAGATGGGCGCCACTTGGGACTTAGCTGCTGGACTTGGACGCGGGGCGTGATTAGATCGTTTTCATGGCAAAGAGTGATGAGAACAAGAATTACAAGGTGATCGCCGAAAATCGGCGCGCGCGGTACGATTACGCGATCGAGGACGATATCGAGTGCGGTATCATCCTGGAAGGGTCGGAGGTGAAATCGCTCCGCGAGGGCGGCTCCAACATTGCCGAAAGTTACGCCAGCGTCGAGGATGGCGAGCTGTGGCTGGTGAACAGCTATATCGCGCCCTACAAACAGGCCAAGACGTTTGGCCACGAGGAAAAGCGCAAGCGCAAGCTGCTGGTGTCGCGGCGCGAGATGGCGCGGTTGTGGTCCGATACGCAGCGCAAGGGCATGACGCTGGTGCCGCTGGTGATGTATTTCAACCATCGCGGGCTGGCCAAGCTGAAGATCGGCATCGCCAAGGGCAAGAAGAACCACGACAAGCGCGAGAGCGAGGCCAAGCGCGACTGGGGCCGCCAGAAGCAGCGTTTGCTGAAAGACCACCGCTGATGGAATTGCTGGTCGCGATGATGGCGGGCGCAACCGGCGGTGCGGGGCTGCGCGGGCCTTCGCGGCTGATACCGGCAACGGCGCTGGGGATCGGCGGCGGCGCGGCGGCGTGGTATCTGCTGGCGCTGATTGGTCCGGGGCTGAATGCGGGGCCGTTGATTGTCATTCATATGATTGCCGGTGCGCTGCTGGGCGCCGGGCTGAGCTATGGCGCGGGGGTGCTGCACAGGCGCGCGGGCGGGTGACGCGCTTGCCTTGGTATCTTTGCGGCGATAATCAGGAACAGGTTAAAAAGAGGGACGATCATGGCTGAGGACGATCCGGGAATTCTGGTCTCAACCGCGTGGCTGGCTGCGCATCTGAAGGATCCCGACCTGAGGGTTCTGGACGCGACAATGTTCCTGCCGGGCGTGGATCGCGATGCGCGCGCCGAATACGAGCAGCAGCATATTCCCGGCGCGCGGTTCTTTGACATTGACGACATCAGCGACAATCGCTCGGATTTGCCGCATATGGCGCCGACGACCGAGAAATTCATGTCACGTCTGCGCGCCATGGGCGTGGGCGACGGGCATCAGGTGGTGGTCTATGACACGCATGGTCTGTTTTCGGCCGCGCGCGTCTGGTGGCTGTTTCGCCTGATGGGTCAGCGCCACATTGCCGTGCTGGATGGCGGTTTGCCCAAATGGCTGGCCGAGGAGCGCCCCGTCGAAGACATGGCGCCGATCATCCGCGACCGGCATATGACGGTGCGGCGCCAGAACCAGATGGTCAAGGATGTCACGCAGGTATCGGCCGCATCGAAGCTGGGCGATCATACCATTCTGGACGCCCGCTCGGCCGCGCGATTCCGCGGCGAGGCGCCAGAGCCGCGCGAGGGGCTGCGCAAGGGGCATATCCCCGGATCGCTGAACGTGCCTTATACCGAGCTGCTGAACGACGACGGCACGATGAAGGACGTGGCCGCCCTGCGCGCCGTATTCGATGCGGCGGGCGCGGACCTGAGCCAGCCGGTTATCACCACCTGCGGATCGGGCACCACGGCGGCGATCATCAATCTGGCGCTGGAACGGATCGGGGTGCTGGACCATGCGCTTTATGACGGGTCATGGACGGAATGGGGCGCCTTTCCGACGCTGCCTGTTGCCACAGGGGATGCCTGACATGCTGCACCGTTTGCGCGCGCAGGCAGACGATCCCATTCTGGCGCTGATGGTGCAGTTGGCGGGTGATACGCGCGAGGGCAAGATCGATCTGGGCGTTGGCGTGTACAAGGACGACAGCGGCGCCACGCCGATCATGCGCAGCATCAAGCAGGCCGAATATCAACTGTGGCAGGCCCAGCAAACCAAAAGCTATGGCGCGCTGGCCGGTGATCCGGCGTTTCTGGACGCGATGCGGCAGTTGGTGCTGGGCGATGCGGCCGATGCCGCGCAAGTGGCGGCCATCGCCACGCCCGGCGGCACCGGCGCGGTGCATCAGGCGCTGGAGCTGCTGCGCATGGCGCAGCCCGGCGCCCGCGTTTTCGCGCCTGTTCCGACATGGGCCAATCACCTGAGCATACTGGCGCATCTGGGGATCGAGGCGGTCCCTTACCGCTATTATGACGCTGAAACCCATTCCGTTGATCATACCGGAATGCTGGCGGATCTGGCGCAGTTGCGTTCCGGTGACGCCGTGCTGCTGCATGGCTGTTGCCACAATCCCACCGGCGCGGACCCGGATATGGCGCAATGGCGCGCGCTGATCGATGTGATGAACGCGCGCGGCGCCGTGCCGCTGATTGATCTGGCCTACCTTGGCTTCGGCGACGGGCTGGAGGCGGATGCCGCCGCAACGCGCGCCATTGCCGAAAGCTGCCCCGTGGTTCTGGTGGCGGCCAGTTGCTCGAAAAACTTCGGCATTTATCGCGAGCGCACCGGCATCCTGCTGGCCGTGATGCAGGACGGCGCATTGCAGGCGCGCGCGCAGGGTGCGCTGACGCATCTGAACCGGCAGAACTATTCCTTTCCGCCCGATCACGGCGCGCGGCTGGTAAGCATGGTATTGACCGACGGGGCCCTGCGCGCCGACTGGCAGGCCGAGCTGGAGGCAATGCGCCACCGTATGACAGACCTGCGCACGCTGCTGGCGCAGACACTGGGCGCGGCGGTCGGCACAGACCGGTTCGCCTATCTGGCACAGCACCGCGGCATGTTTTCGCGCCTGCCCGTGACGCCGGAGCAGGTGGCAACGCTGCGCGACGCGCACGCCATCTACATGGCGCCGGACGGGCGGATCAACATCGCGGGGCTGCACACGAACACCATCGCGCCGCTGGCAGATGCGCTGGTGGCGGTGGGTATCTGACGGCTTGCACCCCGGCGCGCCATGGCGTTAATTGCGCCCATGCCAGATAAACGCACCACCCCGCTGATCCAGTCCCTGCCCGCCGCCGTCCCCTTTGTCGGGCCCGAAACGATGGAGCGCAGGCGCGGCGCGCCCTTCGCCGCCCGGCTGGGCGCGAATGAAAGCGTGTTTGGCCCCTCGCCCCGCGCTATTGCAGCGATGCAAGCCGCCAGCGCCGAGATCTGGAAATACCCCGATTCCACCAGTTACGAGCTACGCCATGCGCTGGCCGAACAAAATGGCGTCACGCCAGATCATATCGTGGTCGGCGAGGGTATCGACGGGCTGCTGGGCTATCTGGTGCGGCTGATGGTGGCGCCGGGCGATGCGGTGGTCACGTCGGACGGCGCCTATCCGACGTTCAACTACCATGTCACCGGCTATGGCGGCACACTGCACAAGGTGCCCTATACGGATGACCATGAAGACCCCGCCGCCCTGATGGCGCGCGCGGCCGAGGTGGGCGCAAAGCTGGTTTATCTGGCGAACCCGGACAACCCGATGGGCACATGGCATGACGGTGCGGCAATCACTGCGGCGCTGGACACCCTGCCCGACGGCGCGCTGCTGGTGCTGGATGAGGCCTATGTCGAGTTTGCCCCCGCACCCGCCCCGATAGGCGCAGACGATCCGCGCGTGATCCGCATGCGCACCTTTTCCAAGGCGCATGGGCTGGCCGGGGCGCGCGTGGGTTATGCCATCGGGCCGGTGCCGCTGATCGCGGAGTTCGAGAAGATCCGCAATCATTTCGGCATGAACCGCGCGGCACAGGCGGGCGCGCTGGCGGCGATCCGCGATACCGCGTGGCTGGCGCAGGTTCAGGCACAGGTCGCCACCGCGCGGGACGAAATAGCGCGCATCGCGCTTGAAAACGGCCTGACCTCTGTCCCGTCGGCCACCAATTTCGTCAGCATTGATTGCGGCGGGGACGGTGATTTCGCCCGCACCGTGCTGGAGGGGCTGGCGCGGCGCGATATCTTTGTGCGGATGCCGTTTGCCGCGCCGCAAAATCGCTGCATTCGTGTCAGCTGCGGCACGCCCGATGATCTGGCGCTGTTTGCCGCCGCCCTGCCCGGCGCGCTGGCCGACGCAGAGGCTGAGGGGCTGGCAGACGCGCGCGCCTAGCCTGCGATCACCCTGGCCGCCGCGCTCAGGCCGCCGGGCCCGTGCGGGATGTCCAGCGCGATCATCCCGGCCTCGATACTGCCCAGCGCGCCCAGCACCATATGCGCGTTGACATGGCCCATGTGGCCGATGCGAAAATACCCGTGCCACGCCGGATCATCCGACTCCGCCATGCCCAGACCGATGCCCAGCGTCACGCCGGCCTCGGCCTCCAGCCATGCGCGCAGATCGCTGGCCTTGGGCGTGGGCAGCGACAGCGCCGTGACGGCGCGGCTGCGATGCGCCGGATCGGCGATGTTCAGGCGCAGCGCGCCGCCATCCGCCCAGACCTCGCCCGCCGCCCAGATCGCACGCGCCAGCCTGTCATGGCGCGCCCAGACGGCCTCGGTCCCCTCATCAAGGATCATGTCCAGCGCGGCGCGCAGGCCATATAGATGCTGCGTCGGCGCGGTGCCAAAGAAATACTGATAAAACTGATCCGGCGCGGCGCGCAGCGTCCAGTCCCAATAGGGGCTGACGCGCGCCAGCCCGCGCCGCGCCTCTGCCGCCTTGTCGCTGAAGAACACGAACGCCAGACCCGGCGGCATCATCAGCCCCTTTTGGCTGGCCGTCACGGCGATATCGACGCCCCAGGCGTCCATCTCGAACCGGTCGCAGCCGAACGAGGCGATGCAATCGGCCACCAGCAGCGCCGGATGCCCGGCGGCATCCATCGCCGCGCGAATGGCGGGCAGATCGCTCAGCGCGGAGGTGGATGTATCGACATGCGTGGCCACCACCACCTTGATCCGGCGCTCGGTGTCCGCGCGCAGCGCCTGCTCCACGCGGGCGGGGTCGATGGGCGACGCGCGGCCAAAATCCATCCGCGTGACATCCGCGCCCAGCTGGGCCGCCATATCGGCCCAGCCATGCCCGAACCGCCCGGTAATCAGCGCCAAAACGCCATCCCCCGGCGCCAGGATATTGGCAAATGCCGCCTCCCACGCGCCATGGCCGTTGGCGATATAAATCGCGGCATTGTGGCGCGTGCGCGCGATCCTTTTCAGATCGGGCAGCAGCGTCTCACTCATCTCCACCAGCGCACCCGCGTAGATGTTCGGGGATGCGGCGTGCATCGCGTTCAGCACCCGGTCCGGCACCACCGAAGGGCCGGGTATGGCCAGATAGCTGCGGCCCCCTGCCAGACTGCCGTTATATGTCGCCTTGCGCATCATGGTCCCTTTCCCGCCCTGCATCTGCACCCTTACCGCCCGGCGGGGCCGCGTCAATCCACCCCCGCGCCTTGCCATGCGCGGCGCGGGCGACTAAGTGAGACGCTCCAGCCCCATAGCCCACCCCAGCGCCGAGGCCCGCATGTCCCCATTCAAAAAGCTCGCCGCGTGGGAGCGTGATCTGCGCCAGTCCTACAACACCGACCTCAGCACGCCCGAAAACCGGCGCCGCGCGCATATCTACAACCTGTGGTTTGACCATGCCATCCTGCGCGGCATCTGGACCAACCAGTTCGAGGTGGCGCCGGGCGTCTGGCGCTCGAACCACCCCACGCATAAACGGTTCGCGCAGCTCAAACAGATGGGCATCAAATCCATTCTGAACCTGCGCGGATCGGCCGGCGCGGCGCATTACCTGACCGAAAAGGAAAGCTGCGCCGAGCTGGGCCTGACGCTGGTGGATGTGACCTTGCACGCCCGCTATGCCGCGCCGCCCTCCGATATTCAGGCGCTGATCGACGCCTTCCGCAGCATCGAAAAACCGTTCGTGATGCATTGCAAATCGGGCGCGGACCGGGCCGGCTTTGCCTCTGCCATCTATCTGATGGTGATGGAAGGGCGCAGCGTGGCCGAGGCGCGCCCGATGCTGGGCCTGCGGTTCCTGCACGTGCGCCGCTCGCGCACGGGCGTGCTGGATTATATCCTGGACCTGTACGAGGCGCGCCAGCGCGAAACCGGCATCGGCTTTGAGGACTGGGTGCAGACCGAATATGACAACTTCGCCGTGCAGGCCGAATTCGAGGCCAAGTTCAAACCCTGGTTCTAAGCCCTGCCCCGATACGCGCGGCCATGTCCAGCATCCGGCAGGAAAATCCCCACTCGTTATCATACCAGCCAAAGACGCGGCACAGACCGCCGTCTGACACGGACGTCTCGCGCCCGCACATGATGATGGATTCCGGGCGCGCCCGCAGATCGGATGACACCAGCGGCCGCTCGGTCCAGCCAAAGACCCCCGCATAAGGGCCGCTTTCTGCCGCCTCGCGCAACACATCATTCACCAATGCCGCGGTGACCGGCTGCACTGTCTGCACCGTCAGATCAATGCAGGACACGCTGGCCGTCGGAACACGGATCGCGCGCGCCTCGATCCGCCCGGCCAGATCGGGCAGGACAAGCTCCATCTGGCCGCGCGCGCTGGTGGTGGTCGGCACCATCGACAGGGCGGCGGCGCGGCTGCGCTCCAGATTGCCGCGCGGCTTGTCCACCGTGGGCTGGCTGCCGGTGTAGCAATGCACCGTCGTCATCTGGCCCGACACAATGCCAAACGCCTCGTCCAGAAGCCGCGCCAGCGGGGCCAGCGCGTTGGTCGTGCAGGACGCGTTAGAAATGATGTCCTGCCCGGCTAGCGCCGCCTCGTTCGCGCCCAGAACAAGTGTCACATCCGCCTCCGCCGCCGGCCCGGATACCAGAACGGCGCCCGCCCCCGCCTCGATCCCGCGGGCGGCCATGGCCCGCTTTCCGGCCATGCCGGTACATTCCAGCACCAGATCCACACCGCTCAGATCCAGCTGTCGCAAATCCGGCGCCGCGTGAAACGCAATCTTGCGCCCGCCGACGATCAGCGTCTCGGGCGCGGTTGCGACCTTCTCCGGCCAGGTGCCATAGACACTGTCATATTCAAACAGATAAGCGCAGGTTTCCAGCGGTTCGATTTCATTGATCAGGACCAGATCAATGTCATCGCGCCCTTGCAGAACAATCCGCAAAATGGCGCGGCCGATCCGGCCAAATCCGTTGATGGCAATCTTTACAGGCGGCTGGGACATCACGCAGGCTCCAAAAGCAGTAACGCCCAATCGTTAGCGCGCCCGCGCTGCGCCCGCCACCCCCCTTGCACGGCTTTCATCTTCCTGAAAATACTCCTGCGCAGCGCGGGCGCCGGGTGATTGCCGCTGCCATTGCACCCATGCTAGTGTCCGGCAAAAAGTCAGGGCAGATCCGACCACATGACCGCACTCAGCGAATATCAACGGCTCGAAGCGCAGGGCCTGTGGCGCGCCGAACCCGGCGATCAGCGCCGCGAAGTCGTTGTGTCGATGGGCAATGCCAGCCTGATCATCACGGATATGCGCGACCGCGCGCTGACCCATTGGTCGATCCCGGCGGTGGTGCGCGCCAACCCCGGACAGATGCCCGCCATCTACCACCCCGACGGCGACACCGGCGAAACGCTGGAACTGGACGCGGCGGAATATCAGATGATCGACGCCATAGAAAAGCTGCGCGCAGGGGTGGCGCGGCTCCGGCCGCGGCCCGGCAGGCTGCGGCTGGGGATGGTGATCGGCTCGCTGGTCGCCGTGGCCGCGCTGGCCGTTTTCTGGCTGCCGGGCGCGGTGCGCGATCACGCACTGCGCGTGGTGCCACCGGTCAAGCGCGCCCAGATCGGCGCCGCGCTGGAGGCGCAGATGCAGGCCGTGACCGGCCCGCCCTGCCGCGCGCCCGCCGGCGCCGCCGCCCTGCTGCGCCTGGCCGAGCGCTTGCCCGCACGGCGCGGCACCGGCGCGTTGCGCGTGGTGCGCGACGGCGTCGGCACAACCGCCACGTTGCCGGGCGGCACGATTTTGCTGAACCGCTCGCTGGTCGAGGATTTCGAGGAACCCGATGTTGTCGCGGGCTACATCGTGGCCGAGCGGATCCGCGCGCGCGGTTATGACCCACTGGGCCGGCTGCTGGATCATGCGGGTCTGATCGCCTCGTTCAGGCTGCTGACGACCGGCGATCCGGGTACGGAAACACTGCGCAGCTATGCCGAATACCTTCTGACCGATGCGCCCCTGAAACCTGTCGATGACGCGGCCCTGCTGGACGGGTTCGCCGCGTGGTCGATCCGCAGCACGCCCTACGCCTATGCCCGCGACGTCACCGGCGAGACTGTGCTGCCATTGATCGAGGCAGATCCCTTCGCCGCAAACGCCCCGCCCCCGGTGCTGAGCGACGCGGACTGGCTGCGCCTACAGGGAATTTGCGGCGGGTAGTGCTGCGGCACAAAACATGCCTCAAACGCGAAACGCCGGGCTGATAACGGCCCGGCGTTTGCAATTTTCGTCACGCGCGTCTCAGCGCAGCTTGGCGTTCCCGAACCCGGCGCGGCGCGCTTGGGCCAGCGCGCCGTTCAGCGCCGCCTGATTGCTGTAGGGGCCGCTCAGCACCATATCATACTGGCGCCCGCCGCTGGTGATCTGCCCCAGCCGGGCAGGCAATCCGGCCCCGGCCAGACGCTGCGCCGCCTGCTGCGCCTGCGCCCGGTTGGCATAAACGCCGGCCTGCACATAGCGATGGCTGGTCGCGCGCGCTGCCGGTGCGGCAGCGGGCTGTCGTGATTTGGTTGACACCGTCACTTTCGACCCGGACACCGCCGCGCCGGACTGTGCGCGATAGGCCTGACCGGACATTGCCGCGCGCTGCTCCTCATAGCTGACATAAGGGTAGATCAAGCCGGGATAAAGCGCGGTCACCTCGCGTCCCGACCCGGTCAGGATCAGGCGGCGCGGCAGTGTCTTGGTCCACATCCGCTCCATCGCGGCCTTGCCGGCAAAGGTCTGATGCGCGCGCTGCTGGCTCAGCCGGTCATCCATCCACACGCGTTTATACCCGTCGGGAATGGTGACATCCTGCGTGCGCTGCTGCGACCGGACCACATGGCGCGGGGCAACGCGGGTGGTGTAGGGATCAACAATGCGCGCCTGCGGGGCGGCGGCAACTGTGCGGGGCACATACCGCGCCTCGGCGGCGTAGCCCGTTCCACCATATAGCGGCGCCGTATACGCGGGCGCCGTATAAGCCGGCGCCTGAGCCGGGCGCGGCGCAACCCGCGCGGCATTGGTGCCCGGAACGCGCGTTACATGGGCACCCGCCTGCGGGCCGCAGCGTACAGGATAGCCAGACCGCGACTGCATATATTGCGACGACACGGCGCTACCGCCAACGCAGCCGGACGATGCGGCAACGCGCGGCTGCTGAACCGGCGCACGGCGCACCGGCGCAGGCCCCACCGACAGCACCGGCGCGGTACGGGGAGCGGATACGGTCCGCATCGGCGCCGCGGGCTGCGGACGCGCGGATATGGCCGCGCCCTGCGGCGCGCGCACGGGCTGAGTGCGAACAGGCTGCGACTGCACCCTTCGGGTCTGGGCTGGCTGTATCCGGGCTGGCTGCGCCTGCACCGGTTGCGCGCGTGCGGTCTGGACAGGGGCCGCGCGTGGCGCGGGCGCGGCTGCCACTGCGCTTTGTCGCGGCTGCGGCGCGGAGGCCGCAGCAGGTTCCGGCGCGCGGGCCGTCGCGAGCGACGGCTGCTGTCCGCACAGCGTCTTGCGGGCGCGTGAAACACGCGGAATCCATGTCACATCGCCGTCGATACCGGCCCGGACAAAAACGCAGCCCTTGCTGTCAACATACTGGCGCCCGGTGTAGGAACTGGGCGGAAATTCGGCCGGTTGGCCGGTATCGCGCAGCGTTTTCGCCTGCGCGGCACCCAAACCACAGGTCGCGGCAATGACCGCCAGCGCGATAAGTCGTGTGAATTTCATAATGCCCCCACAATATGTGGGAATTATCCTGCCTCAATTCAAAAGACGAGTAAACAGGCAAGCTGCCGCAAATGAACCTTATTTCGTGCCGAACATGCGATCACCCGCATCGCCAAGCCCCGGAAGGATATACCCCTTCTCGTCCAGCCCCTTATCCAGTGACGCGGTCACAATCGGCACATCGGGGTGCGACTCTTTCATGCGCGCGACACCTTCGGGCGTGGCCAGCAAACACAGGAACCGGATATCCGTCGCGCCGGCCTGTTTGAGCAGATCGACCGCCGCCGCCGAAGAATTGCCAGTGGCCAGCATCGGATCGACGACGATCACCATCCGCTTGTCCAGATTGTCGGGCACCTTGAAATAATACTGCACCGGCTGGAGCGTCACCTCGTCGCGGTAAAGCCCGACAAAGCCGACCCGCGCGGACGGGATCAGCTCCAACATGCCGTCCAGCAGGCCATTGCCGGCGCGCAAAATCGAAATCAGCGCCAGTTTGCGCCCCGCCAGCACCGGCGCATCCATCTTCTGCATCGGCGTGTCGATCTGGCGCGTCGTCATCGGCAGCTCATGCGTGACCTCATAGGCCAGCAGTTGCGAAATCTCGCGCAGAAGCTGGCGGAAAACGGCGGTCGAGGCATCCTTTTCCCGCATCAGTGTCAGCTTGTGCTGAACCAGCGGATGTTTGACGATCGTGAGATGCTGCTGCATGGCCTACCCTTCCGGCAAATAATCGTGCATCTTCTACCCGGATTTTGCGCCCGGCGGCAATGGCGCACCCACAGAATTCCCGATTGCGAACCGGGACGCAACGCTGCACAGTTTGTTTTCCCCGGACACATGACCACGCGGCGGTTAATTCATCGTTAAACCAAACCGGAATAGGATCTGCCAGATGAGCGACACAGGCGATACACTGCGGCTAGCGGCACTGAACTACCATGAATTTCCCAAGCCGGGAAAACTGGAAGTGCGCGCGACAAAACCGCTGGCCAATGGCCGCGACCTGGCCCGCGCCTATTCGCCCGGCGTTGCCGAGGCATGTGTGGAAATCAAGGCAGATCCGGCCAATGCCAGCCGATACACCAGCCGCGGCAATCTGGTGGGGGTCGTCACCAACGGCACCGCCGTTCTGGGCCTGGGCAATATCGGCCCCCTCGCCTCCAAACCGGTGATGGAGGGCAAGGCGGTCCTGTTCAAGAAATTTGCCGATATTGACTGCTTCGATCTGGAGCTGAACGAACCCGACCCGGTGAAACTGGCCGAAATCGTCTGCGCGATGGAGCCGACATTCGGCGCGATCAACCTTGAGGATATCAAGGCACCCGACTGCTTTATTGTTGAAAGGATCTGCCGCGAGCGGATGAACATACCCGTCTTTCACGATGACCAGCACGGCACCGCCATTGTCGTGGGCGCAGCGGCAAAGAATGCGCTGCACGTCACCGGGCGGCGGTGGGAGGATATCAAGATCGTCTCGACAGGGGGCGGCGCGGCCGGCATTGCCTGCCTGAACATGCTGGTCAAACTGGGCGCACGGCGCGAGAATATCTGGCTCTGCGACATACACGGGCTGGTCTATGAGGGCCGGGCCGAGGATATGAACCCGCAAAAGGCCGAATTTGCGCAAAAGACCGATCTGCGCGGTCTGGATGATGTGATAGACGGCGCCGATCTGTTTCTGGGTCTGTCCGGCCCCGGCGCACTGACAGTCGATCACGTCCGCCGCATGGCGCCGCAGCCCATCGTTTTTGCGTTGGCAAATCCGACACCCGAGATCATGCCCGACCTCGCGCGCGAGGCTGTGCCGGACGCGATCATCGCAACGGGCCGCAGCGATTTTCCCAATCAGGTCAACAACGTGCTGTGCTTTCCGTTCATTTTCCGCGGCGCGCTGGACGTGGGCGCGACGCAGATCAACGACGCCATGCAGATTGCCTGCGTTGATGGCATCGCCGCACTGGCGCGCGCCACCACCTCGGCCGAAGCGGCCGCCGCCTATCAGGGCGAGCCGATGACATTCGGCGCCGATTACCTGATCCCCAAGCCGTTCGATCCGCGCCTGTCCGGCATCGTCTCCACCGCCGTTGCCCGTGCGGCGATGGAATCGGGCGTGGCCACCCGGCCGCTGGACGATCTGAACATCTACAAGGCCAAGCTGGACGCGTCGGTGTTCAAATCCGCGCTGCTGATGCGCCCGGTTTTCGAAGCCTCGAAAAAGGACGCGCGCCGCATCGTCTTTGCCGAGGGCGAGGACGAGCGGGTGCTGCGCGCCGCGCAGGCGGTGCTGGAGGAAACCAGCGAGCAGCCCATCCTGATCGGCCGCCCGTCGGTGATCGAAACACGCTGCGAGCGACTGGGCCTGAACATCCGTCCCGGTCGTGATTTCCAGCTGGTCAACCCCGAGGATGATCCGCGCTATCGCGACTACTGGACCAGCTACCACGAAATCATGAAGCGGCGCGGCGTGACCCCCGATCTGGCCCGCGCGGTGATGCGTACCAATACCACCGCCATCGGCGCCGTCATGGTGCATCGCGGCGAGGCGGATTCGATGATCTGCGGCACCTTCGGGGAGTATCGCTGGCACCTGAAATACATCACGCAAGTGCTGGGCGATGCCAATCATCATCCACACGGTGCCGTGTCCATGATGATCCTCGAGGACGGGCCGCTGTTCATCGGCGACACCCACGTGCGCGTCTTTCCCACGCCCGAAGACCTGGCCGAAACGGCCATCGGCGCCGCGCGCCATGTGCGCCGCTTCGGGATCGAGCCCAAGGTCGCCTTCTGCTCGCAATCCAACTTCGGCAATCAGGGCGAGGATTCAGGCAAGCGCCTGCGCGCCGCCATTGCACTGCTTGACGCCAAGCCGCGCGATTTCACCTATGAGGGCGAGATGAACATCGACGCCGCACTGGACGAAGACCTGCGCGCACGCCTGCTGCCCGACAACCGCATGGAAGGCGCGGCAAACGTGCTGATCTTCTCCAACGTCGATGCCGCGTCGGGTGTGCGCAACATCCTCAAGATGAAGGGCGGCGGGCTGGAGGTGGGCCCGATCCTGATGGGAATGGGCAACCGCGCGCACATCGTGTCGCCGGCCATCACCCCGCGCGGCCTGCTGAACATGGCCGCCATCGCAGGCACCCCCGTCGCGCATTACGGTTGAAAACCGGCGCCGCATGAGTGCGCCGATCTTCGGACCGAACCGCTCATTCGCCCTTGGCGTCGCCCGGCGGCTGCCGGTCGGCCTCTTGTCCCGGCCTCTGACCGGGCTGCTGGCCCGGCTCAAGCCCCGGCTTCATCCCCGGCTGCTGTCCAGGTTCCATTCCCGGCTTCAATCCGGGCTGCTGACCGGGTTTCATTCCGGGCTTTGCACCGGGATCTTCGCGTTCTGGCATTGTCGAATTCCTTTCAGGTCTTGTGTCATCTCTTTGCGCGTCAGGGACACCGTCCGCGCCCCTGCGGTCAGGTAACGCCGGCAATCGGTCAAAAGATGCAGGAACGGTTGCATTTGCGCAAAAAAAGACCGCCGCTCTGGGCCCATGCTGTATCAATCATACGCAGTGATCTTGCCGCTTCCCCCGATCAGGCTTTACAAAGGTCACACCAACGAGGGAGAGCGCCATGGGCTATGCCGATATCTATCAAAGCTGGAAATCAGACCCCGAAGCCTATTGGCTGAAACAGGCCGAGGCGATCGATTGGGTCGAAGCGCCCAAGAAGGCGCTGTTTGATCGCGGCAACGATATGTATGAATGGTTTGCCGACGCCCGCGTGAACACCTGCTACAATGCCGTCGACCGCCATGTGGAGGCCGGACGCGGCGCACAGGCGGCGATCATCCATGACAGCCCCGTCACCGGCGTCAAACAGCGCATCACCTATGCCGATCTTCAGGCGCGCGTCAGTAGCCTGGCCGGCGCCCTGCGCGCCAAGGGCATCGAAAAAGGCGACCGCGTCATCATCTACATGCCCATGGTCCCCGAGGCGCTGGAGGCGATGCTGGCCTGCGCACGCATCGGCGCGATCCACTCGGTCGTCTTCGGCGGGTTTTCCGCGTCCGAACTGGCGGTGCGCATCGACGACTGCACGCCAAAGGCGATCATCGCCGCCTCCTGCGGGATCGAGCCCAGCCGCGTCGTCCATTACAAACCCCTGCTGGACGGCGCCATCGAACAAGCCACCCACAAGCCCGATTTCTGCGTCATCTTCCAGCGCGAACAAGAGGTGGCCAAACTGACCCCCGGCCGCGACGTCAGCTGGTACGCCTTCCAATACGGGGTGACCCCCGCCGAATGCGTCCCCGTCGAGGGCAATCACCCGGCCTATATCCTTTACACCTCCGGCACCACAGGCGCGCCCAAGGGCGTGATCCGCGCCACCGCGGGACACCTCGTGTCGCTCAACTGGACGATGAAAAATATCTACAACGTCGATCCGGGCGATGTGTTCTGGGCCGCCTCCGACGTCGGCTGGGTCGTCGGTCACAGCTATATCTGCTACGCGCCGCTGATCCACGGCAACACCACCGTCGTGTTCGAAGGCAAACCGGTCGGCAACCCCGACGCCGGCACGTTCTGGCGCGTCATCGCCGAACATAACGTGCGCAGCTTCTTCACCGCCCCTACAGCGATCCGCGCCGTCAAACGCGAGGATCCCGAGGGCGAGCTGCTGAAGAAATACGATCTGTCAAACCTGCAGGCGCTCTATCTGGCGGGCGAACGGGCCGACCCCGACACGATCCACTGGGCGCAGACCATGCTGGACAAACCTGTCTATGACCACTGGTGGCAGACCGAAACCGGCTTTGCCATCGCCGCGAATCCCGCGGGTCTTGAGGCGCTTCCGGTCAAACTTGGCTCGCCCACCGTGCCGATGCCCGGATACGACATCCACATCCTCGCCGAGGACGGCACGCCAAAACCTGCGGGCGAACTCGGCGCCATCGCCATCAAACTGCCCCTGCCCCCCGGCACGCTGCCAAGCCTGTGGAATGCCGAAGCGCGGTTTCGCAAATCCTACCTCGAAACCTTCCCCGGCTATTACGAGACAGGCGATGCCGGCATGATCGACGAAGACGGCTACCTCTACATCATGGCCCGCACCGATGACGTGATCAACGTCGCCGGCCACCGCCTCAGCACCGGCCTGATGGAGGAGGTGCTGGCCTCCCACCCCGACGTCGCCGAATGTGCGGTACTGGGCGCCAAGGATGACCTCAAAGGCCAGGTGCCCGTCGGCTTTGTCTGTTTGACCAAAGGCGTCGACCGCCCAGCCAAGGAAATCACCCGCGAATGCGTCGCCCTCGTACGCGAACGAATCGGGCCCGTCGCCGCCTTCAAACTGGCCGTCGTCGTGGACCGCCTGCCCAAAACCCGCTCGGGCAAGATCCTGCGCCGCACCATGGCCAGCATCGCCGACGGCGAGGATTACAAAATGCCCGCGACAATCGACGATCCCGCCGTGCTGGACGAAATCGCCGCCGCACTGAAAACCATCGGCTTCCCGAAATGAACACATCAGGCGCCGCTTGACGCGGCGCCCTCCCTTCTTCTTGCTGAAAATATCCTCGCCGAAGGCACAAGAAAATTCACCGAATTTTCTTAGACCCGCGCGAAATCAGCGTCATTCATCAGACTGGGTATGCGCCCTTCCGTTTCGGCGATCCGGTCCAGATCAATCCGCGCGGCGACCACGCCCGGCCCCTCGCCCCCATCGGCCAACACTTCGCCCCATGGATCGACGATCAGTGAATGACCGTATGTCTCGCCGCCGCCGGGGATCGGTCCGGTCATGGCGGCAGACACCGCGAATCGCGTTGTCTCGATCGCGCGCGCGCGGTTCAGGACATGCCAATGCGCCGCGCCGGTCTTGGCGGTAAAGGCGGCCGGGCACGCCAGTATCTCGGCCCCGCCCTGCGCCAAGCTGCGGAAAAGGTGGGCAAAGCGCAGATCGTAGCAAATCGTATGCCCCACCCGCGCGAGCGCTGTGTCATGGATCACCGCGCAGTTGCCGGGATCTACGCGGTCGCTTTCGCGGTACACTTCGTCATCCGATAGCTGAATGTCGAAAAGGTGAATTTTGTCATAACGCCCGGCTATGGCCCCGTCCGGCGCCAACATGAAACCCCGGTTGATGATGCGCCCCTCCGGCCCGTCCACCGCGACGGAGCCCAGATGCGTCCAGACATGATGCTGCGCCGCAAAGGCTTGCATCTGTTGCAAAAACGGATGATCGCCCTCGGGTGCCGATGGCGGCGCCACCGCCGCGCCGTCGGCCTTAAGCCCGCCGCAGTATTCGGGCAGGAACAGCATCTGCGCGCCGCCCGCCACCGCCTTTTCGGCCAGTGGCAAGGCTTCGGCCAGCGCGGCGTCCATATCGGGCATGGGCCGCAGTTGCAGGCAGGCGATGTCTAAGGGGCGCGGCATGGGCAAGGCTCCGGATGGGGATCACGACACCCGCAGCCTAGTCC
This sequence comes from Roseovarius dicentrarchi, assembly GCF_003316635.1. Lineage (GTDB taxonomy): Bacteria > Pseudomonadota > Alphaproteobacteria > Rhodobacterales > Rhodobacteraceae > Roseovarius > Roseovarius dicentrarchi. Next base: position 70,836 of record NZ_QNQP01000008.1, on the reverse strand, counting down.
CGCGCCGCCGCCGGATGCAAGGCGGCGGCGCGGAAAACTGTCAGATCACCACAACATCCAGCGGCGGAAAGCCGTTGAAACCGACGGACGAATAGCTGCTGGTATAGGCGCCGCAATGGCGGATCACCACGCGGTCACCGCCGGTCAGCGCCAGCGGCAGCATGACGGGGCGCTGCTCATACAGGATATCGGCACTGTCGCAGGACGGCCCGGCCAGAATGCAGGCGCCCAGCTCACCGCCATCATGCGGCGTCTCGATCCGGTAGCGGATCGCCTCACCCATGGTTTCGGCCAGCCCCGAGAACATGCCGATATCAAGATAGACCCAGCGGTGCAGATCATCCGCCGATTTGCGCGAGACCAGCAGCACCTCGGCCACGATATGCCCGGCTTCGGCCACCAGGCCCCGGCCAGGCTCGGCCATGATATAAGGCACATCGCCAAACCGCTCGGTCACGGCGTCCATGACGGCGGCGGCATAGCTTTGCGCGCCCATCACGTCATCCTCGTAGGTGGCGGGAAAACCGCCGCCAAGGTTCAGCACGCGCAGGTCGTGCCCGGCGGCGCGGCCAGCGTGCCACAGCTGGGCGATCTGGTCCAGAACCGGGTTCCAGAATTCGGGGCGCCGGGTCTGGCTGCCGACGTGGAAGGACAGGCCGGCCACATCGACGCCGCGCTCGCGGGCGTAATCCATCAGACCGGGCAGCGCGCTGCGGGCACAGCCGAATTTGCGGCTGAGCGGCCAGTCGGCCGATGAATTCTCGACAATCACACGCAGGTAAACGCCGCAGCCGGGTGCATGTGCGGCCAGCTTGTCAATCTCGGCCTCGCTATCGGCGGCGAACAGCGTCACGCCATGGGCGTGGGCATAGGCGATATCGGCAGGTTTCTTGATCGTGTTGCCAAAGGAGATATCAGCGCCGGATGCTCCTTGGGCAAGGCACAGCTCGATCTCGCCCCGGCTGGCCGCGTCAAAGCGCGCGCCGCGCTGCACCAGCGTGCGGATGATTTCGGGCGCAGGATTGGCCTTGACGGCGTAGTGAATACGCGCGGCGCCGAGACCCGCGACCAGCGCGTCATATTGCGCAGCGACGCGCGCGCGGCTGACCACCAGCGTCGGGCGGTCAAACTGGCGTGACGCGATGAACGCGGCGGCCGGATCTGACATGGCGCCGGATGCGCATACGGGAACGGAAGCGGCGCGCAGGGCGCCGGGGAACATGGCTGTCATGGGTCATCTCCAAAAGGATAGCCCCGCCCGATGCGGGGGGATCGGCAGTCAGAGACGTTACCGTCGCTACATAAACGCGGGGTCAGTCAGAAAGGACTGACCGGCCAGAGGCGCGTGCGTTGGCGTCTTGAATTTGCGTTTATACGCATTCGCGATTCACGCAAGCGGTATTTGCACATTGCGTATAAAAAATCCCGGCACGCGGTTTCGCGGCCGGGATCATTGCCTTGCGCGGACTTGGGTCCGGGCGCCAGATCAGCTTTCGCTGTCGTCCTCGTCATCCGCGCCGCTTTCGGGCAGATTGAACAGGCTGTCGGCATCGTATTGCTTCTCGGTGACTTCCGGTTCGGCATTGCCCAGCGTGAATGTCTCCAGCCCCTCGATCGCGGTGGGGATCTTGTATTCGTCGTCGCTGGACAGGCTTTGTTCGGTGCTGAGCAGCTTGCGGCGGTCATCATCGCTCATCGCTTCGCCTTCGCGGGCCTTCTTGGCGGCGGCCTTTTGCACGGCGGCGTCCAGTTCGGACTGCTTGCACAGGCCCAGCGCGACCGGATCAATCGGCTGGATGTTGGCGATGTTCCAATGCGTGCGCTCGCGGATCGCCTGAATGGTCGGCTTGGTCGTGCCGACCAGTTTCGAGATCTGCGCATCGGCCAGTTCGGGATGGAATTTGACCAGCCACAGGATCGACGCTGGACGGTCCTGCCGCTTGGACAGGGGCGTATATCGCGGGCCGCGACGCTTTTCCTCGCCCTCGGCGGAGGCGTTGTATTTCAGTTTCAGCTTGCGCATCGGGTCTTTTTCGGCGGCGTCAATCTCGGACTGGTCCAGCTGATTGTTGCTGACCGGATCGAACCCTTTGACGCCGACAGCAACGTCGCCATCGGCAATGCCCTGCACTTCGAGTTCGTGCATTTCCGTAAAATCCGCGATCTGCTTGAAGCTGAGCGTGGTGTTGTCCACCAGCCAGACGGCGGTGGCCTTGGCCATCAGTGGTTTCGCCATGTGTCTCTCCTACAGCTGTGAATTCCGGCAAGCCTTCCCTGTCTCCTGTCTCCAGGAGGCCCCGGATCTGGTCCGGGGCGGGTCGCCATTGTCGGGAAACTTGGGGTTTCGTATAGTGCGCGAATTGCGAAATGGAAAGACGGAAATCATGCGCGCGCTGCTGATCCTGCTGCTGACGGCCACAATTGCCCGCGCTGAGGGCGAAAAAGCGGGGGCGTTCGACTATTACGTGCTGGCGCTCAGCTGGACACCGACATGGTGCGCGACCGCGGGCGATGCGCGCCGGGCGCCCGAATGCAGCGCGCAAGCGAACCGGGGTTGGGCGCTGCATGGGCTTTGGCCGCAATACCATCGCGGCTGGCCCAGCTGTTGCACCAGCGCCCGACGCCCGCCATCGCGCGCGATGTCAGCAGGCATGGCCGATATCATGGGCAGTGCCGGGCTGGCATGGTATCAATGGAAAAAACACGGCCGCTGCACCGGCTTGAGCGGGGCGGACTATTACGCGCTGGCGCGCAAAGCCTATGATGCGGTCCGGCGTCCCGATGTGTTTGAACAGCTGACTCAGCCCGTCACCCTGCCCGCCCGCGTCGTTGAGGCCGCGTTTTTAAGGGATAATCCGGCGCTGGAGCCGGATATGGTGACCATCACTTGCCAGCAGGGACGGATACAGGAGGTGCGGATTTGCCTGTCACGCGACCTGGATCCGGTGCCATGCGGGCAGGACGTGATGCGCGATTGCCGCCTTAAGGATGCGCGGCTGGACCCGGTGCGCTGACCGATCTGCGCCGCGTCTGGATAAGCGGTGGATTTGGGTATTTTTACCAAGAAAAAACATGCGGGCGCGCAAGGACATCCGGGCGATTCCCGCGTTATGCAGCCTGATGCGCCAGAATAGCGGCCTCTGGCGCGCTGAGGCCGCGCCGCGCGAAGCTGCCATAGCTGTGCGGCTCATGCTCCAGCGCGGGGAAGCGGGCCAGAAGGCGCCGGCGGTCCGATGCGGCCAGCGTGGAGGGGGCGGTGCTGGCTGGATGGAAGCTTTCTGTTTCGAGGCCGTTGGCCCAGACAATCTGATGGCGTGGCAAAAGCAGGTGGATATAGGTCACTTCGCGCAGCGTGAGATCGACATTGATACTGCCGGAGTTGATCAGATCCTTGGCCGACACCAGCACTTCGGGCGTGTTGAACAGCGCGCGAGCCACATCCCCCTTGACCAGCATCCGATGCTCGGGCGAGACCAGCAGCTGCGCATCGGGGCAATCGCTGCCCAGCGCACCGGCGCGGATGCGAACCGGGCGCAGTTTTGGCATCGCAAAGAGACGTGCGCCGGTCATGTGACGGCTGCCGATCCATTGAATCTCCTCAGCGCCGTTATCCTTGGTCTGGATGCGGTCGCCCTCGCGCAGATCCTCGACCAGACGCGCGCCGTCCGGCGTTTTGATCCGCGTGCCCGGTGTGAAGCAGATGACACCGCCCGACGCGGGGCCGGTCGCGGCAGCATGCGCACCCTCCAGCGTATGATGGACGACCCACATTTCAGTATCGCGCGGCGGGATTGCACCGACGAACATCAGCAAGGGCGGCGCGCCTGAGCCCACCAAGATAACCGTGACAGTGTAGGTTTCCCTGCCATTGGTCACGACAAAGCTGCTGTCCGGCATGTGATCGTCACCGTCGACGCTGGGCAGGTAGCGGGTGCCCGCAATCGCCGCACCGACAAGACGGCGCACCATTCTGGCCGCGCTTTTGCGGTCGATGCCATATCCGTTCGTATTTTCCAGCCGCAAAAGCTCGGACGGTCCGTCGACCCGTACCGGGCTGCCCTGCCAGCGCCACGTGGCGCCAACGGCAATCTGCTCGACCCTGTCGGGCGCGATGCCGTCCACTTCGGTCTGCGACCATGAAATGACGAACGTGCCACGAAAGCCCGTTGCCATGCCTGTTTATCCTGCCTCAGTCGTTTTTTTATTAACTGGAAGATAACAAAAAACGCGCAGAGTTGGAAGGTACGGGCGGGCTGTCTGACGAAAATCTGATCAGGAGACGTAATGATCCCACAGTTTGATCTGAGGAAAGGATGTGAAGCAGCGTTTTGCGGCGTCGGATTATGACTAAAGAAAGAGGGTGGATGCGGTTTGAGGCGTTAGCAGACGCGTTTCCGATCCTGCGCGTCTTTCGCCGGGCGCTATTCCGCGTCGGCAGGAATGCGCTGCTGCTGGCGCCGGTTATCGCCGCAGGCTGGGCGTTTCTGCGTTTTGTCCGTCAGCAGTCAGCTTGCGCATCCAGAATTGAAGTGGGTGGTCTGACTCGCAGTCCGAATCAATATCTTTCCAGCGAAAACTGGCGACGGCGCCGGGTAGTGGCGCATATCCGCGCGCGCGCCAGAAGGCATCAAGTGGGGCGTAGGCTGGCGGTTTCATCGGATGATCCGCAGGCCGCTGAACGCTGCAAAACACAGAGATTGAGCGCCCCAGAGCGCGTGCGTGCGCCTCCCGCTGATCAAAGAAGGCGTGGCCGACGCCGCGCCCGCGATATTCAGGCAGCAGAACCGATTCGGCGCAGTAGAAGATATCCGTCAGCGCCATGTTCTGATCGGCGAATGCGGCGGCAAAATCATCCGCGTGATCCTCAAGCGGCGCACCGGTGGAGGCACCGACCAGGCGTGCGCCGTCAAATGCACCGACAAGGATCGCATCGGGGCTATCACGGTAGGTTTGCAGATAGCGGCGCTCGTAGTCCAGATCGCCGTCATATAGATATGGGTAGCCGCGAAAAACCGTCATCCGCAACTGCGCCACGTCATCCAGCGCCGCATCAAGCGCGGCGCCGGACAGGATGCGAAGCTCGGGCTTGGCAGTTGTCATCAGGACACCTGATTGATCCAGTCGGACAGGTTGTAATAGGTGGTGATGCGGGTGATCAGCCCATCCTTGAGCGTGAAAAACGTACCGGCGGGCAGTTTGTAGGTCTGGCCGTCCGCTTCGGGCAGGCCCTCATCCGTCTTCAAATACGTTCCGCTGACCACGAATTCGGCGGCCGCGCGGGTTCCGTCCTCGGACGTGAACAGCACCATGTCCGACAGTTCCTCGCGATAGCTTTCTTCCATGTGGGCACAAAAATCGCGAAACATGTCCTTGCCCCGGCGTGTGCCGCCCTCGTTGACGTGGTGGACGATATCGTCGGACAGGCAGGCAAGCATGCCCTCGGTGTCGCCGATGTTGAAGGCGTCGAAATAATGCTTGATGGTCTCGCTCATGTGTTCTCTCCTCGGGGGTCGCCCCAGCGTTCGGTCATATGCGCCAGAATCTGGTCGCGGGATTGGCGGTAAGCGGTCATTTTGGCGGCGCGGGTTTCACCCAGGCCGGTAGGATCCATAATCGGCCAGTACAGCACGTCAAGATGATAGATCCGCGTCAACTCCAGCGCGCGGCGCTGGCTGGCGGGGCTGAGCGCCACGACCATGTCGAACGACCCCAGATCGTCGCCCCACTGTTCCATCTCGTCAAAGCTGCGCACGCGGTGGCGCGACAATTCGACCCCGATTTCCTTGCAGACGGCGATGGAGAACCCGTCAATGTCCTGATCGGATTTCACCCCCGCCGACTGCACATAAGTGCCGGTGCCGTAGAGTTTTTTCATGATCCCTTCGGCCATGGGGGACCGTACTGCGTTGTAATCGCAACAAAACAGCACCGACTGAGGAAGCGGGGCCGCCATAGCCCTAGCTGCCAAAATGCAGCACGCAGATCAGCGTGAACAGACGGCGCGCGGTGTCGTTGTCGATGCCGGCCTTGCCTTCCAGCCGCTCCTCAAGGATGCGCGCACCCTCGTTGTGAATGCCGCGGCGGGCCATGTCGATCGTCTCGATCTGGCTGGGCGACATGTTTTTGACCGCGTCGAAATAGCTTTCGCAGATGGCCCAGTAATCCTTGACTACCTGCCGGAACGGGCTGAGCGATAGGTGGAATTCGGCCGCCGGGTCTGCTGCTTCGGTGGTGACGGTGAAGACCAGCCGTTTGTCGCGGATCGACAGGCCCACGCGATAGGGGCCGCCCGGCACCGCGCGCCCCTCGCGGGGCGGCAGGGTGAAGGTGTTTTGCTCCATCAGGTCGAACATGGCGACTTTGCGCTCCTGCTCGATCTCGGGGGTGGGCGCGGGCAGGTTTGCGTCGTCCAGTTCGATATGGCTGATATGGCTCATGGGGGCGTCTTTCGCAGGTCGTATTGCATTAGCAGTAGCGCGGCGGGCGCCGCGCCGCAATGCCCCTACCCGTTCAGCCGGTCAAGCCGCGCGCGCACCGACAGGCCATGCGCCTCAAGGCTTTCGGATTTTGCCAGCGTTTCGGCGGCGGGGCCGGTCGCGCGCAGGGCGTCGGGTGTCATGCGCGCCAGCGTCGTGCGTTTCAGAAAATCCAGTACGCCCAGCCCCGATGAGAACCGGGCCGAGCGCGCGGTGGGCAACACGTGGTTTGGCCCGCCGACATAATCGCCGATCGCCTCGGGCGTCCATTGGCCCAGGAAAATAGCGCCGGCATGGGTGATTTCTGCGCTGAGGGCGTCGACATCCGCAACGCATAGTTCCAGATGTTCGGGCGCGATACGGTTTGACAGCTGCGCCGCGATGGCCAGATCCGGCACCGTGATGATCGCGCCAAAGTCGCGCCAGCTGGCGCCAGCGATGGCGCGCCGCTCCAGCGTTTGCAGGCGGGCGTTGATCGCATCGGCCACCTTCTGGCCAAATGCCGCATCGGTAGTGATCAGGATCGACTGCGCGCTGGCGTCATGTTCGGCCTGGCTGAGCATGTCCAGCGCGATCCAGTCCGGGTCGTTATCCGCGTCCGCAATCACCAGAATCTCGGACGGTCCGGCGATCATGTCGATGCCGACCTTGCCGAAAACGCGCCGTTTGGCGGCGGCGACATAGGCGTTGCCGGGGCCGGTAATCTTGTCCACCGGGGAGATGGTTTCGGTGCCGTAGGCCAGCGCGGCTACCGCCTGTGCGCCCCCGATGCGGTAGATTTCATCGACGCCCGCGATCTGCGCTGCGGCCAGCACGGCAGGGTTCAGCGCGCCGTCCGGTGTGGGCACCACCATGGCAAGGCGCGCCACCCCGGCCACCTTGGCCGGGATCGCGTTCATCAGCACCGACGAGGGATAGGTCGCCGTGCCGCCCGGCACATAGAGCCCGGCGGCATCCACCGGCGTCCAGCGCCAGCCCAGCGTCGCGCCCGCCTCGTCCGTCCAGCTGTCATCATGGGGCATCTGGCGCGCGTGATAGGCGCGGATGCGGCTGGCGGCCAGCTCCAGCGCGGCGCGCACATCGGGCGCCACCTGATCTGCGGCGACGGCTACCTCGGCGGCAGTCAGGCGCATGGTGTCGGGCGTCAGCGTGATACGGTCAAACTGCTGGGTCAGGTAGATCACCGCCGCATCACCGCGCTGGCGCACGTCGGCGATGATCGCAGCCACGGTGTCATCCACATCGGGGCTATCCTCGCGCTTGGCCGTCAGCAGCGCGGTAAAGTCCGCCTCGAAATCAGGGGCGGCATGGTCAAGGAAACGGGGCATTGCAGGCTCCTTGCGGGAATGTCAGGTCTGATCGGGATGGCGCGGCGTTTTGCCCGATGGGGCGATATAGGGGCGCGTGACATCCTTGAGCGTGACCTCCAGCGCCTCCACTTCCAGCCGGATGGCGCCATCGCCCGCCAGCGTCAGCAGGAGGTGACCGGACCCATCCTCGCCCGGTTCGAACGTGATGCTGAGCAGTGACAGGATCAGATCCTTGTCGGTGCGGTCAATGCCCTGCGTGGCAACGCGCAGCACGCAATCAATGACCAGCAGCGCCTGAACCCGTTCGGGCGCGTGGCTGGCTGCACCCTCCTCCCAACGGAAGCGGTTCAGCAGCAGCGCAAAGCGCCGCGCGCCGGGCCGCCAGGTCATTTCGGTGGCCGGAAACACCGAATCCTGGGCAAGGCTGGAAATGATCTGCAAATCATCCACATCCAGCGCCCCAAGGTTCAGCGCCGCCTCGCGTGCATCCTCAAATCTGGCATCGTTGGTCATTGGCCCGGCACCCGTTCGATAATGGCGCCCACGGCGCGCAGCTTTTCCTCGACATGCTCATAGCCGCGATCCAGATGGTAGACGCGGTTTACAATCGTGTCGCCCTCGGCGGCCAGCCCGGCCAGAATGAGCGATACGGAGGCGCGCAGATCGGTCGCCATGACCGGCGCGCCCTTGAGCCGGGCAACGCCCTTGACCGTGGCAACGCCGCCATGCACGTCAATATCGGCGCCCATTCGGATCAGCTCGGGCGCGTGCATGAAACGGTTTTCAAAAATCGTTTCTTCCAGAACCGACGTGCCGTTTGCGGTACACATCAGCGCCATGAACTGCGCTTGCAAATCGGTCGGGAAGCCGGGGAACGGCGCCGTTGCCACATCCACGGCGCGGATATCGCCGTTCTTGCGCGCGACGGTCAGACCTTCGGGCGTTTCGGTCACGGACACGCCCGCCGCGTCCAGCTTTTCGCAAAACGCCTCCAGCAGATTGATCCGCCCGCCAAGGCACGTCACCTCGCCGCCGCAGATCGCGGGGGCCAGCATATAGGTGCCCAGTTCAATCCGGTCGGTGACCACGGGGTGGGTGGCGCCGTGCAAGCGGTCGACGCCCTGAATGGTGATGGTATCGGTGCCGTCACCCTCGATCTGCGCGCCCATGCGGCGCAGGCAAGTGGCCAGATCGACGATCTCGGGCTCGCGCGCGGCCCCTTTCAGCACGGTGGTGCCCTTGGCCAGCGTGGCGGCCATCAATGCGTTTTCGGTGGCGCCGACCGACACGATGGGAAATTCGAACGTGCCGCCCTTCAGCCCGCCCGGCGCCTTTGCATGCACGTACCCCTCGCGCAGCTCCAGCTCGGCGCCCATCGCCTCCAGCGCTTTCAGATGCAGATCGACCGGGCGCGCGCCAATGGCGCAGCCGCCGGGCAGCGACACCTCGGCATGACCGAATCGCGCCAGAAGCGGACCCAGCACCAGAATGGATGCGCGCATCTTGCGTACGATGTCGTAATCGGCCCGCTGGCTGGTCAGCGCATGGGACGACATGGCAATCACCTGCCCGCCCTGTAGCGTCGACACCTCGGCACCCAGCGATCCCAGCAGCGCCGACATGGTGCGGATATCGCTCAGCCGCGGCGCGTTGGTCAGCGTCAGCGGCTCATCACTCAGCAGCGTGGCAGGCATCAGCGTCAGACACGCGTTCTTCGCCCCCGCGATGGGAATCGTTCCGCTCAGCGGGCCGTTCCCCGTGACGATAATGCTGTCCATATGCGCCTGTCTTTCCGTTTTCTTGAAGTCTAAAGGTTATTTCCAGGCACATACACGGGCGCTTTGATTCACCCAGCACCCGCCGACGCGGATCAGTTTGCCCAGCGGGTTATGCGCATGATTTGCGCCCGGCTCGCCGTTCCAGTACCCGTCGGCCTGCGCCTGCGCGCCGACCCGCACATTGGCAAAATAGGTGAAATTCGACATGGCGTCGAAAATCTTGAAGCTGCCGCCACCTTGCGGGACGAAATGGCATCGCCCTTGGATCAGGATGTTCCCATCCGCCTCGAAGTAGCAAAATGCGGGGCTGGCCTGCTGGGCGCTGGCCGCGCCTGCCACAATCGCAAGCACGAAAGCTGTCAAATATTTCACGCGTCATCGCCTTTTTTCACGGCCGCCTTACCCTCGCCCCGGCCGCGCGCCTGCGCCTTGCGGCGGGCCAGATTGGCCTTCAGCGCCTGCTTCAGCCGGTCCTCGCGCGGATTGCCCTTGGGTTTGGGCTGTTTGGGGGTATCGCCATCTGTCATGGTGCTTCTCTACATGAGGCATGGCGGCGGGTCCAGATAAGGCTTGCACGTCGCTGAATAAGCGTCTAATCAGCGCCCGATTGCTGTGGTAGCTCAGTGGCAGAGCACACCCTTGGTAAGGGTGAGGTCGAGAGTTCAATTCTCTCTCACAGCACCATTTCCCCCGAAAGCTTGTATCGAATTCCATCGCTCGGCGGGCGCCGCTTGCCGTCCGCAGTGTGGGATCGCCTGTGTCGCGCCCCCGCCTGCTGCGGTTTGAATTCAGCCGCGGCACCACCTCGCTCTTTGCGCCGTACCTGGGCCTTGGCGCGGGTGGGCTGCGGCGCTATCACCGGGCTTCGTCCAGCAAAGGGAACCACGCCATGACCGCAGCCGCCGACCGTATCGCCCAAACACTCGCAACCGACATTGGCGCGCGCGCCGAGCAGGTCACCGCCACCATTGCGTTGCTGGACGGGGGCGATACCGTGCCATTTGTCGCCCGCTACCGCAAAGAGGCGACGGGCGGTCTGGACGACGCGCAGCTGCGCCTGCTGGCCGAGCGGCTGACATATCTGCGCGATCTGGAAAAACGCCGCGCCACGATTCTGGCGGAAATCACCGCGCAGGGCAAAATCACCGATCCGCTGGCGCGCGCCATCGCCGCGGCGGATACCAAATCGACGCTTGAGGATCTGTATCTGCCGTTCAAACCCAAGCGCCGGACCAAAGCGATGATCGCGCGCGAAAACGGGTTGGAGCCGCTGCTGCGCGCGATCCTGTCCGATCGCGCGACCGACCCGGCAACCTTGGTCGGCGACTATCTGTCCGAGACGGTGCCGACTGCCAAGGACGCCCTGACCGGGGCGCGCGATATTCTGGCCGAGGAACTGGGTGAAAATGCCGCGCTTCTGGGGCGCCTGCGGCACTTCATGCAGCAGGACGCGCTGATCACCGCGCGCGTCAACAAAGGCAAGGAAGAGGCCGGCGCGAAGTTTTCCGACTATTTCGACCACAGCGAAAAATGGGCGACGATCCCCGCGCATCGTGCGCTGGCCATCCTGCGCGCCGCCAAGGAGGATATCGTTACGGTCGATATCGTCCCCGAGCCTGACGCAGGTCTGCCCCGCGTCATTGGGATGATCGCCGCCGAAATCGGCATTCCGGGGCAGGCTGCGGGCGACAAATGGCTGCATGATGCCGCCGCCTGGACGTGGAAGATCAAGCTGAGCGGCACCATGTTCATGGACCTGCTGACCGATCTGCGCCGGCGCGCCCATGCCACCGCGATCGAGGTGTTCGCGCGCAACCTCAAGGATCTGCTGCTGGCCGCGCCTGCGGGCGCGCGCGCCACGCTGGGGCTTGATCCGGGCATACGGACGGGCTGCAAGATTGCCGTGGTCGACCAGACCGGCAAGCTGATCGACACCGCGACGATCCATCCGTTTCAACCGCGCAACGATCTGCGCGGCGCCGAGGAAACGCTGCTGCATCTGATCCGCAAGCATGACGTCGCGCTGATCGCCATCGGCAACGGCACCGCCAGCCGCGAGACGGACAGGCTGGTTGCGGACGTGCTGAAACGTCTGCCCGCAGGCGCCCCGCGCCCGACCCCGGTGATCGTGTCCGAGGCCGGCGCCTCGGTCTATTCCGCGTCCGAGCTGGCGTCGAAGGAATTTCCCGATATCGACGTGTCGATCCGCGGCGCGGTGTCCATCGCGCGGCGCTTGCAGGACCCGCTGGCCGAGCTGGTCAAGATCGAGCCGCAGGCGATTGGCGTCGGCCAGTACCAGCATGACGTGGACCAGCGCCAGTTGGCGCAATCGCTGGCCGCTGTCGTCGAGGATGCGGTGAACGCAGTTGGCGTCGATCTGAACATGGCCTCTGCGCCGCTTCTGGCGCATATCGCGGGGCTGGGGCCGTCGCTGGCGCAGAATATCGTGGCGCATCGCGATGAAAACGGTGCCTTTGCCACCCGCAAGGCGCTGCTCAAGGTTGCGGGGCTTGGCCCCAAGGCGTTCCAGCAATGCGCGGGCTTTTTGCGAATCACCGGCGGCGCCGAGCCGCTGGATGCCTCGTCGGTCCATCCCGAAGCCTATGGCGTGGCGCGCCGGATCGTGCAGGCTTGCGGGCGTGACGTGCGCGCGATCATGGAGGGTAGCGGCGCCCTGTCTGGCCTGAAGCCCGAGCAATTCGTCACGGGTGATTTCGGCTTGCCCACAGTGCGCGATATTCTGGCCGAGCTGGAAAAGCCCGGCCGCGATCCGCGCCCGGCGTTCAAGACGGCAACATTTGCCGATGGCATCGACAGTATCACCGATCTGAAACCCGGCATGTCGCTGGAGGGGACGGTAACCAATGTCGCGGCGTTCGGCGCGTTTGTCGATATTGGCGTGCATCAGGACGGGCTGGTGCATGTCAGCCAGCTGGCCGACCGGTTCGTCAAGGACCCTCACGAGGTGGTCAAGGCCGGCGATGTGGTGCGCGTCCGCGTGACCGAAGTCGACGTCGCCCGCAAGCGGATCGGCCTGACCATGCGCAAGGATAACAGCGGGCAGAATACAGACGGCGCCGGCCGCACGGCCAAGCCTGCGCGCGGCGGCAAATCTGCATCCTCTGCCGCCCCCAAGGGTGCGGCGACCAGCGAGGGCGCGCTGGGTTCCGCCCTCGCCGAGGCACTGAAACGCCAGCCGCGCAGTTAAGGCGCGGCTGATCGGGGCAGAAGCACACGATGCGGCGCTTCTGCCTCAGGTCGCGGGTGGCCTACTCGGCCAGCCCCAGCATCTTCTTTTGATCGTTGGCCCATTTCAGGATCGTCAGATCAAAGGTCAGCGCCATGAGTGACACACAGATGCCAAGGACAAAGTTCTTGCCCATGTCCGTCCCCGCAAGGGTGCGCTGCAATTCCTGCCCCAAATCCTGCGTGCCGATGAACGCCGCGATGATGACCATGAAGAACGCGAACATGATCGCCTGGTTGAACCCTACCGCCATGGTCGGAAGGGCCAGCGGCAGCTGAACCTTCCACAGCTTTTGCATCTTGGTGGCGCCAGACATATCAGCCGCTTCGGTCATTTCCTCCGGCACCGTGCGCAGCCCCTCGATGGTGTATCGCGTCAGCGGCACCATTGCGAAGATCAGGATCGAAAAGATCACAGCGACGTCGGTGATGCCGAACAGCATGATCGCGGGTATCAGATAAATAAAGCTGGGAAAGGTCTGCGCGGTATCACAGGCCAGCAGCACCCGGCGCGACCACTTTTCGCTGCGCGACGCCATGATACCCAAAGGCAGGCCAAAAATCAGCGCCAACGTCACCGCCGAAATCACCGAGTAAAGCGTGATAACGGACCGGTCCCACCAGCCCGACAGCGCCACAAGGCTGAAAAACAATGCCGCCAGGAACGCCTGCTTGCGCCCGCCCAGCCACATCGCAAAGGCCGTGACGATCAGGATAAAGGCAGGTGTCGGAATGCTGAGCATGAAGTTACGGAAAGGGATCAGCACCTTGACGTTCAGCACATAGCGGATCGAATCCGTTATCGCATTGACCCAGCTCAGCGCCAGAAACCCCTTCATCAGGTCGTCGATTTCGCTGCCCATGCTGAAATTCTGCTTGCGTCCGATATCGGTCGCAATTTCGACAAACTGGCCGACAATGCAAAAGAAGGCAAACGCGCCGATACCCGTCAAAAGCAGGATGTGCCGCTTCCACCATGGCGTTCCGCGTTTGAAATGTTCGGGCTGTTTGATCACCCACGCCTTGGACATGCGGTCCAGCATGATGGCGATCAGAACGATTGTAACGCCAATCTCGAACGAGCGGCCCAGCTTGAAACTGCCCATCATCGCCAGCAGCTTTGCCCCCAGACCCGGCATGCCGATGAATGCGGTCAGAACCACCATTGCAAGGCTCAGCATGATGACCTGATTGACGCCAACCAAAATCTCGCGCCGGGCCGAGGGCAGATAAACGCGCCGCAGTAACTGCCAACGTGTGCATCCGCTCATGTGGCCGGCCTCGACCACCTCATGCGGCACTTTTTGTAGGCCGAGTGTGGTCATCAGGATCATCGGCGGGATCGCGTAAATCGTGGTGGCCACCGCGCCCGCCGTTGGCCCGACCTTGAAAAAGATGACGGCCGGCAGAAGGTATGTGAAAAACGGCAGCGTCTGGAGAACGGACAGCACCGGCTTGATCGCCCGGCTGACCCACGCGTATCGCCATGCGGCTATCCCGACGGTGAGGCCGATGACAAATGCCAGCGGCGCCGCCACGACCAGAACCGACGCGGTCTGCATCGCGATTTTCCACTGGCCGATCAGCGCGGTCCAGACAAACACCCCCCCGCCCAAAAGCGCCATGCGCCACCCGCCAAGGTAGTAGCCCACCACGGCGGCGACCGCGGCAATGGCTGTCCACGGGATCGGCCCCAGGAACGGCCAGCGGCGCTGCCCGAAAAGCAGGTTCGCGGTCGCGTCCAGAATCAGCTCCAACCCATCGGTCAGGAACCGCGTCAGGGCCAGAAGGCCCAGATCATCCTTGATGAAATTGAACCCGATATCCAGCCAATGCGCAAAGGGCGGAATCATCGCCTCCGGAAGGCGGTGCAGCGCGGCCGGCAGGGCGCCGACATAGTGCATGATTGTCAGCACCACAGCGACGAGGACCATGATCAGCGCAATGCGCGGGCGGGTCAATGCCGGGCCGGGTGCGGCGGTGTCAGTGGTCAGGACCGCCATCAGGTGGCTCCCACAAGGATGTCGAGCGCGTCACTGCGCCGGAACGCGCCAAGGCTTAGGCCGTCGCGCACCACCGGGATCGCATCGCGCGTATCCTGCACCAAGAGCTGCGCCAGATCGTGAACCGTAGCGCCGGCATCGACCGGCTGGCCCGTGCCTGCCAGATCCGGCTTGGCCAGCACACTGGCATGAACGACGCGGGCCTTGTCGATATCCTCGGTAAACTTGCGGACATATTCGGTGGCAGGATGCAGAACGATCTGATCGGGCGTATCGCATTGTTCCACCGCGCCGTTTTTCATAATGGCGATGCGGTCTGCAAGGCGCAGCGCCTCGTCGAAATCGTGGGTGATGAAAACGATGGTCTTTGCCAGCATCGCCTGAAGCCGCAGGAATTCATCCTGCATTTCGCGCCGGATCAGCGGATCAAGCGCGCCAAACGGTTCGTCCAGAAACCAGATATCAGGCTCGATGGCGAGGCTGCGGGCGATGCCGACGCGCTGCTGCTGGCCGCCCGACAGCTCGCGCGGGAAATAATCCTCGCGGCCCTCCAGGCCGACCAGCTTGATCACCTCCAACGCGCGCTCGCGGCGTTTGTGGCGGTCCTGGCCCCGCATTTCCAGCGGAAAGGCGACATTGTCCAGAACGGTGCGGTGCGGCAGCAGGCCAAAGGATTGAAACACCATGCCCATTTTCGAGCGGCGCAGTTCGATCAGCTCACGCTCCGACAGCGACATGATGTCCTGCCCTTCGACGGTGATGGTGCCGCCGGTGATGTCATGCAGGCGGCTGAAACACCGCACCAGCGTTGATTTGCCCGACCCTGACAGGCCCATGATCACCAACATCTCGCCGCGGTGAACATCGATGCTGACATCCTTGACGCCGGCGATGTACCCGTCCGCGCGAATTTCCTCATAGCCGCGCCCGATGGGCAAGGTGGCAAGGTATGTCTTGGGGTCGCGGCCGAACAGTTTCCAGACATTCTGGCAAGAGATGACGGGCGTATCTTGGGTCATGGAGGCTCCTGGGGCAAATTGGCCCCGTCCGAGGAATTCGGGCGGGGCCAGAGAAGGTTTCAGATGTCAGTCAGCCAGATCAGTTGATCCAAGGCTGCCACACGTCTGCGTTCGCTTCCAGCCACTCGGCGGCGGCCTCCTCGGGTTCCATATCCTCGACGTCGACCAGTTTGGCCATTTCCGCGATCTGCGGGTTGGTAAAGGAGATTTTGGTCAACGTTTCAAACGCGCCAGGCCATTTTTCTTCCATGCCTTCCCAAGCGGCCTTCTTCAGGTAGCCGTCTGCCGGGTTGCCGCAATCATACAGCGCATCGGGGTTCGGCCCCACGGCCGGGTCCGTATCGCAGCCCTCTTCCCATTCAGGGAATTCGACAAATTCACCCGGCCACACGGCCTCGGCAAAGTTTGGCGTCCAGTTGAACACCACGATCGGTTTCTTTTCCGCCTCGGCGGCGCCGATTGTGGCCCAAAGGGCCGCGGCGCTTCCCGCGTTGATCACGGTAAAGTTCATGTCCAGCGCCTCGACCCGCTCCTTGCCGTGCTTGAGCCAGTCCACCGGTCCGTCCAGATAGCGGCCCTTGTCGCCCGTCTCGACCGTGGCGAAAACCTCGGCGCAGTCGTTCAACGCTTCCCAGCTGGGCAGGCCGGGGCATGCCTCTTTGGTCCACATCGGATACCACCAATCCTCGCGGGTGACCGCATCATGGTCGCCCGCATCGACGATACCGCCCTTTTCCATCGCGGCACGGTAGGACGCGCCAAACGCGCCTTCCCATACTTCCATTTCAAGCGTGACGTCGCCCAATCGGATCGACTCGTAGACGGCCTGGCTGTCTGTGGTGACGTATTCGACGTAGTTGCCACGCTCCTGAAGGATCTGGCCGACCACGTTGGACATGACAATTTGCGATGACCAGTTGTGGATCGGAATTACGATGGGATCCTGGCTGTCTTCCGCCATGACCGCGATAGGCGCGCACGTCATCAGGGCGGCCGCGAGGGCCGTAGTGGTGTATTTCATTCTAGTCTCCCAATTGGCGCCGCTTTTTTTTCCGCGGCGTCAGTGGCCCCCATTGATTGGACGCCGTTTCATTTTCTTTCGCCCGGCGGGGCGGTTTTCACGCCTACCCATTGAACCCGGACCGGACGGCCAGTGTTGCACGTCTTCACTCAGGGTCAAGTTTTTTTCTGGGAAACCTGCATATCTTTGCGTCAGATCAATTTTCCATGGCTGAAATGACGCCGAATCACCCGAATCCTCCAATTAGCTTTATTACTGGGCTTCAAAGTTCTTGCCCTGTCAGTAAACATCCCTTTAATCTGACTGTATCCTCAGCGGCAGCGAGACGGCCCGCACCGCGCGGAATATTGTCGTTTGATACATCGGAAAGATGAATGAACATTGAAAAGATCACGCCCGCCCGCGCAGCCAAACTGACCCAGGATCCTCACCGCTCTCCCAAGGAGGACCGCGAAAACGTTCTGGAAATCGCGATTGGACGCGAACTGCGGGCGCACCGACGCAAGCAGGAGATCACCGTTGCAGAGCTTTCGAACCGGACCGGGCTAAGCATCGGCATGCTGTCCAAGATCGAGAACGGCAACACGTCGCCATCGCTGACCACCCTGCAAACGTTGGCCAATGCGCTACGCGTGCCGATCACAGGGTTTTTCCGCCGCTTCGAGGAAACGCGCGAATTCATGCACACCAAATCCGGCGAAGGCGTGGAGATGGAGCGTGCCGGCACGCGTGCCGGGCATCAGTATAATCTGCTGGGCCACATTGGATCGAACGGATCTGGCGTGATCGTCGAGCCGTATCTGATCACCCTTACACATATGTCCGATATGTTTCCGACCTTTCAACACGGCGGAATCGAGACGATCTATATGCTTGAGGGCGCCGTCGAGTATCGGCACGGCGATTCGGTCGTTCTGCTACAGCCGGGCGACACGCTGTTTTTTGACGCCGACGCGCCGCACGGGCCCGAACGGCTGGTGACCCTGCCCTGCCGCTATCTGTCGATCATCAGCTACCCGCAGACCACGTGATGCCACCATCATAACGCAAAAGAGCGGGCCGATTGGCCCGCTCTTGCGTAAAGGTCTGCGCTGCTGGTCAGATGTCCAGCGTGTTGTCGCGCTCCCACTGGGTGAAGTGGGTCATGTAGCTGTCCCACTCGCGATGCTTCAGCTTGAGGAACGATTTCGAGAATTCGTCGCCCAAGGTTTCTGTCAGCTGGGTATCCGCCTCGAAGCTGCGCAATCCGTCCAGCATGTTCTGCGGCAGTTTTGCAGGCTCGACCACCTTGTCGGCATCGACCACGCGGTCCATGTCATGGGTGTCGCCGGGATCAATCTTGTTGCGGACACCATCAAGGCCCGCCGCCATGATCACGGCCGGCATCAGATAGGGGTTTGTCGCGCCATCGGGCAGGCGCAGTTCCATGCGGCCGCCGCCGGGGACGCGCACCAGATGGACGCGGTTGTCGCCCGCCCATGTGATGTCCTTGGGCGCCCAGGTTGCGCCGGATGCGGTGCTGGGGGCGCCGATGCGCTTGTAGCTGTTGACGGTTGGGCAGCAGATGATGGTCATGCCGGTGCCGTGCTTCAGGATACCGCCAAGGAAATGCGCAGCCGTTTCAGACAGGCCATGACGGCCGGCAGGCGTGTCGCCCGATCCGGCAAACAGGTTTGTCTTGGCGTCCTTGCCGGTGCCGTCCCATGCGGAGATATGTGCGTGCAGGCCGTTGCCTGTCAGCGTCGGCAGCGGCTTGGGCATGAAGCTGGCGCGCATGCCGTGCTTTTCGGCGACATATTTGACCATGAACTTGAAGAAGCTCAGCTGGTCGGCCATGCGCAGGACATCGTCGAAATCCCAGTTCATTTCCCACTGGCCGTTTGCGTCCTCGTGGTCGGCCTGGTAGCAACCCCAGCCCATTTCCAGCATGTATTCGCTGACTTCGTTGATGATGTGATAGTTCCGCATCATCGACTGCTGGTCGTAGCAAGGCTTTGTGCGGCAATCCAGCTGATCGGCCACGGCGGTGCCATCGGGATTGAGCAGCGAAAACTCGGGCTCGACGCCGATTTTGAAGTGCAGACCCAGCTCGGCGGCGTCAGCGATCTGCTTGCGCAGAACGTTGCGCGGCGCCTGCGCGGAGTATTCATTCTGCATGACGGGGTTACCGGGAACCCATGCCAGATCCTTTTGCCACGGCACCTGAACCACGGCATCTGCATCGGGCATCACCAGCATGTCGGGATGGGCCGGCGTGTAGTCCATTCCGCCCGCGAAACCGGCGAAACCGGCACCGCCCTTTTGCATGCGGCCAATCGCGCGAATGGGCACCAGCTTGGTCCGCTGCATGCCCAGAATGTCGGTGAAATTCACCATGAATTGCTTGATGCCGCGTTCTTTGCCCCAGCTTTCAAGATTGATTTTGGAGTCTTGAACAAGTTGATCTGTTGTCATGTTCGTGTGTCCCTGTGGTTCGTTTCTTGATGTGATCATGGCAAAAGGGGCGCGACACAAAGTGCGCGCCCCCAAGGCCGGATTTCGTTTAATAGCTGGTGCCGGGCTTGCCGGGATACCACTGCGTTCCTGCCAATGGAATCTTGGTCATTGCAGCAGCTTCCATGGTCAGCGACACCAGATCCTCGGGCTCGAGGTTGTGCAGGTGGTTGTGGCCACACGCACGCGCGATTGTCTGCGCCTCCAGCGTCATCACCTTGAGGAAGTTGTTCAGGTGACGGCCGCCCGCGATGGGATCAAAGCGCTTCATCAGCTCGGGGTCCTGCGTGGTGATACCCGC
This sequence comes from Roseovarius dicentrarchi, assembly GCF_003316635.1. Taxonomy (GTDB): domain Bacteria; phylum Pseudomonadota; class Alphaproteobacteria; order Rhodobacterales; family Rhodobacteraceae; genus Roseovarius; species Roseovarius dicentrarchi. Next base: position 51,189 of record NZ_QNQP01000008.1, on the reverse strand, counting down.
CGGGTCCTTGCCCTCATGCCAGTCGTCATAGGCGCCCGCCGTGGTGCCAAGCGCGTTGTACTCGGCCTCCCACTGGGGGTCATTGTCGCCCAGTGCGATCATGGCAGCCGTACCGATGGCAACCGCGTCCGCGCCCAGGGCAAGTGCCTTGGCCACATCCGCGCCGCCGCGGATACCGCCCGAGACGACCAGTTGCACTTCGCGGTGCAGGTCCATGTCCTGAAGGGCGCGAACCGCTTCGGGGATGCAGGCGATGATCGGCAGACCGACATGTTCGATGAACACGTCCTGCGTTGCGGCGGTGCCGCCCTGCATGCCGTCCAGAACGACCACGTCCGCACCGGCCTTGATCGCCAGCATGGTGTCGAAATAGGGGCGTGTGCCACCGATCTTGACGTAGATCGGCTTTTCCCACGCGGTGATTTCGCGCAGTTCCATGATCTTGATTTCCAGATCATCGGGGCCGGTCCAGTCAGGGTGACGGCAGGCGCTGCGCTGGTCGATGCCCTTGGGCAGGTTCCGCATCTGTGCAACGCGGTCGCTGATCTTCTGGCCCAGCAGCATGCCGCCGCCGCCGGGCTTGGCGCCCTGGCCAACCACGACTTCGATGGCGTCGCAGCGACGCAGGTCATCGGGGTTCATGCCGTAACGCGAGGGCAGGACCTGATAGACCAGCTTGGTGGAGTGGCCGCGCTCTTCTTCTGTCATGCCGCCGTCGCCGGTGGTTGTTGACGTGCCGGCCATGGAGGCGCCGCGGCCCAGTGCCTCTTTGGCGGGGCCCGAAAGCGCGCCAAAGGACATGCCCGCGATCGTCACCGGGATATCCAGCTCGATCGGCTTCTTGGCAAATCGGGTGCCCAACGTAACCTTGGTGTCGCACTTCTCGCGGTAGCCTTCGAGGGCGTAGCGCGAAATGGAGGCGCCAAGGAACAGCAGGTCATCGAAATGCGGCAACTTGCGCTTGGAGCCACCACCACGGATGTCGTAGATGCCGGTGGCCGCAGCGCGGCGGATTTCTGCGTTTGTCGGGTTAGAGAACGTGGCCGACTGAATCGGAACCGTGTGCGGAACGCCGTGTTTATCGTCTTTCATGTCAGCCCCTTAATATGCGTTGTCGATGTCGAAGTTATACAGCTTACGGGCCGAGCCGTAGCGCTTGAACTCTTCGGGTTTTGCGTCGCATTCGCCGCGCTCCAGCAGATCCTTGAGGATTTCCAGATGCTCGGGGCGCATTTCTTTTTCAATGCAGTCCGCGCCCAGCGACTTGACCGAGCCGCGCACGAACAGGCGCGCCTCGTAGATGCTGTCGCCCAGCGCATCGCCGGCATCGCCGCAGACAACCAGGTTGCCCGACTGTGCCATGAATGCGCTCATGTGGCCGACATTGCCGTGAACGATGATGTCAACGCCCTTCATCGAGATACCGCAGCGCGAGCTGGCGTTACCCTTGATGATCAGCGTGCCGCCATTGGCGGTCGCGCCGGCGTACTGGCTGGCGTCGCCTTCGATGATGACCGTACCGCTCATCATGTTTTCGGCCACGCCGGGGCCGGCAGAGCCGTGCACATGCACGGTCGCCTGCTTGTTCATACCGGCGCAATAGTAACCGGTAGAGCCTTTGACGTTCACTTCGATAGGGGCGTCCAGACCGACTGCAATGGCATGGCTGCCCTTGGCATTCACGATTTCCCATGCGGTCTGGTTCGTCTCGGCGGACTGCGCCTGAAGTGCAGCGTTCAGGTTGCGCAGACCCTGCGCTTCAAGATCAAAAGTTTGCATTATGCTGCCTTCTCTGTAGCGGTCGGAGCGTGGTCGTGGCTCCAGAAATAGACGGTTGCGGGCTCGGGCTCCCACACGCGGGCGTAGTCGATGCCGGGCAGGTTGACGAACGCGCGGTATTCACTGGCGAAGGCAACGTACTGATCGGTTTCGGCCATGACAGCCGGCTTGCACGCGATCGGGTCACGCACGACGCCAAAGCCGTCCTTGGTGCCGACGACGAAGTTGAAGAAGCCGTCAAGATCGTCAATCGCCGATGCCAGCGCCTCGCCCAGTGTCGAGCCGTTCTGCATCTTCCATGTGACGTAGGCGGCACCGACTTCGGTGTCGTTCTCGGTCTCGATGCGCATGCCGGCCTTGCGCAGCTTGCGGCGCAGGCTGGCGTGGTTCGACAGCGATCCGTTATGCACCAGGCACTGGTCGCGGCCGGTGTTGAACGGGTGCGCGCCCATTGTGGTCACGGCCGATTCGGTCGCCATGCGTGTGTGGCCGATTCCGTGGCTGCCGGACATCGAGGAGATGTCAAAACGTGCCGCGACGTTTTTCGGCAGACCGACTTCCTTGTAGATTTCCAGCGATTCGCCGGTGCTCATGATGCGCACTTCGGGGCGGATATTCGCCAGAACGGTGCGTCCGGCTGCGGCCCATGCTGTGTCGATTTCGATCACGGCGTGCGTGTCATTGACACGAACGGTCACTTCGCCGCCCAGTGCCTTTTGCATGTCCTTGTCCAGACCGTCGTAATCGCGGTCGGGGTGATCGGACTGCACGGTCAGCTTGACCTTGCCTTTGTGTTCGGTGCCATAAATGGCGATGCCCGCGCTATCGGGGCCACGATCCGTCATCGTGATCAGCATTTCCGTCAGCATCCGGCCCAAATTAGGCTCAAGCGACGTGTCCTTCAAAAAAAGTCCTACGATCCCGCACATCTGTTGTGATCCTTCCTGTGATATCGATTCTACCGTTAGCAGAAAAGCCGTGTTCGCTCAACTACCAAGAAACAAATTTTCATCTAAGGCAAGTCCTGTTTTCAGTTATTTGCCTCGTAAAAACCGCCCCAAAGAGGGGCGGCCTTGGATTTTCAAGTGATTTTAATGGGATACGAAATCACAGGTGGAATATCTGGTTTGAGATGATCACCACGGCCAGACCAGCGGCCAGCGTGATGTAGGGCAGCATTCCTGCCTTGCGCTGCGACAGGTCGGTGTTGCCGCCCACCGACAGATCCTCCAGCATCTTGGCGGGGAACTGGCCCTTGTCGGTGACGTAGTGGCGATACCAGAACACCGGCAGGATCAGCGCGATGGCGATGACAGCCGAGCGCAGCGTGCCCTCCCCCCAGACATTGGCGCCTGCGCCCAGCAGCATCGCGTTGACGAAGGCCAGCGTGCCACCGATCCACAGCATGATGGTGGGGGCGCGCCAGGGGCGGGTGGCGTTGGCGTTGTCGATCCGGTGCAGCCAGCCTGAATGCAGGTTCAGGAAGTTGAATACCAGATAGCAGCAGTTCGACACCGCCAGAACGAACAGGTAATCCGACATCAGCAGCAGGATCAGGTTGAACCCCAGATCCGACCACATGCCAGCCACCGGCGCGCCATGCTCATTCGTGCGCGACAGGAATTTGGGCAACCAACCATCGACTGACCCCTGATAGAGCGTCCGCGACGATCCGGCCATCGACGTCATGATTGCCAGCACCAGCGCCAGGAACAGCATCACAACCATGATCTTGGCGATGATGCTGCCGCCGCCGACCATACCGGCCATCACGCCAGCCACGGCAGACCCGTCCACGATGCCCGGCTCAAGCATGCCGTCAACACCCAGAACACCCTGAAAGCTGAGCGGAACCAGGGTGTAGATCACCACGCAGACCACGCCCGCAGCAATGATCGCGCGCACGGTGTCGCGCTGCGGATCCTTGAACTCGCTGGTGTAGCAGATCGCCGTTTCAAACGCATAGGCAGACCATGCAGCGATGAACAGCCCCCCCAGGAACAGCGTCGTGCCCTCGATATTCCATTCGCCGGAAATGGGCGTCAGCGGCAGCAGGTTTTCTGTCAGAACGTCGCCGGTCAGCAGCGGCACAAGGCCGACGATCAGCAGCGGGATCAGAACCGCCAGACCGATGATCGACTGCAATTTGGCCGCCGCCGAGATGCCCTTGTGCTGGGCGATGAACACACACAGCAGGATGGCCGAGCCGACAATCGACGTCGCGTTGATGCGCAAGGTCAGGCCCGCGTTCAGAAAATCAAGCGGCAGTAGCGTAATCTCCCAGCTGTTGACGGCCGATTCGGCCCCGAACAGCGAGGTCAGCACATACCCGGCCGCCAATCCGCCGCCGATGGCCAGAACAGGCGTCCAGGCCAGCCAGTTACACCACACCGACAGCGGCGCGATCACCTTGGAATAGCGCACCCACGCCGCGGCGCCATAGATCGACGCGCCGCCCGATTTGTTGGGGAAAAGGCCCGCGATTTCGGCGTAGACAAACGCCTGCATGAATCCGAAGGACACCGACAGCATCCAGATCACCCATGACGGGTTACCGATTGTCGCCGCGATTCCGCCGATCGAAAACAGCACCAGCGCCGGCACGCCCGAGGCCATCCAGAATGCGTCTTTCCAGCCGATTGCCCTTTGCAGGCTGACTCCGCTGCCGTCACTTGATTGCGCCATCCGCACATCTCCCTTGTTGGTTTTCCTGCATTGCGGACAGGTTGCCCGGCAGGAATATATTATTATTGGTGCGGCATTGGGCCGCGTTTTTTGCGCTGTGTCAATTACGCAGACGCGCATGGGCGACCGAATCAGCCCCGTCCGCCGGATCGGTGCGAGCCGGATGCGCGCTAATCCCCAATTTTTGCTGGTGGGAAAAAATATTGCACGGCGTTGTTGCTTTTTGAAATTCCCTGTTGCTGAATGAGTGATCGAATTACGTTTGTGACAACAGGGGGCCACATCATGGCAATAATCTGGAGACATTCCGCACTGGCACATCGCCACGCCGAAATCGGCGGCGAGCTGGAGGATTGGAACGGCATGGGAACCGCGTGGTACTATGACCACAGCGAAGAGCGCGCGAATGCCGACTATGAGACCGTCCGCACCAAGGCCGGACTGATGGACGTGTCGGGTCTGAAAAAGGTGCATCTGACCGGCCCCGATGCCGCCCACGTCATCGACCGCACCACCACCCGCAACGTCGAAAAGCTGATGCCGGGCCGCGCGGTCTATGCCGCGATGCTGAACGAGCGCGGCATGTTCATCGACGACTGCGTGATTTATCGCCTGTCGGTCAATACATGGCTGGTCGTGCATGGCACCGGCACGGGCATGGAGATGATGACATCCGTTGCGGCGGGCAAGAACGTTGCGATCACCTTTGACGACGATCTGCACGACATTTCGCTGCAAGGCCCCGTTGCGGTCGATTTCCTGGCCGATCATGTGCCCGGCATCCGCGATCTGGCCTATTTCGGCATCATGCAGACCAAACTGTTCGGCTGCCCCGTGATGATCTCGCGCACCGGCTATACCGGCGAGCGCGGGTACGAGATTTTCTGCCAGAAGAAACACGTGGTCGAGCTGTGGGACCAGATCCTGGCAGGCGGCAAGGATATGGGCATCCGCCCGGTGCAGTTCAGCACGCTGGACCGCCTGCGCACCGAATCCTACCTGCTGTTCTTCCCAGGCGACAACTCGGAAACCTATCCGCATGAAAACGGCGATCCGGCAGGCGACACCCTGTGGGAGCTGGGGCTGGAATTTGTCGTCTCCCCCGGCAAGACCGGCTTTATCGGCGCCGAAAACCACTATGCGCTGGAAGGCCGCGAGCGGTTCAAGATCTACGGCGTCCAGCTGGAAGGTGACACACCCGCCGATGAGGGCGCGGACCTGCTGCAGGACGGCGAAAAGGTCGGCACTGTCACATTCGGCATGGTGTCCAAGGTCAACAACCACAATGTCGGCATCGCCCGCATGCCTGTTGCCGCCGCCAAGCCCGGCACCAAGCTGACCGTGCGCAACGCGGACGGCACCGAAATCCCGGCGGTCGCCGCGGAAATGCCCTTCTATGACAAGGACAAGAAAGTTCGCACGGCCAAGGGCTGATAATATATAAAAACGTGCGCGGCGGGCAGCGGACCCGCCGCGTACCAACAAAAAACGACCCACGACATCCAACAGGAGACGAAGGCGCACATGTCGAAGTTTGAATTCCCCCCCTCAATCACCAGTAGGCCGGTCTGGGGCCAGCTTGAGGCGCGCGCGGGCAAGCATCATCTGATGATCGCCGAGGCCGAAGGCGCCGAAGCGATCCTGGACATCGCCACGCCCGAACTGATGGCGAAAAGCCACATTATATATATTCCTAAAAACACCGATTATGAGGCCAGGCTCAAGGATCTGAACCCCCAGATCCTGCATGTCGGCCCCAGCTATGCCGCATCGCTTCAGCGGATCCGCCGCGTCCTGCAAGGCGCGCATATGGGCCTTCAAGTGTACCTGACCGGCACCGAAGGGATGATGGGCCAGGCCATGAACGAGGCGGTGAATGCCGGTATCCCCCATACCGCCATCCAGACCGAACATCGCGGATCGACGGCACGGCGCATGCAATGCGTCCACTGCAAAGGCATCACCGAAGACGTCGAGCTTGATCCGTTCGTCTGCTCGCATTGCGGGCTGAACCTGTTTGTGCGCGATCACTATTCGCGCCGGATCGCCGCCTATCAGGGCGTTTGTGTCGACGCCGAAGATCCCGGCAACATACCCGAACAAAAGAGGATTTACGAATGAGCGGAGCCACCAAGATCAAGGTGCGCGTCACCGACATCGTCCCCCTGAACGATCTGGTCACGCGCTTTCAGTTCGAGCCGGTAGATGGCGGCCTCTTGCCCACCTTTTCGGGCGGCGCGCATACCGTCGTCGAGATGCAGGACGAGGGCCGCACCCGCCTGAACCCCTATTCGCTGATGTCGGACCCGGCCAATCGCAAGGCATACACCATTTCCGTGCGCCGCGATGACGAAGGGCGCGGCGGGTCGCTGTTCCTGCACCAGAAGGTCAAGATCGGCGACGAGATGGTTCTGTCGAACCCCGTCAACCTGTTCAGTCTGGACCTGCGGGCAAAAAAACACCTGATGATCGCCGGCGGGATCGGCATCACCCCCTTCATGGCGCAGATCAAGCAGCTGGACCGCACCCATGGCAACTGGGAGCTGCATTATGCCGCCCGCAGCGAGGATCTGGCCAGCTACGCGCGCGAGTTGACGTCCGAGCATCCCAATGACGTGCATGTCTACTACGACGTCAAGGGCGAGGCGATCGATCTGGAAAACCTGCTGGATAGCCAGCCGCTGGGCACGCATATCTATGTTTGCGGCCCCAAGGGGATGATCAACTGGGTGCGCAGCACCGCCGCCGAACTGGGCTGGCCGCGCGAGGCAATCCATTACGAGGAATTTCTGGCGCCCAAACCCGGCAAGCCGTTCGAGGTCAAGCTGGCCGTGTCCAACAAGGTCATTCAGGTCGGTGAACACGAAAGCCTGCTGGAGGCGATCGAGAATGCCGGCGTCGATGCGCCCTATCTGTGCCGTGGCGGCGCCTGCGGCCAGTGCGAGACGAACGTGCTGGAATGCGACGGCACCATCATCCACCGCGATCACTGGCTGGAGCCGGAAGAGCACGAAGCAAACGAAAAGATCATGCCCTGCGTCAGCCGCTTTGAAGGCAAGACGCTGGTTCTGGACCGCTAAAATTCACGCCCCGGCCCAAGGCAACACAGCTTGAGGCGCGGGGGCGACAGGGAGGACTGACATGACAATACAATTCAACGACGAGACGTTCCGCGACGATTATTCGTTCCGCAACTCCGCTTGGGCGATCAAACGGTTCCCGTTTCCGTTCGACAAAGACGACTACATGTATTCGGTCAACATGGAGCCGCATGACGGCGGGCGCGACGGGTCGATCTTCAACAACCGTTTCGATGTAGACGAACACTACGTTTCCGAAATGCGCGACCGCGCGCTGGTGCTGGCCGCCGATCCGCTGCGCTGCCAGTCACTGCCGCACATGACTTTGGCGGGCTGGGATCTGCTGGAGTTGATCATGGTGGCCAAGTCCGAGGATTACCCGGACCTGTTCGAGCTGCATCGCGACGGCGACAAATGGCGCTGGGTCAACAAGCCGCTGGGCATCGACGACACGTTTACCTTCCTTGACGACAGCACCCTGCCCTACGGCCCGATGGAGTACATTACCCGCCAGACGCAGGGCGATTTCGCCCTTCTGGACCAGCGTGACGACAATCTGTGGATGGATGCGGGCATGATCACCACCCAGGCGGACTGGAGCCTGGATTTTGACATCGGCATGAACTTCTTCGAGTGGCACGCGCCGGTGCCGCTGGCCGCCGAGAAGGGCATTTTCGTGCGCGCGCTGAAATTCCTTCTGAACATCCAGCAAGGCAGCCCGGCCCGCCGCCTGAATTGGACAATGACGGTCAACCCGCTGCTGGATACCAGCCCTGAAAACTATCACAAATGGGGCGTTCAGAAGACCACTTTGACGCCCGAGAATATCGGCGCCAAGCAGCATCTGCGCGTCGAATTACAGACCTTCTTCCGCCTGCCGCGCTCGAACGCGATGGTGTTCCCGATCCGCTGCTACCTGTGCGCCTTTCAGGATCTGATGACTGTGCCGAAATGGGGCCGCCGCCTGCACCGCGTTATCCGCGATCTGCCGGACGAGCTGGCCGAATACAAAGGTTTCATCGCCAACAAGCCGCTGATGCTGGATTATCTGTCGAAATTCGACGACGGTCTGCCCACATCGCCCGGCATCTGGCCCGATCTGGAAACCGAGCCGCCGCTGCAAAAATAACCGCAGCGCCATAATGAAAAGCGGGCCGATTGGCCCGCTTTTGTCGTTTCAGCAAAGGGTGGCTGCCTCAGTCTTCCTTGCGCATCTTCTTTGGCGCCCCGCTGGAAATATCGGTGCCGATATATTCGTGCCCGCCCTCTTTCCACGCGGCCATTCCGCCTTCCATGTGGGCGATCCGGTCGATCCCGGCCTCAAGGCACATCGCCGCCGCCTTGCCGGACCGCACGCCCGACCCACAATGCAGCACGATCCGCTTGGCGCCCTGACCCGGCAGGCAGTCGGGGCGAAACTCCTGCAACGCCATCAACAGCGCGCCGCTGATTCGCTCAAGCGCGTGCTCCTGCGGTGTGCGGACGTCGATCAGCACCAGTTGCTCGCGCGCCTCCGCGACTTCGGCGGGGGTCCAGACGTCGATTGTGCCATTTTCGGTCTTTTCCGTCTTCATTTCGGTTTCCTTTCAGTGTCCTTGTGCTGGGTCAATGCCGCAGCAGATATTCGCGATGCGTCTGCTCTCGGCTTTGTGTAAACTGTTTTACGATCAGATGCGAAAGGACGCCCATGTCGCTGGCCCAAAGCACCGCTGCCTTTACCGCCCAGACACCGATGAGCGCCACGGTGCAGGCGGTTGTCGACACCATTTTCAGCCGCATCCGCAGCGGCGAATACGCGGTGGACGAGCGATTGCCATCCGAACGCACGTTGTCCTCGGATCTGGGCGTGGCCCGCAACACCGTCCGCGAGGCGCTGGAAGTTCTGGAGAGTCATGGCCTGATCCGCCGCCGCGCCGGCAGCGGCAGTTTCGTCAATCCCCAGACCAAAGGCGCGCCCGAATCCTCGCATAGCGAAATCGCGGCCAGTTCCAGCCCGTTGGATTTGCAGGTGATCCGCGGCATTCTGGAGCCAGATATGGTGCGTCTTGCCGTGGTCAACATGACCCCGCGCGACATCGAAGCGTTGGGCGAAATCCTCAGCCAGATCGAAGCGGTCCAGACCGATGCAGACGCCTTTGTCCGAATCGAAGAGGCGTTCTATCGCCGCATCGCCATCGGCACCGGCAACCCCCTGATTGCCGGCTGTTACGATCTGGTCATTGACGCATGCCGTCAAAGTTTTCGCACGGCGCAGCTACGCCGCCACCTGACCCCCGCACGGATTGAGGATTATCAAAGACGTTACAACAGCTTGTTCAACGCCATCGCGTCACGTGATACCGATGCTGCGGTTGAATACATCAAGCTTCACTTGATCGAAGAACAGCGCCAGCTACTTCAGGAATGCTGAGCGCACTTCCTGACAGTCTAAAAACTTTCCCCGAAGTGCCAAATTTCTTGACAGAACGAGAGGCGCCCGGTTGAATTGGTCCAAACCAAAAGAACCGGGCAAGCAGATCGGTTTAAACCAACGGGAGTTTTCTATGAAGAAACGTATCGCAATTCTGGGCGCCGGCCCTTCGGGACTGGCACAACTGCGCGCCTTCCAATCCGCCAAGGAAAAAGGCGAGGACATCCCCGAGATTGTCTGCTTTGAAAAGCAGGATGATTGGGGTGGCCTTTGGAATTACACGTGGCGCACAGGTGTAGACCAGTACGGCGAGCCGGTTCATGGATCAATGTATCGCTACCTGTGGTCAAACGGCCCCAAGGAAGGTCTGGAATTCGCCGATTATTCGTTCGAGGAGCATTTCGGCAAGCAGATCGCCAGCTATCCGCCCCGCGAAGTGCTGTTCGACTATATCAAGGGCCGCGTCGAAAAGGCCGGCGTGCGCGATCTGATCCGGTTTGAAACGGTCGTGCGCTACGTCAAGAAGGTGGGCGACAAGTACGAGGTCACCGTCTGCCATCTGCCCGAGGATCACGTTTACACCGAGGAATTTGACCACGTCATCTGCGCCACCGGCCACTTCTCCACGCCCAACGTGCCGGAATTTGACGGTTTCGATAAATTCCCCGGCCGCATTCTGCATGCGCATGATTTCCGCGATGCGATGGAGTTTGTGGATCAGGACATCCTGATCATCGGCACATCCTATTCGGCCGAGGATATCGGCAGCCAGTGCTGGAAATACGGCGCCAAGTCGATCACCGTCAGCCACCGCACGCAGCCAATGGGCTTCAAATGGCCCGATAATTGGGAAGAAGTGCCGCTGCTTACGCGTGTTGACGGCAACATCGCCCATTTCAAGGACGGAACGTCCAAGCGCGTGGACACGATCCTGCTCTGCACCGGGTACAAGCATAATTTCCCCTTCATGGTTGATGGGCTGTGCCTGGCTACCGCCAACCGTCTGGCCACTGCGGACCTTTACAAGGGGGTTGCCTGGGTGCATGACCCGACCCTGTTCTATCTGGGCATGCAGGACCAGTGGTTCACCTTCAACATGTTCGATGCGCAGGCATGGTGGGTGCGTGACGCGATCATGGGCAAGATCGAGATCCCCAGCAAAGCCGAGATGGAAAAGGACGTTGCCGACCGCATCGCCGCCGAGGATGCCGGCAAGGATGATTACGACGCGATCACCTATCAGGCCGAGTATATCAAGGAACTGATCGCCGAAACGGATTACCCCAGCTTTGATGTTGATGGTGCCAAGGAGGCGTTCTTTGCCTGGAAGGGGCACAAGAAGGAAGACATCATGACCTTCCGCAACAACAGCTATAGATCGGTCATCACCGGCACCATGGCGCCCAAGCACCACACGCCATGGAAGGACGCCATGGACGACAGTTTGGAAGTTTACCTTCAGAACTGATCAGGCTCCAAATGACAGCATGGAAAAACGCGGTGAGCAATCGCCGCGTTTTTTGTTTCCCATCAAGCACTGGAGGGGAGTGCAGAAAACTATGGAAATCAAACCGTTTGGAACAGCATACTTGACGTATGTTAATGCGCCCCATACCCAAGATCAGCGACAATAAAGCCAACAATTTCTGGGAGACGCTCCATGTATAAGAATATTCTCGTCCCGATCGTTTTCGACAGCAAGCTGGATAACTCCAAGGGGCTTCAGGTGGCGAACAGGGTTGGCACGGATGACGCCAAAACCACGCTGCTTCATGTGATCGAACGCCTGCCCAACTACGTTCTGCCCTACGTGCCAGAGGATACGGCAAAGGCCCGCCGCGTCGAGCTGCTGTCCGAAATGGAGAACCTGCTCAGGGATTTCTCGAACGCCGAAGGCAAGATTGTCACGGGGCATCCGGGCCGCACGATACTTGATTATGCCAATGAGAACGCGATTGATCTGATCATCGTCAAATCCCATCGTCCCGGCTTCGAAGATTACTTTCTGGGCAGCACAGCCAATTATATCGTCCGGCACGCGAAATGTGCCGTTCATGTCATCCGCTAGCCTGGCGACCCGCATAGGCGCAGTATAGACCCAAGACATTCCGCAGGGGCCATATCCAAGAACGGCCCCTGCCCTTACAGACGCGCCAGACGCTTGCTGTCGGCGCCGACGACCGCGCCATCATTGACCAGTACCAGCGCCACACGGCGCAGCGTGGCGCGCAGGCGGTCAACATGCGGCCCGCTATGGCCCAGATCATCCAGCGCCCGGTCCATCAGCAGCAGCCAGTCTTCTGCGTCTTTTTGCATGATGGGAATATGTTCGTGGATCAGCTTCACGTTCATATGGCCGTGAAGTTCTTTGTAGTACTGCCGCCCCCCGAAAAAACCGCAGAGAAAATTGAACTGCTGCTTGCGGGTGGCGGCCAGACCGTGCCCATCCATGTGAAGGCGCACGATCTGTGCGCCTTCGGGGGTGGATTCAACCAGATCATAGAAATGCTCGACAAGCTCTTTCAGAGCGTCTTCTCCACCAAGTTTATCAAGCACTGTCTGGGTCATGAGCGGGGGCGTTCCTTTTTGGGGTCATATGCCGCAAAGGGTACTATGGTTGCCGGCAGGCGTTTTTGATGTCCGTCAAGCTTGCCGACTTCTACCTCGGTTCCGAACTCGGCATGATGGACGTCCACGCGGGCCAGCGCGATATTCTTGCCCAAGAGCGGCGAGATCATCGAGGAGGTCACCTCCCCGATCTGGGCGCGGCCGATATGGATGCAATCGCCATGGCCCACCTGCACCTTGCTGTCGATTTCCAGTCCGACCATCTTGCGCACCGGGTTTTCCTTGCGCCGGATCAGGGCATCGCGGCCGATGAAATCGTCCTCCTTGGATTTCAGCGGCACGGTAAAGCCGACGCCGGCCTCGAACGGGTCGGTCTGATCGCTGAAATCATACCCGGCAAAGATCAGCCCGGCCTCGATGCGCACCATATCCAGCGCCTCCAGCCCCATCGGCTTGATCCCGAATTCCTGGCCGGCCTCCCAGATGGCGGTGAAAATCTCGTGGCAATCCTTGGGGTGGCACATCACCTCATAGCCCAGCTCGCCGGTATAGCCTGTGCGCGATACAACGAAGGCAGTGCCGGTTTCGCTGTGCAGGCGTGCAGGCGTGAACCGGAACCAGCCCAGCTGATCAAACTCGGGGTTATGCGGCGCGGTCCAGACCAGCTTGCGCAGCAGATCGCGGCTGTTGGGGCCTTGCACGGCGACGTTGTGCAGCTGGTCCGTGGACGAGCGGATCAGCACCTTCAGCTCCAGCTTTTCCGCAATTTCGCGGATCCACTCTCCGCCATAATCGGTGCCGCCGATCCAGCGGAAATTGTCCTGGCCCAGACGGAACACGGTGCCGTCGTCGATCATGCCGCCATGCTCATAGCACATCGCGGTATAGACAACGCCGCCAATGGCCAGCGTCTTCATGTTGCGCGTGAATACATACTGGCACAGCTTTTCCGCGTCCGGCCCGGTAATTTCGAACTTGCGCAGCGGGCTGAGATCCATGATCGCAACCTTCTGGCGGCAGGCCCAGTATTCCTCGATCGGGCCCGTCTCGGCAAAGCAGTTGGGCAGCCAATAGCCGTTATACTCAACGAAGTTGCGCGTCAGCTTGGCGAAGTTATCGTGGAATCCGGTTTCTTTGGTCATCTTCGCCTCTGCATTGGGTGTCGAGCGGTATGCGATAGACCGCGAGAATTTTTCGGTTCCGCTATAGGTGCGGATGTGGATATCGGTCGGGTTCCAGCCGTTGGCGGCAGTGGTATCATCCGGGCATGCCGAACTGACGCAGACAATATCGGTCAGCGCACGCAGCAGCACATAGTCGCCGGGCCGCGACCAAGGCTCGTCCGTGTAAAGAACCCCGTGATCGTCAATGTTGGTGTTGAAGAAAAAGTTGATCGCCATCCAGCCGGGGCGCCCGGTCACGTTGTACGAGGCCAGCGCATTGTTGAAATTGGTCGAGCAGTTTACATGCCCCGGATAGCCGATGTCGTTATAATATTTCTCCGAGCAGGCCATCGCAAACGCGTCATGGCGCCCGCAGGTATCCTGAATCACCTCAACCAGAGGCAGCATTTCCTGATCATAGTATTTCGCATGAAGGCCCGGCATCGGATAGGAGTGATGCATCAGCGTGCGGGTCGTGGTCACGTCCAGCGCATGCTCGATCCCCTTGTCCAGCTTGGACGCCGAAAAGCATTCGAAATCGGTACATTGACGGCCATCTACATCCTGGATCTGGATGTAGTCGCCCGCCTTGACGAAATACGCCTCGGCGGTGGCGCTGTGCACGCGGATGCTTTGCAGCGGGTCGGCCAGCGGCTCGGGCAGCTCGAACTTGGTATGACGTTTGATGACCGCCCGCGTCACCATCAGCGTCAGCGGCGTCAATGTATCCTGCGCCTCGAAATCCATCGCGTCGCCGGGTGCGGCGACGATCAGCACGCCGTCACGCTCCACCGCAAAGCTCTGCTCGGCCTTGGCGGGCGTGTTGCCATCCCAGAAACGATGCGCCTTGGCCTTGGACAGGTCCAGATTGCGGGCCTCCAGCCCCATCCGCAACCCACGCAGCGACTGATCGCTGCCCGACAGCAGCGATTTCAGGCCGGACGCGTCGCTGTTGGGCGCGCCGCCGATCATGCCGGGGTCAATGCGGCCCGTCTCGTCCGCTGCGACTACCTCGCAAGGCTGGCCGCCTTCGGTGTTCGAGATGGTGAACCGATCACCCGCCTCAATGCGGATCAGGATCGCGCCGCCCCCTTCGACCACGTATCGTTCGACACCGGGAGGCATTGAAAACACCCTCGGTTCGATGATTTTACTGGGACGTGGCGGACCGGGCTGGACCCTGGCGTAAATATCGTCGAGCATCTCAAAACCTCGCGCAGCGATGCATCCTTTGCACCATTGGAATAAATATTTAACTCAGAGAATAACTTGAAAAGCAATGGTAAAGAATGCGAGCCTGCCGAATTATGAACGCGTATCAAATCAATTTTACCACGGCGTACTTTTACGTGATTTTCAAAGGCTGCATTCGTGCAAGCAATGCCGGAAAATACGCGCCGCCGCGTAATGTGATTTCGTCCTTGTTACAGCCGCCTACGGTCTTCGCAGGCCATCAGCCCGAGGCATTTTCATGAGTTCACTGGTCTTCGGCCTTGTCGCTGCGCTGTGCTGGGGCTTGCATGATATTTGTGTCCGATATGTATCGCAGCGCGGCGGGATCCTGTCTGCCCTGACATCGGTATTGATCATCGGCACGGTGATTCTGGTGCCGCCCGCCATTGCCTTGGGCGGATGGGACACGATGACGTTGGGCGCGGTTGCGCTTGCCGCCGCCGCAGGCGTTGCGTTCTTTCTGGCCTATATCGGCCTGTATCACGCGTTCGAGATTGGGCCAGTGCGGCTGGTCGCGCCGGTCATCGGCGCTTATCCGATCCTGTCGGTCGGCTGGGCGGCGCTGTCGGGGCAGCCGGTGCCGTGGGATCAGTGGGTTGCCGTGGGCGCCGTCATTTCAGGCGTCGCCATCGTGGGCCTTCTGACCGGCGCCGGCGAAAGCCACGGGAACAAGCGCGCGGCCATCCTGTGGGCGATGCTGGGCGGCGCGTCTTTTGCCGCCACCTTTGCGCTGGGTCAGGCGGCGGCGGATGCCAGCGCCGAAATGCCGGTGATTTTCGTCACGCGGCTGGTCGCCTCGCTGGTGGCGGTTGCACTGATGCTGGCCACGGGCGGCCTGCGCTGGCCCAGCAGAGGAACGTTGCCGATGCTGGGTGCGATGGGGGTGCTGGATTGCGTTGCGCTGGGGATTGTCATCGCTGCTGCCGGTATGGCGCGGCCTGAATTTGCCTCGGTCGCGGCGTCCACATTCGGCATGATTACCGTCATTCTGGCCTGGGCAATCCTGCGCGAGCGCATGACAGCGGGGCAGTGGATGGGTGTGCTGCTCACCTTCGCCGCTATCGGGTATCTGGCGCTTTAACGGCCGGGCTGCCAGCCGCGCTGATCGGGGATGAACAGGCGTAGCGTATCGCCCACGGCAACGCGCCCCTCGCGTTCAACCCAGGCGGTAACACCGCGCCGCCCCTCGGCCGCCTGTTTGAACGCGCGGCCCATGCCGGGGCGTTCGGCGTCGATCACTTTAGCGGGCAAATGGCAGGGGCGGTTCTGCATGTCCACCACCATCGCGGCGCCGTCCGGCGCTTGCAGCCGGGAGGACGGCGGCACGTGGCTGAAATCAGCGATCCCTTCCACAACCATGGACGCGCCAAGCCAGCTTGGGTCCAGCGCGTCCGTCCCCATGGCCTGCGCAATAAGCGCCAGCTCTTCGGCGGATACGATCGAGATTTGCCGCGTATTTGCGATCACCGTGCCACGTTGATACAGCGCGGCAACGCGGCTGCATGACGGGCGCGTTTCGCCGCCGTGAAATTCGCCCGGCACGCCGGCAAATGTCAGCGCCGCGTCCTGCATCGGCACCGAGCGCAAATCCGCCTCGCTGTTCGCAACGCAGCCCAGCCATGTGATGCGGGCAGTGTGTTCGGTCGGGATGATGGCAGGCATTCGGAACGCTCCGGGCTGAGTTTGCCTCTACGGGCTGACCCCGCATATCACGATAGCGGCGCGGCAAAGTCAAACACCGTTGCAGCGATCCGGACTGTGATCAGCGGTCAAACCGTCAGAGTAAAAAACAGCCGGCGGAAGGGGAACAGAACCGACCCGTCCGGGCGCAGCGGATAGGCGGTTCTCATCACCTCCTCATAGCGCGCGATCAGTGTCGCCCGCTCGCCGGGGTCCAGCGCATCCAGAACGGGGCGCGCATATGTGGCCTCGGTATAGCGGCGCACCGGGTGGCTGTCCGCCTCGGCGCTCAGGCGCTGGTAATACTCGGTTTCCCACATCCGAAACCGGCCCTTTGGGGTCAGCAGCGTATCGTATTCCACCGGGGTCAGGATCCCCGGCATCCCGCAGGTGTCGATACGGCCGGGAAACAGATCCTCGGCCAGGGTCAGCCAGACACGGTGCGAGGGCGCGTTGTTCTGATGGGGCAGTTGCACCGCAAGCGTGCCCCCCTTGCGCAGCATATCCGCAATGCGCGGCATCAGGCGCCGGTGATCGCCCAGCCAGTGCAGCGCCGCGTTGGAAAAAATCAGGCCCGGCGCCCGTTGCGGGTGCCATTCGCGTATATCCGCCTGCTGCACGCTGGCATAACCCTTGGAGGCGCGCGCCTTTGCCAGCATCGCGGGCGACGCATCCACACCGATCACGTCGCGCCCCATCGCCACCTTGGATAACGCGGCGCCCATCTGGCCCGCGCCGCACCCCAGATCAATCACATCGCCAGGGCCAATCTGATCCACCGCATTCAGCAGATCCATCGCCGGGCGCAGCCGCAAGTCCTGAAACCGCGCGTAGGCGCGCGGGTTCCAATCCGATGCGGGCGTGTGGCCTGCGGCGCTCACGCTGTAGGTTCCGGCTCCATCCCGCCGTCGCCGCGCGGCGTCTTGGGCTTGGTCTTGGGAATGGCGGTCAGGGACGGCGCGCTGCCTGCGTCGCTGTCATCCTCATCGTCGCCTGCCTTTGGCGAATCGCCTCGGGCGACGCGCTGAATCTCCTCGCCGGTGAGCGTCTCATATTCCAGCAGCCCTCCGGCCAGTCGGGTCCAGTCTTCTTTCTTCTCCGTCAGGATGCGGTGCGCAGTCTCATACGCCTCGTCAATCAGGCGCTTGACCTCGGACTCGATCAGCTCCTTCGTCGCGGCCGAGATGGAGAAACTGCCGGCGCCTTGGCCCGAATACCCCTCATGCGCGCCCTGATAGTCGATATTGCCCACCTTGTCGGACATGCCCCAGCGCAGCACCATCGCGCGCGCCAGCCCGCTGGCCTGCTGAATGTCGCCCGCCGGCCCGTTGGAGACGTCATCCGCGCCGTATTTGATAATCTCAGCCGCCTTGCCGGCCATTGTCATCGCCAACTTTTGCTCACATTCCGACCTGTGCCAGTTCAGCCGGTCGATTTCCGGCAGGGACACAACCATGCCCAGCGCGCCACCGCGCGGGATGATCGTGGCCTTGTAGACCGGATCGCACTTCGGCAGCGCCAGACCGACGATGGCATGACCCGCCTCGTGATAGGCCGTCTTTTCCTTCTGGTCCTGGGTCAGGACCATGCTGCGCCGCTCAGCGCCCATCATGACCTTGTCCTTGGCCATCTCGAAATCTTCCATCGTCACAAATCGGCGGCCCAGACGCGCGGCCATCAATGCGGCCTCGTTCACCAGGTTCGCCAGATCCGCACCGGAAAATCCGGGCGAGCCGCGCGCGATGATGCGCAAATCGACATCAGGGCCAAGCGGCGTCTTGCGCGCATGCACGCCAAGGATCTTCTCGCGGCCTTTGATGTCGGGGTTCGGCACGGTCACCTGACGGTCAAACCGGCCGGGACGCAGAAGCGCGGGGTCCAGAACATCCTTGCGGTTGGTCGCCGCGACGATGATGACGCCCTCATTGGCCTCAAACCCGTCCATTTCCACCAGAAGCTGGTTCAGCGTCTGCTCGCGCTCGTCATTGCCGCCGCCGTGACCGGCGCCGCGGTGACGGCCAACCGCGTCAATCTCGTCGATGAAGACGATGCAAGGCGCGTTTTTCTTGGCCTGCTCGAACATGTCCCGCACGCGGGAGGCCCCCACGCCGACGAACATTTCAACAAAGTCAGAGCCTGAGATGGTGAAAAACGGCACGCCCGCCTCGCCCGCAATCGCGCGCGCCAGCAGGGTCTTACCGGTGCCCGGAGGGCCGACCAGCAGCGCACCCTTGGGGATCTGTCCGCCAAGGCGGCTGAACTTTTGCGGATTGCGCAAAAATTCAACGATCTCTTCCAGCTCTTCCTTGGCCTCGTCGATGCCCGCCACGTCATCGAACGTCACGCGGCCCGATTTTTCGGTCAGCATCTTGGCCTTGGATTTGCCAAAGCCCATCGCGCCGCCCTTTCCGCCGCCCTGCATGCGGTTCATGAAATAGATCCACACGCCGATCAGCAGGAGGAACGGCAGCAGGCTGAGCAGGAAGGTCTGGAAGCCCGATTGCTGCTGCGCCTTGGCCGTTACGGGAATACCCTTGTCGATCAGGGTCTGCGTGATGTCGGCGTCGCTGGGCTTGATGGCGCTGTAATCCTTGCCGTCGGATTTGCGGAAGGTCACGTTTTCGCCGTCCAGCGTCACGTTTGTCACAGCGTCATCCTGAACCGCTGCCACGAACTCGGAATATTTCACCGACTGGCTCTGCAACGCGCCGCCCGAGCCACTGAAAAGGTTGAACAGCGCCAAAACCAGCAGGAACAGGACCAGCCAGAAGGCGATATTGCGTGCGTTGCCCAAGGAAATTCTCCCAATCTACGTCTCCCGGCGCATAGCACGCGGGGCTTGCTCTTTAAATAGAGATCATGGACCCATCTTCAATGCGATAATAGCATTGCCCGCAAATCAGTCTGCGTGCGGCAAAGCTGTGCAGTCCATCCGTTCGGGTATCCGGCCAGCGGTGCCGCGATCAGATCGGCGCCCCGCCAGATGGCCGGCGAGGCCTCGATCGAGTGCAGCGGCAAACCCGCCTTGCGCCAGTCAGGGCAGGCCATGCGCCCCTTCAGCCCCAGGGCGCAGACGCGCGCGCCCGGCATCTGCGGTCCGGTCAGCCGCCAGCGCCCGTCCCACAGCGCATCAGGCGCGGCAGAGGTCTGACGCACTGCGGCGAATTCACGCGCCAGACGGATCACGCCGGATGCGGTGGTCACGCGGCAGCCCGCCAGCGTTCCACCGCGTCCGGCAGACAGCGCCGCCAGCAGCCGGTCCAGATCCGGGCCGCGCGCGCCATACTGCGCGCCGTTGATCCAGCGCAGCCCGGCCGACAGGATGCGGCGCGCGATATCGGGGCGCAGCGCCGCAAAACCTGCGGCTGGCATCAGCAGATCGCCTTGCTGAACAGTCACCAGCGCCCGCGCCTCGGCGGCGGCGTAATGGGCCAATGTGGCGCGCGCCTTGCCCAAGTGCTGCGCCACGTCGGCCAGCGCGTCAGGCGTCACCCCCACCGGCACAAGCGCGTCCAGCGCGATCCGCGCCTGCGTGCGGCGGTACCGCCCGTCGGTGTTGCTGGGGTCGTCAATCCACCCGACCCCGCGTTCGGCCAGATACCGGCGCAGCTCGGCGCGGCGGGCCGCCAGAAGGGGCCGGTGCAGGGTAATATCGCCTTCGGGGCGCCGCGCGGGCATGGCGGCCAGACCGTCGACACCGGCCCGGCGCGCGAGGCGCATCAACAGCGTTTCGGCGACGTCATCCTGCGTATGCCCCAGCGTAACGCCCGCCAGCCCGTGCGCCGCGGCCCAGTTGGCCATCAGCGCATAGCGCGCGCGGCGCGCTTCGGCGGCCAGATTGCCCTGACCGGTCCAGCCGTCCCATGTCAGCGTGTCATGCGCGATGCCAAGACCCGCACAGATTTTCGCAACCTGCGCCGCCTCACCTGCCGACGCCTGACGCAAGCCGTGGTCGACGGTCACGCAGCGCAGCGGCGCGCCGCCCCACGCCGCCATCAGGTGCAGCAGGGCCAGCGAATCGCTGCCGCCCGACACGGCGATGCCAAGCGGGCGGGCGTCATTTTCAAAGTGCTGCGCGATCCGCGCGGCGGGACTGGCCGCAATCGGGGCCGTCACTGACAGCCGATAGCCTGCATTTCGCCGCGCGCCTCGGCGCCGGACGGATCGCCCGGAAACCGGGTTTCGACCTCGGCCAATGTCTGGCAGGCGGCATCGTTCTGGCCCAGACGGCCAAGCGCACGGCCCAGCCGGAACAGGGACGCGGGCGCCTGCGGCCCTGACTTGTCCGCCGAAAACGCATCAAGGTAGGATTTCGCTGATGCCTTGGTATCGCCTGCCGCTTCCAGGGCCTGCCCGCGCATCAGGTGCGCGCGCGGGGCAAGCGGACTGCCGGGGTAGTTTTGCAGGAACGTCGCAAACTGCTCGGCCGCCAGCGCCGTGTCGCCCGCCGCAAATGCGGCCTCGGCGGCGTCGAAATCCGCAAGCTCGCCCACCGCCAGGGATTCGGACGGCTCGGCGCTGCTGCCCGCCGGCTGAATGGCCGGCGCGCTGGCGCCGCCACCCGATTGCGGCATGTCGCCGCCGCCCAGCGTCGTCGTCTCGCCCAATGCGGTGGTATCGCCGCCCTCCAGCTCGACCAGGCGGTATTCCAGATCGCCAAGGCGGTTGGTGCCGTCGGTGACAATGCTGTTGATGCGCTGCTGCATCTCTTCGGTGCGCGCGGTCAGGCGCTGCAATTCGCCCTCGATCGCGCCGACGCGGTCCAGGACCGACCCCGAGGTGTTCAGATGCCCTGCCGCGCCTGTCGTGCTCAGCTCGCGCCGCAGCTTTTGCACCTCGACATACAGCACGGACATTTCCTGCCGTATGTCCGCCAGCGTCGCCGCGCGATCCTGCGCAAGGGCAGGCGTGGCGAACGCAATCGTTGCAGTCAGGATCAGCGTGGCAAGGCGGCGCATGGGCAATCTCCGGTCAGTTTATGTGAAGCGCGTCAGCTGTTCGCGCCGGCCGAAATGATGGTCACGGCGCGGCGGTTCTGGGAATAGCACGCCTCGTTGCTGCAAATCTCGATCGGGCGCTCCTTGCCATAGCTGACGGTGCGCAGACGGCCGGCGGGAACACCCTTGCCGATCAGATATTCCTCGACCGAGTTGGCACGGCGTGCGCCCAGCGCAAGGTTGTATTCGCGCGTGCCCTGCTCATCCGCGTGACCTTCGATGACTGCGTTATAATCGCGGTTGGTCATCAGCCATTGCGCCTGACCGTCCAGCGTGCGCTGGCCTTCGGGTGTCAGGTTGTAGGTGTCGATCACGAACAGCACGCGGTCGCCAACGGTCTGCTGGAAATACGCAGGCGAGCGGGGATCGGAGGCCGATCCATCCATGCCCGCGCCCATCCCGGCACCCATGCCGCCATTCAGCCCGGCGGCGTCATCGGCGCCGAAACGGTTGGGGTTGGTGCAGGCGGCCAGCGCCAGACCGGCGCAGAGAAGTGTCACTGTCTTCAGGAAGGTCATCGTCATGCCTCGCTCGGTATAATGTTATGCGCCGTGTGGCGCGTGGTTTTCGCTGTTCTATCATGCCGGGCGGTGCAAGGGAAACGCCCCGCGCGCCGCCCGGCGGAAATCTATTGCAGGGGCGACCACGACGGATCGCTGGCGCCGCCGCCGGTGGTGACAGCGCGCAGGTTGCGCCCGGTGATGTCCACCGAATAAAGGCCGGCCTGCCCCGAAGCGCCCTGGGTTTCGCGGGTAAACATGATGACGCGGCCATTGGGCGCCCATGTTGGCCCCTCATCCAGGAACGATGCGGTCAGCAGCCGTTCCTCGCTGCCATCGGTGCGCATGACGCCGATGTGAAAGCGGCTTTTGCTTTGCTTGGTGAAGGCGATCAGATCGCCGCGCGGCGACCAGACCGGCGTGCCGTAATTGCCCTCGCCGTTCGAGATGCGCTGCGCCTCGCCGCCGCTTGCGCTCATTACATAAAGCTGGTTGCGGCCTGTGCGGTCCGACTCGAACACGATCCGGCTGCCATCCGGGCTGTAGCTGGGGGCGGTTTCGATCGACGGCGCGCTGGTCAGGCGCTGGCTGGCGCCTGAATTGATATCCATCGTGTAGATGTCGGTATTGCCGCCCGATTCGACCGAATACACCACCGTCTGCCCATTGGGCGCAAACCGTGGTGCAAAGCTCATCGTGCCGTCCTGCGACGGCAGCGACCTGCGGTTCACGCTGGCCACGTCCAGTACGTAGATACGGGGAAATCCGCTTTCGTAGCTGGTGTACAAAATGCGGTCGCCGGTGGGGGAAAACCGCGGTGCCAGAACCAGCGATGCGCTGTCGGTCAGATAGGACACATTGGCGCCGTCATAATCCATGATCGCCAGACGCTTGGCGCGCTGATCCTTTGGCCCGGTTTCCGAGACGAACACGACGCGGCTGTCAAAATAGGCGCCCTCGCCCGTGATGCGGCTATAGACCTGATCGGCGATCTTGTGCGCGATCCGGCGCCAGCCCGCTTCGGTGCCGGCAAATTGCTGACCCGTGCCCAGCTCCTGCCCCGAATAGACGTCCCAGACGCGGAACTGCACCGTCAGGCGCCCGGATGCGTCCGTATCGACGGCGCCCGTCACCAATGCCTGCGCGTTCACGGCCTTCCAGTCGGCGAACTGCACCGGGCTGGAAAAGCTGGTGACCCGGCTGATATGCGCGCTGGCGGGAATTTCGCGGAAAAGGCCGGTGCCGCTGAGATCGGCGGCGATCAGGTTCGTGATGTCCTGCGCCACCTGCCCGCTGGTGCCGCTGCCGGGCACGAAACCCGGCACGGCAAACGGCAGCGGTTCAATCACGCCCTCGGTGATTTCCAGCCGCAAGGGGCCGTTCTGCGCCTGGACCGGGGCGGCAACCGCGCTTGCGCAGAGGGCCAAAACAGCCAGAAATCGCGGGGCCAGAAATCGTGCCATCATTTGATCCTCATATTCTCGGGGTTAAATACCAGTTCCACATTGCGCCATGACGCGTATTTTTCAACCGGCAGGTCAAATCCGCGCCCGCCGCAGCGGATGATCGCCCGCTGCGCCGCCTCAAACGCCTGCTTGGCCGCGCCCGACGTGCCGCCGGAGGAGGCGATCATGCGGATCGTGCCGTTGATCGGCTTTCCATCCTCGGACATCTCGAACGCCACCGTGACCGTGGTGGCCAGCGCGTCCGAGCTGAGCGATCCAACGTTCCAGCAGCTTTGCACGGCAATCCGCATGCCTTCCTTTTCGCCAAAGGTCAGCGGCGGGCCTGCGGGGGCCGCCGTGCTGGGCGCCGGCGCCTCGGATGCGGCACCCAGCGCGGCGGCCAGCGCATCCTCGATCCCGGCGCTGTCGGCGGCGGGTGCGGGTGCAGGCGCGGGCGCCGGATCGGGCGCAGGCGCGGGCGCCGGATCGGGTGCGGTTTGCGGCGCCGCCTCGGCGGTTTGGGTTTCAGGCTCGGGCGCCCGGGCCGGGCGGTTTGGACGCGATTTCGGGCGAACGGACCTGGACGGCGCGGCCTGCTGCGCCTCGGTCACGATTTCGGTCGCGGCAGCCTCGGGCGCGGTCGCCTCTGCCTCCTCGCGCGGGGTTTCGGCGTCGGCGTCCGGCACGGCCTCTTCGCGCACGATGTCGTCGACGGCTGTATCCGGCTCGGGCGGGGCGACCTGTTCAGGCGCGACACGTTCGGCGGGGCGCTGCTGCGGGCGCAGCAACGTGTCGGGAACCAGCGCCGCCATGTCCTGCGCGGGCTGCTCCATCACCGGCGGGGCATCCGACACCTCGGCCTCGGCGGGGGGTGCGGGCGGCTGCGGTGCGGGATCGGGCGCCGCCTCTGGCGCGGCTTCGGGCGCGGGCGCCTCGGGTGCGGCATCAGGTGCGCTAGCCAGATCCGGCGCATCCTGCGGCACCTGGGGCTCCACCGGGGCGGGCGGCGCGATTTCCGCCTCGGGGGCAGGATTGGCCGCGCCCGACACGATGGCGGCATATTCCTCATAGCTGACGGCGGTAACCTCGGTCACCTGAAAATCCATGGGGTCGGACATGGACCAGCCGCCAAACAGCAGCCAGCCGATCAGGCCGATATGGCCTGCCCCCGATATGATTTGACCCGTGTTCACTGCGCCGCGCGCCTCAGCCTTCGGGCGCGTCCAGCGACGGGCCGCCCGTATCCGTCACCAGACCGATATTATCAAACCCACCCTTGTTGAGCGCGCCCATGATCTGCACCACGTCCGAATACGGCACCGCACCGTCGGCGCGCAAAAATACACGGTCGCCGTCCCGTTCCGCCGCGATGGCGCGCAGGCGCCCGATCAGATCGGCACGGTCCACTTCGGTTGTCTGGATCGTGACGATGCCCTCGGCCGTCAGCGTGATCGTCAGCGGCTCTTCCTGTTCGCCCGGCAGCGAATTGGCCGCCGTTTTCGGCAGCTCGATCGGGATGCCGACCGTCATCAAAGGCGCGGCCACCATGAAGATGATCAGCAGCACCAGCATCACATCGACAAACGGCGTGACGTTGATTTCCGCCATCGGGCGCGCACGGCTGCGCCCCCGCCTGCGCCGCTTGCCCCCGCCCGAGTTTTGAACCGCTGCACCCATGGCCTAGCTGTCCAACTGGCGGCTGAGAATGGTTGCAAACTCATCGGCGAACGCCTCGTAACCCGCGACGATGCGGTCTGAATCCGCGCTCAGCTTGTTGTAGAAGATAACCGCCGGAATCGCGGCCAGAAGGCCCAGCGCGGTGGCCAGCAGCGCCTCGGCAATGCCGGGGGCCACAACGGCGAGGCTGGTATTTTGCGACGCGGCAATGCCGATGAACGCGTGCATGATACCCCAGACGGTGCCGAACAGCCCGACAAAGGGCGCGATGCTGCCCACCGTCGCCAGAACCGTCAGCCCGGACTGCAACGCCTCTGATTCCTTGGCGATGGCCACGTCCATGCTGCGATCGATGCGCGCGGTCGCGCCGGCGATCATGCCGCCATCGGTGCGGTGGCTGCGGCGCCATTCCATCATGCCCGACGCAAAGATGCGCTGCGACTGGCCGGCCGGATCGGTGCCGATCTGCTCGAACAGCTCGTCCAGCGGCTCGCCCGACCAGAATTGCCGGTCAAACGCCTCCGCTTCCCTGCGCGCCTTGCGGTACAGGATCAGCTTCTGCACGATGATCGACCACGCCCAGAAGGACGCGCCAATCAGCAACAGCATGACCAATTTTACGATGAACGTCGCCTGCGCAAACATGCCCCACATGGACATGTCTATATCCTGCGCCAGCGCGAGGGTTTCTGCTTCCATCTGCCTGCTCTTTTTTATGCGGCCCGGTTGCATGTGGGCCCTGTTTCGCGCGACGCTAGCCTAATCACTGGATAAAATCCAACGCCATCGCTGGATCGCACGCAAAATTGAGCTATCAGTGCAGCAGCAGGCGGATATTTGCCGGAAGCCGGGCAGGATGGCCGGTATCGGTCACGCAGACGATGGTGACAGCAGCAGAAAATACCGCCTCGCCCGCGCGGCTGACCTGCTGGCGCAGCACCAGCCGCGCGCCGGTGACGGACTGCACATCGGTGCGCACCTCAAGCCGGTCATCAAAGCGCGCGGCCAGAAGATAATCCGCCTCAATGCGCCGGACGGCGAAAACCACGCCCTCCTCCTCTTTCATCGCGCGCTGATCTATGCCGAGATCGCGCACCCAGTCGCTGCGCGCCCGCTCGATGAATTTAAGATAGTTGGCGTGATAGACGATACCGCCCATGTCGGTATCTTCATAATAGATGCGGATCGGGAAAACATGGCTCATACCCGGCACCCTAGACAGCAGACGAAAGCGCGGCAACCACCGCCGTTTCCCGCGCGTCCGGCCCGCTCAGTTGCGGCCTATCCGCGCAGAGAGCCGAAGCGCGTGCGACGCATCCTGCGCGCAATCGGGCAAGACAGGGTCATAAGCGGCCCGGATCACGTCGGAAATATCCGGCCGCAGCATTGCCGCGTCCTGCCCCGGTACCAGCGCCAAGGGCGAGCGGTCCTGAAACGCGGTGTCCGACCATGAAAGGATGGTCTGCGCTGCCTGGCTCAGCGCCAGCGTCTCGGCCGGAACCGCCGCCAGATGCGCGTCCATGCGCAAAAACACGAATGCCGCTTTGATCGCGCCGGCCGCTTCAAACCGGAAAATGCGATACTGATTGGCATCCGCGGCCTGCAACCGCGCGACCAAAGGCTCCAGATCCGGGATCATCCGGCCCAGGTCCGGCAGATCCAGCAGCTCGTCCCAATCGCGAAAGAAGAACACCATCAGATTAACGCCCAGCTCGGGGTCCGTTTCGGCGGTATCGTGGCCTGCCAGCGTTGTCACCGCCTCGATCGCGCCCTTTATGATGGGCAGGGTCGCATCATCGACACCGAAAACCACCGGCGCGATGGGGCGCCCCCAGCGCGCGCATAAATAAGTGCCGTCGCTGCGGGTGAATAATGGTTCGATCTGGTCAGGGTTCATGGATATCTCCTGCATGGCGCCGCGAACGCATCGCCCGATTCTGAGCGGCCCGGTGCGCGGCCCGGGCGCCTCTCGTGCGACGCTTTATGGATTGAACCGAATAATGGGTATTTTCACCAAGAAAAAGCCACTGCCGGGAATTTCATCTTGGTTCAAATACTCATTTTCCCGCACGCGCCAGATGCATCATCCGTCGAACAGATCAGTCTGGCCCGCAGGTTTTGGCGGCGCGATGCCCAAATGGGTCCACGCCCGCTGCGCCAGCATCCGTCCGCGCGGCGTGCGTTGGATCAGGCCCTGCTGAAGCAGATAGGGCTCGATCACCTCCTCCAGCGCATCGCGCGATTCAGACAAGGCCGCGCTGAGGGTTTCGATCCCGACAGGACCGCCCTGATACGCCTCGGCGATCAGGGTGAGGTAGCGCCGGTCAGCGCTGTCCAGACCCAGGTGATCGACGCCCAGCCGCGTCAGAGCAGAATCGGCCAATGCGCGCGTGATCGTGCCGTCGCCGTCGACCAGTGCAAAATCGACCACGCGGCGCAGAAGACGCCCGGCGATGCGCGGTGTGCCACGCGCGCGCAGGGCAATTTCGCGGGCGCCATCGGTTGCGCAGGGGATGGACAGCAGCGCCGCGTTTCGCACGACGATTTCGTGCAATTCGTCCACCGTGTAGAATTGCAGCC
Source organism: Roseovarius dicentrarchi (assembly GCF_003316635.1). Lineage (GTDB taxonomy): Bacteria > Pseudomonadota > Alphaproteobacteria > Rhodobacterales > Rhodobacteraceae > Roseovarius > Roseovarius dicentrarchi. The sequence goes on along the minus strand of NZ_QNQP01000008.1, from coordinate 23,392 downwards.
GGGTCGGGATGCCGAACCGGTCGCGCAGCGGTGTCGTCAGCAGCCCCAGCCGCGTGGTGGCGCCAACCAAGGTGAACGGGGCAAGCTCGATCCGCACGGTGCGCGCAGCGGGGCCTTCGCCGATGACAAGGTCCAGCTCGAAATCCTCAAGCGCGGGATACAGCACCTCTTCGACCGCCGGGTTCAGGCGGTGAATCTCGTCGATGAACAGAACGTCGTTACGCTCCAGATTGGTCAGGATTGCGGCCAGATCACCGGCCTTGGCCAGTACCGGGCCGGATGTCATGCGAAACCCGACACCCAGCTCACGCGCCATGATCTGCGCCAGAGTGGTCTTACCCAGGCCGGGCGGCCCGTGAAACAGCGTGTGATCCATCGCCTGACCGCGCTGGCGCGCCGACTGGATGAAGACGCGCAGATTTGCGCGTGCCTCGGCCTGTCCGATGAATTCGCTCAAGGCTTGCGGGCGCAGGCTGCGCCCCTCATCCTCGGCCAGTTTTTCGGGTCGCAGGGTGGGGTCCGGGCTGGTGGTCATCGCGGCGGCCTCATCCCTTGGGTGCCAGCAGCTTGAGCGCGGCGCGGATCAGGCCAGCCACATCAGCCTCGGGCGCATCACCTGCGGCCTGCGCGACCGCGCCCACAGCCTCGCCGGGGGCATAGCCCAGATTGGTCAGCGCTGACAACGCTTCGGCCTGCGGTCCGGGCCCGGCGGGCACGGGGCGCGGCGCAGATGCGGGAGTATCGGCGTCGATCACATCGCCCCCGTGAGGCGCCGGAGCCGTGGCGGCACCTGCGCCCATCGCCATGATTTCAGGCGCCTTGTCCTTCAGCTCATTGACGACGCGCTGTGCGGTTTTCGGGCCGATACCTTTGGCCGCCTTGACCGAGTTCCAGTCGCCCAGCGCAATGGCGCGCCCGACGCCGTCCGGGCCAAGTGTGCCGAGGATCGCAAGGCTGGCCTTGGCGCCGACGCCCTGCACGCTCATCAGCAGGCGATGCCATTCCTTTTCGACCAGAGTGGTAAAGCCGTAGAGTTGCAGAAGATCCTCGCGCACCAGCAGATCCGTATAGAGCGCCGCGTGTTCGCCCGCGCGTGGCAGCGCCTGCATCGTGCGATCCGAGCAGAACACCAGATAGCCAACACCGCGCACATCAATCAGCACGTGATCGGCGGCGCGATAATCAATGCGTCCCGCGATGCGCCCGATCATGCCAAGGCTCCTTTCAGTGATGCGCGGGCGATGCGCGCCCGGCTGGCCGCGTGATGCGCGTGGCAAATTGCGATGGCCAGCGCATCGGCGGCGTCGGGACCGGTCAGCACCGCGCCGGGCAGTTGCATTTTAACCATATGCGCGATCTGGTCCTTGGTCGCATGGCCGACGCCAACAACCGTCTTTTTCACCGTGTTGGGCGCGTATTCCCCCACGTCAATCCCGTATTGCGCGGGCGCCAGCAGCGCGATACCGCGTGCCTGCCCCAGTTTAAGCGTGCCGGCGCCGTCCTTGTTGACGAATGTCTGCTCGACCGCCGAGGTATGCGGCGCATATTGGGTCAGTATCGCGCTGAGTTGCTGAAACAGCGACAGCAGCCGGACCGGAAGGCCGTCGCCGGCCGAATGCAGGGTGCCGTTGGCAACATGGCTCAGCCGACTGCCATCGACGTCGATCAACCCCCAGCCCATATTCCGCAACCCCGGATCAATGCCTAAAACCCGCATGATGTCCTGCCCCTGCCCGCCCGTTTGTGTCCGGCTTTCCGAATGCCTAGCACGAAACGGGAACACCTTCCAAGGAGAATACACAAGCCACGATCCGGCGGGCAACTTTCGGGCCGCAATCGGCGCGTTGCGGCAACAAAACACCCCCTTCAATTTGCCAGAGCGCCGTTACCGCAAACCCCTTAAAAATAAGCTTATAAGAACCGCTTTGACCTATGCAGCCGGCGCATAATGACTATGCGCAAAGTGCCGTTGCCGGAACGGGTTTGGCTGGCTATCTGACCTGCAACAGAACACGCACAGCCATGACATCCAGTCATGCCATTCAAAGGACGATCAAAATGGCCGTTATCGACACCACCCGCTCCGCCGCGTTTCATGCCGCTCCCGCCGGGCTGACCATCAGCCGCCTCTTTGCGTCCTTTACCGCCTGGAAAGACGCACGTGCCACACGCATGGCATTGTCTGCGCTGTCGGACCGCGAGCTGGATGACATCGGCTTGACCCGTTCGGACATCGCAAAGTTCAGCGCTCGCGCATGAGCGCACAGCGCACCGCCAGATCAATTCGATATCATCTTTAGAACGCGCGCCTTCCGCAATACCGGGGCGCGCGTTTTGCATATTGCAACCTTGTCAGGCGCGGCGCCACAGGTGCATGACGTCACCATCCATAGCGCGCACATCCTCCAGCGCGAACCGGGGTGCGGCCTCCAGCGCATCAAGGGTCAGCGCCCCGATGCCAGCGCGGCCATCCGCGCCCAGTGCCAGACCGGCGGTAAACCCTGCCAGCCCGTCCACCACATCCGCCTTCAGCAGGGACGCAGCCAGCGCGCCACCCCCTTCGCAGAAAACACGTGTCAGACCGGCAGCGCCCAGCGCCTGCATCGCCGCCGCCATATCAAGGCCCTCGCCGCGCAGCGGGCAGGCGATCAGACGCGCGCCAAGATCGGTCCATGCGGCGATTGACGCAGAGTCCGCCTCCGGCCCGTGGATCAGCCACACCGGCACGTCGCGCGCCGTCTGCGCCAGCCGCGACATCAGCGGAAGCGTCAGCCGCCGCGACACTGCGATGCGGACGGGCTGTTGCCGCGCGCCCATGCCGCGCACGGTCAGCATGGGATCGTCCGCGCGTACCGTGCCAGCCCCCACCATGACGGCGTCATAGCGTGCCCGCATGGCGTGGACCGCCCGGCGCGCACCCGGTCCGGTGATCCATTTCGACTGCCCGGTCGCCGTGGCGATCCGCCCGTCAAAGGATGTCGCCAGTTTCAGCAGCACTTCCGGCCGCCCGCGCTGAACCCGGTTGAGAAAACCGCCCAGATCGCGGGCTGCGTCATCGGCCATGACCCCGGTGGTGACCTGCACACCAGCCTCGCGGAGCATGGCAAGGCCGCGACCCGACACGCGCGGGTCGGGATCGTCCGACGCAATCACGACGCGCGCAACGCCTGCCGCGATCAGTGCGGCGCTACAGGGCGGCGTGCGTCCGTGATGGGCGCAAGGCTCCAGCGTGACATAGGCCGTGGCGCCGCGTGCGGCGGTGCCTGCCTGCGCCAGCGCCTGCGTTTCCGCATGTGGCGTTCCGCCGGGCTGCGTCCAGCCGCGCCCGATGATGCGACCCGCGCGCACAATCACGCAGCCCACCGCCGGGTTCGGCCAGGTATTGCCCTGCCCGCGCCGCCCCAGCCCCAGCGCCACGCGCATGAACCGATGATCGTCGCCGCGGGTCACGTCTTGGGTGGCTCTGCTCCGGGCAGCGCTTCGGGCCGTAGCTCGCTCACGAATTTGTCGAAATCGTCGGCCGCCTGGAAGTTCTTGTAAACGCTGGCAAAACGCACATAGGCCACCGTGTCGATCCGTGCCAGGCTCTCCATCACAATCTCCCCCACGGTTTTTGAGGGTATGTCGGTGTCGCCCATACTTTCCAGTCGGCGCACAATGCCCGAGATCATCTGTTCGATCCGCTCCGGTTCGATCGGACGCTTTTGCAGGGCGATACGGATGGACCGCTCCAGCTTGTCACGGTCAAAATCCTCGCGGCGGCCATTGGTTTTCACCACAACCAGATCGCGCAGTTGCACCCGCTCGTAAGTGGTGAAACGACCGCCACATGCCGGACAGAACCGGCGCCGCCTGATCGAGACATGCTCCTCTGCGGGACGTGAATCCTTGACCTGTGTTTCAATATTTCCGCAAAACGGGCAGCGCATTGGCCTGTCCTTTTATTGTCTCTGCCTCTCGAATATGGGTCTGCCGCCCAGTTATCCACAGGCACTATAGGGCAGCCGCAAAGTTTTGGGTAGATGCGAATTGACCCCACCAGATGCAGCGCAATGGACCTTTGGCGCCCCTTGCCGCGTTGGGGCTGCAATACATCGCAAAGGAGTTTTTACATGACGGGCAAGGTTCTATTCATCACGGGCGCATCATCCGGCATCGGCGCGGAAACAGCCCGCAGGGCAGCAGACGCCGGATGGCGCGTGGCGCTGTTTGCACGCAGCGAAGACAAGCTGAAAACCCTCGCCAGCGAAATCGGTGACAGCGCGTTGGCCCTGCCCGGCGATGTCACCGATCTGGGCACGCTGAAGGATGCTGTCGCGCAGACTGTTTCGCATTTTGGCCAGCTGGACGCGGTCTATGCCAACGCAGGCACCGGGCTGGATACGCCGGGCGTTGAAAACGGCGACCCGGAGGAGTGGCGCAACATGATCGACATCAACGTCATGGGCGTGCTGCTGACGATGAAGGCGGCATATCCGGAGCTGAAGAAAACCAAGGGCCATCTGGTTCTGACCGGCTCGGTCGCGGGGCGCGTGCATATTTCGGGGTCGATCTACGGCGCATCCAAGTGGTTCGTTCACGGCCTTGCGGGCAACATGGCGCAGGACATGCGCGAATGGGGCGGGCGCTGCACCGTCATAGCTCCCGGCATGGTCGACACGCCCTTTTTCAGCGAGGCAAAACCTGACAAGCTGATGCCGGTGGACGTGGCCAGCGCCGTTGTCTACGCTTTGGACCAACCGGCCCACGCCAACGTGCAAGAGGTCGTCGTGATGCCCACGGGCTGACCAAACCAAGGAGCCGAATGATGCAGGAATTCCCCGGAACCCCCGCATGGCGCAAGGAAATGCGTAGCACTCTGATCGAGGCGCGTCAGGCTATTCCCGTCGCCGCGCGACAACAAGCCGATGCGCACCTGTCCGAGAGGCTTGACACCCTGCTCGGGGACGTGGACGGCAAAACCATATCGCTCTACTGGCCATTCCGGGGAGAGCCGGACCTGCGCAAATGGGCCGCAGATTGCCGGGATCGCGGCGCAAGGCTTGCCCTGCCTGCCGTCGTCGCCAAGGCGCATCCGCTTGAATTCCGCGCATGGCAGCAGGGCGATAAGCTGGAAAAAGGGGTTTGGAACATACCTGTCCCGCCGCAGGGTGCCGATGTGGTCGCGCCCGATATCGTGCTGGCGCCGGTGGTGGGGCTGGACGCGAACAATTTCAGGCTGGGCTATGGAGGTGGTTTCTTTGACCGAACGATAGCCGATTTGCGCAGCAAGGGTCACAGACCGCAGGTCATCGGCGTCGGATACACCCAGCAGCGGATGGACACGATCCACCCGCACGAATTTGACATCGCCATGGATGAGGGCGTTTTGGTCGATGCGCTATAATATAGAAACTGCGCTGCCTTAAATTCAGGCAGCGCAGTTTCAGATGTATCAGCATTTAAGGGTGTTCTACCCGCGTCAGGCGTCGACGACGCAGACGGTACGTGGCAAGTCATCGCTGACCATGAAGGATGGCAATGCCCACCCGCTGTCCGTGACAACGGGCTTTTGGCGCAAATCGCGCAAGGTTTCTTCGCATTCTGGCAGCTTGTCTTGGGATACTTTGATCTCGAACACGTTCGCCTGCTCGGCATCGGATGTTTCAAACGTGGTTGCCAGACCGGCAACGGGGACACATAGGGCGGCTATGATGATAAAGCGTTTCATTGCGTTCTCCTTCGATCTGGGAAAACAACGCGTTAGGCCGGGAATGGTTCACCGTTGAATGAAAAAACGCCGCAAAAATCAACTTTTCGCGGCGTTCTATGTTGTTTACTGGTCCAGGAACGAGCGTAGCTTGCGCGACCGGCTGGGGTGTTTCAGCTTGCGCAGTGCCTTTGCCTCGATCTGCCGGATGCGTTCGCGCGTGACCGAGAATTGCTGGCCCACCTCTTCCAGCGTGTGATCCGTGTTCATCCCGATGCCGAAGCGCATGCGCAGAACCCGCTCCTCGCGCGGCGTCAGGGATGACAGAACGCGCGTCGTCGTTTCCTTGAGGTTGTCCTGAATGGCCGAATCCAGCGGCAGGACGGCGTTCTTGTCCTCGATGAAATCGCCCAGCTGGCTGTCTTCCTCGTCGCCGATCGGGGTTTCCAGCGAAATTGGCTCCTTGGCGATTTTCATCACCTTGCGGACCTTTTCCAGCGGCATTTGCAGCTTTTCGGCCAGCTCTTCCGGTGTCGGCTCGCGGCCGATTTCGTGCAGCATCTGGCGCCCTGTGCGCACCAGCTTGTTGATCGTCTCGATCATATGAACCGGGATGCGGATGGTGCGGGCCTGATCGGCGATGCTGCGGGTAATCGCCTGACGGATCCACCATGTCGCGTAGGTGCTGAATTTGTAGCCGCGGCGATACTCGAACTTGTCGACGGCCTTCATCAGGCCGATGTTACCCTCCTGGATGAGGTCCAAGAATTGCAGGCCGCGATTGGTGTATTTCTTGGCAATCGAAATGACCAGACGCAGGTTCGCCTCGACCATTTCCTTCTTGGCCAGCCGCGCCTCCTGCTCGCCCTTCTGGACCTGCCCGACAATGCGGCGGAATTCGGAGATGTCCAGACCGACATACTGGCCGACCTGCGCCATGTCCGAGCGCAGCTCTGTCACCTTGTCGTTCGACCGCTCAATCAGCATCTGCCAACCGCGGCCCGATTTCTGGGCCATATCGTCCAGCCAGTTCGGATCCAGCTCGCGGCCACGATATTCGTCGATGAATTCGCGCCGGTTGATGCGGGCCTGATCGGCCAGTTTCACCATGGCGGAATCGATCATCATGATGCGTTGGTTGATGCCATACAGCTGGTCGATCAACGCCTCGATACGGTTGTTGTGCAGGTGCAGCGAATTCACCAGAACCACGATTTCGCTGCGCAAAACCTGATACGTGTCCTCCTGCGAGGACGAGAACGTGCCGTCCTCGTTCAGCGTCGCGGAAATGCGGCTGTCCTGCATTTCGGCCAGTTTCAGGTAATCGTCGGCGATATGATCCAGCGTTTCCAGCACCATCGGCTTGAGCGCGGCTTCCATCGCCGCAAGGCTCATATTGGCCTGATCATCTTCGTCATCGTCGTCGTCGGCGGCGATCGGATTGCCGTCAGCATCCAGTTCGGTGCCGTCGTCCTTGGTCGATGTGGGCGCGGTGGCGACGTTTGCGGCATCGACAACCGATTCGCCCTCGCCGTCCAGCTGATTGCCGAATGTCGTCTCAAGGTCGATGACATCGCGCAGCAAAATATCCTCGGTGACAAGTTCGTCGCGCCAGATAGTGATCGCCTGAAAGGTCAGCGGGCTTTCGCACAGGCCCGCGATCATGGTGTTTCGGCCCGCCTCGATCCGTTTGGCGATGGCGATCTCGCCCTCGCGCGACAGAAGCTCGACGCTGCCCATTTCGCGCAGGTACATGCGCACGGGATCGTCTGTGCGGTCCAGCTTCTCTTCCTTGCCGGACCCAAGCGTGATTTCACCGCGCCTGCCAACTTCGGCCACGGCGGTGCCGCGCTGATCCTCGTCCTCGACCTCGTCGTTTTCGATGATGTTGATGCCCATTTCAGACAGCATCGACATCACGTCCTCGATCTGCTCCGAGCTGACCTGATCGGGCGGCAGAACCTTGTTCAGCTGGTCGTAGGTGATGAACCCCTTTTCACGTGCCTCCGAGATCATCTTCTTGATCGCGGTCTGACTCATGTCCAGCGACATCTCGGCGTCCTGATCGTCGGGCTTCTGGTCGTCGGTGTCTTTGGCGGCCATGTAAGTCTCCTGAATGACGGGCGCGTGATTCGCTAAACTCGAATCATCCCTGCTACGAGGTGATTCGCAACCCGTTTACCTGTTTTTCTTCACCCGGACCTTACCAAAATCCAATTAGCGGCTTGGTTTGGTAAAGGTAATCTTGTCCAGCAGGGCGTCAAACTGCTTGCGTTCGCCCCGGTTGATTCGTGCGCCATTATCGGCAAGGTCGTATTCCGCGCGGTCCTCGTGTTCGCTGCGCACCGCGCGGTTGCGCGCCTCGGCGGCCTGCCCCAGACGCCATGTCATGGCCTCATCTGCAACGCCCAGCATATCCTCGGCGGCGTCTACAATTTCGGCCCGCAAGCCTTGGGTTGCTGCAATCTTGGCCAATTCTTCGGCCACGGTCATCTGTGCCAGCGCTGCATCGCCCGGATGGCGGACAGGCGGGGTCAATGCGACATGGGGAAGAGACAGCAATTTTTCAAGGGCATGTTCGCCCAATGCGGCAATTATGGCATCGCGCAGCGGCGCCGCGCCATTGGGCCCATGGCTGACGATCAAATCGCGGATCCGGGCGTGATCGGGGTCGGGGCAGCCCAAACGCTCAAGCGCGGATTCAAAATCGTTCAGGATGGCGGGGGTCGAAATGAACGCGGCCAGAATGACCGCCTCACGCATCTGGTCGTGTTGGCGCGGGTCCGACCGGGCCAGCGGCGATGACTTGGTGCTGGCGCGCGCCGATTGATCGGGCTTGATCCAGCGGCCTTTGCCTGCGCCCTGCGGGCGGCCCTGCCCGCCCTTGCGCGGACGAAACAGCTGCCAGCACAGATCTTTGAACGCCTGCACATAATGACTGCGTATGGATTGATCCGTGATTCTATCCACTGCATCTTTCAACGCTTTGTCCAGCGCCGCGCGCCGTTCGGGGCTGTCAAATTCACGCCCTTCCGTCTCGCGCTGCCACAGCAGTTGCACCATCGGCTGCGCGCCCGCAATCAGCGCCTGCACGGCGCCCGGCCCTTGGGCGCGCAGGATATCATCGGGGTCCTGCCCTTCGGGCATGAGAGCAAACCGCAGGCTTTTGCCCGCTTCGAGCAGGGGCAGCGCCGTATCAATCACCCGCTGCGCCGCCGCAAGGCCGGCCCGGTCCCCGTCAAGCGCCAGCACAGGTTCGTCCACGGCGCGCCACATCAGTTGCAGTTGGGTTTCCGTCACGGCCGTGCCCAGAGGCGCCACCGCGCCGTGGAATCCGGCCTGAACCAGCGCGATCACATCCATATAGCCTTCGGCCACGATCAGCGGCTGGCCCTTGCCGGCGGCCTCCCGCGCGGGGGCGTAATTATAAAGTGTGCGCGATTTGTCGAAAAGTTCCGTTTCGGGAGAATTCAGATACTTGGCATTGTCATCTGGGTCCATCGCCCGCCCGCCAAACGCAATGACACGGCCGCGGGCGTCGTGGATGGGAAACATGATGCGCCCGCGAAAAACGTCGTAAGGCGTGCCGCCCTTCCGGGAGGGGCGCGCCAAGCCACAGCCGAGGATCAGATCCTCGGCCACGCCCTTGCCCGTCAAATGATCCCACAGGCCCTGCCACGCTTGCGGCGCAAATCCGATCCCGAACCGGTCTTGCGTCGCGTCATCCAGCCCGCGGCGTTGCAGATAGGCGCGCGCATCCGCGCCAGCGCCGGTTTTCAGCATCAGACGGAAATACTGCTCCGCCTGGTCCATGACCTCCGCCAGTTGCGTGCGCCGGTCGGCCTTGGCCTGCGCCTGCGGGTCGCGTTCGGGGATCTGCATACCCGCCTCAGCGGCAAGGATGCGGATCGCCTCCATGAATTCCACATTCTCGGTATCGCGGACAAAGCTGATGGCATCACCCTTGGCGTGGCAGCCAAAGCAGTAGTAGAACCCCTTACGGTCATCGACGTGAAAACTGGCGGATTTTTCCTGATGGAATGGGCATGGTGCCCACATATCGCCCTTGCCTTGGTTGGACTTGCGGGTATCCCACATGACTTTGCGCCCGACCACTTGGGTCAGCGACGTGCGCGTGCGCAACTCTTCAAGGAAACCGGGCGGCAAGGACATGACAGCTATATGGGCTGAGTCGCGCCTGCCGCCAAGAGGCACCGCCAACACAGGGCCGGATCGGATGGCAGCGAGAACAATGCCACGCAGCGCGACATTCGGTCAGCCAGCCTGCTCCAGACACGCGGCCTGGAACGCGGCAGCGGCATCGCCAGTGAGCTGATCCTGCGGCAGGGTATAGACCCACTCCACAAGCGGCTGGACAGCAGGTACAAACCGCGCCGCGATGTCGCCATCGGCAAGCGTCGCCGTCGCATCCGCCTGCGCGCGGCCCGATACACGCTGCGCAACAGCGTCCGCGACGATGCCTGACGTGACAGCGCAATTTTCAGCAGCCTTGCCTGCGGCCAGCGCGGGCGCGGCGGTCAGGGTCAGGGCGGCGTAAAGGAGGAAACGAAACATATCAGCCTTTCGTGTCAGGACATCTGCAAACAATTACCAGTGCGAATATCGCTTGGCCACACAAACGGAGCGCGATGGACCGATTGCGCTGGTTTCTGCGCAATCGGTCGAAAGCCTGGGAAATCCGCTGCGCGGGGTGGTCGCGCCTTGGCTGGCGCTGAAATCGCTTACCGAATCACAGCCCCAGCGCACGATAACTGGCAGCAACCTTGCCTATCGACACCAGATAGGCGGCCGTCCGCAGGTCCGTCACCTCGTCGCGCCCGTGCCAGACATCGCGCATTGACTGGTAAGCCGCGCGCATGGTGTCATCAAGACCCGAGCGCACCAGCTCCAACTCGCCCGCGCCGCGCAAGTATCGCTGCTTGAAATCGGGGCTCAACGTCCAGCCCAGATTTTTGTCACCGCTCAGACGCTCCAGCTCATCCACAACCAGCTGGTGGCGCGATTCTTCCTGCCTGCGGCCCATGCGGCCAAAGCGGATGTGGCTCAGGTTCTTGACCCATTCAAAGTACGAAACCGTCACGCCGCCCGCGTTGGCGAACATGTCCGGGATGATGACGCAGCCCTTTTCGCGCAGAATTTGATCGGCGCCCGCCGTAACGGGGCCATTGGCAGCCTCGATAATCAATGACGCGTTGATATTGGCCGCGTTGGTGATGTTGGTAACACCCTCCATCGCCGCGGGGATCAGGATGTCGCATTCCTTTTCCAGAACCTTCGCGCCCTCGGGCACATATTCGGCATCGGGGAACCCCTTGACGCCGGCATGCTTGCCGATCCAGTTGCGTACCTCTTCGATGTTCAGGCCCTTTTCGTTGATCAGGGCGCCATCATGTTCAACGATTGCGGTAATGATGCAGCCATCCTCTTCGGACAGGAACTTGGCCGCATGGTAGCCAACATTGCCAAGCCCCTGAATGACCACGCGTTTGCCATCCAGCTTGCCGCTGAGATTGGCCAGCTTGACATCTTCGGGGTGGCGGAAGAATTCCTGAAGCGCGTATTGCACGCCCCGCCCTGTCGCCTCTGTCCGGCCCTGAATACCGCCTGCATTGATCGGCTTGCCCGTGACGCAGGCGCGCGCGTTGATATCGGTTGTATTCATGCGTTTGTACTGATCGGCGATCCAGGCCATCTCGCGCTCGCTGGTGCCCATGTCGGGGGCCGGCACGTTCTGGCTGGGGTTGATCAGGTCACGCTTGATCAGCTCATAGGCGAAACGGCGGGTGATCCGTTCCAGCTCGTGTTCGTCCCACTGGCGCGGGTCAATGCGCAAACCGCCCTTGGAGCCGCCAAAGGGTGCCTCCACCAGGGCGCATTTGTAGGTCATCAGCGCCGCCAGCGCCTCCACCTCGTCCTGATTGACGCCCATTGCAAAGCGGATGCCGCCCTTGACCGGCTCCATATGTTCGGAATGGACGCTGCGATACCCGGTGAAGGTATGAATCTGGCCGCGCAGCCGCACGCCAAAGCGAACGGTATAGGTGGCGTTGCACACGCGAATCTTTTCCTCCAGCCCCGGCTCAAGATCCATGAGCGCGACCGCCCGGTTGAACATCAGGTCCACAGAATCGCGGAAACTCGGTTCTTTTGCGGCTGTCATCGCTACCCTCCAATGCGCGGCAGGCATCGGCCCGCCGCTTGATGTTTATGACGTAATTCCAAAGGTAACGTTAATCTTCGCACAGTTTTTGTCCAGTCAAGCTTGCCCGTGGCCTGCGCCGTTGCCTGCCCGGCATTACAAGGCAAAACATCGGAAAATTGTCCAAAACAGCCCGAATTTGCCTCTTTTTCGCCGTGATCGCGGCCGCATTTCCGACACAGCAGACCGCCATAAACATTGCAACGAAATCCGAGTCGACAACGCCGCTTTTGGCACCGCGAGGCATGACAGTGACGCATTTCAGCATGAAACCAGATACTTGGCACAGCCTGTCCAGCGCCAAACCTGCACCGCCCCATGCAAGGGGCAGCCGTCTGACCGTCTTCCGCAAGGATGAAGACGGGGCCGTCGTCGCCTTTACCTTGTTTGCATTGCTGATGATGCTGATCGTGGGCGGCATCGCCATTGACACGATGCGGCAGGAGATGAGCCGCGCCCGGCTTCAGAACACGTTGGACAATGCCGTTCTGGCCGGCGCCGGCGCGCCCTACGGCACCAAGCCAAAGCCGATCGTGCAGGATTTCATGGCCAAGGCCGGCATGTCCGCGTACCTCAACGAGATCGACGATGACGGGCTGGACGGCGATGACGACATCATCCAGACGCTGAACACCAGCAAGGTCAGCGCGACGGCGAAAATGTCGATGGACACCTATCTGATGCACTTGACCGGTGTGAAACAACTGGGCGCTGTCGCGGCCTCCACCGCCGAGCGGCGCGTGCCGAAACTGGAAGTGGCCATGGTTCTGGACGTGTCCGGATCAATGCGAAACAACCAGAAGCTGGTTAATCTCAAGACCGCCGGCAAGGCATTCACGACCAGCATCCTCAACAGCAGCAGCACGGGCGACGCGGTGATTTCCATCGTGCCGTTCCAGCTGGGACGTCGCGCCCGGCCAGCATATCTTCGACGCGCTGGAAGTGGACGAATTGCAGACCTATGCCAGCTGCCTTCAATTTTCCGATGATGATTTCAACAGCGCGGCGATTGACCCGGATGTTGAACAGCTACAGCTGATCTACACGGCGCAGGGCGATGACGGGTTCGACGATCTTGATAGCGATACCAGAACCTGCTTTACTAACGAATACGCCGAAATCCTGCCCTATTCCATCAGCGAGACGGATCTGCACGCCAAGATCGACTCTTTCGAGGCGGGCGGAAATACCTCGGGCAATATTGGCATGAAATGGGGCGCCGCCCTGCTGGATGCCAAATTTCAAAAAGTCAAAACCGATCTGGGCAAAGTCGTCGTCGGCCAACGGCCCAAGGTCGATACCGCGGGAACGGTCATTCTTGACGATGATAAAAAACCGGTCACCGAACCCATTTATAAGGTCGATCCGCTGGTGGGAGTTGTCCCCGCAGCCTATGACGAGGGCGAAACGCTGAAAGTCATCGTCATGATGGGCGATGGCGAAAACACGTATTCCAATCAATTCAAACTGCCCAGCGCATTCCGCGGCCCCAATTCGCTGATGCACAAGGTTACGTGGACGCAGCAAAGCTTCAAATACGGATACCTCTCGCTTATCAACAGCATCAAGACATATGACGAGTCGAATTGTGGAAAAAACACGTGGCTGGGCAAGTGGATTTGCGTTTACGAGGAAGGAGGCTCTGAAAAATCGGCTTATTACATCAAGAACCCGAACAGAGACGAATATCTGAACGTCGAGGAAAATACGCGGATTTCTTCCTGGGCTTTCGACAACCTGGACGAAACCCTGTCAGGTTTTATTTCCAGCGAACAATTAAGCTGGGAAATGGCTTGGGGGCTGATCAGCCCGGAGTTTCTGAACGACAAGTTCAACTATAAAACGGCACTGAATGAATTTACAAACAACACCAACCGCGTAACCGGTAGCGAGAAAGATGGGCAGATGGACGATATCTGCACAGCCACGAAGAACAAGGGTGTCGTCGTTTATACGATCGGCTTTGAAATTCCGGTAAACAGCACCGCTGAAAAAGAGCTGAAACGCTGCGCCACCTCGCACGCGCATTATTACCGCGCCAAGGGGCTCGATATCTCCGATGCGTTCAGCTCGATTGCCTCGAACGTGATTAACCTGAGGTTGACGCAATGAAAAATCATCTGCGCCACGCCCTGCGCCGCCTGATGGGGCTGGCCCGTCGCGAGGACGGAAATGCCTCGGTCGAGTTTGTGGTGATCTTTCCGATTTATTTCGCGCTGCTGGCGATGTCGATCGAACTCAGCATGATCACCCTGCGCCAGACCCTGCTGGAACGTGGGCTAGACATGGCGGTACGTGACATCCGTCTGGGGACAGGCGAGTTTGTGCAGAATTACGACACCGAAGCCGAGAATGAGGCCGCGTTGGAGCAATACCATACCAAGATCAAGCAGCGCATCTGCGATGAGGCATTTACCATTGCCGATTGCCTGAACAGCATCAAACTGGAAATGGTGCGCAGCGACATGCGCAATCTGGTTTCTCTGGGCGGGGAGGTCATGTGTACCGACCGCGAGGAAACAGGCAAAGCCACCTATCGGCTGATGCCCGGCGTGGGGAATGATCTGATGTTTCTGCGCGCTTGCGTGAAGTACGATCCGCTATTTCCGACCTGGCACATTGCGCGGTCGATGACAAAAGACAACAGCGGCCAGTTGGCAATCGTGACCATGTCCGCCTTTGTGATGGAGCCTTTGTAACATGTTCCGCTGCATCCTGAAATCCTGGCTGGCCAGATTTAACAATGACGAACGCGGCACTGTCATGGTCGAGGCGGTCATCACCCTGCCGCTTTTGATCTGGGCGATCGGTGCAACCTATGAATTTTTTGAATTGCACCGCTATAACAGCGCCCGCGACAAGGCCAGTTACACCATTGCAGACATGATTTCGCGCGAAGGTGCGGCGATCACGCCAACGTATATCGACAACGCAAAGATCGTGTTCGACACCATCTCGAACGATGGGGGCGCCAATTCGCTGCGGATTTCGGTAGTGAAATTCGTCAGCAGCGACAACGAATATGTGGTTCAATGGAGCAAGGTGCGTGGCGCGGGCGATTTGCCGGAGCTGGAGACGTCCGACATCAAAACAGCGCATGACAAACTGCCGGTTCTGCGCGGCGGCGAAGAGTTGATCATCGTGGAAAGCGTGTCGACCTACCCGGCCATTTTCAAAGTCGGGTTAAGCGATGATCTGAAGATCCGCACAACCGTCATGACCAGCCCCCGCTTTGTTCCGCAAGTCAAGTGGGAGGACAGCTGAACCGACGCCCCGCAGCAATCGCCGCAGTCTCGCACTGTGTCAGGGGCATGACAGATTCTGATTGGCTGCGCAGTTCCGCCCGCCCGACCTGCCCCTTCAGCGCCGCGCGACCACCTCGGCGCCAATCTCTTCCGGTTCGGTATCCACCAGATGGCCTGGAAATCCGGGCGCGGTGATGCTGAGGCCCGTCGCCTCCTCCAGTCGCTCGATGATGCGGTCCGACTGCGCGCGCATTCCATAGCGGCGCTGCCCATCTGTCAGAATTTCGATCATCAGGGGCGATATCTCAAGCGGGACATTGTGCAGATCGGCCAGTTTCTGGAACAGGCCGATATCCTTTTGCACCAGATCCATGGTGAAATTCACGTCGCGCGCGCCCGACAGGATCAGCTGGCTTTCGGTTTCGTGCACGAACGAATTGCCCGATGAGATCGCGATTGCGTCAAACGTGGTGCCCAGATCCATGCCCGCCGCCTTCATCACCGTCAGCGCTTCGCACAGGGTCAGCAGGTTGGCGGTGGCCAGATAATTGGTCATCACCTTCAGCACCGACGCGCTGCCCAGCTCGCCGGTATGCAGGACCTTGCGGCCCATGATCACCAGCAGCGGCAGGATACGGTCGAACGTGGCGCGGTCGCAGCCGGCATAGATGCTGATATTGCCGGTACCGGCACGGTGGCAACCGCCCGACACCGGGCAATCGGCCACTGATGCCCCTTTGGCCATCACTTCGGCGCCAAGGCGCTGCACCTCGGCCGCGTCGGTGGTGGACATCTCCAGCCACGTCTTGCCCGGCCCCATATGTGGCAGCATCTGCGCCACAACGGCGGCGCTGGCTGCGGGGCTGGGCAGGCAGGTGATGACCGTATCGCAGTATTGCATCATCTGTGCCGGATCGCCGCCATCACCGGCGCCGCGCGCGCCGAAATCGCGCACCAGATCCGCGTCCAGATCATGCACCATTAGCGGCGTGCCGCCGCGCAGCAAACTGCCGGCCAGCTTGCCGCCGACATTTCCCAGCCCGATAAACCCGGTTTTCATGCGCATCCCCCTTGTGCCGCCGCTCCATCGCCAGCCTTGCCTGCAATGCCTGCGCCGTCTGGGCGGAATGCGACATGCGCCGGTATAAAAAGGACGCCGCGCTTGCCCATGGCGGCGGAAAAGTGGCATGCAGCAGGGGTGACGTCACTTTAACCACCGGATGCCCCTATGCGCCGCAGCCATGCCTTTGCGTTGATCATCACCCTGGGGGCCGCAGGGTGTACGCAGTTCCCGCAGCTGGACGCCACCCTGACGGACGCGGCGCGCGCGGCGCCCTATCCCGATCTGGTGCCGCTGGAGGGGCTTCAGGCCCGCATCAACGAAACCGACACCGGCCCCGATACTGCGCCGGCAATCGAGGCGCGCATCGCCGGGCTGAAATCGCGGGCGTCCCGGCTGGGCGGGACGGTGATTGACGACAGCACACGCGCACGGATGCAAGCCGGGGTCACGCGGTAGAGCCGCGGCAATGCTGCAAAAAACCCGCGTTGCACCCTGCCCGCTTTGCCTGTAGATCGCCAAAGACCCTTACCACAAGCCGGAGACAGCCCCATGAACGATCCTTTGCGCCTTGGTATCGCCGGATTGGGCACCGTTGGCACCGGCGTGGTGCGCATCATCCGCCAGAAGGCCGACCTGCTGGCGGCACGTGCCGGACGCCCCGTGACGATCAGCGCCGTCTCGGCCCGCTCGCGCGGCAAGGAACGCGGCGTTCCGCTGGATGATTACGCGTGGGAGGATGATCCCGTCGCACTGGCGCAGCGCGATGACGTCGATATTTTCGTCGAGCTGATGGGCGGCGACGACGGCCCCGCCAAGGACGCGACCGAGGCCGCGATTGCCGCAGGCAAGGACGTCGTGACAGCCAACAAGGCGCTGCTGGCCCATCACGGCCACGCGCTGGCCCTGGCGGCCGAGGATGCAGGGCGCGTCATCCGCTTTGAGGCGGCGGTGGCCGGCGGCATCCCCGTCATCAAGGCACTGACCGAAGGGCTGGCCGGGAATGACATGACCCGCGTGATGGGCGTGATGAACGGCACCTGCAACTACATCCTGACGCGGATGCAATCGGCGGGCCTGCCGTATGAGGACGTATTTCAGGAAGCATCCGATCTGGGCTATCTTGAGGCCGATCCGCAGCTGGATGTCGGCGGCATTGATGCCGCGCACAAGCTGTCGCTGCTGGCGGCCATCGCCTTTGGCTGCCGCGTCGATTTCGACGCCGTC
This sequence comes from Roseovarius dicentrarchi, assembly GCF_003316635.1. Taxonomy (GTDB): domain Bacteria; phylum Pseudomonadota; class Alphaproteobacteria; order Rhodobacterales; family Rhodobacteraceae; genus Roseovarius; species Roseovarius dicentrarchi. The sequence goes on along the minus strand of NZ_QNQP01000008.1, from coordinate 5,951 downwards.
CAGATGGAGGGGATCGGCGCGATCACGATCGAGGATATCAATCACGCCGCCGACATGGGCTACCGGATCAAGCTGCTGGGCGTCGCCCAGATGACCGGCCGCGGGCTGGAGCAGCGCATGACGCCTTGCCTTGTTCCGGCCACCAGCCCGCTGGGCCAGCTGGAGGGTGGCACCAACATGGTGGTGCTGGAGGGCGACAATGTCGAACAGATCGTGCTGCGCGGCCCCGGCGCGGGCATGGGCCCCACCGCCAGCGCCGTCACGGGCGATGTGATGGATATCGCGCGCGGCTTCCGCCTGCCGATGTTCGGCCAGCCGGCGCGTAGCCTGGCACAATCGCAGCCCGCGACGGGCGGCACGCCAGCGCCGTACTACCTGCGCATGTCGCTGACCGACAAACCCGGCGCACTGGCCAAGGTCGCCACGGCGCTGGGGGATGCCGGCATTTCGATCAACCGGATGCGCCAATACGACCATTCCGGCCCGGACGCGCCCGTGCTGATCGTCACGCACAAGGCTGGCCGCGCCGATCTGGACGCGGCGCTGGCGGCCCTGCCTGGCTTGGGCGTTGTCACCGACACGCCCATTGCGCTGCGCATCGAAACTGTCTGACCGCTGCCTTGTGCGGCGGCCCTGCTGCCGATAAACCGGGTGTCATTGCTGCCCATTCCACATTTGCCAAAGGATCCTGCCATGACCGACACCGCCGATTTCAACGACCGCATGCTGTCGCTCGGACTGGCCCGCGTTTCCGAGGCGGCCGCGCTGGCCTGCGCCGACATGATCGGGCGCGGCGATGAAAAGGCGGCAGACCAGATGGCCGTCAACGCCATGCGCGAGCAGCTGAACAAGCTGGCGATCAAGGGCGTCGTCGTCATCGGCGAGGGCGAGCGTGACGAGGCGCCGATGCTGTTCATCGGCGAGGAGGTCGGCACCGGCGACGGCCCCGGCGTGGATATCGCGCTCGATCCGCTGGAAGGCACGACGCTGACCGCCAAGGCGATGCCCAACGCGCTGACGGTGATTTCCATGGCGCAGCGCGGCAGCCTGCTGCACGCGCCCGACGTCTACATGGAAAAGCTGGCGATCGGGCCGGGCTATGACAAGGACGTGGTGTCGCTGGACATGTCCCCGCGCGAGCGGGTCGAGGCGATGGCCCGCGCCAAGGGCTGCAAGCCGGCGCAAGTGACAGTGTGCATCCTTGAGCGCCCCCGCCACCAGGAAATGATCGAAGAAGTCCGCGCCACCGGCGCCGCCGTCTACCTGATCCCCGACGGCGATGTTGCCGGCGTCATTCATTGCGCCGAGGCCGAGCTGACCGGAATCGACATGTACATGGGCTCGGGCGGGGCGCCCGAGGGTGTGCTGGCGGCCTCCGCGCTGAAATGCATGGGCGGCCAGATCTGGGGCCGGCTGCTGTTCCGCAACGATGACGAACGTGGCCGCGCCGCCAAGGCGGGCATCACCGACCTCGACCGCATTTATGCGCGCGACGATATGGTGACGGGCGACGTGATCTTTGCCGCCACCGGCGTCACCGACGGATCGCTGGTCAAGGGCGTCAAACGGCGTCAGACCTATGTGGAAACCGAAACCGTTCTGATGCGCTCGAAAACCGGGTCGGTGCGCCGCATGATCTACCGCAATCCGATCAAGTAAAGTCGCTTTCAAACCGAAGCATTCAAGGCGCGCCCGATTGCATGGCGCGCCTTTTGCGTTGTCAGATTGCGGTGGTGTCGTTGTGCTGGCCACTTGGAACTGACACCGCGCAAATCGCACATGCCGGATATTCGCAGCCGCGCGCTGAAGCGACCGGAATTCTTCGGGACATTTCGATGCGCACGCGGTAATCGGCGGACCATGAGTATTTTTCGGAAGATGAAAGCCGGGCGCACATGACTGCGTTTCTGGATGTAGAGGCATCGCTGACCGGGCGACGCTGGACCGGCCCGACACCGGCACTGGAGCGTGCGGCCGAAGCGATGGCGCAGATCACCGACCTGCCCTATCCGGTCTGTCTGGTGCTGGCCCGCCGCGGCGTAGCCCCCGAGGGCGCCCAAGGATACCTGGCCCCTGCCCTGCGCGATCTGCTGCCCGATCCCAGATCGCTGCTGGATATGGAGACGGCCGCAGCCCGGTTTCTTGCGGCGGTAGAGCGGCGTGAGCGGATCGCGATCTTTGCCGATTACGACGTTGATGGCGGCACCAGCGCCGCGCTGCTTATTGATTGGCTGCGCCAGATGGGGCGCGAAGCAACGCTGTACGTGCCCGACCGCATCGACGAGGGCTATGGCCCCAATGACGAGGCGATGGCCGCGCTGGCCGCCGCGCATGATCTGATCATATGCGTCGATTGCGGCACGCTGAGCCACGGACCGGTTGCCGCAGCCAAAGGCGCCGATGTCATTATCCTCGACCACCATCTGGGCGGAGAGACGTTGCCGGACGCGCTGGCCATCGTGAACCCCAACCGACAGGACGAAAGCGGCGATCTGGCACATCTGTGCGCGGCTGCCATCGTGTTCCTGATGCTGGTCGAAGCGGGCCGCCAACTGCGGGAGGCCGGGCGCAAGGGGCCGGACCTGATGGCGATGTTGGATCTGGTCGCACTGGCCACGGTGGCCGATGTGGCGCCGCTGATCGGGGTCAACCGCGCCTTTGTGCGGCAGGGCCTGCGCATCATGGCGCGGCGCGAGCGGCCCGGATTGGTCGCGCTGGCCGATGTTGCGCGTATGGACAGCGCGCCGGCGGCCTATCACCTTGGGTTCCTGATGGGGCCGCGCGTCAATGCCGGCGGGCGCATCGGGCGCGCCGATCTGGGCGCGCGCCTGCTGGCCTGCAACAATCCGGTCGAGGCGCAGGCGATGGCCGAGCGGCTGGATCAGCTGAACGGCGAACGCCGCGAGATAGAGGCAGGGGTTCAGGCCGCCGCAATGGCGCAAGCCGAAGCGCGCGGTCTGGATGCGCCGCTGGTATGGGCCGCAAGCGACGGCTGGCATCCCGGCGTTGTCGGCATCGTTGCCAGCCGCCTGAAGGAGGCGGCGAACCGCCCCGCCATCGTGATCGGCTTTGACGGCGATATCGGCAAGGGATCGGGCCGCTCCGTGACAGGCGTCGATCTGGGTGCCGCAATTCAGAAGCTGGCCGCCGAAGGACTGCTGCTGAAAGGGGGCGGGCACAAGATGGCTGCCGGCCTGACCGTCACGCGCGCTCAGCTGGAGCCTGCGATGACGCGCCTGTCCGAATTGCTGGCCAAGCAAGGCGCCGGCACCGTCGGCGCCGCGGATCTGGTGCTTGACGGGCTATTGATGCCCGGCGCCGCCACACCCGATCTGATCACGCAGCTGGACGCGGCCGGCCCCTTCGGCGCGGGTGCCTCGGCGCCGCGCCACGTCTTTGCCCAGATGCAGATCACTTTTGCCAAACGTGTTGGCGAACGTCATCTCAAGATCCGCTTCGGTGACGGCACGGGGCCACAACTTGATGCCATTGCCTTTGGCGCGTCGGACGGCCCGCTGGGCCCCATGCTGGAAAATCATGGCGGCAAGCGATTTCATCTGGCGGGCCGCCTTGAGCTGAACGTGTGGCGCGGTCGTCAGAACGTGCAACTAAGGTTGGAAGACGCCGCTTTGGCGTGATCGAATTACGGCATTTCATCCCCGAAGCAAGTTTTCCGCCATCCGACTAAGAAAGATGCAAAATCCCCCTTGCATAGATCGCCGGATTTGCCTAGGAACCGCCTCACGCAACGTGTGGCCCGTTCGTCTATCGGTTAGGACGCCAGGTTTTCAACCTGGAAAGAGGGGTTCGACTCCCCTACGGGCTGCCACTTTCTCAAATTACGGCAATAAAACAAATCAGTTACACCCCGCCGGGGAAACTGACCCATAAACCATTCCACAAGTCTGTTTCTGGCGGTCTCTGTTTGATTACCTCGCCTCCGTGAGGTTCGTGGCTGCAACTTTTCACCGTGCGCCTAACTCCTCGGTGACAACTGTGCCCCATCGAACGCACCTTTTGGTCATTACTACGCCGTAGATGTAGATGACCAAAGAGAAGGTAGTTTTTGGGAGTGCACATGAAAAATCTATCCGCAGCGAGCGTTCTAGTTCTGGCTTCCCTTGCCGCTGACGCGGCCACGGGAGGACCTTGAAGCAACCCGGCCTTTTACGCATCAACCTTTCACCTCCCGGATGGTGGCTGGGAAATAACAGGCAGCGCGATGGTCCCGCATCGATGGGTATGCAAGGGGCGCCTGCACGGTCAGAGCGAAGACATGTTCAGCCTACCTGCGCAGACTGTGGCTGTCACATGTATTAATGGTCCTTCTGCTGGGCAGATTACCTTGATCCCTGACGCTCAGGCAAGATTTGCGAAGTTGCAATATAGGCTGGACAATGGCCACCGTGGATCAACAAACCTCCACTGAAGCGCTAAGCTGACATTCGCACCACTGTTCTTGTCTTCAAGCAATTGGTGGCGCGAGTGTTTCTGCACTTGCGTAACCCGGCTGGTTTTTCAAGTGTGCCGATATGGCACTTCAAGTTACTGAATTTTTGGCTTCGAGCCGCTCGATCCGGCAGGCCGTATATTCGCGGATCAGGCGCAATGCCCATTCGTTAACGGTCCCTGCATAAAACCGCGCCACGGTGCCTGCTCAGTGAAGCCGCTCAAGCTGCGGGAGCCGGTGATCTGTTGCCCGAACCGCATGTATGCAGAGAATTTCAAAGCACTCCCAGAATTCGCTCTTGAGGTGCCCCCCTCAAACTGGACAAGGACCTGAGCTCTGATTTGCGGTCTGCTGATCTTCACCACGAAGGAGATCGATGATGTCGAGACGAAAGCAGCATGCCCCTGCGTTCAAGGCGAAGGTGGCGCAGGAAGCGCTGAAACGCGAGGCGACCGTGTCGGAGCTGGCGAGCCGGTTCGGCGTGCATCCAACGACGATCAACCAATGGAAACGGGCGCTGCTGGATGGCGCGTCCGGTGTTTTCCAGCGCGGCAGCCGCAAGGCACCGGTGATTGATGAAGACCAGATCAGGGACCTGCACGCCAAGATCGGGGGGCTGGCGGTGGCCAACTCTTTTCTGGAAAGAAAGCTCAAGTTCTGGGGCGGGAAATGAGGCGCGGTATGATCGAACGCGACCATCCGGACCTGTCCATCGGCCAGCAGTGCGCGCTGCTGTTGATCCCGCGGTCGTCGTTCTACTATGCGCCGCGGGTTCCTCTATCTGGTGGCGATCATGGACTGGCATACCCGGATGGTTCTGTCGTGGCGAATCTCGAACACGCCGGAGGCCGACTTCTGCGTCGAGGCGCTGAACGAGGCGCTCCATAGGTTCGGACCGCCCGACATCATGAACAGCGATCAGGGATCGCAGTTCACATCCTTCGCCTGGACAGACCGCCTGCGCCGGTCCGGCGTCCGCATCTCTATGGACGGCAAGGGTCGTTCCTTGGATAATATCTTCATCGAACGCCTGTGGCGTAAATAGCGGTGAAGGACTGCTCGTCGCAACCTATCGATACCTCCGCCGTCGGAATTGGTCCGGACATTCGGATTTCGATCTCCCACGTCCCAACGTTTCGAAATCCGTTGGTTTCCTCGACGGGCTTCCTCTCGCCTGCCGCAGATTCAAGCTTTCCGGATTTCGCAGCAGAGATCAGGGCGTCGAGCATCTGAAAAAGCGTATGATTGACGGGGAGGCTTTTCACTGATGCAAGATTCAGGCCCGCGCTGCTTACCGGCTCTCGATAACCAAACATCAAAAGCATCTTGCTGCCATCAACACAGCGTTCCACTGCATCTTCATGTTCAGGATGCTGGACCTGTCGCGGTTTAGTGCCGCCCCAGGTGCTCTTTTAGGCCACTTTCCGTTCGAAGGCGACCGGGCTTTTCCAGCCCAATGCTGAGTGCCGTCGGCGCGGATTGTAGAAGCCGTTGATATACT
>NZ_QNQP01000089.1 GCF_003316635.1 Roseovarius dicentrarchi | reverse complement strand
GAAACTATCCGAACCGAAACATGATCGCAGGCAGATGATCAGCCGTGCCCGAGCTGTCCGGGAATTACTGAAACGGCTGTCCGGGAATTAGCGTAATCGCTGTCCGGTATTTTTGAAATCCGCAGCCGGGTCGGGAGATGCGTTCATTCCCCTGCATTTCGCTGCCGGTGATGCCCTCCAGTTTGACTGGAGCGAAGAACGCATTGTCCTGGGTGGTGTCGAGCAGAAAGTGAAGGTTGCCCACTTCCGCCTGTGCCATAGTCGCAAGCCCTTTGTCGTCGCCTATCCGGGCGAAGCCCAAGAGATGGTGCTGGATGCCTTTGCGCAGGCGCTGTCCTTCTACGGCGGGGTTCCACGCCGAGTAATCATCGACAACCCCAAGACCATGGTGACCTATGTCACGCGTTCGAAGGACCGGATATTCCATCCCCGGTTCCTGGCCTTGATGAACCACTATGTCATGGAGCCGGTGGCCTGCACCCCCGCGTCGGGTTGGGAGAAGGGACAGGTCGAGAACCAGGTCCAGTTTTTACGAGGCCG
>NZ_QNQP01000088.1 GCF_003316635.1 Roseovarius dicentrarchi | reverse complement strand
GGACATGATCCGCGCCGCTCGTATCACCAACAAAAACTGGCATGAGTTCCTTGATGACTTCGTGCATGACACCGATCTGGCGGCCCGCATCAAAGCTAAATCGCCGCGGTAACAATGGGGCGGTTACCTCTCATCCACGGCATCAACGGTAGATACGCTGCTCTCTATCGGCGCAAATCGGGGATCCTTCAGCCACTTGAAAATCAAGTTCGCATTCATGGAATAGCGCCGCGCAACCTGTGCAACCGAAACGCCCGATGTCAGTGTCTGTGCGCAAATCGTGCGTTTCTCGTCATCCGACCAGACCCGCTTCTTCAAGCCCTTCTTCCCCGCCATAACCAACCTCAAGATGTCCACTATCGATAGTGGACACTATCACCCACTCTATCAGGCAGGCAGGGCAGTCACACCGGACGCATACGTCGTAGAAGGTCAGCAGCGCGTCTCGATCCTTGACCAGTTTGGCGACCGCCTTGTCCCATTTCACGCCATAGGTTGCGACGAAGAAGTCGAAGGCAGCGTTCACTTTGGCTTTTGTCTCTGCTTGC
>NZ_QNQP01000087.1 GCF_003316635.1 Roseovarius dicentrarchi | reverse complement strand
AACTATCCGAACCGAAACATGATCGCAGGCAGATGATCAGCCGTGCCCGAGCTGTCCGGGAATTACTGAAACGGCTGTCCGGGAATTAGCGTAATCGCTGTCCGGTATTTTTGAAATCCGCACCGTCTCCGCCCACAGCAGCTTGCAACGATCTTCCAGCCATTCATTCAGTGCAGCAAGGTCTGGGAAGACAGGAGCGACCTGCCATAGGCGATGTCGGGCATCACGCACGCTCTTCTCAACCTGACCCTTCTCCCAGCCCGCCGCCGGATTGCAGAACTCGGGATCGAAGACGTAGTGGCTGGTCATGGCCAGGAACCGCGCATTCACATCACGCTGTTTGCCGACGCCAACCCGGTCGACCGCGGTCTTCATGTTATCATAGATGCCACGCCCGGGGACGCCCTCGAAGACGCGGAATGCATGCCAGTGGGCATCAAACAGCATCTCATGCGTTTGCAGCAGATAAGCCCGCACCAAAAATGCCCGGCTGTGCGACAGCTTGGTATGGGCAACCTGAAGCTTGATGCGCTCGCCGCCGACATAGGCCCAG
>NZ_QNQP01000086.1 GCF_003316635.1 Roseovarius dicentrarchi | reverse complement strand
TCCTACCACCCCAGCCATTTCTCTTTTACATTACAGACCATTGGCCTCAGGGCCTCGTCAGGGCCAGAAATGCCCCTGATAATGCCCCCTGTATGGGGTAGCCATAGGTGTGCCCCGGTTGTGGTCCCTTTAGGGGGCCTCTGGGCGGGGCTATAGGTCTGGGCAGGTGATGGCAGGCTACCCAACGGAGGGACCCCAAGGGATAATCTTCCTATAGGGGATAGACCTACGTAATAGGTATAAGTAATGTATAGGTATAGGATAGTAAAAAAGAAGAAGAAAGTAAGAGGTCCTAATAGGAAATCTTAGGAGGGGTATCTACAATAGGAAACCCAGTAAGACCTTGTATTCTCCTGCACATTCATCCTCCAATGCTGTAATCCCATCCCCAAATAAGATAAGGCCCGCCCAGAATGGCAGTTATAGACAACCCCCGGGATTCCCGCCCCATCGACGTACATCGCTGGTCAGAGCACCCTGAGGTGAAAGCTTTGGTTGAGGGGATATGGGATGGAGGGTATTTGCCAGATGAGATTACTGGGAAGTTGGCGGGGGGTAAGAAGGCGAAGACAGGGCCAAAGCCTAAGACATC
>NZ_QNQP01000085.1 GCF_003316635.1 Roseovarius dicentrarchi | reverse complement strand
CCAGCTTCGACAAGCCAATGAAATCCTCAGGAAAGCATCGGCGTATTTTGCACAGGCGGAGCTCGACCGCCCATTTCGGAAATGATCCGGTTTATCAAAGAGCACCGGGAGGTATGTGGGGTCGAGCCGATCTGTCGTGTTTTGCAGATCGCCCCTTCGACATTCTATGCGCATCTGGCCGTTGAGAGTGATCCAGACAAAGCGTCGGATCGCGCCAAGCGGGATGCCGAATTGCGCCCTGAATTGAAGCGTGTTTGGGACGATAACAGGTCTGTCTATGGTGCTCGCAAACTATGGCGTGCCATGCGTCGGGAAGGGGTTGATCTGGCGCGCTGCACTGTCGAACGACTTATGCGCGATATTGGGATCGAAGGTGTCCGTCGCGGCAAGAAGTTCAAGACAACGTGGCCGGACAAAGCCCTGCCATGCCCATTGGATCGGGTGAACAGGCAGTTCCGCGCAACAACACCCAACCAACTGTGGGTGTCGGATTTTACTTACGTCTCGACCTGGCAAGGGTTCGTCTATGTGGCATTTGTCATCGATACGTTTGCCAACAAGATCGTCGGCTGGCGTGCATCCAGATCGCAGCAAACACAGTT
>NZ_QNQP01000084.1 GCF_003316635.1 Roseovarius dicentrarchi | reverse complement strand
AACTGACCCGGCACCAGCAGAAATTGTCATTGAGAATTGACCCATGTGCAACCTTGCCGCGGCTTGAATCAGCTGGGGGCGCATGGAGTGATAGACATGGGATTTTTGAGGGTAATTCGGAAATGGGCACTGCGGGATAAGATGCCTATTCGCGAGATCGCGCGGCGGACGGGCGTATCTCGCAACACGATCAAGAAGTATCTGCGGGAGGGGATTGTTGAACCTGCATTTCAGGTGCCGGATCGTCCCAGCAAGCTGGACCCTTATGCTAAGCATCTTACTGCGTGGCTGACGACTGATCAGCGCAAATCACGCAAGGAACGCCGAACGGCGAAGCTGATGCATGCCGATCTTGTAAAGCTTGGATATGACGGTTCCTACGAACGTGTTGCGGCCTTTGTGCGGGAATGGAAGGGTGAACGGCAGCGTGCGCATCACACGACTGATCGCGGGACTTTCGTGCCGCTGGTGTTCGCGCCGGGCGAGGCTTTCCAGTTCGATTGGAGCGAGGACTGGGCCTATGTCGGCGGCGAGCGCATCAAGCTTCAGGTTGCCCATACCAAGCTGTCGCACAGCCGGGCATTTTTGGTGCGGGCTTATCTGCTGCAAACGCATGAGATGCTGTTTGATGCCCACTGG
>NZ_QNQP01000083.1 GCF_003316635.1 Roseovarius dicentrarchi | reverse complement strand
ACGCTGGCCCATTCACTGAAGCTCAGGTTAGTGGTGATGATGACGCTGGTGCGTTCATACAGCTTGCTCAGAAGATGGAAGAGCAACGCGCCGCCAGAGGCGCTGAACGGCAGATATCCCAGCTCATCGAGGATCACCAAGTCGGTTTTGACGAGCGCCTCAGCGATCTTCCCGGCCTTGCCTTGGGCTTTTTCCTGCTCCAGTGCGTTGACCAGTTCGACAGTCGAGAAGAAGCGTACGCGTTTGCGGTGATGCTCGATGGCCTGGATGGCGAGGGCGGTGGCAACATGGCTTTTCCCCGTGCCGGGACCGCCGATCAGCACCACATTCTCGGCCCCATCCATGAACTCACAGCGATGGAGTTGACGAACCAGGGCTTCACGGATTTCGCTGGCGGCAAAATCGAAGCCGGAGAGGTCCTTGTAGGCCGGAAAGCGGGCGGCTTTCATGTGATAGGCTGTCGAGCGCACCTCGCGTTCGGCAATTTCGGCCTTGAGCAGTTGCGACAGGATCGGCATGGCGGCTTCAAATGCGGGAGATCCTTGCTCATGCAGGTCCTGCACAGCCTGCGCCATGCCTGGCATTTTCAGGCTACGCAACATGATGACGATGGCCGCGCCGGCGGGATCATGACGCATCGCGCGCTCCT
>NZ_QNQP01000082.1 GCF_003316635.1 Roseovarius dicentrarchi | reverse complement strand
CCTTCCGAACAGCATACCGGCCCGTGGCGTCAGAACCGCCACACCAAGAGGCCTGACACACGACCGATTGAAGCCCAGCCAAAACGTCAAAAAATCAACTTGCAAAATCGGAGGCATCCACACACGCGCCGGGTTTGCCGAAGGCTGATTTGTCTTGGTTACGCGGCTATATCTGATCTTTCCAGAGCCGCATAGAAGTTTGCCTCTGCCTCGGCTGGCGGAATATTTCCGATAGGTTCCAGAAGGCGCCGGTTGTTGAACCAGTCGCCCCATTCGAGCGTGGCATATTCGACAGCCTCAAAGTTCCGCCAAGGCCCACGGCGGTGTATGACTTCGGCTTTGAACAGGCCATTGATCGTCTCGGCCAAGGCATTGTCATAGGAATCCTCGACGCCGCCAACGGAGGGCGCTATTTTGGCTTCAGCGAGTCGTTCGGTGTATTTAACAGGCTGCTGAAATAATCACGTCTCGACAGTCATTTGAGAACATGATTCACTCCCGGGACGATAGCGGCGGGGGTGATTATGAGCGGGACAGACGAGACGAGCAGGTCGCTTTTCAGTTATGTCGATCTGGAAGAGCGCATCCCAGCGCGGCATCCGCTGCGCAAGATCAGGCAGGTTGTTAACGACGCGGTGGCCAGTCTGGATGCCGA
>NZ_QNQP01000081.1 GCF_003316635.1 Roseovarius dicentrarchi | reverse complement strand
TTCGGGTGGGTCATCGGTTGGGTCTCGTTCTGGGTCTGTCGGGGCTGGCTGTCGGTCGCGGTATCTTGTGTGGGCGGACCGCCAGGTCCCTCGTTGTTGGGCGGTGCGCCCTCCGCCCTCGGCTGGAAACTCTTCATGGAAGCCCAAGCCTTGATCAACGTGCCGTCGACCGAAAAGTGGTCATCCGACAACAGGGGCGCGACTTCGCGATGTGACAGGATTGCCGCCATCACCATGCGCGACATCTCGGTGGTCAGCAGCCGGTTGCGGTTCTTGGTGAAGACCGTCGGCACCCACACGGGATCGTCGATGCCGAGGCCCACGAACCAACGGAACAGCAGATTATACTGCATCTGCTCCATCAACTGCCGCTCGGACCGGACCGAAAATAGAATTTGCAGGAGGCTCGCCCGGATCAGCCGTTCGGGCGGGATCGAGGGCCGACCGAAATCAGTGTAAAGTGCCTCGAACTCGGCATCCAGACTGGCCACCGCGTCGTTAACAACCTGCCTGATCTTGCGCAGCGGATGCCGCGCTGGGATGCGCTCTTCCAGATCGACATAACTGAAAAGCGACCTGCTCGTCTCGTCTGTCCCGCTCATAATCACCCCCGCCGCTATCGTCCCGGGAGTGAATCATGTTCTCAAATGACTGTCGAGACGTGATTA
>NZ_QNQP01000080.1 GCF_003316635.1 Roseovarius dicentrarchi | reverse complement strand
CCGACGGCGAATGCCATCGGCCGTAGAGAGAACTTCGATTTGAGGGCGGTAAATGAAATCGGACATAAGGCCGGACTTATCATCGGATCGTAGCCGAAGTCAGACGGCCCCCGCCGAAGCCTTACGAACCGCATCCTCAAGGAGGAGAGGGAAATCTTAAAAAAGGCAACACAGTTCTTCGCGGGCCAAAAGCCATGAGGTTTAGGTTCATTGAAGAACACCGTGATGCGTTTTGCGCCAACCGGATGTGTGCTGTGCTGGATGTGAGCGCCCGTGGTCTGCGTGCCTATCGCAGCCGACCTGCGAGCCAAAGGCAACGGACTGACATGATTGTTCTGGCGCACATCAAGGAGCAGTCTCGTCTCAGCCTGGGCAGCTACGGTCGTCCACGAATGACCGAAGAGTTGAAGGAGCTTGGCCTGAGCGTCGGGCATCGACGTGTTGGTCGGTTGATGCGCGAGAATGGCATACGGGTTGAAAGGTCAAAGAAATACAAGGTGACAACCGACAGCAGCCACGCCTTCAACATTGCGCCCAATCTCCTGAACCGGGACTTCCAAGCAGATTACCCGAACCAGAAATGGGCTGGCGACATAAGCTATGTGTGGACGCGCGAGGGGTGGCTGTATCTGGCTGTCATCCTTGACCTGCATTCTCGGCGCGTGATCGGCTGGTCAGTAAGCAATCGGATGAAGCGTGATCTGGCGATC
>NZ_QNQP01000007.1 GCF_003316635.1 Roseovarius dicentrarchi | reverse complement strand
ATGAGCTGGGATATCTGCCGTTCAGCGCCTCTGGCGGCGCGTTGCTCTTCCATCTTCTGAGCAAGCTGTATGAACGCACCAGCGTCATCATCACCACTAACCTGAGCTTCAGTGAATGGGCCAGCGTCTTTGGCGATGCGAAAATGACCACAGCACTGCTCGATCGTCTCACCCATCGCTGCCATATCCTCGAGACCGGCAATGACAGCTACCGCTTCAAGGCCAGCTCCGAAACAGCGAAGAAAAAGCGAAAGGAGGCAACAGCATTGACGCCATCATAATCAGCAGATCATAACGACTGGGTGGGTCAGATCTCGATGAAAATGCCGGGTCAGTTCTCAATGACAATCAACAAGTTGGTAACGCTTACAACCGCATTAACGTCCTTCGGCGACGACCCGCTGCTTTGGTGCGAAATGACCAGATCCGCAGGCGCTTCGATTGTGACAGCACCGGTCGCGGTCAGCTTCAGGCCGACAAAGTTGTCAATCTCAAGCTGTTCGGTATAGGTGCCTTCTGCTACCAGAATTTCGTCTTCGTCACCGGCAACATCTACTGCCGACTGGATTGTGCTGAATTCAGTTGATGCGCCGTCGACCAGCCAGACGCATATATCGTCGAAACTCAGATGTCCGGCGTCGGTGATGGTGGTGACGTTACCCGCGCGATCATCGACCGTTGCCGTCGTGCCATCCCATGTGATGTCGAAATCAATGCGGTCGCCACCGAATACGACCGAATCCATCCCTTCGCCAGCGTCAATGCTGCTTGCGCCGGCGCCCGCAAAAATCACATCATCGCCCGAACCGGTCATGACGTTTTCAATACCGTTAAGCGTGGCCGTGCCAGCGCCGAGTGCCATGCCGGTTCCCATACTTACAATCACCGTGCTCGATTCAGCCGATGCATCGTATGTGTCAGAGCCGCCGCGCCCGTCGATCACGTCCGTCCCGTCGCTGGAGATGAATACGTTGTCGCCCGCATCACCATACAGGGCATCGTCGCCGACCGAGCCTTTGACGTTTTCAAAGTTGCTGACGTTGTCGATGCCGGTATTCGAAGAAAAGGCCAGACCAGAGTTCAGATCGACAAACGCACCGGCGGAACCCGCCGCGCCCATGTCGAGCAAATCTGTGCCGTCAGCACCGTCGAGCGTGTCATTGCCTCCAGACGCGAAAAAGATGTCGTCGCCTGCTGTCCCGATAATGGAATCATTGTCGGCCGTGCCAAAGAACAGCTCCATGCCGTCGGCGTTGATAAGGCGATTGTCGCTCAGGTCCTCGCCGGAATTATTCTGCACAAACATGGTGTTCGGAAATGCAAACTGCCCGCCCTCGGACAGGTCAAACACGTTGTTGTCGATGGAGGTATCATCACGGCGGCTGCGCAATGCCGCAGTGAAAGCGCCTGTGAATCCGGTGAACTCATTTTCGGAGATGGTCGAATTGGAGGCGTCAATCGTCACCAGGTTATTGCCGAACGGCGAACCGGTCACGCTGCTGATGCCGCCTGTGGTGCCCGATACGATGTTGTTGGAAAAGGTAATGTTGTCGTTGGCCGAAGGCCCCGAACCGCCACCGTTGCTGAGCACCACCAACTGGCGGGGGAAATCATTTCCGACGTCGAACTGGCCGTTGAAGCTATTGGTTGCCGAGCTTTGTGGATCTGTCCCGACAAATGTTATGCCCGAAAAAATGTTGCCATCGACTTCGGCGTTTGTCACTCCAGAGCCATATTCGGACATCAGCCCGGCATCGCCTCTCGCCACGACGTCGTTATCGATCACCCTCAGGCCGGTGTTTGCGCCCTGGATATAGACAGCCGCCTTTTCGATCGCGCCGTTGCCATTGATACCTATGATCGTCAGACCCTCGATCGTCACGTTATTCATTCCGGGGTCAATTTCGATCGTACCCAGCAACGGGCTGAGATCGCTGCCGTTGATCGTCGTGGCACCGCGGCCATTAACCGATTTCTACGTGATACCTTCGACGTCGATCCGCAGGTTTTCGTCGAATTGACCGTCGCCGATCAGGATCGTATCGCCTGTGGCGGCAACGTTGAGCGCATCGTTGATGGTGTTGAAGCTGGTTACGAAATCAGCGTCACCCGTTTTGGTAACAGTTAAAATGGCCATGGTTAAATTCTCCCAATTACTTTTTTTACAACGGATCGCCGCCAGCGCACGCGCGACACGCAAATTGCGTGTTGCATGCAAATCAAAATGACAAGGGACCCACCCCAGCCCGAACGGTGGCGCAAGTTAACGTCATTGGGCAAGAAGTTTATTAAATATTAACCATGATTTCCGGTATTAGGACGTAAAATACAACCCTAAGACATTTAACCCAAAGCCATAGACTACCATTGCTTGCATTGAGTTTACCATGTTTTACGACAGTAAAGCTGCCACGTCGATCGGCGGAACTCATTTGAAAAATCTTTATCTCGATTGATTCGATTTTCCGCCTGCAAAATGCATAGACGTGATCCGGTGATGCGATCGCGGTTTCTCCGATCCGTTACGGCAGGCACAAAGCGGCTGCACGGCGTCGCGGCCTGCCGCAATGTCCCGAAGTGCCGCAATGACATGGTGCAAATGGATATTTTCGGTAATTTCAGGCCGGGCAGGGCAAGATCATGGTTGCAGCGCTCTGACCGGGTGCGAGGCATGCGTTCTGCACGTCTTTGCGCTTGCCATCCGCAGACGTAACGCTGAAATAATCGTATTCTCCGGCCATATTGAAAAATCCGCGACTATCGACCGCCACGAAGAGTGGTTTTTATTCCAGATCGTTACCGACTTATTGAATTGCATGAAAAAAGGGCAATCATTTATTACCGAATGGCGGCCGGTCACATCCGGGTTGATTTTTGTGCAGAAAATTCGCGCCGTGTCAAAATCCCCCGCGCAAAAATTGCCATCCGAGTTCTTATTTCTGGCGTAAAGGCGTCACCTGTTTGATGTATTGAATCATATTCATTACCGAAAACACCAAGCGACAAGACACAGATCGGTCACGATCCGCGATTGAACGTGATCGGCGCCGACCAGTCGATGGAATGGACGCCGACCATCCGTCCGAACCGGCGCAGTTCCGCATTCAGTCGGCCTGATCGTCCTGCGCCCCAGTGGATGCCCTGTTCGGGCCAGAAGCCGGTAACGCGCAGCCGGCCTTGCGCGCGGTCTGCCTTCAGCTCGATCCGGCCAACGAAACGGTCGGCTTCCAGAAGCGGATACACGTAATAGCCCCAGCGGCGCCGGGCGGCGGGAACGAACATTTCGTTCACATAGTCAAATCCGAAAAGCCGCCGCAGCCGCGCACGGTCGCGAATCGCCGGATCGAACGGGTTGAGAATACGCATCCGGTTGCCAAGCGGGGGCAGGGCGGCCAGCCGCGCGTCCAGATCCGGGGCGGCCAGCACCGTGCGTACCGCGCCATCGGCATCGGTCACGCGCACCTGCCGCGGCGCGCGGCGCGCCATCCAGTCGCGCGTCTCGTGCGCGTCCATCGCGGCCCAGAACCGCTGAACTTCGCCGCAACTGGCCGTGCCAAGCCGGTCAAGCGCCAGATCGCACAGCGCGTCCGCTTGCGCGGTGTCGTCCTGATCCTGCGGCACCTTGGGAAAGACGCGCTCGCCCAGATCGTAGAATTTCACGAAATTCTCGCGCCTGCATGTCGCCAGATCGCCCGCATACCACATCTGGTCCAGCGCCTTTTTGTGGGGTGGGCGCGCCCACATTTCCCGGCTGGCCGCCTTGGTGTCGAACGCATGGGTGGACAGCGGCCCCTCGGCGGCGATCCGGGCGCGAATGGCGGCAATCTCCGATCTGCCCAGCCCGGATTGATACCACTCGCCGCGCGCGGCATGCGCGCCCAGCCGGGCAAATTGCCGCTGCCAGAGCGGCAGGATCTGCATCGGGATCAGGGACGCATCATGGGTGAAATGTTCGAATAAATGCTGGCCCAGCAGCGGCCACAGCATCCCCTCGCGGTAATTGGAATTGCGCGACCACAGAATGTGGTTATGCGCGCGGGTGACATTGCGGATCGTGTCGATCTGCAAAAACCCGATCTGACCGATCAGATCCATGACATCGGGCGCGCCGGTTCCCATCTGGCACAGCCCGTTGACGTGCAACCAAAGATGCCGCGCCGTCCGGTTGTCCAGCAGCGATGTCACGGAAGGCTGAGTTGTATCAACGCCTCGTGCAAGTCGCGCCCTTCGAGTTTCAGGACGGCGGCAATGAACAGCTGGCCTGCGCGGCAGGCGCGTGTGTTGTTCACCCGGTCCAGCCGGGCAAAACTGTCCATGATTTGCGCCGCGTCCGGTTCGGCCGCGATATGGCGCGCCAGTGCAGTAAATATCAGCGCCTCGGCGGCGGCAGCGCGTTTGGGCGTGGTGGTCAGCGTGCCGCGCTGGGCGCCCAGCTGCGCCGCGCGCAGCTGAATGCGGTAATAGTTGCGCAGGCCCGCCGTGTTCAGCCGCGCGGCGGCGCGTGCCGTCACATCGGCCATGCGATCCGGCGGCAGTGTGCTGCGCACGGCCTGTCCGCAAATATGCACCGGCATTGCCCCAAGAACGGCCTGTTCGACCAGATAATAATAGCGCAAATCGCGCAGCGGCAGGTGCGGCAGGCCCTGATCAATCACGCCCCACAAAAGGCCCTGCGCCCGGCCAATCGGCACCTGCGCGCCGGATTGCACCTGCAAAACGCGGTCCGCAATATAGCCTGCGATCACCGGATCGCGCAGCATGTTCGCGGCGTGCTGAACCGCCAGTTCAAGGTTTTCACCCTTGAAGCCCAGCTTGCGCAGGTCGGCGCGCACGGTTTCCTCCTCGTGCATCCGGCCCAGCAGGCGGATCAGATCGGCGCGGCTGACGGTGGCGGCGCCTTGGGTCTGGGCGGCTTGCGCTGCGACGGCGCCTTGCCATGGTGCGGACAGGACCACCGCACACAGCAGGGCACGGCCCAGCATGAGGGGGCTGAAGGCGCGCAAAAACGCCGGTAGATTTGTTGAAATGTGGCGCAAGATCGGGCCTCCTTGGTTGCGCTGCCGCGCGCTGTGTGGGCCATGGTATCAGCAGGGCGCCGCACCGCGCCACCCCTAGCGGATTGTATGCGCCATGCAAGCGCCGCACGGCACAAGTCAACAGTGGAACTCGGGCCCAAACCTTGCTACCCATCGCGGCAACGCAGCAACCTTCGAGGCCCGCCAGATGAGCGCCACAGCCCGCCAGACCGCCCCGCTTCCTGCCGATATTCGCGCGATGAAGGGCAATGCCCCCATCGTCAGCCTGACGGCCTACACCACACCAATGGCCCGGATGATGGATGCGCATTGCGATTTTGTGCTGGTTGGCGACAGCGTCGGCATGGTGCTGCACGGGATGCCCTCAACACTGGGCGTGACCATGGATATGATGGTGCTGCACGGGCAGGCGGTGGCCCGCGGGCTGGACAAGGCGATGCTGGTGATCGACATGCCGTTCGGCAGCTACGAGGAAGATCCGCGCCAGGCCATGCGCAACGCGTCCCGCATCATGCGCGAGACGGGCGCGGCCGCGGTCAAGCTGGAGGGCGGCGCGCATATGGCTGAAACCATTCGCTTTTTGACGGCGCGGGGTGTGCCGGTGATGGCCCATATCGGCCTGACGCCGCAAGCGATCAACACGCTGGGCGGCTACAAGGTGCAGGGCCGCGGCGCGGGCGCGAAACACCTCAGCGAGGACGCGCAGGCGGTGGCGGATGCCGGCGCCTTTGCCGTCGTGCTGGAAAAGGTGCCGGCCGGGCTTGCCGACCGGATCACCGCAGAAATCGACATTCCCACCATCGGCATCGGGGCATCGGCGGGATGCGACGGGCAGGTGCTGGTTGTCGATGACATGCTGGGGCTGTTTACCGCGTTCAAGCCGAAATTCGTCAAGCGTTACGCGCAGCTGGGCACCGATGGGGAGGCCGCGATCGCCAGCTATGCCGCCGAGGTGCGCGCCCGCACCTTTCCCGCGGCCGAGCATGTTTTTGCCGATGAGGCACCCGTATCCGGCAAGGCAAGCGGCGCATGACCGCCCCGATATTGCGCAGCGTCGCAGAGCTGCGCGCAGCCACGGCGCCCTGGCAGCGTGCCGGCCGCAGCATCGGCATCGTGCCGACAATGGGCGCGCTCCATGACGGCCACCTGTCGCTGGTCGCCGCCGCCAAGGCGCGGTGCGATCATGTGATCGTCACCATCTTCGTCAATCCACGCCAGTTCAGCGCGCCCGAGGATCTGGCCAGCTATCCGCGTACCGAACAGGCCGATGCCGCCAAACTGGCCCGGTTTGGCGTCGATGCGATCTATGTGCCGGATGGCGATCAGATGTATCCCGCCGGCTTTGCCACCAATGTCACCGTCTCGGGCCTGACCGATGTGATGGACGGTGTCCACCGGCCCGGCCATTTTGCCGGCGTCGCAACGGTGGTGGCCAAGCTTTTTGCGCAAAGCGCGGCGACAGACGCATTTTTCGGCGAAAAGGACTTTCAGCAGCTTCAGGTTGTCCGGCGCATGGCGCGCGATCTGGATATTCCCATTACGGTTCACGGTTGCCCGACGATCCGCGAAATGGACGGGCTGGCGATGTCCTCGCGCAATCTTTTGCTGTCAGACCGGGCGCGCACCATCGCACCCGCGCTGATCGACCAGATGGAGGCGATGGCCGATGCCGTCGCCGCAGGCCAGGATCCGGCAGCGGCGCAGGCGGCCAGTATCGCCGCGCTTCTGCGGGCCGGTTTCACCAGCGTCGATTATTTTGAAATCCGTGCGAATGACGATCTGTCCCTTGCGGCGTCATCCACCACCCGGCCCGCGCGCCTTTTTGCTGCTGCATGGCTGGCCGGTGTGCGACTGATCGACAATATCGCCGTCCCGAGGTAGGGCGCCCTGGCCCTGTTTCTTCTTGCTTCAAATATCCCGGCAGTTGTCCGACGCATTCCGCTCGGTGGGAGGTCACTGGAGACGCCCTCGTCGCGCACGGGGCAGCTTGTGGAAGTGTGTTTCGATTGCGCCGGGAAATGGACGGCGATTTCATCGCCACCCAACGCGCGTTGTCTTGGACACAACGCCCTCATCAACCCCACTCACTGATCCAAAGCGCTCCATTCGAGAGGGGCCGCAAAGAATTTTTGCTCTGCTGGACCCGCCAATTCGCAACCATCACACTTGACGCAGCTTTTTCCTTGGACGGTCCTGCGCATGGCCGTTCCGGTCCGGGAATTGCCATCCAGCATCTGCGTATTTTAAGATCGCAGACTTGGCATTCTTATCCGGGGTCTTCAGCGGGCGAGGGACACCCTCCTTGTTGCGAAGTCGATCGCCAAGTCGAAAGAGTGGCGCAAGCAATGGATTACCTTGCCCCTCGCAGTTGAGGAGTATTTGGACACGCTCGACGTCGATCTGGGTGGGATGGTCTTTGACACGGCCTGAGAGCCTTGTGAAAATTTCAGGCGTGGAGTCGAAGGGAGGCGGAGGCAGGGGCGGCAAGGTCGCTTGCTGCTCGGTGGTCAGGGCGCGCGACGCGACAACACTCCGCCGGATAGAGAATAGAGAGAGGCGTCATCTGTCGGTGGGTATTGCCGGGTGCCCGTGATCCCTGACTGCTGTTGCGACCCGAGATGACCGGCGGGTGTCCCGCGACTGTGAATGACGCCGGGGCAGAAGCCCGGCCTCCGGCGGCCGGGACGGGGCGGTAACGGCCATTCCGATTTCGCGGCCCGAAACGGTGAGGGTTCCGTCATCCTTCAACTGGCGGAAAAGCCGCGACATGGTTTCCGGCCGCACACCGATCAGATCGGCAAGGTCCGTTCGCGACAGCGGCAGGTGCATGGACAGCCGATCACCGTCCCGATGGCCATGCCGTTCCATCAATTCCAGCAGTAGATCGCGCAGCCTGTCGCGGTTCGGTTTGACCGAGGTCGCGATGATCCGGGCATGATTGCTGTCTATCTCGGTCACGCAGCGCCCCGCAATTCGCCGCAAGACTGTGGGGTTTGCGCCAATGACGTGGGATACATCCCGGTGCGCGACGATGCAAACCCGTGATGGCACCAGCGCGCGCGCCTCTGTCTTGTGACGCGCGCCTGCGAGGAACGACCGATAGCCGATGATGTCGCCGGGATAGGCCAGCTTGATCAATGTGGAGGTGCCGTCGGAGTGATGCGTGCGGACCGCAATCAACCCGGAAGAGACGCAGAAAACGCCCCGGTTTTCGTCATCCTGCGCATAAAGCGCCTGCTCGGCTGCCAGATCCTTGCGCGCAAAGCCACGTTTCAAAGCGGACAGACCGGCAGCGTTGGCCGGTTGCCAGACACTGCCCTGATAGAAGGCGCATCCATTGCAGGGGTGATCCGATTTGGTGTTGGTCATTGCCGTTCAAATGCCCGATAGCGCCATGTGCATCCACGCTATCGAGGCCCGCGCGCAGTGTCGATTGCGACCTATCAGCGCGGACGGCACAGGCGCCTTCATTTTACCGTGCAGATCCGCGAGGATCAGCGCGCATCGCCGCCATACCACGCAAGGATTGCACCCGGCTGCGGCGCAAGGGCCGTGGCCAGCCCCCCGGCGAATTCGTTGAACGCGGGCATGCTTGCGCTGCCGACCCCGACCAGCACCGGAATGCCGCGCTCCAGCGCGGTGGCGATGGCGTTGCAGAACCCGCGCCCGGCGGCTTCTTCGGGGCCGAACTTGTTGACGATGAACAGATCGGCGTTCTCAAAAGACGCGGCCTCGACCGTGGCGACCGCCTGCGCGATGGCGCCGGGATCCAGCCGGCAGGCATCGGACCCAGCGCCCAGATCCTGGGTGATCTGGATCACTGGCCCCTTGGGCAGCACCCGCACCTTTGCGTCGCACCCGTTGGCAAAGCGGCTATCATGGCTGTGATCCTTGACGATCCCGGCAAGGGTGGCACCGTCTGCCTGCAAACGCTCTGCGATGTCGCTCAGCAATCGGTCGACTGCGCCGCGTTCGTCCGATGTGACAGATGCCATTTTCATCGCCGCTCTCCTTTTTATTCGATCAACGCGGCGCGGGATTGCCCGACCAGTCCGCGCCACGCGCGCCGGTCAGGAACCCGTCCGACAGGCGAAGCCCCGCATCAATCGCCACAATCTTGTCCACCATTGCGTCCGCGTCCAGCTTACCGTCCAGACGTTGCCGGTACAGCCCGCATATCGCGTCAAAGCCCTTTGATTGCGGTGACAGGCGCAGCGCGCTGACGCCAGCCTCTGCAAGGGCGTCGATCTGATGGGCGGTGCAGGCATGGCTGTCGGACAGCGTCTGCACCCCGTTCATCGCCATGAAAGGCTGGCCGTCGAGCGTTTTGACGTCCAGACCGTCGGGATCGTCCTCGCAGGCGAACTGGCAGTTATCCTTGGTGCGCCCGTGCATCCGCGCGTGATAGCACCGGCCCGAAATCGCCAGCGGCAGGCGGCCATGGCCCCAGACCTCGATCGCGACGCCCGCATCGGCGCCCGCGCGCGCCAGACGCGCCACAGAGTCCAGCGGCAATTCGGGTGGCAGGCAGATGCGCGTGGCACCGCGCCGCGCCAGCCACGCAATCGTGCCTTCGTTATAGACGTTGACCATCGGGCCGACCCAGAACGGCGCGCCGTCCGGCAAATGGGCCAGTGCGGTCAGGTCATTCACCTCGACGGGGATGCCCATATCGGCCAACGCGCCTGTCGCCTTTCTTTCGCGCTTCAGCGTGACCAGCGCGAGGCTGGTCAGGGCGACCTGCTTGCCAGCCTCGACCAGCGTTTCAATCGCGTCGGGAATGCGGTCCTGAAAGAACGGCAGGCGTTTGGAGCAGATCAGCTCGCCCAGCACCAGCCGGTCCACGGGGGCCTTGGCCAGATCGTCGTAAAAGGCACTCCAGCGGTCTGCCGACCAGAAGAATTGGTTGGGGCCGACAGTCAGTTCCATATGCTCATCTCCACGTCTTTTTATAGGCGCCGGTGGTCATCGCCTGACCTTCGGACAGCCGCGCCAGCATGCCTTCGGGCATGGGCAGGCCCGCGTCCAGCGCGTCCACTGCGGCGCGGAAATTGCGCACGACCTGCGCCACATAGGACCGCGAGCGCTGTCGCCCCTCGATCTTCAGCGCGGTCACACCGGCCTTTTGCAGTTGCGGGATCAGTTGTTCGGCGTTCAGGCTGACGGGATCCTCGAACAGATGTCCGGTTTTGTCGCCGGCGCTGAAACATCCCTTGCACAGCGTCGGATAGGGCGCCGGCTGGTCCTTGCCGACGCGGTGGATCGTGTAGCCCCCCAGACGCGCATCCAGAACGCCGCCCTCGTCGTGATATTCGACATGGCTGGCGGGCGAGCAGACCCCGTTCATGTTGGGCGAGCGGCCCGTCGCATAGGACGACAGCGAACAGCGCCCCTCGGCCATGACGCACAGGCCGCCATAAACGAAAACCTCCGTCTCGACATCGGTTTCGGCATTGATCGCGGCGATTTCCGGCACCGACAGGACGCGCGGCAGCACCACGCGCTTGACCCCGAATGTATCGGCGTAAAAGTTGAGCGCGTCGGCGTTGGATGCGGCCGCCTGCACCGACAGATGCCGGCGCAGCCCCGGATGATGGCGCGCGGCATGATCCAGCAGGCCCAGATCGGCAAGGATGACCGCATCGGCACCGCAGCTTTCGGCATCGGCGACCGCCCGGTGCCACAGCGCCTCGTCCCCTGCACGGGGAAAGGTATTGATGGCCACCAGAACCTTTGCGCCACGGGCATGTGCAAACGCGATGCCCTCGTGCATTTCCGAGCGGTCGAAATTCAGACCGGGAAAGTTGCGCGCGTTCGTCTCATCCGCAAAACCGCAATAGATGGTGTGCGCCCCGGCCGTCACGGCAGCGCGCAGCGACGCGGGCGTGCCCGCCGGACAAACGATTTCCATTACCATGCCAGCCCCTCTTCCGCGCGGGTCAGGCTGACCCCGCTATAGTGTTCAATTCGCGTGAAAAACTTTTGCAGCGGGCCTTTCATCGGCCCGCAATAGCGCGTGATTTCCTCGGACAGGTCCAGCTCGCTGTCATCAATCGCGTTGCGCAGCGCCAGCGCGGCCGAGGTGTCGCCCTCGACCACCAGATCGCGCGAGAAAAACAGCGCGTCGCCGTCAAACGCGCCATGCACCAGCCCCAGCAGTGCCGCCAGCGGCCCGGCAATGCGCGCGGCACCGTCGCCCTGGCCGCGCATCAGCGTGACGCGCGGCGCGCCGCCATTGGGATCAAGCACGATCACGAAGGGCAGATCGGTAGGGTCCAGCACGAACCGCGTGTGGCTGTATTCCCCCAATCTGCGAAACAGCGCGGGATGCCGCCGGGCAATGCCGCGCGAAAACATGGTAAGCGACAGCGACAACGGCGCCAGCGGCGCCGCGCGAAACGCGGTCGCCAGCACAGCCGGAAACTGCGGGATTTGTCCGGGGGGCGGTGACACGTGGCGTTCCTTCATCGGCGATCATGCAATTCTTTTTGTCTTAGCCGTGTGATTGGCAAATGAAATTGACGATCATCAAGTTCAGCCGGATTCATTGCTGATAGGTGCAGGGCAAATCGCCTGACAGGATATCCCGTGCGCACCCTTCCACCATTCCTCAGCCTACGCGATTTCCTCGACTGGTGCGCCGACAGCGATCAGTTGCAGCGCATCCCCGAGCGCGTGGCCGTGCGCCACCGGATGACGGCCGTGCATCGCGCGGTGCTGGAGCGGGGCGGCCCGGTCCTTAGGTTCGACCGGCCCGTGCTGGAGGGCGGCGCCGAGGCGGATATTCCCGTCATCGCCAATCTGTTCGGCACGCCGCGCCGGGTGGCGGCGGGTCTGGGGGTCACGCCGGGCGGGCTGAATGATCTGGGCGCGTTTCTTGCGGCGCTGCGCGCGCCTGCACCGCCGGGCGGTCTGCGCGATGCGCTGTCGCGCTGGCCGATGCTGAAGGCGGCCCTGTCCACGCGCCCGAAAATCGCCCGCTCCGCCCCGGTGCAAGAGCATGTCATCGAGGGCGACAAGGTCGATCTGTCAATGATCCCGGTGCAGACCCATTGGCCCGGCGATGCCGGCCCGCTGATCACCTGGCCGGTCGTGGTGACCCGCCCGCACGGAACGGCGGGCGCCGACATCAACCGCTACAACGCCGGTGTCTACCGCGCGCAAGTGTTGGGCCGCGACAAGGTCATCATGCGCTGGCTGCCCCATCGCGGCGGCGCCGCCCATCATCAAAGCTGGGCGCGCCATGGCGCGCCTGCACCGGTCGCCATTGTCCTTGGGGCCGATCCGGCAAGCCTGCTGTCCGCCGCCTTGCCCCTGCCTGAAACGGTGTCCGAGCTTAGTTTCGCAGGCGCGCTGAACAACGCCCGCCCCCGGCTGGTGCCGGCGAAAACCGTGGATCTCATGGTGCCAGCCGATGCCGAGATCGTGCTGGAGGGCCTGGTCTCGCCGACCGCGCTGGCACCCGAAGGCCCGTTTGGCGATCACACCGGCTATTACAACCGGGCCGAGCCGTTTCCGGTGATGCAGGTGACCGCGATCACCCACCGGCGCGATCCGCTCTATCTGTCCACCTACACCGGCCGCCCGCCGGACGAGCCTGCCATCATCGGCGAGGTGTTCAACCGGCTCGCCCTGCCAACGATCCGCGCCCAGATCCCCGAAATCCGCGATTTGTGGCTGCCGCCCGCTGCCTGCTCTTACCGGATGGCGGTGGTCAGCATCGAAAAACGCTATCCCGGTCAGGCCCGGCGCGTGATGATGGCGCTGTGGGGGATGTTGCCGCAATTCAGCTATACCAAGATGATCATCGTAATCGATGCCGATCTGAACCCCTCCAACTGGGACGATATCGCCTGGGCGCTGGCGACACGCATGGACCCGTCGCGCGATGTCATGCTGATGGAGAATACACCGATGGACTACCTCGATTTTGCCTCTCCGCAGGCCGGACTGGCGGGAAAGATGGGGATTGACGCCACCGTCAAGATCGGCACCGAGACGGGCCGCGAATGGGGCGAGGTGATGCAGACCGCCCCCGAGGATGCCGCATTCGCCAGCGACCTGCTGTCGCGGCTGATGCCGGAGGGCGCGCCATGACCGCGCCGCGTGTCGTCCTCGGGATTGCCGGGGCGTCCGGGGCCGCGCTGGGCCTGTCTGTCGCGCGCCAGCTGGCACAGATCGGCGCCGAGGTCGATCTGGTGACCAGCGCCGCCGCCGGGCGGACGCTGGACACCGAATGCGGCGCTGATGCGCAGGGCGAGCTGCGCAGGCTGGTGGCGCGCTGGCATGACATCGCGGATATCGGCGCCAGCATCGCCTCGGGGTCGGTTCCGGTGGCGGGCATGATCGTTGCGCCCTGTTCGATGCGAAGCCTTGCCGCCATCGCCCACGGGCTGGACGACAACCTGCTGACCCGCGCCGCCAGCGTCCAGTTGAAAGAGCGCCGCCGCCTGATCCTGCTGACGCGCGAGGCACCGCTGACCCTGGCCCATCTGCGCAACATGACCGCCGCCACCGAAACGGGCGCGATCCTCTTGCCGCCGGTCCCGGCGTTCTACCTGAACCCGCAAAGCGTGGCCGATATCGTCGATCAGATCGCCGCGCGGGCGATCGACCTTTTGGCGATCACGCGACCCTTGGCGCATCAATGGGCAGATCCCGCAGCGCTGCAGGTTTGAGCCGCCGCCGTCGACACAGTCCAGTGACGGCCCCCCGACACGTGGCTGCACCATGTCCTGCTGCCGCCCCGTGACGCTTGGGCAAGGGAACGCATCGGAATCAAAGCGGGAAATGAAACCGGGAGCGTCCTGATGCCAGCTGATCTGATCCGCATGGCATCAGGATATCCGTCCGGCAGAAGTATTTACCGGAAGGATGAAAGCCGCGCCGCGATCACTCGATATCAAATTGCAGCGGTTTGATTTGCAGGAAACAGCCCGTGGCTTGCAGCGCATCAATCGCCTTTTGCGGCACCGGCGCATCGACATAGAGCAGGGCAATCGCTTCGCCGCCGGCGCTGGAGCGGCCAAGGGTGAAGTTGGCGATGTTCACGCCGTGATCGCCCATGGTCTGGCCCAGCGTGCCGATGATGCCCGGCTGGTCGCTGTTGGTCACGTAGAGCATATGCGCCCCGATTTCCGCGTCGATATTGATGCCCTTGATCTGGATAAAGCGCGGTTTGCCATCCGAGAAGATCGTGCCGCCGATCGACCGCTCGCGTTTATCGGTAACGACGGTCAGCTTGATATAACCCTCGAAAACGCCGGATTTATCCTGATGGGTTGTGCTGATCTTGATCCCGCGTTCCTTGGCCACCACGGGGGCGCTGACCACGTTCACCTCGGGGTTCACCGCTTTCATGATACCGGCCACGCTGGCCGAGGTCAGGGCGGGCAGGTTCATCTGTGACACGGCACCGTCATAAAGGATGTTGATCGCCTTCACCGGCTCATCCGTCATCTGGCCGATGAAGGCGCCCAAGTGGCCGGCCAGCTTGATCCAGGGGCCCATCACCTTGGCCTCCTCGGCGGTGACTGACGGCATGTTGAGCGCGTTGGTCACGGCGCCGGTCAGCAGGTAGTCCGACATCTGCTCGGCCACTTGCAGGGCGACGTTTTCCTGCGCCTCGGTGGTGGCGGCGCCCAGATGCGGCGTGCAGACGACGTTCGGCAGGCCGAAAAGCGGGCTGTCGGTGGCCGGCTCGATTTCAAACACGTCGAAGGCGGCGCCGGCGATGTGGCCGGATTTCAGCATGTCGGCGACCGCCGCCTCGTCCACCAGACCGCCGCGGGCGCAGTTGATGATGCGCACGCCTTTCTTGGTTTTCTCAAGGTTCTCGCGGCTGAGAATGTTGCGCGTCTGGTCGGTCAGCGGCACGTGCAGCGTGATGAAATCGGCGCGGGCCAGCAGATCGTCCAGCTCGACCTTTTCGACGCCCATCTTGTCGGCCTTGGCCTCGCTGAGGAAGGGATCATAGGCGATCACCTTCATCTTCAGCCCGCGCGCGCGGTCGCAGACGATGCCGCCGATATTGCCCGCGCCGATGACCCCCAGCACCTTGTTCGTCAGCTCGGTCCCCATGAAGCGGGATTTTTCCCATTTGCCGGCATGGGTGGAGGCACTGGCTTCGGGGATCTGGCGCGCCACCGCGAACATCAGCGCGATGGCGTGTTCGGCGGTGGTGATCATATTACCAAAGGGCGTGTTCATCACGATGACGCCCTTTTTGCTGGCTGCGGCCTTGTCGATATTGTCGGTGCCGATGCCGGCGCGGGCGATCACCTTCAACTTGTGGGCGTTCTCCAGGATCTTTTCGGTGACCTTGGTCGCGGAGCGGATGGCGAGGCCGTCATAATCGCCGATCACCTCGGCAAGGCGGTCCTTGTCCTTGCCCAGGTCGGGCTGGAAATCCACGTCGATGCCGCGATCGCGAAAGATCTGCACGGCAGTTTCAGACAGCTTGTCGGAGACGAGTACTTTGGGAGCCATTTTCAGCGTCCTTTATGGAATATGGGGGAGGGGGCGGGCCGCGCTGGCCCGCCGGGAAACGCTCAGGCCAGCGCGGCCCGCTCGGCGTGGTAGGCCCATTCGATCCAGGGCATCAGCGCCTGAATGTCGGACGTCTCTACCGTGCCGCCGCACCAGATGCGCAGACCGGGCGGTGCATCGCGGTAAGCGCCGATGTCATAAGCCACGCCTTCGGCCTCCAGCCGCTTGGCCACCGCCTTGGCGAAGGCCGCGCCATCCGCAATGGACGGGTCGGTGAAGCGCAGACAGACGGAGGTGTTCGAGCGGGTTGCGGGATCCTTGGCAAGGTTCGCGATCCAGCCGTGATCGGCCACGAAATCGGCAATGACGCCCGCATTGGCATCCGCGCGCTCGATCAGTCCGGGCAGGCCGCCGACAGACTGCGCCCAGTCCAGCGCCAGCAGATAATCCTCGACCGCCAGCATGGAGGGGGTGTTGATCGTCTCGCCCTTGAAGATGCCCTCGATCAGCTTGCCGCCCTTGGTGAGGCGGAAAATCTTGGGCATGGGCCATGGCGGGGTGTAGGATTCCAGCCGCTCCACGGCGCGAGGGCTAAGCACGATCATGCCATGCGCCGCCTCGCCGCCCAGCACCTTTTGCCAGCTGAAGGTGGTCACATCCAGCTTGTCCCAAGGCAGATCCTGCGCAAAGGCGGCAGAGGTGGCATCGCAAATGGTCAGCCCGGCGCGTTTGGCGGCGATCCAGTCGCCATTTACAACGCGCACGCCCGATGTGGTGCCGTTCCAGGTGAAAACCACGTCATTATCGGTATCGACGCTGCCAAGATCGACAAGCTCGCCATAGTCGGCCGTCTTGACCTCGGCATCCAGTTTCAGCTGTTTCACCGCGTCGGTGACCCAGCCCGCGCCAAAGCTCTCCCATGCCAGCATTTCCACCTTGCGCGGGCCCAACAGCGACCACATCGCCATTTCCACCGCGCCGGTGTCGGAGGCGGGAACGATGCCGATGCGATAATCCTCGGGGATGCCCAGAACGGTGCGGGTGCCGTCAATCGCGGCCTTCAGCCGCTCTTTGCCCACCGCCGCGCGGTGACTACGGCCCAAGGGCGCGCCAGACAGCTTTTCGAGTGTGAATACAGGGGGTTTGGCACAGGGGCCGGAGGAGAAGCGCGGGTTTGCAGGCCGCAATTCAGGTGCGCGCACGCCATCGCGCGCGGGGTCGTCAATAGCCATGTAGCTATCCTTCCAGATAAGCGCCCTTCGTTGGGGAAGGGTGTCCCACGGGCGAAGCTATGCGGGGCCGGGGCCTTTCGCAAGGGGGTAATTCACGCTATGCGGCGGATCGGAAATAGTTTGCGACCTGTGTCGCCTTTAGCGGGAGCCTTGCCAGATGTTCACAGCCACCCTGATCGCCCGCCCCGGCGGGTTGGAGCCGAGCCTGACCGAAAGCCTGCGCAACGCCTGGGGCGGGGGCGATGTGCAATGGCTGTCGCCGGATGAGGCAGCGGAGTTCACGCTGGCCGCGCGCCCCGGCAATCTGTGGGATGTCTGGCAGGACGTGCAGCAGATGGGCGTTGACCTTGCGGTGCAGGCGCGCGATGGGCGGCGCAAGCGGATGCTGCTGGCCGATATGGACAGCACCATGATCGCGCAGGAATGTATTGACGAGCTGGCCGAAGTGGCGGGCGTGGGCGATCATGTGCGCGCCATCACGGCCCGCGCGATGAATGGCGAGCTGGATTTCGAGGGCGCCCTGCTGGAGCGGATGGCGCTGCTGAAAGGTCTGCCGGAGGCGGTGATTTCGGATGTTTTGCAAACCCGTATCACGCTTGCGCCGGGCGGGCGCGCCTTGATTGCGACGATGCGCGGCAATGGCGCGCATACGGCGCTGGTGTCGGGTGGATTTACCGCCTTTACCGGGCCAGTGGCGGCGGATCTGGGATTTGACGAGCATCGCGCGAATGTGCTGTGCGTCGAGCAGGGCGCACTGACCGGCGATGTGGCGCGCCCCATTCTGGGGCGGCAGGCCAAGATTGACGCGCTGGAGGAGATTACCGCGCGGCTGGGCATCACGGCCGCCGATGTGATGGCCGTGGGCGATGGCGCGAATGATCTGGGCATGCTGGGCCGGGCGGGCGCGGGCGTGGCGCTGCACGCCAAACCGTCCGTGGCGGCGCAGTGCGATCTGCGCATCAATCACGGCGATCTGACCGCCCTGCTATATCTGCAAGGCTACGCGCGCAGCGAGTTTGTGGACGCGGGCTAAGCCACCAGTCCCGGCGCGGGTTTGATCATGCCGGCCTCGATCCCGCGCCAGCTGCGCAGCGTCTTGTTCATGAACTTGCGCGCGCTGGGGTGTTCGGGGTCCAGCACGCCCAGCCGCACCAGCAACGCGGCAATGGCGCATTCCGATGCGCGGTCGGCGCCGTCCGCCACCTTGAGCGCAATGCCCAGACCAAGGCCAGGAATGATGGCAATAAAAAACGCCTCTGCGCCGGTTTTCAGCGCCACGGGCTGATTGCAGGCGCGCATCAGCTCGGTGCAGGCGCGCCCCTCGCCTGCGACCAGATCGGGGTGCGCGATCATCGCGTCGCGCAGGCGGGCGGCGGCGGTCTGGCGCGTACCCGCGCCGTGCTGTGCATTGGCGAAATAGGCCATGGCGCGGCCCATACCGTGCAACGTGGTCAGGAAATTCGGGGCCGAGCAGCCGTCGATGCCATAGCCGGGGCTGGTCTGCGCGGTCACCTCCTCAAACGCGCGCAGGCAGGCCTGCTGCACCGGATGATCGAACAGCTCGTAATCAGGGCCGCCCTGCAAGTGCTGGTTCAGCGTCAAAAATCCGGCATGTTTGCCGGAGCAGTTGTTATGCAGCTGGCAGGGCGCCTCGTGTCCGCGAATCAGCGCATGGGCGGCGTCCTCGTCTTTGGGCATGTGGCTGCCGCAGCGCAGGTCCGGCTCGGACAGGCCCAGCCCCGCGATCCAGTCAGCGACCGGCGCCGTATGAATCGCCGCGCCGTTATGCGACGCGCAGGCCAGCGCCAGATGCCGCGCCCCCAGACCGGCGGCGTCCGCCGCGCCGCTTTCGACCAGCGGCAGCGCCTGCAACATCTTGCACGACGAGCGCGGATAGACCTGCGCGTTCGGGTCGCCCCACGCCTGCACGATGTCCCCGCCCGGACCGCAGATGACAGCATGGCCCAGATGCAGGCTTTCGCAGATCGGGCCGCGCCAGATTTCGGTCAGGGGAACGGGGGGCAGGGCGGTGTTTTTCATGGCTCAGGTTCCTTGGGGACGGGATGTGCGGGATTCCGCCAATTCAATCTTTCGTTTCTGGCAGGTTTTCGGCTATTGATGCAGTGTCGAGAAGATCCGCGCGCTTGCCAAGTGTAAACCCCCGGCAACAGGGGCGTTCACCGGGCGCGACTAAACTGAGGCTTATGACAGCTTGGAGGCTGCACGAGATATGGTATCACCAGTAAAGCGGGGCGCAATGTGCGCCGCAATAAGCGCATTTGCACTGATCGGTTTCGGGGCGGGATCACCCGTACTGGCCCAGGCCGAAAGCACCAATCAGGTCGCCGCCAAAACCGCATGGAGCGTTTTCACCGAAGCATCGCCGCGCGAATGCTGGACTGTTTCGGCCCCGACGGAGACCGTCAACACGCGCGGCGGCAAGGTGGTGGCTGTGCGCCGCGGCGAAATTCTGTTCATGACGTTTTTCCGCCCGGATGCGGGCGTGCGCGGTCAGGTTGCCTTTACCGGCGGCTATCCGTTTGCTGACGGATCGACGGTGGACGTGAATATCAGTGGCGAAAAATTTCAGCTTTATACGGAAAAAGAGTGGGCATGGCCCGCCAGCGCCGATGACGACGCCAAGATTATCGCAGCGATGAAGCGCGGCGCCGATGCGGTTCTGACAGCGCAGTCCGGGCGCGGAACGCAGACCAAGGACACGTTTTCGCTGATCGGCTATACCGCCGCGATGGAAGAGGCGCAAAAGCGCTGCCAGTGATCTGATACGCTGCGGCGGCTGGAACTGGAGATAGACTGTTTTTCAACGCGCCTGCATGGAAATGCAGGCGCGTTATTCTTTCC
Organism: Roseovarius dicentrarchi; assembly: GCF_003316635.1. Taxonomy (GTDB): domain Bacteria; phylum Pseudomonadota; class Alphaproteobacteria; order Rhodobacterales; family Rhodobacteraceae; genus Roseovarius; species Roseovarius dicentrarchi. Next base: position 134,306 of record NZ_QNQP01000007.1, on the reverse strand, counting down.
GGCCTGCCTGCCGGCTTGCCGCTTGCAACTCCGCCAAGATTTCATCCGTATGCTGGCCCCGCGCGGGCGGCGCGGCGGGTGGGGCCGTACGCCCGTCGAAACGGGGGGCCACAGCGGCCTGCAACGTGCCGTCCGCATCCTTGTGCCAGATGCCGCGCGCGCGGCTCAGCGGATGGTGCAGCGCCTCGTCCGGGCTCAGGACCGGCGCGGCGCAGGCATCGGTCCCCTCAAACAGGGCTGTCCAATGATCGCGCGGCTTGGCTGCAAACAGCGCCTCAAGCCTTGCGGTCGCGCGGGGCCAATGCGCCGGTTCAAACTGGCTGTCGAAATCGGGATCGCCGGTCAGGCCGAGCAGGTCCAGAAACACTGCGTAGAACTTTGGCTCAAGGCTTTGGACGGACATGAACCCGCCATCCGAGCAGGCATAGGTCCGGCACCAGTGCGGCCCGTCCAGCAGGCTGGCGCCCCGGTTTGACTGGTGCGTGCTGGACTGGTGCAAGGTCATCAGCAGGTTCATCATATGCGCCGACCCGTCGACCATCGCGGCATCCACCACCGTCCCCTTGCCGGTGCTGCGCGCATTCAGAATACCCGCCAGCATGCCGATGGTCAGGTATTGCGCGCCGCCGCCGATATCGCCGACCAGTGTTGCGGGGGCCATCGGTGGTTGGCCGGGCAGGGACGCATACCAAAGCGCCCCCGACATCCCGATATAGTTCATGTCATGCCCTGCCATATGTGCCATCGGCCCGTCCTGCCCCCAGCCGGTCATCCGGCCATAAACCAGTGCGGGATTGGCCGCGTGGCAGTCTTCGGGACCAAGCCCGAATTTCTCCATCACGCCGGGGCGAAACCCCTCGATCAGACCGTCCGATGTCTGAATCAGGGCCATCACGGTCCCAAGATCACCCGCATCCTTCAGATCCAGCGCGATCGAGCGTTTGCCGCGGTCGATCACCGGCGCCTGCGGCATGCCCGGCGTCGGATTGCCGCCCTTGCGGTGAACTACGATCACATCGGCGCCCAGATCGGCCATATGCATCGCTGCGAACGGTCCCGGCCCGATTCCCTCAAATTCGATGATGCGCAATCCGTTCAGCATAAGGGTATCCTATCGTAGACGCCGACCAAGGGGGCGCGCGGCATCGCGCCGGGTATCGGTGCAAACTATGCGGGCCATGTTCTGTATTGCAAGCGTCTGTGCGGTCCCCTCGCAGGCCCGGCACGCGGCGCACCCGCTCGCTTTCATTTGAGCGCGGTCCCCTTTGGCATTGCCGTGCAAATGCTATATAGCGCGGTATCCGACGCTGAAAGGCCCGCCCAGATGACCCAGACCGCCCCGATCACCCAAGACCTGATTACGATCCCGCGAAAGGCCGAAGCCGGCAAGCCGAACCTGATCGGCCTGACGCGCGACGCGCTACGCCAGATCCTGATCGACCACGGCACCCCCGAAAAGCAGGCCCGCATGCGCGCCGGGCAGATCTGGCAGTGGGTCTATCAGTGGGGCGTGCGTGATTTCGCGCAGATGACGAACCTCGCCAAAGCCTACCGCGTTGATCTGGAGGAAAAATTTACACTCAATACCCCCGAGGTTGTCAGCCGCCAGGTCAGCAATGACGGGACCCGCAAATATCTGGTGCGTATCGCCGGCGGTCATGAGGTCGAGGTGGTCTATATCCCCGAGGAGGGGCGCGGCACCTTGTGCATCTCCTCTCAGGTGGGCTGCACGCTGACCTGTTCGTTCTGCCACACCGGCACGCAAAAACTGGTGCGCAACCTGACGGCGGGCGAAATCGTCGGCCAGATCATGGTTGCGCGCGATGATCTGGGCGAGTGGCCGCAGCAGGGCGCGCCCAAGGACGAAACCCGACTGCTCAGCAATATCGTGCTGATGGGCATGGGCGAGCCGCTCTATAATTTCGAGAATGTGCGCGACGCGATGAAAATCGCGATGGACCCCGAGGGCATCCAGCTCAGCCGCCGCCGCATCACGCTGTCCACCTCCGGCGTTGTGCCGGAAATCCACCGCACGGCGGCTGAAATCGGCTGCATGCTGGCCGTCAGTTTCCACGCCACCACGGACGAGGTGCGCGACACGCTGGTGCCGATCAACAAGAAATGGAACATCGCGGCCCTGCTGGAGGCGCTGAAGGCGTATCCCAAGGTCAGCAATTCCGAGCGGATCACCTTTGAATATGTCATGCTGGACGGCATCAACGACAGCGATGACGACGCGCGCCGCCTGATCAAGCTGATCGATGGCATCCCTGCCAAGATCAACCTGATCCCGTTCAACGAATGGCCCGGCGCGCCCTACAAACGCTCATCAAACAACCGCATCCGCGCCTTTGCCGACATCATCTACAAGGCCGGCTACGCCAGCCCCATCCGCACCCCGCGCGGCGAGGATATCATGGCCGCCTGCGGCCAGTTGAAATCGGCCACCGAACGCGCCCGCAAATCCCGCCGCCAGATCGAGGCCGATGCACAGCAAGGCTGACGCCCGCCGCGCGGCGGCGGGTTTAATCGTGCCACTCGTCAATGATCCTGACCGCTTCGGCGGCGGTGTCGACAAACTGGAACAGGTCCAGATCCTCGTCGCTGATCGTGCCGGCATCTGCCAGTGCCTCCCAGTTGATGAGGCGGCGCCAGAATTCTTCGCCGAACAGCAAGAAGGGCATGCGCTTCATCCGGTCGGTCTGGATCAGCGTCAGCGCCTCGAACATTTCGTCCAAAGTGCCAAAACCGCCGGGGAACACGCAGATGGCACGCGCGCGCATCAGGAAGTGCATCTTGCGGATGGCGAAGTAATGGAAGTTGAAGCACAGGCCGGGCGTGACATACTCGTTCGGCGCCTGCTCGTGCGGCAGCACGATATTCAGCCCGATGGAGGCGCCCCCGGCATCGGCCGCGCCGCGGTTGCCCGCCTCCATCACGCCGGGCCCGCCGCCTGTGGCGATCACGAATTCACGCCCATAGGCCGCCATCGACCGCTCGGTCATCAGACGCGCAAAAGTGCGGGCCTCGTCATAATATTTCGACAGCTCCGCCAGCGTTTCGGTGCGCGCGCCCGCCTTTAGCGACGGTTCGGGAATGCGCGCGCCGCCAAACAGAACAACCGTGCTCTTGATGTTGCGCTCGTTCAGGATCAGCTCAGGCTTGAGCAGCTCCAGTTGCAACCGCACCGGGCGCAGATCCTCGCGGCACAGAAAATCCTTGTCGTTGAAGGCCAGCCGGTAAGCTGGCGCGCGGGTTTGCGGCGTGTCTGGCACCTGCTCGGCCGTTTTGCGGTCAGATCCGGCGTCACGGAACTGGCTGGTGCGGTTGTCTGTCATGCGCGAATGCCCCTGAATACTGTGTTGACAGCAGCACTACCGGGTTGCCTGTGATTTGACCAGCGCCCAGGCAGCCAGCGCTGCGCCGCGTGGAGGCGCAGTTCTTTGGGTATTTTCACCAAGAAAAGCCACAGTGGCGCTCCATTGGCTTTTCTTGGTTTAAATACCCAATTTCTACGCTGGCTGCGGGCGCTGCGGTATCGGCGCGAGCGTGGCGCCCGATCTGGCGCAATCCACGCGCAGAGTGGCGCATTGCGCGTCGCGTGCGGGCTGCCTATACCCGATGCCAGTTCAAAGCGTATTTTCCGAAAGGTCCACCGCCATGTCCAACGCTCAGCTTGAAACCGCAATCGAAGCCGCCTGGGAGGCGCGCGATCAGATCACGCCCGAAACCAGGGGCGAGACCCGCGACGCCATTGAGGCGACGCTTGACGCGCTGGATAGCGGCAGCCTGCGTGTGGCCGAGCGGGGCGAGGATGGCACCTGGCGTGTGCATCAGTGGGCCAAGAAGGCCGTTCTGCTGGGTTTCCGGCTGAAAAACATGGAGCGCCAGGAGGGCAGCGTTCAGGGCGGCGCCTGGTGGGACAAGGTCGACAGCAAGTTCAAGGACTGGAATGATGCTGACTGGAAAGCCGCCGGTTTCCGCGCGGTGCCGAACTGCATCGTGCGCCGCTCGGCCTATATCGCGCCGGACGTGGTGTTGATGCCGTCCTTTGTCAATCTGGGTGCTTATGTGGACAGCGGCACCATGGTCGATACCTGGGCCAGTGTCGGCAGCTGCGCGCAGATCGGCAAGAACGTGCATCTGTCGGGCGGCGTCGGCATTGGCGGCGTTCTGGAGCCGATGCAGGCAGGCCCGACAATCATTGAGGACAACTGCTTTATCGGGGCGCGCTCCGAGGTGGTCGAAGGCTGCATCATCCGCGAGGGCAGCGTTCTGGGCATGGGTGTCTTCATCGGCCAGTCGACCAAGATCGTCGACCGCGAAACCGGCGAGGTGAGCTATGGCGAAGTGCCGGCAGGTTCGGTCGTCGTGGCCGGTTCGCTGCCGTCCAAGAACGGCATCAATCTGTATTGCGCCGTCATCGTCAAGCGCGTGGACGAGCGCACGCGCTCCAAGACATCCATCAACGAACTTCTGCGCACCTGATGGAGGGCAAGCCCAAGGCCAAGGCGCCCAAACGGCAGGAGGTTTATACCCTTCTGGTCGAAATCGGCCGCAAGGCCGGGGACGGTCTGCCCAAGGGGGCCACCGGCGCCGCTCTCGTCATCTACGCCAGCGGCGTGGACGAGGGCGAGGCCGTGCGCGAGACGGTGGCGATCCTCAAGCAGGCCGATACCGCGCCGCTGGATGTGTCGGGTTACGGCACCCTGGCCGAGCGGGAGGCCGAGGGCCACGAGATTGGCGACGAGGACCGCGCACTGATGCAGCGCGCGCTGGACGAAAACGCGGTGATCGTTGCGCAGATGACACCGTTTTTCGGTGACGAGCGGGACGAGGATGTCGGCGACGACTGAGGCGCTTCAGGCCGCGCGGTGGATGGCCAGCGCGCGCGCCTCGAACGGTTTCAGCACCGGCCAGACGGGCGGCGCATGTTCCGGCAGGCGCGCCGCGTCCTCGTGCCCCAGAACCGAGGCGGCCAGCGCTTGTTTGTCGCGGCGCAGGCGCCCGATATACAGGCTCTCGACCGGGCAGCCGGCCGCCAGCAGGGTCTGATGGTCCGGCAGCAGCAGGCCGTAATACGTCACCATATCCGGGCCGCTGCCGTAATGCGCTGATGCACCGTTGACCAGATGGCGCGCGGCCACCAGCGCCGCCTCGGCTGCGAACATGTATTCGACATCGCCGCCGCCGATCACCAGTCGTTGATGCGGTGCGACCGCTATGGTGCGCGTCAGACCGAAATACGGCGCGCGCAGGCGTACGGGCCGCAGGCTGCCCCGTGCCGGGACGGTTTGCCGTACGCAGCGCAGGATCGGCACGGCGTCGCCATCCGGGGTCAGCACGATATCGCCGCGCCGCAGCCGGGCGACAGGCACGTCGCCATGCGGGGTGGCGACAGGCACCTGTGCGGTCAGGGAGGGCATCGGGCCAATCGGCTCGATCCGATCCGACAGGGCGACAAAGCTGACGTCCCGGTCCATGATCCGGCCCGCCGCGCCGCAGATCAGGCGATGCAGATCCCCCTGCGCAATGGGGTGGGGCGGGGGCGTTGCCACGGTTTGGATGCTGCTGCTGGCCAGATTTTCAAGCGCCAGCCGCCCGGTGCGGGCCGCGCTGTCCCATGCGTAGGTGATGCGCACCAGATCGGTGTGACTGTCCAGCTCATGGGGCAGCAAGGTATGGCGCACGTCGCCGCCTGCCTCGTCAATCAGCGCGATTGCCCCCGAGGGAAGTACCTGGAGCGACAGCACCCCGCCAAACCGCCGGGCGCGCGGGACGGACAGCATTATCTGCGGCTGGCATGCAGGGGACAGGACCGTTTCAACCATAAGGGTGCCGCGCGCCGCGTCACCCGCCGCAAGCCCGGCAGCGTTCAGGATGCCGCCGCCATGATCGCCAATGCCGATCCATCCCATGTCACACGGTCCGTTCAAAGGGCATGGGCCGATGGGAGCAGGTTCTGCGGATCATTTGGGCGGGCCTCTTTCGGTGCGGCGCTGACGTATCGGGACGTGTCGGGGTCATGCGCTGCACCGTTAAGTCAAGCTTGGCGCACTGTAACGACCATCCACCCGGCGGGTAACGGATTTTGCCATTGGCGCGCATTATTTGCAAAGCCGTTGCATCCGCGCTAGCCATCACCAATCGTTGCCGCCAACTGCCGAGGGACCATGCACCATACATCTGTCGATCCTGCCAAGTTGACCGCGGACCTGATCCGCTGTCCGTCCGTCACCCCCGCAGAGGGCGGCGCGCTGACCCTGCTGGAGGGGGTTCTGACCGATGCCGGGTTTACCTGCACGCGCGTTGATCGGGCCGGTATTCCTAACCTGTTCGCGCGCTGGGGCGGCAAGGGCGCGGCGCGCAGCTTTGGCTTCAACGGGCACACCGATGTGGTGCCGCTGGGGGATGAGGCGGCGTGGAGCGTCGACCCTTTCGGCGCCGAGATCCGCGACGGCATGATGTGGGGCCGGGGCGCGACCGACATGAAATCGGGCGTTGCCGCCTTTGCCGCCGCTGCCATTGATTTTGTTCAGCAAACGCCGCCCGACGGCGCCGTCATACTGGCCATCACCGGCGACGAGGAGGGCGACGCGACCGATGGCACCGTCGCGTTGCTGGACTGGATGCAGACGAATGGCGAGGCGATGGATGTCTGCATCGTGGGCGAGCCGACCTGCCCCGACCAGATGGGCGACATGATCAAGATCGGGCGGCGCGGCTCGCTGAGTGCGTGGCTGACCATCACCGGCGTGCAGGGCCATTCGGCCTACCCGCACCGCGCGGTCAACCCGCTGCCCGCGATGGCGCGGCTGGTGGACCGGCTCAGCGCGCATGAGCTGGATACCGGCACCGATCATTTTGACCCCTCGACGCTGGCGGTGGTCACCATCGACACCGGAAATGCGGCGACGAATGTGATCCCGGCAACGGTGCGCGCGACGGTGAACATCCGTTATAACGATGCGCATACGGGTGCGGATCTGACCGATTGGCTGCAAGGGCAGCTTGATGCGATCTGCGCCGAAATGGGCGTGACCGGCACGCTCAAGGTCAAGAACTCGGGCGAGAGTTTCATCACGCCCCCCGGCGATTTTTCCGATATGGTGGTGCGCGCGGTCGAGGCCGAGACGGGCCGCACGCCGGTGCTGAGTACCTCGGGCGGCACCTCGGATGCGCGGTTCGTCAAGGATCATTGCCCGGTGGTGGAATGTGGCCTTGTGGGCCGCACCATGCATCAGGTGGATGAAAATGTCGACGTCGCGCAGATCCATCAGCTGAAGGCGATCTATACCCGTATCCTGCGCGATTATTTCGCCTGAGGATGCGCCCGACGCTGGTCGTCATGCTGAAAGAACCGCGTCCGGGCCGGGTGAAAACCCGGCTGGGGCAGGGGATCGGCATGGTGCCTGCCGCATGGTGGTTCCGCCACCAGACCGCGCGCCTGTTGCGCGAGGTGGAGGGTCCGCGCTGGCGGCTGGTGCTGGCTGTCGCGCCGGACCGCGAAGGGCTGGCCAGCCGCGTCTGGCCCCGCCACCTGCCGCGCATCGCCCAGGGGCGCGGCGATCTGGGCGCCCGCATGGCGCGCATCATGCGCAGCCTGCCGCCGGGGCCGGTCTGCATCATCGGCGGCGATATTCCGGGCATCAGGCGGGTGCATATCGCCCGCGCCCTTGCCGCGCTGGGCGGGCATGACGCGGTGTTTGGCCCCGCGCCCGATGGCGGCTACTGGCTGATCGGGCTAAAACGCAGCGGCGCCATTCCTGCCGGATTTTTGCAAAATGTGCGCTGGTCCACTGCCGATGCGCTGGCAGATAGCATCGCCAGTCTGCCGGGCGCGCGCATCGCGCTGGTTGACATGCTGCGCGATGTGGACACCATTGCAGATCTGCGCGCGCGTTAGCTGTTCCCGCCGCCGCGCGCCCATGATAGGCCGTGCTGCATGAAACAAATGCCAACCAAAGCCGAGATCCTGACCTGGATTTCCGAAAACCCCACCCTCGCCGCCAAGCGCGACATCGCCAAGGCGTTCGGGATCAAGGGGGCCGCCAAGATCGACCTCAAACGCCTTCTGCGCGAGCTGGAGGACGAGGGCCATCTGGCCAAGCGCAAGAAGACGTATCGCGAGCCGGATCGCCTGCCGCCAGTCAGCGTGCTGGAAGTCATCGGCCCGGACGCCGGCGGCGATCTGCTGGCGCGCCCGCTGGAATGGCAGGGCGACGGGCCGGAGCCGACGATCCTGCTGGTTCTGCGCGGCTCTGACCCGGCGCTGGGCGCGGGCGAGCGTATTCTGGGCAAACTTATCCAAGTAAAGGGCGAGACGCATCAATACGAGGGGCGGCTGATCCGCCGCATCGGCCATAACCCGCAGAAAGTGCTGGGTATTTTTCGCAAGGGCACCGAGGGCGGGCGCATCCTGCCCATCGACAAGGGGCAGGCGCTGGAATGGATGGTCGAGCCGGCCGCCACCGGCGGCGCCAAGGATGGCGAGCTGGTCGAGGCTGAACGCTCCGGCCCCAAGGGGCGCATGGGCCTGCCGCGCGCGCGCATCCTCGCGCGTCTGGGCGATCCTTCGGCCCCGCGCGCCGTGTCGCTGATCGCCATTCACCAGCACGGCATCCCCGACGATTTCCCCGATGCGGTGATCGCCGAGGCGGACGCGATGACGCCCGCCGGGCTGGAGGGCCGCGAGGATCTGCGCGATCTGCCGCTGGTCACGATTGACCCTTGGGATGCGCGCGACCATGACGACGCGTGTTACGCTCATGCCGATGATGCGCCGGATAACGAAGGCGGCCATGTGATCTGGGTCGCCATCGCGGATGTCGCGCATTACGTCACGCCGGGTTCGGCGCTGGACGCCGAGGCGCGCAATCGCGGCAACTCCAGCTATTTTCCCGACCGCGTGGTGCCGATGCTGCCCGACCGGCTGTCGGGCGATCTGTGCTCGCTCCACGAGGGGGTTCCGCGCGCCTGTATCGCGGTGCGGATGCGGATTGATGAATTTGGCGAGAAGATCGACCAGACCTTCCATCGCGCGATCATGCGCTCCGATGCCTCGCTGAATTATCAGGAGGTGCAGGCGGCGCAGGACGGCGCGCCGAACGACAAATGCGCACCCCTGATGGAGGAGGTGATCGCGCCGCTTTACGCCGCCTATGACGCGCTGAAAATCGCGCGCAAACACCGCCAGCCGCTGGATCTGGACCTGCCCGAGCGCAAGGTGATCCTCAGCGACGAGGGCAAGGTGCTGAGCGTCAATTTCACCGAACGGCTGGACGCGCACAAGCTGATCGAGGAATTCATGGTGCTGGCAAACGTCGCCGCCGCCGAAACGCTTGCTGCCAAAAAATCTCCGCTGCTCTACCGCGTCCATGAGGAGCCCCCCATTGAAAAACTCGACGCGCTGCGCGAGGTGGCCGAGGCTGCGGGGCTGGTTCTGGCCAAGGGGCAGGTGCTGAAGACGTCGCATATCAACGCGCTGCTGCATGGCGCGGCGGATACCGATCACGCCGAGCAGATCAACATGTCCACCCTGCGCGCCATGACGCAAGCCTATTATTCGCCTGCCAATTTCAGCCATTTCGGCCTTGCCCTGATGGCTTATGCGCATTTCACCTCGCCGATCCGGCGCTATGCCGATCTGATCGTGCACCGCGCGCTGATTTCCGCGCATGGCTGGGGCGATGACGGGCTGAGCCGTGCCGAGATCGATCAGCTGGAGGCAACCGCGCAGCATATTTCCGAGACCGAGCGACGGTCGATGATGGCCGAGCGGGACACGAATGACCGCTATCTGGCGGCGTTCCTGTCCGAGCGTGTGGGCGAGGAATTCAGCGGGCGCATCAGCGGCATCGCCAGTTTCGGGGCCTTTGTGAAGCTGGATGAAACCGGCGCCGACGGGCTTATTCCGATGCGCAGCATCGGGCACGAGTATTTCGTCCATGACGCAGGGTCCGCGACGCTGATGGGGTCGGAATCGGGCCGCATCATCAGGCTTGGCCAGAGCGTGACGGTAAAGCTGGCCGAGGCATTGCCCGTTACCGGCGGCATCGCGCTGGAGCTGGTCAGCGTCGAGGGCAAGGCCATGCCGCAGGGACGCGGGCAGGGCCGGGGCAAGCCGCCCCAGCGCAAGCTGGGCGCGGCCAAAAAGAAAGCGGCAAAGGCAGGGCGCAAGGTGGAACGCACGCGCCGGGCGAAGCTTTAGGAGGGCTTCAGGCCGGGCCTGTCACGCGGTTGACATGGCCCATCTTGCGGCCCGGTTTCACCTCGGCCTTGCCGTATAGATGCAGCGCGCAGGCGCCGTCGCGGGCCAGATCCGGCACGCGGCCCACGTCGTCGCCGATCAGGTTTTCCATCACCACGTTGGAATGCCGCTTGCCATCGCCCAAGGGCCAGCCGGCCACCGCGCGAATATGCTGCTCGAACTGGTCAACGGTGCAGCCATTCTGCGTCCAGTGGCCGGAATTATGCACGCGCGGGGCTATCTCGTTGACGATCAGGCCATCCGCCGTCACGAACAGCTCGACCCCCATGACGCCGACATAATCCAGCTTGTTCAATATCTTGGCGGCCAGCAGCACCGCGTCACTGCGCTGCGGCGGCGACAGGCGGGCCGGGATGGTGGTGGTGCGCAGGATGCCATCCTCATGCACATTTTCCCCCGGATCGAAGACCGATACATCACCCGCCGCATTGCGCGCGGCGATTACGGACACCTCGTGGGTGAAATCGACGAACCCCTCGTAGATACCGGGCGCGCCATTCATATCGGCCAGCGCGCCATCGGCATCCTCAGGCGCGCGCAGGCGCACCTGACCCTTGCCGTCATAGCCAAAGCGGCGGGTTTTCAGGATCGCAGGCAGGCCGATTTCCTCCATCGCCTGACTGATGTCCTCGCTGTCATCAACAGCGGCGAAAGGTGCTGTTTTCAGGCCCAGATCGTTCAGAAACGCCTTTTCCACCAGCCGGTCCTGACTGACGCGCAGCGCCATGCGGTTGGGGTGAACGGGGCGCAGTTTTTCAAGGATATCCAGCGCCGAGGTCGGGATATTCTCGAACTCGAAGGTGATCACATCGCAGGTGTCGGCGAAATCGCGCAGCGCGGCTTCATCCTCATAGGGCGCGGCGATATGGCGGTTGGCGACGTGGGAGGCGGGGCAATCCGCGCCCGGCTCGAAGATGCAGGTCTTGAACCCAAGGCGGGAGGCGGCGACAGACAGCATCCGGCCCAGTTGTCCTCCGCCAAGGATGCCGATGGTCGCGCCGGTTTTCAGTGGCCCGGATGTCAGTGGCTCAGTCATTGCAAGGCTCCTCGGGGATAGAGGCGGACAGGGCCGCGCGCCAGTCATCCAGACGCTGTGCCAGCGCCGGATCGTCATTGGCCAGAATTGCGGCGGCCATCAGGCCGGCATTGGCGGCACCGGCCGCGCCGATGGCCATGGTGGCGACGGGGTAGCCGCGTGGCATCTGGACGATGGAATAAAGGCTGTCGACGCCCGACAGCGCCCGCGTCTGGACCGGCACGCCGATCACCGGAACGCGGGTTTTGGATGCCATCATGCCGGGCAGATGCGCGGCACCGCCGGCACCCGCGATGATCGCCTTGAGGCCGCGGCCTGCGGCCTCCTTGCCATAGGACCACAGGCGGTCAGGTGTGCGGTGGGCCGAGACGATGCGCGCCTCATAAGGCACATCCAGCGCGTCCAGAATATCGGCCGCCTCCTTCATCGTTGGCCAGTCCGATTGACTGCCCATGATGATCCCGACCTGCACTTGCGGCATAATGCGCCCCCCGTTAATTCAGGCGCAAACCATAGTCGCGCGGCGCCGGCGCGTCTAGCGTCGATGCGCTGCCTTTCAGGCGATAATATCGGGCAAAAGCCGGTCTTCGATATAGGCGATGCGATCCTTGAGGCGCAATTTCTGCTGTTTCAGCCGCTTGACGGTGAGCGGATCGCGCACGCTGCGTTCCTCCAGCGCATGGATCGCCTCGTCCAGATCGCGGTGCTGGCGGCGGAACTGCTCCAGCTCGACGCGCAGCACATCATCGGACTTCATCGCAAGCTCGCTATAGGCGTTCATATCGGGGTAAATCCTTGGACTTGCTAAGATGCGCCAGATGATAGGCTGAATTTGACTGTCCGCATAGCCCTTGCACCCAAAAGGATGAAGACCCATATTCATTCCAAGGTGCCGTTGCCGATGACGGGATGGCGCGAAATCTGACCAGTCGCTTGAGGCAAGGACGTGGCACATGACGAAAATGACATTGGGGGCACACCCCTACATGCTGGGGTTCGACCAGCTGGAACGTTTGCTGGAACGCAGCGCGAAATCCGGGAATGAAGGTTATCCGCCCTTCAATATCGAACAGACATCGGACAATTCCTATCGCATCACGCTGGCCGTAGCAGGCTTTGGCGAGGAGGATCTGTCGGTCACGGTCGAGGATCGCCAGCTGGTGATCCGGGGGCGGCAATCTGCGGATACCTGCGAGCGGGTGTTTTTGCATCGCGGCATTGCCGCGCGGCAGTTTCAGCGCAGTTTCGTTCTGGCCGACGGGGTCGAAGTCGGCTCGGCGATCATGGAGAACGGTCTGCTGCATGTGGACCTGACCCGCGCCCTGCCCGAGACAGTCGTTCAGACGATCAAGATCAACAAACGCGGCCAATAATCCCCAAGCGGGCAACCCTCAAGGAGGATACGATCATGGATACCGAATTTGACTTCCCGCATGAGGCGGGCCACCGCATTGCATATGTCCGCCCTGTCGCTGTGGCGGATCTGCCCGAAGATGTGCAGAGCCAGGTGGGCGAGTTGAAGACGCTATACGCCGTTCACAGCGAGGCGGGCGAGCGTCTGGCACTGGTCAGCAACCGACAGATGGCGTTCGTGCTGGCGCGCCAGCACGACCTGGATCCGGTGACAGTTCACTAAAGCTGTCGCGGCGGCGGGTGGCCGCCGCTGCGACATGAGTATTTGAAACAAGATGAAGGCCGAAAGGCGCGCGCCGGTCTGTTGCCGGGGTGCGCCTTTTCCGTGTAAGAGGCGCGGGTTGATCCAAGGGGAGTGATCCATGGTTGAAGCCGCGCCGAAAGTTGCGATCCTGCCGAATGACATGAAGCTGGGCCTGACGCCCGGCGCCATACCGCTGGACCGCTTGATGTGGCCGCTGGGCGTGCCGGAGGGTATTGGAGGCCGCACGTTGCGGGATCTGGCGCCGCAGGACCACCTGATCGTGTTTCCACGCAAGACCCTGCATTGGCGCCCCGGATTCGGCACAGCGGCGCGTGTTTCCATTGCCGTGCTGGAACCCAAAGCGATTCATGGCGGTCATCTGGCCTCTCTGCGCCGGTCGCACCGGCGGTTTTACCGGGTGCTGACTCATGATGCCGCGCTGCTGGCGGACATTCCGAACGGATATTTTTTCCCCTTTGGCGGCACTTGGGTGTCCGAATGGCAAGACGTGGACACGACCAAAGCGCGCATGACGTCGCTGATCGCCTCCAGCAAGCGGTCGCAGGACGGGCATGTGCTGCGCCATGCGATCGTCGATTGGGCAGGCGGCGCCGGCGTGGATCTGGATGTGATGGGGCGCGGCTACAAGCCGTTCGCGGCCAAGGCCGAGGGGCTGGCGCCCTATCGCTATTCGGTCGTGATCGAGAATGTGCGCGAGCGGAATTATTTCACCGAAAAGCTGGTTGACGCGATCCTGTGCCAGACCGTGCCGATTTACTGGGGCTGTCCCAATATCGCTGATTTCTTTGACACATCCGGAATGATCATCTGCGAGGATGAGGCTGATCTGCGCGCGGCCATTCAGGCGGCAAGTGACGAGGATTACAGCGCGCGCCTGCCTGCGCTGCGCGCCATGCGCCCTGCGGCGGCAGATTACGGCGATCTTTACGGCCGCGCCGCCCGCGCCGTTCTGGAATAAGCGCCCGCCCGCCTGCGCTGCGGCAGGCGGGCAGCGTTTCGATATGAGCCCGCTAGGCCGAAAACCCCCAGCCGTCAGGCAGGAAGCCATGCGGCATCGCCAGCCGCGTCGCGGCCTCCTCGCCCAGCCAGATGGCCATGGCGGTCAGGGGCTGATCGGGCAGGCAGGCGGCAAGGTAGGGGGTGCCGTCATCATCCTCTACCGGCTCGCATTCAAAGCCTGCCTCGCTCAGCGCGGCCTCGGCTGCGTCCCAGTCGGCGCTGTCCCCTGCGGTAAAGGCATAGTCGATATCGGCGATGTCGGGCAGGTCGGCCTCGGCCTGAATATCCTCGAATACGGCGTAGGTTTCTGCGCGCTGGGCGTCAAAATCATGTGACATTTGCATCCTCCGGCGCCGCCTCGACCATGTCCTCGTTCTCGGCCATGCCGTGTTCGGCCAGCCAGCGCTCTGCCTCCAACGCGGCCATGCAGCCCATGCCGGCGCTGGTGACGGCCTGGCGGTATTTGTGATCTGTCAGATCGCCCGCGGCAAAGACGCCGGGCAGGGACGTTTCCGTGCTGTCGGGTTTGGTGACGACGTAGCCGCCCATATGGGTTTCCAGCACATCCTTGACCAGCTCGTTCGAGGGGGCGTGTCCGATGGCGATGAACACGCCCTTGGCCGGGATGTCGGTGATTTCGCCGGTTTTCACGTGCCGCACCTTGACACCCTCGACACCGAGAGGGGCATCGGTGCCATAGACCTCCTCCAGCTCGTGGAACCAGACGGGATGGATTTTCGGGTTCTTCTCCAACCGGTCGATCAGGATACGCTCGGCGCGCAATTCATCGCGGCGGTGGATCAGCGTCACCTTGGAGGCGAAATTGGTCAGAAACAGCGCCTCTTCTACCGCCGTATTGCCGCCGCCGACAACGACGATTTCCTGACCGCGATAGAAGAAGCCGTCGCAGGTGGCACATGCCGACACGCCAAAGCCCTTGAACTTCTCCTCGCTGGGCAGGCCCAGCCACTTGGCGCGGGCGCCAGTGCACAGGATGATCGCATCGGCGATATACTCGGTGCCGCTATCGGACTGGCAGACATAGGGGCGTTTGGAGAAATCAATGCTGCTGATGATGTCACCGATGACTTCGGCGCCCATCGCCTTTGCGTGGGCTTCCATCCGCACCATCAGATCGGGGCCCTGCACTTCGGTATCGCCGGGCCAGTTTTCGACCTCGGTCGTGGTGGTCAGCTGGCCGCCCGGCTCGATCCCCTGCACCAGAACCGGCTCCAGCATGGCGCGGCTGGCATAGACGGCGGCGGTATAGCCCGCGGGGCCGGAGCCGATGATCAGAACCTTGGTCTTTTTCGTCTTGGCCATGTGCCTGCCCTTTCGATAAACTGCGTATGTTGCGCCTGATATAGACACGGCAGGGTCATGGTGAAACCCCCCGTAATGCGCCCTTGCATTCCCCGCGCCATGCGCATATTCCGCGCAAGTATATTGCGCCGCAGCGATAGATTATTGCGCAGGGCACCGTGGTTGGTATAACAATCGCGAAATTCAACCAGTAAGCAGGTGAGCAATGGCGACGACCCGTCTGGACCCGATCGACCGAAAAATTCTGGCCGAACTTCAGGCGGACGGGCGCATGACCAATGTGGAACTGGCCAAGCGTGTCGGAATTTCAGCGCCGCCCTGTCTGCGCCGGGTGCGCACGTTGGAGGAGGCCGGATTTATTCGCGGCTATCACGCCGATGTCGATCCGCGTGAATTGGGCTTCGAGGTGCAGGTGTTTGCCAATGTCGGCCTGCAAAGCCAGGCCGAGGCAGACCTGAGCGCGTTCGAGGCGCGCTGCCGTGACTGGCCGTTGGTGCGCGAATGTCACATGCTGAATGGCGAGGTGGATTTCATCCTGAAATGCGTGGCGCCGGATCTGAGCACGTTTCAGCGGTTCCTGACCGAAGAGCTGACGGCGGCGGCGAATGTGGCCAGCGTCAAGACCGCGCTGGTCATACGCGACGCCAAGGACCAGCCGGGCGTGCCGTTCGAGGTATTGGAAGAGCGGCTGGCCCGCGACGCCTGAGCGACGTGTCTGCCCCCGTCAGGCCATCTGGCGATTTGGCTGGCCGAATGCGCTGCGCGGATGGGCAAGGCTGCCGAAATCGGCCGGGCGGCGTATATGCGGAAAGAGGGCCAGGAACTGCGCCAGTTGCTGATGGTTCAGTCCCGCTTCGAAACCGGGGCCGGGGTGGTACGTCTCCACCGTCAGCCCGGCTGCGGTGATCGTCGCATGGCGGTGCAGCGCGATATGATACAGATCGACCGTACCGGGCGGAGTGATGGCAATGACGCTGTTGCCATCAATCAGGTCATGGACCGGACGCAATACATGATCCGGGCGCGCCGTGCCGCGCTGTGCGATGCGCGCGCCGGGGCCGGTCATCAGATCGACCATGGGCCGGCCCATTCCCAGCGCGCCGGTCATGATCCGCGTCAGGCGCGCCGGGCCGCCGGGCGTTGGCGCGGGGCGCAGCGACATTGACCCGATCCAGAGCAGGGGCGAGGGGCCGCGCTCGTTCGTCAGGACCTTGATGCCGGGCTGCAAATCTTCGACCGCGACGGGGCCGCGCGTTGTGGCGATCAGCGTGCCGCGCGCGAAGGCGGAAAATGCGGCTGTAAAGACAGGCATGGCAGGCAGGATGTGACGCGCCTCCTCAATGCTGCCGTCATTGCGCTGAAACAGGGTGCGCGCGATCTGGCCCGGCTCTTGGCGGTCATATACAGGCGTGCCGCGCCGGTATGCGGGCGGCAGGGGCTGCGTGCGCAGGGCGCTGACAAGGTTTTGCGCGGATGGTGTATAAACCATGATGAACTGCCTTTTGGCTGAATAAATATGTGCCGCGTTCAGACGCGCCGGAAATAAGGCGTGCGGAGGGCGGGCCGCCGGGGCGCAACAAAGGCCGGTGGCCACGCTGTTTGACAGGTGCGGGCATCGAAATGGATGGCCGGGATCGGTCGTTTCAGGCGCGGCGTTGCAGTTTGGCAGCCGTCTGTGCGGTGCGCGCCGTGATCGCGCGCTGGCCGCGCTTGAAGGGCAGGGCCGGCATTGGCTGCGCGCTGCTTTGCAGTGCGGTGGTCATCCAGCGTCTTTGGGGTTTGGGGGTATGGCTCATTCGCTCGCTCCTCAGGCTGCCCGCGATGCGGATCTGTTGATTTGGTCTGAGCAGAATGTGCCATCGCTTTGCGGCCAAGATTTGACACACAGGCGGCAGCGGCGCGGCGGGCGAGAAAATTCGCGAATTTTCTGGCGCCTGCCGCGGGCGTTGGAATTCAATGGTTTAGCGTCTGGGGTGCGGCCTGGCGCGGCTTGGAATTGCCACATTCCGCGCGGCCATCAGGGCCTAGAGGCAAATGGCGGCGATCTGCCTGCCGTAGTCGGCCTCGGCCCGGTGGGTGGCGCGGCGGTATGAGTAGAACCGTTCCTCGTCTGTGTACGTGCAGTGGCCGGTCCATTCCGCCCGCCCGATGCCCGCGCCGCGCAACCGGGCCAGTCCAAAGCCGGGCAGGTTGAACTGCATCTTGCCGGGGGCGCCTTCGGTGAAAAACCGGGCATTTTCGCTGTCGGTGGCCAGAAAATCCTGCATGAACTCGGGGCTGACCTCATATGCGGCCTGACTGATCGTGGGGCCAATGACGGCGGCGATATTGGCGCGGGTGGCGCCGAGCCCCTCCATCGCGATGATGGTCGCGTCCAGCACGCCGTCCAGTGCGCCGCGCCATCCGGCATGGGCGGCGCCGATCACGCCTGCCTGTGCATCGGCAAACAGCACCGGCTGGCAATCGGCGGTCAGCACGGCCAGCGCAAGGCCCGGCGTGGCCGTGACCATCGCATCGGCGCGGGGCCGCTCGGAAATGGGGGCGGTGATTGGCGCATCCACCGGCAGGGCGGTGGCCGAATGGATCTGATGCACGGTCAGCAGATGATCGGGTGGCACCTGCATGGCGGCCGCGACCCGCGCGCGGTTAATGGTGACGATTTCCTGTTGGTCCGACGATCCCAGCCCGCAATTCAGCCCGGTAAAAATGCCCGAGGATGCACCGCCCCGGCGGGTAAAGAACCCGTGACGCACGGGGGCAAGGCTGTTTGCGGTCAGAATTTCCAGCGTCATTCGGACAGTCCCGGCGGCGGTGCGGCGCCTTCGGGATAAAGGGCCATCACCTTGAACAGCGTCCCCATTTCCGCGGGATGCGTCAAGCGTCGATGTGCGGCGACATGCGCGTCCCGTGCATCGCCGACAAGCGTTTGCGCCAGCTTTTGCGCGCGCGGGGTGATGCCAAGACGCTCCAGAAACACGCCTTGCGGGGTCAGGCGGCTGTGGCGCGCGGGGGCGGCGGCGCGGGCCAGCGCCTCGAAATCGACATGGGCGGTCAGATCGGCGGTGCCGGGGGCGTCAAACGGGTCGGCGGGGGCGTGGGCACGCAGGGCCTGAAAGGTATCGCCGACGCTGCGCCAGTCGCCGTAATCGACAATCAGCGCCGCGCCGCCCCGCTGCGCGATCTGCGCACCGATATGGGCGGCGATATGCGTGGCGGCGGGCGAGAATTCGACGATGTCGCCGTCCTTGGTATCGTCCAGCCGGTGGGCCAGCGGCGGCAGGACACTGGGCGCGGCAAGGCCGGGAATCAGCCTGTCGCCATCGCGCCCGACCATCCGCTCGCGCCATTCCGCGCCGTCGCGCTGGGCCTGCCGGATGGGCAGCGCGTCGAAAAATTCATTCGCCACCATAAAGAGCGGCAGATCCGGCAGCGTCTGTACCGCATCGTGCCAGACCGGGCTGGCGCCTGCCAGCGCCGCCGCCTGCGTGGCGCGCAGGGGGCGCGATGTTTCGACCAGATGCACCCGGGCGGCGGCGTGAAAGCCGGGGACGGCGCGGGTGGCGCGTAGGATGTCGGCCATCAGCGTGCCGCGTCCCGGTCCCGGTTCGACCAGCACGAAAGGGGCCGGCGCGCCCTGATCCAGCCATGTTTGGGCCAGTGACAGCCCGATCAACTCGCCGAACATCTGGCTGATTTCGGGCGCGGTGGTGAAATCGCCGCCCGCGCCCAGCGGGTCGCGCGTGGCGTAGTAGCCGTGTTCGGGATGCATCAGGCAATGCGCCATATATTCGGCCAGCGTCATCGGCCCGCATTCGGCAATCTGCGCGATCAGCGTTTGCGCCAGCGGGGTCATCGCGCCCTGGGCCGGGTCAAAAGCAGCAGCAGGCCGAACGCGATCATCGGCAGCGACAAAAGCTGACCCATCGACAGGCCATAACCCGCGCCCAGTTGCAGCGCATGACCCAGCGGGTTGCCCTCCGACATGAACTGCGCGTCCGCCTCGCGGGCAAATTCCACGATGAACCGCGCCGCGCCATATCCGGCGAAAAACCAGCCGACGATCAGGCCGGGACGCTTCAGCGCGCCGCGCCGGTATGCCAGCCACAGCAGCACCGCGCCCAGCAGCAGCCCCTCCAGCAGCGCCTCGTAGAGTTGCGATGGATGCCGCGCGCACAGACCGATCACGCCGGGGCAATCCTGCGCCGCAGCGCCGGGAAATGCCACGCCCCACGGCAGATCGGTGGGGCGGCCCCACAACTCGCCATTGATGAAGTTGGCCACGCGGCCCAGAAATATCCCCACGGGCGCCGCCATGCACAACAGATCACCCACAGACAGGATGCGCAGTTTGTTGCGCAGGGAAAACGCGATACAGGCCATCAAGACGCCCACCATCCCGCCATGGAACGACATGCCGCCCTGCCAGACCTGCAAAATCTCCAGCGGGCGCGACAGGTAATATGCGGGCTGATAAAACAGCACGAACCCCAGGCGCCCGCCCAAGATGATGCCAAGGATCGCCCAGAACATCAGATCCTCGACCTGTTTGGCCGTCATGGCCGGGGCGCCCTGCCACAGGTGCGGGCGGCGCACGGCGCCCACCACAATGCGCCAGCCAATGATGATGCCCGCGATATAGGCCAGCGCATACCAGCGCAGCGCAAATTCCATGCCGAAAACGGAGATGGAGAAAATCTCGGGCGAGATGTCGGGATATGGGATCAGGGCGTGCATGACGCAGACATGGCCGCGCATGAGGGGGGAAGTCAACCGCACAGATCTTGCGATCAGGCGGCCGCGCGCCCATATAAAGCGAAGACATGAATTTTAGCGAAACCGCAATGCCGGAGGCAACATATGCAGACCCGTAACAAGGTGATGGACGATATCTCGCAACTGATGACGAACGCGATGGGCGTGGCCCAGGGCGCCCGGCAAGAGGCCGAGACGGCGATGTCGTCGATGATCGACCGCTGGCTGGCGGACCGCGATTTTGTCACGCGCGAAGAATTCGACGCCGTGCGCGCGATGGCGCAAAAGGCGCGCGAAGAAAATGAGGCGCTGAAAACCCGGCTGGATGCGTTGGAAGCAAACGCAGCGACCAAGGGCTAGGCGCCTTTTACGGCAGGACGGGCGGCAGCGTCTGAACCCAGACAACCCGCCCGAGCGGCGTGATCGCGTCCAGCGCCGGGCCGCTCAGATGGCGCGCGCCCTGCGCCGGATCGCTGCCCGCGATCAGCAAAGTGCCTGCCAGCGGGCGGTGCAGATACGCGATATTCAGCGTGCCAGCGTCCAGATAGGCCCAGATCGCGTGTGCCTCGGGCCATGTCTGCTCGCAATCTATCAGGCAAAGCGCGCCGGGCTGCACGCACGCGGCGTCCGTTTTCGGCGGTGCAGTGATCCATCGCAAACACTGAACATTCCACCCTTGCGCTGCCAGCCATGCCGGGTTCAGGGCAACCGGTGCGGCGCGATCCTGCGGTTGGCTGCAATGGAACGGCAGCGTGATATGTGCCGACACATCGCGCTGCGCCGCCGCGCCCGGCCCTGGCGCGGCTTTTTCTGCGGGGGCTGCGGCTGAGGTAATCTGCCACAGCTCCAGCGACAGATTCAGCGCCGCGACAATTTCGGTCACCTTGGAAATTTGCATGTCGCGCCCGTCGCGCAGGCTGCGCACGGTGCTGACATCCAGACCCAGCTTGCGCGCATAACCACGCAGACCGTGCCGGGCGATCCCCTCATTGGCGATATCGCGGATTTTTTGTAAATCGAAATGGGCCATGCGCGTGATGTTGCACGGAAAAATTTAATTGACTAGGCGGTTAAAGTTTTACACGCTGTGCGAATAGTGCCACGAATTCCGATACTTACCACCTTTGATTGAATTAAATTCCAAGGGGACAACTTATGGGCTGTGTGGGCCGCAGCGCCGGGCGCCATGACTTTGCTGGGTTTCGTCAGCATTGTATGGCCGGGTGCGGGGCGGTGATGTCATGACCCATGAGGTCAGGGCGCGCCTGCGGAGTATGCGGGATCGTCTGGCCAAGGCACGCACGCTGAAACGCATCGTTCGTGATGCCCCGGACCAGTTGCGCCGTGACGCAGCGATCATTGCCTACACCCGCACGCTGGACCTTCTGATCGAGGATTTGATCGCGCTGGAGGATGCGGGCCTTCTGTCGGCCTGTGCCGCTCGTCTGGACGCTGCGGACGGCCCGCAGGCAGATGCGCCGCAGTAATGCGGTAAATTGGCCGAAATACCTGCCGAGAATCACCAGGGGCGCCGAATATAGTCGCTGATCTGGAGTTCATCCACAACTTATTGCGTTTATCCACAACAAATAGCTTTACAGGTGGCAGACTGTGCCGCACCATATCTGGTAAGGGACTGCGGATTAACCCCAGCCCGTTGAGCAGGCATCCAGTGCTTGGGGGCGTTCATGATCCCCATCTCAGGATCAAACCTAAAAGGTGGCGACATGGCACTGTCCGAACATTTCCAGACAGACGATCCGCATCCCATTGATATCGTCGAACATATTGCAGCCCATAACGATTGGCAATTCGACCGCGTGGGCGATGATCAGATTTCAATGGCGGTTGAAGGGCAATGGCGCACCTATGCAATCACGCTGGCATGGTCCGCCCATGACGAGATGCTGCGCATGGTCTGCACATTTGAAATGGACCCGCCGCGCGACAAGCTGCCGGTGCTGTACGAGGCGTTGAACGAGGTCAACGATCAAGGCTGGACCGGCGCCTTCACCTACTGGTCCGAGCAAAAGCTGATGGTGTACCGCTATGGTCTGCTGATGTCGGGCGGGCAGGGTGCCAGCCCCGAGCAGGTGGACGCGATCATCACCGCCGCCGTTCTGGCGTCCGAGCGGTATTATCCCGCGTTTCAGCTGGTCCTGTGGGGCGACCGCACCCCGCGCGACGCCATGCAGGTCGCCATTGCAGAGGCGTATGGTCGCGCGTAACCTGCCCTGCAAATGACGTGAAAACGGCCAAGGGGGTGGGTGTGATGGATATGGATTTCGTGGCCGATAAGGGCCTTGTTCTGCTGGGCTGCGGCAAGATGGGCGGCGCGATGCTGCAAGGCTGGCTGTCGGGCGGGTTGCCCGCCGCGTCGGTCTGGGTGATTGATCCGCAGTCCTCGGACTGGCTGAAAGGCACCGGCGTTCATATCAATGCGGATGACCTGCCCATCGCGCCGGGCATCGTCCTGATCGCCGTCAAACCGCAGATGATGGGCGAGGCGCTGCCGACGCTCAAGGCGATGGGGAACGGCCCCACCCTGTTCATCTCGGTCGCTGCCGGCACGCCGATTTCCGCGTTCGAGGCGGCGCTTGGCGATGCCTCTCCCATCATTCGGGCGATGCCGAACACGCCTGCCGCGGTCGGGCGGGGCATCACGGCAATCATCGGCAACGGCCATGCCAGCAGCGAACAGATGGATCTGGCCGAAATGCTGCTGCGTGCGGTCGGGCAGGTGGTCCGGCTGGAGGATGAGGATCAGATGGACGCCGTGACCGGCGTTTCCGGCTCTGGCCCGGCCTACGTGTTTCACATGATCGAATGCCTCGCCAAGGCCGGGGAGGCTGAGGGGCTAACCCCCGAACTGGCGATGCAACTGGCACAGGCAACCGTTGCCGGTGCGGGCGCACTGGCCGAAGAGGCAAGCGAGACGCCCGCCGAGTTGCGCGTTAACGTGACCAGCCCCAACGGCACCACCCAGGCGGGGCTTGAGGTGCTGATGGATGAAAAGAAGGGTCTGCCTCACTTGATCCGTCGCACCGTTGGCGCAGCCGCCAGCCGCTCGCGGGAGCTGCGCAATGGCTGAAATCACCTTTGATGACTTCATGGCCGTTGATATTCGCGTGGGCCGCGTGGTCCGCGCCAAACCATTCCCCGAGGCGCGCAAGCCCGCGATCAAGATGTGGATCGATTTTGGCGATGAAATCGGCGAGCGAAAGACATCTGCGCAGATCACGGCGCATTACACGCCCGAGGGGTTGGTTGGCCGTCTGGTGATGGGGGTGGTCAACTTCCCGCCCCGACAGATTGGCCCCTTCATGTCCGAAGTGCTGGTTCTGGGCGTCAGCGATGCGGCAGGCGAAATCGTGCTGATTGCGCCGGATGCCGACGTGCCGGTCGGCGGGCGCATGCATTAGGTTACTTGGGCGGGTGGCGTTCGTGCGATCCGCCGCGTTTCAGATCCGGTTGCGGCGCTTCCTTGCGGGTATCCCACGCCGGATCCCAGCGCTTGATCATGTTGGATACAAGTCTGCCGCTGGGATAGGCGATGACGATCGCGGCGATGACGCAGCCAACAATGGCCCAGACCGAATAATACCCCAGGCTAAAGCTGACGACGATCAGCGTACCGGCAATCGCAATCGCGCCGAGCCATGTGATGTAATGGGCGAGGCGATCCATGATGTATCCTTTTGCGCTGTTTCGTTCGGTGGCTCAACGCGCGATCCCCGCGCCGGTTCCCCTAGCGCCCTTCGGAGCGCAACGTTGTCGGCGCCGCGCCGTACCGGATGCGCATGGCGCGCGCCAGTGCGGCCGGGGACTCGTACCCGCAGCGCACCGCGATTTCCGCAATGCCCAGCCCGGTGCTGTCCAGCAGCTTGCGCGCCTCGGACAGGCGCATGTGGCGATAAACCGTGCCCGGCGGTGCGCCCAGTGCGCTGCGAAAATGCCGGTCCATCGTGCGCGGCTGGCAGCCCACCCGCCGGGCAATCGCGCCCAGCGGCAAGGGCCGTTCGACATGGGCGCGCATCTGCGCCAGCGCGGCGCGCACCAGCACGTCGGGCTGCGGCATGTCGGGCACCTCTGCCGCGGTATCGCTGCCATGCATGAACTGATCCTCGACATCCAGCCGCGCCGCCATGCCCGCATGCTGCGCGATCATGTCCATCATCAGGTCCAGCGCGCTCATCGCGCCGGCGCAGGTAATCACCGGCCCGTCGCGGGTGACGCGGGCGCGCACCACCTCGACGTCCAGAAACCGCTCGGCAAAGGCGTCCTGCAAATCCCAGTGCAGCGTCGCGCGCCGCCCGCCCAGCAGCCCCGCAGCTGCCATCAGCCACGGCCCTGTATCCATCCCGACCAGCGTCTGCGCCTTTTTGGCCGCACTGCGCAGCGCCCGCCGCGTGTGCGAGGTATCGTGGCGAGCGTGATCGTAACTGCTTAGGATAAAAAGGTAATCGCAAGGCTCGATTCCCGCCAGCGCGCCATGCGGCAACACCTGCATCCCGCTGGAACTGCGGGCGGCCGTGCCGGACAATGTGGCAATCTGCCAGTCAAACACTTTCGCCCGGCTGACGGTATTTGCCGCGCGCAGCGGCTCCAGACAGTTGGCAAGGCACAGGTTGGAGAATCTGTCGAACAGGACAAATCCGATGCGCGTCGGCGCTGCTTGGGGTTTTGTCCATTTCTGCATCATTTCTGTCTTTTACGGCACGATGGGCGAATATGCCAGCGCTACCATATGCGGCAAGCTTTGACGCACCCGTTTGAAAGGATCATCCATGCCCCTGACTATGAACCGCGACGTTTTCATCACCTGTGCCGTAACCGGCGGCGGCGCCACCCAGGACCGCAGCCCGCATGTGCCGCGCAGCCCCGAACAGATCGCCGACAGCGCCATCGCCGCAGCCAAGGCGGGCGCCGCGATTGTCCATTGCCACGTGCGCGACCCCGAAACCGGCAAGGCCAGCCGCGATTTGAAGCTGTACCGCGAGTTGACCGACCGCATCCGCGCATCGGATACCGACGTGGTGCTGAACCTGACCGCCGGCATGGGCGGCGACATGGTGTTCGGCGATCCTGAATCCCCGCTGCCCCTGAACGAAGATGCCTCTGACATGGTCGGCGCCAGCGAACGCGTGGCGCATGTGCTGGAATGCCAGCCCGAGATCTGCACGCTGGATTGCGGCACGATGAACTTCGCCGAAGCCGATTATGTGATGACCAACACCCCCGGCATGTTGCAGGCCATGGGCCAGATGATGACCGAGGCAGGCGCCAAGCCCGAGATCGAGGCGTTCGACACCGGCCATCTGTGGTACGCCAAGCAACTGGTCAAGGACGGCATCCTTGAGAAGGACGCGCTGGTGCAGCTGTGCATGGGCGTCCCATGGGGCGCGCCGAACGACATGAATACCTTCATGGCGATGGTCAACAACGTGCCGGATGACTGGAACTGGTCCGCCTTTTCGCTGGGCCGCGACCAGATGCCCTATGTCGCCGCAAGCGTTCTGGCAGGCGGCAACGTGCGCGTCGGTCTTGAGGATAACCTGATGCTGGATCGCGGCGTTCTGGCCGAAAACCACCAGCTGGTCACGCGCGCCCGCGAAATCATCGAGCGTCTGGGCGCCCGCATCATGACCCCCGCCGATGTGCGCGACAAGCTGCGCCTGACCAAACGCGCACCGCGCTAAGCCCCAAAGCAGATCGGACCACAACATGAGCAAGCAAATGACAGCGGCCATCATCGGCGGCGGCGTGATCGGTGGCGGATGGGCCGCGCGGTTCCTGCTGAACGGCTGGGACGTGCGTATTTTCGACCCGGACCCCGAGGCAAGGCGCAAGATCGGCGAGGTGCTGGACAATGCGCGCCACGCCCTGCCGATGCTGTATGACTACGCCATGCCGGACGAGGGCGCGCTGACCTTTCACGACACCATCGCCGAAACCGTCACCGGCGCCGACTGGATGCAGGAAAGCGTGCCCGAGCGGCTGGAGATGAAGCACAAGGTCTACGCCGAAATCCAGAGCGCCTGTGACGCAGACGCCGTGATCGGCTCCTCCACCAGCGGCTACAAACCCAGCGAGCTGCAAGGGGGTGCCACCCGTCCCGGTCAGATCATGGTCTGCCACCCGTTCAACCCGGTCTATCTGCTGCCCCTGATCGAAGTTGTCGGAACGGATGCCAGCGATCCGGCCCTGCTGGACCGCGCCAGCGAAATCCTCACCTCCGTCGGCCTCTACCCGCTGCGCGTGCGCAAGGAAATCGACGCCCATATCGCCGACCGCTTCCTTGAGGCCGTCTGGCGCGAGGCGCTGTGGCTGATCAAGGACGGCATCGCCACGACCGAGGAAATCGACAACGCGATCCGCTATGGCTTTGGCATCCGCTGGGCCCAGATGGGCCTGTTCGAGACGTACCGCGTCGCCGGCGGCGAGGCGGGGATGAAGCACTTTATCGACCAATTTGGTCCCTGCCTGAAATGGCCATGGACGAAACTGATGGACGTGCCAGAGCTGACCGACGAGTTGGCCCAGATGATTGCCGACCAGTCCGACGACCAGTCCGGCCATCTGACCATCCGCCAGCTGGAGCGCAAGCGCGACGGCAACCTGATCGCCATGATGCGCAGCCTGAAACAGCAGGGCAACGCGTCAGGGCGGCTGTTGAACGCGCATGAGAAAACCCTGCGTCCCGCGCTGGAGGCTGGCACGCCCATGGTCAGCCTGCGCCGGGTGATCCCCGTCGACTGGACCGATGTGAACGGGCATATGAACGAAGGCCGCTATGGCCAGATCTTCTCGGACGCCGCCGAAGAGGTGATGGCGTTTGTCGGCGCCGATGATGATTACATCGCCGGCGGCCTCAGCTATTTCACCGTCGAGACGACGACAAAATACCTGGCCGAAACCCATGCGGGCGAGGCGGTCGAGATACACACCCGCGTAACCGAAGGACAGGGCAAGAAGCTGCGCTGCATGCATGAGCTGAAGCGCGCCAAGGATGGCGAGGTTCTGGCGACCTGTGATCAATTCATGCTTCACGTAAGCTTGGATACCCGCCGCACCTGCGCGCCCTCCCCTGATGTCAGTGCCCGCGTCGAAGCGCTGGCTGCCGCCCATAAAGGAGCAGATACATGAATTTCGGATTAACAGACGAACAGGAAATGATCGTCTCAACCGTGCGCAGCTTTGTCGAGAACGAGATCTACCCCCACGAGGCCGAGGTTGAGCGCACCGGCGAAGTGCCGCCCGAGGTGGCCGAAAAGATCAAGCAAAAGACGCTGGATCTGGGATTCTACGCCTGCAACTTCCCCGAGGAAGTCGGCGGCGCGGGGCTAAGCCATCTGGAATTTGCACTGGTCGAGCGCGAGCTGGGCCGCGGCTCAATGGCGCTGGCGCATTTCTTTGGCCGCCCGCAGAATATCCTGATGGCCTGCGAGGGCGAGCAGCGCGAGAAATACTTGCTGCCCGCCGTGCGCGGCGAGCGGATGGATGCGCTGGCGATGACCGAACCGGGCGCCGGATCGGACGTGCGCGGCATGAAATGCAGCGCCAAACGCGACGGCGGCGACTGGGTGCTGAACGGCACCAAGCATTTTATCTCGGGCGCCGATCACGCCGACTTCATCATCGTCTTCGTCGCCACCGGCGAGGATCAGACACCGCGCGGCCCGAAGAAACGCATCACCACCTTTCTTGTGGATCGCGGCACGCCGGGCTTCACCATCCGCGACGGGTATAAATCGGTCAGCCACCGCGGCTACAAGAACATGATCCTCGAATTCGACAACTGCCGCCTGCCGGACGCGCAGGTGCTGGGCGAGGTTGATGGCGGGTTCGCGGTGATGAACGAATGGCTCTACGCCACGCGCATCACGGTCGCGACCAACTGCGTCGGCCGCGCGCGGCGCTGTTTTGATCTGGCGCTGAACTATGCCGCCGAACGCGAACAGTTCGGCCAGCCGATTGGCAAAAACCAGGGCGTCAGTTTCCAGCTCGCTGACATGATCACCGAAATCGACGCTGCCGACTGGCTGACGCTGTCCTCTGCATGGCGGCTGGATCAGGGCCTGCCGGCAAACCGCGAGATCGCGTCGGCCAAGCTTTATGCCAGCGAAATGCTGGCGCGCGTCACCGATGCCACATTGCAGATCTATGGCGGCATGGGCCTGATGGATGATTTCCCGATCGAACGCTTCTGGCGCGATGCCCGCGTTGAACGCATCTGGGACGGCACTTCGGAAATCCAGCGCCACATCATCAGCCGCGATCTGCTGAGGCCGCTGGGCGCCTGAGGCTGCCCGCGCTCCAAAAGAGTTTTTTGCCTTCGGCGAGGATATTTGGAGCAAAAAGAAAGAGGGGGGACCTGATCGGCGCCCCCCTCGAAAAGGCGAACCCTTTCTCCTTGCACGGTCATCGGCGTCCCCGCCTGTACCGTGACTTCATACTGACCAAGAGTGGTTAATAATGCGTTACCAGCCGCTTCTTCTTGCGAAAAATATCCTCGCCGAAGGCATAAAATCTTTTCTGGAGGGACATCAGCCATGACACGCGACCTCAGCCGCCTTTTACGCCCCAAATCCATAGCTGTCATCGGTGGCGGCGTCTGGTGCGCGTCAGTAATCGAGCAGTGCCGCCGCATGGGATACGATGGCGCAATCTGGCCGGTTCATCCCAAACGCGCCGAAATGGCCGGTCTGCCGACCTACGCATCCGTAGCTGACCTGCCAGAGGCGCCGGATGCCGCCTTTATTGGTGTGAACCGTAGCATTACGATCGACACGGTCGAGGCGCTTAGCACCATGGGCGCGGGCGGCGCGGTGTGCTTTGCCAGCGGCTTTCGCGAGGCGCAGGCCGAGATGGGTGACGGCGATGCCATGCAGGACAGGCTGGTTGCGGCGGCGGGGGATATGCCCATCATCGGGCCGAATTGTTACGGGTTCATCAACTACCTCGATGGCGCGCTTTTGTGGCCGGATCAGCATGGCGGTACGCGTTGCGACCGGGGCGTTGCCTTGATCACGCAAAGCTCGAATATTGCTATCAATCTGACCATGCAAGCGCGCGGCGTGCCTTTGGCTTATGTGGTAACAGCTGGAAATCAGGCGCAGACGGGGCTGGCCGAAATCGGCCTTGGCTTGCTGGAAGATCCACGCGTGACCGCGCTGGGCCTGCATATCGAGGGGATCGGTGATCTGGAGGCGTTTCAGGCGCTTGCCAATCGCGCGCAGGCGTTGGGCAAACCGATTGTCGCGCTGAAGGTGGGAAAGTCGGTGCAGGCGCAGGCGGCTGCGGTGTCGCATACCGCGTCGCTGGCGGGCAGCGACGCCGGGGCGCGCGCGCTGCTCAAACGGTTGGGCGTGGCGCAGGTGGATAGCCTGCCCAAGCTGCTTGAGACGCTCAAGCTGTTGCATCTGGCGGGTCCCTTGCCCTCTGACCGTATTGTTTCGATGTCCTGCTCGGGCGGGGAGGCAAGCCTGATGGCGGATGCCGCTGTCGGGCGGGGTGTCACGTTTGCGCCGCTGGACGACGCGCAGCATACCGCGCTGCGGACTGCATTGGGGCCGATGGTGGCCCTGGCGAACCCGCTGGATTACCACACGTTTATCTGGGACGATGTTCCGGCGATGACCGCTGCCTTTACTGCCGCGCTGACCGGCGATGTGGCGCTGGGCTGTCTGGTCGTGGATTTTCCGCGCAGCGACCGGTGCAGCGATGCCGCGTGGGACTGCACCATCGCCGCAGGGGCAGCGGCAGCGCAGGCCAGTGGCACGCCTTTGGCCTTTGTCGCCACGTTGCCCGAAAATCTGAGCGAGCATACTGCGCGGCGCGTGACGGATGCCGGGCTGATCCCGCTTTTGGGTGTTGAAGAAGCGATGTGCGCGATTGAAACCGCGGCTGCGCTGGGGCGCCACCGCCCTGTTGCCGCGCCCGTTCTGGCGCCCGGCACCGGGGAGGGCGCGACAATTCTCAGCGAGGCGGCCAGCAAGGCGGCGCTGGCGGCGCATGGTCTGGCCGTGCCGCAATCGCGTCGGGTGGAGGCCGCCGATCTTCCAGCGGCTGCCGCGGCGATACCGCTGCCCGCCGTGCTCAAGGGCGAGGGGTTCGCCCACAAAACCGAGGCGGGGGCGGTGGCGCTGAACCTGGGCACGGCAGAGGCGGTGATGCAGGCCGCCGCCCGCATGAACGCGCCCGCCTATCTGCTGGAGGAGATGATCACCGGCGCCGTTGCCGAATTGTTGATCGGCGTGGTGCGCGATCCGGCGCACGGCTTCGTCCTGACCCTTGCGGCGGGCGGTGTGCTGACGGAGATCCTGAAGGACAGCGCCTCGCTGATCCTGCCGGCCAGCGCGGACGATATCGCCGCCGCGCTGGCCAGCCTGCGCATCGCGCCCATTCTGGCGGGGTATCGCGGCCAGCCGGGCGCGGATATGGCGGCGATTGTGCGCGCGGTCCTGGCGGTGCAGGCTTACGTCACCGAAAATGCGGCCCATCTGCACGAGGTCGAGATCAATCCGCTGATCTGCACGGCGGCGCGCGCTGTCGGGGCAGACGCGCTTATCAGAACAGGAGAAATGACATGACAGACAATCCGATCAAAACCGAAACGCGGGGCCATGTGCTGGAGGTGACGCTGGACCGTCCCAAGGCCAACGCGATTGACTTGAAAACCAGCCGGATCATGGGCGATGTGTTTGCCGAATTCCGTGATGACGACAACTTGCGCGTGGCCCTGATCACCGGCGCGGGCGACAAGTTTTTCTGCCCCGGCTGGGATCTGAAAGCAGCGGCGGATGGCGATGCGGTGGATGGCGATTACGGCGTCGGCGGCTTTGGAGGGTTGCAGGAATTGCGCGGCCTGAACAAGCCGGTGATTGCCGCCGTCAATGGCATCTGCTGTGGTGGCGGTCTGGAACTGGCGCTGAGCGCGGACATGATATTGGCCGCCGATCACGCCAGCTTTGCCTTGCCTGAAATCCGGTCCGGCACGGTTGCGGATGCGGCCAGCATCAAGCTGCCCAAGCGTATTCCCTATCACATCGCGATGGAAATGCTGCTGACCGGTCGCTGGCTGGACGCGGACGAGGCGGCGCGCTGGGGCTTGGTCAACCGGATCATTCCGGCGGCCGACCTGATGACGCAGGCGCGCGCGCTGGCCGATGAGCTGGCAGGCGGTCCGCCGCTGGTTTATGCGGCGCTGAAGGAAATCGTGCGCGACGCCGAGGGCAAGGATTTTCAAACCGTGATGAACAAGATCACGCGCAGCCAGTATGACACCGTCGCACGGCTTTATTCGTCCGAGGATCAGCTGGAAGGCGCGCGCGCCTTCGCCGAAAAGCGCGATCCGGTCTGGAAAGGCCGCTAGCCCCTGCTGCGGGCAGCGCCGTGATGGCGCTGCCCTGCGCGGACCGTTATGATAATGACAATGCAAAAAGCGGGTGATAGGTTGCGCACTCAGCTTCAGGGGATTGCGGGCCAAGTGACACACAAGGATAGCGGTAGCCGAACATGGTCTGTGACACCCGATTTGCTGGGGTTTGTCGATCGCGAAGGCAATTTTTCGGACACCAATCCGGCGTGGCGGCGGCTGCTTGGCTACTCTACCCAAGAGGTTCAGGCGCACCGCTTTTCCCACTTCCTGCACCCCGATGACCTGCCCGCGGCAGAGCGTGCTTTTGAGCGTTTGCAGCGCGGTATGCACGTTCTGAACCTTGTTAACCGGTATCGCTGCAAGGATGGCAGCTATCACTGGATCTCATGGAATGCTGTGCCTGAGGGCGATCATATCTTCTGTAGCGGGCGCTGTGTCAGCGATGAAAAGGCGAACGAGGCCGCGCTGCGCACCCGCGAGGAAGAGGCGAAGCTGCGCGAGCAGTTTATCGCCGTTCTGGGCCATGATGTGCGCAATCCGCTGGCGGCGATCAATGCCGCATCCCGCGTCATAGGGCGCAGCAGCACTGACGCGCAAATCAGCGAAATGGTAACGTCGATCCAGGGGTCAACCGGGCGAATCGCCCGGTTGATTGACGATGTGATGGATTTTGCCAGCGCGCGTCTGGGCGGTGGGCTGAACCTGAACGAACATGCCGATCACGACGTCAAGCCGATCCTGGAACATGCGGTGCGGGAAATTGGCCTTGCCCATCCCGAGACGGAAATCATCACGGAATATGATTTTTGCGATCCGATCTATTGCGATTCAGGACGGATTTCGCAGCTGATTTCGAATCTTCTGGCCAATGCGGTCACGCATGGCGAGCCGGGCGCGCCGGTCACCGTCAGCGCGCAGGATCGCGACGGATCGTTTTACCTGTGGGTTACCAATCTGGGCGCGCCGATCCCGCCAGAAGTGCGCAAGATGCTGTTCGAGCCGTTTGCCCGCGGCAATGTGCGTCAATCGCAGCAGGGTCTGGGCCTGGGCCTGTTCATCGCGCGGGAGATCGCCCGCGCCCATGGCGGCGATCTGACCATGCGCTCGGACGCGGATGGCACGGTGTTCACCTTCAACATGCCGCGCGATTAGGGTTTATCCCGTGACGATGGTGCGCTGATCTTCCAGCCCCATCGACACCAGAAGCGGCGTCTCGGACTGGCGGGCGGTGAAGGCCGCCTTGCTGTGCATCCCGTGCCAGCCACCCGCAACCAGCGATTGCGCCACCGCCCCGCCCAGCGTGTTGCCCGGCCCGGTGACGATGAACATGTCGGGGGCAAATTCGCGCGCCGCGATCTGCACCGCGCGGGTGAAATCATAGGGCTGCGTGACCTGATGGCCCAGCGTGTAGGCGTGCAAGGCGTCGCGGTCGGTGGCGCCCGGCCACCAGATGGCGCCGCGCCCGTCGATCAGCGGAATCTCCGGCTGGCTGAACAGACTGCTGGGCAGGGCGTCGCGGCCCTGCTGGGCCACAGGCTCTTGCAGGTGCGTATGAAACGCGGCGTGATGCGGCAGGCGCATGGGAAACCGTCCGTCAAGGCGCGGCACCGATGCTTCGAATTCGGCCAGGCCCGCATCATTCCCGGCCAGCACCAGCATCCCGCCCAGATCGATCGACAGGC
The DNA here is from genome assembly GCF_003316635.1 of Roseovarius dicentrarchi. Lineage (GTDB taxonomy): Bacteria > Pseudomonadota > Alphaproteobacteria > Rhodobacterales > Rhodobacteraceae > Roseovarius > Roseovarius dicentrarchi. The sequence continues at coordinate 101,186 of NZ_QNQP01000007.1, read as the reverse complement.
GCAGAACCGCGTCGCCGCCGCTGTCGATCTGGCGCACCGTTTCCAGCAGGCCGGCACGGCGCGCGGGGTCGGGGCGCCAGTCCGGGCCGGTGCAGGGATAGACCAGCTGCCCGCCGATTGACGCCTCCTGCATCAGGCGGCCCATGGTGTTGACGACCGTGAAGCCGCCCTGCGCATCCAGCGCCCCGGCGGCGGCCAGCGCGATATACCAGCCCATCGAATTGCCGGTGACGGCGACGACCTCGATATCCTCGGCCAGCGACTGGCGATCCAGGTACGAGGCGGCATAGATCAGCGGCGAGGCGGCATCGCCGACGGTGTGCGTGGCGTTGGAAAACCGCTCGGCCCCGTCCAGTTCGGTCACTGGCGTCTGGCCCTCGGCGCGGCGCAATTCGTCGAACGTATCCAGCAGGGGATTGCCCGCGTGGTGGCGGTGCAGATAGCCCAGCTCGGGCTTGTTATAGGTGCCCCGTCCGGGGCAGATCAGAACGGCGCGGCAGCTCATTCGCAGGCCTCCTTTGCAGCGGCGACGATGGAATCGCGCGATGGCATGGTGGCCGCATAGGCCGGGCCGGTGGCGATAAAGCTGTCCTCGGCGGCAATCCGGCTGACCGGCAGTTCCGCCCGCTCGACAAACAGCGCCATCAGCCCCTCGGCCTGCCCGCCGGTGCGGCGGCATTCATCGACGATCAGCACGGATTTGCAGCCCCGCGTGGCGTTCAGTAGCGCCTGTTCCGGCAGCGGCGCGATCCAGCGCATGTCGATGACGCGGGCGTTGATGCCCTCCGCCTTCAGCACCTCCTGCGCCTGCCGCGACAGGTAGCAGCCGTTGCCGTATGTGACGATGGCCAGATCCTTGCCCTGCCCATGCACGCCGACACTGTCCAGCGGAATACGCTCGTCCGGGGTGGGGTAGGTGCCCATCCAGCCGTTGTCGCCCGCCTCGTGCAGATCGCGCATCGGGTAAAGCGCGATCGGCTCCACAAACACCACCACGCGCTGTTCCTCGCGCGCAAGGCGCACGCATTCGCGCAGCATCATCGCCGCGTCCGGCCCGTTCGAGGGGCAGGCGATGATGATGCCGGGGATGTCGCGCAGCACGGCAAGGCTGTTGTCATTGTGGAAATGCCCGCCAAAGCCTTTTTGATAGCCCAGCCCGGCAATGCGCAGCACCATCGGGTTGGTAAACTGGCCCCTGGAGAAGAAGGGCAGCGTCGCCGCCTCGCCGCGCAACTGGTCCTCGGCATTGTGCAGATAGGCCAGGAACTGGATTTCCGGCATCGGGATGAACCCGTTATGCGCCATGCCGATGGCAAGGCCGAGGATGCTCTGCTCGTCCAGCAGCGTGTCGATCACGCGGTCGGTGCCAAAGCGCTGGTGCAGGCGCTGCGTCACGCCGTAAACACCGCCCTTGCGGCCCACATCCTCGCCCATCACCACGATCTCGCCGTGCTCCAGCATCAGGTCGGTGAGCGCCCAGTTGATCAGGCGGCTCATCGGCTGGGGCTGGTCCAGCTGCCTGAAATCGCTGCCGAAAGCGGCCTCGCGTTCCTCGGCGCTGGGGCCGTTCGTCGGGGCGCAATCGCGTTTGGGCGGGATGATGCTGGCCATCACGTCGGCTGCGGTTTTCAGGCGGGGGCGGGTGACAGCCTCGGCCGCCACATGGGCGATGCGGTCGTTGGTTTCCTCGTAAATCGCCAGCGCCTCCTTGCGATCCAGCGCGCCTGCCGCCTCCAGCAGGCGGACGGTGTGCAGCAGCGGATCGTTCGCCTCCTCCGCCTCCACATGCGCCTTGGGCAGGTAGGTGGTGGGCAGGTCGGCGCCCGCGTGGCCGTAAAGGCGCACCATGGTCAGATGCAGGAACGCCGGCTTGCGCTGGGTGCGAACGTAATGAGCGGCCTCGGCGGCGACCTGCGCAGTGTTATACAGGTCCAGCCCGTCAGCGTGGAAATAGCGGATGCCGGGGCGGTGCTGCATGCTGGCGGCGATCCAGCCCTTCGGCGTCTGGGTGGAGATGCCGATGCCGTTATCCTCGCAGACGAACAGCATCGGCAGTGGAACGGATTGCACGGAGGTCCAGCCCGCCGTGTTGATGGCCCCTTGAGCGGTGGAGTGGTTGGCCGACGCATCGCCAAAAGATGCCATCGCGATCCCGTCATGCGGCAGCGCGCGGTGTTCGGGCGGGCGGCGGCGGGCAAGGCCCAGACCGTAGGCCGCGCCGACCGCTTTCGGCAGGTGCGACGCGATGGTGGAAGTTTGCGGCGGAATCATCAGCGCCTTGGACCCCAGCACCTTGTGGCGACCGCCGGAAATGGGATCCTCGGACGAGCAGGCGAAGCTCAACAGCATGTCCCAGGTGATCGACTGGCCCGGCACCTGCCCCGCGCGGGCGATCTGAAACGCCGCGTCGCGGTAATGCAGGAACGCGATGTCATCGGGCCGCAGGGCGTGGGCGACCGCCGCCATCCCCTCATGCCCCGACGATCCGATGGTGTAGAAGCCTTGACCTGCCTTTTGCATGGCTCGGCTGGTGCGGTCCAATGCGCGGCTGACGCATTGCGCACGGTAGAGCGTCACCGCTTCGGTATCGCTCAGCGCGTCCGAGGGCGGGGCGCCCTGCGGCAGATCGCCCGAGGCCACACGGGCAAGGAAATTTTCATGCACGATCTCTGCGCGGTCCATGCGGGGCCTCCGGTCGCTTGAGTTTTGCAGCGCACATTGCCCGGCGCCCGGCAAGGGTGCAAGCAGGCAATGGCGCACTGCGCTTGACTTGGCCACTGCCGGGGCGCGATGATCCGGCACGGGACCGGATAAATTGATGCGCTTGCAGCGCTGAATTCAAGGATCGACCTATGAGTATCTGGAACATCGCCATCGTCGGCGCCGGCAATATCGGCCAGATGATCGCCGCGCTTTTGCAAGGCTCGGCTCATTACAGCGTGACCGTGATTGACCGCGACGCGGCCGGGCTGACACCGCTGGCGGATGATGGGGTCAAGACCGCGCAGGTTGACGTGACCGATGCCGCCGCGCTGACCAAGGCGCTTGAGGGCCACCATGCCGTGATCAGCGCCGCGCCGTTTTTCCTGACGCCGCAAATCGCGGGCGCGGCCAAATCCACCGGCGCGCATTATTTCGACCTGACCGAAGATGTCGCTGCCACCCGCGCGGTGCAGGAATTGGCCGACGGGGCGCAGACCGCCTTCATGCCGCAATGCGGGCTGGCGCCCGGTTTCGTCGGCATCGCGGGTGCCGATCTGGCGGCGCAGTTTGATGAACTGGACACCCTGTCGCTGCGGGTGGGGGCGCTGCCGCTCTATCCGACGAATGCGCTGAAATACAATCTGACATGGTCCACTGATGGGCTGATAAATGAGTACTGCAACCCCTGCACCGCGCTGGTGGAGGGCGAATTGCGCCAGCTGGCCCCGCTGGAGGATCTGGAGGAACTGGCGCTGGACGGCGTGAATTACGAATGTTTCAATACCTCCGGCGGGCTTGGCACGCTGGCGGAGGCGCTGAAGGGCCGCGCGCGCCGGGTGTCCTACCGCACCATGCGTTACCCCGGCCATTGCGCGATTCTCAAACTGCTCTTGCACGATCTGGGGCTGGAACGACGGCGCGATGTGCTGAAGGATATTTTCGAGACGGCGCTGCCGCGCACGGCCCAGGACGTGGTGCTGGTTTACTGCACCGCTACCGGCCAGAAGGATGGCGCGCACCGCGAGCGCAGCTTCATCAACAAAACAGTCGCGCGCCAGATCGGCGGCACGCATCGCAGCGCGATCCAGATCACCACCGCCGCCGGAATTCTGGCCGTGGTGGACCTGATGCGCATGGGCAAGCTGCCCTCCGCCGGTTTTGTCGGTCAGGAACAGGTGAAATTGGCCGACTTCCTTGCCACCGAGTTCGGGGCGCTTTACGCACCGGGTAACGTTACTGAATAGGAGCATGCCATGAGCACCTCGAAAGATCTGAAAACCGTCCTTGCCAATCTGGACCTGAAAGAGGCTGACCTGACCGGCGGCACGCTGGCCGTGCATTCGCCCGTCGATGGCAGCCAGATGGCCAAGCTGGTGGAAACCAAGGCCGCCGATATGGACACGGTCATCGCCAATGCGAACACCGCGTTCAGGGCATGGCGCCAAGTGCCGGCCCCCCGCCGGGGCGAGCTGGTGCGCCTTCTGGGCGAGGAGCTGCGCGCGGCCAAGGACGACCTTGGCGCGCTGGTTTCATGGGAGGCGGGCAAGATCGTCTCCGAAGGCCTCGGCGAAGTGCAGGAAATGATCGACATCTGCGATTTCGCCGTCGGCCTGTCGCGCCAGCTATATGGCCTGACCATTGCATCGGAACGTCCCGGCCACCGCATGATGGAGACGTGGCATCCGATGGGGCCGACGGGCGTGATCACCGCGTTCAACTTCCCGGTCGCGCCCTGGGCGTGGAACTCGGCGCTGGCGTTTGTCTGCGGCAACCCGGTGATCTGGAAGCCGTCGGAGAAAACACCGCTGACGGCTCTGGCTTCGGCCAACATCATGGCGCGCGCGATTGCGCGGTTCGGCGAGGATGCGCCCGAGCATCTGTTGCAGGTGGTCGTCGGCCGTGCCGATCTGGGCGAGGCGCTGTCGACGTCCAAGGACGTGCCGGTGATCTCCGCCACCGGATCGACCCGCATGGGCGCCGCTGTCGGGCCTAAGGTGGCCGAGCGGTTTGGCCGCTGCATCCTTGAGTTGGGCGGCAATAACGCGATGATCGTCGCGCCCTCGGCCGATATCGACATGGCCGTGCGCGCGATCACCTTTTCCGCCGTCGGCACCGCAGGCCAGCGCTGCACCTCGCTGCGCCGCCTGATCGTGCATAAATCCATCAAGGATGATCTGGTGCAGAAGCTTGAGAAAGCTTACGCCGGCCTGCCCATCGGCAGCCCGCTGGAGTCCGACACACTGGTCGGCCCGCTGATCGACAAGGCCGCCGGTCAGGGCATGGACAAGGCGCTGGAGGCCGCGAAATCGCAGGGCGGCACCATCATCGGCGGCGGCGCGGCGGACGGCGCGCCCGAGGGCGGCGTTTATGTCAAACCCGCCATCGCGGTGATGCCCGGCCAGACCGACATCGTGAAGCATGAAACCTTTGCGCCGATCCTTTACGTCATGGAATACGACACGCTGGACGAGGCGATCGAGATGCAGAACGACGTGCCGCAGGGCCTGTCGAGCTGTATCTTCACCCTGAACGTGCGCGAGGCGGAGCGGTTCGTGTCCGACACCGGCAGCGATTGCGGCATTGCCAACGTCAATATCGGCCCCTCGGGCGCCGAAATCGGCGGCGCCTTCGGCGGCGAAAAGGAAACCGGCGGCGGGCGCGAGAGCGGGTCCGACGCGTGGAAGGGCTACATGCGACGCCAGACCAACACCATCAACTACTCGGACGAGCTGCCGCTGGCCCAGGGGGTCAAGTTCGACATCTGAGCCTTGTGAACCTCCCGCCCGCGCGGCTACACCCGTGCGGGCGGTAACATGAGGCGGATGGGTATTGGCGCAGCCACTGGCATTGAGCAACGTATCGCTCGCCCTTGAGGGGCGGGCGATTTTGCATGGAATTACCCTGAACGGCGATCAGCGGCGCATCGGCATCGTCGGGCGCAACGGGTCCGGCAAAAGCACGCTGGCGCGGGTGATCGCAGGGCTGCAAGCGCCGGATAGCGGCGATGTGCGGCTGTTCGGCGTCGATGTGGCGCAGGATCGCAAGGCCGCCATCCGCACCGTCGGCATCCTGTTTCAGAACCCCGATCACCAGATCATTTTCCCGACCGTGGACGAGGAAATCGCCTTTGGCCTGACGCAGCTGGGCCAGACCAAGGCAGAGGCGGCGGCGGGCGTGCGCGCCATTCTGGAGCAATTCGGCAAGGGCCATTGGGCCGGTGCCGCCGTTCATCCGCTCAGCCAAGGGCAGAAACAGCTGCTGTGCCTGATGGCGATCCTTGCCATGCGCCCGCGTCTGATCGTGCTGGACGAGCCGCTTTCGGGCCTTGATATTCCCACGCGGATGCAGCTGATGCGCTATCTGGACGGGGTCGATGCGCATCTGCTGCATATCAGCCACGATCCGGCGACGCTGGCCGGGTATGACCGCGTGATCTGGATTTCTGGCGGCGCGATTGCCGCCGATGGGCTGGCGGCGGACGTTTTGCCTGAATTTACCGCCGATATGCAGCGGCTGGGAGGGATGGATGATATCTCTGACCTCGCCGGTTGAGACATGGGCGCATGGCTGGCCTGCGGGGGCCAAGCTGGCGGCGCTGTGCGCGGCCACGATGGGCCTTTTCGCGCTGGACAGTGTGGCGGGGCAGGGCGCGGCATTCGCGATGATGCTGGCGCTTTATGCGGCGCCCGGCGCGGTGTTTTTGCGCAACGGATTGGCGCGGCTTCGGATGCTCTGGCCGTTTCTGGCGGTGATTTTCGTCTGGCATCTGGTGACAGCGACCCCGGCAGAGGGCGCCATCATCGCGCTGCGACTGGTGACGGCGGTGGGGCTGGCGAACCTTGTGACCATGACAACGCAACTGTCGGACATGATCGGCGTCGTGCGCTGGCTGGCCGCCCCGTTGCGCCGGATCGGGATCGGGACGCGCGCACTGGAGCTGGGCATCGCGCTGGTGATCCGGTTCACCCCCATGCTGGCGCAGAAGGGTGCGGCGCTGTCGCGCGCGTGGCGGGCGCGGTCGGCGCGCAGGCCCGGCTGGCGGATCGTGCTGCCCTTCACGCTGATTGCCATCGACGATGCGGAGCGTGTGGCCGACGCACTCAAGGCGCGCGGCGGCGTCTGAGCGATTTTTCAGTTGCCTTGCGGTGCAAATCCGGCGCAACTGGCCACCGAATACCAGACAGGAGCCTGCCGCCATGGAACGCAACATCGCCCTTATCGCGCTATTCGCCGCGCTGATCGCCGCGCTGGGGATCATTCCGGCGGTCATGCTGCCATTCGGTGTGCCGATCACCGCGCAATCCTTGGGCGTTATGTTGTGCGGCACCGTGCTGGGCGCGCGGCGCGGGACGCTGGCGGTGCTGCTGTTTTTGCTGCTGGTCTTTCTTGGTTTGCCGCTGCTGTCGGGTGGCAAGGGGGGGCTGGGCGTGATTGTCGGGCCGACCGGCGGGTTTGTCATCGGCTTTCCCGTCGCGGCCTTTGTCGCCGGGTTCGTGACCGAGCGGTGGCGCGGCGCGCCGCTGGCCGTCACGGCCGGCGTCGGGGCGGCTGTCGGGGGCGTTGTGCTTTATGCGTTCGGAATTGCCGGGATGGCGATTGTGCTGGACAAAACACCGGCGCAGGCCGCGCTGCTGGTGACGGCGTTCATCCCCGGCGACGCGATCAAGGCGGTGATCGCGGGGCTTGTCACCTCCGCGCTCTATCGCGCGCGGCCACGGGCTGTGCTGTCGCGCGCGTGACCGCGCTCAGGTATGTGTCTCGCCCAAGTTGTCGGCCTTCTCCGCGCCGCGCGTTCCCATTGGCTCAGGCTCGCCGATGGTGGTGTCATACCGCGTCTGCGCCTCAATCTCGGCGTTGAGTTCGGCGCCCATCAGGACGACATAAGCCGAAATCCATAGCCACATCAGCAGCACGATCGCACCGCCCAGCGAGCCAAAGCTTTCGTTGTAAGAGCCGAAATTCGTGGCATAGATCGCAAATCCGATGGTCGCCAGCAGCCATGCGGCGCATGCCACCACAGCGCCCAGCGATGCCCAGCGCCATTCAGGCCGGTCACGATCAGGGCCAAAACGGTAGAGCATCGCCAGCGCCAGCATGATGAGGGCCAGCATCAACAGCCAGCTTATCGCGGTGACGATGATTTCCGTCGCCGCGCCCAACTGCACGAAGGTCAGCGCCAGCGGGATGATCGTCATCAGGAACAGCGCGCCCACAACGCCAAGGATCAGCACAACCGTCAGCGCCAGCGTGACCAGCTTCAGCCAGACAAATCCGCGCGTCTCATCCTCGTCATAGGCCACGTTCAGCCCTTCGATCAGGCTGCCGACCCCCTTGGAGGCGGAATATATGGCAAGCAGGATACCCAGCGCGGCAGCAAGGCCGAGGCCGGCCTTTTGCGATCCGGCGACCTCTTGCGCCTGTGTCAGGATGATCTGCGCGACGTTTTCCGGCATGATCTGCGTCACATCCCGCAGCTGATCGACGATCTGCGACGGCTCGACCAGCAGACCGCCGATGGCAAGCATGGCGGTAATCGCCGGGAACAGCGCCAGAAGCGTGTAGAATGCCACGCCCGCCGCGATCAGCCCGACATGGTCATCCGACATTTCGGATTTCACCCTGAGCAGGATGTCCTTCCACCCTTTGGCCGGGATGCGGGTCGGGGTTTCGGCATCGCGGCCTCGGGTCATGGTTGTCTCCTGATTTGGGCAACGGGCAATGTGTTGCCGTAGGAAACCGGCGGGCGGTGCAATAAGTTCCCGCACGTGGCGGCAGGCAGCGCGTTTTCGGTGCCGAATAGCGTCTTAGCCATTTCGGTCCAGCGTGGCGCGGCAGGCGCGGTCGACGGCGGCGTGCAGCAGGACGGTGCAGACGGCCAGTACGATCAGCGCGGCAAACATCAGGTCGGTTTTCGCGCGGCCATTGGCCAGCAGCATCAGATAGCCAAGCCCCTTGGACGCGCCCACCCATTCGCCGATGATCGCGCCAATCGGCGCATAGACCGCCGCCAGCCGCAGGCCAGAGGCAAAGCCGGGCAGCGCGGCGGGAATGCGGATATGGCGCATAATGCGCGCGGGGCTGGCGCCCATCAGGCGGGCCATGTCGACCCATGCCTGCGGGGTGCGCATCAGCGCGTCGAAAAATGCCGATGTGACCGGGAAATAGATCACCAGCAACGTCATCACGATTTTCGAGCCGATGCCATAGCCGAACCATAGCGTCAGGATCGGCGCCAGCGCGAACACCGGCACCGCCTGACTGAAGATCAGCATCGGGCGCACCAGTTGCCGGGCCAGCGGCGAGGCGGCCAGCGCAACGGCTGTCGCGCCGCCCAGACTGGCGCCCAGGGCAAGGCCGGCCAGCACCTCGATCGCGGTGATCATGGTGTGATGGGCAATCAGCGCGCGGCTGGTCCACAGCGTTTCGGCCACCAGTGCCGGGCCGGGCAGGATAAAGCGCGGCACGCCCGTCAGCAGGACCAGCGCCTGCCACGCCGCCAGCGCCACGAGGGCCGAGGCGATGATGCTGCCCGCGCGCCTCACGATCCTGCCCGCAATTCGGCCAGCAGCGCGCCCTGCGCGCTGAGCATCTGCGCATCGTCCACCGCGCGGGGCGGTGCGCCGGGCGGGGCGGCATGGCTGCGCAGGCCGCCGGTGTCCAGGACAAGGATCGCATCGCTCAGCCTCGCCGCCTCGGCCGGGTCATGGGTGACCATCAGCACGGTCTTGCCGCGCAGCAGCTCTGCCGCCACGTCCTGCACCTGCGCGCGGGTGCGCGCATCCAGCGCCGAGAATGGCTCGTCCAGCAGCACGATGGGCCGGTCCTCCATCAGGGTACGGGCAAGCGCGGCGCGCTGGCGCTGGCCGCCCGATAACGTGGCGGGGCGCTGGGCGGCCTGCGCGGCCAGCCCGACATCGGCCAGCCTTTGCGCCACGCGGGCCTTGTCGGGCGCCGTGCCGCGCAGCCGGGCGCCCAGCGCCACGTTTTCCGCCACGGTCAGCCAGGGCAGCAGCAGGTCCGATTGTGCCATCAGCGCCACGCGCCCGGCCAGCGGCGCGCCATCGCCGGCCGCCAGCGTGCCGGTCAGCGCTGCCTCGTCCGCGATGCCCGCGATCAGGCGCAGCAGGGTGGATTTGCCCACGCCGGACGCGCCCAGAAGGCAGGTCCATTGGCCGGGCGCCACCGCAAGCGCGATCTGCGCAATCAGCGGCGCACCTCCGATATCGACGGACCCGTTCAGCGTGATGCCGGGGGCTGTCATCCGGCCAGACCCATATCCCAGAACCCGATTTCCAGCCGCGTGGCGGTGGCGAACCGCCCCGACAGGGCCGCCCAGCGCGGGCTGTCCTGCGGCACCGGTCCCAGCCGGCGAGTCACCGCCGCATCCATCAGCGCGCCGGTATCGCGGCAGGCCTGCTGGTAGTCCGGCCCCGCATAGGTGTCGATCCAGTCGCCATAGGGCGTGTCGCCCCGGCCAGCCGCCAGCCGCAGACCGATTTCGCCGTAACCCAGAACGCAGGGCGCCAGCGCCGCCAGCAGATCCAGAAAATCGCCCGAATGGCCCGCATCCAGCACATAGCGCGTGTAGGCGATGTTCTGCACCGCCTCGGGCGCGGCAAATAGCGTTGCCTCGTCAATGCCGTCGCGGGCGCAGGTGGCGATGTGCAGCGCAATTTCCCCGTTGAGCAGCGCATCCAGCGTGCCGGCGGCAAAGCGCATTTCCTCGACCGTCTCGGCCTTGGTCACGGCCAGCGCCCATGCGCGGGAGAAGTGGATGAGGAACACGTAATCCTGCACGAGGTAGTGCAGATAGGCCGCGCGGGGCAGGGTGCCGGTCCGCAGCCCCTCGACAAAGGGGTGGTGTGTGTAGGCGTGCCATTCCTCGGCGGTGTCCGCGCGCCATGCGCTGAAGGTATCGCCGTACATTACTGCGCCTCCTGCACGGCATCGCTGCCCGGATCAACCGCCAGATCGGACACCGGGCGCGTGCTGTCCAAGAGGCCCGCGTCCTTCAGGAAATGCTCGAATTCGGCATAGCGCGCAACATCCACGGCGGCCGGGCGCAGGGCAAAGCGCGGGATCGTGTCGGTCCAGGCGCGGGCGTTCAGGGCATCGTCCAGCTCGGGCGATGTGGATTTGAAAATGTCCCAGCTATCCTCGGGGTGGTTAACGATGTATTGTGTCGCCTTGGCCGTCGCGCGCAGGAAGCGGCTGATTTTGGCGCCGTCCATCGTGCCGGGATTGGCGACATAGATCAGCTCGTCATATGACGGGATGCCGATTTCTTCGAGGAAGAAACAGGTGCCGGGCACGCCCTCGATCTCCATCTGGTTCAGCTCGAAATTGCGGTAGGCGCCGATGACCGCATCGACCTGACCCGACATGACCGAAGGGCCAAGCGACCAGTTGACGTTGATCATCTCGACCTCGTCCAGTGCGATGTCATGCGCGGTCAGGATCGCGCTGAGCAATGCCTCCTCGACGCCGGCGACGGAATAACCGATCTTGCCGCCCCTCAGGTCTGCGATCTGCTTTATGGGGCCGTCCTTCAGGGCCAGCAGGCAGTTCAGCGGGCTGGCAACCAGCGTGCCGACGCGGATCAGCGGCAGCCCCTCGGCCACCTGAAGGTGCAGTTGCGGCTGGTAGGACAGGGCCAGATCGACCTGACCCGCCGCCACCATCTTGGGCGGGGCGGACGCATCGGCGGGGGCAACGATGTCCACCGCCAGCCCTTCATCAGCGAAATAGCCGCGTTCCTGCGCCACGATGATGGGTCCGTGATTGGGGTTGACGAACCAGTCCAGCACCAGCGTCATCTTGTCCTGCGCAAGCGCCGGTGCGGCGGTCAGCGCGCAGATCAGTGCGGCGGCAAAAGCGTGGCGTTTCATGTCGGCTCCTTGGCGGGTGGCCGGGCGTAGGGCGGCCAAGGCAGCCGCTGGACCACGCCCTGCGCACGGCAGAGGTTCGAGTTGGGACAGACCGGCGATATGAAACGGAAAACTGGCGCAAACCCGCGCGGGCGGTGTTTGCATGCTCCGTTCCCTCCGCCGGTACTGACCGGATCAGGTTCGATGGGTCGGCGCGTCGCCTCTCAGCCCCGGCATAGCGGAGCACCCCAACGGATAGGGCGAACCTAGCAATGGCACGCAGCGCTTGCAAGCGGCGAAACGCCGCGCGGCGCGCCGGGTAAATCGCGCGTTCAGCTTGCCCGCAAAAGAGGGTACGCTGCGCCGAAACACAGCCGGAGTGCCGCCCATGTTGCCCAGATCCGAAACCATAGAAATGCGGCTGACATTTGCCAGCGTTGGCGCCGTTGCGGGCCTGGCAGTATGGGGGCTGATGGATGTACTGCCGGATCTGGTCAGCACCGCGCGCGCCGCCCTTTTGCCGGTGGCCGCCGGGCTGGGGTTCTTCAGCGTGCTGCTGGCGCTGCTGGGTCCGGTGCGCCTGGCCCCTGCGCTATGGGCGGCGCTGGGCATGGCGGTGCCTGCCGCGCTGCTGCTGTTCTGGGCCAGCTTTCGCCATACCGAGGTCGAGCGGTTTCTGGATACCGGATACGGCGTTGCCGCGTTTGTCTATCTGCTGGCGATCGGGGCGCCGTTCGTCATCGCGGGGCTGCACCGGCATGGCGGCTGGCGGCACTATGGCGATCTGTTCGACGCCGCATGGAGCCTTGTGGTGCGCAGCACGGCCGCCTGGCTGTTTGTCGCGGTGGTCTGGCTGGTGCTGCTGCTGTCAGATCAGCTGCTGGGGCTGGTTGGTATCGGTATCATCGACGATCTGATGGATGTGGAGCCGGTGCCGTATCTGATTACCGGCATTGCGCTGGGCCTTGGGCTGGCCATTGTGCATGAGCTGCGCGATTACCTGTCGCCCTTCCTGATGATCCAGTTGTTGCGCCTGCTTCTGCCGGCGCTTTTGCTGGTGCTGGCGGTGTTCATCGTGGCGCTGCCGTTTCGCGGGCTGGACAGCCTGTTTGGCCAGTTTTCGGCGGCGGCAACCCTGATCGCGGTGACGGTCGCAGGCATCACGCTGGTCACGACGGCGGTTCACCGCGATGACAGCGTATCGGTGCAGGGCTCTTTGATGTTGATCGCCACTCGCCTGCTCAGCGCGATGTTGCCGGTGCCGCCGGCGCTGGCGGTCTGGGCGGTCTGGCTGCGCGTGGATCAGTACGGGCTGACGCCGGACCGGCTCGCGGCGCTTATCTCGGCCAGTGTGGTGCTGATCTATGCCGCGGCCTATGCCGCATCGCTGCTGCGGCGTGGGGACTGGCGGCGCGCGCAGCGCAGCGTCAACCGCTGGATGGCGCTGGTGACACTGGCGATTGCAGCGCTGTGGCTGACCCCGCTGCTGCACGCCGAGCGTTTGGCGACCGCCAGCCAGATTGCCCGCGCCGAACAGGGGCGCACAGCGGCCTTGTGGGAAATGGCGCATGACTGGGGCATTGCGGGCCGGCGCGGTCTGGCCCGGCTGGAGGCGCGCGCGCAGGCCGGCGCAGACGATGATCTGTTGGCGGCAATCGCGCTGGCGCGGCAAGCCCCGAACCGGTGGGATTTCTACAAGGATCGCCGCGATGACGGCGTTGCCACGCTGGACGGCATCGTGCCGCTGCGCCCCGATGGTGTCACCCTGCCCAAAGGCGCGTTGGACGGGCTGGACCCCGGCGAGCGGGAGATGATTCATCAGGCCTGCGCGCGCCGCCTTACAGGTGGGCATCCCGGCTGCGTCATTGTGGTTGCGCCGTTCGAGCCGTCGGAGAATACCGACCGCGCCATCGGTCTCTTTGCAACCGACGACGTCGGTGCGCATCTGGCGTCCTACCGCATGTCCGAGGGGCGGCTGATACGGCAAGGGTTCCCGATCGATATTCTGGCTGGAAGCTATCCTTATGTTTCCAATGATGTAATCGTGGATGTGCTGACGGGTCAGTACCGGCTGGCCCCGGTTCCGCGGACGGTTCTGGAGGTTGGCGGTTTGCAGTTATTTCCGCAATATTGACGATGTTCGCGAATTCTTAAGAAACGCGGTGCATACCTGATTCAACGTGGATCGGAGTTGGATATGCACGGGCTGATGAACAGGTCGATAGAACGCTTTGTGCGCGATACATATGGCCGGGATGTGTGGGGCGCCGTGATGCGGCGCGCCGGGCTGGATTACGTCGAATTCGAGGCGATGCTGACCTATGATGACCACGTCACCCGCGATGTTCTGCACGCGCTTGGTGCGGTGCTGGCCCGGACAGAACAGGATATTCTTGAGGATATCGGGACCTTCCTCGTCTCGCACCCGAATTTAGAGGCTTTGCGCCGCTTGCTGCGCTTTGGCGGGCCGACCTTTACCGAATTTCTGCACTCACTGGATGACCTGCCCGCACGTGCGCGTCTGGCGGTGTCGGATCTGATCCTGCCGGAGATTGAGTTGCGCGACCACGGCGGCGGGCGATTTTGCGTCTGGTGCCGTGGCCCGGTCGCCGGATTCGGGCATGTTCTGGTCGGGCTGTTGCGCGCGCTGGCCGATGACTACGGCGCGCTGGCCTGGCTGGAACACAAGGGCAGGCAAAACGATTCAGAGATTGTGGAAATTCAGCTTTTGACGGTCGAGCATGCCAGCGGGCGCAGATTCGATCTGGGACTGGGGGCGCTATGATGACACCTACCGCCGCCAGGGCGCAGATCGGGCCTGACGCGGCCATGATGGATGTATTGTGCCCGATGCACGCGGTCCTGAATGCCAGCGGCGATCTGGTTCATGCCGGGCCGACATTGGTGAAAATATGCGGTGGCACATCGCTGATCGGCACGCGGTTTTCGGAGCTGTTTGACATCAAACGCCCGCAGACAGACGGCTCTGTGCGGATGCTGATTGCCACGGCGGGTGCCAAATTGCATTTGCGGACGCGGGGCGCGCCGCGCACCGACCTCAAGGGTGTGGCAGTGCCGCTTTCCCCCGGTATGCCCCCCGAGGGCGGGGTGCTGATCAACCTGTCCTTTGGCATATCTGTGGTAGATGCCGTGCGCGACTTCGCGCTGACCAGCAGCGATTTTGCCGCGACCGATCTGGCGATTGAAATGCTCTATCTGGTTGAGGCAAAGACGGCGGCGATGGACGCGTCCCACAAGCTGAACATGCGCCTACAGGGCGCCATGATCGCGGCCGAGGAAAAGGCGTATACCGATACGCTGACCGGCCTGCGCAACCGCCGCGCGATGAATTACGTGCTGGAACAGCTAACCAGTGCCGAGCAGGATTTCGCGCTGATCCATCTGGACCTGGATTATTTCAAGGCGGTCAATGACAGGATGGGGCACGCCGCAGGCGATCACGTATTGCGCGAGGTCGCCCGCATCATGGTCGAGGAGACGCGCAGCGATGATACGGTTGCCCGTGTCGGCGGGGACGAATTCGTGATTGTCCTGAAACGCCTGACAGATCCGCAGATCGTGCACGACATTGCAGAAAGACTGATCGCGCGCCTGTCAGAGCCCATTCCCTTCGCGGATAAATATTGCAGCATTACGGCCAGTGCAGGTTCGGTTTTGTCTTGTGCGCACGCCCATGCAGATGCAACGCGCCTGATGCTGGAGGCCGATACAGCGCTTTACGCCGCCAAGGATGCGGGGCGAGGGCGCCACATCTCATATACGCAGGACTTGAACAGGCACGCCACTGGGAATGGCGAGGTCGGCGGGCCGGTAAGCTCGAATTGCCCTGGCCCGCTTGCCCCGAGGGATCCTGGCCGGAGGGATGGTGGCACGGAATGAGAAGCGACAGGATATGCTGGCAGATATGTTCAGAGCCTGCCAAGAGAAAGCTGCTTGTTCAGCCCTTGGGCGTCGGCGCCAATGCCCGGTCTTCTTCGGCCACGTCCAGCGTTGACCATGTGTCATCCTCCGGCGGCGGTGGCGGAGCGGTGCAGGAGCCTTTGTGGATATTAACCTTGGCTATGAAATTCGCCGAAATCGGTGCGGTCACGAACAGGAATGCCATGATCAACAGATCATGCCATGCGCCGTCACTGAACATCTGCGCGTGGATCATCGACGCCAGCAGCAGGCCGCCGATGCCGACTGTCCCTACCTTGGTCGGCGCGTGCAGCCGTGTCATGGCATCGTTGAACTTCAGCAACCCGATCGAGCCAATCAGCGAAAAGGCCGCGCCGACGATCAGACAAAAGGCGATGGCATAGAGTGCAACGATTTCCCAGATCATTCGATGATATCCCCCCTCAGAACAAAGCGCGCGTAGGCGACGGTGCTGACGAATCCCAGCATGGCGATGATCAGCGTCACTTCGAAATAAATGTGGCTGCCCTGCGCGATTCCGAGCAGGACAATCAATCCGATTGCGTTGACCACCATCGTATCCAGCGCAAGAATCCGGTCCCCGGTGTCCGGCCCGATTATCAGGCGGATCATGGCCATCACTTGCGCGACCGCGACCGCGATAAACGCGATCCATAGTGCGACATTCATCACATCCATCGCTTGGGTCATGTGAAAATCTCCAGCAGGCGGCGCTCGTAGCGGTGCTTGATATCGTCGCGGATGGCATCGGGATCATCGGTGTGCAGCGCGTGCACCAGCAGGCTGTGACCCTCGTCGGACAGGTCCGCCGAGACGGTGCCGGGTGTCAGCGTGACGGTCCCGGCAAGCACGGTGATCGCCTCGGGCTTGCGCAGATCCAGGGGCACAACCACCCAGGCGGGGCGCAGGCTGGCATTGGGTTTGGTCAGGACAATCCACGCGACCTGCACGTTGGCAACCATGATGTCCCACAGCACGATCACGATGTAGACGGCCATGCGGCCCACCCGGAAACCGCGCGGCGTGCCGGGCCACCATACCGATGTGCTCCACGGGATCAAAATGCCCAGGATCAGCCCGAACACCGCCATGCCCGGCGACAAGGTGCCTTGCAGCAGCAGCCAGACGGCGACCAGCAACAGGGTCAGAAACGGATGCGGAAACAGCCAGTAAAACGCGCGCGTCATGTCAATTCCCCTCCTGCGGCGGGCTAAGCTTGCCGGGTGTGTCCAGGACCATACCGATATAGGGCGCCGGCGCGAAGAGTTGCGCGGCAATCGCGGTTGTATATCGGTGGACCGGACCGGCCAGAACTGTCAGCGCAATGAGCAATGCCAGCAGGCCGCCAACCGCTGTAAATGCCAGCGCCGATGGGGGCGGGGCTTGCGTATCTTCGGCAGGCAGTGCGAGGGCCTTCCAGAACACGGTGCTGCCCGCGCGCGAAAACCCGACGATGCTGATCAGGCTGGTGCAGAGCACGACCGCCCAGATCCAGACCACCAACGGCGAGTTGATTGCCGCGTTCAGAATCAGCAGCTTGCCGACAAATCCCGACAGGGGCGGCAGGCCGATCATCGCAATCGCGGCGACAAAGAACATCCCCGCTGTCAGCGACGCGCCGGCAATCGGCGGCGCTGCGCGCAGGTCCAGATGCGCGCGCCCGCTGCGGACCAGATCGGCGGTCAGGAACAGGACCGCCGCCGCCAGCGTGGAATGCGGGATGTAATAGAGCGCGGCGGCAATGCCGGCCTGCGTGAACAACGCGATGGCGATCATCACCATGCCCATGGACCCGATGACCGCGAAGGCCACCAGCCTGTCCAGCCGCCGCGCGGCCAGCACGCCGATCATGCCGACCGCGATCGAGATGAGGGCGGCGGGGGCCAGCCACAGGCTGTGCAGGCCCGCCGTCACCTCCAGATCCGGCGGAAAGATCAGCGTATAGACGCGGATGATGGCATAGGCGCCCACCTTGGTCATGATGGCAAAGAGGGCGGCAACCGGGCCGGGCGCCTCGGCGTAGCTGGAGGGCAGCCAGAAATGCAGCGGGACGACCGCCGCCTTGATGGCGAAAACCAGCAGCAGCAGCACTGCCGCCACGCGGATGCCGACGCTGCCGCCCGCATCGATCAGTGCCACGCGGCCTGCCAGATCGGCCATGTTCAGCGTGCCGGTTTCCGCATATAGCGCGCCGAGCGCGAACAAAAACAGCGTCGACCCCAGAAGGTTATACAGCACATATTGCACGCCCGCGCGCAGCCGCACATGCCCGCCCGAGTGGATCATCAGCCCGTAGGAGGCGATCAGAAGCACCTCGAAGAACACGAACAGGTTGAACAGATCCCCGGTCAGAAACGCGCCCATCAGGCCCATCATCTGAAACTGGAACAGCGCGTGAAAATGGCGCCCGCGCGCGTCCCATTTCGATCCTATAGAATAAAGCAGGACGCACAGGCCAAGGATCGCGGTCAGCAGCGCCATCATTGTCGACAGCCGGTCCGCCACCAGCACGATGCCGAAGGGCGCCGCCCAGTCGCCCAACTGATACAGCGTCACCGTGCCGTCCGATGCCTGCATCGCCAGCCCCGCCGTGATGGCCACCAGCGCCAGAACACCCGCCACCGACAAAACGCGCTGGATCCCGATGTGATAGCGGGCCGCCAGCACGATGAAAGGTGCCAGAACCGCTGGCAGGATGACGGGCAGAATGATCCAGTGCATCATTTCGCGGCCTCCGGATCTGTGTCGCCGCTCTCCGCGGGGTCGTTCACATGGTCGTCATCCGCGCCCAGATAGGCGCCCAGCGCGATCATCACCACCACTGCCGTCATGCCGAACGAAATTACGATGGCCGTCAAAACCAGCGCCTGCGGCAACGGGTCGGTATAGGTTTGCGCATCGCTCAGGATCGGCGGCGCGCCGATGGTCAAACGGCCCGAGGCAAAAAGGAATACGTTGACCGCATAGGTCAGCAGCGACACGCCGATAATCACCGGAAACGTGCGCAGGCGCTGAACAAGGTAAAGGCCGGCAGCGGTCAGGATGCCGATGGCGGATGCGACAAGCAGCTCCATCTCAGACCTCCTTTGCGGTGTTGAGGTTTTCGCGCGTCGGGTCGATGTCCATGGGATGTTCGCTGTCGGGCACATGGGCGCGGCGCGCAAGGCGCGAGAAGCTCTCCAGCGACAGCATGACGGCGCCGACGACGGCGAGGAACACGCCCAGATCGAACAGGGCGGCGGTGGCCAGCTCGAACTTCTCGAAGGGCGGAATACGCACATAGGCGAAATCCGAGGTCAGGAACGGCTTGGCAAAGAACCACGATCCCATGCCGGTCAGCCCGGCGATCAGAACCCCCGCGCCGATCACGCCGTGATAGGGGTAGCGCAGCCGCGCCGATGTCCAGCTGAAGCCGCTGGCCATGTATTGCATGACCACGCCGATCGACACGATCAGCCCGGCGATAAAGCCGCCGCCCGGCTCGTTATGGCCACGCAGGAAGATGTAGAAGCCGACCATCAGCACCACCGGCATGATCACGCGGGTCAGCACCACCATCATCAGCGGGTGCACGTCGCCGCCGCGCGGCTGGTCGGGTTTGCGGTTTAGCAGACGCGCGCGCACCGGGCCGTCCAGCAGCGCCTCGGTCAAGGCGTAGATCAGCAGGGCGGCGATGCCCAGGACGATGATTTCGCCAAACGTGTCAAAGCCACGAAAATCGACAAGGATGACGTTCACGACGTTGGTGCCGCCGCCGCCCTTGTACGAATTGGCCAGATGAAAGGCCGAAATGGACTCGGCCACCGGATCGCGCAGCAGATAGTAATACGCGATTCCCATCGCCCCCAGCCCGCCCGCAACGGCGACGGCGGCATCGCGGGTGCGGCGCAGGATCGTGCTTTCCTTCGGGGTGGTATTGGGCAGGAAATTCAGCGCCAGCAGCATCAGAATGGTCGTGACAACCTCAACCGTGAATTGCGTCAGCGCCAGATCCGGCGCGCTGAAATAGACGAAGCCGACCGATACGATCAGGCCGACGATGCCCAGCAGGATCAGCGACAGCAGGCGGTTGCGGTGCAGCAGCACCAGCGACAGGGTTGCGGCCACCAGCATCAGCCACGCTGCGACGGAAATCGGCCCCAGCGGCAACATGGTATAATCGGCCGGCGCCACGCTGCCGGTAAACCACGCATGCGCGCCGGCGGCGACCACCGTTGCCGCCATGATCGCGCCGTAGCGGGTAAAGGCGCCATCATGCAGCGGTTGGATGATGCCGCGCGCGGCGCGCAGGGCGGCGGCGATGATGTGGTCGAAAATCGCTTTGGCCTCGGGGCGGGGCGTGGCATCCCACAGCCGCTGCGCCGGGCGGTGCAGCGCCAGCAGCGCCAGCGCGCCGACCGTGGCAATGACCGACATCCAGAGGGCAGGCACCAACCCGTGCCAGATCTTGAAATGGGCATAGGGGGTGTCTGCGGTGCTGCCCAGAACGGCCTGCGTGACCAGCTTGACGAATGGCTCGGCCAGAAACGGCGCCACGCCGATGGCCACGACCGGCACGATCAGCAGGGCAGGCGGCAGCCACAGGCCGGGGCCGGGATCATGCGGCGTGTCGGGATAATCCTTGCGCACGGGGCCAAGGAACGTGTGCGCGATCAGGCGGAAGCTGTAGGCCGCCGAAAACAGCGAGCCGACCAGCACCAGCACCGGCACAAGCCAAGGCTGCCCGAAAAGCACGGTCTTGAGCGACTGCTCCAGCATCATTTCCTTGCTCAGGAAGCCATTCAGCAGCGGAACACCTGCCATCGAGAGCGCGCCCAGCGTTGCAATTACAAAGGTGATCGGCATCAGCCGGCGCAGCCCGCCAAGGCGCCGGATGTCGCGGGTATGCACCGCGTGGTCGATGATGCCCGCCGACATGAACAGCGCCGCCTTGAACGTGGCGTGGTTCAGGATATGAAACATCGCCGCCAGCACGCCGAACGGCGTGCCTGTGCCCAGCAGCATGGTAATCAGGCCCAGATGGCTGACGGTCGAGAAGGCCAGCAGCGCCTTCAGGTCATGCTTGAACAGTGCAATCACGGCGCCCAGCACCATGGTAATCAGCCCCGCGCCGGTGACGATCACGAACCATTCGGGCGTGCCCGACAGGACCGGCCACAGACGCGCCATCAGGAAAATCCCGGCCTTCACCATGGTGGCCGAGTGCAGATAGGCACTGACCGGGGTGGGGGCCGCCATGGCATGCGGCAGCCAGAAATGGAACGGGAATTGCGCCGATTTGGTGAAGCAGCCCAAGAGGATCAGCAGCAGCGCCGGAACATAGAGCGGCGACGCCTGAATGATGTCGCGCCGCTCCAGAAGAACGCTCAGGTCATAGCTGCCCGCGATCTGGCCCAGGATCAGCATCCCCCCGATCAGGGCCAGCCCGCCCATGCCGGTCACGGTCAGCGCCATGCGCGCGCCTTGCCGCCCTTCGGGCAGGTGTTTCCAGTAGCCGATCAGCAGGAAGGAGGACAGCGATGTCAGCTCCCAGAAAATGAGCAGAACCAGTATGTTGTCGCTCAGAACGATGCCGACCATCGCGCCCTGGAACAGCAGAAGGTAGGTGAAAAATTCGCCCATGTGATCGTCGCGCGACAGGTAGAACCGCGCATAGGCGATGATCAGAAGGCCGATGCCCAGGATGAGACAGGCAAAGAAGAATCCCAGCGGGTCCAGCATCAGGTTCACGTTCATGCCGATGCTGGGCAGCCAATCCAGCCGCGCGGTGACGACCTGCCCGGCAAAGACGGCGGGCGCGTTGGTTAAAAGCCCGATCAGCGCGGTCAGCGTCACCGCCCCCGTCACCCCGGCGCAGGCCTGACGGCCGGCGGAATTCATCAGGCCGGGCAAAAGCGCCCCGAGAAACGGCAAAAGTGCAACAAGGAAGAGGGACACGCGAACTCCTGATGTGCTTGCCGGTCCCTTTTTGGGCAAGTTTGCCCCGTGGCTCAAGTGAAACCGACATCGAAAAGCGGGCTGGGGCCGGAATGTCGCAGATTAAGTGAAAAAGCGGGATAATCCGGCGGCTTATCCCGGCGGGCGGGTCAGCAATCTGTCGATTGCTGTCTTGACCTCATCGCGCAGATCCGCCGTTTCCTCAAGAATGTCGGACACTTTCAGAAAATCAAGCGCGCGGTAGGTGCCGACAGAGGGCCGGATCAGTGCGGTGCGGGGAAATTCGCGCGCCGACAATGCCACGATGGACTGCTGCATCATCTGGCTGGAGGCATAGATCACATCCATCTTGGTGGGCCGCGTCAGCACGCCGTCCTTGGTGCCGCCCGACACGTCGATGGCGATCACCTCATCGGCGCGGCGCTGCACCGTGTCCAGCGGGCAGGGGTTGGTGGCACTGCCGTCGATGTAATAGGCATCGCCTATCCTGACCGGCAGAAACACCGCCGGGATGGCGGCGGAGGCCGCCAGAGGACGGTGGAGCGGTCCGGCCGAGAAAACCGTGCTTTTCTCAGCGTAGAAATCCGTTGCAACCGCATGAAACGGGATTTGCAGCTCCTCGAATGTGGCCGGGATGACGGGGGGCAGGAAGACCGACAAAACCGTCTCAAGGTTGAATTCACCCAAGCGCAGGCCGCCATCGGCGAAAAAGCTTTTGACGCTGCTGGGTCGCACCTTCAGCGCCTGCGTGATCAGGCGCGCGCGGTCGTTGAAACTGTCCTGCACATAGGTCTGGATATCGGCCCCTGACATGCCAGCGGCATAGGCGGCGCCGATCAGCGCGCCGATCGAGGTGCCGGAAATCATCGATGGTTTCAGGCCCAGATCATCAAACGCCTTCAGCGCATGAATATGCGCAATGCCGCGCGCGCCGCCGGCCCCCAGAACCAGGGCGAGCGTTTTCACTGTCCGCACCCGGCCTTGAAGCCGCCGTCGCAATGGGCGGCCAGCCGCGCGCTGTCGGCTTCGGTCCAGTTTTCCGGGTCGGTCACGGCAACCCATGGACGCACGTAATCGGGACCGTAATAGGCGTGGCCGTGGCCCGACGGCGCCGTATTTGCCAGCGCCATATCGACGGCCAGCTGGAACTGCGTCACGACCGGCACGAATTTCATATGCGGCGATACATCGGCGGCGGCAGGCTCGCGCATCCATTCGGGGGCGCGGAAAAACGATGCCGGTTCGTAAAATACAATCGGATCGCTGGAATATTGCAGGTACACCAGCCGCACATCGCCCCAGCCCTCGGGCCCGCCCGCATCGTCGGTATGGGACGCAAAGCGCACGATCCGGCCGTCCCCGATGGTGGGCCGCACATAGGGGCTGCCCGGCTCTTTTTCGGTGTAGACGCTCTTCCAGCGGGCCGACGGGAAGGGCGGGCCGGCCCAAAGCGCGCCGTTGATCGGATCGTCCAGCAGCGGAAACAGCCCGGTGCCATACATTGACGACCACGCCCCAAGGCTGAGGCCGTGGATATACAGCCGTGGCCGCGATGATTTGGGCAGGGTTTTCCAATAGCCATGCACCGTCTTGATCAGGGCAACCGCCTGATCCAGCCCCGAGCGTGTCTCAAGCATCAACGCAAGCGGCGATTGCAGATAGGAATACTGCACCGCGATGGTGGCGACGTCGCCGCCATGCATGTATTCGACCGTATCCATTGCGCCCGGATCCAGCCAGCCGGTGCCGGTGGGCATGGCGACGATCAGCACCTTGCGGTCAAACCCGCCCAAGCGCCGCAATTCGGCCAGCGCGACATCGGCGCGCTCTTGCGGGGTGCCCGCCTGCGCCAGCCCGGCATAAACGCGGATGGGGCGCTGTGCCTCGCGCCCGGTGAATTGCGCAATCGCCGCCGCATCCGGCCCCGAAGTAACGTAATCGCGCCCCGGATTGCCCATTGCGTCCCAGTCGATCAGAGATCCCGCGCCGCCGGCGATACCGGCGATCTTGGGGGCAGGGGGGGCGGTATCAAACAGCTCCTGAGCGATGGTGACGGATTCGTCCAGATTTGCGATAGCCCTGTCCAGCACGCCGTCGCGCGTGGCGATGAACAATAGGATGCCGGTCAGCAGAAATCCGGCGATATCGGCAGTGCGGGCAGGCATGAAGCCGTGCAGGCGCCGCCGCAAATAGTTGAACGCGATGCGAATCAGGAAACCGGCCACGAACAGGACTGCAAACACCCCTAGCGCCAGCAGGACCATCCGCACCGTATGGCTGCTGTCGAGCAGATCCATCCCCATGCGCGACCGAATGCTGTTCTGCCAGTCATTGGCCCGCGCCAGACAATAGCCGACAAGGATCAGCACGGGTATGCCCAGCAGCGTCAGCAGAACACGCCGAAGCCGCCCCGCAAGCGCGGGCAGCCCCATCGCCCACCACAGCCCCATGGCCAGCCGCCCGATCAGATACCCCAGCGCCATGACCAGACCGCCCAGCGCGCCCTGCGCCGGCCATTCGCGCGGAATAAGCGAGGGCGTCAGCGATGCGGCAAACAGCAGCAAACCCACCAGAAGGGGAAAAATCATGACGCCGAAGAGATTGAGTATACGCATGACATGCCTTTACACCGCTGCACTGCCGGATGCCACCGGCACGCGCATGTGCCGATTTCCGCGCTCGGCCTCATTTGCCCATTCCCTCTTGCGCTGCGACCTGCTCAGGATGGGCGGCGCGCCTTGACGCCGGGCGCGCGCTGAACCCTTGCCCTGACCCGATGGCACAACAGAAAGCCGCTTCATTGACCACGCCGCATATCCTGATTTTCTCTATCCTCGTCGCCATGATGGGCCTGTTCCTGTGGGGGCGGTTTCGCCATGACGTGGTGGCGCTGGCGGCATTGATGGCCTGCGTCATTGCCGGCGTCGTGCCTGCGGACGCCGCATTTGCCGGGTTCGGGCATCCGGCGGTGATCACAGTGGCATGCGTTCTGGTGCTGAGCCAAGGCTTGCGCAATACTGGCGCGGTGGATTGGCTGGCGCGCAGCATCCTGCCGCGCGAGGCCGGGCGCACGATTACCATGCTGGCGCTGATCGGGCTGGGTGCGGCGCTGTCGGGATTCATGAACAACGTCGGCGCGATGGCGCTGCTGATGCCGATTGCGGTGCAACTGTCGGCGCGGCTGGAGCTGACGCCGGGGCAGGTGCTGATGCCGCTGGCGTTCGGCACCATTCTGGGCGGCATGACCACGCTGGTCGGAACGCCGCCGAACCTGATCGTGTCGGGCTTCCGGCAGGAGGCCGGGCTGGGCCAGTTCGCCATGTTCGATTTTGCCCCCGTGGGGGTGGCGGTTGCGGTGCTTGGCGTGATCTTTATCGCCGTGATCGGCTGGCGGTTTGTACCGGCGCGCAAATCGGCGGCCGGCAATGAGTTTGCCACCGGCGCCTACCTGACCGAAGTGCGCGTCCCGGACGAGGGCAAGGCCGTGGGTCTGACGTTGCGCGGTTTCGAGGCGGAAATCGTCGATACCGGCGCGCAGGTTGTCGGCATGATCCGCAACGAGGTGGCGATCACCGCACCGCATGGCGGGCGGCGCATCATGGCGGGCGATATTCTGGTGCTTCAGGCCGAGGTGGACGCGCTGGCCGAGGCGCTGTCTGTCTTCGACATCAAGCTGGAGGAGGAAAAGGCACAGTCGCACAGCGGCGATGACACAGCCGAAGACGCCGCGCAAAAAACCGCAGAGGTCGCCCAGGCCGTGCAGGAGGAGGGCGACGATGACGGCGCCAAGGACACCGCAGAGACCGAAGATGATATCGTGCTGCGCGAACTGGCGGTGCTGCCCGGATCAACCATCGTCGGGCGCTCGGCCAGTGACATGTTGCTGCGCACCCGCTACGGGATCAACCTGCTGGCCGTCTCGCGCGAGGGGCGCCCGCCGCAGGCGCGGCTGCGGCAGCTGAAACTCAGGTCCGGCGATCTGCTGCTGACGCAAGGCCCCGGCGAGGCGCTGGCCGAATTCATCAAGGAAACCGGCTGTGTGCCGCTGGGTGAGCGTGAATTGCGCATCCCGGACAAGCGGATGGCGATCATCGCCGGCGCGATCATGCTGGGCGCGATTGCCATTGTCACGCTGGGCCTGCTGCCTGCGCCCGTCGGCTTTGCGCTGGGCGTTCTGGCGTCGATGCTGCTGCGCACGGTGCCGCTGCGCAAGATCTACACGGCGATTGACTGGCCGGTGATCGTGCTGCTGGCGGCGCTGATCCCGGTGGCGGGCGCGATGCTGACCACCGGGGCCGCCGATCTGCTGGCCCGGTTTCTGGTTGAAACCATCGCGCAAGGCAATCCCGTCGCCGCGCTGGCCGTGGTTCTGATCACCACCATGTTCCTGTCGGACGTGATGAACAACGCTGCCACCGCCGCCATTTTATGCCCTATCGCGCTGGGCATTGCGGCCACGCTGGACGTCAATCCCGACAGCTTCCTGATGGCGGTCGCCATTGGCGCATCCTGCGCGTTTCTGACGCCGATCGGGCACCAGAACAATACGCTGATCCTTGGCCCCGGCGGGTTCCGATTCAGCGATTACTGGCGGCTGGGCCTGCTGGTCGAGCTGCTGGTTGTGGCCGTGTCCATGCCGTTGTTGCTGATTGTCTGGCCGCTATAGGCTGCATCGCGCTGAAGCGCGAAGGCGGCCGCTGCTTTTTTCCCGCGCGGCGCCGCGCAAAGGTGTATACTGAACAGCAGCAGACCACCGGTGCCGACATGGCACCGGATCGCTGCGCGTCGCAAAGGACATAAAATGGCCAAGGGCAACAACAGCAATCGCGGAAACAAGGAAACGAAAAAGCCAAAGCAGGAAAAGCCCAAAGTGGCGGCCACGGCAAATTCGCTGGCGGGCAAGCCTGCGCTGTCCATTGCAGGCAAGAAGGTAAAGTAACGCAGCCGCCCCCCCTTGTATCTGTGGCAGGCAAGGACCATCTGTTCCCTGCGACGTTACCTTTATCGGCATCACTGCTCCTTTCGGTTCAGTTTTTCGATCTTGCACTGACCTGGCCGATCTGCTGCATCCTGCAGGCAGTTTTTACGAAGGAGAATGGCGATGGCTACTGGCACCGTCAAATGGTTCAACACAACTAAAGGCTTCGGCTTTATCGCGCCCGACGGCGGCGGCAAGGATGTATTTGTACACATCTCAGCTGTTGAGCAGGCTGGCCTGACCGGGCTGAATGATGATCAAAAAGTGACTTTTGACATCGAAGCCGGCCGCGACGGTCGCGAAAGCGCGACGAATATCGTTCTGGCATAAATTCCGGTTTTCGGGATTGCAGACGAATTTGAGATAGTGAAACGGGCGTATCCTGCGGGATGCGCCCGTTTTTCATGCGGGGGTGGCGCGCTGCTGAGTGGCCTGCGCCCTTGCGTCCTGCAATTCCTGTTGCAGCCGTGCCTCTTCCTTCGCCTTGGGCGTGGTGAAGCGGGCCAGCAGCAGATAGGCCACCGGCGTCAGATACAGCGTTGACAGCGTGGCCAGTCCCAGCCCGCCCACGATGACCCATCCCAGCGCCTCGCGCGCCTCGGCGCCCGCGCCCGAGGACAGCACCAAGGGCACACCGCCCAAAACGGTCGAGGTCAGCGTCATCATCACCGGGCGCAGCCGGATGGTGGAGGCGTCAAAGATCGCGTCACGCACGTTCGATCCGCTATCGCGCAGCTGATTGGCAAATTCGACGATCAGGATGCCATTCTTGGCCATGATGCCGATCACCATCACCAGCCCGATCTGGCTATAGACATTCAGGCTCTGCCCGGTCAGCAGCAGCGCAAATATCGCGCAGGCAAGACCCAGCGGCACGGTCGCCATCACCACCACGGCGGAAATGAAACTTTCGAACTGGGCCGATAGCACCAGAAACACGATCAGGATCGCAAAGCCGAACGTGACGAACATGCCCGCATTGGTCTGGTCCAGCGTCGCCGCCTCGGCCAGTGGGACGATGCGGTTTTCATCGGCCAGAATATCATCGCCAATTTCGATGACCCGCGCCAGCGCATCGCCCAGCGACAATTCGGGCGTCAGCCCTGCCGTCAGCTCGACCGAGCGGTTTTGCCCCTCGCGGTCCAGTTCGGGCGCAACCGCGCGTTCCTCCAGCGTGACAAAGCTGGCCAGCGGCACCATCATGCCGTTGCCCGCCTGAACGAATACGTTTTCCAGATCGCCCGGATCATCAATCGGGTCCGAGGTGGACAGCATCTGCACCTCGAAGCTTTTGTCTTCGACAAACACCGACGCCACCTTGCGACCGTCCAGAACGGCCTGCAACGCCTGGCCCAGCCCGGTGATGTCGATGCCCAGATCGGCGGCCAGCCGGCGGTCGATCTGCACGAACAGCTGCGGCTGGGTGCGTTCGTATTCCAGTTGCACCTTGCCCATGCCGGGGATCTCGCGCAGGCGGTCGACCATCTGTTCGGCCACCTGCGACAGCTGATCGTAACTGCTGCCGGTGATGGCAAAGGCCAGCCCGCGTCCGGCGCCCCGGATGCCCAGCGAATTGGGCTGGATCGCAAAGGCGCGCACGCCGATGACGTCGCCCAGCTTGGTGTTGATTTCGGTCACGATATCCTGCTGGCTGCGGGTGCGATCCTCCCAGTTTGCCAGGGTGAACACCATGAAACCGCGATTGTCGGCGGCAAAGCCGCTGAAAGCGAAAATGTTGGTCATCTCGCCCCGCTCCAGCATGGGGGCGACGATATCCTCGATCTCCAGCATCTTGGACTGGGTGTATTCCAGCGACACGCCCTGCGGGGCCGTGATGCTGAGCAGGGCCACGGCGCGGTCCTCGGCGGGGGTCAGTTCCTGCCGGATGCCGCCTGCCATCATCGCCGCCGTTGCCGCCACGAAAAGGGCAATCAGAACAATGACAAACGGCATTGCCAATGCTGCGCGCAGCGTCGCCTCATACAGACGCATCAGCCTGTTGCCCAGCCAGATCATCGGGCCGCGCGCATCCTTTTTCGGCGGTTTGGTCAGCAGCCGACTGGCCAGGACCGGGCAAAGGCTGAGCGCGACAATGGACGACAGCAGCACGGCCATCGCCAGCGTAAAGCCAAATTCGCGGAACAGCCCGCCCGCCTGACCCGGCAGAAAGGACAGCGGCACGAACACCGCCGCCAGCGTCGCCGTGGTGGTGACAACGGCAAAGAATACCTGCGACGTGCCATGCACAGCGGCGGCGCGCGGCCCCATGCCCAGACCACGCTGCCGCACGATGTTTTCCAGCACGACAATGGCGTCATCCACCACCATGCCGGTGGCCAGCACCAAGGCCAGCAGCGTCAGGATATTGATCGAAAACCCGACCAGATAGATCGCCGCCAGCGTGCCGATCAGCGCCACCGGCAGTGTCAGCGCCGGGATCAGCGTCGCGCGAATGTCGCGCAGGAACAAAAAGATGATGGCGACCACGATGGCGATGGCAAAAGCCAGCGTTTTCAACACCTCCTCGATCGAGCCGGAGATGAATGTCGCATCATCGGAGGTCACGAAGACGCTGACATCCTCGGGCAGGGTTTCGTTCAGTTCCGTCACCACGGCGCGCACGTTGGTCGATATCTCCAGCGTGTTTGACGTGGCCTGCCGGATCACGCCCATTCCCACCCCTTCGCGGCCATTGGCGCGCAGGATCGTCTCGCCCGGTGCGGGGCCCAGCGTGACCCTGGCGATATCGCCGATTGTGACGTTCGGCTTGATCTCCAGCGCCTCGAACGCCTCGGGCGTGACCACGCTGGCGGTGGTGCGCACGTTGATGGACTGGCGCGCGCCCGCCAGATCACCGGCCGGCGTATCCAGCGCGACATCCGACAGCGTGCGCTGCACATCGCCCAGGGTCAGCCCCCGGCTTGCCAGCTCCAGCTGGTTGATATCAATGCGAAAGATCGGCTCGCGGTCGCCGTAGATCTGCAAATCGGCAACGCCGTCGACAGAAATCAGCCGGTCCTCGACCCGGTCCTGCACAATGGCCGTCAATTCCTGCGGCGACCGCGCGGCGGATGTCACCGCGATGCGCATGACCGGCTGGGCATTCGCATCCGCCTTGACGATTTCGGGCTGGTCGGCGTCTTCGGGCAGATCGTTGACAATGCGCGCCACGGCATCGCGCACATCGGTTGCGGCGACGTCGATATCGACATTGTCGTTGAATTCCACCGTGACCCGGCTGCGGCCAAAGCGGGAGTTTGACGAAATGCTGCGCACCCCCGTCACCCGGCCAACGGCGCCCTCGATCCGGCCGGTCAGTTCCTGATCGACCGATTCAGGCGAGGCGCCGGAAAACCGTGTGGTGATCGTGACCACGGGCCGGTCCACATTCGGCAATTCGCGGATTTCAGCGCCAAAGAGGGCGGCAATACCGGCCAGGATAATCAGCGCGTTCAACACAAACGCCAGAATGGGCCGCCGCACGAACAGCGCGGTGCCGGGGGCGGCGGGCGCGCTCACAGCGCGGCCTTGGCATCGGTGTCGCCAAGGCCCGAAATCGCCCCGGCGCCTGATATCACCCGCACCTCTGCGCCGTCGCGCAGTGTCTGGACGCCTTCGGTAACAATCGTATCGCCGGGCCTGAGATCCTGCGATTTCACCAGCACCGCATCGCTTTCGCGTTGCTCGATCGACACCGGCACCTGGCGCACCTTGCCGTCGCGCACGGCCCAGACGAACGGGCCGCCGCTGGACCATTGCACCGCCAGCGGCGCGACCGACAGCAGCCTTTCCCCCGGAAAGCTGAGGCTGACGGAAAACGCCATTCCGGCGCGCAGAACGTCGCCTTCGTTGGGAACGCGCCCCTGCACCAGCAGGGTGCGGCTGGCACGGTCGACCACCGCATCAATCGCGCTGATTTCACCGGTCAGCGGCGCGGCACCTGCGCCCAGCAGCGTCACGTCGATGCGCTGGCCGGTGGCGATTTTGCCGGTCACACGTTCCGGCACGCGAAAATCAATCAGGATTTCGGAGCGGTCCGTCAGCGTGACCAGCAGATCCTGCGCATTCACGCGGTCGCCTACCTCAAGGTCGATAATCCCGGTCCAGCCGGACAGGGGCGCCGCGATATGACGCTGGGACAGATCGAATTCGGCCTGCCGCACGGCCAGCTCGGCACTGCGCAATGCCAGCTCGAATTCGCGCAGGCGCACTTCGGCGACCGCGCCGGTTGCCTCCAGCCGCCGGGCGCGTTCGGCATCGGCGCGGGCGTTTTCAAGCTGGATCTGCGCCTTTTCCAGCGCGATCTTTTCGGCCTCATCCTCCAGCCGGACCAGAACGGTGCCTTGGGCGACGAAACTGCCATTGCTGATGTTCATTTCCGTGATCGTGCCAACCGCGTTCGAGCGTATGTCGACCGAGCGAAGCGCGCGGCCATCGCCAATGGCCGTTATGCGGTCTGCCAGCGTCTGCTGGCCAACCGTCGCGGTGATCACCTGCGCCGCGCCGCCGCCGCCCCATCCGCCGGGGCTGTCGTCCTCTGGCGCGGCGGCTTCGATCCCCAGCAGGTCCAGCAAACCCAGCCGGTCCAGAAATGGCTGCGCCGCCGGGACATAGGCGATCCACACGAAAACACCCACGGCAAGAACCACGAGCGACAATGCGAGTTGGCGAAACGCTTTCATTGGGGCGGCTTCCGTGCAAGATCAGCAGCACCCTACTATCTAGGGCGCGGCATAGAATAACACGTCTGTTGTGCCTTTTTACCCGCGAAGGTGCAATTCCCGCGATCCTGCGCCGGGTAGCGGGCGTTCCGGCACGCCGTTTTGGCGCGCCGGATGCGGATTGGCGCGCAGGCTCAGATCACGCCAAGCGCACGGATCGCTTCGGCCACGCGGATAAATCCGGCGATATTGGCGCCCGTCACATAATCGCCCGGCACGCCGTACTCATCGGCGGTCTCATCGCAGGCGCGGTGAATGCCGTCCATGATTTCGGCCAGACGTTCCTCGGTTTTCTGAAAACTCCAGCTGTCGCGGCTGGCGTTTTGCTGCATCTCCAGCGCCGATGTGGCCACGCCGCCGGCATTTGCCGCCTTGCCGGGCGCAAACAGTACCTTGGCCTCGCGGAACAGCTGCACCGCCGTGGGCGTGCAGGGCATGTTTGCGCCCTCGGCCACGGCCATCACACCGTTTTTCACCAGCGATTTTGCATCCGCCTCGTTCAGC
Organism: Roseovarius dicentrarchi; assembly: GCF_003316635.1. Taxonomy (GTDB): domain Bacteria; phylum Pseudomonadota; class Alphaproteobacteria; order Rhodobacterales; family Rhodobacteraceae; genus Roseovarius; species Roseovarius dicentrarchi. Next base: position 69,534 of record NZ_QNQP01000007.1, on the reverse strand, counting down.
TCGTTCTGGGTGGCGCAGGGCAGCGCGATGTCGCAAGGGACATCCCAGATAGAGCCGCCTTCGACGAAATGGCAGCCGTTGCCGCGCATGGCAACATATTCGGAAATGCGGCCGCGCGCGACCTCTTTGATCTGTTTGACAAGGTCCAGATCAATCCCGTTTTCATCCACGATATAGCCGCCCGAATCCGAGCATGCGACGACCTTGCCGCCAAAGGCGCGGACCTTCTCCATCGCATAGATCGCCACGTTGCCCGACCCCGATACGACGCAGCGCTTGCCGTCAAAATCGGTGCCGTGCCGCTCCAGCATGGAGCGCACGAAATAGACCGTGCCGAATCCTGTCGCCTCCTTGCGGGCGCGCGATCCGCCGTAGGACAGCCCCTTGCCGGTCAGAACACCGGCCTCGTAGCGGTTGTTCAGCCGCTTATACATGCCGAACATATAGCCGATCTCGCGCGCGCCGACGCCGATATCGCCCGCCGGCACATCGACATATTCGCCGATATGGCGGTGCAATTCGACCATGAAGGACTGGCAGAACCGCATGACTTCGCGGTCCGAGCGCCCCTTGGGGTCAAAGTCGGATCCGCCCTTGCCGCCGCCGATGGGCATGCCGGTCAGCGCGTTCTTGAACGTCTGCTCGAACCCCAGAAACTTGATGATGCCGACATTGACGGACGGGTGAAACCGGATGCCGCCCTTGTAGGGACCCAGCGCCGAGTTGAACTGCACGCGAAAGCCGCGGTTGATGCGCACCTGATTCTGGTCGTCGATCCATGGCACGCGAAAGATGATCTGACGCTCCGGCTCGCAGATGCGTTCGATCAGGGCATCTTCGGAATATTCGGCATGTTTTGACACCACACGGCCAAGGCTTTCCAGCACCTCGCGCGCGGCCTGATGAAATTCAGGCTCGCCCGCGTTGCGGTGCAGCACGGTGTTCAGAATTGGCTGAAGCCGTTCATCAATTACGTTCAAGGTGTCATCCTTTATTTTCGTGGTGCGAATTCATATGCCTGAAACGGTTGCGTGGCGGGTATGTCCGGTCTGCCGGGCGGCCTGCAGGTGGGCTGGCAGGTGCAAAAGACACGGTTCTGTTTTTCGCAGGCAAAGACGCTCCGTTTTGGCAGGGGTTGAGTGCTTCGGGCGGGATCTGCGCCGCGCAGTAATAAAATATCACTGCGCGGCATAATTACTGCGCACTATTGCGAAGCTTTCCCGATCATTCAACTGTAAATGTCGTGTGCGCTGCGGCGCATCCAGTTTCCGATACCTGCCCCATCAAAAAGGGTGCGGGCCTGCGCGGCCTGCACCCCTCGGGTTTGCGAGCGATCTGTTCGCGGTCAGTTCATGTACCAGCCATGGCTGACGACCAGCGACTGGCCCGTCAGCGCGTTGGTCGGGAAGGCGGCAAAGACATGCGCGACCTCGGCGACATCCTCGATCGTGGTGAATTCCTGATCGACGGTGTTGCCCAGCATGACCTTGTTCACCACCTCTTCCTCGGAGATGCCCAGATCGCGGGCCTGCTCGGGAATCTGCTTTTCCACCAGCGGGGTTTTGACGAAACCGGGGCAGATCACGTTGGCGCGCACGCCGTTTTTTGCGCCCTCTTTCGAGATGACGCGCGCCAGCCCCAGAAGGCCGTGCTTGGCCGTGACATAGGCCGATTTCAGCGGCGATGCCTCCTTGGAATGGACCGACCCCATAAAGATGATCGCGCCGCTGCCGGCCTTGTTCATGTGTTTCAGGACGGCCTTGGAGGTAAGAAACGCGCCGTCCAGATGGATCGACAGCATCTTTTTCCACTCCTCAAACGGGAAATCCACGACTTTATGCACGATCTGAACGCCGGCGTTGGACACCAGCACGTCGATGCGGTCCCACGCGTCGATCACCTTTTGCACGCCATCCTCGACCATCTGCTCGTCCGTGACGTCCATTTCCACGGCCATTGCGGTGCCGGGGCCTTTTTCGGTCAGTTTGTCCGCGGCATCCTGCGCCGCGTCCATGCGCAGATCGGCGATGACGACCTTGGCGCCGTCGGCGATATAGCGTTCGGCGATGCCATAGCCGATGCCGCTGGCGCCGCCGGTGATGATGCAGACTTTGTCTTTGAGATTCATGATTTATTTCCTTCTGTCAGGTCATGTTGATTTCAGGGTTCATCAGGTCAACGCACGGCAGAAGGTTTCGATCCGGTCCATCGCTTCGGTCAGTTGCGCCTCGGACGCGGCATAGCTGAGACGGAAGAACGGGCTTTGCCCGAAGGCGGCGCCATGAACGCATGCAACGCCGCCTTCCTCCATCAGGGCGATGCAGAAATCCTCGTCCGTGTCGATGCGTTTGCCGTTTGGCGTGGTGCGGCCCAGAAAGGCCGCGCAGGACGGGAACACGTAAAAGGCGCCGGGCGGGGTGGGGCAGTCCATGCCGGGGATGGCGTTCAGCCGCGCCACCACCAGATCGCGGCGCTGACGGAATGCGGCGCGCTGCGATTCCAGCGCCTCCTGCGGGCCGGTCAGCGCGGCCAGGGCCGCCCATTGGCTGGGCTGCGCGGCGCCGCTGGTCAGCTGGCCCTGGGCCAGGATCATCGCGTCAATCAGCGGCTGCGGCCCGGCGGCATATCCGATGCGCCAGCCGGTCATCGCATAGGCTTTGGACACGCCATTCATGGTCAATGTGCGGTCCTTCATCGCCGGGGCGGCGGCGGCCATGGTGGCAAATTCCGTGTCGCCGTAAATCAAATGTTCATACATGTCGTCCGATAATATCCAGACATGGGGATGCCGCTCCAACACGTCGGCCAGCGCGCGCAGGTCGGCAGCGGAATAGACGGCCCCGGTCGGATTGGAAGGAGAGTTGAGAATCAGCCAGCGCGTCTTGGGCGTGATCGCCGCCTCCAGCGCGGCGGGCGTCAGGATAAAGCCATCCTCGGGTGTTGTCGGCACTTCAACAGGGACAGCGCCGGTCATGGCAACCATCTGGGTATAGCTGACCCAGTAAGGGGCGGGAATGATCACCTCGTCGCCCGCGTCCAGCGTGGCCAAGAGGGCGTTGGCGATCACCTGTTTTCCCCCGGTGCAGACGATGGTTTGTGACGGCGCGTAATCCAGCCCGTTTTCGCGGGCGAACTTATCGGCGATGGCCTGCCGCAACTCGGGAATGCCGGGGATGGGGGGGTATTTGGTTGCGCCATTCGCCACAGCCTCGGCGGCGGCGGTCTTGACGTGATCCGGCGTGTCAAAATCCGGCTCACCGATGGAGAGCGATATGATGTCGTGGCCCTTGCTGCGCAGATCGCGGGCGGTTTGCGTTATGGCAATGGTCGCCGCGGGCTGGATACGGGACAGGGCGGCGGATTTACGGAACTGGGTCATTTCGGGCCTCTTGCAGGGATGCGCCCGACATTAGGCGCCTTGGCCGCAAGTGCAAGCTGGCTAACCGCCAAAGACCGACCAGCCGGTGAAATTGGCCAGCCGGTGCGCGGCCTCTGTTCCGGCCTTGGAGTTGCCGTAATGGTTCAGACCCGGCGACCAGACCGCGACCGATGCCTTGCCGGGGGCAATCATCAGGATGCCGCCGCCGACGCCGCTTTTGCCCGGCAGGCCGACGCGATAGGCGAAATCGCCCGATCCGTCGTAATGCCCGCAGGTCATCATCAGCGCGTTGATCCGCCGCGCGCGCCGTGCGGAAATCAGCCGCGGCGCACCGTCCAGCCCGGCCAGCATCCGGCCAGAGCGGGCCAGCTGATCGGTAGTCATGGCGATGGCGCATTGGTGCATATAGGTGCCCAGCGTCAGATCCGGCTCGTTGCGCAGGTTGTCGAAGGAATAAAGATAATGCGCCAGCGCGGCGTTGCGGTGGCCGGTCGCCTCCTCGGAGGCGGCGACATGTTTGTCGATATGGATGTCCTCATCCTCGGCGGCGGCGCGGATGAACTGGATCAGCTCGGCCAGTGCCTCGCGCGGCTGGCGCCCGTCCAGCAGCGCATCGGTGGTGACGATGGCGCCGGCGTTGATGAAGGGATTGCGCGGGCGGCCCTTTTCCTGCTCCAGCAGGGCAATGGAATTGAAGGCGGTGCCCGACGGCTCCCGCCCCACCCGCGCCCAGAGCGCATCACCGATCCGGCCAAGGGCGGAGGCAAGCGTGAAGACCTTGCTGACGCTTTGAATCGAAAACCGCTTGGTATGGGCGCCGGCCGACAGGGTGCGCCCGTCAGCCATGGCGACCGATATGGCAAATTGCGCCGGGTCCACGGCGGCCAGTTCGGGTATGTACGAGGCCGGAATACCCCAATCCGCCCCTGCGTGGATGTCGCGGTTCAACGCGTGCAAAAACTCTTGCAGACCTTCGGGGAAGGTGGGGCTCATGCGATCTCCGGTCTTGGGCGGGCCTCAGGTGTTGAACAGAAAGTGAAGCACATCGCCGTCCTTGACGATATAGGCTTTGCCTTCGGCGCGCATCTTGCCCGCCTCCTTGGCGGGCTGTTCGCCGCCCAGATTGACAAAATCATCATAGGCGATGGTTTCGGCCCGGATAAAGCCGCGCTCGAAATCGCCGTGAATGACGCCGGCCGCCTTGGGCGCGGTGGTGCCGGCGCGGATGGTCCAGGCGCGGGCCTCCTTGGGGCCGACGGTGAAATATGTCTCAAGATGCAGCAGCTCGTAACCGGCCTTGATCAGGCGGTTCAGCCCGGCCTCGTCCAGGCCCATTTCGGTCAGGAACATCTCGGCCTCATCGGCATCGAGTTGGCTGATTTCCTCTTCGATCTGGGCGCTGATGATCACGTGGGAATTGCCCTGCGCGGCGGCCATTTCGCCGACACGCGCCGACAGTTCGTTACCCTCGGCGGCGTCCGCCTCGCCGACGTTGCACACGTAAAGCACCGGTTTGGTCGTCAGAAGTTGCAGCATTTTCCACGCGCGCCGGTCCTCGTCATCGACGTCCACCGTGCGGGCGGGCTTGCCCTCCTCCAGCGCGGCCAGCGCGGCCTTCAGCAGGCGTTCCTGCTGAACGGCCTCCTTGTCGCCGCCGCGCACCTTGCGGGTGATGTTGACCATACGCTTTTCGATGCTTTCGATATCGGCAAGCATCAGCTCGGTCTCGATGGTTTCGGCGTCGGCAACCGGGTCGATGCGGTTGTCGACATGGGTCACATCGTCATCTTCAAAACAGCGCACGACATGGGCAATCGCGTCCACCTCGCGGATATTGGCCAGAAACTGGTTGCCCAGCCCCTCGCCCTTGCTGGCGCCTTTGACCAGACCGGCGATATCGACGAAGGTCATGCGGGTCGGGATCGTCTGCTTGCTGCCGGCAATCTGCGCCAGCTTGTCCAGCCGGGCATCGGGCACGGCGACGTCGCCCACGTTGGGCTCGATCGTGCAGAAGGGGAAATTCGCGGCCTGCGCGGCGGCGGTGCGCGTCAGCGCGTTGAACAGGGTGGACTTGCCAACGTTCGGCAGCCCGACAATACCCATTTTGAAACCCATGACGCCGCTCCTTGGTGAAAAGTCATGGCATCTATGGCACCGGTGCATGGCGCGTCAAGCAGACCATTGATTTCTGCGCCCGCTTGCGCCAAACCCATCCCGATCAAACAGGGGACCGCCATGAGCCGTATCGACGCCAAATTCGACCAGTTGCAAGCCGCCGGCAAAAAGGCGTTCGTGGCCTATGTCATGGCAGGCGATCCCGATTTCGACACATCGCTGGAAATCGTGCGCGGCCTGCCGGAGGCGGGCGTCGATATTATCGAGCTGGGCCTGCCCTTTACCGATCCGATGGCCGACGGCGCCACGATCCAGCTGGCCGGGCAGCGCGCGCTGAAGGGCGGCATGACGTTGAAGCGCACGCTGGAAATGGCGCGCGAATTCCGCAAGGGTGACGACACGACGCCGATCGTGCTGATGGGCTATTACAACCCGATCTACAGTCACGGGGTTGAGGCGTTTTTGACCGATGCGCGCGAGGCGGGCATCGACGGGCTGATCATCGTCGATCTGCCGCCAGAGGAAGATGACGAATTGTGCATCCCGGCGCAGGCCGCTGGCCTGAACTTCATTCGGTTGGCGACCCCGACCACCGATGACAAGCGCCTGCCGAAGGTGCTGCAAAACACTTCGGGTTTCGTCTATTATGTTTCGATCACCGGCATCACCGGCGCCGCAGCGGCCGAGGCGGGGGACGTGGCGCCCGAGGTTGCGCGCATCAAGGCGCAGACCGATCTGCCCGTAATCGTCGGGTTTGGTATCCGCACGCCCGAAACATCGCGCGCGATTGCCGGTGTTGCCGACGGTGCCGTTGTCGGTTCGGCCATTGTCGGCAAAATCGCAGATGGCGAAAGCCCGGCGAAAGTGCTGGAATTCGTCAAGGGGCTGGCAGACGGCGCACATTCGGCCTGATGCCAGCGGCATCGCTGCCCACGCCGCTGGGGCCGGTTTGCGCCCGCGAGGAGGATGGCGCGATCACTGCGCTGGACTGGGGCGAGGCGCCGACGCCGGACGATACACCGCTGCTCCGCCGTGCGCTGCGGCAGCTGACGCTATATTTCGCTGGCGACTTGCAGCGGTTTGATTTGCCGCTGCGCGTGTCCGGCACTGATTTTCAGCGCAGGGTTTGCGATGCCATCGCGGCGATTCCCTATGGCGAGACGCGCGAATATGGCGATCTGGCCAGGGCGCTGGGCGTGCCTGCGCAGGCCATTGGCACTGGCTGCGGCGGCAACCCGATTCCGATTATCATCCCTTGTCACCGCGTTCTGGGGGCCAGCGGTCTGGGCGGATTTTCCGGCAAGGGCGGTGTCGAGACGAAAGTCTGGCTCCTACGACACGAAGGCGCGGGCGGTCTGCTGATCTGAGGGCGCGGGCTTAGCCAGCACGTCGCTCCGGCACGATCTGTTGAACGATTCCGGCACCCAAGAGGTAGACCGACGATATCACCAGACCCCAATGTGCCCAGCTTTCCGGATGGAAATCGACCCAGGCGGCCCAGCCGGCAAAGAACGTCCAGATAAAGATCATCGGCAGCGAAATCTTGCGCCAGCGCTGGGTGCGGACCGGGTGAACGAATTTCAGCGGCAAGAACATTGCCACGGCCAGCACGGCCACCAATGTCAGGGTGAACCAAAACGGCGGCTCGGTCGCGAACAGGACCAGAACCAGCATGTTCCAGCAGCCGGGAAAGCCCTGAAACGATTTATCAGCCGTTTTCATGCCCTTATCGCAAAAATACATCGCGCTGGCGAAGGTGATCAGGATGATCGCGGCCCAGCCCGTCCAGCCCGGCAGGAGCCCCGATTTGAACAGGGCAAAGGCGGGAATGAACGCGTAGGTGATGAAATCAATGATCATGTCCAGCAGCACACCGTCAAAACGGGGGGCGTATTTTTCAACCTGATATTTGCGCGCCAAGGGGCCGTCTGCGCCATCCACGGCGAAGGCAACAACCAGCCAGACGAACATCAGGCCCCATTTTTCATCGGCGGCGGCCAGCATGGCGAGCATGGCAAAAACCACGCCGGTTGCGGTGAAGAGATGGACGGAGAGAGCTTTGAATTCACGTGTCATGGCGTTCCTATAGGCGCTTGAGCGGTCGCGGGCAATCAGGCTTTGGGGTGGGCGCGCGCATAGACGTCCATCAGGCGGGCGGTATCGACGCCCGTATAGGCCTGCGTGGTGGATAGCGATGCGTGACCCAAAAGCTCCTGTATCGCGCGCAGATCGCCGCCGGCGTTCAGCAAATGCGTGGCAAAGCTATGGCGTAGCGCGTGCGGCGTGGCGGTGGCGGGCAGGCCCAGCTGGCCGCGTACCTGCTCCATCACTTTTTGCACCGCACGCGGTGATAGTTTTCCGCCACGCGCCCCCAGAAACAGCGGGCCGTCATCCGTAATGGGGTGCGGGCAGGCGCGGGTGTATTGCTCCACAGTGTCGCGCGCGGCAGGTAGCACCGGAACCAGCCGCTCTTTGCCGCCTTTGCCGGTGATGCGCAAACTGGCGGGCAGGGGGGCATCGGCGCCGGTCAGTGACAGCGCCTCGGATATGCGCAGGCCGCAGCCGTAAAGCACGGTAATCACGGCCCTGTCGCGGGCTGCGATCCATGGCTTCAGCGATTGAAACTCGGCCGTATCAACGACATCGCGCGCCGCGTCCACGCTGAGCGGGCGGGGCAGTTTGCGCTGAAACTTGGGGCTGCGCGTGGCCAGAACGGCCGTCGGCTCGAACCCTTCGCGTTCGGCCAGCCAGCGGTAGAAGGATTTCACCGCCGACAATTTGCGCGCCATGCTGCGGGCGCCCACATCGTCGCTGCGTGTGTGCGCCATCCATGCGCGCATGTCCGATGTTGTAATCTCTGCCAGCGCACCAAGGCCCTGCGGTCCGCCCTTGTGCTGTGTGATGAATGTCAAAAAACAAATGACATCAGCGCAGTAGGCCGTAATTGTATTGGTCGCCGCGCCATGCAGCGCGCGCTGCTGGTCCAGCCAGAGCGCCAGCGCTGCCTGCGCGGCGGGCGAGATCATGACAGCCAGCGGCGCATTGAGCGTTCAAACACACCGGCAAAGAACGTCAGCAAATCAGTGCCTTGCTGCGGGGTGAACTGGTGCGGATCTTCGGCGCCCAGAACCAGCATGCCGGGCAGACGCCCATCGCCAAAATCCAGCCGCATGCATGCCTCGGAATGGATATGCGCCGCCGCGCTGCCATGCAGCGTGGACGCGCCCGCACCCAGCTGGCGCAGCGTCACCTGCCGGTCGCCGCCGCGCTCGTTTTCGATGTAGCGCGCAACAAATCCGGGTTCCGCCACGGTCAGGACATCGCCCAGCTTCTGCACCGCCGGATCACTGCCGGTTTGCGCCGTTTCAAGGACAAGCCGCACAGAATCGACACGCAGGATATCGGCCACCTCACCGGCAAGGTTGTGCAGGAACGCCTCGAACTCGGTCGGGTCCAGCATGCGCAAAATCGCACGATGCACCTGATTTGTGCCTGCCAGATTGTCGTAGGCAGCCGCGATCACACTGCGATGCGTATCCTCCAACCGGTCAAGCCGCGCCTCCAGCCGGTCCATGGCGATGCCGCGCAGATCAACGATATTGCCGCCCATCGCCCGCTCGTTCGCGGCAATGAGGGCGTGCATAAGGTCCTGATCTTCCAGAATAACATCGGGTTGGTTTATGATCTGCTCGCGCAGGTGATCATCCATCTTCGGGTTGCTGCTCATGCTCATGCTCTTTTTTGTTTTAAGCGTCATAGCATGAGGTTGCGGAGAAATCTTCACCTGATTTCGGGCTGCACACTGGAATGTCATATCTGTCGTATTGCCCGGCCCGCCGCCGAAGCCCGCCCGATTTGTGGCATGGCGCGCGCCTGCCGCAAGGTCAGCGCGAATTTGCCCGGCGCGCCCATGGCATTCGCTGCGTTGCGGCATATCTAGCTGGTTGGGAGGTAACTTGGGACCGATTGATTTCGGTACAGCTAAGGAGCCTAATTCGATGAGTGATCGTACTGCTGAACCAGCGCCCGAGATCCGCAAGCTGTGGAAGGGCGATGTGCCTGAACTGAAACAGCATCTTTTGCGCCTTGACACCATGACGCGCTATTCGCGCTTTGGCGCGCTGGTCAGCGATGATTTTGTGGCAAATTACGCCGAGGGCGCGATTGCGGCTGACAAGCTGGTATTTGGCGTGTTTTTCGACGGCCATATCCGCGCCATCGGCGAATTGATGGGACTGTTCAAATCATGGCCGAATGATGCCGAATTTGCCCTGTCGGTCGAGGCAGAGTGGCAAAACAGGGGCATCGGCACCATGCTGTTTGCCCGTCTTGTGACAGCATCGCAGAACCGGGGTGTAAAATCGCTGCAAGGGTTGTTTTTCCACGAAAACGACAAGATGCAACGTATCGTGGCCAGACATCACCCCCAGATCAGCCGAAACAGCGGCCAGATCGAGGCACGGTTTGATCCGCCCTGGGCCTCTCCGATGTCGTTTGCGCGCGAATTGGCGCAGGATGCCGCGTCTTATTTCAGGCGCGTTCACCATCCGATGGCATGAGCGCGCGTGGGGCCACCCGATCGCCCGGTGACGCAAGCCACCGGGTGCGGGGATCATGTTCGCTGGCAGATGTCAGACGATTTTCTGGCCGGTTTTGGCCCAATCCTTCATGAACTGCTCCAGCCCGGCATCGGTCAGCGGGTGGTCGGCCATCTTCTTGATCACGCCGGGGGGCGCGGTCATCACGTCGGCGCCGATCAGCGCGGCCTGACAGGCGTGGTTTACCGTGCGGATCGACGCGGCAAGGATCTGCGTCTCATAGCCGTAATTGTCATAAATCTGGCGGATGTCGGAAATCAGCTCCATCCCGTCGAGGTTGATATCGTCCAGACGCCCGACGAAGGGGCTGATGAATGTCGCGCCCGCCTTGGCCGCCAGCAGCGCCTGATTTGCGGAAAAGCATAGCGTGACGTTGACCATGTTGCCCTCATCCGACAGCACTTTGCACGCCTTGAGGCCCGCCCATGTCAGCGGCACCTTGACCGCGATATTGCCTGCGATCTGCGCCAGCTTGCGGCCCTCTTCGATCATGGCATCGGCCTCAAGCGCGACGACTTCGGCGCTGACCGGGCCATCGACCATATCCGCGATTTCGCGGGTGACCTCCAGAATGTCACGGCCGGATTTCAGGATCAGCGACGGATTGGTCGTGACCCCGTCAACCATGCCCAGATCGTTCAGCTCCTTGATTTGATCAACTTCTGCGGTATCGACGAAAAATTTCATGACGGTGGCCCTATCTGATGGATTGGAGTTTGCCTGCCCATCGTTTATCCCATGGGCGATCCCCGTGAAACCCTGAAAGGTTGGCGCGCGCATGACCGCTGCCCCCGAATTTCATGACGCTGGTGCGCTGGTCGGCGTACTGACCGCGCAGCCGCTGGACCGCGTGCTGGACTATCGCGCGCCCGAGGGCGGCTGCCATCGCGGCGCCTTTGTCGAAGTGCCGCTGGGCCCGCGCAAGGTGCTTGGCGTCGTCTGGGGGCCGGGCGAGGGGGGCTATGATCTGGCCAAGGTGCGCAGCATCATTCGCGTGCTGGACGTGGCGCCAATGGCAGATGAAATGCACGAGTTTCTTCAGCGCGCCGCCGATTACACCCTGACGCCGATGAATGCGATGCTGCGCCTTGCCACCCGCGCGCCGGGGCTGGGTGATCCGCCGTCGATGCGCAAGGTGTACAGGCTGGGCTATTCCGCGCCGACGCGCGTGACCGATGCGCGCCAGCGCGTGCTGGATGTGCTGGAGGGGCAGGGTGATCAGGCGTTTACCCTCAAAGAACTGTCCGAGGAGGCGGGCGTGACCTCTTCGGTGATCAAGGGGCTGGTGAAACAAGGCGCGGTGGACGAGGTTGATACCCCCCGCGATACGCCCTACCGCAGGCTTGATCCGGCGATCGCGTCCAAGGCCCTGACCGAAGATCAGGCAAGTTGCGCCGCCACGCTGGATGCGGCCATTCGAACCGGGACGTATGGCACCACCCTGCTGCGCGGCGTCACCGGATCGGGCAAGACCGAAGTGTATCTGGAGACCGTCGCCAGCACCCTGCGCATGGGCCGACAGGCGCTGGTGCTGCTGCCTGAAATCGCGCTGACCGCCGAATTTCTGACCCGCGTGCAGGCCCGTTTCGGCGCCAAACCCGCCGAATGGCATTCGGGCGTCACCATGACCGAGCGGCGTCGCTGCTGGCGCATGGTGGGCGAGGGCGGTGCGCAGCTCGTCGTTGGTGCGCGGTCCGCCCTGTTCCTGCCGTTCCGCGATCTGGGGCTGATCGTGGTGGATGAGGAGCATGACACCTCCTACAAGCAGGAGGATGGCGTGCTCTATAATGCGCGCGATATGGCGGTTTTGCGCGCCTCGATCTGCGGCGCGCAGGTGGTGCTGGCCTCGGCCACGCCCAGCCTTGAGACGTGGGTCAATGCAGAGGCGGGCAAATATACCCGGCTGGATCTGAAGGCGCGGTTTGGCGTTGCCGTCATGCCCGAGGTCCGCGCCGTTGATATGCGCAGCGAGGATCTGCCCGGCAACCGCTGGATATCGCCCACGCTGCAATCTGCCGTGCAGCGGCGCATTGAAAAGGGCGAGCAATCGCTATTGTTCATCAATCGCCGCGGCTATGCCCCGGTGACGATCTGCCGGGCCTGCGGCCATCAGATCGGCTGCGATCACTGCGATGCGCGGATGGTGGAGCACCGTTTTCAAAAACGTCTGATGTGCCATCAATGCGGCGAGACAAAGCCAATTCCCGAAAAATGCCCCGCCTGCGAGGTGGAGGGCAAGCTGGCCCCGGTCGGCCCCGGCGTCGAGCGACTGGGGGAGGAAGCGACGGCGCTGTTCCCGGATGCGCGGGTGGCAACGCTCAGCTCCGACATGTTCGCCAGCTCGCGCGCGCTGAAGGAGCAGATCCGCGCGATTGCGCAGGGTGAGGCGGACATCATTATCGGCACCCAACTGGTGGCGAAAGGGCATAACTTCCCTCTGCTGACGCTGGTGGGGGTCATTGACGCGGATCTTGGTTTGCAAGGCTCGGACCTGCGCGCGGCCGAGCGGACCTTTCAGCTGATGCGGCAGGTTGCGGGCCGGGCCGGGCGCGCGGACAAGCCGGGTACGGCGATGCTGCAAACCTTTCAGCCCGAACACCCCGTTATTCGCGCGATTCTGTCGGGCGACGAAGAAGGGTTCTGGCGCGCCGAGGCGGATGAGCGCAGGCAGGCGGGGGTGCCGCCGTTCGGGCGCATGGCGGGTATCATCCTGAGCGGGACGGATTTGCAGCAAACCTTTGATCTGGGGACCGTGCTGGCACGCGGTGATGCCCCGCTGCGCGCAATCGGCGCACAGGTTTTCGGCCCGGCGCCTGCGCCCATTGCCCGCGTCCGGGGCCGCCACCGCGTGCGCCTGCTGGTCAAGGCGCCCAAGGGCGCGGCGCTGCAACCGGCGCTGGCGCAGTGGATTGCAGGCGTGCGCACATCGGCCAATCTGCGCCTGAGCGTGGATATCGACCCGCAAAGCTTCTACTGAAGACGGGCGGCATCATAGCGCCGCGCGTGTTCGGGCGTCACTATCCCAAACCCTGCGGCAAGGCCGCGATGACCGCTTCGAACTGCGCCCAGCTGATCACGGCCTTGTTCCCGGCGTAGCCGTCGTAGTGGGAAACGCCGGTGGAGTTGGGCAGGCCCGCCCAAATCTTGGCCAGATTGTTCATGAATGCCGTGCGGTCCAGTGCCCCTGCGCGAAAGCGGTTCAATCCAGCCTCGACCAGCAGCACATCTCCGAGCCGGTCTTGCATTGCCGGGCTGAAACGTTGCGACAGGTCTGCCCCGGTCTTGGCGACCAACCTGCGCAGGGTCTGCGGTATGAACTGGTAGCGGCCAATCGCGTGCGGCTGGCCGGGGGTGCCATCGATCCATGCAAACACCTCGGCCAGCGTCATGTCGGTTGGCCGCTTTGCGGGTTTGATCCGCGCGCCGTGCTGCACAGCGTCATATCCGTCGCGCGGCGATTCGGCCTGCTGTATCAACGCGCGGATCCTTTGCACGTCAGAGCCGCGCAACCCTGTCGCCGACGCATCGTCAAATGCGGGTCTGTGGGCGGGGCGGTCTGCAAACAGGCCCCCTTCGGCGCGGCCAATGAACAATCCGGCCAGCGTCGCCCGCGTCTCCACCGGGGTGGCGGTAAACAGGCTGCCGCGGATCGCCTCTGCCTGCGCGGCCGTGGCCAGCAGAAATACGGCAAGGATATAGATCAGGACGGGCATTCAGCCTCCGGCAATGGGTCGCTGGCTGAAACGTTGCCACCAAAAGATTGCGAACTGGTTGACGCCCGCTGATAAACTTGCAGCCAATCAGGCGCCGCAACACCCCGCCAAACCCACTCGCCAAACGGCATGGCTTGGCGTAAAGCTGGCCCATGACGCGCACTGTCCCCATAGTCGAGGCCCGCCAGATGCCGCTTTGGCGCCGTCCGCGGACGCTGTTGTTTCTCATGGCGGCGGCGATGCCGATCGCCTTTGCGACATGGTCTGCGCTGCTGAACAACTTCGTGATCGAAGTTGCGCAGTTTGATGGGCATGACATTGGCTGGCTGCACACGGTGCGCGAAATTCCCGGCTTTTTCGCCATAGGCGTTATCGCGATCATTATTTTCGTGCGCGAACAGGTGCTGGCGCTGGTGTCGCTGATGCTGCTGGGTGTGGCGACGGCCTTTACCGCGCATTTTCCCAGTATGGGCGGCATTTTAACCATCACGATGCTCAGTTCCATCGGGTTTCACTATTACGAGACGGTGAATCAATCGCTTCAACTGCAATGGATCGACCGGGCGCGCGCGCCGCAAACGCTGGGCTGGTTGATGGCGGCGGGATCGGGCGCGACGCTGGTGTGCTATGGCCTGATCGTGCTGCTGTGGGAGCCGCTGGGCCTGACCTATACCATGGTTTACATGGCATCAGGCGGGCTGACGGCGGCAATCGCGCTGTTCGCGCTGATCGCCTATCCGCAGTTCGAGGCGCCCCACCCGCAGCTGAAAACGATGGTCCTGCGCCGCCGCTACTGGCTGTATTATGCGCTGCAATTCATGGCCGGGGCGCGGCGGCAGATATTCGTGGTGTTTGCCGGGTTCATGATGGTGGAAAAATTCGGTTTCAGCGTGAATGAGATCACGGCGTTGTTTTTGATAAACCTTGTGGCCAATATGATCTTTGCCCCGTTCATGGGGGCCGCTGTGTCGCGCTTTGGTGAGCGGCGGACGCTGATATTTGAATATATCGGCCTGATGGCCGTTTTTCTGGCATATGGCGGCGTTTACATGTTCGGCTGGGGCGTGTTGCTGGCCGCGACGCTCTATGTGGTGGACCATATATTGTTCGCGCTGGCGCTGGCATTGAAGACGTATTTTCAGAAAATTGCCGATCCCGGTGATATCGCGCCGACAGCTGCCGTTGCCTTTACGATTAACCATATTGCGGCGGTGTTTTTGCCGGCCAGCCTTGGCTATCTGTGGCTGGTATCGCCCGGCGCGGTGTTCCTGCTGGCCGCTGGCATGGCGGGTGTTTCGCTGCTATTGGCACTGCTGATCCCGCGCCATCCCGAACCGGGGTATGAGACTATCCTGACGCGCCGCGCCCCGGTTCTGGCGCGGTAACGCGCAATTCAAAAGGCCGCATAATGATCACCTATACCGCCCTGACCACCCTCATCGGCCAGTCCGCCGCCGAAAGCCTGGCCGACGCGCTGGATGATATCCAGCCCGAGCCGATGGGCATCGGCACGTTCGAGATCGAGGACGGCAGCGGCACATGGGAGGTGGGCGCCTATTTCGAGGACCGCCCCGATATTGCCGGGCTTGCCTTGCTGGCAGAAATCCATGGCGCGCGGCCCTTTACCGTGTCCGAGGTGCCCGATACCGACTGGGTTGCCCATGTCAAACGCGAGCTGACGCCGGTCATCGCGGGCCGGTTTTTCGTCTATGGCAGCCATGACGCGGACAAGGTGCCGGATGATGCCGTGCCGCTCCTGATCGAGGCGGCGATGGCGTTCGGCACCGGGCATCATGGCACGACCCAAGGCTGCCTGCGGGCGCTGGATGCGCTGGCGAATGCGGGCATCGTGGCAAAGTCGGTGGTGGATATCGGCTGTGGCACCGCCGTTCTGGCGATGGCCGCCGCGCGCATCTGGCCCGGTGTCATGCTGGCCAGTGATATTGACCCGGTTGCGGTGGACGTGGCCCGCGTCAATGTGGCGGCGAATGATCTGGACGGACGCGTATCCTGCATCGAGGCGACCGGACTGGATCACCCCGGTTTAGAGGCGGCGGCGCCCTTTGATCTGGTGTTTGCCAATATCCTCAAGGGGCCGCTGATTGACCTCGCGCCGGCCCTGACCCAGCGGCTGGCGCCGGGCGGGCATGTGATTCTGTCGGGCATCCTGAACGAGCAAGCCGATGAGGTGGTCGGCGTTTACACCGCGTGTGGAAACAATGTGACCCAGCGCCAGGAGATTGGTGACTGGACCACTCTGACATTGCAAAGAAATGTCTGAAAATTCACGCAAAAACGGCCAAATTGGGCCGGTTGCCTAAAAGTCGACATAATTCAAACTTAAGTTTTACCGGTAATCTGGCGGGGGCCGGAAAACTGGATGCTGTCATGTCAACAACAACGGATAACGGGTTCGACGCTCGTGTGAAAAAGGTTCAGCGCCGCCATATTTCCATGGCGCGCGGATATGATGCCAAGGCGGGGCGCGATGGTTTGATCGTGTTTCGGCCAAAGCGTCGCAAGGCCCGGCTGCCACTGCGCGGTCTGGCAATTCTGGCCATAACGCCCTTGTGCTTCAAGGGGCTGGTGCTGATGAAAATCGGCGATCTGGCATATCAGGCGCGCGTGGATGCGCTGACGTCCGGATCTATGGCCGAGCAGATCGGCGGCTATCTGCTTCAGATCGACCCGGTGACGCGGTTCCTTGCGGGGCAATTCGCGGCACTGTTCTAACCGGTGGGATGACCGCACGCGCAACGTGCGCCACCGTATGATTGTTTGTAATCAGTATTTTTTTGAAAGCCCCCTGCATCGGCATTCCGGTGCAGGGGGTTTTGCGCCGTCAGATGGCGGCAAACTTCTTTGAGCTTGCGTGATATTGCTCGACCCGGCCCTCGCCGATATCCAGCCAAAGACCGTGCAGCGTCAGAACGCCGCGATCCATCGCGTCGGTCACGAAGGGGAAACTGGTCAGGTTCTCAAGCGAGACCAGCACCGCTTCCTTTTCCAACGCGCGGGCGCGTTCGGCGTCGTCTTCGATGCCGGACACACGCTCGTATCCGGGGCGCAGAATGTCGATCCAGCGCCCGACAAAGCTGCCCGGTGCGTCCAGCGCGGGCGCTTTGCCCGAACACATCTCGTCGCAACCCTTGATACCGCCACAGCCCGAGTGACCCATGACGATGACATGTGCGACATGCAGGACGCTGACCGCATATTCCAGCGCCGCCGAGGTGCCGTGCTGCCCGCCATCGGTGGTGTAGGGCGGCACGAGATTGGCGATATTGCGGTGAATGAAAAATTCACCCTGATCGGCGCCAAAGATCGACGTGACATGCACGCGGCTGTCGCAGCACGAGATCATCATCGCGCGCGGGTGCTGCCCATCAAGGGCCAGAGTGCGATACCAGCTTTCGTTTTCGGTATAAGATGTGGCCTTCCAGCCGTGATAACGCTGGATCAGGTAGGGCGGCAGGGGGCGCGACTGGTGCAAGGTCTGGTCCTTTCGGCGAATAGGTCTAGGAATTGGATAAACCGTATTCGCATTGAATTCGAGCAATAAAACGTGCGGTCAGAAACCATTTGAGAAGGTATTTACCCCAGATTGCACCGGGCCGGGCCATGTTGGGGGCTGCCGGGCAGATTGTCACGAAACCGGGGTGAGACCGTGGAACAGGTAACATTGTTGAAACAAAAGGAGGTGGTGCGCTTGAACCCGGACCGCCTGGAAGAGCTGTATACGCAACTGGGCGAGGCAGGGGCCGAAGATGTCGTCTGCCGCGCGCTGGAGGAGTTGGCCGCACGTCTGTCCCAGACCGAGCGCTGTTATCGCGAGCGGCGCGTGGCAGATATGCGCAAATCTGCGCGCAGTCTGGTGGCGATCGCCGACCAGATCGGAATGCACACCCTGTCGCGGGTTGCTGCCGATGTCGCCTCTTGCGCGGACCAGCGTGACCCGGTGGCCATCGCGGCAACACTGACCCGCCTCATGCATATTGGCGAGCGTAGCCTGAGCGAGATCTGGGACCGGCAAGGTGCCCGAATTTGATGACTTGCAGGCAGGTGCAGGGGGATTAGGCTAAGGTGGAAATTTTCGGCGCAGCGCGCCGCTTCCTGAAAGGTTTTGCCAGATGTCCACCGCCAAACCCCCTGCATATCCGTTGGTTTTTGCGACCGATTCGGGCGATGTGCTGCCCCTGCATGTAATCTGCGCGGACCAGCTTGACGGCTGGCTCACCGGCCAGGCCGCGCCGGTGCGCGCTTGGGCGCAGGCCAACGGGTTCACCGCCGCCTTGGGCAAGGTGCTGATTGTGCCCGGCGCAGATGGCACACCAATAATGGCGGTTGCCGGTTACGGCGATGCGGCCGCGCGGGCGCGCGGCCGCTTCCACCTTGCGGCGGCGGCCGCTGCGCTACCGGCAGGCACATACCGGCTTGAGGGGCTGGACCCGGACCGCGCGGCGGAGGAGGCGCTGGGCTGGCTATTGGCTGGCTATGTCTTTGACCGCTATCACGATCAAAAGCGCGCGACCGCACGCCTGATCGCGCCAGATGGCGTGAATGCGGCCCGGCTGGAGGTGATCGCAGCAGGCGAGGCGCTGACCCGCGATCTGATCAACACGCCCGCCAATGACATGGGGCCGGACATACTGGAGCAGGCGTGCCGCGACCTGGCCGTGCAGCATGGCGCGGATATCGCCACCGTTACCGGGCAGGATCTGCTGGCGCAAAACCTGCCGCTGATCCACGCGGTGGGCCGTGCCTCGGACCGCGCGCCACGTCTGATCGACATGACATGGGGCACGCGCGGCCCTGCGCTGACCCTGGTGGGCAAGGGGGTTTGCTTTGACACCGGCGGCCTGAACCTGAAGCCCGGCTCCAGCATGGGGTTGATGAAAAAGGACATGGGCGGCGCGGCGACGGTGCTGGGGCTGGCCCATATGATCATGGCGCTTGACCTGCCGCTGCGTCTGCGCGTGTTGATTCCGGCGGTTGAAAACGCGGTCAGCGCCAATGCCATGCGCCCGGGTGATATCCTGACGGCACGCAATGGCCGGACGATTGAAATCAACAATACCGATGCCGAGGGCCGCCTTGTGCTGGCCGATGCGCTTGCGTTGGGAGCCGAGGACGCGCCGGACCTGATGATCTCGATGGCGACCCTGACCGGGGCGGCGCGCGTGGCGGTCGGCCCGGACCTTGCGCCCTATTACGCCGATGACGCCGATCTGGTCGCAGCGATCGAAAGCGGCGCCGTGCAGGCCGTCGATCCCGTCTGGCGCATGCCGCTTCATGCCCCATACGAGGCGTTGATCGAACCGGGCATCGCCGATCTGGACAACGCGCCCTCCGGCGGCTTTGCCGGATCGATCACCGCCGCCCTGTTCCTGCGCCGTTTCGCGGGCGCTACGCGCTACGCGCATTTCGATATCTACGGTTGGAATCCTACCGCCGCACCCGCCCGGCCAAAAGGCGGCGCCTGCATGGGCGCGCGCGCGCTGCTGGCGGCGCTGCCGGCGGCGTTGAAGCTATGAGCGACCCACGCCTGACCGCCGCGAATTCCCGTGTCGCCGATACAGCATTGCGCGGACAGGTGAGCGCCGCGCGTTATACCAGCGGCGCGGCGCGTCAGGTGTGCGTGCCCGTTGCCGACCTTCGACACGCGCCGCATGGCAGGCGTTTGCGCCAGTTGCTGACCGGCGCCCCCGTCACGTGTTTCGACACGCATGACGGCTGGGCATTTGTGCGGGCCGAGGATGGCTATGTCGGATACATGCCTGACGCGGCACTACACGCTGGCCCCGCCGCGACCCATTGGATCACTGCGCGGGCCTCCCATGCCTACACCGAACCCGATCTGAAATCGCCCGAGTGCGCGGCGCTTGGCCATCTGTCGCGCCTGAGCGTGACAACGCACAGCCGGAATTGGGCGCAAACACCGCTCGGCTACGTTCCTGCGCAGCATATTGCACCCTTGCCAATGGCAGAGCCGGACCCCATCGCCGTGGCCGAACGCTACATCGCCGTGCCGTATCTGTGGGGCGGCAATTCCGTGTTTGGGATTGACTGTTCCGGGCTTGTGCAGGCCAGCTGCCGCGCCTGCGGTATCGCCTGCCCCGGCGACAGCGACCTGCAAGAGGCGGCGCTGGGCCGCGCCTTACCGGATGGCAGCGCAATGCAGCGGGGTGACCTGCTGTTCTGGCGCGGCCATGTCGCCTGGGTCCTGGACGCGGGCCGCATCCTGCACGCCAACGCGCATGACATGGCCGTCAGCGTCGAGGCGCTAAAGCCTGCGATCGCCCGCATTGCCGCTGAGGGCGGGGGCGCGGTCACGGCGCATAAACGCCTTGAAAAGTAAGGAGCAAACCGATGACCGACAGCTTTTTTCAACCGCCCCCCGCCGCTGATCTGCCCCGCTTTGCGGGCGTGCCGACATTCATGCGACTGCCGCACGTGCCGCCCGGTCATCCGCGCTTTGCCGATGTAGATGTCGGCCTGATCGGCGTGCCATGGGACAGCGGCACGACCAACCGCCCCGGCGCGCGCCACGGGCCACGTCAGCTGCGCGATGCATCGACCATGATGCGCGCCCAGAACGGCGCCACAGGCATCCGTCCGTTCGAGGCGTTGAATTGCGCCGATCTGGGGGATGTTCCGCCCAATCCGGTGGATCTGCACGACAGCATGGCGCGTATCACCGCCTTTTACGCCGAGGCGCTGAAGACGGACATCATGCCGCTGACCGCAGGGGGCGATCACCTTTCTGCGCTGCCAATCCTGCGCGCCGTGGCCGAAAAACGCCCCGTCGGGCTGATCCAGTTCGACAGCCACACCGACCTGACCGACAGCTATTTTGGCGGGCAGAAGTACACGCATGGCACCCCCTTCCGCCGCGCGATCGAAGAAGGGCTGATCGATCCGCGCCGCATGGTTCAGATCGGCATTCGCGGCACGATGTACGACACCGAAGATCGCGATTTCGCCGCCGCAAACGGCATCCGCCTGATCCCTGTCGAGGAATTCCATGCGCGCGGCCCCTTTGACGTGATGCGCGAAGCGCGCGAGATCGTCGGAACCGCCCCGACATACATCACCTATGACATTGATTTCGTCGATCCCGCCTATGCGCCCGGCACCGGCACGCCCGAGGTCGGCGGCCCAAGCAGCCATCAGGCGCTGGAGGTTGTGCGCGCTCTGTCGGGCCTCAACATCGTCGGCGCCGACATGGTAGAGGTGTCGCCACCATTCGATGCATCCGGCGGCACCGCTCTACTGGGCGCAACGATCCTGTTCGAACTGCTCTGCGTCATGGCCGCAGGCCAAGCCTGATCGGCGTCACGCGGCTGGCGCCGTCATCCCGCGCCAGCCGCTTCATCTTGGTCAAAATACTCAAAAACAACCTATAGGTCCGGCAACACCTTGCCGGGGTTCATAATGCCATTCGGATCAAGCGCGTTTTTGATGGTGCGCATGGCCGCCATCGCGGCGGGGTTCTTGTGCCGCGCCATTGCCGCGCGCTTGCGCCAGCCGATGCCGTGCTCGGCGGAAAAGCTGCCGCCCATGGCCACGGCTGCATCCTCGGCCATGTCTCCGATGCGCTGGCAAAGGTCTTCGTCGTCGCGTGTCGGAAAAACGCCCAGATGCAGATTGCCATCGCCCAGATGCGCAACGGATACATCCCTCGCGCCCGGATCCAACTCGTCGATGATACCGGCCACACGGTCCAGAAATTCCTGCATCCGGTCCACCGGCACCGCGATATCGCGGTCCACATGAGGCGTCTGGAACGTCATCACCTGCGCCGCAGCTTCGCGACGCTCCCACATTTCGCGGCGCTGGGCTTCGTTCTGGGCAACCACGGCGTCCAGGATCGCGCCTTCTTCGAACAGCGCCGCCAGCACGGATTCCAGATGGGCGGCGATGGGGATCTGGCCATTCTCGCCCGGCGCGGCATCGCGGGGGGCAATGGCGCCAACCTCGACCATGATATTCACGTCATAGCGGTCGTCAAACGGCGCCCTTGCGCCCGGCGATTGCAACAGGTGCGTTTCGATATAGGCGCGCGGCATGTATTCAAACGCCTGCACGGCGCCGCCTGTTTCCTGCTGCAACCGGTTGAGCAGGTTCAGCGCATCGCCGACGCGCGGAACGGCAACCATGGCGGTTGCATTGGCCAGCGGCGCGGGATGCAGCTTGAGCACGGCGGCGGTGATGATGCCCAGCGTCCCCTCGGCGCCGATCAGCAAATGGCGCAGGTCATAGCCGGAATTGTCCTTGTGCAGCTGGCGCATCAGGTCGATCACCTCGCCATTGGGCAGCACCGCCTCGATCCCCAGGCACAGATCGCGCGTGTTGCCATATCGCAGCACGTTCGAGCCGCCCGCGTTGGTCGATAGCGCGCCGCCAATCATCGCCGATCCGCGCGCGCCGAAAAACAGCGGAAAGATCAGGCCGTGTTCGGCAACAGCATCATGGATGCTGGCCAGAATCGCGCCCGCCTCGACAATCGCAAGGCGGCTGGACGGGCGGATTTCGCGGATTTTCGACATGCGTCCCATTGACAGCAGCAGCGCGCCGTCTGCCGCGGTGGCGCCGGTGAGGCCGGTATTGCCGGATATCGGCACAATGGCAGTGCCGGTCTGGTTCGCCAGCTTGACGATGGCCGCCACCTCGGCGGTCGATCCGGGGCGCGCAACCGCCAGCGGCGTACCCTGAGGCGCGCCCGACCAATCGCACGCATAGCTGTCCATGTCGGGGCCGGTCAGGACGTTGGCGGCGCCGATGATGTCGCGTAGCTTGTCCAGCATGATCTAGAATGCCTTGAAGGTCAGGGTGGTTTCGGTCCGCTCGATATTCGGGATCGTCAGCAGGTTTTCGTTGATGAAGATCCCCACATCATCGGTCTGGGGAATGTAGACCTTCAGCAGCAGGTCAAACGGGCCGGAGGTCGAGTATAGCTCGGAATGAAATTCGCGCAGGGTGATTTCCTCGGCCACCTTGTAGGAAGTGCCGGGCTTGCAACGGATGTTTACGAAAACGCAATGCATGGGAGAAATCCTTGTAAAATTACTGGCCGGTCACAGGCTCATATGGCGGGCGCGTGCGCCCCGCTCGATCGCGGCGGCGTGCAGACGGTCGAGGTTCAGCTCGTAGCGGATCTCCTCCAGCAGGCGCAGCTCGCTGTCGGCCAGCGTGCCATCGGCGGCGGCGACGTCGCAGGCCAGCGCATAGGCCGTCTCGAACAGGCGTTCGGGCAGGTTGTCGCGGATCAGGCCAAACAGCGCGTCCAGCCCATCCTCGTCCGAGAACAGATCGAACACGGTTTGTGCGACGATGTTGACCCGGTCTTCGTCGTAATCGCCAAAGATGGGCAGATTGTTCACGGCGGTTTCGATCTTGACCAGTTCGGCGGTCTGGATACGCTCGTCCGAGGCGGACACCGCGATCATGACCGCCACCAAACAGTCCTGCGCGCTCAGCGGGTGTGTCACTGTCTCATTCATCCGGGCAATCCTTTGCAATGCGGGGTCTTGGGGCGCAGATTATTGACCTTCGCCCCCCTCGGCAATAGGAAGCGGCGGACCCTTGCGCGCATCCGCGCCGGGGCCTGATCCATGGAGAGCCCTATGTCTGATCTGCGCGACGCTGCGATGACCTCGAAAGCCTGGCCTTTTGAAGAAGCGCGCCGGCTGCTGAAACGGTATCAGGGCAAGGCGCCCGAGAAGGGCTATGTGCTGTTCGAGACGGGCTATGGTCCCTCCGGCCTGCCGCATATCGGCACCTTTGGCGAGGTGCTGCGCACCACGATGATCCGCCGCGCGTTCGAGGCGATCAGCGACATTCCGACGCGGCTGATCTGCTTTTCCGACGATCTGGACGGCATGCGCAAGGTGCCCGGCAACGTGCCCAACCCCGAGGCGCTGGCCGAGCACCTGCAAAAGCCGCTGACATCGGTGCCGGACCCGTTTGGCACGCATGACAGCTTTGGCGCGCACAACAACGCCATGCTGCGCCGGTTTCTGGATACGTTCGGGTTTGAATACGAATTTATTTCAGCCACCGAATTCTACCGCAGCGGCCAGTTCGACGAGGTGCTGCTGCGCGCCGCCGAACGCTATGACGATGTGATGAAGGTCATGCTGAAGTCCCTGCGCGACGAGCGGCGCCAGACCTATTCGATCTTCCTGCCGATCCACCCCGAAACGGGCCGGGTTCTGTATGTCCCGATCAAGCATGTGGATGCGGCCAAGGGCGAGATCACCTTTGATACCGAAGAGGGGCAGGAAATGACGCTGCCCGTCACCGGCGGCAACGTGAAATTGCAGTGGAAGCCCGATTTTGGCGCCCGCTGGGCCGCGCTGGGCGTCGATTTCGAGATGTACGGCAAGGATCACAGCACCAACACGCCGATCTATGACGGCATTTGCGAAATCCTGGGCGGCAAAAAGCCCGAGCATTTCACCTATGAGTTGTTTCTGGACGAAAACGGCCAGAAAATCTCGAAATCATCGGGCAACGGGATCAGCATTGACGAATGGCTGACCTATGCCTCGACTGAATCGCTCAGCTATTTCATGTATGCCAAGCCGAAAACAGCCAAGCGGATGCATTTTGACGTGATCCCCAAGGCGGTGGATGAATACCATCAGCAGCTGCGCGCCTATGTCGGGCAGGACACGGGCCAGCGCCTGAACAATCCGGTCTGGCATATCCACAGCGGCGATGTGCCGACAAGCGATATGGTCGTGCCGTTCTCGATGCTGCTGAACCTCGCATCGGTCGCCGGGACCGAGGACAAGGCGCATCTGTGGGGCTTTATCCAGCGTTATGCGCCGGAGGCCAGCGCGCAGACGCACCCCGATCTGGATCAGGCGGTGGGCCACGCGCTGCGCTATTACACCGATTTCGTGAAGCCGTTCAAAACCTACCGCGCCCCGACCGATCCCGAGCGCGCGGCGCTGACCGAGTTGCGCGATCAACTGGCCAGCTATGACGGCCCGCGCGATGACGAGGCGCTGCAATCGGTGGTCTATGCTGTGGGCCGCGACCGGTTTGACCCGCTCAAGGACTGGTTCAAGGCGCTCTACGAGGTGCTGCTGGGCGCCAGCCAAGGGCCGCGTTTCGGCGGATTCATCGCGCTTTACGGCGTGGAGGAAACTGTGCAGTTGATCGACGACGCATTGGCTGGCAAGTTCGTCTGACCCAAGGCGGCGCAGATCGCACCGGGTTCATCACAGGCAAAGGAGACGGCAATGAAATACGCAGCAATGGCCGCCGGGCTGGCGGGCCTTGGCATTCTGGCCGCATGCGTGCAGAGCAATTCAATGCCCGAGGCCGATGAGGGCCGCAGGCTATACGTTGAAAATTGCGTGCAATGTCACGGCCCGACAGGCAAAGGCGACGGGCCGTTGGCCGCGGGGATGGTGCCTGCACCCAATGACCTGACGCGACTGTCAACGCAAAGCAAATTTCCGCGCGCCCGCGTACTGTCCACCATCGACGGCTATCACAGGGCGCAGATCCCCGGTGAACAAATGCCGGAATTCGGCGCCTTGCTGGAGGGCGATACCGTGCCGGTACACACGGGCGACGGCGTGATGACGCCAACGCCGCGCCCGCTGGCTGCGTTGCTGGCCTATCTGGAGTCAATTCAGGAGGTCTGAGCCAGCCCCGCCGCCTGCATCAGCTTGGCGGATTCCTCGGCCAGCAGCCGCTCTTCGCCCGCGCCGCTGACCGGGGTGCGACCCGCTTCCAGAAACAGCGGCGCCGCCAAGGGTGTGACGCGGGGCAGGCGGACCAGATCGATCCGGCCGTCTATGCGCGCGATCATCTCTTCGATGCGGCCGAAATCGACCAGACCGCGCATCGCCTCGGTCCGGGTGATGCGCAGCAAGAGGTGGTCCGGGTCGTATTTCACCAGCGTGTCGTACAGAATATCGGATGAAAACGTCGCCTGCCTGCCCGATTTGCGCGCTTGCGGCAGGTTGCGGTTGATCAGCCCGGCGATGGTGGCGGAGGCGCGAAACGTGCGTTTCATCACCGCATTGCCAGTCAGCCACTGATCCAGCCCGCCGCGCAGCGCGGCGGGATCGAACAGCGGCGCTGCATCTGTCAGCGGCTCCAATCCCCAGATCAGGGTGGCATAATCGGTTGAAACAAACCCCAGCGGATCAAGGCCCAGCTCTTCCATCCGCTTGGTGATCAGCAGGCCCAGCGTCTGCTGCGCGTTGCGCCCGGCAAAGCCGTAGATGCAGGCATGTTCGCGCCCGTCATGCGGAAAGCTTTCGATCAGCAGCCGCCCGGCCATCGGCATCCGCGACACACGCCGCTGAAGGTGCAGCCATTCGGCGGTATGCGCGGGCAGGGCAGGCCAGCCCGGCTGCGCCAGCATCGCCAGAATACGCTGGCTGAGCTGGGTGGACGTGGCGAATTTTGTACCGCCGAATGTGGCGATCTTGGGCTTTTTCCCGTCCGAGCGGCTGACTTCGACCGTCATTTCGCGCAAGGATTCGTAGCGCACGATCTGACCGCCGATCAGGAAGGTATCGCCGGGGGTGAGGGTGGCGGCGAACGCCTCCTCCACCTCGCCCAGCGGTTTGCCGCCACGCGCGCGCTGCATGCGGACCTTGAGCAGGTCAGTGTCCTGAATAGTGCCGATATTCATGCGGATGATCTGTGCGCTGCGCGGATCGCGCAGGCGCCACAGACCATCGCGCTGAACGAGGCGCTGCCATTTGTCATAGGCGCGCAGGGCGTAGCCGCCGGTCGCGCAAAAATCCAGACAATCGTCGAAATCGGCGCGGGTCAGGGCGGCATAGGGGCCGGCCGTGGTAACCTCGGCAAACAGCGTATCTGTGTCAAACGGCGCGGCGCAAGCGGCGATCAGGATATGCTGGCACAATACGTCCAGCGGGCCGGGGCCGCGCGGATCGCCGTCCAGATCACGCGCGCGCACCGCGTCCAGCGCGGCCACACATTCGACCACCTCGAAACGGTTGGCGGGAACCAGCAGCGCCTTGGACGGCGCGTTATAGCGGTGGTTCGCGCGCCCGATGCGCTGCACCAGACGTTTGACGTTTTTCGGCGCGCCCACTTGAATGACCAGATCCACATCGCCCCAGTCAATCCCCAGATCCAGACTGCCGGTGCAGACGATGGCGCGCAGTTCGCCGCGCTGCATCGCGCCCTCGACCCGCTGGCGCTGCGTGCGATCCAGGCTGCCGTGGTGGATGCCGATGGCCAGATTGCCGTCGTTCGCCAGCCATAGGTTGCGAAAAAATATCTCGGCCTGCGCGCGGGTATTGTGGAAAATCAGGGTCGTGTTATGCGCCTTGATCTGCTCCAGCACGGCTGGAATCGCATAGGCCGCGCCGCCGCCCGACCACGGCGGCGCCTCGGCTACTTGCAGCATTTCAATGTCCGGATCCGGGCCGGGATCGGCAAGGATGATCTCGCACGGATCGGGATGCCGCGCCAGAAAGCGCGCGATGGCGGCAGGATCTTCGACTGTGGCCGACAGGCCGACGCGGCGCAGATCAGGGAAAAGTGCCTGCAAGCGCGACAGCGCCAGCATCAGCTGATCACCCCGCTTGCTTTCGGCGAGGGCGTGAATTTCGTCAATCACCACGCGCTGTAGCCCGGCGAATATGCGCGGCGCGTCCTCGTATGAGGTCAGCAATGCAAGGCTTTCGGGGGTGGTCAGCAGAATATCCGGCGGGTCGGCGCGCTGGCGGCGCTTTTGCGTATAGGACGTGTCGCCGGTACGATCCTCGATCCGGATGGGCAGGCCCATTTCGGTGACGGGCGTCGTCAGGTTGCGGCGAATGTCATTGGCCAGCGCCTTAAGCGGGGAAATATAGAGCGTGTGCAGTCCCTTGTGATCGCCAGTGCTGAGTTCGGCCAAGGTAGGCAGAAATCCGGCCAGCGTCTTGCCGCCGCCGGTGGGGGCGATCAGCAGAAGGGCAGGATCCCTGCTGCGCTCCAGCATCGCCTGCTGGTGCGGGTGAATGGACCAGCCGCGCGCGGCGAACCATTGCGTGAACTGAGGGGGCAAACATGTCATGCCGCCTATGTAGGGCGCGGGTTGAGAATTTTCGCGAAAATTCTTCGCCGGCGCGCGTTAATTGACGATGTCGCTGTCGACGACGAACATGTTTGCCCACGCACGGTCGATCAAATCCGGGGTCATCTGATAGGGGATCCCCTCGAATTCGCAGATCGAGATCATCTGGTCGATCAAAAAGACCGGCTGATAATTGGCATAGATATTTTGGATTTCCGGATATTTCTTCTTCAGAAGGTGGACCAGTGCAGGCTCGCTTAGCGGCATTTGTTTTTTGCGCGCGACCATGGCGAAGATTTTCAAGAAATCGGCCTGTGTGGGGCCGTCGATCTTGATCTTGTAGAAAATCCGGCGCAGGGCGGCCTGATCGAAAATCTTGTTGGGGTGGAAGTTGGTTGAAAAGATTGCCAGCGTGTCAAACGGCACTTCGAATTTTTCGCCCGATTGCAGGGCAAGGATATCCTTGGATTCCTCCAGCGGGACGATCCAGCGGTTGACCAGGTTCTGCGGCGGTTCGGCCTGGCGGCCCAGATCGTCCACGATGAAAATGCCCCCTGTCGACTTCAGCTGAAGCGAGGCCTGATAGGTGCGCGCCGTCGGGTTGTAGACCAGATCGAGCATGTCCAGCGTCAGCTCGCCGCCCGTGATGACGGTGGGGCGCTCGCAACGCACATAGCGCGCATCGAAGGTGCGGCGGCGGCGCAGGGAATTGGGATCATCGGCCTCGGCCTCGGCTTTGGAGTGAACGATAGGGTCGTAGACGGTGATCACCTGGCCTGCGTATTCGATCGCCATCGGCACATAGATACGATCGCCCATCGCGTCGCGGATGCCGTTGGAAATGCTGGATTTTCCGTTACCCGGCGGGCCATACATCAGGATCGAGCGGCCGGCGCTGACGGCAGGGCCAAGCTGATTCAGCAGGCTGGGCGGCAGGACCAGATGGCCCATGGCGCCGGTCAGCTGGTCGCGCGTGATCTGGATGTTGCGGATCGACTGGCGTTTGACCTGCTCGGCGTAGACCGCCAGCGGCACCGGCATAGGGCCGAAATATTCCGATTGTGCCAGCGCATCCAGCGCGCGCGCCTTGCCTGCATCGGTCAGCTGATAGGCCATTTCGCTGCCCGATGTCGCGCTGAGCGTGCCGGTCGCCTCCAGCAGGCGCTGTTCGCGGGCAAGGTCCACCAGCTCCTGCGTGACGGTGCGTGGCAGGCAGATTGCGGTGGCGATTTCGCTGACCATATCCACGTTCTTGCGAAAGATCGTTTTCAGCAGAATGTCGCGCATCATCACGATGCTCAGGCGCATGTCATCAATCGTCGCGGGTGGCGGCGGGGGCTGCACGCCCTGCGGGGTCATTTGCATGTTCATATGGATGCGGCCTTGGCTGGTCGGGACTGTATTCCCGCCAAACTGCCCGTCAATCATGCGCAAATTATGGCAGCCTGCGGGCGGCTGAAAGGCAGTTCAGGCGCCGTAGGCGGCGCCCAGCAGCAGATAGGCCGCCATCGCGCCGCCAAGCGACAGGCCCATCGGATATTTGCCCTCGCGCGTCCAGCTTTCCCAATGGGGGGCAAGGCGGCGCAGGGCGGTGTGTTTGGCAATGCGATGAATGGCATAGCCCGCGATCATCATGCCGGCGAGGATCATCAGCACCAGTTGCAGATCGCCGATCGCGATGAAGGGCGCGGCGGCGGCGGCAAATTTGGCATCCCCTGCGCCAAGGACGCCGACCGCGTTCAGCACAATGCCGACCAGCAGCACCACCGCCAGATGCACCAGCCGCCATGCGAAAATATCCAGCGGCAGGACGATCAGGCCGATGGCGATGTAGATGATGACCATCGTCATCACCGCCTTGTTCGGGATCTTCATATAGCGCAGATCGCTCCACGCCACCCATGCGCAGACCGGCAGGATAAGCGGGGCAAACCACAATGCAGCGGTGGCCGAGATGTGCATGGGCCGCGCCCCTTTTTGTCCGAATGTCCTAGTTGACCACGTTGCTTTCCAATGCGGCGAGGCTGCGCACCGCGGCCTCGAAATGCTGTGGATGGGTGTCAACCGCATCGCGCAACAGGCCCTTGCCGGTGGTCACGTCGCCCTTTTTGACGGCGGACAGTCCCAGCGTGTAGAGCAACTGGGCGCGCTCGGTCTGGCTGACCGGCATCACTGGCAGCGCATAGTTGCCCTGCGCACCGCGCGCCAGGACGAGGTTGTTCTTGGCGGTGAACAGGGTCGTGTCCTGCCGGACGGCATCGGAAAACAGACGCTCGGCATCGGCGTAATCGCCGCGGCTCAGCTTGGAATAGCCCCAGTTGTTCATCACGCCGGCCGGGCGGGTGGTCATGCCGACGGCCGTCTCGTAAAAACTGTCGGCCTTTTTCCAGTCCTTGTTGCTGTCGGCAACCATCGCCTCCAGCCGGTAGCGTTTGAACGTCTCATGGGTGGGGGGGATTTCGTTCAGGGTTTTTTCGGCGCGGTCCCAGTCGTTGTTGCGGATCAGCGCATCGGCCATCTCGACGCGGTCGTTGTCGGTGGCCTCCTTGTGGGCGACAACCTTTTTCCACGCAGCGACCCCTTCGGTTGCGCGCCCGGCACGCACCAGGCTGGCGGCCAGCCCGCGTTGCAGATCAATCCGGTCCGGGTTTTCGCCAACGCTGCGCTGGAAATAGGCGACGCCCTCGTTGGGGTCGGCGGTGGTCAGCATCACGTCGTTCAGGTTGGATTCGTCGATGACGTTGACGCCCTGAAACTTGCGGTCAATCGCCTCGTTATCTTGCTTTTCGCAGGCGGTCAGGGCCATTGCCCCTGCCGCGCAGAGCGATAATAGGATGGGGTGGCGCATTTTCGCGTCCTTTTACTGCCTCGCCTCGTATTGATACGCGCCCTTTTGACGGGTGTCCGGTTCACGGAATGGACCGGATCAGGTAGTCGCTGCTACCGCGTCGCACCAATTTGAAATCTTGGGTCTCGGGCTCAGCATAAACCGAATTTTCCTGTTTTGCGAGCGCCAAGCGCAGATTGTCACGGATTGAGTCACTTTCGCCATTGTCCAGCGCATAGGCCCGGCGGAACACCTGCGCCGCCTCGGCAATTTCGCCCTGTTCCATGAGGGTGACACCCAGATTGTTCCACGCCTCGGGTGATTTTTCATCCCGCTCAATGGCCTCGCGCAGCAGCGTCTCGGCCTGGCCCACACGGCCAAGGCCGAGGTATGCACTGCCCAGACCCAGATAAACCTCCGATGTCATGCCCCCCTCCAGCGCGGCGCGCGAGAATGCCTTGATCGCCAGTTCAAATTCGCCCGCGCGCATCAGGCGGTGGCCGACGGTCGCGCCATCGACCGCCGTGCCGTCTTGCGCAATGCCGGGGGCAAAGGGACCGGACGGGTCAGGCGCCCCGGAACAGGCCGCCAGCGCCAGAAATGCCGTCAAAATTGCGGAAATGCGCGTCATGTCATCCTTTGGGGTGCGGGCAGTATCACTGCGACATCGCGGCAAATTCCATGATGCCCAGAACGGACGGGCCGACCAGAATAATCAACAATGGCGGCACCGTAAGCATCATCGTCGCCAATGTCATCTTTGTCGGCAGTTTGTTGGCCTTTTCCTCGGCGCGCATGACGCGTTTGTCGCGCATTTCGCCGGCATAGACGCGCAACGCGTCGGCAATGGATGTGCCAAAGGTCTGCGATTGCACCAGAACGGTGACAAAGCTGGAAATGTCCTGCACGCCGCAGCGATCTGCCATTTCGTTCAGAACAGATGCCTTGTCGCGGCCGGCCTTGATCTGTTGGCTGACCAGCAGATACTCATCCGCCAGCGCCGGAAAGGACGAGCGGATCTCATTGGACACGCGGATGATCGACTGGTCCAGCGATTGCCCCGCCTCGACGCAGACCAGCATCATGTCCAGACTGTCGGGAAATCCGTCGGTGATTTCTTCCTGCCGCTGTTGCTGGCGCTTTGTGACCCAGTATTTCGGGGCCATGTAGCCGATGCCGCCGGGGCCGAGGATATACAGAATGATCTGTGTCGTGCTGGTCTCGCCCCCCGATTTGAACAGCATGTAGTAGATCACGCCCAGCACCAGCCCGCCAATGCCCAAAACGAACTGGGCAAAGTGGAAATAGCGCACCGCATCGCGGTCGCGGTAGCCGGCCTGCATCAGTTTCTTGCGGATCTCGCTGAGCTGTTTTTCGTCCTGCGGCTCAAGAAATCCGGCGTATTTGTCCAGCGCATCGTTTTTGCTGCCCGCGCGCAGGCGCGGCTGGGCGGCGCCGCGCGTGCCCAGCTTGGCCGCGGCTTCCGTGCGCTTCAGCTTGTCCAGCGGATCCTCGGGGCGGTTCAGCATCAGGATGATGGTGACGACGATCAGCATGATCCCCAGCATCCCCACCACGATGATCGGGCCAAAGGGGCCAAGGGCGCCGGTCAGGATATCGTTCAGGAAGGCCATTTGAAGATCCTCTTCAGACTTTGATATTCACGAGCGCGCGCATGACGATCAGGTTGACCACCAAAAACGCACCAACAACGAGGCAGGCAGGAATAAAGAACGGATGGTCCATGACCTTGTCGTAATAATTGGGGTCCAGCAGCTGAATGCCGACCAGCGCCAGCAGCGGGAAGCCGGACAGAAACTTGCCGGACCATTGCGCCTCGGCGGTGATGGCCTTGACCCGGCGGAACAGCCGGAACCGCGCGCGGATCACCTTGGCCAGACCGTCAAGAATTTCGGCCAGGTTGCCGCCCGATTGCTGCTGAATGGTGACCGCAACGGCAAGAAAGCGCAGATCCTGCATATCCAGCCGCTCGGCCAGATCCTTCAGCGCCTCGCCCATGTCGCGCCCGTATGCAGCCTCGTCCGCGATGACGCCGAATTCGGTCGCCAGCGGATCCGACATTTCCTTGGCAACGATGGACACGGCAGAGGAAAACGGATGCCCGACCTTGAGCGAGCGGACCATCAACTCGATCGCGTCGGGCAGCTGTTCCTCCATCAGGCCCATCCGTTTCTTCGCCTTGGAGGAAATCCACATGAAAATGCCGCCGATGCCCATCGCAATCGCCACCGCGATGCGGACAGGCAGGGTGGTGGCGGTGCCGATGGACAGGCCGATGAATGCCACAAAGGCCAGCAGCGCCATAAGCATCATCAGCTGCCTGGGCGAGAATGCGATGGCCGCCTTTTGTGCCTTGGACGCCAATATGGAATACAGCGGGAAGCGGCGCGAGCGCAGGTGCTGCTCCATTTCCTTGCGCAGCTTTTCCATCACCTCCTCGCGGCGGCCGCCCTTCTCCAGCATGTCGAGCCGGCGGTTGACCCTGCTGTTGAGGCTGATGGATTTGCCGAAAACGGTCAGGTAAATCCCTTCGACCAGCACAAGAACGCCGAAGAAGATGAGGCCGTAAATGATCGGTTCAATGCTGAGGGTCATCAGGGCTACTCCGGTGTGACGGGTTCATAGATCGATGCGGGCAGATCATAGCCCCACAGGCGGAACCGCTCGGAATAATGCGAACGCACGCCGGTGGCGGTGAAATGGCCCAGGATCTTGTTTTCGGGTGTCAGGCCGACGCGCTGGAAGCGGAACACCTCCTGCATCGAAATCACTTCGCCCTCCATCCCGGTCACCTCGGTGATCGAGGTCATGCGGCGGCTGCCATCCTGAAGGCGGCTGGCCTGCACGATCAGATGCACAGCCGACGCGATCTGGCTGCGCACGGCCTTCAGCGGCATTTCGATACCGGCCATCGCCACCATGTTCTCCAGCCGTGAAATCCCATCGCGCGGGTTGTTGGCGTGGATCGTGGTCATGGACCCGTCATGGCCCGTGTTCATTGCCTGCAACATGTCGATGACTTCCTCGCCGCGCGTCTCGCCGACGATGATGCGGTCGGGGCGCATCCGCAGCGCGTTTTTCAGGCAATCGCGCGGGGATACCTCGCCCTTGCCCTCGACGTTGGGGGGGGCGCGATTCCATGCGCCCGACATGGACCTGTTGCAACTGAAGTTCGGCGGTATCCTCGATCGTCAGGATACGCTCGGAATTGTCGATGAACGATGACAGCGCGTTCAGCGTGGTGGTTTTGCCCGATCCGGTCCCGCCCGAGACGATGATGTTCAGACGGCACGCCACGGCGGCTTGCAGATATGCAGCCATTTCTTCGCTGAAGGCGCCGAAACGCACCAGATCGTCGATGCCCAGCTTGTCCTTTTTGAACTTTCTGATCGAAACAAGGCTGCCATCCACCGCGACGGGGGGCACCATCGCGTTGAAGCGCGAACCATCGGCAAGGCGGGCGTCTACATAAGGGTTGGATTCGTCGACACGGCGGCCCACGGCGCTGACAATCTTGTCGATGATGCGCAAAAGGTGCTTTTCGTCTTTGAAGGTGACGTCGCTCAGCTCCAGAATACCGTCGCGTTCGATGAATATCTGGTGCGGTCCGTTGACGAGGATGTCGTTGACGGTGTCATCCTTCAGCAACGTCTCCAGCGGGCCAAGGCCGCGCACCTCGTCATACAGCTCCTGCGTGAGGGTCGTGCGATCCTCGCGGTTCAGCACGATGCTGCGTTCCTCCAGAACCTCGGCGGTGATCGCGCCGATTTCCGCGCGCAGCTCCTGCTCGGTCGCGGTGTCCAGCGCGCCGAGGTTCAGGTTGTCCAGCAGGGCGCGGTGCAGGTCCAGCTTGATCTCGCCCAGCCGCTCCTTGCGCTTGCGCTCTTTGTCCTGGGGCGCGGCGTCGGCCCTTGCGGGGGCGGTGGGGCGGCGCAGGCTGGCCGGTTTCGGGGCGGGCGCGGCTGTGACGGGGGCCGGTTTGGCGGCTTTTTCGGGGGCGGCAGCCACGGGGCGCGCCTGGCCGGGGCTGGGTTTTTTGTAGCGGGAAAACATCTGTCGAATACCTTTCGCGGGCCTGATTTAAACGGCAGCGGCGCTGGCTGCGCCCAGCGCATGAAGCGAGGCGGCAAGTTTTGCGATCTCTTTTCGCAGCGGGTTCTTTGGGGCGGAATTGGCCAGAGGCAGACCATGATCAGTGCCCTGACTGACCGCCTTGCCACCGTCGGGCAGTTGCAGCTCGATCCCGATTTCCAGACTTTCGGCCATCCGCTTGACACGGGCCTTGCCGTTCAGATCGGTGAATTTGGGCGCGCGGTTCATGCAAAACCGCAGCTTTTCCACTGGCAAATCCTCGGCCTGAAGCGCGCGTTTCAGGCGCAGCGTATTCTGGGCCGAGCGCATGTCCATTTCCATCGTCATGAAATAGATCTGCGCGGCGGTCAGCACCGCCTCGGTCCATTGCACCAGCGTGGCGGGCATGTCGACGATGACGTAATCAAAATGGCCGCAGGCCAGATCCAGCACCTTGTTCACATCCTCCGAGGTGATCATGTCCAGCGGCAGCATTTCGGGCGGGGCGGTCAGCACCCACAGCCGGTCCTGATAGCTGACCAGCGCCTGTTTGAAGATATCCTCGTCCATGGTTTCGGTGTCGGACCACATTTCAAACACGGCCTCGCGGCGCGGCAGGTCAAGGCAGGTCGCGACGGATCCAAATTGCAGCCCCAGGTCGATCACGCATACGCGCGGCGCCTTGTCCTTGGATATGCTGGCCAATTCCCACGCCAGATTGACCGCCAGCGTCGTGGCGCCGGTGCCCCCCGCAAGCCCATGCACGGCCAGCAAGGCACCCTTTTGCCCTGCGGCGTTTGCGGCGATGTTGGTGCTGGGCGCCGCAGGCTCGGCTGGCTGGCGCAAACGGTCGATGGCGGCCTGCAATTCGCCCTCGGGCAAGGGGTAGGGCACGAATTCATCCGCGCCCTGCCGCAAAAGCGTGTGCAGCGCCGTCGGGCTGACATCATCGGCGATCAGGATCACCTTGATGCCCAGTTGCCCGGCCAGTTCGATGATGTCCCCGATGATCGGCAGCCGGTCCTCATCCTCGTCATCGATGGCAATGGCGATGAATTCCAGCATTTCCGCGTCAAGCTGCCGCAAGAAGGCCAGCGCCTCGGGAAAACCCAGATCGCCCCATGCCTCGCCAACGGCGGCCTCCATATCCTCGATCAGCAGATCAAAGGTGGTGACGTCCCGACTGATGGTGCAAGCGACAAGCGGGCTTGGCTCCGGTTGGTTTATCGCACTGCTCATGGCGCTATTGTCCTATTCTTGCGGCCTGCCTGCGCGCGCCTCTTGGGGTGGGCGGCCTGTGCGGGCAGACTTGGGTTCTCGAATCGCGAACCGCAGCAAAGGCGCGGAACGGTTTTTCCTTGTGCCAAACTCGCGGAAAATCTGGGCAACAATGGGGCCGGATTATCGTCATTGTGCGGTTTTACCCCGCCCGCCCGCGCAGGCAGAGCGGGGCGGCACAGAAAAAACCCGCCGACAATGCGGCGGGCCTTGAAGGTGTCCCGGCAAGCCGGGCAGGGGAGAAACCGTTGCGCCGCGATTGACGCGATGCGTTACTCTGCGGCGCCAATCGTGCCGGCCATGGACAGGCCCGATGCGGGCCTGGCGCTATCGATTGTGCCGCGATAGACGACCTGCGCGTATTTGCCATCCATGATGATGGGGTGCGATTGCACGAAACCCGACACTTCGGTCACGGTGCGCCGGTTGCGGCGCTCGCGCCCTTGCGTCACGATCAGCGGCTGCGCCTCGCCCAGCGATACGACGGCCTCCAGCCGGGATGTGCTGATGCCCTGGCTTGCCAGATAGGCCACCACGGCCCGCGCCCGGCGCATACCAAGGCCTTCGTTATAGCGGGGCGATCCGACCGCATCGGTATGGCCGTACACCTTGAACCTGACCTCGGGGAATTGCCGGATCCACGCGGCCTGCTCGCGCAGCGTGTCACGCGCACCGCCGTCCAGCACGTCCGAGTTGAACGCGAAGTTGACGGTCGTCAGCACTTCGCTTGCAAAGCGGTTGGACAGGTCGAACACATAACTGCGCTCGCCGGTCATGATCTGGGTGTTGTTCATGGTCGCAACGCCAAAGTTGCCACCATCGACCAGGGACCCGGCCTCGACCGAGTGCGACCGGTATACAGCATCATTGGGTCCGGCGCAGGCGCCGACAGACAGCGCCATGATCACCGCAGGCAGCGATATAAAAGGGTTTTTCATATGCTCTGCTCCCTGCATCAGTCCATCACATAGCCGTAAGAGCCGCTGAAATCCTGCCGCGCCACTTCGCCCGCGCCGCCTGTTCTGGGCATTGCGTCGCGCGCCACGCGCCCGTTCAGGAACAGATCCGCCTCGGACGGCAGTCTGACCCGGTCCGTGGGCAGGGCCAGCGCCTCGCCGCGGGTGGGCATGACCAGATGGGCGGTCACAATGATCACCAGCTCGGTTTGCGAGCGCTGGTAATCGGCGCTGCGAAACAGGGCGCCCAGCACCGGCACATCGCCCAGCCATGGCACCTGCCCGGCATTGTCGCGGAAATCATCCTGAAGCAAACCGGCGATAGCAAAGCTTTCGCCATCGCGCAGCGCCACGGTGGTTGACGTCTCGCGCCGCTTGAACCCGCTGATGTTGAAGCCGCTGGCCTGAATGCCGTTGCTGGGGTCCAGCGATGACACGGCGGCGGCCAGTTCCAGATTGATGACCTCGTCATCCAGAACGCGCGGCACAAAGTTCAGCTCGACGCCGAAGGGTTTGAATTCGATGGAAACGCCGTCATCGGAGCTGACGGGAATGGGATATTCGCCGCCGGCCAGAAACTTGGCCTCCTGGCCCGAAAGGGCGGTCAGGTTCGGCTCGGCCAGTGTGCGCACGACGCCCTTGGTTTCCAGCGCCTGTAGCAGGATGCCGATCTGTGCCGATCCGGCGTTGAAGCCAAAGAAGGCCGCGCCGTTATTGGTCGCGCCCGCAGGGGACAGGCCGGGCGTGACGCCGCTGGGCGCCGCGTTCGAGGCGATGCCATTGACCGCCACACCCGCGCCCAGACCGCCCGCAGACAGCCCGTCGATCGCCAGTGACGACGACAGGCTTTTGGCGACATTGCGCTGCATTTCGGCAAATCGGACCTTCAGCATGACCTGCTGCTTGCCCGACACGCTCATCAGGTTCGACACCCGCTCGGGCGCGTAGCGTTCGGCCAGATCCAGCGCGCGCTGCATACGCGGCGCGCTGCTGACCGTGCCGGACATGACGATGCCGTCATTGGCGGTGCGCACTTCGATCTGCTCATTCGGCAGGATCTGGCGCAGGCGTGCCTTGAATTCCGACACATCGGCGCTGACCGACACTTCGACATTGGCGATCAGGCGCCCGTTTTCATCCAGCAGCGTCAGCGTGGTGCGCCCCGGCGTTTTGCCCAGAACATAGATGGTGCGGTCCGACAGGGTCGAGAAATCGGCGATGGCCGGGTTGGCAATGCTCAGCTCGGCAAAGGGGACATCGCTTTCGACCACGACGGCGCGGTTCATGGACACCGCCAGATCACGCTCGGCGCCCTTTCGGACGACGTGCAGCGTGTCTGATGTGGCGGGCGCAGGCGCAATGGCCATGACCCCGGCCAGCCCGATGAGGGCGACCGATAGAATTTTGCAGTATTTCATGTGACCTGCCTTCCGATCACGCCTCATTTTTTCGGGTCTTGCTGCCCGAGATTACCCCGACACTGCGGGAGTTTTGCGGATTTTTCAAGAATCAATGACAGTTAGCCCGCGTTTTATGGACTTGCACAGAAATAGTTGCACGAATGAAACGGGGCGCCCTGGCAGAGGCGCCCCTTGTATCGTGAACGATTTCAGTCCTATAGCCGCTCCGGACGGCCCATAGTCAGCCCTGCGGCGCGCGGCGCTCAGTTGGTACAGGGAATGGGCGTTACGATCACCTCACCGCCGCGGCGGGTGCGGATCGTGCAAACCTCGGAGCGGTCAACGGGGGCGGCAACCGGCGCGGAGGCAAGGCCCAGCAGCTGTCGTTGGTCCACCTCAATCGCGTCCGTCACCGTATCGTCCTGCGCCCCGACCAGTGACAGGCTGAGCCGGCCGGTGGATTGGGCCTGCGCCAGCGCGGCCACCTGCTCGGGCGGGGCGGCGACCGTTACCGTGCGCGCAACGCTTGCGCCTTCGCGGTCGGAATTCGACGATTGGTCGACGGCAATCAGCCTGACGTTGGCTTGAATAAGCTTGGTCACATCACCGGTGCTGTCGCCTTCGGTGCGCAGCCCGCCATTACCGATATTGCCGGTCCAATACACATCCACCCGGTCGCCGGGCCGCAGGAAGCCCGAAACGCCCGTTATACTATCAACCTGGATGGTAAAGGCGCGGATGCCGCGTGCCAGCTGTGTGGTGATACCAGCACTCTCGCCCGGTTCAGTGACCTTGACAGCCATCACCAACTCGTTTTGCTCCATCGTGCGTGTGACCGTGCGCAATACATCCGCGCCTTGCGGAAAAAGCGCCTCCTCCGTCTGGAAAACGCCCGCGGGAAGCGATGTGGCCGGATAGGCGGCCAATCTCAGATCTTTCAAATGGATACGTTCGCCGTATTCCAGCTTGCGCGCTGCAATATAGACCTCTGCCACCGGAAAGGCCGGTGCGCGCGCGCCGCGTTCCTGTTCCAGCGCTGTTTGATAGCTTTCGATGTAAGTCTTTGCCATATACACTGCAAATCCCGCCAAGCCAATGCCGAGCAAAAGAACCAATCCGAAAACCAGACGCATGGGGTATCCTTTCGTGTTTCAGGTGGCGCTCGGCCCGCTTTGATGGGTCGATTTTGATAGATGATCATGAGACGCTAAGGTCATGTGAGATTGAGGCGATAGAGCGTTAGGAAGAAGGTAATTCGGCGGAAGCAACGCAAAGGCGAATATTGAGGGATGGGCCCCCAAGCTCGAACTTGGGCTTGTGGGGTTTTTCACGGGACCGGTCATGCCGAAGGGCCGCAAACCCAATGATCTGCGACCCTTTTTTGTGATCTACTTTCAATCAGAGGGATTCGTCAGCCACCGGCGCAGTGCCAAGAGTGGTGAGGTCAACGACTTCTGCGTCATCGAGGCTCTCTTCGATAGTCTCGGCCAAGCCGGTCACTCCGCCCTGCACTGCTGCAACACCGGCAATGCCCAGGCCAACGACGGCGGCGGTCAGTACGACCCAGTCAACTGTCACGGCACCGTCTTCGTCTGCGCAGAAGTTCTTGATGAAATTTGTCATTGTGTGTCCCTCCAAAGGATCTGTGTTTTTCTCAGGTTTCTCACCGTCTTGCTGGTCTGGGCCGTTTCTCTCAAGTGGCCCTCAGCGCCTCGGATGAACATATATAGCCCCTGAATGAAGGCACAAATTGGGCGCGATTGGATCGATTTTGGCGCAGTACGAGGTTTGCGCGAGCTTTGCGCTGAAGAAATTGATATATAACGATTTAATAGTTTAAAAAATGATACAAAGCCGCGACATTCCGCCAGCCCAGAGGTGTGAATCACTTTGAAATGGCCCGTAAAAGGCGCACGGGACTGGCGCAGACGGGCGTTATTTGCGATGATTCACCGAAAATAAACAGTTTGAGGTCTTAGAGGCGCGCCGTGCGATATGTCCTGACACCGATTCTGGCTGCGTCGCTTTGTGCCGGGGGCGCGCTATGGGCCGGCGACCCGGCGCCGTTCCCTGAATTTACCTTCAAGATGGGCAAACCGCCGGCGCGGGGCGCGACCAGGCGCATCACCGTCCAGATCGAGCCGGGCGATCAACCCGCACCCGCCGGATCGACCCCGAAACGCGATGAGCAGGGCGATCAGACCGGGCTTCCCGATGTTCCGGCCGTGCGTGCCGCGACCTATGGCTGGTTCTGGGATCTGGTATCGCCGGGATATTCGGACATTGGCACGGTGCGCTTCGATCAGGCGCTGGGAATGCTGGCCAAACCGCCCGAGGGCCAGCCGGCGCCGCGCTACCGTTTACAGGATATTCAGAATATCGCGACCGCGCAGGGGCAGAACATCCTGATGGCCACCGTCGGCACCGATGTATCGCCCGCGCTGGTTCTGGCGGTGATCGCGGTTGAATCGGGCGGGCGCGGCACGGCGATCAGCGAAAAGGGCGCGCAAGGGATCATGCAACTGATCCCGGACACCGCCGCGCGGTTCGGCGTGAGCGATGCGATGTCAGAGGCGCAAAACATCAAGGGCGGCGTTGCCTATCTGGATTGGCTGCTGAAGGAGTTCGACGGCGACCCCATTCTGGCGCTTGCCGGCTATAATGCGGGCGAAAACGCCGTCAAATCCAACAAGGGCGTGCCGCCCTACACCGAAACCCGCGATTATGTGCCAAAGGTGCTGGCCGCCTACGATCTGGCGCGCGGTTTGTGCAAAACGCGGCCCGAGTTCATTTCGGACGGCTGTGCATTGAACATGGCAATGGTGAAATAGCCGGGCGGGGCCGGGACATTCCCGATTTATAGTAGCTGCCAAGCGGGCGTTTTTGCCGATTTTGCCCCACAAGGGCGCCTTACCCTATCGGTTTCGTTGATGATGACGGGAACTGCGCGGGCGTCCGCTTGGTTGAGGCTGTATACAGCGAAAGGAGATTTGCCGTGACCCATCCGATCGCGCAAGCCGCTGCGCAGCCCTCAAACCCTACTCAGCCCGGAAACCCTACTCAGCCCGGTCCGATGAACCCTGGAATGCCGGATCCGGCGCCGGATGAGGTTCCCAACGATCTGCCGCCCGAAACGGTGCCGCAGCCACCCCAGGAGATCCCCCAGGATCTGCCGGGCAGTCCGCCGCCAAAGCAACCCGGCACGGCGCCGGGGCAGGGCGGCCAAAGGGCGGGACGCCGGGCGCGGCCGTGATGTGCGCCCGGCGCCAAGCTAGCGCAGCGCGCTCAGCAATGTCTGTGACGGCACGCCAGTTGCGGGCTGGCCACGGCTGGACTGATAGGCGCGAATGGCATCCTCGGTCTTGGAGCCGATAACGCCATCGGCGCCGCCTGTATCAAACCCGGCCGCGGTCAGGCGCTGTTGCAGGGTGATACGGTCCTGTTTGGTCAGGCCATTCGCATCCGGCGGAAAGCTGGATTGCAGCGGCCCGCCGCCGCCGATCCGGTCAGACAGATGCCCGACCCCGATCGCGTATGAATCCGAATTGTTGTAGCGTTTGATTGCGTTGAAGTTCCCCGTCACGGCGAAGCGCGGGCCGCCCGGCTGCGGCTGAATGATGCGACCGCCGGGTGCGGCACCGGTGACTTCGCGCCCCCATTCCAGACCGCGGGTCCAGCCGTTGCGCGACAGATACGCGGCGGTTGAGGCCAGCGCGTCGCTGGGATCTTCGGACCAGATATCGCGCCGCCCGTCGCCGGTGAAATCGACTGCGAACATCTCGTAAGAGGTGGGTATGAACTGTGTGTGCCCCATGGCGCCGGCCCAGCTGCCCAGCATCCGGTCTGCGGTGATGTCGCCCTTTTGAATAATCTTGAGCGCGGCGACCAGTTGTTTTTCGAAAAACGAACCGCGCCGCCCGTCATAGGCCAGTGTCGATGTGGCC
Organism: Roseovarius dicentrarchi; assembly: GCF_003316635.1. Classification (GTDB taxonomy): domain Bacteria; phylum Pseudomonadota; class Alphaproteobacteria; order Rhodobacterales; family Rhodobacteraceae; genus Roseovarius; species Roseovarius dicentrarchi. The sequence continues at coordinate 27,170 of NZ_QNQP01000007.1, read as the reverse complement.
GAAATAACCGGCACATTGCCGCGCCGCTCGCCATAGAAGCTCTCCAATCCCCAGATGGCCGCGATAATACGCGCGTCCACGCCATAGCGGTTCTCCAGCGCCTCCAGCGTTGTGCGGTGGCGCGCGTAGGCGGCGCGCCCCTTGGTCACACGTTCGTCCGAGGCGGCAATCGCCAGATAATCCTCCAGCGTGCGGGTGAATTCGGTCTGGTTGCGGTCGCGTGTGACCACGCCTGGCAGGTATCCCGCATCGCGAAACCCCTGTTGCAAGGTGCTGCTGGAGATGCCGTAATTGCCCGCGCGCGCCCTGAATGCCGCAACCCATGCGTCATAGCCTGCGTTCGGAACGGGGCGCAGGTCGCTGGCCAGCGGCGCCGCCGATGCAGGGCCGCCCGCGCTGCCCAGCCCGCGCATGTTGCCGCAAGCGCCCAGCCCGAGCGCTGCGATGCCAATGCCAAAATGTCGCCTTGTGATGCTCATTATCTTACCCGCCTCTTTTTTTGTTCGTTGCGCACAGTATAGAGCACGAATCCGGGCGGCAAAAGCAAAGCGCGGCGCCGCCGTCGCAAAACCATCTGACGACGCGCGGATCGGTGCATTTGGGTAAATTCGGCCACCTGATTGCAGGAAACTGCCTGCGGTTTCCCGCCAACGCATATTGTGCAGGTTGAGTTGCCGGGCAAAAAGGCGCATAATTACAGGATTGCAACGGCTGTTTTGGCAGGTGTTTCGGGTAAAGATCCTTTTGGAGTTCCGACCGCCCGGCAGCCCCTCTTAATTTTATAAGTCGATTTGTCTGGATTGGGATTTATACGAGCGTCGATTGAGCAGAAGGTCGCAGAAGCGAAATGTCACTTTTATGATAGATGGCGGTTTGACCCACCTCTTGCAGCTTAAGCGTGCGCACAAGCGCGTGTTGCAACTGATTGCTGACGCCCTTCTGCTGTCGCTCAGCTATCTTGGTGCGGCGCTTCTCAGCGGGGCCGAGGGGCGCGTGCTGGGGGTGATGGACTTCTGGCTTGCGCCGTTTGTTTTCGTGCCCGTCAGCTTGCTGATCTTTGTGCGGCTGGGGTTCTACCGCGCTGTCGTGCGCTACATGTCGATACAGCTGTTGATGACCATCCTGACAGGCGTTCTTGCGTCCACATCGGTGATGGTGGCGTCGATCCAGCTGTTTCAGGTGCCGCTGACATGGAGTGTGGCGGCCATCTATGCGCTGATTGCGATGTGCGTGCTGGGAGGGCTGCGCATGGCCCTGCGGGAGCTTTTGCAGCGCCACGCCTCGGAGGCTTGTACGCCCATCATCATTTACGGCGCCGGCAAATCCGGTCGCCAGTTGCTCAGCTCCCTGCGCGAATCCTCGGAATTCATTCCCGTCGCATTCGTCGATGACGCAAGAGAGCTGCGCGATTCCGAGGTTGGCGGCATTCGCATCCACGAACCTGCGCGCCTGTCCAAGCTGATCCAGATCCACGGTGTCAAGGTTGTCCTGCTGGCCGTTCCCAGCGCCTCGCGCGCGGAACGGCGTGCGATCGTCGAGCGGCTTGAAACGCTTCCCGTGCGTGTTCAGACCATTCCGGGCATGTCGGACATCGTGACCGGCAAATCGCGCGTCAACGAATTGCACGACGTCGCGATCGAGGATCTGCTGGGGCGCGATCCTGTTCCGGGTCTGGATTCGCTGATGAAGGGGAATATTCAGGGCAAGGTGGTGATGGTCACGGGCGCCGGCGGATCCATCGGCAGCGAATTGTGCCGCCAGATCATCCAGCACGAGCCGCAGACGCTGGTTCTGTGGGAGCTGTCCGAGCTGGGCCTTTATACGCTGAACAACGAACTGACCGAGGTGATAGAAGCTCAGCGCCTGAACATCCGGCTGGTGCCGCTGATGGGGTCTGTGCAGAATCCGGGGCGCATCCTGTCGGCGCTGCAACGGTTCGGGGTGCAGACCATCTATCATGCCGCTGCGTACAAGCACGTTCCGCTGGTCGAGCAGAATGTCGTCGAGGGGCTGCGCAATAACGTCTTTGGCACCAAGGTTGTGGCAGATGCGGCCATCATCGCCGGGGTCGAATCGATGATCCTTGTTTCCTCGGACAAGGCGGTGCGCCCGACCAACATGATGGGTGCATCCAAGCGCATGGCCGAGCTGGTCTGCCAGGCTGCGGCGCTGCGCCAGTCGGGAACGGTGTTTTCGATGGTGCGCTTTGGCAATGTTCTGGGCTCGTCCGGGTCCGTCATTCCGCGTTTTCGCGAACAGGTCGAACGGGGCGGCCCGATTACTGTGACGCATCCGCGCATCACCCGTTACTTCATGACCATCCCCGAAGCGGCGCAGCTGGTCATTCAGGCCGGCGCGCTGGCCACCGGCGGCGATGTTTTCCTGCTGGACATGGGCGAGCCGATCAAGATCGTGGACCTGGCCGACAGGATCGCCCGGCTCAGCGGCCTGACACCCTACCGCCTGCCGGAAGGCGAGGAGTGGCGCAGTGCCCGCAGCGCACATGATAAGCACAAGGGCGATATCGCCATCTGCTTTACCGGACTGCGCCCCGGCGAAAAGCTGTTCGAAGAGCTGCTGATCGGGGCGCATGCCATGCACACGCGCCATCCGCGCATCATGACGGCAAACGAAATCTACATGACGCCCGACCAGCTGGACGATCTTCTGGAACAGGTTCTGGCCGCGTGTCAGGCGCAGGACATCAACGAATTGCGCCGGATCATCATGGCGGCGCCCGTCGGATACCGCCCGTCCGGCCCGGCTGCCGATCTGCTGGGCGCCGAGCGGATGCCGCCGCCGCGTCTGGCGCGCACGGCTGCCGAATGATGCGGCGCCGCGGGGCCGGGCCGCCTTCGATCATGCGCCCGCTGCGGCAGCGCGCCCCAGGATGCAGTGCGCCGTTGCCGAATGGGCGCAACTGTGTCAAAACCGGACAGGACAATCCAGAACGCACGAGTTTCCCATGACCGATTATGCCGCCCGCCGCACGATGATGGTGGACACGCAGGTTCGCCCTGCGGATGTGACCAAATTTCCGATCATCGACGCCATGCTGAGCGTCCCGCGCGAGGCGTTCGTGCCCCGTGCCCTGCGCGAGGCGGCGTATGTTGGCGAAAACGTCGATCTTGGCGGCGGCCGGGTTGTGCTGGAGCCGCGCACATTGGCCAAGATGCTGGACGCTCTGGATATTCGGGGCGATGATCTGGTGCTCGATATCGGCGCTGCGCTGGGCTATTCATCGGCTGTCATCGCACATATGGCCGAAGCCGTCGTTGCCGTCGAAGAGGATGAGGCGCTTGCCGCCGAGGCGCAGACGCTGTTGCAGGAAAACGGCGCCGACAATGTGATCGTTCACACCGGCGCGCTGACCGAAGGGGCGGCGGCGCATGGCCCCTATGACGTGATCGTCATTCAGGGCGCGGTTGAGCAGGTGCCGGACGCGTTGATCGACCAGATCAAGGATGGCGGGCGCATCGCCTGCCTGTTCCTTGAGGGCGCGCTGGGCGCGGTGCGGATCGGCTACAAGGCGGGCGGCCAGATGACCTGGCGCTTTGCCTTCAACGCAGGCGCACCTGTTCTGCCGGGCTTTCAGAAACAAGCGGCGTTCACGCTGTAACCCAAACGCGGCCCTTTCGGGAAGGATGGCACGATGACCAATTCGACGCAAACACCGCCGCAGCGCCCGGTCCGGGCCTTCGGCAAAGGTCTGTGCGCTGCGCTGATCGGCGGCATGATGGCGCTGGCCGGTCCGGCACGTGCAGCCGATACGCTGGCTGATGCACTGGCCGGGGCCTATAACACCAGCGGCCTGCTGGAGCAAAACCGCGCCCTGCTGCGCGCAGCGGACGAAGATGTTGCAAGCACGATCGCCCGTCTGCGCCCGATCCTCAGCTGGAGCACGGACATCACGCGCAGCTATTCCAACAGGTCGGGCAACCCGTTGCCGGGGGCCAATGGCTCCAGCGGGGCGACCAACCTGAACGCGGGAATCACCGCCGAATGGCTGATCTACGACTTCGGCCGCACCCGGCTGAGCGCTGACGCGGCAAAGGAGATTGTCCTGTCCACCCGTCAGGGTCTGGTCAGTATTGAACAGCAGGTGCTTTTGCGTGCGGTTCAGGCGTATATGAATGTGCAGCGCAACACGCGTTTCGTGTCGCTGCGCCAAAGCAACGTGCGCGTGATCAGCGAATCCCTGCGCGCCGCCCGAGACCGGTTCGAGGTGGGCGAAGTCACCCGCACAGACGTTGCGCAGGCCGAAGCGCGCCTGTCGCTGTCGCGCAGCAGCCTTGCGCAGGCGGTCGGCGATCTGGAACGCGCCAAGGAAGAATACCGTGCCGTTGTCGGGAACATGCCCGGCAACCTGAGCCAGCCGCGCAGCATTCCGGTGCTGACGCGTACCGAAGAAACCGCAAAACAGATCGCCCTGCGCAGCCATCCCGACATGCTGCGCGCGCAGCATGACGTTGCCGCTGCCAAGCTGAACGTGCTGGTGGCCGAGGGCGCGATGAAGCCGCGTGTGACGCTGAACGCCTCTGTTGGCGTGAATGAGCGGCTGGACGGACGCACGGCGGGCGAAACCGGCAGTTTTGGGGTGGCGATTGGCGGCCCGATCTATCAGGGCGGCGCGCTTGCCTCGGCCAAGCGGCGCGCATTCGCGCAGGCAGACGCACAGCTGGCCATTCTCCACCAGACGCAGGATCGCATCCGCCAGAACGTGGGCAACGCCTATGCCATTCTTGAGGCTGCCCGCGCGTCGGTTGCAGCCAGCGCCGAGGCAGTGCGCGCCGGCCGCGTCGCCTTTGAAGGGGTGAACGAGGAGGCGACGCTGGGCGCACGGACCACGCTGGACGTGCTGAACGCCGAACAGGAATACCTGGACGCGCAGGCGAACCAGATTTCGGCGCAAGCGGATGTCATCATTGCCTCTTATGCCGTGCTGGAGGCGATGGGCGAATTGACGGTGCGTGATCTGAACCTTGCCGTGCAGACCTACGATCCGGCGGCCTATTACAATCTGGTCAAGGACGCGCCCGCCGCGCTCAGCCAGCGGGGCCAGACCTTGGACCGCGTTTTGCGCAAGATCGGAAAATAGTAAAACTGCGCCTATCTGTTGTGCGAATGCGGCACTACAGGTAGGCTAGGGGTCGAGGCGAGAGTGGTGAGAACAATGTCCGAACCCGTGACCAAAGTGGAAATCGAAGATGTGCTGTCGTCGATCCGGCGATTGGTATCAGGCGACGAACGGCCCGCCGCCGCACACGCGCCGGACGCGCCGGATCGTCTGGTTCTGACCCCATCGCTGCGGATCGACAATGCCGCCACCGAACCACCCGCGGGCCAGCCCGATGCAGATGCAGACCTCACCGTTTCATCGCAAGCGCCCGCCGACGCGCAACCTGCGCGCCCCGGCGAAGGCCATGTGGCAGAGGCCGATAGCCCTTCCGCAGATCATGCGCCCCGCGATCCCAAGGCCGAGCTGAGAGCCCGCGTTGCCGAACTGGAAGAGGTGGTATCCCGCCAGGTTGATCAGTGGGAGCCTGATGGGGACACTGGCGACGCCAATTCCGCAAGTCCCGTCGCGCCACTACCATGGGATGAAGAGGCCGACAGCGCAGATGACGTGGCCGCCGCCGCGCCGGACATGACGCACAGTGCCGGCCCTGCGCCGCAGGACGGCAGTGTGGATGCGCAACCACAACCCAACGATGCGGAACCGCGCAGCGGCAATGCGCGTGACACGTTGGCCGCAAACGATGAGTTTCTGGATGAGGACGCGCTGCGCGATCTGGTCGCCGATATTGTCCGCCGAGAGCTTCAAGGGGTATTGGGCGAGCGTATTACTCGGAACGTGCGCAAGCTGGTGCGCCGGGAAATTCACCGCGCGCTGGCCAGCCAGGATTTGTAGTAATCAGGTCGCGTCGCCAAACGCGCGAGCGTAACGGCTGTACGGCGGTATAATTCAAGACTGTTACGCCTAGCTTAACAGGCCCCTGAAATGCACAAAGCCCCGCATGAAGCGGGGCTTGTGTCAGGCGCGCCAGATTCTTGGTATCAGGCGGCTTCGGCCTGTGCAGCTGCGTTGCGACGCTCGCTTTCTTCACGCGACAGGGCCACGGATGTGCGAACACCCTTGGACACGAACTCCATCAGGCCCGAAACAACCCGCTCGTTCGGGTCGATCCCGGCGCAGGACAGAACCTCGCGCCCATCGCGCGACCGCGCCCAGCGGGCGATCTGGTCAGGACCGTTGCCATATTTTTTATCGTCGGAAATGGCATCATCCAGCGCAGCCAGTACGACGGCCGCGAAAAGTTTGCGTGCGCGATTGCCTTGTTCATTATTGAAGGCGGCACCATCAACGAAATCTTTCATGATTCGTCCTTAATGTTATTGCTCTTGTGTTTTCGGCTTAACGTTGTGTATGGCCGAGTTTATCTGATTCGGATAGAGCATAGATGCATACCTTCTATGCAAAATTTGCATGGGTGCTGCAGTTGCAGCACGAGATGTCGTTAGCTTGCCCCCTTGCCCATCACCATATATAGGGGGCGCCTAAATACCTTCAACCTTTCGTCAGGATTTTGACACAATGCCCAAGATCAACGGCAACGAAATACGCCCCGGCAACGTTCTGGAGCATAACGGCGGTTTGTGGTCGGCCGTGAAGGTCGATCACGTGAAACCGGGCAAGGGCGGCGCCTTTGCACAGGTCGAACTGCGTAACTTGCGCAACGGCTCGAAACTGAACGAGCGGTTTCGCTCCGCCGACAAGGTGGAACGTGTGCGCCTTGACCAGAAAGACCAGCAATTTCTGTACGAAGTTGACGGCATGCTGGTTTTCATGGATAGCGAAACATACGAGCAGATCGAGCTGCCCGCCGAGCTGCTGGGCGAGCGGCGCCCGTTCCTGCAAGATGGCATGACGATCCACATCGAATACCACGAATCCGAGGCGCTGAACGCCACATTGCCGCAGAAAGTCACCTGCGTCGTCGTCGAGACCGAGCCGGTGGTCAAAGGCCAGACAGCCGCAAACAGCTTCAAGCCGGCAATTCTGGACAACGGCGTCAAGGTCATGGTGCCGCCCTTTGTTGGCCAGGACGAGGCGATCATCGTCAACACTGAAACCATGGAATATTCCGAGCGCGCCTAACGCCCTTCGTGTTTTTGCGGACCCAGGGTAAGCGATTTGCATGCGCCGTGCGGGATCGGCCCGCACGGCGCTTTGCCGTTTTAGCGCCAGAGGGCGGCGCGCGATGCAAAAATCCCTTGAAGCTTCGATAGCGCCCGGTTGCCTGCGCCCGCCTTTGGCAGGGGTCCGGCGGCGAGCCGGTCCAGCACCACCTCGACCGGGCAGGGCAGTCCGGTGACGGGGTCGTGGTAGCGCGGATAATCGATGAGGGTGGCATGGACCAGCCCGGTCAGCGTTGGGCGCGCGCTGCGCCGCGCGGGCACGCGGCCCAGATCGGTGGTCAGCCCCCAGCCGGCATAAAACGGCGCGCCGGTGGTCGTAACGGGGAGGCCGCGCAGAAGCGCCTCGAACCCCAGCAGGGATGTCATGGTCCAAACCTCCTGCACGTCGCGCAGCAGGTCTGCCGGATTTGACCGGGGCAGGATCAGATCGGCCAGATCGGCGATGTCGCCGGGTCCCAGCGCGCCGCTGCGCAGCCCGGCCTCCACATCGGGATGCGGTTTGTAGAGGATCACGGCGCCCGGATTGGCAGCGCGTGCGGCGCGGAGCAAGTCGATATTGGTTGAAATATCACCAGCGCCGCTGCGGATCGACGCGTCATCCTCGACCTGGCCGGGCACCAGAATGCGGTGGCCTTCGGGCAGCGCGGGGGCTGCGCCGCCAAGGTTGTATTTGGTGGCGCCCTGCGCGCAGATTGCCGCAATCAGCGCCTCGGCGCGGTGGGTCTGGTCCGGGCGCAGATGGGCGCGGCGGCTGATCCACACCTCAAGGTCGCTGGGCTGCGCGGGGTCGTAATAGATCCCGCGCGTGTCGCACACCAGGCTGAGCGGCGGCACCAACTGCGCGCCCAGCCCGCGGGACCGCAGAAACCCGTCCTCGATGCGCGCGGCGTCGTCCGGCCCTGCTGCCGCCTTGCCCGCCCAGACCATGTGACGGCGGCCACCGCTTGGGCCGCGAAATGTGACCGGACGGTAGCGGCCATAGAATTTCTGAAGGGGCCCGCGTTTCCAAAGGCGCATCCCGTGCGCGCACCAACCGCGATGATCGTCGCGCCATGCGCGCGCCTCGGCCTCCAGCGTGTCGATTGCCTGCTCGATCTGGCAGAGGCGGTCGCGAAAGGGATCATACCATTTGGGGTAGAGGATCATCGCCGCCGCAAAAATCTGCGCACGGCTCAGTGCGCGGCCCCGGCGCGGCAATGTCAACGGGTGGCGATCATCCGACAGACCCCATCCGGCATAGAACGGTCTGCCAAAGACGCGCGGGCGATGCCCGGCAAAGATCGCCTCGAACCCAAGTTGACTGGTGACGGTGTAGACGGCAATCGCGCCCTCCATCAGGCGCCACGGGCAGACCGGATCGGTCAGTAGCGTGATCCGATCGCCCGCATCAGAGGCGCTGAAATAGCCGCTGCGATGGCCGCCGGACGTTTCAGGGTGGGTTTTTATGACGATGCGCGCGTGGGGATTATCCTCCTGGGCGTAATACAGCATCTCGCGAAAGGTGTTGGCATCCGCCCCGCCAAGGCGCACGGCGGCGTCGCCGCGCGTCTGGTCGATCACCAGAACATAGCCGGGATCGGGGCATTGCAGCTGCGGATCATGGGCGTTGTATTTGCTCAAATGCGCCTCTTGCAGCCGCGCAATGGCGCCCCGTGCGCGGTTCATCAGCGCCGTGTCATCCAGCGGATGCGTGGCCAGCAGCCGCTCCAGATCCGAAGGCACAGAGGCATCGAAATGTGCGCCGGAATGGTCGATCAACAGGCCCAGCGGCGGGCTGCCCGCGCGGCCCGGATGGACCGAGCGGAGCCATGCATCCTCCAGCCGGATCAACGCGGCGCCCGTGCGCGCGGCCACGGCCTCCCCCCGGCGGGCGTAGGGGCTGTGGCCCCAGACGGCGACGGCATCGCCCGCGCCGCCGGGCCAGCCGATGCGCATGTCATACCCTGCCAGCGCCATGATGCGGCGCAGGCGCGGCTGGCGCAAAAAACCGCCGTTGAAATAGAAAACCCGCCGGCGCCCCTCGGCCCCGGCGGGTTCAGGACCGGGTGCGGCCTGCATTAGCCGCCAAAGGCGGTGCTGGCCGAATCGACCGTCGCCACCACACCAAGCGAGCCGGTCAGCGCGCCGATGACCTTGCTCCACTGGGCAAAGGGGGCTTCGGTGACATAAAGTGTGTCCTGATCGCGCACCGAAAAATCACGCGCCATGAACATGCCATTGGGCTTGGTCAGATCCAGAACATAGACCATCCGCTGATCCCCGACGAGATCGGTTCGATCCAAGACCTGGTTGGCAATTTCCGCCGGCTCGTTGCGCAGGATGAACACGCCGGTGGGGTCGGCCGCCGCCGCTTGCAGGCCGCCGACCGTCGCAATCGCCTCGATTGCGGACAGGGTCTGTGTCTCGAACGTGACGCGCGATTGCGCGCCGGTTGCGCCCAATGCGGTAAACGCGCGGGTGTCCTGCTCCACCAGAATGCGGTCGCCGCCGCGCAGCGCGATGTCAAATTCGGGATGTTTGTACAGGTCCTGGAACCAAACCTTGCTGCGCTCGCCGCCGCGCAGGACAGTGATCTGCGCCACTTCCGCCGGAATCACGATCCCGCCCGCCGCGGACAGCATGGCCGACAAGGTGCGCGTGGGTCGCTCAATGGGATAGACGCCCTGGGCGCCGACGGACCCGACCAGCGATACGGTTGCGCCATCCCCGGCAAGGCGGCGCACCTGCACCTGCGGGTCAGGGGTCTGTTCATCCAGTTTGGAGGTGATGATCCGGCGGATCGCCTCGGGCGTGTTGCCCGCTGCGCGGATCCGGCCGGCATATGGCACAAAGATAAATCCGCTGCCGTCGACCTGCACTTCTTCCAGAATTGTCTGGTTCGATACCTCGCCGGCCAAAAGACCGTCATCGACGTTTTCCCAGATCGTCAGGCCCAGCGTATCGCCCGCGCTGATCGTGTCCGAGCCAAGCTGCCCGGCATTTCGGAACGTATCGCTAAAGCCAAGGGCCGGTTGCACGGCTGTCGCGCGGGTCACACGGTCATTCACGGATACGACAAATGCGTCGCCGGACTGCTGAACCGATCCTGAATAGATCTGTCGTTTGTTGGGGCCCACTTGCGGCAGCACGCTGCACGATGCCACCACAAGCGCGATGGCCGCAAGGGCGACGGACCGCGCCCACCGGCTTGACTGGATGTTCACTGCTCGGTCTCCTCGACCTGAATTTCTGCCTCGATCGTTTATCGTATCACCGTCTGCGCGGCGTATATCACCCGGTACGCTATCTGATTTCCAAATCAAAATAAAGCGGAACAGCCCGCAGGCGTCATGTAACCAGCCGCAACTGTTGCCGCGGTGCCGCGGTGCCGGCGTGCAGCGCATCGTACGGATCATCTGCGCTCAACATCATATCGACGGCCTGGCGCAGCAACTGTCGGCGTCCGCGTGCAGAATAAAACCCGCCGGCAATCTGGCTGGTTTCCAGCAGATAGCGGCGATAATCGGTATAGGCGCGCCTGTCGGGCCGTTCGGCCCCGGCGAAAAAATCCGCCAGCGGCTTGGTCGAGACGAATTCGGGTTTGGCATAGACCGCCGCGCCGAATGTCCTGAGCGGAATACCGCGCCACAACACCTGCTGCGCGGCGGTGGAATTGACCGTGACCGCGCTGCGCGCCTCATCCAGCAGTTGGGCCAGCTTGCCGCCGCGCAAGTAATGCACGCGGTCCGCAACCCCGTATTGGCGCGCAAGCCTGCGCAGATCGCGGCGCACCGGCACGCGCCCATCCTCCAGCGGATGCGCCTTGACCACCAGATGGTGATGCAGCGGCGCCCCGCGGGCGAAACCCTGAACCACCGTTTCCAGAAACTCCGCCATGGTGCCGAAGGGCGAATGCATCTGAAAGCTGCTGTCATGCTCCAGTTGCAGCAGCGCCAGATGATAGGGAAAGCCGCCATGCCTTATCCGCCACGTCGCAACGCGCCGCTCAACCGCCTGCGCAGGCATCAAGAGCAGACGCTGAAGGTACAGCGCAAATTCCTTGCGCACGGTAATGGATCTGTGAGGTTTGAAATTGCGATACCGCCGGTTCAACGCCAGCACGCAGAAATGGTAAAGCGCGCCGTAAAATATGTGATGGCGCATGTCGCCCCAGCTTGCTGGCGGCAGGGCGGTGTCCATGTCCGACTGTTCCAGATGGGTGCGCATCTGGTCGACCGACAGGGTCATCAGCCGCGAATTGCCGTTGCTGCCGCCGCGTTCATACGTGACCCAATAGGGCCGCATGTAGCCTTCCTCAAAAACATGTATCCGCAATCCACGCGCGCGCGCCTGACGCACAGCCTCGGCATGGATCGGGCGCGTGTCACCATACAGGACGATGTCGGTAATGCCGCGCGCATCCAGCAGATCTGCCAGCGATGCGGGCCAATCGTCCGGTGTGCCGCGAAACGGAATGTAGGTGCGTCGGTCGCGCCAGAACGCGCTGTCGCCGGCATTGAAACCGACGCGCCACACATCTGCGCCCGCGCGGCGCAGCATCCGCGCCAGCCGCGCGAAAAAAGGACCATGCGGACCCTGAAGGAACAAAAAAGCGCGCGTTTTGCTGTGGGGCCGGTCCATACAACTACATACTCGTTCAAGATTGATAAAAGGTAACGATCGAACGGGGCGAAATTAAGACAAACTTTCTCCACCTGCTTGCCTTGGCCTTGCACAGTGGGTTAGCTGCCGGTCATCTGCAAAGGAAGGGCGCGCATATGTTTACAGGGATCATTACCGATCAGGGGCAGATACGGGCCCTCAAACAGCACGGTGATCTGCGCGCGCGCATCGGCTGTGGCTATGATACAACAACCATCGCACTGGGCGCATCAATCGCCTGCGACGGGGTTTGCCTGACGGTGATCGACACCGGGCCGGACTGGTTTGACGTCGAAATATCGGCTGAAACAGTGTCCAAGACCAATCTGGATACCTGGGCCGAGGGACGGGTTGTGAACCTTGAACGCGCGCTGAAAGTGGGCGATGAGCTGGGCGGGCATATCGTGTCGGGCCATGTTGACGGCGTTGCCGAAATTACCGCCATGCGTGACGAGGGCGGCAGCACCCGTGTCACGCTGCGCGCGCCCGAAGCGTTGGCGCGGTTCATCGCACCCAAAGGCTCTGTTGCGCTGAATGGCACATCGCTGACCGTGAACGAGGTCGCGGGCTGCGACTTTGGCATCAATTTCATACCGCATACCAAAGAAGTCACCACATGGGGGCGCGCCGCCGTGGGGGATGCGGTTAATCTGGAGATTGACACGCTGGCCCGCTACGTTGCGCGGCTGCGGGATTTCGCCTGAATCCCGCGCGCTGACGGGTTCTATCCGCGAAAGGCGCGGGCAAAGTAATCTGTCAGCGGCTTTGTCAAATAGGCAATCGGGCTCATATCGCCGGTGCGGATGAACGCCTCGACCGGCATGCCGGGTATCAGCGTCACATCATCCGGAAGGCGGGCGCGCTGCGCCTCATCTATCGAAATGCGCGCCCGGTAATAGCTGATCTGTGTCGCCTCGTCCCGAAACGCGTCGGCCGAAATAAGGTCCACCCGGCCAATCAATTCGGGCGTGCGGCGCTGGTCCAGTGCTGAAAACCGCAGGATCACTTCCTGACCGGGATGAAGCTGGTCGATGTCTGTCGGGTTGACCCGCGCGGTAATCACCACAGGGCGATCCTGCGGGATGATGTGCAGCGCAGGTTCGGCGGCGCGCAGAACCGAGCGCGGTGCGAATACCTGAAGGCCGTAGACGACACCGGAAACCGGGGCGATGATATCCAGACGGCTTAGTTGTTCGGTCAGCGCGGCGCGCTTCTCGCGCAGCTCAAGCTCGCGATATTGCAGGTCGCGCAGGGTTGTTATCGCCTCCTCCCGGCGCTGTGCGGTGAGTTTGACCAGTTCGATATCTATCTCTGTCACGCGGCCCTCGGCTTGCGCCTTTTGTGCAATCAACTCGCCCAAAGTGCCGGTCAGCCGCGCCTCTTCCCGCCGGAGCGCCAGCAGCCGCGAGGTTTGGGCCAGCCCCTTGTCCAGCAGGATTTGCTGGCTTTCACGTTCTTCGGCGATCAGTTCGATCTGTTCGGTCAATGCCTTTTGCTGGGCGACAATGCCGATGATTTGTTCGCCGATTTGCGAGCGGCGCTTGCCCAGCTGGCTGGTTTCGCTGCGCGTGGTATCGGCGCGGGCGCTCAGCAGACGGCGCTGCCCTTCCATCAGTTCGGCGGCGTCAGGATATTGCGCGGCCATTTCGATCAGCAGTGGATCAAAGTCGATTTCCTGCCTGTCATCCCGCTCGGCCGTCAGGCGGCCTCGGCGGGCCATCAGCTCGAACAGTTGATTTTCGGTAATGGTCAGCTGTGATTGCAGTAATTTCGCGTCCAGCTTGATCAGGACGTCCCCGGCGGAAACGCTGTTGCCCTCCTGCACCATGATCTGTGAAACGACGCCGCCATCGGGGTGGTGTACGACCTGTCTGTTCTGGTCCACTTCGATCTGGCCCGGCGCGATAATGGCGCCGGCGATATTGGTGAACACAGCCCAGCCGCCAAAGCCACCAAGAAGCAGAGCCAGCGCGATCATCCCGATGGTCAGAGGCTGCCGGGCGGACCATTTCAGGGGCGCCGTCATCGCACGCCCCCCTGACCCGCAGATTGCACAATCTGCATATTGTTACTGACGACACTGCGCAGCACTTCGTCCTTGGGGCCAAAGGCGCGAACCTCGCCCTGTTCCAGCATCAGCAGCATGTCACATTCCTTGATCGCCGCCGGGCGGTGGGCCATGATCAGGACAGACCGACCATCGGATTTGAAGTTGCGGATGGCCGTATTGACAGCCTCGCTGCCCTCATTGTCGAGGTTTGAATTCGGCTCGTCCAGGACCAGAATAACCGGGTCGCCATACATTGCCCGCGCCAGCCCGACGCGCTGCATCTGGCCGCCGGACAGGCGGCCGCCACCAGCCGTTACCGGAGTGTCGTAGCCATGGGGCAGTTTCAGGATCATGTCATGGGCGTCCGCCTGTTTGGCGGCGGCAACCACGCGCTCCGGGTCGGGATTGCCCGAAAGGCGCGCGATATTTTCGGCCACCGTGCCGTCGAACAGCTGAACGCGCTGCGGCAGGTAACCGATATGTTCGCCCAGAACCGATGCATCAAACTGGTCCAGCGTCGCGCCATCCAGCCGGACCACGCCCGAGCGCGGCGGCCAGACGCCGGTGATTGCCTTGGCAAGGGTCGACTTGCCCGACCCGGAGGCGCCGATGACGCCAACGGCCTGACCGGGCTCCACCGAGAAGGTGATCGCCTTCAGCACCGGCGTTGTCTCGCCGGGTGGAAAAACGGTGGCCTTGATCAGCTCCAGCCGCGCGCGGGGCCGGGGCAGGGCGGTGCGCGGCACTTCGGGCGGGACATCCTTGAGCAATGTCGCAAGGCTGGACCAGCCCTGCCGCGCGCGTTGCACCAGCGCCCATTGGCCGACAACCTGTTCGATGGGCGCAAGCGCACGGCCCATCAGGATGGAACCGGCGATCATCGCGCCGGCGGTCAGCTGGTTTTGCAGAACCAGATAGGCACCGAGGCCGAGCATGGCAGATTGCAAAAACAGGCGAAATGCCTTGGTCAGTGAGGTGAATGTCGTGCTCAGATCGGATGAGCCGATCTGATTGTCCAGCGCGGCACTGCGGGCAATTTGCCACCGATCGAAAGCGGCGCCGCGCATACCCATGGCTTGCACCATTTCCGCCTCTGTCCGGATCTGGGTTGCGATGGCGTCGGCCTTCACGGCTGTGCGGCCTGCGTCCAGCGCGGGCTGCCGCGTCGTGATCTGGTTTATCACCGCGATGGCAACCAAAAGCGCCCCGCCTGACAGGGCCAGTATCCCGAGCCATGGATGAAATATCCATATTCCAGCCAGAAAGATCGGTGTCCACGGCATGTCGAACATTGCTGTCAGAACCGGCGATGTCATCAGGCGCCGCACCGCTTCCAGATCGGCCAGGCCGGTCGCCGTGCCCTGATCGGGGTGGATGGCCGATTTGCGCAGCACCGCGTCAAAAACGCGCCGGTCCAGACGCGCCTGAAAGCGCGCGCCAACCCGGCCCATTACGCGCCCGCGCGCGAAATCCAGGATCGCCATCATTCCATAAAGGAAACAGACCAGCGCCGTCAGCGCCAAGAGCGTCTCGACCGAGCGGCTGCCAAGCACGCGGTCATAGACCTGAAGCATATAAATCGGGCCGGTCAGCATCAGAAGGTTCACGAAAACGCTGAAAATCCCGACGAACCAGTAAAGGCCACGCGATTCGCGCCGCGCCGCCTGCAACTCTGGCAGGCCGGGGCGCACAGGCGGACCCGCCGGTGCGGATGCTGGCGTATCTGGTTTGACTGGTAATTTCATAGGCTCAAAACGCGTCTTTTCAATTTGCTCGCACTATGCGCAAAGCGGATGGATGGGGCGACCACAGGTCTTTGCCAGAAATACAGTTCGTTAGGCACTGAACGACATCTGGCTTAAAATAAGGTTACCTGAAATAAAACAGTAGGCCTCACGCTAGTGCGTGCAGGCATGGCGCGCAAGGGCTGGGTATTGGCACAGCGCCTGTTTCAGCCAGCCGTCAATCGTTGTCATTCAGTCCCGCACCGGCGCCCGAGGCGCGGCTGGCCTCTGTTTCGGGCGCCAGGGTGCGCCGGGAAAATTCGGTCAGACGCGCGGCAGGCTCGGGGTCCAGATCGTAGCGCAGCTGGCATTCGGGCAGGGGCAGATCCGGCGCGGCTGCGCGCAGAATATGCGGCCGGCCCGAGGGGGCCATCGGCGTGCGCGCCGTGCCGCGAATATCAGCGGCAAAGGCAAATTCCCCGCCCTCCCAGATCAGATGCAAGGCGTGGCCGCCATCCTCGGAAGCGGCCGCGATGAAGGGCACCAACAACAGGGGGTGAGCGCAGTGCGCGATCCGTATCTCAGCGGGCAGGCCCGCATCCTGCGCGATATCGCACAGGGCGGCACCCGCCGAAATGGGGCAGACGGCGCCGCCTGCGGCGGTCCAGACCTGCGCGGTGACATCCACCGGGCGCATCTGCGCATGCGGCGTGCGGTCATAGGCGCGCAGGTAGGCGTCCAGCACCTCGGGTCCGGGCAGGCCAATGCCGGCCAGCCAGCGCACGGCCTTGCCGGCCTCTTCGGCCATGCCCCAATCGAAGCCGGCACCGCGCGCCGCCTTGCGCGCCAGCCCTTCGATTTCGCCCAGCGACCAGCTCATGCTGTCACCAGCGGCGGATAGGTCCAGTCATCGGCGTCCACCTGCCGCAGTTCGTGCGGAAACGGTGCGTGCTGGAACATGGTGATGCGCACCCAGCGATCCGAGCGGGGATCAAAGTGGCACGCCCCGAAAAAGCTGAGCTTGGCGCGCAGCATGTCGATCGGCATCAGGTTGGCGGCGATGGTGTTGCTGCGGATTTCGGCATAGGGCAGGCGGGTGGCGATCTGCGCGCGGCGCACGATGTGGCGATGTTCGGGATGGGCCAGCACGAATGCCGCGACCGTGGCGCCGCCAAACTGCTCCAGCGCGGCAAACATGCGGGCGGCATCGCGGCCGGGGCAAAGCGGCTGCTCGTATGGCTCCAGCGGCTCCAGACGGCGCTGACCCAGGCGCGGCTCCTGCTTGGCGTCCGAGACGTACCAGACGCGGTCCTGGGCCTCGGGCGCGTCCCAATCGGTGTCCAGCGCCCAGCCGTAGATATCCTGCGTGATGTCTTTCAGGCGGCCCGTCGTCATCGCCCCGTCGATGCGCCAGTGGCGATCTTCGTTACAGGACATGTCGTCTGCCAGATCGTCCACCACATGCGCGTAGGGCTCCATCAGCAAGGAGGCCAACTGCTCCTGACCTTCGATCGACAGCGCATCTTCGGCCCAGTGCCACAGCGTATCCCACGGGGCGGGGGCGGTAAGATCGGCATGCTCCAGCCATGCGGAAAGCGCGGTCAGGTCGCCGCGTAGATCGGCAAGCTTGGCGACTTGCGTGGGGTGATCGCTGCGCCAGGCGGCGGCATGCAGGATGGCGCGCTGCACGATCTGGCGGAAATGGGCAATCTCGTCCTCGGTGGCGTGCGGCAGCGCGCGCACGCGCGCCAGCGCCGGTTCCCGCGCCGAGATCCAGCAATGCAGCAGCGCGGGGTGGTTCAGCAAATAAGGCGCCATGCCCAGTCCGGTGGAATTGCCAATGCCAAAGCGGCGGCGCAGCGCGGGCGCCATCGGAACCGCGGTTTCGGGCGATCTGAGCGTCGCCATATGCTCGACCAGATCCATCACGAAGGCCCGCGTCAGATAGACCGACAGCATTTCCACCTGATAGAGCGCCTGAAATTCGGGCCGGTCCGCGATCACGGCGCGGTCAGCGGCGCCGAATTTGCCCGACCCGTAAACCGCCGTGGTGCGCATCAGATACCCGACATCGTCGATCATGCGCGGATCGGGCTGGGCGCCGCCTGCCAGCGCCGATACGACATGATCCCACAGGCGCACCGATTTGTTGGCGCGGCTCAGCGACAGCTCGCTTTGCGATATGCGGCCCGCCTCTTGCAGCGGCACGTTCTGGCGCAGCCTGTCCAGATCGGCCTGCGCAGGCACGCCGTCAAACAGCGTGAATGTCGCGTCCCATTCCGTCGCGATCACCCGGTCCGAGCGTTTTTCCGGCGCCAGATCATTGGCAAAGGCAATCAGGCTATAGCTGCGATGCGGCCCGAGCGCGGTATAGACGGCAGTGCCCACGCCGCGCGCGTCGATGTCGAATACCGGGCGCGCGATGCGCCAGTTTTCCGATTTCAGGCGGCGCAGCAGGATACGCATGAAGGACAGGCGGCATTGGTGAAACGATCCCAGCCGTTCAAGCCGCATCACCTGGCCGGGATGCCGCATGATGGCAGCGGCGCGGGTGTGATCGATCTGCATGTCCTGTCCTCCTGATTGAATGAAATAGGGCGGCCCGTGTGGGCCGCCCTTGTGAAGTCCTGTCAGAGCGTGCCGCGCCCCTTGCCGATGGTGATGCGCAGCGCATCCCAAAGAGATGGCAGCAGGATCAGCGACACCGGCACCGCTGTCACGACGATGAAGCTTTGCAGTTTGCCGATCCCGCCCGATCCGGTCCAGATCAGGATCATCGCCATGATGCCCATGGTCACGCCCCAGAACACGCGCACGCCTGTCGCGCTGCGATCCTCGTCCGACATGGCGACCGAGATGACGTAAGTCATCGAATCGCCCGTCGTGGCGACAAAGATCGTGGTCAGGATCAGAAAGAGCAGCGACACGACAAAACCCAGCGGCATCTGCTGCGTGATCGACAAGAGCGCGGCGGGCAGGTTGAACCCCTCGAACGCCGCCGAGACGGAGCCGGGATTGTCCAGCTCGAACGCGATGCCGGAGCCGCCGACGATGGTGAACCAGAAGGTGGTCACGATGGGCGCGATGATCGACAGCATGATGATGATCGACCGGATCGACCGACCCCGGCTGACGCGCGCGATGAACATCGCCATCAGCGGGCCATAGCCCATGAACCAGCCCCAGAAGAACACGGTCCACCAGCCCAGCCAGCCCGGAGGGCCGAAGACGTCCGCCTCGCCCCGGTGCATCGCCATGCCGAAGAAATTCGTGATATAGGTCGAAAAGCCGGCGACATAGCTTTTCAGGATGAACGCCGTCGGACCGGCGATCAGCATGAAGATCAGCAGGATTGCGGCAAGGATCACGTTGATCCGGCTCAGGATCTGGATGCCCTTGGACAGCCCGGTGATGGCCGATATCGTGTAAAGCGCGACAAGACCCGCGATGACAAAAGCCTGCGTGAAGAAGGTGTCGGGAATACCGAACAATGCGTTCAGTCCGTAGCTGACTTGCAGCCCCAGAAACCCGACAGGGCCGACAGTGCCCGCCACCACGGCAATGATGCAGGACGCATCGGCGATCCAGCCAATGGGGCCGGTGATCGCGCGGTCCCCGAACACCGGATAAAGCAGGGTGCGCGGCGCCATCGGCAGACCCTTTTCATAGTGGTAATGCATCAGCATGATGGTGCTGAGCGCGCCCAGAATGGCCCAGGCCAGGAATCCCCAGTGCATAAAGCTTTGCGCAAGTGCCGGTGCGACCGCGGCCGGCGTGCCGGATTCGCCCGCGAAATAGGGCGGGGAGGACAGGAAATGCGCCATCGGCTCGCCCGCGGCCCAGAATACGCCGCCGCCTGCCAGCAGCGTACACATGATCATCGCGCCCCATTGGAAGACGGGAAATTCCGGGGACAGCACCCCGCCCATGATTGCGCGTCCGCCCGGCAGAAAGATCAGGACCAGACCGATCAGGAAGGTAGCGAGCAGCAGGAACTGCCAGTAAAGGCCGAAATATTTGGCCGAGAAGGCAAAGCTGGCGTCGACCATGCTGGACAAAAGCTCCAGATTGACCAGCGCGGTGATGCAGAAAAGGGCGATGAAACCGCCGGTTATGGTAAAAAGCGGCCTGTTGATATGCGCCCGTTTGCCGGGCTGGGATGTGATATCGCTCATGTGACACTCCTCTCAGGGGTGTGTTCAAGTTGGTCTGCCGGACTGTCCCGGCGGCGATGCGCGCCAGCGGGTGCGCTGGCGGAACCGCGCCCAATGAAGTTTTCCTCAAAGAAACGCAACCAATTACCGCCCATCAGCCCGGCGACTTCGTCCTCGTCAAAGCCGATGTCGCGCAGGCCGCGTTCGAAATTCGGGAAATCGCGGTTGTCGCGGAACCACTCTGGCTGGGCCGGGAAACCGGGCGCGGCGGCGCTGCCTTCGCCGTAGTCGATCTGTTTGGTCCAGCGTCCGGTGCGCATCCATTCGACCACGCTGTCGGGCTGATCCTGGCACAGATCGGTGCCGATGCCGAAATGCTGCGCGCCGAACTGATCGGCGGCGCGGGCGATCATTTCGCAAAAGCTGCTCAGCGTGCAGTCCGATTTATCCTTGAGATGGTGCGGATAGGCGCTGAACCCCATCATGCCGCCGTTTTGCGTGACCGCGCGGATGACGTCGCAGCGCTTGTTGCGCAGGGCGGGCTGCCAGCTGTACAGGTTGGCATGGGTGATCGCGATCGGACGTTCGGACAGGTCCGCGGCCTCGATGGTGGAGCGGTCTGCCGAATGGCTCATGTCAATCACCAGTCCGGCGCGGTTCATTTCCTTGATGACCTCGCGGCCCATGCGGGTGATGCCGGGATCCTCGGCCTCGTAACAGCCGGTGGCCAGAAGCGACTGGTTGTTGTAGCTGAGCTGCATGAAGCGCGCGCCCAGATCGTGCAGCACCTCGACCAGGCCGATATCGTCCTCGATCGGGCTGGGGTTCTGGAAACCGAAGAAGATGGCCGTGCGACCGGACTCGTGCGCGCGGCGCACATCGCCCGCCCACCGGCCCTTGACGATCAGGTCAGGGTATAGTTCGAACCAGCGGTTCCACTGTTCGATATTCAGCACGGTTTCGCGAAAACTTTCGTGGTAGGCGATGGTGACATGCACGGCGTCCAGCCCGCCTGCGCGCATCTGGCGGAACACCTTTTCCGACCAGTTGGCGTATTGCAGGCAGTCGATGCGCGGTGTGAATTTGGTCACGATGCGGCGTCCGGCGCTGCGCGCGTTGCGCGGGTGGATTTGAGTATTTTTGCCAAGATGAAGAGCGGGGTGCTGTGCGGGCAGGTCATGAAGGCGTGCCGCTGGCGATGTAGGCTGTTTTGACGATTGTGTAGAAGTCGCGCGCCGTCTGGCCCTGTTCGCGCGGGCCGTAGCTGCTGTCGCCGCGCCCGCCGAAGGGGACGTGGTAATCAGTCCCGGCGGTGGGCAGGTTCACGGTGACGACGCCGGTGCGCGCATTGCGGCGGAAGTGGGTGGCGCGGGCAAGGCTGCGGGTGACGATGCCGGATGTCAGGCCGAAATTGGTGTCGTTCACCACGGCGAGACCTTCGTCATAGCTGCCGACCTTGATGACCGCGGCGAGCGGCGCGAACATTTCCTGCCGGTTGATCTGCATATCGTTGGTCGTGTTCAGAAATACGCCGGGGGACATGTAATAGCCGTCTGTGTCCATGCTGAGCCGGGTGCCGCCGCAGGACAGTTCGGCACCCTCGGCACGGCCCTTTTCGACCCATGCGAGGTTTTCGGTCAGTTGATCCTCGGACACGACCGGACCCATCTGTGTGCCGGGGGTCAGCGCATGGCCGACCTTCAGCGCCTTGGTTCCGGCGACCAGTTTTTCAACGAAGGCATCGTGCAGGGCATCCATCACCACAAGGCGCGAGGAAGCGGTGCATTTCTGCCCTGTGCCGCCGAACGCGCCGCCAAGGGCCAGGGTGACCGCCAGATCCAGATCCGCGTCATCGGTGACGAAAAGGGCGTTCTTGCTGCCCATTTCCAACTGCACGCGGGTGAAGTTCTGCACGGCGCCGGCGGCGATACCGCGCCCGACGGGGACCGATCCGGTGAAGGAAATTGCGTCTATATCCGCGCTTTCGACAAGACGCTGGCCCACATCGCGGCCCGTGCCCATGACAAGGCTGAACAGGCCCTTGGGAATGTCTTGGCGCGAGATGATTTCGGTCAGTGCGTGGGCGGAGGCCGGGGTGATGTTCGCCGGTTTCCAGATGACCGCATTGCCGTACGCCAGTGCGGGGGCGATTTTCCAGCTGGCGGTGGCGGTGGGGAAATTCCACGGGCTGATGATGGCCACGGTGCCCACAGGCTCGCGGCGGACGTCGATTTCGATATCGGGGCGGACGGAATCGGCCGTCTCGCCCAGTTGGCGTAGCACTTCGGCGGCGTAGTAAGTGAAAAACTGCCCGGCACGAAAGACCTCGCCGCGCCCTTCGGCCAGTGGTTTGCCTTCTTCGCGGCTGAGCAGTGTGCCCAGCTCTTCGGCGCGGGCCATCATTTCGGCGCCGATGGCGTTCAGCACCGCCTGTTTACGCTCAAGCCCGTATGCGGCCCACTCGGCCTGCGCGGTTTTCGCGGCGTCCAGGGCGCGATCCAACTGATCGGCGCTGGCCTGTGCATATGTGCCGATTGTGTCGCTCAGGTCCGACGGGTTGACGTTTGTGATGTCGGACGGACCTGCCAGCCATTCGCCCGCGATGTAGTTTTTTTGAACATGCGCCATGGCGTGGCCCTTTGTTGCTTGCTTTGTCGGAGATGGCACGCGCGGCGCCCTGCGAAACTGTGACGCAACTTCAAGCTTCAAGGCAAACGCAAAGTAATTGAATGAACTTCAGCAAAGTTGAAGGTTGGCGCGGCCCTACGCGGCCGTATCAATCCGCGCGGCGCGAATTGCGGCTGCCATCGCCTCGGCCGCCGGGCTGAGGCCGTTTTTATCGGGAGTGACCAGCCATACCGCGCGCCGGGTTTCTGTTCCCATCAGAGGCAGAAAGGCCAGATCCTGAAATTCGGGCAACAGCGCCCTTTGCGGCAGGATCGTTATGCCTGCGCCCGCGCGCAACATGCTGAGGATGGACGCAGTGTTGCGCACCATCAGTTTGGAGGCGGCCAGAATGGGCAGGAAATCTGCATCGGTGATCTGTGCGCACAGGCCATTTGCGATGAAATCAATGCCCTCCAGATCGCGCCAGGTCAGATCCGGCCAGCGCTGCGCCAGCGGATGGCCCGCCGGGCAAACCACGCCATAAGCGTCGCTGAACAGCAGCTCGCGCTGAAAGCCGGGCATCGCGGGCAGGGTGGCAAGGCCGATATCGGCGCGGCCTTCGATCAGGTCGCGCTGGACGGCGTCGCTGTCGGCGTCGCGCATGTCGACGCGCACGCCGGGGTGCGCTGACATGAAGCTGCGCAGGATGGGTGGCATGATAGAGTGCGCAACAGAGGGGGTGCAGGACAGCCGCACATTGCCGGCCTCGCCGCGGGCAATCCCCTCGATCGCGTCGATGGTGCGGGTGTAATGCAGCAATTCGCGCGCGACCTCGATACGGATCAGGGCGCCCAGCGGGGTCAGTTTTGATTTGCGCGCGCTCTCGAACAGGGGCGCGCCGATGTGGTCTTCGAACTGGCGCAGCATCATCGAAACGGCAGAGGGGGTGCGCCCCAGCGCCTCGGCAGCGCCGCCGAGGCTGCCATGGTCCGCGACGGCCTGAAAGCAGCGGAGCATCTCGATCTTGATTACCACGTGCCGCGATCCTTTTTTACTTGAGCCGATCTGTGCAGTTTACCGCATCACGGACCTTGCGCCAGCCGGCCTGCGATTGACATCTGCCCCCGCTTTGAGGCATCTGGTAGCCACAACCGCCCGCCGCAGGAGACGCGCCATGACCGCCCGTATTTACCGCCCCGCCCGCACCGCCATGTCCTCGGGCACGGCCAAGACCCGTGAGTGGGTGCTGGAGCATGTGGCAAGCACGGCGCGCGAGGTCGATCCGCTGATGGGCTGGACGTCATCGCGCGATACACAATCGCAGGTGCGCCTGACATTTCCCACCAAAGAGGCGGCGTTGGAATACGCCGAGGCGCACGGTATCAAAGCCGTTGTTCAGGATCGAAATTCGCGCAAGCCGGTCATCCGTCCCGGTGGATACGGTGAAAATTTTGCAACAAACCGGCGCGGCGCCTGGACGCATTAAAGCTTTGTAAATCGGGGCAAAGTTGTCTCGGAATCGGGGTAAGGATCCCGCGAAGCTGTTCAGCTGTCAATATGTTGTAGATAAGCGGCTTTGCGCCAAAGCATTTAGACCGGCCGTAATTCCCGCTCAAAACTGCGATCGCATTCACTGACGGGCGGCCATTGTGGTCGCCCAAATCATTTCACGCCCGGCCGGAGCCTGTTTCTGATGACCATCACCCACCTCGTCACCCATTCCGGTGGCTTTCACGCTGATGAATTGCTGTCCTCGGTCATTCTGACACGGCTCTTCCCCGAGGCAGAGTTGATCCGCAGCCGTGACAAGGCGTGGACCTCGCCCGGCGAGTATCGCATTGTCTATGATGTCGGCGGCCAGTTCGATGCAGCCGCGCAGATTTTCGATCACCACCAGCGACCCAACCCGCTGCGGAGCGATGGCCAGCCCTACAGTTCTTTCGGTTTGATCTGGCAGCATTATGGCCGCGATTACCTGCGCGCGATGAGCGTGCCAGAGCACGATATCGAGGCGATTCATGGTTCATTTGATCGTGGCTTCGTTCTGCCGGTCGATCTGCTCGACAACGGCGCGGTAGATGCGGCCGAGGCCGGACCGCTGTTTGCCTCTCTGACGTTGCCAGTGCTGCTGGAAAGTCTGAAGCCGGTGTTTGATGACCGCAGTGATGGGGCCGATGATCGTGCCTTCATGGCTGCCTTGCCCGTGGCGCGCGCATTCGTCGAGGCACAGATCAAACGCAAGGCCGCGAAATACCGGGCGGAGGCGCTGGTGATGGCGGCCATCGAGGCGGCTGGTGCGGGGCGCGTGCTGGAGTTGCCGATGGGCATGCCGTTTCGCGCGGGCGTAGAAAAGGTCGGCGGGGATCACCTGCTGTTCGTGATCCACCCGCGCGGCACCGATTGGGCACTGACGACGATCCGCATCGGCGACGATACGTTCGACAACCGTGCTGATCTTCCTGCCGCTTGGGCGGGATTGACCGATGCCGCTCTTGAAGTCGCCAGCGGCGTCAAGGGCGCGAAGTTCTGCCACAACGGCCGGTTTATTGCAGTGGCGGCATCGCGCGATGCTGTACTGAAAATGGCGGATATCGCGGTAGCGGAAGCTTTGGCCTGGGCATTTGAAGGGATTAATTGATAGGTGCGCTGCTGGGGCGATACCTCGATTGATCGCACGGGCGCGACCAACCCCGCAGTCAGAGTTCAGCTTGGGCAGTTGGGCGGAAAGTGTGCATTCGCCGCAAGTGCAGTCTGTAATAGAGCTAGATCCAAAAGCGGACCTACAAACGGCGCCGATTCCGCGCTCTCGTTCTGCATTGCAGCGTCATCGGCTTGCTCCAACACATGCACAGGCCGGTCCCGAAAAGGGCCGCACGGCAATATGGCCTCACGAAAAGTTTGGTTCCACCACTCTCAAATGAATTGACAGGTGTTCCGCTTTACCCGCAAAACGCTTTGCATGTCGCCCAGGAAAACCATCTCTGCATGTCTCAAGGGTCTCTCATACCTTGCGATCATCTGCGCATTGATGTTCCTGCCGCCCTCTGCAAGCCACGCGGCCTCGGGTATGCACGGCGACCAGCATGGCGCGGCGGCCCACTCGGCCCACTCGGTCGAAAAACATGCGCATGGCGCCGCTTCGGCAAACCTTATGCATGACGCCAGCGAGTCTGCCTCCCAAGGCGAACATGAGAAGGCGGCAGCGGGCGAGTGCTGCAGCGGTCTCTGCGTCTCCGTTGTCCTTGATGACTCGGGCATCGCTTTCGCCCGGCACGCTGGGCGTGGCAAATACCGGACGGTTCGTGCCCAGCCAGACTCGATTGAGTCGGCCGGTTTTCTGCGGCCCCCTTTATACCTGATCTGACCCAAAGACCTTAGCGGGTTTTTCGCTTTGCGCATGTCCGTGCGTGAACCCGACGTCGATCACTCAGGTTACCATCATGAAAATCCACTTATCCTTGGGGGCCTCGGCCCTCGCACTTGGCGCATGTGCCAACGCGCCTGCACCGCTGCCCGATGTGACGGCGCAGCAGGCGGTCACCAACACCGCAGTCTCCTCGCCGGTCACGTATCAGGACCCCATGGCGGGATATACCTATCGCGGCCCCACCGGCCCGCGCGATTGGCGATCCGTCAACCAAGAACAGACGGAGGGCAATTGATGCGCTTCAGGAGCCTCCCAATCATCGTTGGTGTCCCGTTGGTCCTCGGCGCCTGCGCCACCGCAATTCCGGGCGCTTATACGGACCCCAACGCAGGCTTTGCCACAGTGTCGGGCCAGACCTCGGCCGCCATCGGCAAGCGCACCGCCTTCGCGCAGACGCAGGCCCAGAACGACGCATTGGCCCGCGAGGTGCGCGCCATGGTGCAGGGCAAGACGATCTCGGCCGATACTGCCGTTCAGGCCGCCCTTCTCAACAATAAAGGGCTGCAAGCGTCCTATGCGAATGTCGGCCTGTCCGCCGCCGAGGCATGGCAACAGGCGACGCCCGAGAACCCGGTCGTGTCCATCGGGTTTCTGGGCATCGGCGCCGCCGAACTCGGCGCATATCGGGCAATCGAGGGCTTGATCGCCACCAATATTCTCGATGCCCGGACACGCAAGCAGCGGGTCGCTCTTGCGGATGTGAATTTCCGCACCGCGCAGTTGGAGGCGGTGAATGACACGCTGACGCTGGCCAGTCAGACCCGCCGCGCATGGATCAACGCGGTCGCCGCCTTCGAGACGGTCAGCTATCTCAAACGGGCGAAGGCGACCTCCGATGCCGGGTCCGAACTGGCGCGCAAGCTGGGGGAAACCGGCGCGCTGAACAAGGCAGGGCAGGCGCGCGAGCAGGCGTTCAACGCCGAACTGGCGGGGCAACTGGCGCAGGCGCGGCTGACTGCCATCCGCGCCAAGGAAGACCTGACACGGCTGATGGGGCTTTGGGGGGCGGACGTCGACTACTACGTGCCCGATGCCCTTCCCGCATTGCCGCGTTCCGTGGGGCGGATCGCCAACGTCGAGGCCAAGGCCTTGCAGAATCGGTTCGATCTGCGCGTGGCCAAGCTGGGGCTCGAGGCGCAGGCGGCGGCGTTTGGACTGACCGACCAGACCCGGCTGGTGACGGACCTCGAGCTCATCGCCGGCTTTGAGGCCGAGCGCGAAGCGGAAGATGGCGGGACAAGTGTTGATTGTCATTGAGAACTGACCCGGCACCAGCAGAAATTGTCATTGAGAATTGACCCATGTGCAACCTTGCCGCGGCTTGAATCAGCTGGGGGCGCATGGAGTGATAGACATGGGATTTTTGA
>NZ_QNQP01000079.1 GCF_003316635.1 Roseovarius dicentrarchi | reverse complement strand
GATGCCGTCGAATGGGAAACCCTCAAATGGGTCGATTGGTTCAACAACCGCCGCCTGCTTGAACCTATCGGATACATCACACCATCGGAAGCTGAGGAGGCGTTCTATGCAAACATGAACACACTCGGTAAAGTCGCTTGAGAAGAACTTAACAGTCTCCGGTAAAACCGGGGCGGTTCACACTGCCTCAGCCATGATGATATGGTTCTGACCGTGAACTGGGAAACAGCGACCGATCAGCGAAACACGCAACTCAACTGCGCCATCACGGCGGACGCGAAGAGCGGGTATGTCTATCGAATGGATGTCGATTTCGACCCACGCGTCAAACCTCTCGATCTCTTCAACGAGACCTACACAGACGGCCAAGGAAGTCCGATAAACCTTTCGCAGAACTACCCCGGCAGCAAGTTCGGATCAGCGCCAAAGTTCTCTTGGCAGCGGCCGACCGGCCGCCTGCATGAACCACAGTTCTTCGCAGCTTGCGTCAATGAACTGGAAACCTTCCGCGTGCGAGCGCGGCGCCGGATGCCGAAGAAATCGAAAGCCGACGCCAAGTCCAGAAACGATATTACCGCCCGCGTGAACGGAATGAAGGAAAATATTCGCGTCATCGCCGAAGACTGGTTCGGCTTTCCTGCGGACACCGAGGCCGAAGGGTAAGGCTTCGGCGGGGGCCGTCTGACTTCGGCTACGATCCGATGATAAGTCCGGCCTTATGTCCGATTTCATTTACCGCCCTCAAATCGAAGTTCTCTCTACGGCCGATGGCATTCGCCGTCGGCA
>NZ_QNQP01000078.1 GCF_003316635.1 Roseovarius dicentrarchi | reverse complement strand
CGATGACCAACCGTACCCAAGGCCCCCGGAGCTGTCCGGGAATTACCGAAATCCCTGTCCGGGATTTACCGAAACGCGTGTCCGGGAATTACTGAAATCCGTGTCCGGGAATTAGCGAAACCCGCAGCACGACCGATCCCAAGCTGGCGCGCGGCCTGCGATACGTTGTTTCCGGCCCGTGCCAACGCACGAATCACAGCGGCCTTTTCGGCCTTCTCAAATCCTGTAGGGCCATCTTTACGTCCCAGTATGTCTGTTGCAGGGCGCGCGACTAAATCACCCGTCCGTTGCAGCCCAAAGACACGGCGGGCCTCGCGGGTGGCCCCTATCACCAAATCACTTTCGTCAATGGCAAGTAGCGTTGAGGCCCCGGCGTCGTCGCTCTCGGCCACAATGATCCGCGCGGATGAAAAGGCGGCCCTGAAATTCGCGGCTTCAATCGCGCGTGCGGTTTGGGCCACTTGGGCCGCGATCAAGCGATTGAAGGCCTCCGTTTGATCTGCACGCGCGGATGATAAATCAAGCGCCGCCAAAAGTTGCCCGTTGCTGCCGTAGATCGGCGCGTCGATGCAACTCATGCCTGTGTTGCGCGTATAGAAATGCTCGTCTTGATGAATGATTACATGACGTTGCTCGGTCAGACAGGTCCCAATGCCGTTCGTGCCTTCTTTCTCTTCACTCCAGTCGGCACCGGTTGTGAGGCCCCAACCTTCAAATGCCATAGCGTCAGCATCAGAGAGACGTTGATCTAGGATGATGCCATCTGTATCGGTCAGGAAAACCGCGCAACCCGATTGCCCGACCAGAGAGAAAAGCGCGTCCAAACGCGGGCTCGCGACGGTCATGAATTTTTCGAGCATCTCCATCCTGAATTGCAGACTTTTTTGCTCTATTCGGTCAGGTGTCCGATGCTCATCAGGGTCCAGTCCATGCTTAATGACAGAACGGTGCCAACTCGCAGCAACCCGCGACTTTGCCGCAGCCGATGTCGACTGCGTTGCCTCCATCACAATATCAGCATGCGATGCCTTTGGTGTGAATCGGCATGCAAAATTGACCCACTTGGGTGGGTTATGAGCGAGTAAAATTGACCCACCTGCGACGTTAGCATCCGCGCCGAATAGCGCGGAGGAATGAGCAGGTGATATTGATGGAAAGT
>NZ_QNQP01000077.1 GCF_003316635.1 Roseovarius dicentrarchi | reverse complement strand
CGGCCTTCACGATCTACCGCAACCGGCGTGTAGATCAGCCCGGCCAGATAGGCTTGGCGCGCAGTAGGCTTCGCAACAACGCGGTGCGACAGGCCGGCCGCAAAAATATCATCGTATGAGCGGCCCCGCGCGCCCTGGCTGCGCCGTCCCGGCTCAGCATTGTAGCGGGCGATCTCGCGCCCGATGATGCGGCGCGCGGTGTCGATATCAATCGGCACGATACTGGCATCAGGGGCCGCGCCGGGCGCATGGCCCGCATGTGCGTTCTTGAAGTCCGGGCGATCATCAATGACACGCGGGCAGACTGGCAAAGGTACGCTCGGCAATCTTCGCCTGCGCGTTGCCCGGCAGGGCAAAATGCAGCTTGATACCAAGGTGGTGACATATGCCAAGCGGTTGAACACCTTCGGTATTCTTGCCCGCGTTGCGGAACCTGTGGACGTTGCCGCCCGCGACCAGATGCCCGGCAAAAGACGATCCGTTGTCGGTATAAAGCCGGCCCGAAATGCCAAGTGTCTGGCATGTGTCGCGAATCAGATGGACGGTATCAACGGCGTTTTCGGAATTGGTCAGAACCCAATGCAGCACCTTGTTTGATGCCACATCAGTGAGAACCAGCATGACAGGCCGCACCGCGCGCCCATCGCCGAAATCGGCCCAGAAGTCCTGCGCCGGGCTGTCCAGCGAAACCCAATCCAGCGCGCGGATCGCCCGCTTGTCGCGCAATGCCGATTGCGCCCGCGCGCTTGCTGGCCTCTTCGCGGCCAAGCCTTGCGGTCAACTGCTGGGCGGGCGTCAGCGCGGACCAGCGCCGGAAAACTGTTGCGTAAGACGGCCAATCCCAGCCCTTTTGCGCTGCGATATCGCGCACATCGCGCCACGCCTGAATAAGGGGGAAATCCTTGCTGGCATCGCGGATGATCGTCATGAAGCAGCGCCACGCATCGTTCGAAGTGCTGGCCCGCACGGGGCTGCCCTTGTGACCGGGCAAAAGCGCGGGCGCATAATTGATCGGATCGACGCCTTCAACAGTGTTTAAATACCGTTGAAGGGTGCGTTTATCGGTGCCTTCTGTGCCAAACTTAGCGCGGACAAGGCGCAGCCTGTCGCCCCAGCTTACCTCAGACCCAACGGCTTTCAAAAGCCTTACCATGGCCGCGCGGCGTTCGGCCTTGGCCCGCAGGCTGGCGCTTGCCGCCAGATAGCTTGCGTGGGCGTCATCGTCATAGGTGCCGGGCG
>NZ_QNQP01000076.1 GCF_003316635.1 Roseovarius dicentrarchi | reverse complement strand
TCGCGCCCTGACTCTATATCACCTGTTGGCCAGCCTGCCCGAGGGCATGAAATGGCTGCCCGCGATGCCGTGAAATGCGTGCCCGAGATCACGCGAAATCACTGCCCAACTTCCGCGAAATGCGCAGCCTGCGTCCTTAATTGAACCACCCACAATCCAACAATCCGAGCCATCGATAATCACTAGTCGATCATGTAAATTACTACTTTTTCTAAGCTCCGGACAAAGCCCGTATTGGGCCCCAAACGCCGCGACGTGGCTGGCAACTTCGCTCGAATATCTGCTGCAAAGAACTCTGATTGAACAACTGTTACCCAGAGGCCCGAGATAAGTCTCGAAAGCTTGACCATCAAAGTATGGGTCAATAACAAAAACTTCTTTCTGCGCACCAAGGATGATTTCTTTGAGATCACGAAGAAAGTCATACTGCCGTTGCGGACCATACACTTGCCCTATGTCTTCATGGCCATCAAGCTCTAACTCCAACTTAATCTCTTCGGCTGCAGCAAGAAGCTTTTGGCGAAGCGGTTCTCTGGCCACCGACCAATACTGGACCAATGTATGTCGAGCGGTCTGGAAAGCGATTTTGTGCTCGATACCGGTGCGTGCAAGAAGTGCACCTATTCGTGCAATCCATCGTTGAGGTTCAGAATTAGCGTCAGCCAGATATTGTTTACCGAAATCTGGCGCAGTCTCAAACTCATGTATAAGCTTCAGCAGCAATACTTGCTTCTCGGCAGGGCCATCACCCATGAGCCGCTTCTGTAGGCGTTCTAAGTTATCATTCATGTCAGTGCTCCCACGGATAGAAACGACGCTTTTAGAGAATGCGAAGCTCGGAACTCCATTTTCGCGAAGTTGCCCTTCGTCATCGGTGTAGTACACGGATACGCCGCAGGATGTATAGGATCGCCATGTCCGCCTTGGGCTGGGAGCGGTCGTTAGACGTGTTTCGCGCCAACGGCAGCTTAGGGCCGGAGATGTCTTAGGCTTTGGCCCTGTCTTCGCCTTCTTACCCCCCGCCAACTTCCCAGTAATCTCATCTGGCAAATACCCTCCATCCCATATCCCCTCAACCAAAGCTTTCACCTCAGGGTGCTCTGACCAGCGATGTACGTCGATGGGGCGGGAATCCCGGGGGTTGTCTATAACTGCCATTCTGGGCGGGCCTTATCTTATTTGGGGATGGGATTACAGCATTGGAGGATGAATGTGCAGGAGAATACAAGGTCTTACTGGGT
>NZ_QNQP01000075.1 GCF_003316635.1 Roseovarius dicentrarchi | reverse complement strand
AGCACGCTTGTCGGCTGGTGCGGCCGTGCCATGAAGACTCTGTCACCACTGATTAAGCAGATCGAAGCCGACATCATGGCCAGCGACCTGCTGCATGCGGACGACACACCCATCCGAGTGCTGGATCGCTCTTTGCGTGACAAGGGACTTGGCAAGGGTGTCAAACAAGGCCGCATCTGGGCTTATGTGCGCGATCAACGCCCTTGGGCGGGGACATCGCCACCGGGTGCTGTCTATCGCTTTGCGCCAGACTGGAAGGAAGAGCATGTTCTTGACCACCTATCCGATGCGCGCGGCATCCTTCAGGCCGATGGCTACAAGGGCTATGCCAAGCTCTATGCGCCTGAACCCGATGGCAAACCGCGCTTGCGCGAGGCGGCCTGCTGGGCCCACCTGAGGCGCGACTTCCATGACTTCTGGACCTCGACTAAGTCCGAGATCGCCCGTGAGGCTCTCGATCGGATCGGTAAGTTCTACGACATCGAGCGCGATATCAACGGACAGCCCGCCGACCTCCGCTATGCGGCGCGGCAAAAGCTGAGCCGACCAAAGGTCGAGGCCTTCTTTGCCTGGTCCGAACAGCAGCTCCTGCGCATCCCGGGCAAAAGCGATCTGGCCAAAGCCTTCCGCTACGGACTCGCCCGGCAGGACGCTTTCAGCCTGTTTCTGTCTGACGGGCGTGTGGCCATCGACAACAATCCCGCTGAACGCGCCCTGCGACCGATTGGAATTGGACGTAAGAATTGGTTATTTGCAGGCGCCGATACCGGTGCGGAAACGCTCGCGCGTGCAATGACCGTCATTGAAACCGCCAAGATGAATGGCCTCGACCCACTGGCCTATCTCGCCGACATCCTCGACCGTATCCACGATCACAAGATTAACCGGCTGGATGAACTGCTGCCGTGGAATTGGGTACCGCTGGCAGCTGCACAATCAAAGGCCGCCTGATGGCTGCGGTGACCTATGTCTGCAGCATCGACTACGTCGCCAAAATGTTGGGCGAGGATGCCGAACTTCTCGAAGCGATCATCTACAACGACGACAACCTGACCTATGGAAACATCGTCAGCGTTTACGTCGGACCCGACGAAACAGTCACCGCACTGACCGATGATGGGATCGAAGAGCTTACGGACATGATCCGCGCCGCTCGTATCACCAACAAAAACTGGCATGAGTTCCTTGATGACTTCGTGCATGACACCGATCTGGCGGCCCGCATCAAAGCTAAATCGCCGCGGTAACAATGGGGCGGTTAC
>NZ_QNQP01000074.1 GCF_003316635.1 Roseovarius dicentrarchi | reverse complement strand
GCCGACGGCGAATGCCATCGGCCGTAGAGAGAACTTCGATTTGAGGGCGGTAAATGAAATCGGACATAAGGCCGGACTTATCATCGGATCGTAGCCGAAGTCAGACGGCCCCCGCCGAAGCCTTACTCTGAAACAGTGGGCATTGCTGCTTATGCTTTACACGGGCGTGCGCAATTCCTCCGAGATGGCTCGCATGAAGCTTGAGAACATTTACCGCGAACAGGGCGTCCCTGTGTTTTATCTAGCCGATGCCTCGAAGAATCAGGGCAGCAAGCGCTTCGTGCCTATCCACGATGACCTCGGTCGGCTCGGCTTTCTCGACTACGTTGAAAATCTCAAAAAGTCCGGTGACACCTTGCTGTTCCCCGAATGGGCTAAACGGCCCGATAAAGTTAATGACTGGTTCAACGACAAATATCTAGTTGAGCTCGGCATCAAGACCAAACAAAAGGTCTTTTACTGCTTTCGACATACTCTAGCCACAGAACTCGCTCGATCCGGTGTTCCTCGCGAGCTGACGAAGATGATTTCAGGACATGCACCCCAGGAGGTCGCTTCCGTCTACATACAGGATTCGCCGATACGACTGATGGCGGCGGAATTGAACAAGGTGAAGTTCGGCCTGCCTATACCAGGTCTTTGACCTGGCGATTGCCCAATGAATTCGCCTTGCTACCCACGTTTCACCAAAGCGGCACTGTCTGGGTCATAGACATAACCAGAAATCGACCCGTCCTTGATCCGATCGACAGCTTCCTTGATCACGAAAAATGGCACAAGAAACCATTCTTGGGGCGCGACTGGGCGACCGAAGCGATCTATTATTTCGATATCAAGCCTTGCTGGTTCGAAAATGCGGTGGATCAGGTTTTCCAGTTTGGTTCGGTTGATGTTGTAAAGCTCGTAGGTCGCGACAATTTCGACATTTGCCATCAGGAACGTGGGTTGAAGCTGTGCCCCGGCAATGCGCCTTTCGACGCTCATGTTCGTGACGCCGATCTTGTGCACCAGTTCACGATTGTCAGTGACAATTGGGTGGTCGGATTTGCTCCGCAGGACATAAATTGTCCCGCTGGCCTCATCGCCATCGATCGTCTGGTCGGAAAATAATGGTCCCGCCGTTGGTTCAGTGACACGGCGACCGGCTTCGTCCTTGTTCAGGGTGTGAATCGGCATGCAAAATTGACCCACTTGGGTGGGTTATGAGCGAGTAAAATTGACCCACCTGCGACGTTAGCATCCGCGCCGAATAGCGCGGAGGAATGAGCAGGTGATATTGATGGAAAG
>NZ_QNQP01000073.1 GCF_003316635.1 Roseovarius dicentrarchi | reverse complement strand
TGACGCATTCCGCCCCGTGGGACACAGCCACAACGAAGCCTGTCGCGGAAACGCGGCAGGTTATTGATTTAATGTGATATTTTGGTGGCAACTAAGACGCCATAAGAAGAGAAAGTGCGAGAAAATAGTCTCGCACGCATCCGGCATCATCCTGCCCAAAGAAAAACGAGCCGTTTCGGCGCTTTTTTCCTTCTGATTCAGAACATAGAGCCAATATTCTTGTCCTGCAAGCTTGACTGTCCTCTTCGGCGGACACGCGGAGATTTCCGCATTGTGAGACTCCTAACCCCGCGGAAAATCTGTTCTTTGGTCAGAAAAACGACTCAAGGCAGAACCGCGAATGACGAGGTTCTGAATGGCAGGTTTGGCAACATTTAATTTTAAGCTCTCCCAGCTCTACCCAGGCGCGGGCGGATACCATCTCAACACTTGCGCCAATCCGGACTGCTCCAACTTTGGGCAGCCCCTTGCGGATGCAGCAGAGCGACGGAAGACCTGGGAAGGGAAACGCCCTGACCTCACGGCGGACCAGATGGAGGTCGTCGCCAAACACGGTCCAGGCGCATACAAGCTCTCGGGTGCGGACAAGAAGCATCGACGGGTGAGTTGCGCGTTCCAGTATGAGCGCGCCCCTCATGTATGGGCAGACCAGCGCACGGTGCGTTGTCAGGGGCATACCCGCGAGGGAAAGGTCTGCAATAGCGCCTTATCCCTCGTATCGCCCGCGCATCTCGATGAGGAGGTCGAGCGGCTTCGGAATCATAATGGCATCCTGGACGGCCCCGCCTGCGGGGCCTGTGGCACGCGCTTTCTTGCGGCTCCGGACGAGTTTTCGCTGAATGGCGCACATCAGCGGACCCGCGACAGTAAGGGCAACGCCACGAAGAAGAAGGCCACACCGAAGGCCGTCCGGGTCCTTCACAAACGCTGCAAAGGCAAGAAGGGCGCTCGGTTCTCAATCTCGCTGCCGCACTCAGGGCAAAAGACAACCGCAGACAACCTGCGCATTCTCGGGGCGGTTTTGAACAGCGCAGGGATCACCGACATGCAGCGCATGCTGGGCACGGCTGCGACCGGCAAGACGATCGGCTTCTCCCGGATTTACGATCGCATTGCCTGGCTGGAGGGGGTGTTCCTGGCCTATGAGCGCGAGATGTTACGCCGTTGGCGGGAAAAAGTCGAACGAACCGGTCAGCAGATCGAGCACTGAACCGCCCCTTGTTTGCCGGAGACCCAGAAGTAAGGATGCTGGGTTATGGAAAAGAACAAATGTGGAAACAGATATTCACCGGAGGTGCGCGAGCGTGCCGTG
>NZ_QNQP01000072.1 GCF_003316635.1 Roseovarius dicentrarchi | reverse complement strand
GGTACTGTAACCTGACGTCTGGAAATTCGCTCGAGGTGGGGGTCATGAGCCCCTGCTGGGGCGCGCCCCAGCAGGGGCTGCCCATTCTGGTATTCCATGGAGTTGCAAACCAACCATGGAGAAGAGCGAATGGACAGACGGAAGGATACGGCGGTTGAGGCAGTCTTGGAACAGTTGATTGAACAAGGGCCTGGCGACATCGCCGGGGTGTTCGCCCGCGCGTTCGAGTTGGCGATGCAGATCGAGCGTGAGCGCTTTCTCGGCGCCGGGCATTACGAGCGCACACCCGAGCGCCGGGGTTATGCCAACGGCACCAAGCCAAAGCGCATCGACACGCCGGCGGGCACCGTGAACGTGCAGGTGCCCAAGACTGCGGGGCACGACGGAGAACCGTTCTACCCGCAATCGCTGGAGCGCGGTCGACGATCGGTGCGCGCCGTCATGCTGGCTGTCGCCGAGATGTACATCAAGGGCGTGTCCACCCGCGAGGTCGAGACGGTGATGCGCGAGTTCGGCATCGAGAGCCTGTCATCCTCTCAGGTCAGTCGCGCCACCAAGCTGCTGGATGAGGATCTGGCGGCTTGGCGCGACCGCCCGCTCGGCCAGATCAAGTATCTCATCCTCGACGCGCGGTACGAGAAGATGCGCCACGGCGGGATTGTGCGCGACGTCGCCGTGCTCTCGGCCATCGGTATCGGCCCGGACGAGCGCCGACGGGTTCTGGGCGTGTCAGTGGCCCTGTCGGAGGCCGAGGTCCACTGGCGGGCGTTCCTCGAAAGCCTGGTCGCGCGCGGGTTGCGCGGGGTCGAATTCATCGTTTCCGACGACCACAGCGGCCTGCGCGCTGCCAGGCGCGCCGTTCTGGGCGGTGCCACATGGCAGCGCTGCCAATTCCACCTGGCCCGGAACGCCATCCATCACGCGCCGAATGCCGAGATCCGCAAGCGTATTGGGCGCCAGCTTAAATCGATCTGGACAGCGGATGATCTCGCGAAGGCCGAAACCGCCCTGACCGAGCTGGTATCCAGCTATCGCGACACTGCGTCCAAGCTGGCCGCGTGGCTCGAGGAAAACGTTCCCGAAGGCCTCGCCGTCTTCACCCTGCCTGAGCACCACCGCAAACGGCTGCGCACGTCAAACCCGATCGAGCGCTCCGTCCAGCAGGAACTCAAACGGCGCACCGTCAAAATCAGGGTCTTTCCCGGCGAAGACGCGCTCTTGCGCCTCGTCAGCGCCGTGCTGGTCGAGATCGACGAAAAATGGGCCTCCGAAACGAAGGCCTACATCAAGTGGGAATGCCAGGATGCATGACCCCCTCTCAGCAGAATTTCCAGACCTCGGGTTGCTCAATC
>NZ_QNQP01000071.1 GCF_003316635.1 Roseovarius dicentrarchi | reverse complement strand
TTAGCTGGCTGCTGAAAAAGTCGGCCCTCGACGCGGTTATGAGAACATGATTCACTTTCAGCATGGCAGCGGCGGCGGGTGGTGGCGATGCGGGGGACGGACGAGGCGAGTGGGTCGCTGTTCAGCTATGTTGATCTTGAGGAGCGGGTTCCGGAGCGTCATCCGCTGCGGTTGATCCGTCGGATCGTCAATGACGCGCTAGCGAGCCTCGATGCCGAGTTCGCCGCGCTCTACACCGACTTTGGCCGCCCCTCCATCGCGCCGGAGCGGCTGATCCGTGCGAGCCTTCTTCAGCTCCTGTTCTCGATCCGCTCGGAACGGCAGCTGATGGAACAGATGGACTACAACCTGCTGTTTCGGTGGTTCGTCGGCCTTGGCATCGACGAGCCGGTCTGGGTCCCTACGGTGTTTACCAAGAACCGTGATCGGCTGCTGACGACCGACATGTCGCGCAAGCTTATGGCCGCGATCCTGGCGCACCCGGAGGTCCGACCGCTCCTCTCGGATGAACACTTCTCGGTAGACGGCACCTTGGTCAAGGCATGGGCGTACATGAAGAGCTTTCAGCCGAAGAACAGCGCGCCGCCGCCGCATGACGATGATCCTGGCGGACCGCCGCTACCGGCCGACGCGACCTCCGCAAACACCGAACCGCAGCCCCAGCAGACAGAGACGCAGCCAATGCCCGACACGCCCCGCCAGATCCGCAACGCCGAAGTGAACTTCCGGGGCTAGAAGCGCTCGAACGCAACCCACACCTCTGTGACGGACCCCGATGCCCGTCTCTACAAGAAGGCGCCGGGTGCCGCGGCGACACTGTGCTTCATGGGGCATACGCTGATGGAGAACCGCAACGGGCTGGTCGTGCAGGCCGATCTGACCCACGCCGATGGTCACGGCGAGCGCAAGGCGGCGCTCGAGATGATCAACCGGCACTCCCCTGGCTCGACTCGGCGTCTGACGCTTGGAGCAGACAAGGGATACGACAGCGCCGAATTTATTGCCGCACTCAGGCGCATGGTTGTGACGCCGCATGTCGCGCAGAAGGCCCGGTATTCCGCAATCGACGGGCGAACCACCCAGCATCCCGGTTATGCCTTGTCACAGCGGCGCCGGAAGAAGATCGAGGAACCCTTCGGCTGGGCCAAAACTGTGGGCGGCATGGCCCAGACCGTTCATCGCGGCCTCGACAGGGTCCGCGCCCAATTCACGATGACCATGGCAGCCTGCAATCTGGCCAGACTACCGAAACTCCTTGCCACCTGACGAAGGGGTCAAACCGGACGCGGGGTCCGCAGCCGCGAAAAAACCAGCTTCAAACCGTGGCGGCAAGAATAGCGTCCTTCAACCCCGACTTATTCAGCAGTCTGTTA
>NZ_QNQP01000070.1 GCF_003316635.1 Roseovarius dicentrarchi | reverse complement strand
CTGAACTGATGCGGTGGATGCCTCCACCCGACGGCATCAATTGTGCCAAAGTGGTTTCATCTGAACCAAAGAGAGGGAGGCATCCATGTTAGAGATTAGCATATTGGCGGTTGATTTGGCCAAGAACAGTTTTCAGGTTTGTGCGGTAAGAGGTGACGGGACGGTTGTTTCCAACCGTGCTGTGTCCCGACCGCGACTATATCAGCTGTTTGCAGAGCAAGAGGGCTGCATTGTCGCTATGGAAGCGTGTGCCACCTCCCATCACTGGGGGCGGGTAGCGCAGTCCTACGGGCATGACGTTCATCTGATCCCAGCACAATACGTTAAGCCATTCGTAAAGCGTCAAAAAAATGATCGGGCCGACGCGGAAGCAATTGCAGAGGCGGCCAGCCGACCGACCATGTCTTTTGTCGCGGTGAAGAGCGCCGAGAAACAAGGAAGGGCCGTAGCATTCCGGACGCACCAATGTTTTGTTCGACAGCGCACGCAGCTGATCAATTCGCTTCGGGGCCATCTGGCGGAATTTGGCTTGGTTGCCGCAAAAGGCCCAGCCAGCCTGAAAATCCTAGAAAACGCGTTGGCCGATCCGAGCACGGACATTCCTGCACAGGTGCGGGAGATGGGAGCAATCTACCTCACACAGATTGTTCAACTGACCAAGATCATCGAACAGCTTGCTAATGAGCTCGAAACCGCCTCAAAGACCGACGAAGAGCTACGCCGCCTGTGTACGGTTCCTGGGATTGGGCCCGTGACTGCAGGCGCCATCGCGGCTTTTGCTCCTGACATGTCCACCTTCGACAGCGGGCGCAATTTTGCTGCTTGGCTTGGCCTTGTCCCCCGACAAAGATCGACCGGAGGCAAAGCCCGACTCGGCGCGGTTAGCAAGATGGGGCAATGCGACATACGCAAGCTGCTGATTGTTGGTGCCATGAGTGTAATCCGTTGGGTCGTCCGCAAGGGTGGTAGCAAAAACCGATGGCTGGCCAGTCTGGTAGCACGAAAGCCGCGCATGGTTGCGGCGGTGGCGCTGGCCAACAAGATGGCACGCATGATCTGGGCCATGACGATGAAGGAAGAGGATTACAGAATGGCGTGACCTTGGTTTGAAACGACAGGGAAACGACATAGGCCGAAAGGCCTGGGCAAGGTGATCGACCGACGGAGTAAGCAACACGGACTTCAAAGTTCAAGGCAGGAACACCCAGTCCCGGGGCGCGAGCATCATAGCTCTCTGAACCGATGTGGGGCCAGCCTTCCGAACAGCATACCGGCCCGTGGCGTCAGAACCGCCACACCAAGAGGCCTGACACACGACCGATTGAAGCCCAGCCAAAACGTCAAAAAATCAACTTGCAAAATCGGAGGCATCCACACACGC
>NZ_QNQP01000006.1 GCF_003316635.1 Roseovarius dicentrarchi | reverse complement strand
ACACTTTCCATCAATATCACCTGCTCATTCCTCCGCGCTATTCGGCGCGGATGCTAACGTCGCAGGTGGGTCAATTTTACTCGCTCATAACCCACCCAAGTGGGTCAATTTTGCATGCCGATTCACATTCAAGGGCGATCTGACCAGCCATGACAGGCTTGAACTGGAAGGCACCGTCAGGCTGGCCGTCGAGCGTTTCAATCTGGATGAGGACGAGGCGCAACAAGAAGAGTTCCGGCAGCTCTTGAAGAGCTTTCAACGGTTCTACGCCTTCGTCGCGCAGGTTGCGTTTCTCAATGACGCGTGGCTGGAAAAGCTCTACGCCTATACTGCTTGGCTGTCCCGTCTTTTGCCTTCACGGGACGTTCCTGCAGACATCACGATCACGGACGACATGCTGACCCTCTCGGCATTCCGGCTTCAACAAGGCGAACAAGGCAATGCCTCCCTCGTGGCCGGTGAAACCAAGAAACTCGTCCCGATTTCCGAGTTCGGTGCCAACCCCTACACCGAAGAGGAAGAGAAGTCGCTTTCCGCGATCATCGACTCGTTCAATGAGCGTCACGGCACAAACT
Source organism: Roseovarius dicentrarchi (assembly GCF_003316635.1). Lineage (GTDB taxonomy): Bacteria > Pseudomonadota > Alphaproteobacteria > Rhodobacterales > Rhodobacteraceae > Roseovarius > Roseovarius dicentrarchi. Next base: position 200,754 of record NZ_QNQP01000006.1, on the reverse strand, counting down.
TTAGCCGGGAGGACTTCCTGCGCTTCGAGAGGGTGAACCGCGAAATCCTTGACGACGATATGCTCGACATGATGCGCAACAACCCCGCAGACGTCGTTTACAACGCGTTCTCGCAGGCCTTCTTTCAGGGCATGGTCAGGATGTTCCAGCAGGACAACGAAATGCGCAGTGTGGTCATGACTGACAAAGACGCCCGTGAACAGGCTACGCGGCACTTCTTCAAGCGGGCGCAAAGGCAAGCGCAAGGCGGTTAAGGCTGCACTGAGGATGCGCTCTACGCCGATTCTAAGCGCCCCTCACCATTATATCAGGGCGCGGCCTTTTCGATCCACCTGTGAAGCTCTCTCACACGCGCCTCAACGCTGCCGTAGGTCTTGTCGCCGGTCGACCTCGGAGAGTGACCCGCGAATGGGTCTCGGACGGCTTCGGAAGCACCTGCATCACGCAGCTTGTCGAGCAGTCTATGGCGCAGACTGTGAACTACCAGCCTATCGTCAGTGGCCACCGCGCGGACATGTTTCATAAGTGTCTTGGAGAGGTTGGCGGCTGCCGTCGCGGTCGCGTTCTCGTTGTTCTTCACCTTGGCGTAGGCGGGGAAGACGGCATCGTGCAGGGATGCACCTTCAGAGCGGCGCTGGGCGATGTGTTTTCGAGCGGCATCAAGACCCTCTCCGGTCAACGGCAGGGTCCGCATTCCGCCCAAGTCCTTGATGCGGCGGAACTCGTTTGGTCTGATATGCACGACAGGAATGCCACCGGTCTGGGAACCTTCGAGGTCGACGTCTTTCATTTGGAGAAAACCGATTTCCGAAAGCCTGCATCCGGTAACCACAAGCAAACGCCAGAGGGTCGCTAGTTCGGGTATGCGCGAACGCTCGTCAATTCGAGCCGTGATGTCCGACAGTATCTTGTCGGGCATGGAAGTGACAACCTCGACTGCCTTTAGCTGGTCTTTTTCGGGAAAGGGGAGCCTCATAAACGGGTTGGTGACAGGCTTGTCGAAGTCTACAAACGAGATGGCGTGGTTAACTATCGCCTTCAGATCGGTGGTCATCCTTTGCATCGTGTCGACCGCATAGGGTTTTCCGGTGTTCTCGTTACGATATGCCTTCAGAGCGTCCAGCCAAGCCTGCCCATGAGCTTTCCTGAGATCAACGAGCGCAAGCTCCTTGGCGTTCAACCCGGCTTGCGTGAGGCGCTCGTAAGCTCGGTCTAGGCGCTGCATTTTCTTGATGTTGGCCGCGATGCCCTTGTCCTTCACATACTTGTTGCGGGCATCTTCAAGCGTAAACGCAGGGGGTCCGGCCTCTGGATTGATTAGGACGCTACGGACCAAGGGGTCCATCTTCGGTCCCATTTGCTCAAGAATGAGGTCTCGTGCCTCCCACTCGTCCAGACCGGTCACCCCGGTCAGAAACTCTGTGCGCTGCCTGAGGGCGTCCTTGTAGCGTTCCTCGGGTGACCTCACGTCGGCACCCTTTCGCGCCCTGTAGGTGTCAACCAAGGCCTGCCATTCGCGCATGAGGGCTTCAAATTCTTTGTGGAAATCGACAGTCGCCGTGTCGGAGTTTTTCATCGTGATCTCGAAGAACTGCTTCCCGGACGCCTGATAGACATCAACAGGGAGACGACGCCGGAACTTGATCGAGCCGTTCTTGAGGGCAATGAGATGCTTGAGCTTCATCGTGATGGCCATGAATGTGAGCGTCCTGTGTGCGATAATGTGTGCGAAATCGCAACATCACAAGGAGCTAAGAGCCTGAAAGCCAACGAAACTTAGATTTCTGAGAAATCCAATGGTGCCCCCACACGGACTCGAACCGCGGACCTACTGATTACAAATCAGTTGCTCTACCAGCTGAGCTATAGGGGCAACGACGCGCCAATTAGCAGGGCGCGGAGGCGTTGGCAAGTGGGCTTATGGGGTAAGAAGCGTAATTCCTGAAATTTCCCCGATCCGGGCGACATCCTCGTCGTAAAGGTCGCTCAGATCGTCGACCAGATCTTCGGTCCAGCCGGGCAGGTCCACCTCTTCCTCGATCACGCTTTCGTCGGCGTATTTATCCAGAAAGGCCGATATCACCCGGCGCGTCTGCGCTTCGGTCATGCCGGGGTGGTCTGCCAGGTATGTCTGTAGCCGGGTCATGCCGACGGGGGTCATGATCTCGGCCAGAAGGTCATGCTCGCCTTCCAGCGGGACGGTGTGATCCACGCCCGCCATGTCGCGCAGGATCTGGCCCCAGATCAGCGGCGTATCCTCGTTGCACCAGACGGTGATCGGGATGTCCGGAACGGTGCTGCGGACCTGCGCAATCATGTCGGACCAGCGCATTTCGGCGGGATCGGTGCCGCCGAGATAGCCGGTCATGCTGTCATATTTCGTCTGCGCCAGAATCGCCGGCAGAAAGGTTGCCGGGTTGCAGATTGCAAAGAACATCTCGATCTCGTCTTCGGCGAAAATCTCGCGGAACATCTGCGTGCGGCGTGGGGCCGAGGTGTAGAATGCGCCGCCCGAGGCCGCCATCTTGGGCGTGCCGAAAAAGCCGGGATTGGACAGGATCAAACGGTCTGGCCGCTGCTCGAACCCCATCGCGTCCATCACCACGTCGCGCGTGTCGGGGGCAATGGCGCCCTGCGCAGCGGCGTGCAGGATGTCGCGCAGCAATTTGCGGTAATCCTTTGGGTAGGGCACCTGCGTGCCGCGCTGCGTGAGCATGTCCCGATTGGCGGTCAGGCATTTCACCAGCCGGTCCTCATCGGTGATATGGGCGCCTGCGTGAAGAACGAGCTGCATGGTATGACGGTCCGGATAAGGGGTGACGGGTTTGGCCCCATGTATAAGTGCCTTTGTGGCGCAGATAAACCGCTTATCAACGGCGCCGCGTCCGGGGCCATGGGTTGAACCCTGCGAAAAAAGCATCAAATGTGGCAGGCCCGAAGGAGTCCCCGACAATGCCTTACGCCCATTCCGACAGCCAGCCCCCCGTTCTGGCCAATCCCGCGCCCGATGTGCGCGAGCGGCCCAAGCTGGAGGGCGGCAAAGCGTTCGAGCTGGTGACGGAATTCTCGCCCGCGGGCGACCAGCCGACGGCGATTGCCGAAATCAGCCGGTCGATTCTGGACGGCGACCGCGATCAGGTGCTGCTGGGCGCCACCGGCACGGGCAAGACCTACACCATGGCCAAGGTGATCGAGGCGACGCAGCGCCCCGCCATCATCCTGGCCCCGAACAAGACGCTGGCAGCGCAGCTTTTCGGCGAATTCAAAGGGTTTTTCCCCAATAACGCGGTCGAATATTTCGTCAGCTACTACGACTATTATCAGCCCGAAGCCTATGTCGCGCGCAGCGATACCTTCATCGAGAAGGAATCCCAGATCAACGAGCAGATCGACCGCATGCGCCACTCGGCCACGCGCGCGCTGCTGGAGAGGGACGATGTGATCATCATCGCGTCGGTGTCCTGCATCTATGGCATCGGCAGCGTGGAAACCTACGGCGCAATGACGCAGGATCTGACCGTGGGCACCGACTACGACCAGCGGCAGGTGATGGCCGATCTGGTGGCGCAGCAATACAAGCGCAACGATGCCGCGTTTCAGCGCGGCAGTTTCCGGGTGCGCGGCGACAGTTTGGAGGTGTTTCCGGCCCACCTTGAGGACCGCGCCTGGCGTTTGTCCTTCTTCGGCAACGAATTGGAGGGGATCACCGAATTTGACCCCCTGACGGGCGAGAAAACCGGCACGTTCGAGAAAATCCGCATCTACGCCAACAGCCACTACGTCACGCCCAAACCCACCATGCAGCAGGCCATTCTGGGCATCAAGAAAGAGCTGCGCGTGCGTCTGGATCAGCTGGTCGGCGAGGGCAAACTGCTGGAGGCGCAGCGGCTGGAGCAGCGCACCAATTTCGATCTGGAAATGCTGGAGGCAACCGGCGTCTGCAACGGGATCGAGAACTATTCGCGCTACCTGACGGGCCGCGCACCGGGCGAGCCGCCCCCGACGCTGTTTGAATTCATTCCCGATAACGCCATCGTTTTCGCGGACGAATCCCACGTCTCCGTCCCGCAGATCGGCGCGATGTACAAGGGCGACTACCGCCGCAAATTCACGCTGGCCGAACATGGATTCCGCCTGCCCTCCTGCATGGATAACCGCCCCCTGAAATTTGAGGAATGGGACGCGATGCGCCCGCAGTCGGTGTTCGTCAGCGCGACCCCCGCGAAATGGGAGATCGAGCAGACCGGCGGTGTTTTCACCGAACAGGTGATCCGCCCCACCGGCCTCTTGGATCCGGCAATCGAAATCCGGCCGGTGGAAACCCAGGTCGACGATCTGATCGACGAGGTGCGCCGCGTGACCGCCGATGGATTCCGCACGCTGGTCACCACCCTGACGAAACGCATGGCCGAGGATCTGACCGAATACATGCACGAGCAGGGCATCAAGGTGCGCTACATGCACTCGGAAATCGACACGATCGAGCGGATCGAGATCCTGCGCGATCTGCGTCTGGGCGCCTTTGACGTGCTGATCGGCATCAACCTTTTGCGCGAGGGGCTGGATATTCCCGAATGCGGTCTGGTTGCCATTCTGGACGCGGACAAGGAAGGCTTCCTGCGCTCCGAAACCTCGCTGATCCAGACCATCGGCCGCGCCGCGCGTAACGCCGATGGCCGGGTGATCATGTATGCCGACCGCATCACCGGCTCCATGGAACGCGCGATGAGCGAGACGGATCGCCGCCGCGAAAAACAGATCGCCTATAACGAAAAACACGGCATCACCCCCGCCACGGTCAAGAAGAACGTCGAGGATATTCTGGCCGGTCTTTACAAGGGCGACGTGGACATGAGCCGCGTCACAGCCAAGATCGACAAGCCGATGCACGGCGCCAACCTGACTGCCCACCTGGACGCGCTGCGCGTGGACATGCGCAAGGCCGCCGAGAACCTTGAGTTTGAGGAGGCCGCCCGCCTGCGCGACGAGGTCAAGCGGCTGGAGGCGGTCGATCTGGCCATCTCGGACGATCCGCTGGCCCGCCAGTCAGCCGTTGAAGAAGCGGTGGCTGCCGGGTCGAAATCGCGTGGCAGGTCCACCGCCGGCAAGCCCGGACAACGTGGCGGCAACGTGAAGCGGCGCAAAAGATAGCAGACAGCGCGCCGCGCCGCCGGAACCCTTTGCCAGATATCCGCGTTGCACACCCAATGGTTCATCACGGGAGACACGCTATGGAATATGGCATTTTCGGCATTATCATTCTGGTTCTGGATATTTACGCAATCTACCAGACCCTCACGTCAGCCGCCTCGACACTGGCCAAGGTGATCTGGACGCTGGTCATTCTGATCCTGCCGGTTCTGGGCTTTATCGCCTGGCTTATCGCAGGTCCGCGCGGCGCATCGGCGCGCGTGTAAAATCGGCAATACCACGAGAAAAGAGCGGGCCATTGCGCCCGCTCTTTATTATTGCCAATCGGTAAATGTCCGTTCGATCAGAAGTCGAACAAATCTTCCAGAAATCCGCCGCGCTTTTTGCGTTTGCGAGGCCGGTCATCATATTCCCGGTCCGAAGGCCCGCGCGCGCCGCGGTCGTCGTAACCGCGATCCGGCGCAGGTGGCGGCGCCTCGACAGCCGAGCGTTCGATGATCTTGTCCAGCTCGCCCCGATCCAGCCAGACCCCCGCGACATTGCGGGCAATAGTCGATTTCGACCCCCGCCCGATCCGACATTACCAGTTCCGCGCCATCAACGGGACATTTCATCGCTCTCTCCTCCTGTGTTGCAGATTTTATGTGGGAAGGCAGGGGCCGCACCGCAATGCAGGGCTTGCGATATTTCGCGTTTTTGGCGATTGGCGCCGCCCTGCGGTGCCGCTAACCTGCGCCGCATGACATGCCCCGCCGCCCTGCACCGCGCCCAAGGATGCGCCCCGTGACCCTGCTGCTTATGGCCGGCACCGGAGAGGCGCGGCAGATCGCAGGCGCCTTGCAAACCGGCGGCGCCGATTTCACCGTCTGGCTGCCCGGTGACGGGCGCCTTGGCCGCGACTGGTCTGAGAACGACTGGCCGGGTGATCCCGCACGCGGCGCATTGGCCGATTGCTTGCGCAATCCGCGCATCGGCGCCGTTCTGGACGCATCGCACCCGTTTGCCACTGATACGATCCACCGCGCCAGCCAGCATTGCGGCGCGCATGGCCTGCCCTACTGCCTGCTATGGCGGCCCGAATGGCGCCCCCGCCCCGGTGACCGCTGGACCCATGTGGCCAGCGAAGCAGATGCCGCGCGGCATATACCGCCGGGCGCCACCATCTTCGCCGCGACAGGGCGCGATTGCCTGACGCATTTCGCCGCGATTGGGGCCGCGCATGTCTATTGCCGCCAGATCGGCGCGCCGGATGCGCCGTTTCCCTTTGCGGGCGGCGAATACCTGATCCAGCAGCCCCCCTTTTCGGTAGAGGATGAAACCACCCTGTTCCGGCGCCTTGGCATTGACTGGCTGGTGCTGCGCAACACCGGCAGCACCCGTGCCGAGACCAAGCTGACGGCGGCGCGCCAGCTGGGGCTGAACGTGCTGATGATAGACCGTCCCGCCCCGCCCGATGCACCGCGCGTTGCAACAGTTGCGGAGGCGCTGAAATGGGCGCAGGCGCTGTGACGCATATCATCGAAACCCCCGCCGATGTCGCCGCAGGCGCTGCCGCCCTCTGTGCGGCATGCCCCCGCATGGCACACGCCTATGCCCAGACCGGCCCGCTGCCCCTGCGCCGCAAACCCGGCGGCTTTGCCGAACTGCTGTCGGCCATTGTCAGCCAGCAGGTCAGCGTGGCCTCGGCCAATGCGATCTGGGGCCGGATGCAGGCGGCGGGGCTGACCGCCCCCGCGTCTGTCCTTGCCGCTGGCGAAGACGGGCTGCGCGCCGCCGGCCTCAGCCGCCAGAAGATCCGCTATGCGCAGGAACTGGCCCGCGTCGGCATCGACTTTGACGCGCTGCGCACCGCCACCAGCGACGAGGTTATCAAGACGTTGACGCAGGTGCCCGGCATCGGCACATGGACCGCCGAAATCTATGCGATGTTCAGCCTTGGTCATGCCGATGTGTTCGCCCATGGCGATCTGGCCCTGCAAGAGGCGGCGCGCATCCTGTACGCCCTGCCCGAGCGGCCAAGGGAACGCGCGATGCGCGATATCGCCAGCGCATGGCGCCCCTACAGATCGGTTGCCGCCCGCCTGCTTTGGGCCTACTACCGGACCTGCAAACAAAGGGAAGGCATCAGATGACGCGCGTATTGAACTCGGGCCGCAAAGAGCCTGTTTCGGGTGAAACCAGATCCATCGTTGTGTTCCTGCATGGCTACGGCGCCAATGGGCCTGACCTGCTGGGCCTTGCCGATCCGCTGGCGCCGCACCTGCCCGACACGCTGTTCGTCGCGCCCGACGCCCCCGAAACCGTGCCGGGGATGCCGAACGGATTCCAGTGGTTCCCGATCCCGTGGATCGACGGCAGCAGCGAAGAAGAGGCCGAGCGCGGGCTGCTGGCCGCATCGGACGATCTGAACGCGTTTCTGGATGCGCTGATGGTGGACGAGGACGTGCTGCCCGAACAGGTGGTGCTGTTCGGCTTTTCCCAGGGCACCATGATGGCGCTGCATGTCGCGCCCCGGCGCGAGGATGAGGTGGCGGGCATCGTTGCATTTTCAGGCCGCCTGCTGCGCCCCGATCTGCTGGCGGACGAGGCGGTCAGCCGCCCGCCGATCCTGCTGGTGCATGGGGACGCCGATGAGGTGGTCCCGGCGCAATCCCTGCCCGAAGCCGCCGAGGCGCTGCAATCGGCAGGTTGGAAGGATGTCTACGCCCATGTGATGAAGGGCACCGGCCACGGAATCGCCCCTGACGGGCTGGAAGTGGCGCTGGCGTTTATGGCGGACAAGCTGGGGCTGGGGTAACGTCCCACGCCGCCCCGGCGGCTCAGGCCATATCATCCTTGGGCCGCATCACCAGCCAGATCAGCGCGCCGCCGGCCAACACCAGAAACGGCGCCATGGCGATGTTGACCGCCATCCAGCCAGCCTCGGCGCCGCCGCCCGAACAGTTCATCAACCCGCCCGATGCCAGCGATGCAACCGTGACGCCGCCAAACACCAGCAGATCGTTCAGCCCCTGCATGCGCCCCCGTTCGTGCGGTGCGTGCGCGCTGGCCAGCATCGAGGTGGCGCCGATAAAGCCGAAGTTCCAGCCGATGCCCAGCAGCACCAATGCGATGTAAAAATTCTCCAGATCAACGCCCTGAATGGCGACCACGCCGGCGCCGGCAAGGATCGCAATCCCGGCGCCCAGAATCCTCTCGACCCCGAACCGGGCGATCAGATGGCCGGTGAAAAACGACGGGATATACATCGCCAGCACATGCGCCGTCACCACATCCGCCGCGCTTGCCTTGTCAAAGCCGCAGCCGACAACCGCCAGCGGCGTTGACGTCATCACAAGGTTCATCAGCGCATAGGATACCATCGCGCAAATCACCGCGACGGCGATGCGCGGCGTCTTCAGCAGCTCCAGCCGGGTGCGGCCACGCGGGGCATCAACGCTGGGCAGGGGCGGTTTGGGAATGTTCAGGAACAAAAACAGCACCGATCCGACGATGTTCAGCACGATAACGGCCAGATAGGTGCCCAGAAACGGCACCACCATCGCATCCGCCGTCACCTTGACCAGTTGCGGCCCGATGATGGCGCTGGCAAGACCCCCGGCCAGCACATAGGAAATCGCCTTGGGGCGGAACGCATCGCTGGCGGTATCGGCAGCGGCAAAGCGGTAGAAACCTTGCGCGCTCATGTAAACGCCGGTCAGCAGGCTGCCCAGCAGGAACAGCGGGAATGACGCGGCATATAGGCCGTAGGCGCCCACCGCGCCGCCCAATGCGCCGCCCATGGTCCCAATGAAAAACCCCGTGCGGCGCCCGTATTTCTGCATGATCGCCGAAATCGGCGTCGCCGACAGCATCGACCCGATGATGATCATCGAAATCGGCAGCGTCGCCCAGCACGGGTTGCTCGCCAGCCCCGTCCCCGCGAGCCCGCCGACGACAAAGATCATCGGCATCTGCGCGCCCAGAAATCCGTGCGCAATGACCAGTACGGTCACGTTGCGGCGGGCAAGGGCGGGGTCGGTGGCGGCGGCATCTGTCATGCCGCAGAGTGCTAGTCAGGTTCGCCCCCCTTGGCAAGCGCCATGGCGTCAGGCGACCGCGGCCACCATATCCCTGCCCAGCGGGTCCATATCGCGCACCGGCTGCCCCTCAATCTGACCCTGCCAGTCCAGCACCTGCCGCATCAGCACCGATTTGCCGATGCACAGCAGCGCGGGCGGCTCCAGCCCGCTGGCCGCGATATCGGCGGGCATGTCGGCCAGCGTCGTCTCGATCACTTGCTGCCGGGGCGTGGTGGCGTTGCAGACCACCGCGCACGGCTCGGCCGGGTCGCGGCCATTGGCGATCAGGGAGGCGGAGATTTGCGCGGCATGTTTCATGCCCATGTAGATCACCAGCAGCTGGCTACCATGCGCCAGCGCCTTCCAGTCCAGCGACGCGGTGAGGCCGCCGGTATGGTCATGCCCGGTGACAAAGGTCACCGACTGGTTCACGTCGCGGTGCGTCACCGGAATGCCCGCATAGGCCAGCCCGCCGATGCCCGCCGTGATGCCCGGAATGATGCGCACCGGCACACCGTGCTGCACCAGCGTCTGCGCCTCTTCCCCGCCCCGGCCAAAGACGAACGGATCGCCGCCCTTCAGCCGCAGCACCCGCTTGCCCGCGCGGGCCAGATCGACCAGTTGCAGGGAAATGTCGCGTTGCAGTGCCGACGGTTTGCCGCCGCGTTTGCCGACATAGACCTTTTCCGCCTGTGGCGCCCAGTCCAGGATGCACTCCTGCACCAGCGCGTCGTAGACCACGACATCGGCCTGCCGCAGCGCATTCAGCGCGTGGATGGTCAGAAGGCCCGGATCACCGGGGCCGGCACCGCACAGCCAGACCCATCCGGGCTGGAACGAGGGCCACTGATGTGGCGGGAGGGGGAGTTGATCCAACATGGAAGCCATATTGCGCAGCACGCAGCCCTTGCATAGTGGGCGCGCAGGCCGATGCGACCAATGCGCCGAAACATGGTTCACCGGCGGGCGGCTTCATGGGCGGAAACGTTCGCGCGACCCCGGCGCAATCGGCAGTTCATTCCGAGAAATCACAAATGACAGAACAGAATTCTAATTTGATGCGAAATGCTGCGCAGCATCCGCAATACTGTTCCTACCATCGTCCGGCGATGGACCGACCCAAAAGCGTCAGACTGGACCGAATCGGCGATGACTCCAGCCCGCCTTGCGCGGCGCGTTCGGGATGCGCCACCGCGCGGCGCAGGACGCTGTCGGCCTGCCACGCTGCCAGCAGCGCGGGCCGCGCCGCGGCGCTGACGCCAGACCGCCCCACGCGCGCCGCGCGAAGGCGTCGCAGCCCGGTTTCGGCAAGCGCCCTGATGCCTTCGGGCCGGCCGTCCAGCAGCGGTATGCGCCCCGCATCCTCCAGCGCCGGGATCGCGCGCAGCCAGTTGGCAACCCCGGCGGCATAGCCCGCATCCATGATGACGGACGCCTCAACCGCGCCCAGCGCGCGGGCGGCGGCCAGCATCAGGTTGCCGCTGGTTTTTTCCAGATAATCCGTCAGATGCGCGTCATCCTCGAACGGGTCGCGGTAGATATCCCACTGCCGCGCGACAATCAGCGAATCCAGCAGTGCGGCACCCTCGGCGTCCAACATCCCGGCCAGCGGCGTGACCACCTCGTGCCGGCGCACGGTGCCGCCTTGGGCAATCTCGTCCAGCGCATCGCGCCACCATTGCAGGCGCATTTCGGCAATGATCGATTCCTGCGTCATCCACGGCGCGCGCGACACCTCGACGTTGAAGGCATAAATCGCAAACAGCACCGGGCGCGCCGCCACCGGGGCGGCCATCGCCGCACGGAACCGGTCAGGATCACCGCGCTCGACGATGCCGGCACAGCCGATCAGGTCCTGGCTCAGCTCAGGCATATTGCAGCAGCTTCCAGTTGATCGCATCCAGCAGCGCGTCAAAGGACGCATCGACAATGTTGGCGCTGACGCCGACGGTGGACCACCGATTGCCCTGCCCGTCCTCGCTGTCGATGATGACGCGGGTCACCGCCTCTGTCCCGCCTTGGGTGATGCGCACCTTGAAATCGACAAGGCGCATGTCGTCGATGCCACTTTGATAGCGGCCCAGATCCTTGGCCAGTGCCTTGGACAGCGCGTTGACCGGGCCGCGGTCGCTGCCCGTCTCGTCCATCGATTCGCTGACAGACAGCTTTTTCTCGCCGTCGACCTTCACCACGACGACCGCCTCGGACAGGCTGACCATCTGGTTGCGCTTGTTCTTGCGCCGCTCGACCGTGACCTTGTAGCGCTTGACCTCGAAAAACTCGGGCAGGATGCCCAGCGCGCGCCGCGCCAGCAGCTCGAAACTGGCCTGCGCGCTGTCGTAGGTATAGCCCAGCGCCTCGCGCTCCTTGATCTGGTCAAGGATCAGCGCCAGCGCCGGATCGCCGGGTGCGACGTCGATCCCCGCCTCGGACAGGCGGCGGCGCAGGTTCGACTGGCCAGCCTGATTGGACATCGGGATGATGCGCGTATTGCCGACCTGGGCGGGGTCGATATGCTCATACGTCGAGGGGTCTTTCAGGATCGCGCTGGCATGCAGCCCGGCCTTGTGCGCAAAGGCCGACGCGCCGACATAGGCGGCCTGCCGCATCGGCACGCGGTTCAGGATATCATCCAGCTTGCGACTGATCCGGCTGAGATCCTCCAGCGCGCCCAGCGTGACGCCGGTTTCATATGTGCCGGCGTAGGGTTCCTTGAGCAGCAGCGTCGGGATCAGCGATGTAAGGTTCGCATTGCCGCAGCGCTCGCCCAGCCCGTTCAGCGTGCCCTGAATTTGGCGCGCGCCTGCATCAACGGCAGCCAGCGCGCCCGCTACGGCATTTTCCGTGTCGTTATGGGTGTGGATGCCCAGCCGGTCGCCGGGGATGCCCGCCGCGATCACCTCGGCCGTGATGCGGCCTATCTCGGACGGTAGCGTGCCGCCGTTGGTGTCGCACAGCACGATCCAGCGCGCACCTGCATCCAGCGCGGCGCGGCACACCTCCAGCGCGTAGGCCGGGTTCGCCTTGTAGCCGTCAAAGAAATGCTCGGCGTCCAGCAGAGCCTCGCGCCCCTCTGCCACGAGATGCGCGACCGAGGCGGCGATATTTTGAGTATTTTCCGCCAAGGTGATGCCCAGGGCGCGGGTCACGTGGAAATCATGCGCCTTGCCAACCAGGCAGACGGCGGGCGTGCCGGCGTTCATCACGGCGGCCAGCACGTCATCATTTTCGGCGCTGCGACCTGTGCGTTTGGTCATACCGAAAGCGGTCATCGTCGCGCGGGTTTTCGGCGCGGCATCGAAAAACGCGCTGTCAGTCGGGTTGGCGCCGGGCCAGCCGCCCTCGATATAATCGACGCCGAGCGCGTCCAGCATTTGGGCAATGCGCTGTTTTTCGGCGGTGGAGAATTGAACGCCTTGCGTTTGCTGGCCATCGCGCAGGGTGGTGTCATAGAGGGTAAGGCGGGCGCGGGTCATGGCGCAACACCGGCGATCTGCCCGCGCGGAACCAAGGCGCGCCGTGGCGCGCCGCCGCGCAGCGCCCGACCGCCCCCCGGGCGGGCGCTTTCGCAACGTCCGACCACTGCGGGACCGTTCGATGCACTTGCACCATAAAGCACATTGTTCACCGGGCAGCAGCGCCCCCCCGCGGTCGGGCGCTGCGCGGTCACTTGGCGGTCGTTGGCTACATCCGGGGTTGTCAGGCGCACGCTCGGCTTCGAGCGCCCCGCCCGTGGGAACCACGGGCAGCCCCAGACCGCCCCCACGGGCGGGGGCTTTGCCCCCACCCTCGGCCGGGGGCCGCCCTTGGTGGCTGATGGCGCGGTCATTTGAGGGCGCCCAGTTTGGAGGGGTCGAAACCAACTTCTGGAGTCAGAAGGACCTCGTCCTTGTTCATTCTAACACTGACGTTTGCCAACGTCAGAATATGCTTTATCCGGTCAACTTCGGTAAAATCCTTGCTATCTTTCGCCTCAAATCGCTTGGCTTGAAGATCTTTTGCGATAGCTGCTAAAGTAATATGGGCGTCACGATGCTTTGCCACGCGGGTCGCTAATTGTTTATCGTCAAAAATACCCAAGAAGACTACGTTTCGGGCCAATTTATCAGCATCGCCTGAACCGTTCAATTTGCTGAGGCAGTTGATTGCCGCATGAGTATTCAAATCGTCACAGAGTGCATCAATGATTGCGGTTTCTGGCTCAAGACGACTGGCGTTATCCAGATTTCCGTATTGAGCAATATGCTCAATGAAGCCGTGGATTCGGGATTGGGCTTCGACCGATTTCTCCGCCGTCCAATCCATCGGCTTCCTGTAATGCGTGCTTAAAAACACAAACCGGATCACCTCGCCCGGCACGCCCTGATCCAGCAGATCGCGCACGGTGAAAAAATTGCCCAGCGATTTGGACATCTTCTTGCCCTCGACCTGCAACATCTCGTTATGCATCCAGACCTGCGCGAACCCGCTGCCCGGATGGGCGCAGCAGCTTTGGGCGATTTCGTTCTCGTGGTGCGGGAACATCAGGTCGTTGCCGCCGCCGTGGATGTCAAAGCTGGCACCCAGCAACTCATACGACATCGCGGAACATTCGATATGCCAGCCGGGGCGGCCCCAGCCCCAGGGCGAGTCCCAGCCGGGCTGATCGCCGCTGGACGGCTTCCACAGGACGAAATCCATCGGGTTACGCTTGTAGGGGGCCACCTCGACCCGCGCGCCGGCGATCATGTCGTCGATGCTGCGGCCCGACAGGGCGCCGTATTCGGTATAGCTTTCGACGGCGAACAGCACGTGGCCCTCGGCGGCGTAGGCGTGGCCCTTGGCGATCAGATCCTCGATCATTGCCACCATTTGCGGGATAAACTGCGTCGCGCGGGGCATCTGGTCCGGCTCCAGCGCGCCGAGGCTGCCCATGTCGTCCAGAAACCACTGGATCGTCTCGTTGGTGATGTCCCCGATGGGGCGGCCGGACTCGGCCGCGCGCGTGTTGATCTTGTCGTCGACGTCGGTGAAGTTGCGCACGTAGGTCACGGCGTCCTTGCCATAGACATGACGCAAGAGGCGGTAGAGCACGTCGAACACCACCACCGGGCGCGCATTGCCCAGATGCGCGCGGTCGTAAACGGTAGGCCCGCAGACATACATCCGCACGTTTTCCGGATCGAGGGGGGTGAACTCCTCCTTGCGGCGGGTTTTGGTGTTGTGCAGCTTGATCTTGGTCATGGGGCCTCGCGGGGGGATGGTTGCGGCGGGCTTAGCAATTTCGGCCCTTTAATGGAATAGCCCAGATCGCCGCGCCTTGTGGACAGGGCCGGTAGGGGCCGGGATGGCGGTCTGAAAACGACACAAGTCGCAATCAGGACAGACAGGCCCCTGTTTGTGTGGCGTCATCGCCTGATAACAGGGAGAGGTGGCCATGACGCCATTCAGCAAAATTGCCCTTGTCGTGCGCACCATCGGTGCCGCAAGGGGGCGTGCCGCACGCGGTGGGCCGGGGCGCGGTATCTGACGCCGCCTACCCCCCTCAGCATTTTGCAAGCGAGCCCCTGACATGAACGCAATTCCCCCCCGCCGCACCGGTGGACGCGCCGCGCGGCGCGCCGAACGCTCCGCCCCGATCCTTGCCAACATGCGCTCGGTCCGCCCCGGCATGGAGGGCGGGCGCTACAGCCCGCTGACCGATGCCGAGGTGCTGCGCATCCACCACACCGCGCTGGACGCGCTGGAACAGATCGGCCTGGCCGACGCGCCGCCCAGCGGCGTAGAATACCTGACCGGCGCGGGCGCGATCCTGGGCGATGACGGGCGCATCCGGTTTCCCCGCGCGCTGATCGAGGAGACCATTGCCAAGGCGAACCGCAGCGTCACCCTGTTTGGCCGCGATCCGCAGCATGACATGCAGCTATCGGGCAGCCGCGTGCATTACGGCACGGCGGGCGCCGCTGTGCATATGGTGGACGTGGACGGGCGCAATTACCGCGAATGCACGGTGCAGGACTTGCATGATGCGGCGCGGATTGCCGACACTCTGGACAATATCCATTTCGTCCAGCGCCCCATGGTCTGCCGCGACATTCCCGACAACATGGAAATGGACCTGAACACCATCTACGCCTGCTGCGCCGGCACGACCAAACATGTCGGCGTGTCCTTTACCGAGCGCGCCTTTGCCCGCGAGGGCCTGAAAATGCTGCACATGATCGCAGGCAGCGAGGCGGCATGGCGCGAGCGGCCTTTCGTGTCGAACTCGAACTGCTTCGTCGTGCCGCCGATGAAATTCGCCACCGAATCCTGCGAGGTGATGGAGGAGGTCATCATGGGCGGCATGCCCGTGCTGCTGCTGAGCGCCGGTATGGCGGGCGCAACCGCGCCCTCGACCATTGCGGGGGCCATCGTGCAGGCGACGGCGGAATGCCTTGCCGGGCTGGTTTACGTGAACGCGGTGAAGCCGGGCCATCCGGCGATCTTTGGCACCTGGCCCTTCGGGCTGGATCTGCGCACCGGCGCGATGACCGGCGGCTCGGGCGAGCAGGCTTTGCTGACGGCAGGCTGCGCGCAGATGCACCGGTTCTATAATCTGCCCGGCGGCGCGGCGGCGGGCATCACCGATGCCAAACTGCCCGACATGCAGGCCGGGTGGGAGGCGATGTGCTCGAACGTCATGGCGGGGCTGTCGGGGCTGAACATGGTCTATGAGGCCGCGGGCATGCACGCCTCCTTGCTGGGGTTCTGCCTTGAATCGCTGATCCTTGGGGATGATCTGATCGGCCACGCCCAGCGCTGTGTGCGCGGCATCGAGGTGGATGACGAGACGCTGGCGCTGGAGCAGATCCGCGAGGTGTGCATTGATGGCCCCGGTCACTATCTGGGCACGGCGCAGACGCTGGCGCGGATGCAGTCCGATTATCAGTACCCCAAGATCGGCAACCGGATGAGCCCCAAGGCATGGGACGAGGACGGCAAGCCGGACCTGAACACGGATGCAACCCGGCGCAAGGAGGCGATCCTGTCGGAACCGTCCGCTGCGCGGTTCGCGTCAGACGTGGATCAGGCGATTCGGCAGGCGTTCAAGATTCACCTTCCAACCTGACACGCCCCCGGCGTAGGTTGCCCGCGTAGCAACCAAGGGGCGCGCGATGAGCACCACAGTTTTTGTCGCGGTTCTGGGCGCGGCCATCCTGCACGCCGGCTGGAACGCATTGGTCAAGGGCGGCGCGGACAAGCTGGTGGCGATGGGCGCCGTCGTCATCGGCCACGCGCCGCTGGCCCTGCTGGCGCTGTTTTTCGTGCCGCTGCCGGCGGCGGAATGCCTGCCCTTTCTGCTGGGCGGCATCACGCTGCATGTCGGATACCAGATATTCCTGATGCGCGCCTATCAGACGGGCGACCTGACCCAGGTCTATCCCATCGCGCGCGGATCCGCGCCGCTGATAGTGGCGCTGTTTTCGATGCTGGTTCTGGGCGTCCATCTGGAACGGATGGAGGTTCTGGCCATCGCCATCATCGGTATCGGCATCCTCAGCCTTGCGATTGTGCGGCGCAGCGATGGCCAGCGCAATCCGAACGCGGCCGCGCTGGCGCTGACAACAGGGCTGTTCATCGCGTCATATTCGCTGGTTGACGGGCTGGGTGCGCGGCTGTCCGGCTCGGCTGTGGCGTATTTTTCGTGGATGGCGCTGATCAATGCGGTGCTGATGGCGCTGTATCTGGTGGCGCGCAGGCCCGGAACGCTGCGGCGGATCGCGCGGCAGGGGCGCCTGCCGCTTCTGGTGGGCGGGCCTGCGTCCTATGTGGCGTATTCGGTGGTGACCTGGGCCTTTACCCAGGCGCCCATCGCGCTGGTCACGGCGCTGCGCGAGACCAGCATCGTGTTTGCCCTGCTGATCGGGGTCGTGGTGATGAAGGAACGGCTGGACCTGGCCAAGCTGTTTTCGACCGCCGCGACCCTGTCGGGCGCGATGCTGCTGCGCTTTAGCCGCTGACAGCGGCCCTTGCAGGGGCCGCCTGCGTTTCATTAGGGTCGGGCCGGCAGGCGTCATTCGCGCTCGCATAGCAAGGAGAGACATCCGATGTGGCAATTCTGGGTTGATCGCGGCGGCACGTTTACCGATATCGTCGCCAAGACGCCGGAGGGCGCGCTGCGCACCCACAAGCTGCTGTCGGACAACCCCGAGATCTACCCCGACGCCGCCGTTCACGGGATCCGCACATTGCTGGGGCTGGGTGCGGATGATCCCATCCCGCCCGGCCAGATCGGCGCGGTCAAGATGGGCACGACCGTCGCCACCAACGCCCTGCTGGAGCGCAAGGGCGAGCGAACGCTGCTCTTGATCACCAAGGGCCTGCGCGATCTGCTGCGCATCGGCTATCAGAACCGGCCACGCCTGTTTGATCTGAACATCCAGCTGCCCGAATTGCTGTATGAGGACGTGATCGAGGTGGATGCACGCATCGCGGCGGATGGCGAGGTCATCGCGCCGCTTGATCCCGGCCCCGTTCGGGAGGCGCTGATTGCCGCCCATGCCAAAGGCTATCGTTCGGTCGCGATTGCGCTGATGCATAGTTACCGCTTTCCTTCGGACGAAAAGGCATTGGGCCGGATCGCGGCGGAGGCGGGGTTTAGCCAGGTATCGCTCAGCCACGAGGCCAGCCCGCTGATCAAGCTGGTCGCGCGCGGCGATACGGCGGTGGTCGATGCCTACCTGTCGCCCATCCTGCGCCGCTATGTGCGGCAGGTGGCGGATGCGCTGGGCGCGGGCAGCGGCGGGTGCGAGCGGCTGATGTTCATGCGCTCCAGCGGCGGGCTGACCGATGCGGCGCTGTTCGAGGGGCGCGATGCGATCCTGTCAGGCCCCGCAGGCGGGGTGGTGGGCATGGTGCGCACCGCCGCCGAACTGGGGTATGAGCGGCTGATCGGCTTTGACATGGGCGGCACCTCGACCGATGTGTGCCATTATGCCGGCGAATTCGAGCGCAGCTTCGAGACCGAAGTCGCGGGCGTGCGAATGCGCGCGCCGATGATGTCGATTCACACGGTTGCGGCGGGGGGCGGGTCGATCCTGTCCTACCGCGACGGGCGGATGCAGGTCGGCCCCGATAGTGCCGGCGCCAACCCCGGGCCCACCGCCTACCGGCGCGGCGGGCCGCTGACGGTGACCGATTGCAACGTGCTGCTGGGCAAGCTTCAGCCGGATCTGTTTCCGCCGGTATTCGGCCCCGAAGCCGATCAGCCGCTGGATGTAGAAGCCGTGCGCGCGAAATTCGACGACATGGCGCAGCAGATTGGCGGCGACCGGTCGGTTCAGGAGATTGCCGAAGGATTTCTGCGCATCGCCGTGGAAAACATGGCCAACGCGATCAAGAAGATCAGCGTGCAGCGCGGCTATGACGTGACCAAATACACAATGAACTGCTTTGGCGGCGCGGGCGGGCAGCATGCCTGCCTTGTGGCCGATGCGCTGGGCATGACGACCGTGTTCATTCACCCCTTCGCCGGCGTTCTGTCGGCTTTTGGCATGGGGCTGGCCGATGTGCGCGCGATGCGCGAGCATCAATTCGGCAAGGGGTTTGACGCGCTGGCCGAGGCGGAAGAAGCCCTCACCGCGCTGGTCGAGGACGCGGTGAACGAGGTTGCCGGCCAAGGCATCCCCGAGGCGCAGATCACCGTCGCCAAAATGGCCCATATCCGCCCTGACGGTGCGCAGCAGACGCTGGAGGTGCCTTTCGGATCACCCTCCGACATGACGCAGGCGTTCGAGGCCGCGCATCAGCAACGCTTCGGCTTTGTTCCCAAGGGGGCAAAGCTGCTGATCGACGTTCTGACCGCCGAGGCCATCGGCGCCACCGGCGAGGGCGCGCCTCTGCCCGATACCGGCGGCGGGGCAGAGGCGGGCCAGACCGCGCCGATGTGGTCGGGCGGCGCAATGTGCGACGTGCCGGTGGTGGACCGCACCACAATGGCCAGGGGCGACACCCTGCAAGGCCCGGCGATCCTGACGGAGCCGACGGGAACCACCGTGCTGGAACATGGCTGGGCCGCCGAATGTGCTGCCGGGGGCAACCTGATCCTGCGCCGCACCATCCCCCTGCCCCGGCAGGAGGCGATCGGCACGCAGGTGGACCCGGTCATGCTGGAGGTGTTCAACAACCTCTTCATGTCCATCGCTGACCAGATGGGCGCGACGCTGGCGAACACCGCCTATTCGGTGAACATCAAGGAACGCTATGATTTTTCCTGCGCCATTTTCGACGCGGCGGGCGATCTGGTGGCCAACGCGCCGCATGTTCCTGTGCATCTGGGGTCAATGTCCGAAAGCGTCCGCACGGTGCTGCGCCAGAACGCCGGGAAAATCCGCCCCGGTGACGTGTTCATGATGAACAACCCCTATAATGGCGGCACCCACCTGCCCGATGTGACCGTCATCACCCCGGTGTTTGACGAGGGCGGCACGCACATCATCTATACCGTCGCCAGCCGGGGCCATCACGCCGATATCGGCGGCAAGACGCCCGGATCGTCCCCCCCCGACAGCCGCAGCATCACCGAGGAAGGCGTGCTGATCGACAATTTCCTGCTGGTGGCCGAGGGGCAGTTGCAGGACGCTCAGGCGCGCGATTTGCTGGCCTCCGGCCCTTATCCGTGCCGCAATATCGACCAGAACATGGCCGATCTGGCCGCGCAGATCGCCGCCAATGCAACCGGCGTGGAGGAATTGCAGAAAATCACGCGGCAATTCGGGCTGGACGCCGTGCATGCCTACATGACCCATGTGCAGGACAACGCCGAGGAAAGCGTGCGCCGCGTTCTGGACGTGCTGCATGATTGCCAGTTTACCTATCCGCTGGACAGCGGCGCGCAGATCAAGGTGTCCATCACCGTGGACAAGGCAAGCCGGCGGGCCAAGATTGATTTCACCGGCACATCCGCGCAGAGCGAATTCAACTATAACGCGCCCCTGGCGATCTGCCGCGCCGTGGTGCTGTATGTGTTCCGAACGCTGGTGGGCAGTGACATTCCGATGAACGAGGGCTGCCTGAAACCGCTGGATCTGGTGGTGCCCGAGGGCAGCATGATCAACCCGCGCGCGCCCGCAGCGGTGATTTCGGGCAATACCGAGGTCAGTCAGGCGATTGCCGATACGCTTTACGGGGCGCTGGGGGTGATCGCGGGCAGTCAGGGGACGATGAACAATTTTGTCTATGGCAACGACGTGCATCAGAATTACGAAACGATCTGCGGCGGCACCGGCGCCGGCGACGGGTTTGACGGCACCGACGCGGTGCACAGCCATATGACGAATACCCGCATGACCGACCCCGAAGTGCTGGAGTCGCGCTTTCCCGTCCGGGTCGATGAATTTTCCATCCGCCACGGCTCGGGCGGCGCTGGTGCATACACGGGCGGCAACGGCATCATCCGGCGCCTGCGGTTTCTGGAGCCGATGACCGTCACCGTCCTGTCGTCGCACCGGATCGTGCCGCCCCATGGCGCGGCGGGCGGTGGCCCCGGCGCGTTGGGCGAAAACAGCATCGCGCGCGCGGATGGCACAACCCGGCAGCTCTCAGGCAATGACGAGGCGCAGCTGAGCGCCGGTGATGTGTTCGTGATGAAAACACCGGGCGGCGGCGGCTATGGCCGTTAGTGCCGCGCGCAACAGGGGTCGCGACGCCCACCCTTACGGCCCTTTTGCTGCGGCGCGCGGCGGGCTAAGGCCGGGCGCCTGCCTAATGAAGTGCTGACCATGACCCTGCCCGACATCATCTTGCTGGCGCTTGCCGCGTTTTTTGCCGGCGGCGTGAATGCCATCGCAGGCGGCGGCAGTTTCCTGACCTTTCCGGCGCTGGTCTTCACCGGCGTTCCGACGATTGCGGCAAATGCCACCAGCGCGGTGGCCGTCTTTCCCGGCTACCTGAGCGGCGCGCTGGGGTTCTTGCGCGAATTGCGCGCATTGCCCGTGCGGCAAACCGCGCTGCTGATGGCGGTGGCGGCGCTGGGGGGCTTCATCGGCTCGCTGCTGTTGCTGGTATCGTCGCCCGGTGTCTTTGCGCTGGTGATTCCGTGGCTCTTGGGCTTTGCCACGCTGCTGTTTGCCTTTGGCAGGCATGTGGCCACCTGGGCGCAGCGGCATGTGGATGCAGACGGCTGGCAGGCCCGCGCCGCCAACCTGATCGTGTGCATCTACGGCGGCTACTTTAACGGCGGTCTGGGCATTGTCCTGCTGGCCATGCTGGCGGGGCTGGGCATGCGCGATCTGAACCAGATGAACGGGCTGAAAAACGGCATGTCCTTTGTGGTGTCTGCCGCGTCGGTCGCCACCTTTGCGCTGGCGGGGATCGTGGTCTGGCCGCAAGCGGTGCTGATGATGGTGGCTGCCACGCTGGGCGGATATGCCGGCGCGCGCGTGTCGCGGCGCCTGCCGCCGCAGGTGATCCGCGCGGCTGTGGTGGCGATCGGCGCTGCCATGACGCTGGTGTTTTTCCTGCGGATCTAACGCCGGGCTGGACATGAGGGCGCGAGTGGGTTGATGATGGATCAGGCGGCGCTGCTGCCGCCCGGCCCGGAACACAGCCGCCCCCTGGCGCGTTGTCTTTCGGTAATCGGAGATCGCCATGCCCTCCTTCCGCGCAAACTATATCACCCGTCCCATCCACCGCTGGGCCAAGAAGGCCCTGCCGGCGCTATCGGATACCGAGCGCGAGGCGCTGAACGCCGGTGACGTCTGGTGGGAGGCAGAGCTGTTTTCGGGCAATCCGAACTGGGATATTCTGCACGCCGTCAAGGCGCCCAAGCTGACGGCGCAGGAGCAGGCGTTCATCGACGGCCCCTGCCATACGCTGTGCGGCATGATCGACGATTGGAAGATCAATCAGGAAACCGCCGATCTGCCGCCCGACGTCTGGCAATTCCTGCGTGATAACGGTTTTTTCGGCATGATCATCCCCGAGGCGCATGGCGGGCTGGGATTTTCCGCCTTTGCCCATAGCGAGGTGATCCGCTTCATCTCGACCCGGTCGGTCGCCGTGGCGGTGACCGTGATGGTCCCCAACTCGCTGGGACCGGGCGAATTGCTGCACCAGTTCGGAACGCAAGCGCAGCAGGATTACTGGCTGCCCCGCCTTGCCGACGGGCGCGAGCTGCCCGCCTTTGGCCTGACCAGCGCCGAGGCGGGATCGGACGCCAGCGCGATGGTTGATGACGGCGTCATCTGCAAGGGCGACTGGCAAGGCGAGGAAGTGCTGGGCATCCGCCTGAACTGGACCAAACGGTATATCACCCTGTCGCCGGTCTGCACCGTGCTGGGGCTGGCGTTCAAGCTGCGCGATCCGGATGGATTGCTGGGCGGGGCAAAGGAGATCGGCATCACCTGCGCGCTGGTGCCGACGCATCTGGACGGGGTCGAGATTGGGCGACGGCACATCCCCTCCACCACCATGTTCATGAACGGGCCGACCACCGGCAAGGATGTGTTCATCCCGCTGGAAAATATCATCGGCGGCCCCGATTATGCCGGACGCGGCTGGATGATGCTGATGAGCGCGCTTGCCGCCGGGCGCGGCATTTCCCTGCCCTCGATGGGCTGCGCAGCCATCGCGCTGGCCGCGCACACCACCGGCGCCTATGCGCGTATTCGCCAGCAGTTTCGCCTGCCTATCGGCAAATTCGGCGGTGTGCAGATGTGCATGGGCCGGCTCGCCGCCGATGCCTATGCGATGGACGCCGCCCGCCATCTGACTTGCGCGGGGCTGGATCAGGGCAAATCCCTGTCGGTGATCTCCGCCATCATGAAGGCGCACGCGACCTACCGCATGCGCGATGCGCTGAATGACGCGATGGACGTGCATTCCGGCAAGGCGGTGATCGACGGGCCGTCGAACTACCTCTTGCCGCTATATCGCGCGGTGCCGATCGGGATCACGGTGGAGGGCGCGAATATCGTCACCCGCAGCCTGATCATATTCGGGCAGGGATCGATCCGCGCGCATCCGCACATGCTGGACAACATGATGGCCCTGCAAGAGCCGGATCGCAACAAATCGCTGGAGATGTTCGATAAATCCATATGGGCGCATATCGGCCATACCACGACCACGCTGTTCCGCGCATGGGGCCGTGCCCTGACCGGGGGCCGCTTTGCGCCTGCGCCGGATGCGGGGGGCGCGACGCATATCTACCGCCGTCTGTCACGCTGGTCGGCGGCCTATGCGCTGACGGCTGATTTCTGTTTCCTGACGCTGGGCGGTGCGCTGAAGCGCAAGGAGATGATCTCGGCCCGGATGGGCGATGTCCTGTCGGAGATGTTTATCCTTTCCGCCGCATTGAAGCGCTGGCAGGACGAGGGTCGGCAGGACGCCGACCTGCCGGTGCTGACCTACGCCGCCGAGGCCGGGTTTCAGCGCATCCAGACCGCGCTGGACGATGTGATCGTCAACCTGCCCGCGCGCTGGGCGGCGTGGCTGCTGCGCGCCATCACATGGCCGGGTCGCCGCGAAAAGGGGCCGAGCGACAGACTGATCGCCGAATGCAGCGATCTGATCTATGCCCCGTCGCCCACGCGCGACCGCATCACCGGGGGCATCGGCGGCGGGTGCCTGCATCCGGGCATCACGTTGCTGAATGACTGCTACGCGCAGGTCACCGCAATGGCCCCGGTGATGACGCGCCTGCGCGACGCGCGCAAGACCCCGCAAGAGGCGCTGGAGGCCGGTATTCTGAGCGACGCGGAAATGCAGCAGATCACCGCGATGCAGGATCTGGTCGCCCGCGTGATCGCCGTCGATGATTTCACGCCGGACGAACTGCCCCGCTATTTCAACGGCTACAGCCAGAACGCGCAGAACCCCCATGCGCAGGACAAAACCCCGAAGGAGGCCGCGCAATGACGCAACCCCATGGCCAGCGTGTCTATCTTGTCGATGGCGCGCGCACCCCGTTCCTGAAGGCGCGCGGCGCGCCCGGCCCGTTCACCCCCGTCGATCTGGCGGTGCAATGCGGCCGCCCCCTGCTGGCGCGCCAGCCGTTCGAGCGGGATGCCTTCGATCTGGTGATCTTGGGCTGCGTGAACGTGCTGGCAGATGAAATGAACCCGGCCCGCGTTGCCGCGCTGCGGCTGGGGCTGGGCGAACGGACGGTGGCCTTTACCGTGCAGTTCAACTGCGGCTCCGGCATGCAGAGCATCGACACCGCGTATCGCTATATCCGGTCCGGCACGCATGACATGATCCTTGCGGGCGGGGCCGAATCGCTCAGCCATGCCCCGCTGACCCTGCGCCAGTCGGCGGCTGAATGGATGGGCAAATTCGCCGCGGCGCGCAGCCCGGTCGATAAGGTGCGCGCGATGTCGGGGCTGCGGCCCGAGTTCTTCAAGCCCGTGATCGGGCTGGAGCGCGGGCTGACCGACCCGATCACCGATCTGGGCATGGGCCAGACCGCCGAGATCCTGGCGCATCGCTTCGGCATCGACCGGCGGGCGGCGGATACCTATGCGATGCAAAGCCATCACCGCCTTGCACAGGCGCAGAAGGACGGGACGCTGGCGGGCGAGGTCGTACCGGCCTTTGCCCCCGATGGCACGGTGTACGACCATGACGACGGCGTGCGCCCGGACAGCGATATGGAGGGGCTGGCCAAACCAAAACCAGTGTTCGAGAAGCCCTACGGCAAGGTCACGGCCGGCAATTCCAGCCAGATCACCGATGGCGCGAGCTGGGTCATCGTCGCCTCGCAAAAGGCCGTCGATCTGCACGGGCTGGAGCCGCTGGCAGAGATCACCGACAGCGAATGGGCGGGCCTTGACCCCGCCGTGATGGGCCTTGGCCCGGTTCTGGCCGCGACGCCGATTGCGCAGCGGCACGGGTTCGGCGTGAATGACATTGACCTGTGGGAGCTGAACGAGGCATTCGCGGCGCAGGTTCTGGCCTGTCTGGCCGCATGGAACGACGACGCGTTCTGTAGCGAGGTTCTGGGCTATGACGCCGCCTTTGGCCGGATCGACCGGGACCGTCTGAACGTCGATGGCGGGGCGATTTCGCTGGGGCATCCCGTCGGCACCAGCGGCAACCGGATCGTGCTGCATCTGGCGAATGCGATGAAGAAACGAGGGCTCAAGCGCGGCATCGCAACCGAGTGTATCGGTGGCGGTCTGGGCGGCGCCATGCTGTTGGAGGCTGCGGTATGACCGGTTTCGTGATGGACTTTCTGGGCGCAGAGCTGCGCGAGACGGGCGGCGCGGGCGAGCGCATCGGCAACTGGCGCACGGGGCGGGATACGGCAGGCATCCTGTGGCTGGCAATGGATTGCGAGGGCAGCAGCACCAACGTGATTTCCCGCAAGGTGCTGGAGGAATTGAACACGCACCTGGCCGCTGCCGAGGCGGATCTGCCCCGCGCGCTGGTCATCCGCTCGGCCAAGGATGGCGGGTTTGCGGCGGGCGCCGATATCGCCGAATTCAAGGAGGTTGCCAGCGATCCCGAAACCCTGCTGCGCGAGGGGCACGCGGTGTTTGACCGGCTGGCCGCGCTGGCCTGCCCGACGATCTGCGTCGTGCATGGCGCCTGTCTGGGCGGCGGGTTCGAACTGGCGCTGGCCTGCGATATCCGCATCGGGGTGCGCGGCGCGTCGTTCGCGTTCCCGGAGGTGCAGCTGGGCCTGCATCCGGGGCTGGGCGGCACGTTCCGGTCCGTGGCGCTGATCGACCCTGTCGAGGCGATGACGCTGATGCTGACCGGAAAATCCGCGCATACAAAGAAGGCAAAAGCGCTGGGTCTGCTGGATGCCGTGGTAAAGGAACGCCATGTTGCCGCCGCCGTGCAGGCCGCCGCGAATGGCGATCTGGAGGAGCATGAACAGGGGCTGAAGGCGCGCGCCTTCAGCCTTGGCACCGCGCGCAGCTATGCGGCGCGGCAGATGCGCAGCCAGACCGAGAAAAAGGCGCCGAAAGCGCATTACCCCGCGCCCCACGCCCTGATTGACCTGTGGGAGGAGCATGGCGACGATCCCGCCGCGATGCAAAAGGCCGAGATCGAATCCTTTGGCAAACTGCTGCAAACCGACACATCGAAAAATCTGCAACGCGCCTTTTTCCTGCGCCAGCGGTTGCGCGGCAATGCCAAGGGCAAGGACGGCATCCAGAATGTGCATGTGATCGGTGCCGGCGCCATGGGCGCCGAGATTGCGGCGATGGCGGCGATCCGGGGCAAGCGGGTAACGTTGGGCGATACCTCCAACGCGGCGCTGGGGCGCGCGATGAAGCTGGCGGCGGAGATATGCGTCTCCAAACACCTTGGCGGTATCGAAAAGCGCAACGCGCTGGACCGGCTGATGCCCGACCCCGAAGGCTATGGCATCGCTACCGCCGACCTGATCATCGAGGCCGGGCCGGAGACGATGGAGATCAAGCGCAGCATCTACGAAGGGCTGGCATCGCGCATGAAGGACGGCGCGATACTGGCCAGCAACACGTCCAGCCTGTCGGTGGACGAGCTGGCCACCGACGCGCCCGATGCGGCGCGCTTTGCGGGGCTGCATTTCTTCAATCCGGTGTCGAGGATCGACCTTGTCGAGGTGGTCAAAGGCCCGGACACATCGCAGGAAACCGCCGCCCGCCTTGCCGCGTTCTGCGGCGCGATCGGCAAGCTGCCGGTGCATGTGGGCGACTATCCCGGCTTCCTCGTCAACCGCGCGCTGGTGCCCTACCTGATGGAGGCGATGGCGCTGCTGGACGACGGCGTGCCGAAGGAGGTGATCGACAGCGCCGCGCTGAAATTCGGCATGCCGATGGGGCCGGTGACGCTGGCCGATCAGGTGGGGCTGGATATCGGGCTGCATGTTGCCCAAAGCCTGTCCGAGGGGCTGGAGAAGCCGATGGCACCGATCAGCCAGACCCTGCGGGACAAGGTCGCCGCAGGCGAGACAGGCAAAAAGGCCGGCAAGGGCTTTTACGACTGGTCGGACGGCGCGCCGAACCCGCAAAGTGACAAGGATGGCCCCGACGACCTGACCGACCGGCTGATATTGCCCATGCTGGATGCCTGTGTCGAGGTTCTGCGCCGGGGCGTTGTTGCCGCCGAGGATGACATCGACGCCGCGATGATATTTGCCACCGGCTGGGCGCCGTTCCGGGGCGGTCCGATGCATTACGCACGGTCCCGCGGAATTGACGCGGTGGTGCAGCGCCTGCATGATCTGAGCGCCGCGCACGGCCCACGCTTTGACCCCGACCCCGGCTGGCAGTCGCTGAGCTGAGGCAAGCGCGATCTGGCACCCGGCCGGACAGTTGCCAGCGCGCAAACTGACCGCGCCAAACGCAAGGCGGCGTGATCCTGCCGTCGGGCACCTGCACATATCCGACAGGACCGGCCACCTTGCATGGACAGGCCCGGTGTCTTATCCGGTTAGGTGAAAACAGGGCATATTCGTGTGGTTGCCCCTGCGGCATTTAACGGAGACGGTTTATGAAAAAGGCGTTTGTGACGGGCACCACGGGTCAGGACGGCTCGTATCTGGTCGAGCTGCTACTGGACAAGGGATATGAAGTGCACGGTTTGAAACGCCGGGCATCATCGCTGAACACCCAGCGGCTGAACCATCTGTTTCAGGACATCCACGAAGAGCCGCGCTTTCGCCTGCATTACGGCGATCTGACGGACACATCGAACCTGACGCGCCTGCTGTCCGAAATCCAGCCCGACGAGATCTACAACCTCGGCGCGCAAAGCCATGTCGCCGTCAGTTTCGAGGCACCGGAATATACCGCCGATGTCGACGCGGTCGGCACGCTGCGCCTGGTGGAGGCGATGCGATTTCTGGGGATGGAGAAAACCTGCCGATTCTATCAGGCCTCCACCTCGGAACTCTACGGCCTTGTACAGGAAACCCCGCAATCCGAGACAACGCCGTTTCACCCGCGCAGCCCCTATGCGGTGGCCAAGATGTATGCCTACTGGATCGCCGTCAATTACCGCGAGGCCTACGGCATGTATGCCTGCAACGGCATCCTGTTCAACCACGAGAGCCCCCGCCGCGGCAAGACGTTTGTGACCCGCAAGATTACCCGCGGCATGGCCAATATCGCCCAGGGGCTGGAGGATACGCTGTACATGGGCAATATCGACAGCCTGCGCGACTGGGGCCACGCAAAGGACTACGTGCGCATGCAGTGGATGATGCTGCAACAGGTCACGCCCGAGGATTTCGTTATCGCCACCGGCGTGCAGCATTCGGTGCGCGAATTCATCACATGGGCCGCCGCCGATCTGGGCATCACGCTCAGGTTCGAGGGGACCGGCACGGATGAGGTCGCCATCGTCGATGCGGTCACGGGCGATGATGCGCCCGGTGTCAAACCGGGACAGGTCGTGATGAAGATCGACCCGCGTTATTTCCGGCCCGCCGAGGTCGAGACGCTCTTGGGCGATCCGTCCAAGGCCAAGGCCAAGCTGGGCTGGGTGCCGGAAATCACCGCCCGCGACATGTGCAGCGAAATGGTGGCCGAGGATCTGCGCGCGGCGCGCAGTCACAGCCTTCTGGCCGCGCATGGCTACGCCAGCCATATGGGCCAAAGCCAATGAGCGCGGCAGCACCCCATCGCGGCACCCTGCTTCTGACCGGCGGAAGCGGCATGGTGGGCAGCAATATCCGCGAGCATCCGCGCGCGGCGGAATGGACCATTCTGGCGCCCGGCAGTCGCGAGCTGGACCTGACCGACACCGCCGCGACCTATGACTATATCCAGCGCACGCAGCCCGACATCATCGTTCATGCCGCCGGCAAGGTCGGCGGCATCCAGATGAACATGGCCAATCCGGTGGATTTTCTGGACGTCAACGCCGTGATCGGGCGCAACGTCATCATGGGCGCGCGCGCCGCGAAGATCCCGCAGATGATCAACCTGGCCTCGACCTGCATCTACCCCCGCGCCGCGCCCAACCCGCTGGTCGAGGATGCGATGCTGACCGGCCCGCTGGAGCCGACGAACGAAGGCTATTCGCTGGCCAAGATCATGGCGCTGCGCCTGTGCCAGTATATCCGCGCGGAAACGCCCGAGCTGCTGTACAAGACGCTGATCCCCTGCAACCTTTACGGTCGCCATGACACGTTCGATCCGGCAGCATCCCACATGGTCCCCGCCGTCATCGCCAAGCTGCACGCGGCGCGTGAGGCGGGCATTGACACGATGGATATCTGGGGCGACGGCACCGCGCGCCGCGAATTCATGTATGCCCGTGATCTGGCCGGTGCGGTCCTGCGCGCCGCCGCCGACATGGAGGCGCTGCCCGATCTGATGAATATCGGCGTCGGCCACGATCATTCGGTCACCGACTATTACAACGCCGCCGCCAAGGTTGTTGGCTGGCAGGGCAGCTTTGAGCATGACCTGTCCAAGCCGACCGGCATGAAGCAAAAGCTGTGCGATACCACCCGCCAGACCGATTGGGGCTGGCAACCCCAGACCAGCCTGCATGACGGCATGGCACTTACCTATCAATTCTTCCTGGAAAGGCAGTCTGCATGAGCGCCCGTTTCCCCCTCGCCACGTCATCCTGGGACCAGGCCGAACAGGACGCATTGCAACGCGTCATCGCGTCCGACCGGTTCACCATGGGCGCAGAAGTGGCCGAATTTGAACGTCGGTTCGCCGCCCATTTCGGCACCAATCACGCGATTATGGTCAATTCGGGATCGTCGGCAAACCTGTTGATGGTCGCCGCCCTGACCTATACATCGAACCCCGATCTGAAACTGTCCCCCGGCGACGAGGTGATCGTGCCTGCCGTGTCGTGGTCCACCACCTACAATCCGCTGCACCAATACGGGCTGAAGCTGAAATTCGTCGATGTCGATCTGGAAACGCTGAACTACGATCTGGACGCGCTGGCGGGCGCCGTGACGGACCGCACCCGCGCGATGATGGTGGTCAACCTTCTGGGCAATCCCAATGATTTCGACCGCATCGCCGACATTACCAAGGGCCGCAATATCACGATGATCGAGGATAATTGCGAATCCATGGGCGCCACGCTGGGCGGCAAAAAATGCGGCACATTCGGCGTCATGGGCAGTTTTTCCACCTTCTTCTCGCACCATATTTCCACCATGGAAGGCGGCGTTGTCGTCACCGACGACGAGGAACTGTATCACGTCATGCTGGCCCTGCGCGCCCATGGCTGGACCCGCAACCTGCCAAAGGAAAACCACGTCACCGGCACCAAAAGCGATGATCCCTTCGAGGAAAGCTTTCGCTTCGTTCTGCCCGGCTACAACCTGCGCCCGCTGGAGATGTCCGGCGCGCTGGGGATCGCGCAACTGGCCAAGCTGGACGGGCTGATCGCCGGGCGCCGCCGCAACGCGGCCCTTTTCGTGGACGCCATGCAGGACCATCCGAAATTCACCATTCAGCGCGAGATCGGCCAAAGCAGCTGGTTCGGGTTCAGCCTGATGCTGCGCCCAGAACTGGCCGATAGCCGCGCCGATGTGGTGCGCGGGCTGGACGCGCTCGGGTTCGAGTGCCGCCCTATTGTTGCGGGCAACTTCGCGCGCAAGGAAATCGTCAAACACTTCAATTACGAGGTGCATGGCGACCTGACCAACGCCGACTACCTCGACAAACGCGGCCTGTTCGTGGGCAACCATCATTACCCTGTGGACGAGGCAGTGGCCGAGCTGGCCAGGTTCTGATCTGAACAGACTGCCTGACGAAACAGCCGCCGATGATATCATCGGCGGCTGTTTTTTTGTGGCTCTGGTGCGGCGCTACGTCTTCTTGCGCTGCGTCAGGCGCGCGATGATCGCAAAGAACAGCGGCACGAACAGAACGCCCAGAACAGTGGCCGTAATGGTGCCGGACAAAACGCCCGTGCCGATCGCCGTGCGCCCGCCCGACCCCGCGCCGGTGCTGAGAACCAGCGGCGTTACACCCAGCGAAAATGCCAGCGACGTCATGATGATAGGGCGGAAACGCTGCCGCGCGGCGTCAACCGCCGCCTCCCATATCGTCTCGCCCGCCTCGCGTTTATCGCGTGCAAATTCGACGATCAGGATCGCGTTCTTGCCCGTCAGGCCGATCACCGCCAACAGGCCGACCTGAAAGAACACGCCATTCTCGAAACCGCCGAAATAGGCCCCTCCCAGCGCACCCAGAACGCCGATGGGCATGGCCAGCATCACCGCGAACGGGATCGACCACGATTCATACAGCGCCGCCAGCGCAAGGAAGATCGCCGCCAGCGACAGCGCATATAGCAGCGGCGCCTGACTGCCTGATTCCTGCTCCTCCAGAGACAGGCCTGTCAGCGAAATCTGGAAACCGGGCGGCAGCTGTTCGGCCAGCCGGTAGATTTCATCAATCGCGTCACCGGTGGACACGCCCGGCGCGGGCGAGCCCTGAATTTGCATCGACGGCACACCGTTATAGCGGTTCACGCCCTGCGGTCCCTGGCTCCAGCCGGCCGTGACAAAGTTTGAAAACGGCACCAGCCCGCCACTGGCATTGCGCACGCGCCATTTTTCAATGTCAGACGGGGTACTGCGCGCGTCAGGCTCGCCCTGGACATAGACCCGCTTGATGCGGCCTTCGTCCACGAAATCATTGACGTATTGCCCGGCCCACGCGGTGCTGAGCAATGTGCCGACATCGGTGGCCGACACGCCCATCGCCCCGGCACGGCGCCAGTCGATATCCAGATTGAACTGCGCTGCATCCTCCAGCCCGCTGGGGCGGGCGCTGGCGATCAGCTCGCTTTGAGCGGCCATGCCCAGCATCTGATTGCGCGCCTGAAGCAGTTGTTCATGGCTTTGGCCGCCGCGCGCCTGCACGTAGAAATCAAAGCCTGACACGTTGCCCAGCTCGATCACCGACGGCGGCACGATGGGGAACACCATCGCGCCCTTGATCTGGCTGAACGCCCCGAAGGATCGCCCGGCCAGCGCCTGAACGCTCTGCGCGGCGTCTTTGCGGTCTGCCCAGTCTTTCAGCCGGACAAAGGCAAGCCCCAGGTTCTGGCCCTGACCGGCAAAGCTGAACCCGACCACGCCGAACACCGATTCGACCACGTCCGTTTCCTGCGTCAGGTAATACTCCTCGACCTGTTTGATCACGTCCAGCGTCTGTTCGGCTGTGGTGCCGGTGGGGCCCTGGATCAGCGTGAACATGATGCCCTGATCCTCTTCGGGCAGGAACCCCTCGGGCGTGCGGATGAACAGGCCCACCATGATCGCGACGATCACCAGATAGACAATGCCCATCCGGAACGGCCGCTTGACCATCCAGCCCACCGTGCCCGCGTAGCGGCCCAGCAGGCGATCAAAACCGCGGTTGAACAGGCCAAACGGGCCGCGCTGCGTGGCGCCGTCGTGGTTGGCCTTGAGCATGGTCGCGCACAGGGCCGGCGTCAGGGTCAGCGCCACCAGCACCGACAGCGCCATCGCCGAAATGATCGTGACCGAAAATTGCTGATAGATCACACCGGTGGAGCCGGGAAAGAAGGCCATAGGCACGAACACCGCCGACAGCACCACCCCGATGCCGATCAGCGCGCCGGTGATCTGGTCCATGGATTTCTTGGTGGCTTCCTTGGGCGACAGCCCCTCCTGCTCCATGATCCGCTCGACGTTTTCCACCACCACGATGGCGTCATCGACCAGCAGACCGATGGCCAGAACCATGGCCAGCATGGTCAGCGTGTTGATCGAAAAGCCCATCAGCGACAGGATGCCGAATGTGCCCAGCAGCACCACGGGCACCGCCAGCGTCGGGATCAGCGTCGCGCGCAGGTTTTGCAGGAACAGATACATCACGAAGAAAACCAGAATGATCGCTTCGATCAGGGTCTTGATCACTTCCTCGATCGAGATCTCGACAAAGGGCGTGGTGTCATAGGGGATGACGTATTTGATGCCTTCGGGGAAAAACTCGGCCAGCTCGTCCACCCGCGCCTCTACCGCCTTGGCCGTGTCCAGCGCGTTCGCGCCGGAGGCCAGGCTGATCGCCATGCCCGAGGCGGCCTGCTGGTTATAGCGCGAAATCGTGCCGTAGTTTTCGGCGCCGATTTCCACCCGCGCAACGTCATTGATCAGCACCAGGCCGCCATCGGTTTCGGCGCGGATGACGATCTGGCGGAAATCCTCGGGCGTGGTCAGCAGCGATTGCGCGGTGATCGTGGCGTTCAGCACCTGACCGTCCACCGCAGGGCGCGAGCCGAATTCACCGGCGGAAATCTGGGCGTTCTGCGCGCGCACGGCATTGACCACATCCGCCGGCGTCAGCTCGAACGCGGCCAGTTTGGCCGGGTCCAGCCAGATGCGCATGGCATACTGCGCGCCAAACACCTGCACGTTGCCGACGCCGTCAACGCGGCTCAGCTCGTTCACCATGTTGGTGCTCAGGTAATCGCCCAGATCGGTCGCGTCATAATCGCCGTTCTCGGCAATCAGCGCGATCACCATCAGGAAGCCCGAGGACGATTTTTGCACCGTCACGCCCTGCCGCTGTACCGGCTCTGGCAGCAGCGCTGTGGCCTGCGCCAGCTTGTTCTGCACCTGCACCTGCGCGATATCGGCGTCTGTTCCCGTCTCGAATGTCAGCGTGATACTGGCGCCGCCCGCACTGGTCGAACTGGAAGAAATATAGCGCAGCCCGTCCAGACCGGTCATCTGCTGTTCGATCACCTGCGTCACGGTATTGGCCACCGTTTCGGCGCTGGCACCGGGGTAGGATGCGTTGACGGAAACGGTGGGCGGCGCGATTTCGGGATACTGCGCCACCGGCAAGGTGACGATGGACAGAATGCCGATCCCCATGATGAAGATCGAAATGACCCAGGCAAAGATCGGTCGGTCAATGAAAAAACGTGCCATGCTTGGGCGCTCCGGGGTCAGGTCGGGGTCAGGTATGCAGCAGAAGGCCCGCTGCGCAATGGGGCTTATTCGGCAGTGTCGGGGTCTGCCGGCGCGGGCGCGGCATCGGTCGCCGCGCCTTCGGCATCGGCGCTCTGGCGTTCTTCGGGGGTCACCTTTGCGCCGGGCGATGCCTTTTGCAGCCCTTCGACGATGATCCGGTCGCCGCTCTCGACCCCGCCGGTCACAACCCAGTCAAGGCCCAGATCCTGCTGCACGGTCAGAACGCGCTGCTCGACCGTGCCATCGGGGCCGACAACCATCGCCGTCGGCTGGCCGCGCCGGTTGCGCGAGACGCCTTCTTGCGGGATCAGAAAAGCGCCCTTGGCCTGTCCGCTGGGCATTTCGGCCTGGACATACATGCCGGGCAGCAGCAGCTTGTCGGGATTGGCGAAGGTGATGCGCAGCACGACGACGCCGGTCAGCGGATCCACAACCGGCTCGGCGGCGGTCAGCTGGCCGGATTGTTCGAACGTGGTGCCGTCGGCCAGCGTCAGCTTGACCTCCTGCACGCCGGTGGTGGCACGCGCGTCGCGGTCACCGCGCCGGAAATCGAGGATTTCCGCCGCCGATTGCGTGACGTCCACATAGATCGGATCAATGTTGCGCACCGTGGCCAGCGGCGCTTGCTGACTGGCGGTGACCAGTGCGCCGGGGCTGACCATGGAGCGGCCGATTTCACCCGAAAGACGCGCCCGGATCACGGTGCGGTCCTGCTCGATCTCGGCCGATTGCAGCTGCGCCTGCGCGGCCTGAAGGCTGGCAACCGCGCTGTCGCGGTCGGCCACGGCGGTATCCAGCGCCTGCTCGCTGACGACATTGCGCTGCGACAGGGTCTCCAGGCGGTCAGCCTCGCGGCTGGTCGCCTTGACCTGCGCTTCGGCCTGCGCAACGGCGGCCTTGGCCTGCGCAACGGCGGCATCATAGCTGGCCGGGTCGATTTTATAGAGGATGTCCCCCTCCTCGACGCGCCCGCCCTCGTCGAACAGACGTTCGGTGATGATGCCGGCAACCTGCGGGCGCACCTCTGCCTCGGCGGAGGCGACGACGCGGCCCGGCAGCGTGGTCGTCAGATCAACGTCCTGCGCCTCGACAGTGACCACGGTCACGGCGGGGGGCGGCATGTCGCCCTGCTGCGCCAGCGCCGGGACGCTCATCAATAGCGGCGCGATCAGCAGCGCCGCCCGGCGCGCGTGGGTGAGGAGGTAGGTCATAAGTGCAGAATCCAGACAAAAAGCGAATGTAATCGACCGGGCGGAGAATAGCCCATTAAAAGCAGGGAGCAAGAGGCCCACCCGCACCATTGCGTGAGACAGCCCGGCACAAAGACCGCCGGCACCGATCGCAGCGCCGGCAAGGGGACCCGATTTTTCGCGAAAAATCGCCGCCCGCCCCGCAGGGTGCGCGCAAGGTCAGCGCAGGCCCCTGGCCGCAATCTCGCCCGCCAGCTGGCGCATCGCCGCGCCGCGCGCCGCCGCGATATCCTGCGCGGTAAATGCGCCGCCGATGGGCGTGACCAGCGAAAACAGGTTCGCGCGGTCGCGGCCACTCTCCGGCGCGACAAAATACTGACCCGACAGGCGGAAGGTGCCATCCGCATGGGCCAGCATTTCCTCGATCCGCAGCTCAACCTCGACCTGCGCGCGGTCCAAAAACGGCCACGGCTCGGACGCGACGCGCGCGCCGGTGATCTGCGCCAGATAGCGCGTCAGCTCCAGCGTGATGGCGCGGCCCGGCTCGTCGGCCCACAGCAGCCCGGCGCCGGGGCTGATGACGCCATCCAGTCCGGCGATATAGATGTCTTCGGCCGCCGCATAGGTCGGAAGGGAGACCGCGCGCAGGGCCACGGTGCCGTAGGCGATACGCTGCTTTTGCACCACATCGGCGCGCGGCACGGCGACGCGCGCATCGGGGGTGCCGCCGCAGGCCGCCAGCAGGGTGGTCGCGGCCAAAATGGCCAGTGGTCCTGATTTCAACATGGCATCATCTTCCTGTCAGTAGGGAATTTGGATTGCGTTCAATGGCTTTGGCCAGTGACGACACGGCCTGCGCCGCCCGCTGCACCTCGCGCAGGGTGTCGCGCGCATCGCGGCCAAGGCCGGCGTTGGCCTGATAGCCCTCGATCGTGGTGCCCGCCTGTGCCAGAATCCGCCGCGCCTGTTCGATCAGGCGGGGCAGGTCCGCGCTGGCGCCGGCAACGGCATCGGCGGCGTTGCTGGCCGAATTCAGCGTGTTCTTGGCCGTTTCGACCACGCCGGCCTCGCGCAGCTGGGTCAGAACGGCGCTCAGCTCGGTCAGAGAGGTGTTCAGGCTGGCGGGCAGTTCGCGCGTGCTGGACTGGTTCAGATAGCTGTCGACGGTGGTCAGCAGCTCGGTCATCTGGCCGGCCATCTTGTCGATGGCGACCTCTTCGATATTGGCGGCAACCGCGTTGATCCGCGCGATCAGGTCCGGCACGCCCTCGACCGCGGAATTCACGCCGCCCGCCGCCTCGGCCGCGTCGTCCAGCGCCTTGCCCAGACGGGCCGACAGTTCCTGACTGTTGAAGCTTTCGATCAGGGTCGCCATCTGGTCGATCACGCCGCTCAGCTGGTTCGGCAAAGCCTTGATATCGTCGGACGTGATGACGCCGCGCGCATCGGCCAGCAAACCGTTCAGGTTATCGGGCGCGTTGCGAATCCCCTCGCTGGTGATCAGCGCGTTGAAGTTGCCCAGCAGGCTGATCGCCTGTTCCATGATTTCCTCAACCGGCAGATTGTTGATGCGGTTGAACACCCCCTCGGCGGTGGCCGACACGTCGGATATGTCGCTGCTGGTGGTCGGGATACGCGCGCCGCCCTCGTCCATGCGGACAATTTCGGCGGGCGGCGCATCGGGCACCTGCGCCAGTTCCACCTTGAGGCCGCCGGTCAGGATCGACGTAGTTGCCAGCCGGGCGCGCAGCCCCTCGCGCACCCGCTCGGCCAGAAATTCCATCGCCGCCGTGTCATCGGCCGCACCATCGAGGCCCAGCCGTCCGGGCCGGATCGACAGGGTGGCCACCAGACGAACGCGGTTGTCGCCGAAGGTTTCAGGATCAACCAGACCGTTCAGCGCCGACACCCGGCCAATGTTCAGGCCGGCCATTTCCACGGGCGCATCCACGGCAAGCCCGGCGATGTTCTCCTCGAACACCGCCGACAGGGTAACGGTATTGCCCTCATCCCCCGAGAAGACGGCGGCCCGTGCCGATGCCTCGTCGGCGTAGATCGACATGACGGATCCCGGCTCCAACGGCTCCCCGCCCGATACCATCGTGGCGAAGGTGACGCCGCCCGAAATCAGCGATGCGATGGACGAAAAGTCCAGCGCCGCGCCGCCCGGTCCCAGCGAAAAGGAAAAACCGGAGGTGTCCCAGAACCGGGTTGCACTGTCGACCAGACGGTCGTGCGGCTCGTAGATGATGGCCTCGGCTTCGGCGGTGCTGCCATCCTCGGAAATCGCGGTTTTGCCGATCCGGCCCACTGCGATGCCCCGGTAGATTACCGGCGCGCCTTCGGTCAGTGATGTCTTGCCGGTGGCGCGCAGGGTCAGCAGCAGACCCTTTTGGTTCAACCGCTCCAGCGGGGCGTCGGTCAGACCCTCGAATTCGGTGTGCATGCCGCCGGGCGTGCTGTCCCACAACCCTTCGATAAAGACGCCCGACAGAACCGTATCCAGCCCCGAAACACCCTGCGCCGTGACCTGCGGGCGCACCACCCAGAACTGCGCGTCGGCATCCACGAATTCGGCAACATCCTTGTTCAGGCGCACAGATACCAGAACCCGGTCCAGCCCATCGGTAAAGCCGATCTTTTCGACCATGCCGACGGTGACATCGCGGTAATGCAATTCCGTCGATCCCGCCGATATGCCCGAGCCGTTGTCGAAAGCGATCTCAATCAGCGGGCCGCGATCCATATACGTCTTGACCGCCACGCCGATGACAGCCAGCAGCGCGATGGCCGGAATGATCCAGACCACAGACAGCCGCCGGAACGGGCTGGAGCCGGCAGGCTTGACCGGCGGAAGGGGCGGGTTTTCAGTGCCGTGTGTCACGCAGGGCGTTCCTTTTCAGCGATGGGTTCGGGCGGCAGATCCGGCTTAGGCGTGCGGCCCGTGTCCCAGATCAGCCTGCTGTCGAAGCTTTGTGCAGATATCATGGTAAAGATGACGGACAAGGCGAAAAAGATACTCGCGCGGCCGGGCGATATATTTACCAGTGTTTGCAACTGCACCAGCGCCGACAGCACCGCGACGACAAACACGTCGATCATCGACCAGCGCCCGATATATTCAACCACCTCATACAGCCGCTGGCGCAGCCCGTCGGAAATTTGCGGCCCGTGCTGCACGCCGATCACAAGGCCCAGAATGATCACGAATTTGGCCATCGGGATCACGGCGCTGGCGATCAGGATGATGATCGCGACGCCCCAGTTGCCATGCTGCGCCAGTTCGACCGCGCCGCCGATGATGGTGTTGCTCTGGGTCGAAACCAGCGTTTTCGTCTCCAGCATCGGGTAAAGGTTGCCGGGGATGTAGCAGGCCACACCCAGCACCCACCACGCCATCACCTTTTGCAGTGACATCGGATCGCGCGATTGCACCCTGCCGCCGCAGCGCGGGCAGATTTCCGTCCCCGCCGGGGACACGCGCGTGCAGCGCTTGCAGCCGATCAGGCCCATTTCACGTGCTGTTTTCATGGCTCCAGCGATTTCCAGATCGAATAGCGGCACATCAGGCTGTCGGTCAGCACAAAGATGATCATCAGCGCCGCGAACATCCACGCGGCGGGGCCAAGGCTGACCTCGGCCAGATCGCTCAGCTTCACCAGCGCCACGGCGCAGCCGATGGCAAAGATTTCGGCCATCGACCATGGGGTCAGGTCTTCGGCAAGGCGGAATGCCTGCCGGGCCAGTGGCGCGGGCGGCTTGTCCTGAATGATCGGCACCAGCACATAGATCAGCAGGATCAGCCGCGCCATCGGGATGAAGATGATGAACGCCAGAATGGCGGGCGTCAGAATGGCCAGCATTCCGGTAAAGGCAAAGCTGGTCTGCACAATCGACGTGCCGTGGTGCAGCCCCCCTGCCCCGATGGACAGGAACGGGAAAAACATCGCGCCGGTGATCAGGATCAGGATGCTGGAGGCCAGCGCGATCAGACGCTTGCCCGCCCTGCGGCGCGGGGCAATCAGCGTGGTGTGGCACCTTTGGCAATAGGCGCGCTCGTTCCGGGCCACCTGCGGCGTGGCATAGACCAGATCGCAATGCGGACAGGCGATAAGCTGGTCCAGCTCATCGTCGGAAAGGTGTGATTGAGGTGCGCGCGTCTGGATCATTCGGCGCACATTGTCGCTGGAGTTTGCGGCAACCGCAAGCTGGGTTGATGCGCGCAAGGCTATCGGCGGCCAGGCAGCGTGGCGATTTCGGCGTTAGGGTGATGTTTTCAAACGCATATATCCGACTTCACGTCTTTGCAAGGTTCCGGGCGCAGGTGGCCGGATTGCCGCCAACGCGCGCATACAGCCCCTAAAGCCGCTCGCGCGCGTTCAGCCAATCCCTGATGATCTGGCGGTGCCGGTCTGCACCATAGCTGG
Organism: Roseovarius dicentrarchi; assembly: GCF_003316635.1. GTDB lineage: Bacteria > Pseudomonadota > Alphaproteobacteria > Rhodobacterales > Rhodobacteraceae > Roseovarius > Roseovarius dicentrarchi. Next base: position 161,033 of record NZ_QNQP01000006.1, on the reverse strand, counting down.
AAAAGTGGCCGCCATGCACAACACGAACCGGCAGATCATACAGCCGCACCATCGAGCGGTGATAATCAGCCGCATCGGCGTGATATGTATCCTCGATCAGCGGGCCGTCATAGACGATGTCGCCGGAAAACAGGATGCCGGTCGGGGCCTCCCACAGGGCGATGCCGCCGGGCGAATGGCCGGGGGTGTGGATCACCTCAAATTGGCGGTCGCCCAGATCAATCATGTCGCCATCGGCCAGGATGCGGGTCGCGGGGGCGGATTTGACCCTGTAATCCTGCGATGTATAGGGCAGCGGCGGCAGTTGCGTGAAAATATCGTCGGTGACGTAGGGATCGGCCAGCGTCGCGGCGTTGGTGGGATCGGCCAGAATATGCGCCTCGGCCTCGTGCACGCAGCGGTCGTCGAATTCGTGGTGGCACCCGATATGGTCGAAATGCGTATGGCTGGCCACGGCGGTCAGCGCGCGTTCGGTCACCAGCGGCACCCATTCGCGCAGGCTGACTACACCCATGCCGCTATCGACCAGCATATCGCGGTCGCGCCCCCGGACGTGCCACATGTTGCAGCGATAGAATTCCTGGATATGAGGCTCGCAGATATAGGTCACATCATCGGCGCGTTTTTCGGTGCGATACCAGTCTTCGGGTTTGGCGCGTTTCATCTTGTGGCCTCGAAAATGGACAGGTCGGCAGGATCGGCGGACAGGCAGACGGTGCTGCCCTGTTCAGGCCTTGCATTTGGCGGCAGATGCGCGATCAGCACAAGCTCCGGCGCGGCCACAGGTGCCAGTTGGCAGCGGAAATGCGTGCCGAAAAACGCCGCATCCATGATCCGCGCCTGCCCCATGTCCCAACCGCCCTTGCCCGTGCCGATCTGTTCGGGGCGCAGGCAGAGCGTCAGCGCGCCCGCGGGCGTGCCATCCGGCGCAGGCAGGGGGCCGATGGCAGTCTCTATTACAGCGCCTTTGCGGGTTCCGGGTATGCGGTTCATCTCGCCCATGAAGCCGGCGGCGAACAGCGATCCGGGCTGGCGATAGACCCGGTCGGGCGCACCGCAATCCTCGATCCGGCCGCTGTTCATCACCACGATGCGGTCGGCGATGGCCATAGCCTCCTCCTGATCGTGGGTGACGTGGACGAAGGTGGTGCCGATCTTGCGCTGGATCTGCTTCAGCTCGTCCTGCATGGCGCGGCGCAGGCTGAGGTCCAGCGCGCCCAAGGGTTCGTCCAGCAGCAGCACGTCGGGATCGACAGCCAGACTGCGAGCCAGCGCAACGCGCTGGCGCTGGCCACCCGACAGCGCATATGGGCGCTTTTTCGCGGCCTCCTTCAGCCCGACAAGGTCGAGAAGGTCATCCGCCTTGGCATCGCGCGCCGCCTTGGCGACGCCGGCCATGCGGGGGCCAAAGCCGACATTGTCGCGCAGGGACATATGCGGAAACAGGGCGTAATCCTGAAACATCGTGGTTGTGGGCCGCTTGGCCGGGGCAACGCCGGTCATGTCGCGCCCGCCGATCAGGACGGTGCCGCGCGACGGCTTGATAAACCCGCCGAGGACCGACAGCAGGGTCGTCTTGCCACAGCCCGAGGGACCCAGCAGGACGATGTATTCGCCCGCTTCGATATCAAGGTTAATATCATCGAGCGCGCGAAAATCACCGAACTCATGGCTGATGCCGGACAGGGAAATGGGTGCGGTCAACGGCGTTTCCTTCCGAAGATGAAGATTTCCAGCCCGATCACCAGCGCAACCGAGACGAGGAAGACGAGGCTGCCGATAGCGTTGGTGCGCGGCGACAGACCCGAGCGCAGAAGGCTCCAGATTTCGACCGGCAGGGTCACGTCAAACCGGGTCATCAGGAACGCGATGATGAATTCATCCCAGCTGAGCGTCAGGCACAGGAAAAACGCGGCAAGGATCGCGGGGGCCAGCATCGGGATCGTCACCAGTGTCAGAACGCGGCCCTCGGACGCGCCAAGGTCGCGCGCGGCGCGCTCGGCGTTTTCCTGCTGCGCGCCCATCGACGCGTAGATGATGGCAAAGGCCAGCGGCAGGTTGATGACGACATGGCCAACGCCGGCGGCCCACAGCGACGGGCCGGGGCCGTAATTGTTGAACACAATCAACAGGCCCAGCCCGATGATCAGGTAGCTGACCGTCATCGGCGCAATCAGCAGCCCGCGCAGAAGCAGCGCGCCGGGCAGCACGTGCCGCGCAAGGCCGTAAGCGGCAAGGAACCCCAAGGCGCAGGACAGCGCGGCAGAGCCTGCGCCGACCAGCAGCGAATTGCCCAGCGCCGACATCAGCCGCGTGTCGCCCAGCACATCGGCATACCATTTCAGCGTCGGCCCGTTGAAGGGCGGCACCGGCAGGCGCCCGTCCTGAAACGAGAACAGCACCAGCGTCACCACCGGCAGAAATATGAACGCGTAGGCCAGCGCCATGTAGATCCAGGGGATCGCGCGCCTCATAGCCGGTCCAGACGCAGCCAGCGGGAGGCGGCCAGATAGGCCAGCGTCACCAGCGCCATCAGCACGATGGACATCGCGGCGGCCAGCGGGAAATTGGCCCCGCGCCCCAGCTGCACCATGATGATCTGCGGGCCTGTCAGCTCGTTATTGCCGCCCAGAATTTGCGGCGTGATATAATCGCCGATGCACAGAACGAAGGTCAGGAAGGCGCCGGTTGCGATGCCCGGCATGGTGAGCGGCAGCACGACATGCCGAAACGCCTGCCAGCTGGACGCGCCCAAATCTATTGCCGCGCGGCGGTAATTGGCGGGCAGTTGCACCAGATTGGCGTAGATCGTCAGCGTCAGCAGCATGACGAAGAAATGCACAAACCCGGTGACGGTGGCAAACCGGGTAGAGGCCAGCGTCAGCGGCTCGGATATCACACCCAGCCCCAGCAACGTCTGGTTAATCACCCCCTCGCGCGACAGCACCAGAAGCCACGCGTAGGAGCGCACCACATAGGACGTCCAGAACGGCAGGATCGCCAGGAGCAGCGCCAGCCGCTGCCAGCGGGCGGGCACGCGGTAGGCGATGATCCACGCCAGCGGATAGGCCAGCACGATTGACACGATGGTAACGGTCAGGGTGATTTCCAGCGACACGGTGATGGCGCGCAAAAGGTAGCTTTGCCCGAACAGCCGCGTGTAGTTTTCCAGCGAAAACCCCCAGACCAGTTCGCGCCCGTCAAGCGTGGCAAGGCTCATCGCGGCCATGACGCCGAACGGCACCACAAAGAACGCCAGCGTCCAGATCAGGGCCGGGGCGACAAAGCCCCAGCCGCGTATCGTGTCGGGCCGTGCCATCAGCGCCGGGCCATCAATGCTGAAGCATTTCCAGCCAGACATCCTGCATCTGGCCGTCCAGATCGGCATCGGGCGCCGGGTAAAGCTGCGCGCGCTTCAGATATTCGGGCTGATCATCCCAGCGCAGCACCTTTTTCTGCGCGTCGCTCAGATGCGCGCCCGCCTTTTGGTTCGCGGGCATGCCCCAGTAGCAGGAAGAGGTGGCCAGCCGCGCCTGCCCTTCGGGGCCGGTGATGTATTTGACGAATTCCACCGCCAGATCCTTGTTCTCGCTGGTTTCCAGCACGCCGATGGATTGCGCCCAGCGCACGGCGCCCTGATCGGGGATGGTCCATGTCAGCTCGGGCTGTTCTTCGGCCAGAACGGCGGTCAGCCATTCGCCGCCGCCGATGACGATATCAACCTCGCCCGTGGCCAGCGCGGTCTGGCTGGCGACCACCTCGCCCACCGAGCGGGCGTTGTCCTTCATGGTAAAGAGGGTTTCCTTCAGCGTCGGCAGATCGTTTGCGGTGATGTTGCCGGTGTCGATGTCATTTGCAATCGCGGCAAGGCCCATGACCGGCAGGTAGTAGTCATAGACAGCGATGCGGTCCTTGTATTTCTCGCTCCAGATCGTCGACAGATCCTGCATGTCGGCGGCGTCGACCTTGTCCGAATTGAACGACACGGTGTTGTAGCCGAATTTCTCGGTCACCGCGTAGGTTTTGCCGTCCACTTGCGTTTGCGCCTCCATCGCGACGCCGGGGAAAAAATCGGTTGTTGCCAGCTGATCGGCCGGCAGCTCGGCCATCAGGCCCGCGTCGACCGCACGCGGCACGTCGATGGCGTCGATTACCAGAACATCCCAGTCACCGGGGCGCGACTGTTCCAGCAAGGCCAGCGCGGTGGCGGTGCCCTCGTATTCGCGCAGGTTGACGCGGATTCCATGCTCCTGCTCGAACGGTTCGATCAGGGCGGGGTCGGTGTGGTCGCACCAGACCAGCGCGTTAAGGTCTTCGGCGGCCATCGCGGCGGCGGGCAGCGCCAGCATCGTGGAGCTCAGTAAGGCACGGCGCAGGGGGCGATATGTCATGGTCATCTCTCCTGGTTGGGGTGGGGTGACTGCTGCGCCCCTTGGCTGAAAAAATGAGTTGCTTCAAATTTGAAGTCAACTGTAAAAACGGGCGCGGACTGCGAAAGGGACAAAATATGACGGGACTGCGCGCCAGACATAAGGCAGACCGGCAGGCGCGCATCCTGAAGGCCGCCGTCACGCTGTTTCGCCGCGACGGATACCGCGCCGCCCGGATCGAGGATCTGGCCGGAATGGCAGATGTCTCACCGGGCACGGTTTACAACTATTACGGCTCCAAGGGGGATATCCTGATCGCCACCGTCGCGATGGAAGTCGAAGAAGTGCTGAGCGCGGGCGCCGCCATCGTCGCCGACCCGCCCAAGGGCGCGCAGCAGGCAATCACGGCGCTGATCGCGGTCTATTACGATCATTCGCTGGAATATCTGAGCAAGGAAATGTGGCGCACCGCAATGGCCCTGTCGGTCGAGGCACCGCATACACCCAACGGCGCGCGATACTCGCAGCTGGATGGCGCGCTGAGCGCGCAGGTGGTCGCGCTGATCGCCGGCTTGCAGCAGCGCGGCGAGGTGATGGCGGGGCTGGACGTCCAATCGCTGGGCGAGATTGTGTTCAACAATCTGAATGCCATGTTCATGGATTTCGTCAAGGATGACGCGATGACGCGCCAGACACTAAAACTGCGCGTCGCCCGCCAAACCGAAACGCTGGCGCGCCTGATCGCGCCGCGCGGATAAATCCCTCCATCCCCTGAACAGGGGAGTGTCAGACAGCCCGATTTGACCGACACTGTCTGCGGTATCCCGATGGCTTCGCAGTGCGTCGGGGATGCCGGTCAGTGTAATTTAAACAAGTCCTTTTGATCCATTTATTGTCGGCGCAGGGGTTCTGCCGCTCGGTCATGCCAGGTTATCGGCACGCCCGGTGGCGGACCCCTGCTAGCCGCGCGGGCGATGAACTGCGCAGGGCGCCCCCCCGAAGCCTTGCCCGGACGGCGCACCAAATTTCAGCCCCGCGCGTCAAAGCGCTTGACCGGGCGGCGGGGACGCGGCTGGATAGACCGAACCAAGGACCCTGCCCTATGAGCCTTCTGCGCCGTGATCTGCCCCATTCCCCTGCAACGACGCTGGCCATTGCGGCACTGCTGGCCGTTCTGGGGCCTGCGCTGGCGATCTGGCTGGCCACCGGGCAGCCGCAGCTGGATCTGCCGGAGGGCGCCGTGCCGGTCCGGCTGGGCGCGCAGGATGTGACGCCGGCCGATCTGATCGAAGAGCCTGACACGCTGGGCAGTTTCGCCGCGATGTCCGCCTTTTACCAGCGCCAGACGCAACTGGCCGAGGTTTTGGGCCAGGATAGCGTTGCGGCGGTCTGGCGCCTGCCGGGCGGCGGCACGGATGCGGGCGAACTGGTGCCACGCCTGCGTAGTTTGGGCGATCTGCCATTCGTATTCTGGTTTCAGCAAGGGGTGGCCATTCTGGCGCTGCTGGTCGGCGGCTGGGTTCTGGCGCTGAGGGCCAGCATGCCGGGCGCCGCGATGTTTGGGCTGACATCGCTGTTCCTGCCCCTGTTCACCCTGCCCGCATCTGTCTATTCGACGCGGTTTGTCGCGCTGGACGGCAGCCTGTTTCGCGTGCTTTCGGGGATCAACCATTTTGGCGCGGTGGCGTTTGGCACGGCGCTGGTCGCGCTGTTTCTGTTGTATCCCCGGCCCTTGATCCGGGGCCGCTGGCTGTGGCTGATCGCCGCCTTGTATGGCGCGCTATACGTGGGCGATCAGCTGGCGCTGTGGCCGATGACCATCGTGCCGCTGATCGTGATGAGCCAGATGCTGGGCGCGATCATCATCGCAACCCTTCAATGGATACGCGCCCGCGGCGAGCCGCTGGACCGGGCCGGCCTGCGCTGGTTTTTCCTGACATCGTTGCTGGGCTGTTCGCTGTTCATTGCCCTGTCGGTGATGCCGCCGACGCTGGGGCTGAGCGATGCGGGCCTTGTGCAGCAGGGCTATGCGTTCGGGTTTTTCAACCTGATGCATATCGGCCTTGCCTTTGCCGTGACGCGCTGGCGGGTGTTCGATCTGGATCGCTACGCCTATTATGTCTGGCTGTGGCTGGCGGGGGCCGCGCTGATCCTGGCGGTGGATCTGGCGCTGGTTGGCTGGCTGAACCGGCAGCCTTGGGCGTCGCTGTCGATGTCGCTGCTGGTTGCGGGGTTCCTGTATTTTCCGCTGCGCCAGATGCTGCTGCGCTGGCTGTTCACCCCGCGCCGGGCCACGATCGAGGGACATACGGCCGATCTGCTGGGGGTCGCGCTGGCGCCCACGAATGCGCAGCAGGATCGCCGCTGGGACGCGCTGCTGACGGCGATCTATGCGCCTGCCGTGGCAATCGAGCGGCCGGAGCCGGGGCCGGATGCGCCCCGCATTGCCGAAAACGGGCTGGCGCTGGAGCTGCCGGGCGCCGCCGGTCTGGCGCCGCGCCGGCTGCGCTATGCGGCAGGGGGACGGCGATTGTTCAACCGCAGCGATGTGGCCACCGCGCGCACCCTGATCGACATTCACGGCATGGTCAGCCATAGCCGCGATTCCTACGAATCCGGCGTGCGCGGCGAACGCGAGCGGATCAGCCGCGACGTGCATGACAATATCGGCGCCCAACTGCTGAGCGCGCTGCACACCGCCGACGGGCGCCGCAAGGATGACCTTCTGCGCGATACGCTGGGCGATCTGCGCGGGATCATCAACGCCGGCTTCAACGCGCGGTTCGATCTGGCGGAAATCGCCGCCGACCTGCGCACCGAACTGGCCGACCGGCTGGAGCTGCACGATATCGCGCTGCATTGGCCGCAGCCGGGCGCGCCCGACCTGTCCGACATTCAGCTGGATTTCCGTCAGGCCAACAGCTTGCGCGCCATCCTGCGCGAGGCGGCCAGCAACACCATCAAACATTCCGGCGCCACCCGGCTGGAGGTGGCCCTGTCCTGCGAGGGCGGACAATTACGGCTGGTGATGCGCGATGACGGCTGCGGCTTTGCGGCCCCCGGCGGCGCTGGCAACGGTCTGGCAAACATCGCCGAACGGGCGCGCCTGCTGAACGGATCGGCACGTATCAGCACCGATGACGGCGGCACCGAAATGGCGCTGAGCGTGCTACTGAGCGCGCCCGAACCGGCCCGGCAGGGTGCCGCATGACCGCGCGCGTTCTGATCGTCGAAGACATCCGCGCCAGCCGCCTTTTTCTGGCCGACCGGGTGCGCGCGGTGTTTCCGGGCGCCGAAATCTGCGAGGCGTGCGACGTGCGCAGCGCTCTGGAGGCATGCGGGCGCTATCAATTTTCCATCGCGCTGGTGGATATCGGCCTGCCCGATGGCGACGGCTATGACGTGTTGCGCAAACTGGCACAGTGCCAGACCTCCGTTCTGCCCATCGTCACCACGGTCATGGGCAGCGACAGCGCCATCGTCGCTGCGCTGTCAGCGGGCGCCCAAGGCTACATCCTCAAAAGCGATCCGCCCGGCCTGATCGAGCGGCATTTGCAGCTGATCGGCGACGGCGTGCCGCCCCTGTCGCCCGCCATCGCGCGGCGCGTCATGGCCCACTTCCGCGCCACCGGCCCGATTGCCGAGGATGGCGGCGCGCTGACCCCGCGCGAGGCCGAGGTTCTGGGCCTGATCGCGCGCGGCCTGCGCGTGGCCGATGTGGCGCTGGCACTGGATCTGGCGCCCTCCACCGTGGCCAGCCATATCAAGGCGATCTACCGCAAGCTCAACATCTCCAGCCGGGCCGAGGCCACGTATCAGGCCGCGCGCATGGGCCTGATCGCTGGCAAGGATTAGCCAGATTACAGGGCACGGCGCCCATTCCTTAAGCTGCCCTTAAGGCTGCTGCGATCCCTTTCGGCCCAAAGACAGAGCAGAAAGGAGAATCATGTCCAATCACATGACAAGACGCCGCGCGCTGATGTCCGGCCTTGCAATCGCCGGTGGGGCCGCAGGCGGGCTGGCCATGCCCACGGTGCTGCGCGCGGACGAATTCAGCCGCCGCAACGCGTCCAGCTTCGTCGTGCAGAACTGGCAGGACCATTTTGACGATCTCGGCGTGGCAACAATCGTGTCGGACACGCAGTCGCGCGCCCTGCATTACTGGAGCGGCGACGGCAAGGATTACCGCGTCTATCCCACCTCCGTGCCCATCAGCGAAGAATTGACCAAGCGCGGCTATACCAAGATCGTGCGCAAAAAGGTCGGTCCCGACTGGACGCCGACCGCGTCGATGATGAAGCGGTTTCCGCATTACAAATACATGCCGCCCGGCCCCGATAACCCGCTGGGAACGCACGCAATGTACCTCAGCTGGCCCGCCTACCTGATCCACGGCACGCATGACACGCGCAAGATCGGGCGCAAATCGTCCGACGGATGCATTGGCCTCTATAATGCCAAGATCGAAGAGCTGTTCGCGCTCTGCCCCGTTGGCACGCAGGTTCGCCTGATCTGACCGCAGCGGCGGCGCCCTGTTGCGGCGCCGCCCTAGCTGCGTTTCTGAAACGCGATCAGGATCAGCGCCAGAACGAATGATCCCAGCATCAGCAGCAGCGACACCGCGTTCAGCAGCGGGGTCGACCCCTCCTTCAGGCGGTCAAACATCGCAATGGTCAGCGGCGCGTCCGAGCCGACCAGCATCAAGGTGGTGTTGAAATTCTCGAAACTCATCAAAAACGCCACCACCGCCGCGCCGACGATGGCGGGCATCAGGAACGGGATGGTGATGGTGCGCACCGCCGTCAGGCGGCTGGCACCAAGGTTCAGCGCCGCCTCCTCCAGCGAGGTGTCGAATTTTTGCAGGCGGGCTGAGATGACCAGTGTGGCGATTGTGGTGATAAACGAAAACTGGCCCAGGATGACCAGACCCAGACCGGGCCGCAGAAACGCCGAATCGATTTTCGCAACATCCCAAAGCTGATTGGCCATGGTGGATGAAAACACCAGAATCGAAATGCCCAGCACGATCCCCGGCACCACCAGCGGAAGCAGCATCAGAATATACAGCAGGCCGCGCCCGCGAAACTTGTAGCGGTTGAACAAAAACGCGTTGGACGTGCCGACCGCAACGGACAAGGCCGCGACGCAAACGCCGACAAACGCCGAGGTGCCGATCGCGCCAAGGATGGCCTGTTCGTGAAAGACGCCGATCTTGGGCGCCGCGCTGCCGAAAAACCAGTCCAGCGTGAAGCCCTGCCACGGCAGCGACGGAAACTGGCTGTCGTTGAACGCAAACACCGCGACAACCGCCAGCGGCAGCGTCAGGTAGACAAAGAACAACACGACATAGCTGGTCCAGATGACCGTCAGCGCGCGGGGTGTGGGGATGGTGGGTATCATGGCTTATCCCATTGTCCGCTCAAGCGTCTGGCCGGTCAGGCGCAGCACGATCCAGATGATGAAGGATGACAGGAACAGCAGCATGAACCCGAACGCCGCGCCCAGCTCCCAGTTGAACCTGACGATGAACTGCGAATAGATCATTTCGGTAAACCACAGGCTGTCCTTGCCGCCCAGCATGGTGGGCGTCAGGTAGTTGCCCAGTGACAGCATGAACACCACGATGCAGCCCGAAACGATGCCCGGCACCGCATGGGGAATGACGATTTCGCGCATGACGGACCAGCCCGATCCGCCCAGATCATAGCCCGCCTCGATCACCGCATCGTCCAGACTGTCCAGCGTCGTGACCAGCGGCACCACCATGAACAGCATGGAGGTATAGACCAGCCCGACCATGATGGCCGCGTCGTTATACAGCATTTCAACCGGGCCCGAGACGATGCCCGTCCATTGCAGGAATTGCGAGATGACGCCGGTTTCGCGCAACAGGATCATCCAGCCAAAAGTGCGCACCAGCTCGGACACCCAGAACGGGATCAGGCACAGCAGAAACAGCGCGGACCGCGCACGACCCCGCACCATTTTTGCGATATAGTAGGAAACCGGGAATGCGATCAGCAATGTGATCGCCGTGGCCAGAACGGACATGACGGCGGTGCGCATGAAGGTGCGCATATACAGCGGCTCGGTCGCGATGGTGGCGTAATTGGCGATGCTGGTCTGATATTCGCCCACGCCGACGCGTTCGCGCAGCGACAGCAGCAGCATATCGATATGCGGGATGATGATCAGCAACGTCAGCCACAGCAAAAGCGGCAACAGCAGCAGGATAAATCCCAGACGGGCGCTGGCGGCCATGCCCTAACCCTCGCCCGCGGCAAAGCAGTTGGCGTTTTCGGCAGTCCAGCCGATATGCACCGGCACGCCGCGCTTGAGATCGGAAAACTCGCCCGATTGCGGCAAGGTCACTTCGACCTCGCCGCCGCTTTCATAGCTTTCCACCAGAATACGGCTGGCCGCACCGTTGAACAGCAGGCTGCTGACGCGGCCAAAAATGCGGTTGTCGAATTGCGCCAGATCGGCGTCGTCATGGGCCAGCCGGATCGCTTCGGGGCGCACGAATATATCGACGGTGGCGCCCTTGGCCTGGGGCGATTTGGCGGCGGCGCGCATGGTCAGGCCGGTTTCTGTTCGCAGCTCGACCGTGCTGCCGCTTGTGCGTTCGACCGTGCCGCGCCAGCGGTTGCTGTCGCCGACAAAGCTGGCAACGAAGGGGGTTTGCGGGCGGAAATACAGATCCTGACCGGTGCCGACCTGCTCAAACTTGCCCTTGTTCATGACGGCAATGCGGTCTGACATCACCAGCGCCTCGGACTGGTCGTGGGTGATGTAGACGAAGGTGGTGTCAAACTCGGCCTGTAGCGCCTTCAGCTCGATCTTCATCCGCTCGCGCAGCTTCAGGTCCAGCGCGCCCAAGGGTTCGTCCAGCAGCAGAACGTCCGGCTCCAGCACCATGCAGCGGGCGATGGCGATCCGCTGGCGCTGGCCGCCCGACAGCTCGTCCACCTTGCGCTTGCCCACGCCGGGCAGGCCGATCCGCTCCAGCACCTCGTCCACCTTGCGGGAAATTTCTGGCTTGGCCATGCCCGCGCGGCGCAGGCCATAGCCGATATTGGCCTCGACATTCATCATCGGGAACAGCGCCAGATGCTGAAACACCATGTTGACCGGACGCTTGTTCGGCGGCACGTCCAAAACCGAGCGGCCCTTGATCTGAATATCCCCGGAGGTGGGCTCAAGAAAACCGGCGATCATGCGCATGATCGTCGTCTTGCCACAGCCCGAAGGCCCCAGGATCGAGAAAAAAGACCCGGCAGGCACCGAGAAAGAGACATCGTCAACCGCCAGCGTCTCGCCAAAGCGGCGGGTCAGGTCGGTGCATTCCAGGTCAGGCGTCATGGGGATTTCCGTATAAACAGGATACGGGCGGCCCGTGGCAGGGCCGCCCGTCAATTTCAGATTATTGCGCGACCTTGACGCGGTCCAGAATGCCGCCTTCGATCACTTCCAGACCTGCGGGGACCGGCGGATACCACTTGATATTATCCACGGCCTCGGGCGGGAAGCTGCCCTGATACTGTGCCTTCATCTCGTCCGACGCAAATTCATCCGCGCCCTTGGAAGCGGTGAAATTTCCAGCCGATTCGGTGATCATCGCGGCCACTTCGGGCTGCATCACGAAGTTGATCCAGTCATAGGCGGCCTGATCGGATTGCCCCTTGGCGGGCAGCGCGAACGTGTCGATCCAGCCCAGCGCGCCGGAGGCGGGCGCGACAAAGTTGATGTCGGCATTGTCGCTGTTCAGCTTCCAGCCGCCGGTATCCCATGCCATTGCCGCCGTCACCTCGCCCGAGCGGACAAGGTTCAGCAGCTCGTCACCGCCGGACCAGTAGGTTTTGACCACCGGCTTGCATTCGACCAGCTTGGCCTCGACCTGCTGCATGATATCGGTATAGGCGGCCTCGTCGCCATAGGCGGCGAAGGGGTCAAGGCCCATCGCAAAGGCAAAGCCGATCAGCGTCGGGCGCTTGAGGCGGTAGGATACCTTGCCCTCCAGCGCGGGATCGCACAGGTCGGTGTAATCCTTGACCATGTCGGCCTGCGCGGTGTTCACGATCAGGCCGCTGGTTCCCCAGATGTGCGGAACGGCATAGACATCGCCGCCGACGGTCGAATTTGTCTTGGTCGCGTCCAGCATCGAGGCGACGAACAGTTCGGTCTTGATCTGGCTCATGTCGATGGGCTTGTAGATGCCGAATTCGGCCTGCGGGCCGGCGATGCGGTCCTGGCTGGGCTGGGCCAGATCAAAGCCGCCGCCGCCGGTGGCGCGCAGCTTGGCAATCATTTCCTCGTTATTGGACATCGTGACTTCGACGGTGTGGCCGGTTTCGGCCTCGAATTTCTCGATGACGTTTTCGGGCGCGTAACCGCCCCATGTCAGCAGGCGCAGCGTATCGGCCTGCGCGGCGCCGGCCAGCAGCGCCGTGGTGGCGACGCCCGCGGTCAGCATTGTCAGAAGGTTTTTCATGTCTTTCTCCCTTTGTCTTTCTGGAAATCCACGCCACATTCCTATTTTATAATTGCAACAGTTTAGTGACATGCGCGGAAACCGCCGCCTGATAAAATTTGGCAGGGTCGTGCTGTGGCACAATAGGCCCAAGTTACGCCCCACCGTCAACCGAGGACGGCAGGACTACGTCCTAAAATTTAACTTTCGGTAAAATTCTCTGGTGCATCCTGTGAAATCGGGGCTGCCTGATACGCCGTTCGCCATGCGGGCCTTCTACAGCGGCGCCGGTTACGTGGTGCTTGCGTCGATTGTTCGTCATGATACCCCTGACGCTGATGGAACAGTTTCAATATATCATCGTCGGTGCAGGATCGGCCGGGGCGGCGCTGGCGGGGCGGCTGGCCGGGGCGGGCAAATCCGTCCTGCTGCTGGAGGCGGGCGGCGCGGGACGGCACCCGTGGGTCAATATCCCGCTGGGCTATGGCAAGGTGTTCCACGACGCGCGTTTCAACTGGAAATACAGCACGGAGCCAGAGCCGGAGCTGAACGATCGCGCCATATACTGGCCGCGCGGCAAGGTTTTGGGCGGATCATCGGCGATCAATGCCATGGTCTGGGTGCGCGGGCATCCCGACGATTACGCCGAATGGGGCGCCGCCGCGCCCGGCTGGGGCTGGGCGGATGTGGCCCCGGTGTTCCGCAGGATCGAGCGGTGGTCGCGCGGCGCCTGCGCGCACCGGGGCGGCGACGGCCCCTTGTCCGTGACGGATATGACCGGCGCGATGCATCCGCTGACGCGCGCCTATGTCGCGGCGGCGGCGCAGGCGGGCATCCCGACCAACACCGATTACAACGGCGCTGCGATGGAAGGGGCGGGTTTGTACCAGATCAGCACCGCAGGCGGACGCCGCGCCTCGACCGCGCAGGCCTATCTGCTGGCCGCGCGCAAGCTGAAGAACCTGCGCATCGAGACGGGCGCGATGGCGACCCGCATCCTGATGGAGGGGCGGCGCGCGACCGGGATCGAATACATCAAGCGCGGCAAAGCGCACTCTGCCCATGCGCAGGAGGTGATCCTGTGCGGCGGGGCGATCAACTCGCCCCAGTTGCTGATGCTGTCGGGCATCGGACCTGCCGGACATTTGCGCGAAACGGACATCGACGTGGTCCATGACGCGCCCCATGTGGGCCGGAACCTGATGGACCATCTGGGCAGCGATCATCTGTTTCGCACGCGCACGCCCAGCCTGAACCAGGTGCTGCGCCCGTGGTGGGGCAAGGCGCTGGCGGGGTTGCAATATGTCGCGGCGCAGCGCGGCCCGCTGGCGATGAGCCTCAATCAGGCCGGCGGATTCATCCGGCTGGCCGCCGGGGATGGCCCGCCAGACACGCAACTGTATTTCTCGCCGCTCAGCTATTCCAGCGCGCCCACGGGCAAGCGGCCCTTGATGAGCCCCGATCCCTTTCCGGCGGTGCGCATCGGGTTCAACCCCTGCAAGCCCACCAGCACGGGCAGCATTACCCTGCGCAGCAGTGATCCACTGGCGCCGCCCGTCATGCGCGGCGGGTATCTGGCCACCGAACACGACCGCGCGCTGATGATCGCAGGCACGCGCGAAGTGCGGCGCATCGCGTCCATGCCGGCACTGAAAGGCGTGATAGAGGCTGAACTGGACCCCGGCCCCGATTGCGCCAGCGATGACGAGATCCTCGACTTCGCCCGGCGCGAGGCTTGGACAGTGTTTCACCAATGCGGCACCTGCCGGATGGGGCAGGAGGCCGCCACTTCGGTCGTTGATCCGCAGCTGCGCGTGCATGGCATCGGCGGGCTGCGCGTTGCCGATGCGTCGATTTTCCCCACAATCCCCACAGGCAACACCAACGCCCCCGCCGTCATGGTGGGCGAGCGCGCGTTTGACCTGATCTGCCAAGGTTAGAGTGCGATGAAAATCCGGCAAATCGAAACCTTCACCACCGAATTCGTCGGTTTTGTCCGCCTGACGGGCGAGGATGGCAGCATCGGCTGGGGGCAGGTGTCAACCTACCACTCGGACATCACCTGCACGGTTCTGCACCGGCAGGTCGCGCCGCATGTTCTGGGCCGCGATACCACCGATCTGGATGATCTGCTGGATCTGGTGGCCGAGCGGGAGCATAAATTTCCCGGCTCTTACCTTCGCCGGGCAATGGCGGGGTTTGACACCGCGCTTTGGGATCTGCGCGGGCGGCAGGCGGGCAAGCCGGTGACCGAATTGCTGGACGGCACGCCGGGGCGCATCCGCGCCTATGCCAGCTCGATGAAGCGCGACATTACGCCAAAGGATGAGGCCGAGCGCATGAAGCGGCTGCGCGATACGCACGGCTTTGACGCGTTCAAGGTGCGCGCAGGCGCCGAGGTGGGGCGCGGGCGCGATGAATGGCCGGGCCGGACGGAAGAGATCATCCCGCTGATGCGACGCGAAATGGGCGAGGATGCCGCCCTGCTGATCGACGCCAATAGCTGTTACGCACCCGACCGCGCCATCGACGTGGGCCGGATGCTGGAGGATCACGGGTTTTGCCATTTTGAGGAGCCTTGCCCCTATTGGGAGCTGGAGCAGACCAAAGAGGTGACAGACGCGCTGGATATCGACGTGACGGGGGGCGAACAGGAGTGCGATCTGCCCACATGGCGGCGCATGATCGACATGCGCGCGGTGGATATCGTGCAGCCAGATATTCTCTATCTGGGCGGTATCGCGCGCACGTTGCGGGTGGCAAAAATGGCCGGGGCCGCAAACCTGCCGGTCACGCCGCATTGCGCGAACCTGTCGCTGGTCACGCTGTTCACCATGCATCTGCTCCGCGCCATTCCGAACGCCGGAAAATACCTGGAGTTTTCGATTGAGGGCGCGGATTACTACCCGTGGCAGGAGGGGCTGTTCACCTCGGACCCATATGTCATCAAAGACGGGCATGCGACCGTAACAGGCGCCCCCGGCTGGGGGATCGAGGTGGCGCCGGACTGGCTGGCACGGTCGCAATACAGTGTCTCAACCGCCGGTTAGGGTCGGTTTATGCAGTTCAGCCGGTGATCTGCCACAACAAATCTGGCGCTCTGGCCGTGTCCTTGGCAGGCTCCCGCATTGACGAGAAGCGCATAAAACGTGCGCAAGGCGCGGATCGTCCTGTCAGCGCCACGCACACTGCGCTATCTGAAGGGCATGATAGTATTCCCCGCAAAGGCGCCCATGCGCGCAGGTGACCGGCAATGAAACTGACCCTGACAGACATCGCCCAACTGGCGGCGTTGCCGGTCGATACGATCATCGACGCACGCTCGCCCGCCGAATACGCCGAGGACCACCTGCCCGGCGCGATCAACCTGCCCAGTCTCAGCAATGCCGAACGGGCCGAGGTCGGCACGATTTACGTGCAGCAGGACCGGTTCAAGGCGCGGCGCATCGGCGCGGCGCTGGTTGCGCGCAATGTGGCGGCGCATCTGGAGGGGCCGCTGGCGGGCAAGGATGGCAGTTGGCGCCCGATGGTCTATTGCTGGCGCGGCGGGCAAAGGTCAGGCTCGTTCGCGTCGATATTGGAGCAGATCGGCTGGCGCGTGTCGCTGCTGGAGGGCGGCTATCGCGCCTATCGGCGGCTGGTGGTTCAGATGCTCTACGAGGCGCCTTTGGCGCTGACGCCGGTACTGCTGGACGGCAATACCGGCACGGCGAAAACGCGGCTGCTGGAGCTGCTGGAGGACGCGGGCGTTCAGGTGATCGACCTTGAGGGGCTGGCCAATCATCGCGGCTCGGCCTTGGGCGCGCGGGCGGGCGGGCAGCCTTCGCAGAAGCTGTTCGACGGCCGGCTGGCGCAGCGTATCGCGGCGCTGGACCCGGCCCGCCCCGTGGTGATCGAGGCGGAATCGCACAAGGTGGGCGCGCGCGTGGTGCCGCCCAGCCTGTGGAGCGCGATGAAGGCCGCGCCGGTGGTGCGCGTCACGGCGCCAGTGGCGGCGCGCGCGGCCTATCTGGCCGACGCATATGGCGATATGACCGATCAGCCGGATCTGCTGAAGGGCAGTCTGGATCTGCTGCGCAATCTGCGCGGGCATGAGACGGTGGACCACTGGCAACGGATGGTCGATGCCCGCGATTTCAACACGCTGGCGCGGGAATTGATCGTGCAGCATTACGATCCGGGCTATGATCGCGCCCGCGTGCGGCATGACATGGCCCGGCCTGAGACGGTGGATTTGCCTGCATTGGATGATGCGGCATTGCAGGCCGCCCTGCCCGGTCTGATCGAGGCGATCAATCGCGCGTCAGGCGCGGGCGCAGGGTAACACGCGGCGGCGCGTCCAGCATTTCACCGATTTTGACGGCGGGGATGCCGCTGGCGTGCATTTCGGCAAGGGCCTGTTTCGCGGCGTCTGGTCGAAGCGCCGCAAGGAATCCGCCTGCGGTTTGCGGATCGAACAGGATTTCATGTGCGCCGGGGCGCAGCCCCTCAATATCGGGCTCTGACCATGCGCGATTGGCATCGTGCAGCGATGACCGGTGGCCCGCGTCCAGCAACGCCCGCGCGCCCTCCAGCAGCGGTATGGCGTCCATCTCCAGCGCCGCGCCACAACCGCTGGCACGGCAGATCGCCAGTAGATGCCCGGCAAGGCCGAAGCCGGTGACATCGGTCATCGCGTGCGCCGATATCAGGCTCTGCGCGGCGATTTTGGGACTGGTTGCCATGCGATCCAGCGCGCCGCGCACAACATCACCATCGGCGGCGCCGCGCATATCGGCGGCCAGTATGACGCCGGTGCCCAGCGCGCCGGTCAGGATCAGGTGATCACCGGGCTGCGCCCCGTCGACGCCGATGGGCGCGCGGCCCTCGGGCATCAGGCCGGTGACGGTGAACCCTATCGTCAGTTCGGCGCCTTGGGTGGTGTGCCCGCCAATGATCTCGGCGCCTGCATCGTCCATGACACCTTGGGCGGCGGCCATGATTTCGGCCAGTGTGCGGGCCTGAAGCGGGCCGCTCATCCGGGGCAGCACCAGATTGACCAGCGCCGCCTGCGGCGCGGCGCCCATGGCCCAGACGTCGCCCAGCGCGTGCAGCGCGGTGATACGCGTCATCTGCCACGGATCACCGGTATAGGCGCGCAGGTGGTCGGTGCTGATGACCTGCACCTGCCCGCCGATGCGCAGCGCGCCGGCATCGTCGCCGGGGCGGATCAGCACATCCTCGCGCGGGGCGGTGTGCTGTCCGGTGCGCGCGCCTGCAAGGGCGGTGTTCAGCGCCTCGGGGCCGACCTTGGCGCCGCAGCCGCCGCAGATCATGGGGTGATCGGACAGCTCCTGTGCCACGCCCTGGGCTGTCTCTTGCGGCAGGGGCGGCGTGGGCATGGTAGGCAGATCGCGGAATTTTTGCATGAATTGCTGGTCGATCCGGTCCTTCCAGTGCCAAAGGCCCGGAAGGTGGACGCCCAGCGCGCCACGGTCGGCTATCGCGGCTTTGCCGCCCAGCGAAATCAGCTTGAGATAGCTTTTTTGCGGTTTGAACCGGCGGTAGTGGCCCTTTTCGGTCAGCGCCGCGCGCAAGTTGTCATGCAGGACCGGCGCGGCGCGCACGGCGTACACCCCCGCCTTGGGACGGGGCGCATGGGTCAGGTGGGCGCAGTCGCCCGCCGCAAAGATCGCCGGATCACAGGTGCTGCGCAAGTCCGGCCCGACCGAGATGAAGCCATCGCTCAGATCCAGCCCCGTCTGTGCCAGCCAGGGCCAAGGCCGCGCACCGGCGGCACTGATGCACAGCGCGGCGGGAATGGCGGTGCCATTCGCGAATGTGACACTATCACGGGTGATTTGCGCGATTTCGGCGCCTTCGGTCAGGGCGATACCCGCCCTCTTCATCTGCGCGCGCAGCAGGCGGGCGGTGCTGGCGGCAACACCGGCGAGCGCCGTCCCTGTGTCGATGACATGCACGCGGGGCGCGCGGTGGACTTGCGCCAGCCGGTGGCGCATCGCCAGCGCCAGCTCGATCCCGGCCACGCCGCCGCCCAGAACGGCGCAGTCGGGCGCGGTTTTACCCGCTGTCACGTCGGCAACGAAACGCGCCCAGCGATCGGCATAGGGGCCGAGCGGTTTGGCCGCGATACCGTACTGCTGGAACCCCGGCAGATCGGCAGGGGCGGAGGTGATGCCGATGTCTATGGACAGCACGTCATAGGCAATGTCTGGCCTACCCGGCACTTGCACCCGGCGCGCACCCCGGTCGATCCCGGTCGCGTGGCCGACGATCAGCCGCGCACCGGCAAAGCGGGCAAGGCGCCCCAGGTCGATGTCCAGCGCATCGCGCGGATAGTGGCCCGCGATATGGCCGGGCAACATGCCGGTATAGGGCGCCTTGGGGTTCGGGTCGATCAGGGTCAGGCGCGCGCCGGGCAGCGGATTCATCCCCCATTTGCGCAGCACCAGCGCATGGGCATGACCACCGCCGATCAGCACAAGGTCGCGTGTAAGGGGGAGATTGCTGTTCATGACAGCCCGGATTTGCCCGATATCGCGGCGACTGTCGAGTGCGGGAAACTGGCGCAGCCATTGACGCCCTGCCCCATCCGCATCAAACCGGACATAAGCAGCCATGACGCAAGGAGCAGCCATGACACAGGCAGGCACGGATCAGCACGACAGCGCCGCCGCGGCGCGCGATGTTCTGGCGCTGGAGGCGGACGCGCTGCGGCAACTGGCGGACGCCCTGCCCGATGATTTCAGCGCGGCGGTGGATCTGATCCTGAACACCAAGGGGCGCGTGATCGTGTCGGGTGTCGGAAAATCAGGCCATGTGGGGCGCAAGATTTCGGCCACCCTGGCCAGCACCGGAACGCCCAGCTATTTCGTCCATGCGGGCGAGGCCAGCCATGGCGATCTGGGGATGATCACCACGGGCGATGTCTGCCTGCTGATGTCCAATTCGGGCGAGACGCCGGAACTGGCCGACGAGATCGCCTATTGCGCGCGGTTTGGCATTCCGGTGATCGGCATGTCCAGTAAACCCGGCAGCACCCTGATGAAGGCCGCCGGTCTGCGCCTGACCTTGCCGCCGGTGCCGGAGGCGTGTCCGATGGGCATGGCGCCGACCACCTCGACCACCATGATGATGGCGCTGGGCGATGCGCTGGCGGTGGCGCTGATGCGCGCGCGGGGCTTCGAGGTGGCGCATTACCGTGATTTTCATCCCGGCGGCAAACTGGGCGCGCAGATGAGCCGGGTTTCCGACCTCATGCATGGGCAGGATTCGCTGCCGCTGGTGGGGGCGGATATGGCGATGCCGGAAACGTTGCTGACCATGTCGGCCAAGAATTTCGGGATCGCGGCCGTGACCGACGACGCGGGCGAATTGATCGGGATCATCACCGATGGCGATTTACGCCGCAACATGACGCATCTGATGGAGCGCACCGCCGGCGCCATTGCCACGCGTGATCCGGTGACGGTGACGCCCGATATGCTGGCCGCCAGCGCGCTGGCCCTGATGAACGGGCGCAAGATTTCGGTCCTTTTGGTGGTGGACGCGGAGCGCCGCCCTATCGGCGTGCTGCATATCCACGATTGTTTGCGCGCCGGGGTAGCGTGATGCAGCGCGATTGCCCAGCCCTGTGCGATATGGTCTAAGGCGCGCGAAACAGCCTCTGAGGTGACGCATGAAAACGGTGATCTTCATTCCGGCGCGATACGCCTCGACGCGCTATCCGGGCAAGCCGCTGGTCGAGCTGCGCCAGAAGGACGGCAGCATGCGCAGCCTGATCCGGATGAGCTGGGACGCGGCCTGCGCCATTGAGGGGGTCGATGCGGTCTATGTCGCCACCGATGATGCGCGCATAGCCGATCATGCGCGCGGGTTTGGCGCCGAGGTGGTGATGACATCCGAGGCCTGCGAAAACGGCACGGCGCGCTGCGCCGATGCGCTGGCGCAGCTGGAGCAGCAGCCCGATCTGGTGGTAAATTTTCAGGGCGATGCGCCGCTGACCCCGCCGTGGTTCGTGGAAAAGCTGATTGCCGCGATGAAGGCCGACCCGAGCGTGCAGATGGCCACGCCAGTGCTGCGCTGTGACCGGCAAACCTATGAGAATTTCATCGAGGACCGGCAGAATGGCCGCGTTGGCGGCACGACGGCGGTGTTTGATCGACGCATGAATGCGCTTTATTTCTCCAAGGAAGTGCTGCCCTATATCGCCCCCGGCAAGCTGCCCGAGCCGATCCCGGTGTTTCACCATGTCGGCGTTTATGGCTACCGGCCCGCTGCGCTGAAATCCTATATGGATGCGCCTGTGTCGGAGCTGGAGACCCTTGAGGGGCTGGAGCAGCTGCGGTTCCTTGCGTCCGGCATCCCGGTGCGCTGCGTCGAGGTGGACGCGCGCGGGCGGGTGTTCTGGGAGTTGAACAATCCCGGCGACGTCGCCCGCATCGAGGCGGCATTGGAGGCACTATGATCGAAACACGCAGCATCACCGTTGGCGATATTTCCATCGGGGCAAGGCATCCCTTTGCGCTGATCACCGGGCCGTGCCAGCTGGAGAGCCTGGACCACGCGCGCATGATGGCCGGGCGGATCGCGGAGGCTTGCGAGGCGACCGGCACCAAGTTCATCTTCAAGGCCAGCTATGACAAGGCGAACCGGTCGTCCCTGTCCACCCAGCGCGGGCTGGGGATGGACGAGGGGCTGACAATTCTCGCCAAGATCCGCGACGAATTCGGCTGCCCGGTGCTGACCGATGTGCATGACGCGCATCAATGCGGCCCGGCGGGCGAGGTGGTGGACGTGATCCAGATCCCCGCGTTCCTGTGCCGACAAACCGATCTGCTGCTGGCCGCGGGCGAGACGGGCTGCGCGATCAACGTCAAGAAGGGCCAGTTCCTGGCGCCCTGGGACATGGGCAACGTGGCCGAGAAGATCGCCAGCACCGGCAACGAGCGCATCATGCTGTGCGATCGCGGCACGTCGTTTGGCTATAACACGCTGGTCAGCGATTTTCGCGGCCTGCCGGTCATGGCGCGCACCGGTTATCCGGTGGTGTTCGACGCGACCCATTCGGTCCAGCAGCCCGGCGGGCAAGGCACAACATCCGGCGGGCAGCGCGAATTAGCACCGGTTCTGGCGCGGGCGGCTGTCGCGGTGGGGGTTTCGGCGCTGTTTATCGAAACGCATGAAGACCCGGACAATGCGCCCAGTGACGGGCCGAACATGATCCCGGTGGACAGGATGCAGGCGCTGATCGGGCAGTTGCGGTCCTTGGACGATCTGACGAAATCACAAGACGAGATCGCGCTTTGACGCATCTTGCGGAGCGGTGAGGTGCAGGGCAGGCCCGCACCGCTGACCCTGGCGCTGGTGGCGCTGGTCGGCATCCTGTGGGGGCTGAACTGGCCGGCGGTCAAATTCATGCTGGCGGAGGTGCCGCCCTTTACCCTGCGCGCGGCGGGGTTCACCGGCGGCGCGGTGGTGCTGTGGGGTATCGTCCGGGCCCTTGGGCATCGCCTGACCCCTGCACGCGGCGAGGTTGGCCCCATCATCGCGGCCGGGCTGTTCGTGCTGTTTGGCTTCAACATCCTGACCGCGCTGGGCCAGCTGTTTACCGAGGCATCGCGGGCTGCGATCATCGCCTACACCATGCCGGCGATGACGGCGGTTCTGGCGTCGGTTTTTCTGGGCGATGCGCTGACGGCGCGGCGCATTCTGGCCGTTCTGGTCGGGCTGGCGGGGCTGGCCGTGCTGGCCTCGGGCGATATGGCCGCGCTGATCGCGTCACCGCTGGGGCCGGTTCTGATGCTGCTGGCGGCGCTGTCATGGTCCGTTGGCAATGTGCTGGTGCAGGGGCGGCAATGGTCGCTGTCGCCGCTGGCGCTGACCTTCTGGTTTTTCATCGTGTCGCTGGTGCTGGCATGGCCGCTGGCGCTGTGGCTGGAGCCGCCCGGCGCGCGTGCGGTGCCGCCGCTGCCCGTGATCGCGGTGTTTGCGTTCCATGTCGCGGGGCCGATGGCGACGTGCTACCTGCTGTGGGCGGTTCTGCTGCGCCGCCTGCCCGCGACGGTGGCGGCAATTTCGATCCTCACGGCGCCGGTGGTGGGCGTTCTGTCGTCATTCCTGCTGCTGGGCGAGGCCGCATCGTGGCAGAAAATGCTGGCGCTGGGGCTGATTGTCTTGTCCATCGGCATCACGCTGTCCGGCAGGCGGAGGTGATTATTGCGCAGCCGCGCGATCCGTGATCGTTATATGTGTGCGGGCATCGCCCTGTCCCATTCCATAGCCCAAGGAGCCCCCCTCATGCGTATCGTCGCCGCCCGGTTCAACCACGAAACCAACACATTCTCGCCCGTGGCGACACCGCTGGAGGCGTTTGCGCCGGTGCATGGCCCCGATGCCCTGGCATTCGGCAAGGGGTCCGCGACCGCGCTGGGCGCGTTCATCGAATACGCCGAGGCGCAGGGCGCCGATCTGGTCACGCCGCTGGCGGCCACGGCCAACCCCAGCGGCAAAGCAACTGCCGAAGTGTTCGAGGCGCTGGCGGCGCCGATTGTGGCGGCCGCCCGAGCGGGCTGTGACGCGATCCTGCTGGATCTGCACGGCGCCATGGTGGCCGAGGGCATCGACGATTGCGAGGGCGAATTGCTGGCGCGTGTGCGCGCTGCGGCGCCGGGCGTGCCCTTGGGTGTGGCGCTGGACCTGCATGGCAATATCACGCAGCGTATGGTCGATAATTGCGATTGCATCGTTGGATTCAAGACGTATCCGCATATCGACATGTACCAGACGGGGCGGCATGTGGCGCAGATTGTCGATGCGATGCTGCATGACGGCTTGAAGCCGGTGATGGCGCGGGTCCATCCGCCGATACTGGCGCATACGCTGAAGATGAACACCGAAGAGCCGTGCCTGATGACCGATCTGGTCGCTGCCGCGCGCGAAGGCGAGGCGCGCGATGGGGTGCTGGGCGCGACGATCTTTGGCGGATTTCCGATTGCCGATCTGGCGGAAACGGGCGTGTCTGTTGTCACGGTAGCTGGTGACGCGGGCGCGGCCAAGCGGCTGGCCGACGATCTGGCGCAGATGGCGTGGGACGGACGCGAGGGGTTTGTCTATCACGAGGCGCCACTGGAGGCGTCGCTGGCCGAGGCGGTGCGCGCCGCCGAGGGGCCGGGCGACGGGCCTGTGCTGCTGCTGGATCATGGCGACAACTGCATGTCGGGCGGCACCTGCGACACGGTGGATGTGCTGCAAGCGGCGCTTGAGGCCGGGATGCGGGGCATCATTGCCGGTCCGATCTGCGATCTCGAAACGGTGGCGCAGATGATCGAGGCCGGGACCGGCGCGGCGGTTACCGTGCAACTGGGCAACAAGGTGCCGCTGCCCGGCCTGCCGTCCAAGGCGCCGCTGGCGCTGACAGGCACGGTCGGCGCGATCAGCGATGGCAGCTATGTGGTGACCGGGCCGATCTATACCGGGCAGACCTGCCATATGGGCCGCGCTGCGGTGCTGGAGACCGGCGGCGCGACCGTTCTGGTGACCGAACTGCCGCACGAGCCCTGGGATCTGGGCGTGTTCGGCTGCGCGGGGATTGACCCTGTGTCGGCGCGATATCTGATCCTGAAGTCGCGGATGTATTGCCGCCCCGTCTTTGGCCCCTTGTCGCGGGCGGTGATCGAGTGCGCAAGCGAGGGGATCACCAGCTCGAATTTCGATCTGTTCCCGTTCGAAAAACTGCAAAGGCCGATTTTTCCCATCGACCGTGATATGAGTTGGACAGCCTGACAGCTCGCCAACCGGATATGAAGGAGATGACAGATGACTTTTAGCGCTTTGGTCGTTGAAAAGGACGAAGACAGCGGCAAGACCAGCGCCGCGATCCAGCAGATTTCGCTGGACGATTTGCCCGAGGGTGAGGTGACGGTTGCGGTCGAATATACCACGGTCAATTACAAGGACGGTCTGTGCATGGGGCCGGGCGCGGGTTTGGTGCGGAATTATCCGCATGTTCCGGGCATTGATTTTGCCGGCACAGTCGAGACGTCCAGCGACGGGCGCTACAAACCCGGCGACAAGGTGGTCCTGACCGGCTGGCGCGTGGGTGAGGCGCATTGGGGCGGTTATGCGCAAAAGGCGCGGGTAAGGGCCGACTGGCTGGTGCCGCTGCCTGAGGGGCTGGACACGCGGCGCGCGATGGCGGTGGGCACAGCCGGTTTGACCGCGATGCTGGCGATCATGGCGCTGGAGGATCACGGCCTGACGCCCGGCGCCGATCCGGTGCTGGTGACGGGCGCATCCGGCGGGGTGGGCAGCGTTGCCATCGCCGTGCTGGCACAGCTGGGCTACAAGGTGGCGGCGGTGACGGGGCGGCCCGAGACCGGCGATTATCTGCGCGATCTGGGCGCGACGCAGATCGTGCCGCGCGAGGATCTGACGGAAGTCACCAAAAAGCCGCTGGAGGGCGAGCAGTGGGCCGGCTGCATCGATGCGGTGGCCGGCGCGATGCTGGGCCGGGTTTTGAAACAGATGAAATACGGCGCGTCGGTTGCCGCCATCGGGCTGGCGGGGGGCGCGGCGATCGAGGGGGCACTGATCACGCCGTTCATCCTGCGCGGGGTCAAACTGCTGGGGATTGATTCCGTTCGGCAACCCTATTCGCGCCGCGTCGAAGCGTGGAAGCGCATCGCGCTGCATCTGCCGATGGACAAGCTGGAGGCGATGATTCAGCCCGCCGTACTGGCCGATCTGCCCGGTCTGGGGCGCGATATTCTGGATGGAAACGTCAAGGGTCGCATCGTGGTCGACGTGAATGGCTGAGGCGGCATTCGTTAAGAAAGTGTAACAGTTACGGCCTGTTAGGCGGACGCAAAGACGTCAAGCGCATTGACTCTGCGAACGGTTTTGCGTATAGGTTGTGACATGCTGGAAGAAGTGGGCAAGCGGCCACGGGGGGGTTCCCCGGTGGTCGCTTTTTCATTTCGCGCGGGCGGTGGGGCAAGCAACGCAATCGCATGAGGCAGTGATCACGTATGACTTTGATAACACCCGAAGAGGGACCTTCGGGTCTGAGCGCAACTGTCACCACACTGGAACGGCAGCTGCGCGGAATGTGCGAGGATCTGGAGGCCCTGTCAGAACAGGTCAGGGCGCAGCAGTTCGACGATATCAAGAGCCAGAGCCGGATACTGGGCGACATCCGGCAGTGGTTGAAAATGGCAATCGAAGCGGAGACACAACTTGAGCAACGCAAAAAGAAAGAGCAGGGAATCGTCAATGGATACGCGCTCGACATGGACGCCGCACGGGATTCGATCGGGTGCCGACTGGATCGCCTCAGAAGAGCCAGATGTCCGGGACGCTTTCCTAGATAGTCTGGACGAGGGCGAGCTGCTGGCGCTGCCCTATCTGTTCGAGTTCTGGGCGATGGAGCATCAGCTCCCGCCGGAGGGCGACTGGCGGTCCTGGGTCATCATGGGCGGGCGCGGCGCGGGGAAAACCCGCGCCGGGGCCGAGTGGGTGCGCAGCATGGTCGAGGGGGCGACGCCACTGGATGCCGGGCCGTGCAGGCGGCTGGCGCTGGTGGGCGAGACGGTGGCGCAGGTTCGGGACGTCATGGTGTTCGGCGAGAGCGGGATACTGGCCTGCTCGCCGCCCGACCGGCGGCCTGAATGGCAAGCGACGAAGGGGCGTCTGGTCTGGCCCAATGGCGCGATTGCGCAGGTGTTCTCCGCGCATGAGCCGGAGGGGCTGCGCGGGCCGCAGTTTGACGGGGCCTGGGTGGACGAGATGGCCAAGTGGAAGAAGGCGCGCGAGACGTGGGATATGTTGCAGTTTGCCCTGCGTTTGGGGGAGCGACCGAGGGTCTGCGTGACGACGACGCCGCGTAATGTGGGGGTGTTGAGGGAACTCTTAAAGTCGCCATCGACCGTGGTGACCAGCGCGCCAACCGAAGCGAATAAGGCGTTTCTGGCGGAAAGCTTTCTGGAGGAAGTGCGCGCGCGCTATGCCGGAACACGGCTGGGGCGACAGGAACTGGACGGTATTTTGATGGAGGATGCCGAAGGGGCGCTGTGGACGACCAGCGCGCTGGAGGCGGCGCGCGTGGATCTGGCGCCCCAGATGGATCGGATCGTCGTGGCGGTCGATCCGCCGGTGACGGGGGGCGCCAAGTCGGACGAATGCGGGATCATCGTGGTCGGTGCGGTGACGCGCGGGCCGGTGCAGGACTGGCGCGCCTATGTGCTGGCGGATGCGTCGGTGAGTGCCGCCAGCCCCGCGAAATGGGCCGCTGCGGCGGTGCGGGCGATGCAGGATTGGAGGGCGGAGCGGCTGGTGGCCGAGGTCAATCAGGGGGGCGACATGGTGACGGAGGTGATCCGCCAGATCGACCCCATGGTGCCGGTCAGGGCCGTCCATGCGTCGCGTGGCAAGGTGGCGCGGGCGGAGCCTGTGGCGGCGCTGTATGAACAGGGGCGCGTGCATCATTTGCGGGGCTTGGGCGATCTGGAGGACCAGATGTGCGCGATGACGGTGCAGGGGTTTGAGGGCAAGGGCAGCCCGGACCGCGTCGATGCGTTGGTCTGGGCCTTGCATGAGCTGATGATTGAACCGGCGGCGAAGTGGCGACATCCGAGGGTGCGGGCGGTTTGACGGATTTGAAAGGGGCGCAGCGGCTGATCGCTGCGCCCCTTTTTTGTTTGTCAGCGGTCCTTGGGTTCGGCCCATAGCGCCCAGAGGGCGAGCAGCGGGGCCTCGCCGGACAGCATGGCATGCAAAATGCCCGGCGGGTTGTAGAGCGAGCCGCCTATGCCCGGCTCGAACCAGTTGCCCTCGCCCTGCATGAACTGGCCGGGGCTGAGGACGAGGTAATTCTCCTCGGGTGGGTGGGTGTGGTCGGGGTAGCGGATGTCGGGCGCGACCAGCGACATGCCGATCCAGACGTCGCTGCGCCGCTCGATGCCGCCGGGGCCGACGATATAGGCGTTTGCGTGGTTTTCCGCAAAGCCCGGCCCGGCGTTCGTGCAATCGCCGCTGCGGGGGCGCCATTGGAGGTCCGGCTCCAGATTGGCGAATGCTTCGATCAGACGGCGCAGGGACGGGTCAGCGAAATGCGCGAGGCCGGTCGCCTGGGCCAGATGCGCGCAGGCCGGGATCCGGGCGCCGGGGCTCTGTGACATCTCGCTGGGCGATTCGAGGGCGGTGAAAATGCGATCCAGCGAGGCTGTCGCGTCCGGGTGGGTCACATGCGCGGCAAAGGCGGCGCGGGCGGCGTCGAGGAAATCCGACAGGGATTCGGGTCGCATGGGCGGGCCTCCGTTTTGCACGACGGTAGCGGCAGATTTTCTCGAATGCCAGTGTTTGCTGGTGTTTCAGACGTTGGGCGGGCCGGCGCGCGGTCCTGTTCAGATTTCTTAAACCTTTAGGTGTCTGATGCCTTCAACAGCGGATCAAGCGCAGTCGCCACGATCCGGCGCGAAACAGCAAGGAGAGCGGCAGATGATCATGGACTTCTTTCGGCAGGGCGCGGCGCAGACCGCTGCAAGTGCTGAGACCCCCGAGGTCAAGGCCAGCGCAGCGGGCCGGGTCATGGCGTGGCACGGCGCGAACCGCGCTGTCTGGGGCGCGCGCGACAGCGGGACGCTGACGCGGCAGGGTTTTGCCGCCAATCCGGTGGGGTTTCGCTGCGTCAAGATGATCGCGGAGGCGGGGGCGTCCTTGCCCTTGGTCCTGCAGAATAGCGAGCAGCGGTTTGCCGAGCATCCGATGCTGTCGCTGATGCGCCGCCCAAACCCGGCGCAGGGGCGGGCCGAGCTGCTGGAGGCGCTCTATGGGCAGTTGCTGCTGACCGGGAACGCCTATGTCGAGGCGGTGGGCGATGCGGCTGGCGTGCCGGTGGAACTGCATGTTCTGCGCTCGGACCGGATGAGCGTGGTGCCGGGCAATGATGGCTGGCCGGTGGCGTATGAATATGCAGTGGCCGGGCGCAAGCATCGGTTTGATGTCAGCCAGGGTCACCCGGCGGTTTGCCATATCAAGAGCTTTCATCCGCAGGACGATCATTATGGGCTGTCGCCCATGCAGGCCGCGGCGCAGGCGGTGGATGTGCATAATTCGGCATCCCGCTGGTCCAAGGCACTGCTGGATAACGCGGCGCGGCCCTCGGGAGCGATTGTCTATCGCGGTGCCGAGGGTCAGGGCAGCCTGAGCACCGATCAGTACCAGCGCCTGGTGGACGAAATGGAGAGCCACCATCAGGGCGCGCGCAATGCCGGGCGGCCGATGCTGCTGGAGGGCGGGCTGGATTGGAAACCTATGGGCTTCTCGCCCTCGGACATGGAATTCCAGAAAACCAAGGAGAGCGCGGCGCGCGAGATTGCGCTGGCGTTTGGGGTTCCGCCGATGCTGCTGGGGGTGCCGGGGGACGCGACCTATTCCAACTATCAGGAGGCGAACCGGGCGTTTTTCAGGCTGACGGTTCTGCCGCTGGCAAGCCGCGTCGCGGCAAGTCTGTCGGACTGGTTGAGCGGGTTTGAGGGGCAGTGTCTGGATCTGAAGCCGGATCTGGATCAGGTTCCTGCGTTGGCCGTTGAGCGGGATGCGCAATGGGCGCGGGTGGCTGGGGCTGATTTTCTGACAGACGGTGAAAAGCGGTCGCTGCTGGGGCTGCCTGCCCTGCCCGAGCCAGGGTGCGCGGATGGATGAGGAGCGGCGGTCAGAGCGCTACGGCTTTGAGGCGTTCGATTGTGCGCCGGCGCTGCGGCTGGAGGCGAACGAGCGGGTTGCCCTGTTGAAGTTTCAGGCGGTCGCGGAGCGGCAGAAGAAGCTGGAAGAGGCGATGGAACGGCTGGAGCGGCGGCTGTGGCTGGCGGTTTACGGGATAGCGGGCGCGATTGTGGCGCAGGCGTTGCAGCCGCTGATCGTGGCGCTGCCGTGAGGGTTTGAAAGGATGAGGTTTATGGATTTTGATACGGGGCTGGAGCGGAAATTCGCGCGGTTCGATGCGGATTTGACCGTCAAGGATGGGGTCGGGATCGAAGGCTATGCCAGCTATTTCGGCGATACCGATCAGGGCGGCGATGTGGTGGTGGCAGGTGCCTATGCGAAGTCGCTGACGCGGCTCAATGCCGAAAGCCGCCAAGTCAAGATGCTGTGGCAGCATGATCCGGCGCAGCCGATCGGCGTCTGGGACGAGGTGCGCGAGGACAAGCGCGGGCTATACGTCAAGGGGCGTCTGCTGGAGGCGGTGGGGCGCGGGCGCGAGGCGGCCGCGCTGATCGGCGCGGGCGCGATTGACGGGCTGAGCATCGGCTATCGCACGGTGCGGGCGACAAGGAATGACAAGGGCCAACGGCTTTTGCAGGAACTGGAGCTGTGGGAGGTGTCGCTGGTGACGTTCCCCATGCTTCCCAGTGCGCGGGTGGCGGCCAAGGGCGATAGCCTGAGCGGCGGCGATCTGCGTGATTTGGCGGCGACGTTCAGTGCCGCGGGCCGCGAATTGGCGCGCGGATAACGCCGGGCAAACAAACACCAGAACAAGGAGCAGGTGATGAGTGAAACCGGAAATTCCGGTGCCGGGGAAGGCGTGCCTGACGGGCGCGCGCCGGTGGCCGAAGTGAAGTCTGCCGTGGCGGGCTTTGTGGGCGAATTGAAGGGCTTTCAGGCCCGGATCGAAGAACGACTGAAACAGCAAGAAGAGAAGATGACAATGATTGAGCGTAAATCCTTTGTGCCTGCACGTCCTGTTCTGGCGGGCGGCAATGACGGCCCTGCCCCGCATCAGAAGGCGTTCAACGCCTATCTGCGCTCGGGCGACGATGACGGGCTGCGCGGTCTGGAGCTGGAAGGCAAGGCGCTGGGCACGACCATCGCCGGCGATGGCGGCTATCTGGTGGACCCGCAGACGGCGGGCGCGATCAAGTCGGTGCTGAGCAGCACGGCGTCGATCCGGGCGATTGCCAATGTCGTGGCGGTCGAGGCGACCAGCTTTGACGTGCTGATCGACCATGGCGACGTCGGCCATGGCTGGGCGACCGAGACGGCGGGCGTGAGCGAGACGGCGACACCCGGCATTGACCGTATCACCATCCCGCTGCACGAGCTGAGCGCGCTGCCCAAAGCATCGCAGCGTTTGCTGGACGATTCGGCTTTTGACATCGAGGGCTGGCTGGCTGGCCGTATCGCCGACAAGTTTGCACGTGCCGAGGCCGCTGCGTTTGTCGCCGGCAACGGTGTGGACAAGCCGACCGGTTTCCTGACCAAGCCGACGGTCGATAACGACGTCTGGACCTGGGGCAATCTGGGCTATGTGCCGACCGGCGCCGATGGCGATTTCAACGGTGCAGATGCGGTGATTGATCTGGTTTATGCGCTGGGGGCTGAGTATCGCGCCAATGCCAGCTTTGTCATGAACTCGAAAACGGCGGGTTCATTGCGCAAGATGAAGGATGCGGATGGCCGGTTCCTGTGGTCGGACGGTCTGGCGGCGGGCGAGCCTGCGCGCCTGCTGGGCTATCCGGTGCTGATCGCCGAGGACATGCCGGATATGGTCAGCAATGCGATGTCGGTTGCATTTGGTGATTTCGGCGCGGGCTATACCGTTGCCGAGCGTCCCGACCTGCGCGTTCTGCGCGACCCCTTCAGCGCCAAGCCGCACGTCCTGTTCTACGCCACCAAGCGCGTCGGCGGTGATGTCAGCGACTATGCGGCGATCAAGCTGTTGAAATTCGCGGTCTCCTAAGCGAGGCGCGGATCGGGCGGGGGATCTGCCCCCGTCCGGGGCGTGCGCCGCCAATCACTTGATGCGTTGTCCAGCTGCTCCCCTCCGTCCGAGCAACGTGGGTGGCGCGCGCCTGAACCACCGGAGGGATCCGGAACTATCGGAGTTATTCCATGATGTTGATTGAAGAAACCGCCGTGCCGGAGGCCGCCCTGCCGGTGGCCCAGTTCAAGGCGCATCTGCGGCTGGGCACCGGGTTTTCGGACGATGATGTGCAGGATGCGGTGCTGACCAGTTTTCTACGCGCGGCGATTGCGTCGATCGAGGCGCGCACCGGCAAGGTGCTGATCGAGCGGATATTCTCGTGGGAGTTGGTTGCGTGGCGTACCGGCTATGGTCAGGCGCTGCCGGTGGCACCGGTCAAGGCGATCGAGGATGTGGTGCTGCGCCATATGTCGGGTAGCGAGGAGATCGCCGATCCCGCGCATTTCCGGCTGGAGAAGGACACGCATCGCCCGCGCTTGATGCCGGTGGGCACGGTTCTGCCGCCGGTGCCGTCGGGCGGCGCTGTGGTGGTGCGGTTCCGCGCCGGCATGGGCGCGGCCTGGGGCGATCTGCCGGCCGATCTGGGCCAGGCGGTACTGCTGCTGGCGGCACATTATTACGAATATCGCGCCGATACGGCGCTGGGCGGTGGCTGCATGCCCTTTGGCGTGACCAGCCTGATCGAGCGGTATCGCACCGTTCGGATGCTGGGCGGGGGGGTGATGTGATGAAGCATATCAACCTCAACCGGCATCTGGTGCTGGAAGCGCCTGAGCGGGTTGCCGATGGTGCGGGCGGCTTTGCCGAGACGTGGCAGCCGATTGGCGAGGTCTGGGCCGAAATCATCGCACGCGCGGGGCGCGAGGTGACGGAGGGCGCGGCGCAGGTTTCCAGCACCGGGTATAAAATCACGGTTCGCGCGGCGCCCTGGGGTGCGCCCTCGCGCCCAAAGCCCGAGCAGCGGCTGCGCGGCGGCGGCCGGATTTTCAGGATTGAAGCGGTGACGGATCGCGACCCTTTGGGCCGCTACCTGACCTGCAATGCGCAAGAGGAGGTGGCGGTATGAGCTATGGCGGATCGGCGGCGCTACAGGCGGCGGTTTACGGGCAGTTGATTGGCGATGCGGAGCTGTCCGCGCTGGTCGGCGGGGCGATTTACGATGCGCCGCCGGCGGGCGCCTTGCCCTCGCTTTACGTGACATTGGGGCCGGAGGATGTGCGTGATCGGTCGGACGGCACGTCTGGTGGCGCTTGGCATCGGTTCACGGTGTCAGTGGTCAGCGATGCGGCTGGTTTTGCAGCGGCCAAGCAGGCGGCGGCGGCGGTGGGCGATGCGCTGACGGATGCGGAGCTGAGCCTCGACCGGGGGCATCTGGCGGCGCTGAATTTCTATCGGGCGCGGGCGCGGCGGGATGATCAGCTGCGGCGGATCGATCTGACGTTTCGGGCGCGGGTTCAGGACGCGGTTTAATCAATATTAGCGGAGACAAGACATGGCAGTTCAAAACGGCAAGGACCTGTTGATCAAGGTCGATCTGACGGGCGACGGTAACTTTGAGTCGGTGGCGGGGCTGCGCGCGACGCGCATCAGCTTCAACGCCGAAAGCGTGGATGTGACCAGCCTGGAGAGCGCGGGCGGCTGGCGCGAATTGCTGGGCGGCGCCGGCGTCAAATCGGCGGCGATCAGTGGTTCGGGCATTTTCCGCGATGCGGATTCGGATGAACGGACGCGGCAAATCTTCTTTGATGGTGAAACGCCCGCCTTTCAGGTGGTGATCCCTGATTTCGGGATCATCGAGGGGCCGTTTCAAGTGACGTCGATTGAGTATGCCGGCACGCATGACGGTGAAGCGACTTACGAGCTGTCGCTGGCGTCGGCGGGCCGCATGATTTTCACGGCGATCTGAGATGGCAAACCCATGGGCAGGTGAGGTGGCGGTGGTCATCGACGGCGAGCGGCGCGTGCTGAAGCTGACTTTGGGCGCTTTGGCCGAGCTGGAGGCAGGGCTGTCGGCAGGATCGCTGGTCGATCTGGTCGAGCGGTTCGAGGCGGGCGGGTTTTCGACGCGCGATGTACTGGCGCTGATCGTCGCGGGGCTGCGCGGCGGCGGCTGGCAGGGGTCCGCCGGCGATCTGATCGCCGCCGAGATCGAAGGCGGGCCGCTGGCGGCGGCCCGCGCGGCGGCAGAGCTGCTGGCGCGGGCCTTCATGCTGCCGGAGGCGCAATGAGTGGTTTCGATTGGCCGGGGTTGATGCAGGCGGGCCTGCGCGGTCTGGGCCTGAAGCCCGCCGAATTCTGGGCGCTGACCCCGGCCGAGCTGCGGCTGATGCTGGGCGAGGCGCAGGGCGCGGCACCGCTGGTGCGCGGCCGGCTGGATGCCTTGATGCAGGCCTATCCCGATACGCGAGGAGAGAATGATGAGTGACAGTGAAGACCTTGGCGCGCTGGACGCGCAACTGGAGGCGCTGGACGGATCGTTGGGCGCGGCCACGGATATGGCGGCGGCGTTCAATGCAGAGTTGGGGCGCGTACGCGGCACATTTGAGCGGACCGGCTATGACGTGGCGACGCTGGACCGCGGAATGAGCCGGGGATTGCGGCGCGCGATTCAGGGCGCGGTGGTGGATGGCGACAGCCTGTCCACCTCGCTGCGCAGCCTCGCCAATTCGATGATCAACACGGCGTTCAACGCGGCTGTGAAACCGGTGACGGATCATGTTGGCGGGCTGCTGGCCAGCGGGGTTGGCAGCCTCGTGGGCGGGCTGATGCCGTTCGCCAACGGCGCCAGTTTCTCGCAAGGACGGGTGCAGCCCTTTGCCAGTGGCGGCATCGTCAGCGGGCCTGTGACCTTTCCGATGCGGGGCGGCACCGGCCTGATGGGCGAGGCGGGGCCGGAGGCGATCATGCCGCTGGCGCGGGGCGCGGACGGCAAGCTGGGCGTGCGCGGCGGTGGCGGCGGAAATGTGAGCGTGGTGATGAACATTTCCACGCCCGATGCCGAAGGGTTCCGGCGCAGTCAGGGCCAGATCGCGGCGCAGATGAGCCGGGCCATCGGGCGCGGTCAGCGCAATCGGTAAGGGAGAAAAACGATGGGTTTTCACGAAGTGAGATTTCCGGCGAACCTGAGCTTCGGCTCGGTCGGGGGGCCGGAGCGGCTGACCGACGTGGTGACGCTGGCCAAC
This sequence comes from Roseovarius dicentrarchi, assembly GCF_003316635.1. Lineage (GTDB taxonomy): Bacteria > Pseudomonadota > Alphaproteobacteria > Rhodobacterales > Rhodobacteraceae > Roseovarius > Roseovarius dicentrarchi. The sequence continues at coordinate 126,251 of NZ_QNQP01000006.1, read as the reverse complement.
GGGTTCGAGGAGCGCAACACGCCCTGGCAGCATTCGCGCAGGCGGTATGATGCGGGCGTGGCGATGCGGGGCCTGGACGATATTGAGGCGCTGATCGCGTTTTTCGAGGCGCGGCGCGGGCAAATCCACGGCTTTCGCTGGAAGGACTGGGCCGATTACAAATCCGGCGGCGCGCTGCTGGATGTGGCCTACGAAGACCAGATCATCGCCTTTGGCGACGATGTGACGCCCGGATTTCAGCTGATGAAAACCTATCGGTCGGGGCAGCATGAGTACGCGCGCCCCATCTCCAAACCCGTGCGCGGCACCGTGCGGATCGGGATTGGCGGCGACGAACAGAAAGAGGGCGTGCATTACGAGGTGGACACATCGACGGGGATCGTCACGTTCAATCACCCGCCCAATGCGGGGGAACGGATCACTGCCGGTTTTGAGTTCGATGTGCCGGTCCGCTTTGACACCGACCGCATCATGGTCAGCGTTGCCAGCTTTCAGGCCGGGGACGTGCCGAATGTGCCGGTTGTGGAGATCCGGGTATGAGCGGGCTGAACGCGGCGCTGCACGCGCATTTGCAGACCGGAGTTACCACAACCTGCCGCGCCTGGGCGCTGACACGCAAGGACGGCACGGTTCTGGGGTTTACCGACCATGACGGGCCATTGTTTTTCGACGGCATCACCTTTCGCGCCGATACCGGGCTAAGCGCGCTGGCAATCCAGCAGACAACCGGCCTGTCGGTGGACAATACCGAGGCGCTGGGCGCGCTGAGCGATGCGTCGATCCGCGAGGAGGACATCGAGGCGGGCCGCTATGACGGCGCCGAAATCCGCGCGTGGCTGGTCAACTGGCAGGACGCCGCGCAACGGCATTTGCAATTTCGCGGCACGATCGGCGAATTGCGCCGGTCGGGCGGGGCGTTCGAGGCGGAATTGCGCGGGCTGACCGAGGCGCTGAACAGGCCGCTGGGGCGGGTCTATCAAAAGCCATGCTCGGCTGTGCTGGGGGATGGCGGCTGCCGGTTTGACATGCAAACGTCCGGTTATGTAAAGGAAGTTCCCGCCGCTCAGATCAACGAACGCAGGATTTTTCACTTCGTGCCGTTTGGCGGTTTCGATACCGGCTGGTTTCAGCACGGGCGGCTGATCGTGCTGGACGGCGCGGCAAAGGGGCTGAGCGGTGTCATCAAGCGCGATGGGCTGGCCGGCGGGCAGCGGGTGATCGAGCTATGGCATCCGCTGCGCGCGGATGTAAGCGCCGGCGATCGGCTGAGGCTGGAGGCCGGGTGTGACAAGCGGGCCGCAACCTGTCGGCTGAAGTTTCAGAACTTTGTCAATTTTCAAGGATTTCCGGACATTCCGGGCGATGACTGGTCCATCTCGGACCCGTCCAAGGCCGGCAGCCTGAATGGAGGGAGCCGCAGATGAGTGACGTTCAATCACAGCGCATCGTCGGCGCTGCACGCGGCTGGATCGGCACTCCGTACCTGCATCAGGCATCGTGCAAGGGGGCCGGGACCGATTGTCTGGGCCTTTTGCGCGGTGTCTGGCGGGAGGTGCTGGGCGCGGAGCCGGAAGTGCCGCCCGCCTATTCGATGGACTGGTCAGAGCCGGCCCGCATCGAGGCACTGTGGCAGGCCGCCCGGCGCCATTTGGTGGCAAAGGTCCAGACTGATGAGGCGCCTGGCGATGTGTTGCTGTTTCGCATGCGCGACGGCTCGGTGGCCAAGCATCTGGGCATCGCGGGGCGTATAGGCGCCGATGCATCGTTCATTCATGCCTATTCGGGCCACGCGGTGGTCGAAAGCCCGCTGAGCATGCCCTGGCGCCGCCGCATCGTGGCGCGGTTCACATTCCCCGAGGAGCGTATCTGATGGCGACTATTTTATTATCTGCCGCAGGCGCGGCTATTGGCGGATCTGTGGGCGGCACCGTGGCGGGACTGTCTATGGCCGCCGTCGGGCGATTTGCGGGGGGCATCATCGGGCGGTCGATAGATCAGCGGCTGATGGGCCAGGGCTCGGACGTGGTGGACACGGGCCGGGCCAATCGCTTGCGCCTGACCGGATCGGGCGAAGGCGATGCGATTGCCCAGGTTTTCGGGCGGATGCGCGTGGCCGGACAGATCATCTGGGCCACGGAGTTTCGCGAGGAAGTGAACGTGACCAGCACCGGCGGCGGCGGCAAGGGCGCGCCCAAAGGACCGACCGTGCGGCAATTCAGCTATTCGGTCAGCGTCGCGCTGGCGCTTTGCGAGGGCGAGATCAGCCATGTCGGCCGGATCTGGGCCGATGGCACGGAGGTGGCGCGCGACAGCCTGACGATGCGCATCTACAACGGCACCCGTGACCAGCTGCCGGACCCTAAAATCGAGGCCGTCGAGGGCGCAGGCACCGTGCCGGCCTATCGCGGCACCGCCTATGTGGTGATCGAGGATCTGGAGCTGGGCGCGTTCGGCAACAGGGTGCCACAGTTTACGTTCGAGGTGACACGTCCCTCGCAAGCCGATCAGGATCCTGCCGGGCTGGATCCGGTCCGGTCTGTGCGCGCGGTGGCGCTGCTGCCCGGCAGCGGCGAATACGCGCTGGCCACGACGCCGGTGACATTGAATTTCGGACCCGGATCGTCGCGGATTTCCAACGTAAACACACCCTCTGCCAAATCCGACTTTGCGACCGCGCTGGACAACATGACGGGCGAGCTGCCGCATTGCGGCTCCACCTCGCTGGTGGTTAGCTGGTTCGGCGACGATCTGCGCTGCGGCGAATGCAGCCTGCGCCCCAAAGTGGAGCAGAAGAAATACGATTCCAGCAACATGCCCTGGGGCGTGGCGGGCCTGAGGCGCACAACCGCGCAGCAGGTGCCGCAGGTGGATGGCAAGCCGATCTACGGCGGCACGCCGACGGACAAATCGGTCATAGAAGCCATCGACGCGCTGAAGGCGGCGGGGCAGGACGTCATGTTTTACCCGTTTATCCTGATGGACCAGATACCCGGAAATGCCCTGCCCGATCCCTACAGCGATGCCGACAGTCAGCCGCCCCTGCCTTGGCGCGGGCGCATCACCCTGTCAGAGGCACCGGGCCGACCGGCAAGCCCGGATGGCGGTACGGCCGCCGAAGCCGAGGTTGCGGCGTTTTTTGGAACGGCTCGGGCAGAGCATTTCACGCAGGTTGCAGATTTGCCGCCGCCGCCGCCACGCCCTTTCATACCCGGTCAGGACCGGCCTGCGTTTCAATGGCCCTTACCGACAGCCGCACGGTCTGCCGGTCCGGTTTACTATGGCGGGCCGGACGAGTGGAGCTATCGGCGGTTCATTTTACACAACGCGGCGCTGTGCGCTGCGGCCGGCGGCGTCGAAAGCTTCTGCATAGGGTCAGAAATGCGCGGCCTGACGCAAATTCGCGGGGCCGATGGCAGCTTCCCCGCCGTCGCCGCGCTGATCGATCTGGCCGCCGAGGTCCGCACGCTGCTGGGGCCGGACGTCAAGATCGGCTATGCTGCGGACTGGTCCGAATATTTTGGCTATCAGCCGCAGGATGGGACCGGCGACAGGTACTTCCATCTCGATCCGCTATGGGCAGACGACAACATCGATTTCATCGGAATCGATAATTACATGCCGCTGTCAGACTGGCGCGACGGGGCGGATCATGCGGATTCCGATTGGGGATCAATCTACGATCTGGAGTATCTGAAGGCCAATATCGAAGGCGGTGAAGGCTATGACTGGTTCTATCATTCGCCCGAGGCGCGCGCTGCGCAAATCCGCACTCCGATCACGGATGATGCGTATGGCGAGCCATGGATCTGGCGCTACAAGGATATCCGCAACTGGTGGCTGAACGGGCACCACGACCGTATCGGCGGGGTGCGTACGGCGCAGCCGACGGCATGGGTGCCTGGATCAAAGCCCATCCGCTTTACAGAGATTGGCTGCGCGGCTGTGGACAAGGGCACGAATGAGCCGAACAAGTTTGTCGATGTGAAATCCTCCGAATCGGCGCTGCCGCATTTTTCGGACGGGACGCGGGACGAGTTGATTCAGCGGCAATATCTGCGCGCCATGCGCGACTATTGGACCGATCCGGCGCATAACCCGATTTCGCCGGAATACGGCGCGCCGATGATCGACATGGACCGCGCGCATGTCTGGGCATGGGATGCGCGCCCGTTTCCGTTCTTTCCCAACAACCGGACGCTGTGGGACGATGGGCGCAATCATGCGCTGGGCCATTGGATCACCGGGCGCACGGCGGCGCGGTCACTGGCCTCCGTGATCGAGGAAATCGCGGCGCGCGCCGGTTTGAAGCATGTGGATACCTCAAAACTGCACGGTTATGTGAGCGGATATATCATTGATCAGGTGGCAGACGCGCGCGCGGCCTTGCAGCCATTGATGCTGCGCTATGGGTTTGATGCGGTCGAACGCGATGGCGTGCTGACCTTTCGGATGCGCGATGGTCTGGCCGACACGCGAATCGGCATGGACCATCTGGTGCGCGACGGCGAAAGCGGTACGCGGCTGGAGGAAACCCGCGCCGGCGCTGCTGAAATCGCCGGGCGCGTGCGCCTGCGATTTATCGAGGCAGACGGCGATTTCGAAGTCATCGCCGAGGAGGCAGTCCTGCCGGATGATGCAACGCACGCGGTGTCCACCTCGGAAATTCCGCTGGCGATGACGCGGGCCGAGGGGCGCGCCGTGACCGAACGCTGGCTGTCAGAGGCGCGCGTATCGACCGATACGGTGCGGCTGACGCTGCCGCCTTCGCAGCTGGCGCTGGGGGCTGGCGACGTCATCGCGCTGGACGAGGCCGGAGGCAAGGGTCTGTTCCGCATCGACCGGGTCGAGCAGATGGGCAACGCGCAGCGCATCGACGGTGTGCGCATCGAACCCGAAAGCTATCGGCCGATCCACATCAGTGATGTCGCGCCGTCGGTGCGGCCTTTTGTGCCGCCGGTGCCGGTGCTGCCGCTGTTTCTGGATCTGCCCTTGATGACGGGTGACGAGGTGCCGCACGCGCCGCATCTGGCGGTGACGGCCCAGCCATGGCCGGGCAGCGTGGCGCTGCATGTCGGGGCCAGTGACGCCAACTACCGGCTGGACAGCCTGATCGAGGCCCGCGCGACCGTTGGAATACTGGAAACGGCCCTGCCAGCCGCGCCGTCCGGCCTGATTGACCGGGGGGATGGCGTCACGGTGCGGATGTTGTCAGGCCGGCTGGAGAGCATCGAAACCGACGACTTGCTGGGCGGCGGTAATCTGTGCGCGATCGGCAATGGCGTTACTGACGGCTGGGAGCTGGTGCAGTTTCGGGATGCTGTCCTGGTCGGGCCTGACACCTATATGCTGAGCCATCGGCTTCGCGGGCAGTTGGGGACCGAAGCGGCCGGCGAAGCCGGTTGGGGTGAGGGTAGCTTCCTTGTGATGCTGAACGGCATCCCCGATCAGATCAATCTGAGCGACACGATGCGGCGCCGCGCGCAGCATTACCGGATCGGACCCGCTGGGCGCCCGGTGGACGACCCTTCCTTCCAGCACGAAATCATAGCGTTCGAAGGTGTCGGCCTGCGGCCCTACAGCCCGGCCCATCTGCGCGCCGTGCGCCGACCGGGCGGCGGCATCGATCTAAGCTGGATCAGGCGCACGCGCATCGATGGCGACAGGTGGGACACGCCCGACGTCCCCTTGGGCGAAGAAAGCGAAAGCTATGTTTTGCGCATTCTCAAGGATGGCGCCGTCTTGCGCGAAACCGTGCTGAGCGCGCCGCAGTGGCGTTATGAAGTGGCCGCACAAACCGCGGACGGCGCCGACCTGCCGTTTGAGGTTCAGGTGGCGCAAGTGTCCGCAAAGTTCGGTGCGGGCGTGCTTGCAAGGACGATCGTGGCGGCCTGATTTTATCCCTTGTGGCAACGTCAATCAGCGGTTGGGCGCATGCCCCGCCGCTGATTGCATTGCATTGCCACCTGACTGCGCTGCCCTGCGAGCGCGCGGCAAATTCACGTTGCGCGCCTGCATCCGCTACATTTCTTTGCTGCATTGCGTTTTGCCATTGCCGCAGCTGTGCTATATTGAGCGGCAGGAAAAAGGAGCTTGGACATGGGCAAATCGCACGTAAAGCTGACCGAATGCGATCCGGTCTGGGACCAGATCAAAACCGAAGCCGAGGCCGCCGTCACGGACGAGCCTTTGATGGGCGGCTTGGTTCATTCCAGCATTTTGCATCACAAATCGCTGAATTCATCACTGGCCTATCGCACCTCCATGAAGCTGGCCTCGAACGAATTGCCCGAGCAGATCCTGCGCGAGATATGCGACTGGGCCTATCGCAGCGATCCCGACATCGGCAGCGCTGCGCGCGCGGACATCGTAGCAGTGTATGACCGCGATCCGGCTTGCGATCGCTACATCCTGCCGCTGCTGTTTTTCAAGGGTTTTCAGGCACTTCAGGCCTATCGGATTTCGCACTGGCTGTGGCGTGAGGGACGGCGCGACATGGCGCGGTTTTTCCAGATGCGCGTATCCGAAGTCTTTGGCGTCGATATTCATCCGGCTGCCAAAATCGGCAAGGGTATCATGATCGACCACGCGCATAGCATCGTCATCGGGGAGACGGCGGTTGTCGGCGACAACGTGTCGATGCTGCACTCCGTCACACTAGGCGGCACCGGCAAAGAAGAAGAAGACAGACACCCCAAAATCGGGAACGGTGTTCTGATCGGCGCCGGCGCCAAGGTGCTGGGCAATATCAAGGTGGGTTATTGCAGCCGCATCGCCGCAGGATCGGTCGTGTTGGAGGAGATCCCGCCGTGCAAAACGGTCGCCGGCGTTCCGGCCCGCATTGTGGGCGAGGCAGGCTGCGATCAGCCGTCGGTGCGCATGGATCAGCTGCTGGGTGTACGCTGACGCAACGCCGGTATCAGTCATGCAAGGGGGCGGATGCGATCATCCGCCCCTTTTTTCGTAGGCTCGTATGAGATCAGTAAAGATTGTCGTAGAATGTCGATACCGCATTATGGCGCGGCGACATGGCGTTGTTCGCCGCACTGTTAAGCGGGGCCTTGCCATTGCGCAGCCCCAGCGGAATCGTCACGCCCAGCCGGATGGAATCAATATCCGTATTGCGCCCGACCGGATCAACCGTGGTGCGCGCCAATTCCAGCGACAACTGCGCAGGGACCTGTGCCATCTGGCCAAAGTCATAGCCAATCCCCAAACCATATGACGTGGCGTCAATATTCAGCGCGTCAAAATTCAGACGGCTGATCCCGCCGAACCCGCTGAAGCCGTACCCGAAATCATGCACGGCGCCGACGCCGTAGCTGGTCGCGTCGGTTTCAATCGCCGGCGCGTCGATATCACTGCGCATCCAATGGCCGGCCACCGTGGTGCTGTGCGTCGGCGTGTAGGCCACGTTCAGGCCATAATCTGTCCAATCAGATTTGGCCCCGATGATGGTACTGGCATCTGTGCCACCGTAAAACAGCTTGGCCTGCAATAACGGCCCCTCATAACCGCCCGTCAAGCCGTAGGACGTGGCGTTGATATCGCGGCCCAGCAGGCCATTACTGTCCAGACTGGCATATTCCAGATACGCGCCCACGACCGGGCCCGGCCCAAAGTTGTAGTTCAGCACGCCGCCTGCATCGAAAACGCCCATATTGCTGCCACGGTCGGGATTGGCGTGATGAAACGAGCCGTCAACGTCCAGACTGAACCCATTCATAAAGTCCAGCGTGCCGGCGCCATCGATCGTGTAGGTATTCACGTCCGGGCGGACGTTCGAAACCGATGAATAGCCGTATCCCAGCGTCGCCGCGCCACTAAAGTCCTGCGCCAGCCCGGCACCTGGCGCGGCCAAAACGGTGACAAGCGCCAGCCCGCCTGATTTGATTTTCATGATGCTCACCTCAGTTTTTTCCGTTTATTTTTATGCCGCTATTGGATCATATTCCGGTCACAGATTTCAAGCGTTTGCTGCGGCGCGCCCCAGCCCACGGCCAAGGCCGACCATACGTGCGTGCCACAGGCGCATTGAGCGCGCCTAACCATTTAAATATGTTGTGTTATTTGGAATTCTCCGGCCTATCTGCGTCTGAAACGCCATACGCGATAGGCGAAATGCGGCCTAGACGCATAAATTCGGCGCCAAGGCGTCTGACGAACTTGTCCGGCCACAGCAGCGAATGCTGCGCGTCTCAAAAATTCCAGCAACTGAGGCAAGAGTGATGCGTGCCAGATAGTTTGCGACTCGGACGTTGGGAAAACCGCCGATTCCTACCCGGTCATACTTCGGCTGCATCACGTAAATCCGACGCTTGGCCAGATTGGCACCGACCCGGTTGCGCTGTGAGGCAAAAAAGGGCCGACCCGGAGGTCGGCCCACCGCTGACATACCGGAATCCGCTTATTTCCGACCGAAATCCGCGCGTTTGCAGATACACCAGTTCGTCGCGATTTCCGCGCGAGGCTTGATACCGCGTGCCGCCTGATGTTGCACGTTTGGACCGGGTTCCCGATTGGCCGCGAATGCAAGGTCGCCGAGCGACACGTATTTTTCGCGAAATCTTCGCCGCGACTGCGACGTCACGTAGGGATCGCTTGGCTTGCGTATCCAAGCTTGATGTTTCTTTCGACGAGATTGCCTGAAGCGGCCGGTTCGGGGATGGTCTGGACTAGGTGTCTGATGCGCTGACGGACAGTCGCCGGCTCCGCGCCCTGACCTTGGTGGATGACCACACTCACGAGAACCTGGCACTTCTGGCTGACACATCACTGTCGGGCTTGCGGGTCACGAGAGAGTAGGCGCGGCTGATGGACGAGCGGGGCACACCAAGGACCATTATGTTCGACAACGGCATCGAGTTTACCAGCACGGCTGTGCTCAGATGGGTGCAGGAGACCGAAATTGACTGTCATTACGTTGCCCCCTGTAGATTTCCATGCAGAAGTGACCCGGGTAGCGGTATAATTTCCATTGAGAATTGACCCATGTGACCCTTCTCCCAAAGCAGTAAGCGGCGGGGGGCATCGGAGTGATCCACATGGGACTTTTGAACATCATCAGACGTATGGCATTGCGAGAGAAGCTGCCGATCCGAGAGATTGCGCGGCGGACTGGAATGTCACGCAACACCATCAAGAAGTATCTAAATGCGGGCACGATTGAGCCGCAGTTCGCGACGCCTGAGCGGCAGAGCAAGCTTGATCCTTATGCGGATAAACTGGCTGGCTGGTTGAAGACGGAGGCTGGGAAGTCGCGCAAGCAGCGGCGTACGCTGAAGCAGCTACATGCTGATCTGGTGGTGCTCGGTTTTACTGGGTCCTACGGTCGGGTCGCTGCGTTTGCACGGAACTGGCAGGCTGATCGACAGCGGGAGAGCCAGACAACAGGGCGCGGCACCTTCGTGCCATTGGTTTTTGGTCCGGGGGAAGCATTCCAGTTCGACTGGAGTGAGGATTTTGCCGTTCTGGGCGGTGAGCGCACGAAGCTGCAAGTTGCTCACATCAAGCTGTCGCACAGCCGGGCCTTCTTGGTTCGGGCCTATCTGTTGCAAACCCATGAGATGCTGTTCGACGCTCACTGGCACGGGTTCCGCGTCTTTGGCGGTGTTCCGGGGCGCGGAATCTACGATAATATGCGCACCGCGGTCGACCGCGTGGGTCGCGGTAAGGAGCGACAGGTCAACATGCGTTTCCTCGCGATGGCGAACCACTATGTGTTCGAACCTGAGTTCTGCAACCCTGCGGCGGGATGGGAGAAAGGCCAGGTTGAGAAGAACGTCCGGGACGCGCGGCATCGGTTTTGGCAGCCTATGCCGGAGCACTCTGATCTTGCGGCGCTGAACGATTGGCTGGAACAGCGCTGTATAGCGCTGTGGCACGACATCCCTCACGGAGCTCTGCCCGGCAGCATTGCCGATGTCTGGATACAGGAGCAGGCTACACTGATGCCGTTGCCGCGCGCTTTCGATGGGTTCGTTGAGCACAGCAAGCGTGTCTCACCCACTTGTCTGATCAACTTCGAGCGCAATCGCTACAGCGTTCCAGCGTCTTTTGCGAACCGGCCGGTCAGCTTGCGCATCTATCCCGAACGGCTCGTTGTGGCGGCAGAAGGCCATATCCTGTGCGAACACTCACGCATCATCGACCGCTCACACAAGAACCTGGCGCGCACGGTTTATGACTGGCGGCATTATCTGGCGGTCCTTCAACGCAAACCAGGTGCGCTTAGGAATGGCGCACCCTTCGCAGAGTTACCTCCTGCATTCAGGCAATTGCAGGATTTGATGCTACAGCGCCCTGGTGGCGATCGCGAGATGGTCGATATCTTGGCGCTGGTCTTACATCACGATGAACAGGCCGTGCTGGTCGCTGTGGAAATGGCCTTGGCAGAGGGTGTCGCGACAAAGACCCATGTGCTGAACCTCCTACACCGGTTGATCGACAGAAAGACGACAGGCGGGCCCAATATCGACACGCCGCAGGCCCTTGCTCTGAACCATGAGCCAAAGGCGAATGTCGAACGCTACGACGGCCTGCGTGCCCGAACCGCCGGAGGTCGTCATGCGTCATGACCCTGCCAGCGGCGCCGTCATCATCATGCTGCGCAGTCTGAAGATGCACGGCATGGCCCAAGCCGTCACCGGCCTCATGGAGCAAGGCGCACCGGCCTTTGATGCCGCGGTGCCGATGCTTGCCCAGTTGCTGAAGGCCGAAGTGGCAGAACGGGAGGTGCGCTCCATTGCCTATCATATGAAGGCCGCACGCTTCCCGGCTTACAAGGATCTCTCCGGCTTCGACTTCGCAGCCAGTGAGATCAACGAGGCCACGGTGCGACAACTTCATCGTTGCGAGTTTATGGACGGCGCGCAAAACGTCGTGCTGATTGGAGGCCCTGGGACTGGAAAAACCCATGCCGCAACCGCCCTCGGCGTTCAGGCCGTCGAACATTATCGTCGGAAAGTGCGCTTCTTCTCGACCATCGAACTGGTCAATGCCCTCGAGCAGGAGAAGACCCTTGGCAAGGCCGGAAAGATTGCCGAAAATCTCACCCGGCTTGATCTCGTGATCCTGGACGAACTGGGCTACCTGCCGTTCAGTGCCTCGGGTGGCGCTCTGCTTTTCCACCTGCTGAGCAAGCTTTATGAGCGCACCAGCGTCATCATCACCACGAACCTGAGCTTCAGCGAATGGGCCACCGTCTTCGGCGATGCCAAGATGACAACCGCACTCCTCGACCGCCTGACCCACCGCTGCCACATCCTGGAGACCGGAAACGACAGCTTCCGCTTCAAGGCAAGCTCAGCCGCAGCAGCCAAAAAGAAGAAGGAGGACAATCATGTCTTGACCCAAGACTGACCACCGAAACATAATCTAAAGGTGGGTCAGTTCTCGATGGAAAACCCGGGTCACTTCTGCATGGAAATCTACACGCCCAGAGCAGTGCAGCAGCGCGGCGTCTCATCCTCGACCCCGCCAGTAGAAAATACGCCGCATGGCAGATTATTCAGTGGAAAATCCGTTTCAGGATCATTGGCGCTTTTAACCAAGCTTCTCAGCATCGACATTGCACACCTCTCAGTTTTGCCACGGACCTGAACGTCCGGCGCATTGTTGGTCACAGCATACAGCCCTTGGCCATATGCAGTGGGACGCCAAAATCGGAATTTGCGTTTATTTGGCGGATTGACACACCAGCACTGCAATCGGCTTTGCACGATCCTTTCCGATGATCATTCCGCCCTCGCACATCTGTCGGGGTACAAGGCAGGGTGCACGCCGCCAGCTACTCCCGGCTTCAGCGATCTGTTCGGCGATGACAAAGCTCCTGAGATGGCCCGCATGGCGCATGTCCGGCGGAAATGCCGTCGACGTTTTTTATCACAGGGGCCGGTAAGGAGGCGATCGGGCGGGCCGCTGTCCTCTATGCCTTGGAAAGGGGCATCCGCAGAAAGCCTCCAAAAGATCGCGCGCCCCCCCCATGGCGCGGACGGCGGGTTAGGCGCTCACAAGCTTTTGACGGAATTTGCGATAGCGTCCACAGCCCGAAGTGATGTTGCCGCAATGGTCAGCGTCGGATTGGCGGTCGCAGAGGTCGGGAACGTGGCCGATCCGAGTACGAACAGATTTGGATGATCGAAGCTTCGCAGATCTCCGTCAAGCACCGCAGTTGCGGCGTCCTCGCCCATTCGCACGGTTCCGATGACATGACCCGACCCCTGATATTCGGACATCTGGCCGATATTCGTGGCCCCGATCGCCGTCAGGATCTTTTTCTGCGTTTCTGCCGCGGCATCCAGCCCGGCGCGGGTATAATCCGAGAAATCGAAATGAATACGCGGCAGCGGCATGCCGTTGGCATCCTTCTTGTCCGGATCAAGCGTTACACGGTTTTCCGCTTCGGGCGATTGTTCGACCAGCGACGCAAGCGATACCTGGCGCGAGGTCGCATCGCGCAGCGCTGTGTCCAGCGCGTCACCCCTCAGCCCTTGCCGGGCGAGATCCTGCGCCGTGCTTTCGGGCGCGCCTTTGGGCCAACTGTGCCCGTCGTTGCTGATCTGGATGCGGAAGGCCGCCCGGTCGCGGCGGAAGTCGCCATCGCGCAGATCCTCGAAGCCGGAGGTGGAAATCGGCCCGCGATAGGGCCAGACCGGGTCCGTAGTCTCGCCGTAAACGACGGTGGCGGGGTGATCCATCAGGTTGCGCCCGACCTGACCGGAGCTGTTAGCGACCCCGTCCGGCGCAGCCTCCTGAACTGAGTTCAGCAAGAGGCGCGGCGTCTCGATCCCGTGGGCGGCGACGACCACGACCTTACCGGACGCCGTGCCGGTAGACCCGTCAGCGCGGCGGAAATCCACCGTGGCAACGCGGCCGTCCGGCCCCAGGTTCAGCCGGGTGGCGGTGGTCTGGTCATAGACCTTTGCGCCCGCTTTCTCGGCCCGGTCGATGTGCACGGTGGCATCGTATTTCGCCTTTGTCGGACAAATTGGCACGCAGGAGGCGTTGCCGCAGCAGGCCGGGCGCCCTTCGTGGACCTGCGAGTTCCGGGCCTGCGGGGTCGAGCGGGCCGTGAAGGGGCTGCCCTCAAGACGCGCGTTGAAATACTTGTCCATATAGCTGGGCGGGATCATCGGCATCGGATAATCGCCAGAACGCGGCGAACCCAGATCCTCGCCGCTGTCTCCGGCGACTCCGATTTCCTGTTCGGCCTCCGTATAGAATGGCTCCAGCTCATCATAGTCATAGGGCCAGTCCACCCCGTGGCCATAAAGCGATTTCAGTTTGAAATCGGCGGGCACATTGCGCAGGCTGGTCCCCAGCCAGTGCCAAGTCGTCCCGCCCACAAGCTTGATGTAGGTTGACCGAAACAGTTCGGGGCCTTGCTGCTGATAGTAGTCCTCGATCTTGGTCGTCTCCGGATGGGGCGCGGTGTCTTCATTCGGATACGGCGATGGCGGTGTTTTGGCCGGGGCGGACCAGAACCGGTTAAGCGCGTCAAAGCGGGAAATGCGGCGACCCGTCTCCAGAAAGGCGACGTTCAGCCCTTTTTCAGCAAGTCTGGCCCCGGCTAGTGCGCCCGCGATGCCGGTGCCGACGATAAGAACGTCAGCGGAAATGTCATTTGCCATCGAATTTTCTCCTGTCGAAACATCTGGGAAGCTTGCCGTCGGGCCGTCACGTCGCTGGCGGGTCAGCCCAATGGCCCATGGCACCGCCGCACATCGCCATCGGCGTGGCGTAATCCAGCGCGCGCCACATCAGCGCTTCCTGATAGCCGAGGACTGTGGGGCTGTCGGGATCTGGCGAGGCGCCGCTGTACCAGGCAGCCACGACATCATTGGCCAAATCGGGGTCATCCGCCCCATCGATCAGCGCCGAAATGCCTTCGCCGCGACCAACGGACTCGAAAGCCGCCAACATGCGGTTCGCAAATGGCGCGCCCAAGTCAGATTTGCCGGTCAACCGGCGCGACAGATCGAGAAAATCCTTGGCGCCCGCATCGGACGCTGCGCGCGACGCGATCGGCACAAGGGCAAGGGCGGACGTTGCGGTAAGCGCGGCGAGCGCACGTCGCCGGTTCATGACGCCGGATCGGTGTGACCTCACAGGATTTGTCATAGGACGTCCTTTCCTTTGAAACGGCTAAGGCGGGAGAAACAGGTAACGCTTGATCGGCAAAGAGGTTCCTTGGCCCGCGACTGTCGCTTGGTGGGGTATGCGACGCCCATGTTCAGCCGTGGCTTGCGTTGCGGTTGCGGAGGCGGCCCGTTGCCCAGATCAGCACGGCAATCAGCAAGAGTGCCGCAACGGCAATACCGACTATGGAAAGCCAAAACGCATTTCGGATCAGCCAAGGCGCCTCGCCGGTGCCATCGAGAATCGCGTTTACATTGGCGGCATCAATATCTGAGTCGATCCCGCCGAACGTGGTGCGCGTATAATTTGTCACAGCAGCGATTTGCGCGTCGCTCATCTCGTCACGGAATCCTGGCATCAGCGTGGTTTTTCCTTGTGTCGTCAGGCTGATGCCATGGGCGATGACCTGCACCAGGTTGTTGGCTTCGGGTGCGCGGATGTCGTTGGTGACCACCAGATCGGGGCCGAACAATCCGACGCCGTCCATGCCGTGGCAACTGGCGCAGGCACCCTGATAAAGCTGGGCGCCGTCGGTCGCGGCATCGTCCACCTGTGTCTGCCAGTCGCTCGACGACTTTTGAAGAACGGCAAGGCTGACGGCGGGTGCCTCGGCCAAGGGCGGGGGCACCTCTGCGGTCGCGATGGCGGGAACCTCGCGCAGATAGGCCCCGATGTCTGCGATATCCTCATCTGGCAACTTGCTGAGACTGTGTTCAACCGCAACCGCCATCTTGCCACCCGCGACGGCGATCGCGTTGTGGCCAGTCTGGAGGTATGCCGCCAGATCCGCATCGCTCCATCGTCCGATGCCGCTGTCGTCGGGGGTGATGTTGGGGGCATGCCAGCCGTCCACCATCGCGCCGGACAGGTGCAGGTCGTCCCTCTCACCCATCAGCGCGTCGCGCGGTGTGTGGCAGGCCGTGCAGTGACCCAGCGTTTCAACCAGAAAGCGCCCGTTCGTCGCCGCATCGCCTGTGACGTCAATGGCGCCGACCGGGTGCCCCTCGTCAAGGTTGAGCAGGTTCCATGCCATCATCGCCGGCCGTATGAACGGAAACCCAAGGTCCGTTTCCTGAACGCTGTTTTCGACTGCCGGGATACTTTGGAAATAGGCGTAAAGGGCTGCGACATCGTCATCGGACAGCCCGGTATAGGACGTGTAGGGCATCGCGGGAAACAACCACCCCTTGCCCGGTGCGCGCCCTTTGCGCAGGGCATCGGCAAAGTCGCTCTCGCTCCATCCGCCGATGCCGGTATTGGCATCGGGGGTGATGTTGGATGCATAGATATTGCCGATCGGGCTGGCAATGGGATCGCCGCCGGCGAAATCGATGCCGTGGCAAGCGGTACAATCCGCCGCCGTGGCCAGATATTTGCCACGCTCAATCGCCGCGTCATCATCACTGTCCTGCGCAACTGCGGCGAGCGGTATAAAGGCTGTTAGCACGCATGATGCTGTCAATGAAAAGCGCATGAACATGGCTCCTTTGCAATCTGTTGTCCGGCCCGTATGAACAGAACCATGCCGGACGGCGTCGGGTTCCCTTCGCTGTCGCGATGCCGTCAGCCGTTAGGCCGATCGTCTCATTAACGTGAGCTACGCAGCCTTGGGCCGCAGATGGCTGACCCGTTTGCCAACGTGCGCGCGCAAATTTGAATAATCGTCCGGCACGCGCTGGTGCCGCGCCGTCATATATTCGGAAACCTTGTACCACAAACCTTGTACCGCAGAGTGATGGCCAGCTGGTCCAGCACATCGCGATAATCGGACTTCACGTCGACGGTGGAGGCGCGCGATGTTTTGCGCGATTTTAATGGTTCATCGTGTTGCCGGTCTTGCCGTCATCCAGCGCCTCCTGCGCCATGCTCAGCGAACGTGGGCCGCGCAACAACTCATCGCGGGCCGACGGGATCCGGCCACGTTCGGATATGTTGCGTCGCTGCATGATCGAGCCGTGGATGTTCTGTTCCCTCCCGGTCCAATAGGGATCTTCGCCTAGGTTTACCGAAGAACCGTTGAAAGACTCCGCCTCCGGGTGGCAGGGGTGAAAAGTACATTCGTAGAGTTCTCTCCGCTATCCGACCTTTCCTGAATGTCAGGTTCAGGGCTTAAATTGCCTCACTGTGCGTGGGGCATGCTACGTTGCAATTCGATAGACATTCCCTGCATCCGCGCAGCCCTCTCAGTAACTACCGATTGTTGAACGGTGGCCGCTAAACCGGCCTTGGTGTTTGGCGGCGCGAAAGGTCAGGAAACTGATCTAATCGAAGGTCGATCGCAGAATGGCGAAGCACCCCTCTCGATAGGCCAGAGCTGCACAATCGTGCCCATTGCGGCGCGCGACAGGGGACGAGGTCGCATGCCATCATGTCCGCGCAGCGACTCGCTGCCGCTCTTGGAAACCATGAATCCATGAAACGGGCCGGGCGTGACGTTGCGGTCGAGGGGTCAGGCGCTTCCCGCAGGCGCTTGCCCGCCCGATCTTCACCGGCACGCCCGCGCATGATCGCGCAACCACTGAGCGAGAGCATCGCGATCCCGAGGACGGCGGCTGGCGGCGTCGAGCATCTGGCGTTGGATGTCACGGGCTTTCTGCGAAGTTTGCAAACGCTCCGCCAATCGCCCGGTACGCGCACCCGCGCGGCGGAGGTTACAACCGCACAGTCAGGCACGAGTGGCTTGACCAATACATCATCGAAAGCATCGAGGAGGCCCAAGATCACGCCACACAATGCCTCTGGACTACAACAACGATCGCCCGAACATGGGCATCGGCGGCATCACACCCGCCCAGAAACTGAAAATGGCCGCGTGAATTCTACGCATGGACCCCGTTAAAAATGGGGAGATTACCCCGCCATACTTGGACTTGAGCTTGTAAAATGTCGCCGGGCTCAGCCCATGCCTGCGGCACATCTCGGCCACCGGCATGCCCGCCTCTTGCTCCTTGAGCATCCCGATGATTTGCGCCTCGGTGAAACGGCTCTTTCGCATTCGTCTGCTCCTTCAAACTTGGCGCAGACTCTACATCATGATGAGGGATTTCGCGGGGGGCAGGTCACCACGCTCATGATCTTCCCGGTATCCAGCCTCTTGACGTAATCGACTGCGCTGCCATTCCAGTGATAAGCGAAATGCGCGCCTTGCGTTGGGATCGGCACCACATCCGGCCAGAATGCGGCGATGCAGTTGCCGCCCGCAAACCTCACGCTGGGCCAGGTGATGCCATCGGAGCCTGCCGCGCGGCGCTGGGCGCCAAAAAGCTGCGATGCGGCGTAGTCGTCGGGATCCAGCAGGTCGGCCATCCCGGTGACGTCGTCAAATTCGGCATCGACAGACCCGATCAACTCGCGGAACTGCGATGTCCAACCGGGAGATTCCTCTGTGGCCAGCATGGTTTTCGTATGGTGGTGGATGGTCTCGGCGATCGCCACCTCGGTGCTGTCGCCCGCATAGTACAGCCCAAACGTTCCATCGGAGAACCGTCCGGGCCGCAACGGCGAGCAATGGACAAAGGGAGCCATGACCCAGCTTGCGCCGGGCCCGGTGACGCGTCGGACCAGCGGGACCTTTGCCAGATCACCGATGCTGTCACGGATGCGTGGATTGAACTTGGCCTCGGCCGAGGCCAATGCCTCCCAATCCGCCGGATCCGCGATATCCTCGAACAGGTCAATCGGCGGATAGATCGAGCGGATGATCCGGACGCTGCGCGGCCAGATCACCGGGCGTACCGGCGCTGTCACCACGCGCCGCGCTCGGCATCCAGATAGCTGCGCAGGTCGATCAGATCGGTGATCTCGCCGCGCATCATGACGTCGAGTGCGCTTTGACCGTTGAAGGCCGCGTTCGGTTTTCTGATCCAGTCATAACCGCGCGCAGGATCGGTGAAGAGATAGCGCAGACCTTTGTGAATCCCCATGAGGATCGCCATGCGCGCCCGCAGGTCACGGTCGATCCGGCCGATGCTGCCTTCTTTCCAGCGCGCCCATGTGCGCTGAGCCATATCGCCCAGCAGCGTGCGGGCCTCGATATCGCTGAGATGCCAGACGCGGAACAGGTTCACCGTGGTGCGCGCGAGGGCGGCCGCCTCCTCGTGCGTGATGGCGGGAAGGTCCGGGCGGGACGCGGTGGGTTCGATCGTGGCAAACTGCATGGCAAATCTCCCTTGGCACATATATATAGGTTACATGCCATTTGGCAAGGATTGGTTTCCGATGAGATCGTCGCGCACGTCAGCGCCACGGTCGCATTTTCGGCATCACCGCCGTCACCTCAACCTCTCGCAGCATTCCGCCCATCATCAGCCCATCGCTTACCCAGTCCAGCGCCCGCCACCAACCCTCATAGCCGCGC
This sequence comes from Roseovarius dicentrarchi, assembly GCF_003316635.1. GTDB lineage: Bacteria > Pseudomonadota > Alphaproteobacteria > Rhodobacterales > Rhodobacteraceae > Roseovarius > Roseovarius dicentrarchi. The sequence goes on along the minus strand of NZ_QNQP01000006.1, from coordinate 107,758 downwards.
CCGGCGCGGGCCAGTTCCGCCACGCGGATGGCCATGCGGATGCCACCGATGCTGCTCCGCTTGATGGCTGCATTGGTGCCGCGTGCTAAAGGCTCGGTCATGCTGAATAATGATCCGCAGGCGAGATTGCCCCGTCAGGAAGTGGCCCGACGCATTGCCACAATATTTCGTGTCCGCGCAACCACGCTGCGTGATCCTATCGATGACGCCATCCTGTTTCGTTTCTGCTGTCTTGAGGAGTAATCCATGAGACCATTTCTTTTTGCCTTTATCCTTCTGAGTGCAACTCCCGCCCTTGCCAAAATTTATGAGGTACGGATGTTCAACCGAAATGATCGCGTCAACAGGTGCTGGAACTTGCCTGTGGAACCGGCGAGATCACACAACTGGTGCATAATCTGGGGCATGAGGTGACGGCGCTGGATTTCTTCGAAGCAATGCTTGTAGTGGCAAAGGCCAAACATGCGGACAAGACGCGCTTGCGGTTTTTGCATGCTGATGCCGGTCAGACCATGGAGCCGGATGGCAGCTATGATGCGATCCTGTGCCGTTGTCTGGTCTGGACCCTGACGGACCCCGCAGAAGCATTCGATGATTGGTTCCGCATATTGCGGCCCGGTGGGCGGCTTTTGATTTATGACGGCGACTGGGCCAAACCCTGCCCGTCTGGCAGGTGGGCCGCGCAGATACTTGAAACGTGGGAAAAGCTGTTACCCGACCCTAACCATGATGCGGCAATGGGAGATTTGCACGGGCACATCATGAAAAGTTGATGAAATAATTGATACCAGTGGGTCAAGGCGTTTCGGAAAGCTGGGTCAATTCTTCTCAGAATTCAACAGCTTGGCCCCAAAAGGTGCCGCTTTTGAACCATATGGTGTTCATCAGGCCCTCGATACACGACGACGTTCCTCCAAGTCGCGGGAGAGCGGCTCACTACGCCGTTGCAATGCACGTGTTTGGCGCATTCAAGGCGAAACCCAGGGGTGACCCATGCCCCCCTCTCGAACCGTAAATATTACGGAACGCTACGATAATCTTTACGGCAACAGCGTCTTAAATCTTGGTTTAACCGCGTTCCCCTATCTCTTGCGTCTGAACACATACAGGAGAAAAGGAATGGCGAAGCAGTTACTTACCAAGCAGATCGCTGCAGAGATGAAATCGCTTCTCAAAAGTGAGGGCGCGAAGGTCGCGCCCCTCCCCAAGATCACGTCTCACCTCTTCTGCAGCGATACGCGCGTCGCGAAGCGTCTTCTCCCTGAGCGAGCCCAGCCCCAACTCCTTGCGCCGTCCGTAAAGTGAGTACTGATAGGACCACTGTCCGCCGCCATCTGGGCGCTTCAGCAGCCAGAGGCCATTTCCATCGCCATTTCGCAACCCGCATAATATCCACCCTCCCGTCAACACTCGGTCACAACATTTTCCGGCTCCAGCTGGAGCCACATGGGAAACGTAACGCACTGGAGTTAAGCCAGGTTTAAACCGGTGGAACGTCCTGACGCCAATTGGCCGAATCCACATGGCACCAGTGTACCCCTCCGGCAGGAGTATTTTGACCAAGATGAAGGCCGTCTTGGCTTTTCTTGGTGTAAATACCCAAATCCCATCCGCGCCGCCGGGCGCCGCGCGTATCTGGTTGGGCGAGTCTGCTTACCGCATCCAGATTTCTACGCGGCGGTTTGCGCGGCGACCCCATTCGCTGTCATCGCAAGCCATCGGCATCGCTTCGCCGAACGCTTCGGTTTCCAGCTTCAGCCGGTTAAGCTGCGCTGTTTCGGCGGCCTTTACGACAGCGTTGCGCACCGCGTCGGCGCGTCCCAGCGCGATGGCGCGATTGCCCGAGGCGGGCCCTTCGCCGTCCGAAAAGCCTACAAAAACCAGTTGCCGGCCGTCATAAAATCCGCTTTCCAGCGCGCGCGCCAGGCTATCGACGTTTGACCGCGATTGTGGGTCAAGCCGGATCGACCCCGGCTCGAACCGAAAGGTGGTGGTCAGGCGTTTGAGCGGGCGCAGAACCTGAACCATACGCTGCAAATCGGCCAGCGTCACGTCGCCGCCTGCGCGCAGCACGGCATTGGCAAACCGGTCACCTTGGGCGTCGATCTCGATTTCTTCGGGCAGCTGATCGACGAATCCCGCACGGCGGATAACCAGTTGCGCGGCCGGCTCGCGGGTAAAGACCAGAAATTCGCGCACCAGTTTGGGCAGCCGATGCGCGGGCAGGTACAAAAACATGGGCGCGGTCAGTGGGTAATCCTCGGTTTTGACAGCGCGGCGTGTCGCCTGAATTCCAAATCCGCAATCACCGGTCAGGGCCAGCTCGAATGTCAGCCCCTTTTCCGAACGGCTGCCGATGCCCAGCGCAAAAGGGTCTTGTGACACGGCCTGCGCCAGCGCCTCGCCATCCGCGTGGCGGGTGGCGTCCGGCGCAAACCCGTCGGCGCCGTCGGTCAGCATCTGGCGCTCGGTGGTCTGGCCCAGCCCGGTATCGGCCGCGTGCAGATGCACCGCAATGGGCGCGTCTGCCCCGCCCAGCGCGACCCAGTCCGCGATGTCCCCGGACAGCACCTTGGCCAGTTGCGGCGTGGTGATTGTCGTCACCGGATTGCCTGCGGAAACCAGCGGCACCAGCGCATCCAGCGCCAGAACGCGGCTGCGCCGGGCATCGCGCAGATCGCCCAGCCCGGCCTCGCGGCCGCGAATTGCCTCGTCTCGGGTCACTTCGCGCAGGGACATGACAATCTCTGCCTCGCCCGCCAGCAGATCGGCAAAGCCTTCGTCGGTATTGGTCAGGCGCAGATGAAACCGGCCACGCGCCTGCCCGCCATCCGGATCGCTGAGCGTGAAGGTCGCGCCAAGACCCGACCCCGTTTCGCGCGACAGCTCCAGCCCCTGGCGCAGGGCGAATGCCTCGATCAGGGCCGGCATCAGGACGCGGCCAATGGTCGGCGCACCAGAGATCGTCACTTCGGCGACATAGGCGTTCAGGTTCGGGCATCCGGGGCCTTCGCACAGAACGCCGGACCCGTCGATCGTGAGTTCGCCGTAAATGGTCTCGACGCGGTAAAATTCACCGTCAAATCCCTGAAGGTTGCCTGAAATCTCGACATCGCCATCGCGCGATGTCAGCGTGACATCCTGGGCGGCGGCAAGCGTACCGGTGCAACATATTGTAAGTGCGGCGAAAATCGCCGCACGCAGACTTGTCATCAGGGAACCTCGGACGCTGAAATTCAGTTGCGCGCGATGGTGAGGTCATTCAGCAGGTTTTTCAACACCAGAAAATCGCCTACCGCGTCACATTCGGGAATCGCCAGCGTCAGTTCCTGCACCCTGAGCGTGCCACCGGGCTGAGTTTGCAGCGCTTGCGCCTCGATGTCGCGAGCGCAGTTGCCTTGGGTGACTTCGGCCTCGACGCTGAGCGCGACATTGCCATCACGACCCTTGAGGCGGCTGGGAAATGTATAGACCTCGGCCAACAGCGCGTCCGGCTGATCTGCGTCACCCAGCAGCGTCATGAACCCACGGTTGCCATCCGCCGCAGCGGCGACATCGCGCCGCGCGCCCGACCAGACATGGCCGTCGCTGCCCATTTCGGCGTCAAATTCCAGCGCGTGCAACTGCACGCCGCTGTTGCCCTGCCATTGCACGACAACGCGCTGATAGTAATCGACGCTTTCCACATCGACGCTGGCAACCGCGCCTTCGCCGTTGGGAAAGGCGGCGATGAAAACAGCCGCGGACGCCAATGCCGGCACCAGCATGGACGCATGACCGCCCTCATCCGTCACCTGTGTAAACATCAGGCCGTTATGGTGCAGCGTAAACCGTTCGCTTTTCGCACAAGGCGCATCCAGCGACAGCGCCACCATGGCGCCAGGCGCGGTGTCTGCCGTCAGGGCATAATCGCAGGTCAGGCTGGGCGCGACCACTTCGCGCGGCAGCGCGTCGCTCATTGTCGCGGTGGCATCGCCCAGCGCGGCCTCCCGCACTGTGCCCTCGGGCAGTGCGGGCAGTCCGGCAGGCGCCTGTGCGTCACCGGGCGGCGTGGGGGTTGCCGATGTCATTTCGATGGATTTCAGATCCAGCGCGCCATCCGCCGGGGCAGGCCGAACCGCCGCAATGTCGGGCTGTTGCGCGACCGGTGTCGCGGCAGCGGTTTTTGGCGATTTGGCGAGTTGCATGAAATGGCCGGCCCCCAAGGCGAGCGCCAGCGTGCCGCACCCAATCGCGAACATTCTGATTTTCTGCATCTAAACTCTCCACACAACTCAAAACGGGTTACACGGAAAACCCTACAGGCCAATAGCGGCGGTCATATGGCAGCGGTGCGGAGTCATTCAGGCCGCCCGGCGGCCGCCTGAATTGGTTATGACGCGTCAGGCCAAGCGCCCGTGGCAATGCTTGAACTTCTGGCCCGACCCGCAAGGGCAGGCCGTGTTGCGGCCCGGATCGCCCCATGTGGCCGGATCGTTTTCGTCAAAGCCCGGCAGCGGCGCCTCTTGCGTGGTGTGTGCGGTGGGGCGTCCATCCTCGCGCGGGGTGGCTGCGTCTGCCTGGGATTCCAGCGCCGCACGTTCCTGCCGCATCTTTTGCAGCATCGCCTCCTGGTCGGCCTGCGGCATCGGCTGGACCTGCGCCAGCTTGCGCGTGACGTCCTGGCGCAGGGTGTCCAGCATCGTTTCGAACAGCTGGAACGCCTCGTTTTTATATTCGTTCAGCGGATCGCGCTGCGCATAGCCGCGGAAGCCGACGACGCTGCGCAGATGCTCCAGCATCAACAGGTGGTCGCGCCATTTGCTGTCGATGGTCTGCAAAAGCAGCTGCTTTTCGATCAGGCGCATGTTGGCCGCGCCGAAATCGACCGCCTTTTTCGCCATCATTTCGTTGGCGTGCTTCTCGATCCGCTCGCTGATCTGCTCGTCGTCGACGCCCTCTTCGTCCGCCCATGCCTGCACGGGCAGGTTCATGTTCAGTGCGTCTATGACGGCCTCGTGCAGACCTTCCATGTCCCACTGATCGGCGTAGGTCTTGGGCGGCATGTACTGATCGACCAGATCGTCGATCACCTCGCCGCGCATGTCCTTGACGATGTCGCTCAGGTCGGCGGCGCGCATGATATCAAGGCGCTGCTTGAAGATCACCTTGCGCTGTTCGTTCATGACGTCGTCGAATTTCAGCAGCTGTTTGCGGATGTCAAAGTTGCGGCCCTCGACCTTGGCCTGCGCGCGCTCCAGCGATTTGTTCACCCATGGGTGAATGATCGCCTCGTCCTCTTTCATGCCAAGGCCGGCCAGCACCTTCTCCAGCCGTTCGGAGCCGAAGATGCGCATCAGGTCGTCGTCCAGTGACAGGAAAAACGACGATTGCCCCGGATCGCCCTGACGGCCCGACCGGCCGCGCAGCTGGTTGTCGATGCGGCGGCTTTCATGCCGTTCGGTCGCCAGAACGAACAGACCGCCGGCATCCTTGACCGCCTGCTCCTCGGTCTTGTGGCCTTCTTCGATCCGGGCGCGGATTTCGGCGGGGTCGCCGTCCGGGTCGGCATTGATCGCCTCAAGGATCTTCATGTCGATATTGCCGCCCAGTTTGATGTCGGTGCCGCGCCCCGCCATGTTGGTGGCGATTGTCACGGCGCCCAGCTTGCCCGCGTCGCCGACGATCTGCGCCTCTTTCTCGTGCTGGCGCGCGTTCAGGACGTTGTGGGTGATGCCCGCATCGGTCAGCATCTGGCTGAGCATTTCGGATTTTTCAATCGACGTGGTGCCGACCAGCGTGGGCTGGCCCTTGGCATTCGCTTCCTTGATTTCCTCGATCACGGCCTTGTATTTTTCCGCCGTGGTGCGGAACACGGCGTCATCCTTGTCGATGCGCGCGATGGGGCGGTTGGTGGGCACCTCGACGACGCCCAGACCGTAGATTTCGGCAAATTCCTCGGCCTCGGTCGAGGCGGTGCCGGTCATGCCGGCCAGCTTGTCATACAGGCGGAAATAGTTCTGGAACGTCACCTGCGCCAGCGTCACGTTCTCGGGCTGGATATTGGCGCCTTCCTTGGCCTCGATGGCCTGATGCAGACCGTCGGACAGGCGTCGGCCGGTCATCATGCGACCGGTGAATTCGTCGATCAGCACCACCTCGCCGTCGCGGACGATGTAATCCTTGTCCTTCTGGAACAGCTTGTGCGCGCGCAGACCCTGATTGACGTGATGCACGATGGTCGTGCTTTCGGGATCATAGAGCGATTGATCCTGGGGCAGAACGCCGCGTTCGACCAGTAGGGTTTCCAGAAACTCGTTACCCTCATCGGTAAAGGTGCAGCTGCGCGCCTTTTCGTCGATGGTAAAATGTTCATCCTTCAGCTCGGGGATCAGCTTGTCGATGGTCAGGTACAGATCGCTGCGGTCCTGCGCGGGGCCTGAAATGATCAGAGGCGTGCGCGCCTCGTCGATCAGGATGCTGTCCACCTCGTCCACGATGGCAAAGTTGTGGCCGCGCTGGCTCATGTGGGTCAGCTCGGATTTCATATTGTCGCGCAGATAGTCAAAGCCCAGCTCGTTATTCGTGGCATAGGTCACGTCACAAGCGTAGGCGCGCTGTTTCTCATCCTCGGGCTGCTGCGGGTAGACGACACCGGTGGTCATTCCCAGCGCGCCAAAGACCGCGCTCATCCATTCGGCGTCGCGCTTGGCCAGATAATCGTTGACGGTGACGATGTGCACGCCCTTGCCGGTCAGCGCGTTCAGATAGGCGGGGAAGGTGGCAACCAGCGTCTTGCCCTCGCCGGTCTTCATCTCGGAAATGTTGCCCTGATGCATGAAGATGCCGCCCATCAGCTGCACGTCGAACGCGCGCAGTCCCAGCGACCGGCGCGCCGCCTCGCGGCAGTTTGCAAACGCCTCGGGCAGCAGCGCATCCAGCGATTCGCCGCTCTGCGCGCGTTTGCGCAGCTCGTTTGTCTTGGCCATGATGCCGTCGTCGTCCAGCGCCTCGATCTCGGGCTCCAGCGCGTTGATCTTGTCGACCAGAGGGCGCGTTGCCTTGACCTTGCGGTCGTTCGGTGTGCCGAAAACCTTACGGGCGACGGTGCGAATACCCAGCATGTTTAATCTCAATCCCGTTTGTGATCTGCTCTGCGCCTTGGCGAAGGCTTGCCCCGTTTCCATTGCGCCCCTACATCGGGCAAGGTATCAGCGGGAAAGCCTGTATTGACAGGCGATGTAAGGGCCTGCTGGCTAAGTGTCAACGTCGCGCCCCCGTGCGCGGCCTCAACCGACCAAATGCAAAGGATCTGCCGAATGTTCGACCGTCTCAAACCGATTGCCGCCACCGCCCTGCTGATGGGGGCCGTCGGAACCGCGCCGGTCCTGGCCGATGACACGGCGCCCACCATCGACACGGTGGTCGCCACCGTTGGCGGCACCGATATCCTGCTGGGTCATATGCTGGTGCTGCGCGCCGGCCTGCCCGAGCAATTCGCAGACGTGCCTGCCGATGTCCTCTATGTCGGGATTCTGGATCAGCTGGTACAGCAGACCCTGCTGGCAAACGCCCGCGACGGTGCATTGAACCGCCGCGCCGAGCTGGTGCTGGACAACGAGCGCCGTGCCTTGATGTCGACCGATGAAATGGCCGACGTGATCGAGGATGTCGTCACAGACGAGGCTGTTCAGGCCTATTTCAGCGAAAACTACATGAACAGTGACAGCGTGGTCGAATACAAGGCGGCGCATATTCTGGTCGAAACCGAAGAAGAGGCCGCAAAACTGGCAGAAGAGGCGCGCGGTGGCGCTGATTTCGGGCTGCTGGCGCGGGACAATTCAACAGGCCCGTCCGGCCCCAGCGGCGGCGATCTGGGATGGTTCAGCGATGGCATGATGGTGCAGCCATTTCAGGACGCCGTGGCCAACATGGAGCCGGGAAACGTCAGCGATCCGGTGCAAACGCAATTTGGCTGGCACGTGATCAAGCTGAACGAAACCCGCGTCAAGGATGCGCCCACGATCGACGAACTGCGCCCCGAAATCGAGGACGCCCTGCGCCAGCAGGCCATTGAGGACCGCATTACCGAGCTGACAGAGGCGGGCGATATCGACCGCGCGGCCGGCGATGCGCTGGACCCCGAAGTTCTGAACCAGATCGACATTTTGGAAGAGTAATCGAACGTGGCAAAAATCACCTCCGTCTCGCCGCTGGCGCCCGCTGCCTTTCCGGACATGCCGGTTATCGAAGGCGTCCGTTTCGCCAGCACGGCCGCCGGCGTGCGCTATAGCGGGCGCACCGATGTCATGCTGGCGCATCTGGCGCCCGGCAGCACCGTGGCGGGGGTGTTCACCCGCTCCTCCACCCGCTCTGCGCCGGTTCTGGACTGCCAGTCCAAGATCGGCCGCAGCGGCGACGAGGGCGCGGCGATCATCGTAAATTCGGGCAATTCCAACGCCTTTACCGGGCGCTTCGGTGTCGAATCCGTGCAGGCCGTGACCGCGGGTGTCTCGGATGCGCTGGCGATTCCGGTTCACCGGGTCTTTTCCTCCTCGACCGGCGTGATCGGCGAGCCGATGAAGCACGAGCGCATCATTGCCTGCCTTGGCGATCTGACCGGCGCGCTGCGCGAGGATGGCATTGAAGGCGCCGCGCGCGCCATCATGACCACCGACACCTTCCCCAAAGGGTCGACAACCGAGGTCGAGATTGACGGCAAAACCGTCAAGATCGCCGGCATCGCCAAAGGCTCCGGCATGATCGAGCCGGATATGGGCACGATGCTGGTCTATATCTTTACCGATGCCGCGGTGCCGCAACCGGTGCTGCAATCCATGGTATCCGCGCTGAACCGCACGACGTTCAACTGCATCACGGTCGACAGCGACACATCGACGTCCGACACGCTGCTGGTCGGGGCGACCGGCGCCTCGGGCGTTCAGATCACCGAACATTCCATCGGCTTTATGGAAGCGTTGCGGCGCGTGATGCTGGACCTTGCGCAGCAGGTCGTCCGCGACGGCGAAGGCGCGACCAAACTGGTCGAGGTATCCGTCACCGGCGCCGCCAGCGACGCGGACGCGCATCGCCACGCCAAGGCGATTGCCAATTCCCCGCTGGTGAAAACCGCCATCGCGGGCGAGGATCCGAACTGGGGCCGCGTGGTCATGGCCATCGGCAAATCCGGCGCGCGGGCCGACCGCGATACGCTGGCCATTTCGTTTGGCGATATCAAGGTGGCCGAAAACGGCTGGGTCAGCCCCGACTATGACGAGGATCGCGCCGCCGCCTATATGAAACAGGCTGAGCTGACGATCCATGTCGATCTGGGGCTGGGCGGCGGAACCGCGCGCGTCTGGACCTGCGATCTGACGCATGGCTATATCGACATCAACGCCGACTATCGCTCGTGAAGGTGGTTCTGGTATCTGCGGTCGTGCTCATCGATGTTGATGGGCGCGTCCTGCTGGCGCAGCGGCCCGAGGGGAAATCCATGGCCGGCCTGTGGGAGTTTCCGGGCGGCAAGGTCGAGCCGAATGAGACGCCCGAGGCCGCGCTGATCCGTGAATTGCACGAGGAGCTGGGCATTGACACATGGGCCAGCTGCCTTGCCCCGCTGACCTTTGCCAGCCACTCCTATGAGGGTTTCCATCTGCTGATGCCGCTGTTTGCCTGCCGCAAATGGGACGGTATCGTGCAGGGGCGCGAGGGGCAGGCGCTGAAATGGGTGCGGGCGAATGATCTGCGAAACTATCCGATGCCGCCGGCCGACATACCGCTGATCCCGATCCTGCGCGACTGGCTGTAATCCACCCGCACAGCATTGAATAGAGAAAGGGCGCCCGCTACAGGCGCCCTTCTCAATAGTCTATCGCGTCCGAAGATCAGTCCAGCGTGCGAACGATTTCTTCGCGCTCAAAGATTTCGATCACGTCATCGGCGCGGATATCCTCATAGCGTTCGAACGCCATGCCGCATTCCTGACCGGACTGGACTTCCTTGACCTCGTCCTTGTAACGCTTGAGCGTTTTCAGCGTGCCCTCGTGGATCACAACATCGTCGCGGAGCAGGCGCACACCGGCAGAGCGGCGCGCGATGCCTTCGGTGACGATACAGCCCGCCACGTTGCCGACGCCAGTGACCTTGAAGACTTCCTTGATCTTGGCGTATCCGATGAACTTCTCGCGGATCTCGTTGCTGAGCAGGCCCGATGCGGCCGCTTTCACGTCGTCAACCAGATCGTAGATCACCGAATAATACCGGATCTCCACACCCTTCTGGTTCGCGCTTTGGCGTGCAGGTGCATTGGCCCGGACGTTGAAGCCCAGAACAGGCGCGCCCGACGCTTCGGCAAGGCTGATATCGCTTTCGGTGATGGCACCGACGCCCGAATGGATGACGCGAACGCGCACCTCTTCGTTGCCGATCTTCTCCATCGCCTGCGTGATTGCCTCGGCCGAGCCCTGGACGTCTGCCTTCACAAGAATGGCCATTTCGGCGATATTCTTGTCTTCCTTGGCCTGCGCCATCAGCTGGTCCAGCGTCACGGCCGCGCCGGCTGCCGCACGCTTTTCCTTGGCCGCGTTCGAGCGGTACTGCGCAATCTCGCGCGCCTGCGCTTCGGTATCGACGACGTTCAGAACATCGCCCGCCGCAGGTGCGCCGTTGATGCCCAGAACCTCGACCGGGACCGAGGGGCCGGCCTCTTTGACGCGCTCGCCCTTGTCATTGATCAGCGCGCGCACCTTGCCGTACTGTTCGCCCACGACAAAGATATCGCCTTGGCGCAATGTGCCCTTCTGGACCAGAACCGTCGCGACGGGACCGCGGCCCACATCAAGCTGCGCCTCGATCACGGCGCCTTCGGCGGCGCGGTTCGGGTTTGCCTTGAGTTCAAGGATCTCGGCCTGAAGCGCGATCGCCTCCAGCAGGTTATCCAGCCCGGCGCCGGTTTTGGCGCTGACTTCGACGTCCTGCACATCGCCCGACATCGCCTCGACCACGATTTCGTGCTGAAGCAGATCTGTCCGCACTTTTTGCGGGTTCGCGGCAGGCTTGTCGATCTTGTTGATCGCCACGATCATCGGCACCTTGGCCGCCTTGGCGTGGTTGATCGCCTCGATGGTCTGCGGCATGACGGCATCGTCGGCGGCAACCACCAGCACGACGATATCAGTCACTTCGGCACCGCGCGAGCGCATCGACGTGAACGCGGCGTGACCGGGCGTATCAAGGAAGGACAGCACAGAACCACCCGCGGTTTTGACCTGGTAGGCACCGATATGTTGCGTGATTCCGCCCGCTTCGCCGGTCTGAACCTTGGCATCGCGGATGGCGTCCAGCAGGGACGTCTTGCCGTGGTCGACATGGCCCATGATGGTGATGACCGGCGGACGCGGCTTCATGTCCTCGGGCTTGTCTTCGACCTTGGCGATAACGTCCTCCACGTCGGCGTCAGAGACGCGCACGACCCGGTGGCCGAATTCCTCGATGATCAGTTCGGCAGTGTCGGCGTCGATCGCCTGATTTTGCGTGACCATCATGCCGTTGTTCATCAGCGCCTTGACCACGTCGGCCACACGCTCGGCCATGCGGTTGGCCAGTTCGGCCACGGCGATGGTTTCGGGCAGCTGAACGTCGCGGATAATCTTTTCGCGCTCTTGCTGGCCGCCCATCGCCTTCTGGCGATTGCGTTCCTGCTTGCGCTTCATTGCGGCCATGGATTTCTGGCGGCCGCCTTCGCCACCCGAAAGCGCCTGATTCAGCGTCAGCTTGCCCGAGCGGCGGCTGTCCTCGCCCATGCCCTTGCCCTTGGCGGGGCGCTTGGTCTCGTTCTCGCGGTCCTGCTTGCGCGGGGTCGATGTGGGCGCGGGGCCACCGCGCGGCGCGACGCGTGCGGCATCCGGCTCGGACGGGGCGGCGGCCTGCTTGGCTGCGTCCTCGGCAGCGCGGCGCTGCCGCTCGTCCTCTTCGGCCTTGGCTTTCAGCGCCTCGATACGCTCCTGCTCTTCACGCTCCTTGGCCTCGGCCTCTTCGCGGCGGCGCTGGCGCTCTTCCTCGCGTTCCTTTTCTTCGGCAGCACGGCGCGCGGCATCCTCGCCTTCGCGGGCCTTGGCGGCCTGAAGCGCCTTCATCCGGCGCTCCATCTCCGCGTCGGAGATGCCTGCGGGGCGTTTGGAGGGGTCACCAATGGGCGCGGGTTTGCCAGCGCCCGCCATGTTGCCTGCACCCGGCTTGGGCACAACAACGCGCTTGCGCTTGGTTTCCACCACGACGTTCTTGGTCCGGCCATGGCTGAAGCTTTGCTTCACGTTGCCCGCACGCGGACCGCCACGAACACCCAATGTCTTCTTTCCGTCGTTGTCGCTCATTTGGTCTTCTTCCCTTTCCGATGGCCGCTGCCATCGTCCGAAACGCGCAGGCCCTTGAGCCTTGCCGCTTCCTCTACAACACGTTGCGTCAAACCGCCAGCAGACAGTGCTGCATGGATCGTGGTTTGTCGCCCGAAGGCCTGTCCCAGCTCATCGGCGGTCAGCCAGCCGATGAAATTGCCGTAATGCGGTGTGCTGAGCTTGGACTTGCCCCGCTCTGACCCGTCGCTGGCCTGTATCAAAACTTCGGCCTCTTCCTTGTCCAGACTGGCCTTTACCTTTTCATAGCCCGAAATGGCCCGTCCGCCCTTGCGGGCAAGGCTGATCAGGTTGACCACCCGCTGCGCCAGAAGGGATTCGACCCAGTCGGTCAGCCCATCGGGCACCTGAACGGGCTGCCTGGCGGCGCGGGAAAACAGGCCCTTTGTCGCCGCCTTGTCCAGCGCCGCGCGGTCGGCCGCGACCCAAATACCACGGCCCGGCAGTTTTTCCATCAGGTCGGGGGCGATCTGCCCCTCCGGCCCGATGACGAACCGGATCAACCCGAATTTCGGCTGCACCTCACCCGTGGCGATGCATTTACGCTCGGGACCATTTTCATGGTCTTTGGGATGCCCACCGCGGCCCATCTGATACATCCGAAGCCTGCGATCAGGCTTCGGACTCCTCCTCAAGGCCGTCTTCATCGGCGTCGTCGGCCAGTTCGGTGGGATCGACCCAACCCAGCATGACGCGCGCCGTCATGACCATGTCCTGCGCTTCTTCCAGCGACACCTCGAATGCCTCGAGCAGGCCTTCGTCCTTGACGCGCTCGCCGTCCTGAACGGTCCAGCCGCCGGCCAATTCCCAATCGGCGCAGGTTGCGAAATCCTCCAGGGTTTTTACACCATCCTCGGCCAACGCAAGTACCATCTGGGGTGTCAGTCCCTCGAATTCAACCAGGCTGTCCTCGACACCCAACTCGCGCGCCTTGTCCAGCGCGGCCTTGGCCTTGGCTTCGATGATGTCGCGGGCGCGGGCCTGAAGCTCCTGCGCGGTATCCTCGTCGATGCCGTCGATCACCATCAGCTCGTCCAGATCGACATACGCGACCTCTTCAAGATTGGTGAAGCCTTCGGATACCAGAAGCTGGGCAAAGAATTCGTCCAGATCGAGGTTCTCCATGAACAGCGCGGTGCGCTCCTCGAATTCCTTCTGGCGGCGCTGGCTGTCTTCGGCCTCGGTCATGATGTCGATGTCCAGACCGGTCAGCTGGCTGGCAAGGCGCACGTTCTGGCCGCGGCGGCCAATGGCCAGGCTCAGCTGTTCCTCGGGCACGACGACGTCGATCTTGCCGGCTTCCTCGTCCAGAACCACCTTGGTCACTTCGGCCGGTTGCAGCGCGTTCACCAGGAACGTCGGCTGATCGTCATTCCACGGGATGATGTCGATCTTCTCGCCCTGAAGCTCGTTCACCACGGCCTGAACGCGGCTGCCGCGCATACCCACGCAGGCGCCGACCGGGTCGATCGAGCCGTCATAGCTGATCACAGCGATCTTGGCGCGGCTGCCGGGGTCGCGGGCCACGGCCTTGATCTCGATGATGCCGTCATAGATTTCCGGCACTTCCATCTTGAACAGCTCGGCCATGAATTCCGGCGCGGTGCGGCTCAGGAAAATCTGCGGGCCGCGCTGCTCGCGGCGCACGTCCTTGATATAGCAGCGGATGCGGTCGCCGGGGCGATAGGCCTCGCGGCCGATTTTCTCGTTCCGGCGCAGGATGGCTTCGCCGCGGCCCACGTCGACGATGACGTTGCCGTATTCCTCGCGCTTGACCAGACCGTTGATGATGGTGCCGGCGCGGTCCTTGAATTCCTCGAACTGGCGGTCACGCTCGGCTTCGCGGACCTTTTGCAGGATCACCTGCTTGGCCGATTGTGCGGCGATTCGGCCCATCTCGACCGGCGGCACCTCTTCGGCGAATTCGTCGCCGATTTGCGGATCGGCCATGTATTGCTTGGCTTCCTTGACGGTGAATTCGGCCTGATAGTTTTCGACCTCGTCATCGGCGACCACGGTGCGCACGCGGGTGAACGTGGCGCGGCCTGTCTTGCGGTCGATGGACACGCGGATGTCCATTTCGGCACCATAGCGCGATTTCGCCGCGCGGCTGAGCGATTCTTCCATCGCCTCGACCACCAGACCGGGGTCGATCATCTTTTCGCGGGCCACGGCCTCGGCTGTTTGCAACAGCTCAAGCTGGTTTGCGGATGTGATTGCCATGGGTTTCAGTCCTCCTCAGAACCGGTGTCAGTCTGGATTTCGTCAAAATTTGTTTCGTCGATGTCGCCACCGTTCAGCGCGCCCGCGGCTTTGCGCTGGCGCAGCATTTCCTTGATCAGATCGTCGGTCAGCACCAGCTTGGCGTCGGCCAGCCAGTCAAATTCAAGGCCGATGGTGCCTTCCTCGACGTTGATCAGCACTTCGGTGCCTTCAACGCCGGCCAGCATTCCCTTGAACCGTTTGCGCCCGTCGATCAGGTCGTTCGTCTCGATCTTGGCCTCATAGCCCTCGAACGCCTCGAAATCCTTGAGCCGGGTCAGCGGGCGGTCGATACCGGGGCTGGACACCTCAAGCGTGTAGGGCTCGGCCAGCGGATCCTCGACATCCAGCGTGGCGCTGACGGCGGTGCTGACGCGCGCGCAGTCATCCACCTCGATGCCGCCCTCGGGGCGTTCGACCATGATTTGCAGCGTGTGATATTTGCCGCCCATCAGCCGCACGCGCACCAACTCAAACCCCAGATCCTCGATCACGGGAGTGATGATTCCGGCCATGCGGCGATCAATGGCGGCTTTGGCGATAAGGTCGTTATTCATGGCGGTCAGATCAGTCTTTCTCAGAATGTGTCGGCAAGCACAAAAAAACGGGCGCGCGGCCCGTTCGATTACCCGGTGGTACGCTTCGGTTTGGACCCGAAGCGCGCCGCTATTCCGGTCTGTCTACACCTCCCGCAACCAAAGCGCAAGGCGGATTCGGGGTGCCTACTGCCGGGGCACCTGTCCGGGCTGGTCGCCCGGCGGCTGTAATTGGCTGGCGGCGGTTCCGGCCCGGCTGTGTAACGGCGCAAACCTGGCGCCGCACAACCCGGCGGGATCGCGGCGGATCTGCCGTGCCGCCCGCATCCGTGGCCGGTCCAGCCATCGGCGCTGGATGTCCGGTGGCAGCCGCAGCAGGCTGCGCGTGGTGACCAGAAGGGATTCGATGCCCAGCCCGGCGGTGCCCAGTATGGCATGGCTGTCCAGCAGGATGTTGTAATACTCCGCCGTCGCGACACCGCGCATACGGCGGACACCCCGCAGGCCGATCAGCTTGACCGCCGGGACAAGATATTCGGCGTCACCATCGCGGTCTGCCATCAGCACGCGGTGCTGCGGCGACAGGCGCAAATCCTGTCGGGGAAGGTTATCACCCAATGCGCCCTGTGCGATCAGTATGGGTCGCCCACGATCCTCGCGGCAGTTGAACAGGTGCGTTTCGCGCAGGATCAGGCGCACGGCCATGGGCGGCCCGTCTTGGGTCACGACCAGATCGCCGGTGCGAAGCCGTTCCACTGCAACGCGGCCATCCGGCGTTTCGACCATGGTGCCCGCGCACAGACAGATCGGTCCATCGACGGACTGCACATTTGACGGGCGCAACTGGTCCCTTGAGACGTTTTGCAGCCGAACGGTATCGCCGTTGTCAAATGTGAATACGGTGTCAGGCCCATCCTGCGCCATACGGGCCTGTGCATCCGGAAAGCGGCTGATTTCCGTCATGTCAAAGGCAAGAATATCCAGCTCGACGTCGAAATCGGTAACAATGTCATGGCCGTTACCGTCGCGAATGATAAAGGTATCGCCGCCGGCGCCGCCTGACATCGTATCGTTGCCGGCGCCGCCGGTCAGCTGATCGGCGCCCTCGTCGCCCCACAGCTCATCATTGCCGGCGCCGCCATCCAGCGTATCGTCGCCAACGTCGCCGCCCAGCGTATCATCGCCGGCACCGCCATCCAGCTGATCATGTCCAGCGCCGCCCCACACCTTGTCAGCGCCGTCGCCGCCGCGGACCACGTCATTACCCTCATCGCCGCCAACGGTGTCGTCGCCGCTGCCGCCGTCAAGGCGGTCATTCCCGGCGCCGCCCGAAATCCTGTCGTTGTCGTCACCGCCATAAATCGTGTCATCGCCGGTGCCGCCGTCCATGGTATCGGCACCCGTGCCACCATGCATCGTGTCGGATTCGGTGCCACCCTCCATGTGGTCATTCCCGGCGCCGCCCTCCATGTAGTCGCGGCCGGCATCGCCTTTCATGTGATCGTTGCCGTCATCGCCGTAAAGGCGATCATTGCCATCGCGGCCCAGAATATAATCACTCCCGCCCCGGCCGCTGATCGTGTCGTCACCGTCTCCGCCAATCAGCTTGTTTCGCTCGTCCGTCCCGACCAGCCTTTCGCCTTTTGCAGGGGGTAATTCTCCCTCGCGCGGACCGTCGCCGTTATCAAAGGATGCCTTATCAGGGTCGCCGCTGCCGGTTCCGTCGCTATCTACCATTTTCGTCTCCAGTTTCCCGAAGACAGTCATGCACCGCAAAATATTGACAAATAGATAAGCGGAAAATTTTACCTAATGTCCCCGCCTGCTTACCCCTTGCGCAGGCGATCCATGACGCGCACCAGCTCGGCGCTGATGCCGGGCTCGGACAGGGCGTGGCCGGCCAGCGGGATCATGTGCAGACGGCATCCCGGCCACGCATTCGACAGCTCATAAGCCGTGCCGGGGGGGCAAATCATGTCAAAGCGGCCCTGCACGATCGTGCCGGGCACCTGCGCCAGCTTGCTCATGTTGGACAGGATCCATCCGTCATGTTCCAGAAAACCGGCATGGGTGAAGTAGTGATTCTCCAGCCGGGCAAAGGCGCGGGCGTAATCAGCGGGGCTGTCCCCGCCGGCGCCGTTGGACTGCACCGTGGCAAGCGCATTTTCCCACCCGCTCCACGCCTTGGCGTGCAGGATTTCGGTGTGCAGATTGCCGGAAAACAGACGTTTGTGATAGGCGCCGATCATATCGCCGCGCTCGTCCTGGGGGATCAGATCGGCAAAACGGTTCCAGGTTTCGGGCCAGAAGCGCCCGGCGCCGCCGCCGTAGAACCAGTCAAGCTCGGCCTGGGTCATCGTGAACACGCCGCGCAGCACCAGATGCGCGCAGCGGTCCGGGTGGGTGATGCCATAAATCAGCGCCAGCGTGGCGCCCCAGCTGCCGCCGAAGACGATCCATCGCTCAATCTCCAGCGTGCGCCGGATCAACTCGATGTCATCGACCAGATGCCACGTCGTATTCGCCTCGACCGAGGCGTGCGGCGTGGATCGTCCGCAGCCGCGCTGGTCGAACAGGATGATCCGGTATGTGGCGGGGTCAAAATAGCGCCGCATCGCCGGGCTGCATCCGCCCCCCGGCCCGCCGTGAAAGACGATGACCGCAGGCCCCTCGGGGTTTCCCGACTGTTCGACATAAACACGGTGGCCATCGCCCACGTCCAGCATCCGCCTGTCAAACGGCTCGACCGGCGGGTACAGATACTGGATTGCGCTCTTATGACCCAAGATTTTATCCATGCCTGCCCTATGTTATGCCGCAGGCGCAGGATACAAGGCAACGCGCCCAAGGCGCAACTGATCACACGGGAGAGCGAAATGCAAAGGGCGGCATCCACCATAGACGAAGGCGAAGTTGCCAAGTTTCAGGCCATGGCCGAAGAATGGTGGGATCCCGCCGGCAAGTTCAAACCGCTGCACCTGATGAACCCGTGCAGGCTGGATTATATCACCCGGCAGATCGCGGCCGAGTTTGACCGGGATCTGAGCCAGGACGCGCCTTTCGCCGGGCTGCGCCTGCTGGATATCGGCTGCGGCGGCGGCCTGCTGTCCGAACCGATGGCGCGGCTGGGCGCCGATGTGGTCGGCGCCGATGCCGCCGAGCGCAACATCCCCGTCGCGCGCCTGCATGCCCGGCAGTCGGGGCTGGACATCGACTATCGCCACACCACGGCCGAGGCACTGGCCGAGGCGGGCGAGCAGTTTGATGTCATCCTGAATATGGAAGTGGTCGAGCATGTCAGCGATCCGCTGGCCTATCTGACCGCCTGCCGCCAGCTGTTGAAACCCGGCGGATTGCAGGTCTGCTCCACCCTCAACCGCAATCCGAAAAGCTATGTCATGGCCATCATCGGCGCCGAACATGTGATGCGCTGGCTGCCCAAGGGCACGCATGACTGGTCCAAATTCATCACCCCGGACGAGCTGTACGACCTGCTGAGGCAGGCCGGGCTGGAGCCGGTCGATCGCAAGGGGTTCGTGTTCAATCCCATCAGCTGGAAATGGTCGATCTCGGATCGTGACCTGAGCGTGAATTACGTCACCGCCAGCCGCAAACCCAGCTAGGCGTCGCTGCCCAGCCGGGCGCGCAGGCTGCGCAGTACCGGCAGGGCGCTGCGCACCTTGTCCTCGCCCAGTTCGGACACGACTTCGGAAATCAGCGGGGTGATGGACGAAATCGCCGCCTCGCGGGCGGTGCGGCCTGCGGGGCTGATCGATACCCGCTTGCGGCGCGCGTCATCCCAATCGGGGCGGATATGGACATATCCGGCCCATTCCAGCCGGTGCAATGTGTTGGTCATGGCGCCGCGCGTCACGTGAAAGCTTTTCGCCAGTTCAGCGGGCGACCGTTCGGCACCGGCCCGTGCCAGATGATTCAGCACCGAAAAATGCGAGATCTCCATCCCCTTGGGCAACACGCGGGTCAGCTGATTGCGGATCAACTGATCATTCGTCAGGATCTCGCTGAACAGCGCGACGGCAAGGGCATTTGTCGGCGTGTCGTCCATCACGGGCCGCCATATGGCGCATCATGCATCAGCGCCGGGATGCGGCGGCGCGCTTGCGCCACTTCGGCCATATCCAGATCAACATAGCTCACGCCCGGATCCGTGCCGCCATCCGCCAGCACCTCGCCCCAGGGCGATACGGCCAGCGAATGGCCATAGGTCCGGCGCGGCGTGCCATTGCTGGCGGCGTGTGTGCCGGTTTGCGCCGGGGCCAGCACATAGGCGCCGGTTTCAATCGCGCGGGAACGCAACAGCGTTTCCCAATGCGCGGCGCCCGTGACCGGCGAAAACGCCGACGGCACGGTCAGAATGCGCGCACCGGCACGGCCCAGATTGCGATACAGATGCGCAAAGCGCACGTCATAACAGATCGTCATCCCCAGCGGGCCACATGGCATATCCGCCAGCACCGCCTGCGCGCCGGGGCGGTAGCCGGCCGATTCGCGATAGCTTTCACTGGCCGAGATTGTGACATCGAACATATGAATTTTATCATAACGCGCGCGGATATTCCCATCCGAGCCAATCAGGAACGACCGGTTGGCAAACCGCCCGCCGGGGTCTGTGGTCTTCAACGCCAGCGATCCGATCAGCAGCCATATTCCCCGCGCCGCCGCCAGATCGCGCAGCGCGGCCAGCGTGATATCCTCGCCCTCAGGGCGCAGGACCTCCATCTGGCGCGCCCGGCTGGACGAGACGCAATTTGTCACTTCGGGCGTCAGGACAAACTCCGCACCAGCCGCAACGGCCTGCTCGATCAGGGCCACCGTGACGGGCAGGTTTGCCGCAGGATCATCCCCGCTGCACAGCTGAACCAGCGCGGCCTTCATGCCGCCAGCAGCGCGTCCAGCTTGCCCGCCCGCTCCAGCGCGAACAGCTCATCACACCCGCCGACATGGGTATCGCCGATGAAAATCTGCGGCACGGTCCGCCCACCCTTGGCGCGCTGTGTCATCTCGGCGCGCCGCTCGGGCTGGCGCGCGACGTCGATTTCACTGAAATTGACACCTTTTTGAGACAAAAGCCGCTTGGCAGCGTGGCAAAAACCGCAAAGCGGCGATGTATAGATCTCAACGGGTTGCATGGCGGGCCTCTCCTCGCTTCGGACATGACCGCAAATCTAGGCGTCCTTGCCCGCGCGCGCCAGTACCAGAATATCAACGCCCGCCGCCCCCGCCGCAAGGCACGCCTCGGTTGCCGCGGCAAAGGTGGCGCCCGATGTCATCACGTCGTCCACCAGCAGAATATGCCGCCCCGCCATGCGCATGCGCCGCCTTGGATGCACGCGGACCGTCCCCTCCAGTGTGGCAAACCGCGCATCGCGCCCCAAACCGCCCAAGGACGGCGTGGCGCGGGGGCGAATCAGCAGATCGGGGCAGATCGGGCGGCCGACCTCGCCCGCCACGGCGCGCGCCAGCAGGGCCGCCTGATTATACCGGCGCTTCAGCAGCCGCAGCCAATGCAGCGGCACAGGCGCGATCAACGTGTCGGGCCGCAGCAGCGGCTGCGCGGCGCGCGCCATCCAGACGGCGGCGGGGCGCACCATATCCTGCCGGTCGCCATGTTTCAGCGCCAGAACCAGTTTGCGCCCGTTTCCCGAATACATCAGCGCCGCGCGCCCTGCGTCCCATGGTCGCGGGGCGCGCAGGCATTCGTCACAACTCAGCAGATCGCCCGGCGCATCCGGCCCGGCAGGCAGCGAAATACCGCACATATTGCACACTTGCCCCATCACAAACGGCGTATCGCGCCAGCACGGCCCGCACAGGCCGAAATCACTGTCCACCAGATCGCCGCAAACGGTGCAGCGCGGCGGATAGACCAGCCGCAGGGCCGATTGCAAATGCAGGGCCATCACCTATATGTCCGATCCATGCAAAAGATGTTCCTTCGATGACTGTTCAGATGACAGACCGCGCCGCCCTGCTGCGCCAACGCACCCGCGCCGCTGCCGCAGGCCCGGCGCTGTTCCTGCACGAGGCCGCGATTGACGAGATGCAGGATCGCATCTCGATGGTTAACAAAGCGTTTACCGCGCCCGCAATCATCACCGGATGGCCCGCCCCGTGGCGCGATGCGTTTCCAGACGCTACCATCATCCCCGACGACGCCACCCTTGAGCTGGAGCCGGAGGCGCATGATCTGATCATCCACGCGATGGCGCTGCACTGGTCGGATGACCCTGTGGGCCAGCTGATTCAGGCGCGCCGCGCATTGAAACCCGACGGTCTGTTTCTGGGCGTCATGTCCGGCGGCACCACGCTCAACCAATTACGCGCCAGCCTGGCGCAAGCTGAATCCGAAGTCACCGGCGGCCTGTCACCCCGCATCGCCCCCACCGGCGAGGTGCGCGATCTGGGCGGGCTGCTGCAACGCGCGGGGCTGGCCCTGCCCGTGGTGGACAGCGTACCGCTGACCGCCAGCTACGCCGATATGGCCGCATTGATGCACGATTTGCGCGCAATGGGCGAGGGCAACGCAATGCAGGCCCGCCCGCGCCATTTCACCCGGCGCGCCGTATTCGACCGCGCCGCCGAAATCTATGCCAGCGCCTTCGGTGATGGCGCAGGCCGCATCAACGCCACCTATGATCTGATTTTTCTGACCGGATGGGCGCCCCATGCCTCGCAGCAGCAGCCGCTGCGCCCCGGATCGGCGACCACCCGGCTGGCCGACGCCCTGAACACCAAAGAGACCCCGCTGGGCGATTGACCCCCGGCCCCATTCGCTTATGTCCCGGTGCAGACCGGCGCAGGATAAAGGACGACCCCATGACGCATCCCTCAGATCGGGCCTCCAGTCAGGCCACCTGCCCCATGCACGCCCCCGAAGGCCACCCGGCGATCCCGCGCGAGAAGACCGGCATCCTTCTGGCCAACCTCGGCACGCCGGACAATACCGACTATTGGTCGATGCGCCGCTATCTGAATGAATTTCTGTCCGACCGCCGGGTAATCGACTATTCGCCATGGAAATGGCAGCCGCTCTTGCAACTGGTGATCCTGACCAAGCGGCCCTTCACCTCGGGCAAGGCCTATAAATCGATCTGGAACGAGGAAAAGAACGAAAGCCCGCTGATGACCATCACGCGCGATCAGACAGACGCGATGCGCAGCAAGCTGACGGCCGAATATGGCGACGACGTGATGGTTGATTTCTGCATGCGCTACGGCAACCCCTCGACCAAATCCAAGGTGCGCGAAATGACCGAGGCGGGCTGCACCCGTATCCTGTTCGTGCCGCTCTATCCGCATTACGCCGGCGCCACATCCGGCACCGCGAATGACCAGTTCTTTCGCGCGCTTATGGAGGAAACCCGCCAGCCCGCCGCGCGCACGATCGAGCCGTATTTCGAACACCCCGCCTATATCGACGCGCTGGCCCGCTCGATCGAGGCGGTCTATGCCGGCGCGGCGAACCCCGAAATTCTGGTGGTGTCCTATCACGGCATGCCGAAACGCTACCTGATGCAGGGCGATCCCTACCATTGCCAGTGCCAGAAAACCACGCGCCTGCTCAAGGAACGGCTGGGCTGGGACGACAGCCAGATCACCACCACATTCCAGTCGGTCTTTGGCCCCGAAGAATGGCTGAAACCCTACACCGTCGAAGAGGTCGCGCGCCTTGCCAGGGAAGATGGCAAACGCCGCATCGCCGTAATCGCGCCCGCGTTTTCCGCCGATTGCATCGAAACGCTGGAGGAAATCAACGACGAGATTCGCGAAAGCTTTGAAGAGGCCGGCGGCGAGGAGTTTACCTATATTCCCTGCCTGAACGACAGCCCCGACCATATCGACGCGCTGGCTGATGTCATTCGCCAGAACCTGAACGGCTGGCTGTAACAGATCGGCGCATGGAAAAAGGCGCTGAGCCGATGGGTTCAGCGCCTCTGGATCAGCGAATATCGCTAAAGCTTAGTCGGCTGCGATGACAGCTGCGACAACGGCCAGCAGGACCAGCGGCACCCAGATGCCAGCGGACGACGAGCTTGCGTTTGTTTCTTCGACGATCACGGGCGCTTCCATGACGGGCGGCTCCATGTTGCCGGCAAAGGCAGTGGATGCGGCAGCGGACAGAGCGGCGGCGAGAACGAGTTTCTTCATAGTATCCTCCAGAAATTAGCCTGCGCCACGTGTCGCAACGGCAAGCACCCAAGACATTTACCTCGTACGCGATTTCTAAACAGCAAATTTACGTGATTGCAATTGATACTTCATCAACATGTGCCATGGCGCGCCATTATTTCGTCAAATTAGCAACACTTGCGTGCCGACTTTGGTCAGGCTGAAAAGCTCGGCAATATGTTCATTATACAGGCCAATACAGCCGTTCGATGATTTGCGCCCGATCTTGCGCGTGTCATGCGTGCCGTGAATGCGGTAGTATTTCCACCCCAGATATAGCGCATGCGTGCCCAGCGGGTTGTCCGGGCCGGGCGGCACGAACCGGGGCCAGTCCGGATTGCGCTTCAGCATATTGGCCGTCGGGCTCCAGCTGGGGCCGACGACCTTGCGGGTGACGGTCGTGCGGCCACGGCGCGTCAGATCCTCGGACAATGGAACCGACGAGGGGTAGAGCTTGTAAGTGCCGCCATCAGCGCTCCAGAAATGCAGGGCGCGCGAATCGATATCCACCAGAACCGCGCCATTTCGAAGCGTCTTGAAATAAGGCTGCCAGCTCATCGACCGAAAGCTGGAGATGTTCCGCCGCACCGCGCCGGTCACGTCCTGTTCCATCTGGGTGGTATTGACGCTCTGCGCGAGGGCAGGCGCGCCGATGGCTGCAGCTGTTGTCGCCAGAAAATTGCGCCGGCTAAGCAGCTTTGGGGTATCTCGCTTCATAGGTGCCTCCAGGACGTGCAGGATAGTTCCGCTGGCAGCAATTATATTGCGCGAAAGACGCAGTCGCAATTCAATCCATACCATAAAAGCGAGGTTGCGGCCATGTGGGTTTGAATCGCAACGCACGGCGCTGTAGAGGTATCATACACAAATCATGCCGGGTGGTCCTAAGTCTATGTCGCGAATTCTGGTTCTTCTCTTCACTGCACTGCTCGCGCTCAGCGCCTGTGCGCCTTCTGCACCGATGCAGCCTCAAATCGGTCCCGATGGCAGGCCATTGCCAAAAGTGTACAACATCCGCTCGGGCGACACATCGGCAATCCAGTACCGGATGCTGGATTCGGTCAATGCCCTGCGCGGCGCCGCAGGCCGCAGCCCGGTGACGCTGAACGCGCAGCTGAACGCGGCGGCGGCGACGCATTCGCGTGATATGTCGGTTCAGAACCGGCCATGGCATTTCGGCTCGGACGGCTCTTCGCCAATCGACCGGATCCGACGCGTGGGATACACCGGCAACCTTGTGGGCGAAAACATCTCGGAAACCTACGAGACCGAGCTGGAAACCCTGGCCGCCTGGATGGACGAGCCTGCGACGCGCAAGGTGGTCCTGTCGCCCAATGCGCGCGATCTGGGCTTCTCCTGGCTACAGGAAAACAACGGTAAAATCTGGTGGACCATGGTGATGGGCGGCTGACAGCCTGCCGCACCGCTCTACTTCATCGACATGAACAGCGCCGGTGCGGGTTTGTTCCTGCACCGGCGCTGTCTTCATCTTGGCGAAAAATACTCATTCCGGCGCCATAGCCGGGCGCGGCGTCACTGGTAAATCGTGATCGGCGTCCCATCCTTGACCATCGCGTAAATCCACTCGATTTCCTTGTTGGTGACAGCCACGCAGCCCGCGGTCCAGTCGCGCCCCTGGCGCCCTTTTGCCCCATTGGGTTGGCCGTGAATGAAAATGTCGCCTCCGGGGCTTTTGCCACGGGCATAGGCTTGGGCGCGGTCGACGACGTTGGGGTATGAGATGCCGATGGACAGATGAAATTTGCTGTTCGGATTGCGGCGATCGATCAAATAAGTGCCCTCGGGCGTGCGCCCGTCGCCCTCTTCGGTCTTGTGACCCACCGGCATGAAACCAAGGTCAAAATCGTAATCCTCCAGCACCTTGTCATGATGCAAAAGATACATCTTGCGCTCGGTCTTTTTCAGCACGACATGCGTGACCTCCGGACCGTTATACGTCTTGAACTTTGATCCGCATGCCGACAACCCGACGACAACCAGCGCAATCGCGAAAAACTTCAGAATCCTCATGTGCCCTACTCGATCTGTTTTTTTTCCATCCATACCCCAGATCGGGTGCCCCTAGATAGGGGGGATTTTCGGCGCGCCCCTTACGCTCTGGTGAAGTCCGCGACCAACTCGACATGGCTAGACCAGCGAAACTGGTCAACAACGCGCAGGCCGTTCAGGGTAAATCCGCCCGCGACCAGCACTGCGGCATCCCGCGCAAAGGTGACGGGGTTGCAGGAGACGTAGGCGATGCGCGGTATCGCCGCGCCTGCCAGCTGCGCAATCTGCGCCTCTGCCCCGGCGCGCGGCGGGTCTATCACCGCAGCGTCAAAACTTTTCAGTTCCTCCGGGCGCAGCGGGCGGCGAAACAGATCGCGCGGCTCGGCGACCACCTGCTTCAGCCCGCTTGCCTTGCGCCATCCGGCATCCAGCACGTCGGTCATCGCGGCCTCGCCCTCGACCGCATGCACCTGCGCGCGGGCGGCCAATGGCAGCGTAAATGTCCCGCATCCGGCAAACAGATCAACGATGCGCGCGGCGCCTGACATGGCATCCATGACATCGGCCAGCAGCGCCGCCTCACCTTCGGCGGTGGCCTGCAAAAATGCGCCCGGCGGCGGCACGATCCGGACGTTGCCGAACCGCTGCACCGGTGGGCGGCGCGTGGCGATCACCTCGCCCTCCCACGAAAGGCGGGCCAGATCATGCGCCTCTGCCAGACCGGCCAGCACGATCCGCAGCGGTCCGTCCAGCGGCCTGCCGCCGGTGACATTTACGTCCAGACCGCCATCTGACAGGCATGCGGCCACATCCAGCGCGCCCTTGCGGCTGGCCGTCGCCACCGCCAGCGCCTCGGCCACCGGGATTGCCCGCATCAAATCGGGGTGGAGCAACTGGCAGTCCGGAATTTCCACAATCACATCGGACGCGCGGCCGTGAAGACCAGCCATCGCGCTCTTTTTCGTGCGCCGCGCCGACAGCGTCGCCCGGCGGCGGGCGCGGGCGGGTGACGTTGCGATAGGCCTAAACGGTGCCTCCAGCCCATGCGCGGCAAGCGCCGTGCGCACGACGTCCTCTTTCCACTCCGCGACAAAGGCATCATCGGCGTGCTGTAACTGGCACCCGCCGCATGCCTTGAAATGGCGGCACGGGGGCGCGACGCGGCGCGCGCTGGGGTCCATGATGCGAATATCCGTCAGGCGCTGGCCATTCAGGATGCCACTGACCACCTCGCCGGGCAGGGTCATGGGCGCAAAGACCGGGCCGACGGCAATCCCGTCACCCTGATGCCCCAGACGGTCGATGCGATAGGTCATGATGTGCCTTTCAACAGTTGCTGCCGCGTCAGCGCGAAATCCGAGGCGATCCATCGCGCTTCCAGCGCTTTCATCCGGTCGCCCAGTGCCGGCCCTTGATAGTCCGGCATCAGATCGCGCGCCTTGAGCGGAAACACCGCTTGGGCGCCGGCAGACGCGGCGGCCATATCGGCCGGATCGAGCGGCGCTTCCAGCATGGCCGCGCGCAGCAACAGAATGTCACGCGCCACATCCACCCCATGCCTGTAGCCCAGCGCGGCAGCGCCCGCCAGTGTGCCAACCTCGCGCCGCAGCAAATCCAGCCGCGCAGTGTCGGCATTGGACAGGCGCAGATTATCGCGCGCCTCATCCCCGCCAATCGCCGCAAGGCGGCGCATGGCATCGGGCGCCGTGCCTGTCTGGCTCTCCAGATACACCAGCGGCGACAGGGCGCGCGGATCCGCTCCCGGCAAAACACGCACCAATGCGCCCACCTGCGCCATCGCGGCGATGGCGGGTGCCGGATCCGGCGCAGACAGCAGGCGCCGCATTTCGGCGCCAACGCGCTCGCGCGCCAGTCCGTCCAGACCATCCAGATTATCCGCGACAGCAGCCAAGCCATCTTCATCTATGCCGCCATCCCCGCCGTACTGCGCATGAAAGCGGAAGAAGCGCAAAATGCGCAGATAATCCTCTGCAATGCGCAGGCCTGCGTCGCCGACAAATCGCACGCGCCGCGCCAGCGCATCGGGCAAGCCGCCCAGCGGGTCAATCACTGCACCGCCGGCATCCGCGTAAAGCGCGTTCATCGTGAAATCGCGGCGGCGGGCATCCTCGGCCATCTCTTGCGTGAACTCCACCGTCGCGCGGCGTCCGAATGTTTCAACATCCCGGCGAAACGTGGTGATCTCATGCGGTACGCCGCCCGCGACCAGCGTCATCGTGCCATGATCGGCGCCTGTCGGCACCGCCTTGATCCCCGCCGCCTGCGCCAGCGCGGCCATCTGATCGGGGGTTGCGTTGGTGGCCAGATCCAGATCGCTGACCGCCTCGCCCAAGACCGCGTTGCGCACGGCGCCGCCGACCAGCCACGCCCGATAGCCTGCGTTTTCAAACGCGGCAAAGACCGATTGAAGCGGTGCGGCGGTCAGCCAGGGCGCATCGATCCTCACGGGCGCCCCGCAACATCGGCCAGCGCGCGCAGCATCCGGGCGGTCGCACCCCAGATGTAGTAGGGTCCGAACGGCACGGTGTAATATCGCCGCATCGTGCCGCGCCAATAGCGCGACTCGATCCGGTATCGCTGCTGTTGCAGGACGTGATCCAGCGGCACGTCAAACACTTCGGCGACCTCCGCCTCCTCGGGGTGGGGCGTATAAGGGGAAATGACGCGCCCGACGACCGGCGTGACAAGGAAACCCGTCACCGTCTCGTGGGTGGGCAGATATCCCAGAACCTGCACGTTTTCAGGGTGCAGGCCAATCTCTTCGCGCGCCTCGCGCAGGGCGGCGGCGGTCACGTCCGCATCGCCCGCGTCCTGTTTGCCGCCGGGAAAGGCAATTTGCCCCGGATGATGTTTCAGCGCCGATGACCGCTGCGTCAGCACAACGCGCGCACCGCCTGGCCCGGCCATCAATGGCACCAATACACCGGCGGGCCGCAGCCGCCGACCATCGGCCAGAACGGTTTCGGGGTTCAAATCAAAATCCGACGTCGGCCCGCCCGCGCAGCCCAGCGCGGCGGCCACCGCCCCGATTGGATCGACGCTGCTCATTTCTTGCTGCCGGAATCCTTGGCCTCGAACCCAAGTGTCGCGGGGTCCATATCGTAATGCGCACCGCAAAACTGGCAATCGGCGGTGACCCGGCCATCATCGGTTGTCATCGTCTCGATATCCTTGGACGAATAGATCGACAGGCTCTGGCGCACACGCTCTTCGGAGCAGGTGCAGCCGAACCGCACGGCCTGCGCATCGAAAACACGGGGGCCTTCCTCGTGAAACAGGCGCAGCAACAGATCCGTCGGCGCAAGACTGGGACCGATCAGTTCCAGATCATCCACCGTGCTGAGCAGCATGTTCGCGCGGGTCCAGTTTTCGCCCGCCTCCCCCTCTGGCACAACGTCCTCGGGTTGCAGCAAGCCCTGCTCGCCACTGCCGCCGCCGGCCATCAGGGGGGACGCCTTTGGCATATGTTGCAACATGACGCCGCCGGCGCGCCAACGCTCCGGCCCCGACTGCTCGGTCGAGCGGCCAAAGCTGAGCGCGAAGCTGGTCGGGATCTGCTCGGACTGGGCGAAATACGCTTCGGCGCAGGCGCGCAGGCTGCCACCCGCGAGCGGGGTGATGCCCTGATAGGGCGTCGTCCCCTCGCCCTGATCGATCATAACCGCAAAATACCCCTCGCCGACCTGCTCGAACGGGGCCGCGTCTGTCACGCGCTCCGCGTCATAGCTGGCATAGGCGCGTATGCGCGCAGGCTCGCCCTCCTCTTGCGGGCCGTAGTAATCCGTGGCGATCATGCGCACGGGACCGTTGGACTGCACCTGCAGGGACAGTTTCCATCGCAGTTTGATCGTCTGGCCGATCAGCGCGGTCAGCAGCGCCATCTCCGCAACCAGCGCCTCGACCGCGGGGGGGTAGTCATGCTGACCGAGAATGCCGCCAAGCGCCCCGTCCAGCCGCGCAACGCGGCCGCGAATGTCTGAATTATCCAGCTGGAACGGCAGTACCGTGTCGTCCCAGGCAAGTGCTTTACCGAGTGTCATGGGGTTTCCTTATGTGCCGGATCTTGGCATATCGCGAAGATATAGGTAGGGGCAACCCGCCGTCCAAGGGGAAGCAAGGCATATGATCCGACGCGTGGGAAATTCGCCCCGGCCCGATATCTCGTATCGGTTGCGTCATGGCGTCTACGCGATCCTGCCGCATCGTAAGGGGCTGCTGGTCACACTGCAAGAGGCGCCCAAGATGGAAATGCAGCTGCCCGGTGGTGGAGTGGACCCTGGCGAATCGCCCCTGCGCGCCCTTCACCGCGAAGTCATGGAAGAAACCGGTTGGATTATCGCGGCGCCGCGTCGCCTGGGCGCGTTTCGCAGGTTCGTCTACATGCCGGAATACGATCTGTGGGCGGAAAAGCTGTGTGCGATTTACATCGCCCGGCCCGTTCGCGCCATCCGCGCCCCGACCGAGGCTGGCCACCGCGCCCTGACAGTCAGCGCCGACATTGCCGCCCGGCAGCTGGGGAATGAGGGGGATCGCATGTTTGTCAGCCAGTGGGCAGGATTGGCTTGATCTCCATCAGGATTGCCGAAACATCATCGCTAAAGCTGTCATTTCCGGCAAAATCGGCCAGTTTCCACATCAACGATTCCAGACAGGCCGTCGCATGTGTGCTGCGCAGCTCACCCAGCATCAGCGCAAGCCCCGCATCATCCAGCAGTTTGCCATTCTGATCCGCGCATTCAGTTACCCCGTCCGAATGGATCATCAGCCTGTCTCCGGGGGCAAGATGAACTTCGAATTCCTCAAATTCGGCGCCCGGTATCAACCCCACGGGAAGCCCGCCTCGCCCCACCATTTCCACTGAACCATCAGCGCGCTGAACCGCCGGATAAGGGTGCCCGGCCTGCGCCATGACCACCCTGCCCGTTTGCAAATCCACATCCGCGAGCAAAAGGGTAAAATAATGTTCCGTATCCAGTTCGCTCAGAAAAAGGTCGTTCAGCGCCGCGATCGTCTGACCCGGAGGACGCGGTGCGAAGCTGCCATCAGGTAGCCGCCTGAGCGCGACATTCTGCTCGGGCGCCGCCCCGGACAGATACCCGGCAAGCCGCGCGGTCATCAACGCAGAGCTGATTCCATGCCCCGACACATCGATTCCATATAGACCGATGCGCGTGTCACACACCGAAAACGTTCCGACCAGATCGCCCCCCACATGCCCCGACGAACGAAGCAGCATCGACACCTCGGCCGTGCCGTAATCACGGTGGCGGTCACTGACCAAGGACTGCTGTAGTTTTTTGGCTTCAATCAGATCGTTATCCAGCAGCTCGTAAAGCGCGCGTAGTTCGCCAAGTGTGGTGTTGACCAAACGGTTTTTCGCGTTCAGCTCCCGCTCCATTTGCAGAATTCGCTCGCCCGCAGATATGCGCGCGCGCAACTCGCCGGGATTTACGGGTTTCGTCAAAAAATCATCTGCGCCGGAATCCAAGCCATCGGCGATCTCTGCCTTGTCTGACTTTGACGTCAGCAGAATAAAGTATCCGTAATTTTCACGCGGCATGCGCCGAAACTCTCGGCAAAACTCGATGCCGGACATGCCTGGCATCATCCAGTCGCTTAAAACCAGATCCGGTGGGGTTTCGTGGCAAATCTCCAATGCACGCTCTGCCGAGTCCGCCTCAGTTATCACGAATCCCCACTTTCGCAGGGACGCACCTAGGATCCGCCGTTGCAACCGGCTGTCATCAACGATCAGGACATGCCGAATTGCCTGAGTGTAACCGGTATCGTGCTGTATCGAATCATCTGATGTACTGAAGGCCTGGGACACACTGCTTCTCTGCTGAAATCACGGTTCAGCATTGAACCCAAATAGTTAAGGTGACGTAAAATATTTCGATTTTCATTTTCTGCCCTTAACCGGGTATTAGGACTTTTGCAGCAATCTGGTCTGTAACGCGATGGGGATAGTATGATCGACTGGGCCAGAGTCGCCGAGCTTAGAAATGAAATCGGGGATGAGGACTTCACCGATGTCGTTGAAATTTTTCTGGAGGAGGTTGAGGGTGAAATCAGAAGTTTGAAATCGGATTGCACGCCGACAGATCTGGAATCCAGATTTCACTCTTTAAAGGGAAGTGCATCAAGCTTGGGATTCAAAAGATTCTCTGAGCTTTGTCAGATCGGCGAAGCGGCCGCAGCTATGGGAGAGGAGTCAGAAATAGACATCAATTCGGCAGTTGAAGTTTTCAACCGCTCAAAATCTGAATTTCTGGCTGGTTTAGGAGTACTCTGAGGTTGGATACGAATCGGTCCAGCCCAAGCATTGATGTCTGCGCCCACTAAAAACGTTTGATTTCAAATTAAAAACTCGGCCAGGATATCATCATCCGTAATGTCGCGGTAATCGAACCCGGCAGATTTGAACGCTTCCAAAAGGCGCACAAAGTTATTCTCATTACTCGTTTCAATCCCGATCAAAACCGACCCAAAGTTCCGTGCGGATTTTTTCAGATACTCGAACCGCGCGATATCATCATCAGGCCCCAATAAATTCAGAAAATCCTTCAGCGCCCCCGGCCGTTGCGGCATCCGGAGGATAAAATATTTCTTCACCCCAGAATGCCTCTGAGCGCGTTCCTTGACTTCCGGAAGACGTTCAAAGTCAAAGTTTCCGCCAGATGTGACGCAGACCACCGTCTTGCCCCTGATCCGGTTTCTCATGTCTTTCAATGCGTCAACCGCCAATGCGCCCGCGGGCTCCAGCACGATCCCTTCGATATTGAGCATCTCGATCATCGTTGTGCATAGACGATTTTCGTCAACGCTTATGGCCTGTCCGGGATCGAAATGACGCAGACGTTCAAACGTGCGCACCCCGATCTGGGCGACTGCGGCACCGTCCGCGAATGTGTTCACGTGATCCAGACGGACCGGCGTACCCGCCATCAGGGCAGCATGCAGGCTGGCGCCGCCGGCAGGCTCGACCAAAGTGATCTCGGCGCGATCGCCGACATAGCTGCAAACGCCCGCAGAAAGGCCGCCGCCGCCGACCGGCATCACGATGTGGTCCGGCATTCCGCCCAGGTCGCGTTCGATCTCGACCATGACGGATGCCTGCCCTTCGATGACATCCTCGTCGTCAAACGGCGACAGGAAATGCGCACCAATCCGGGTGCAGTATTCCTGCGCGGCGGCAAGTGTGACGTCAAAATAATCGCCGGTCAGTTCGATGCGTACATTATCGCCGCCAAAGATCCGGGTTTTGCCAATTTTTTGCTGCGGTGTCGTAATCGGCATATAGATCACGCCTTGTACACCGAAATGCCTGCACATGAATGCCACGCCCTGCGCATGATTTCCCGCGCTCGCGCAGACGAATGTCGGTGCCGTCGATGCCGCCGCCAGAACCTTGCGCATGGCGTTGAACGCGCCGCGCAACTTGTACGAACGCACCGGGGTCAGATCCTCGCGTTTAAGCAGGATGTTGGCGTCATACCGCTCGGACAGATGTTCGTTGCGTTGAAGCGGTGTGGCGTCAAAGACGTGGCGCATCGCGGCTTCGGCGGCGCGGGCGTTTTTCTGAAAATCACTCATGGCGATATGCCTGCCCCAACCACCCTGCGGACGCAAGGTATTGCAGGCAACGCGGCACGCGTTTTTGGCTGGACGCACGTAAATATTGGGCAACACGCCGAAACGTCCCCCAAACCATGACGGCGAATGTCAGGTTGCAATCCGCACAAACGCCATGCGCGACAGCGTTACAGTCGCCGCGCGCCTTGCCTGCCCATGCAAAACCCGCTAAGCCCCGGCGCGACCCTGACAAAGGAAAATGATATATGTCCGCGCCCAAGAAAGTCGTGCTGGCCTATTCCGGCGGCCTCGACACCTCGATCATTCTGAAATGGCTGCAAACCGAATATGGCTGCGAGGTGGTAACCTTCACCGCCGATCTCGGCCAAGGTGAGGAGCTGGAACCGGCCCGCGAAAAGGCCATCATGCTCGGGATCGACCCGAAAAACATCTATATCGAGGATGTGCGCGAAGAATTCGTGCGTGATTTCGTCTTTCCCATGTTCCGCGCCAATGCGGTCTACGAGGGCCTTTACCTGCTGGGCAGCTCCATCGCGCGCCCGCTCATTTCCAAACGCCTCGTCGAGATTGCCGAAGAAGTCGGCGCCGATGCCGTCGCCCATGGCGCGACAGGCAAGGGCAACGATCAGGTTCGCTTTGAACTGGCCGCCTACGCGCTGAACCCCGATATCAAGGTGATCGCGCCGTGGCGCGAATGGGATCTGACCAGCCGGACGAAACTGATTGATTTCGCCGAGAAAAACCAGATTCCCATCGCCAAGGACAAGCGCGGCGAAGCCCCGTTTTCAGTCGATGCAAACCTGCTGCACACCTCCTCCGAAGGCAAGGTGCTGGAAGATCCGGCCGAAATGGCGCCCGATTACGTCTATCAGCGCACGGTCAATCCCGAGGATGCACCGAACGAGCCTGAATATATCGAAATCGGGTTCGAACGCGGCGATGCGGTCAGCGTCAATGGCGAGCCGATAAGCCCTGCCACCGTCCTGACCAAGCTGAACGAGCTGGGCGGCAAACACGGCGTCGGCCGGCTTGATCTGGTTGAGGGCCGTTTTGTCGGCATGAAGTCACGCGGCATCTATGAGACGCCCGGCGGCACGATCCTGCTGGAGGCGCATCGCGCGATTGAAAGCATCACGATGGATCGCGGCGCAATGCACCTCAAGGATCAGCTGATGCCGCAATATGCCGAGCTGATTTATAACGGTTTCTGGTTCTCGCCAGAGCGCACGATGCTGCAAGCCGCCATCGACGCCAGCCAGACCCACGTCACCGGCAACGTCCGGATCAAGCTTTACAAGGGCAGCGCGCGCACGGTCGGCCGCTGGTCCGATCACTCGCTGTATTCCGAAGCGCATGTGACGTTCGAGGATGACGCGGGCGCCTATGATCAGAAAGACGCCGCCGGCTTTATCCAGCTGAACGCGCTGCGCCTGAAACTGCTTGCCGCGCGTGACCGCCGCGTTAAAGGCTAAGCAGACACAGAAAGGGCAGAGACACCCTCTGCCCTTTCATCTTCCTGAAAATACTCGATAAACCATAGCCCAGCAGCGCAAACGCTGCCTTATCTGGGCGACCGCTTTGCCAGAATCCGCTGAAGCGTGCGCCGATGCATATTCAGCCGCCGGGCGGTTTCAGACACGTTGCGGTCACACAGCTCATAGACCCTTTGAATATGCTCCCACCGCACCCGGTCGGCGCTCATCGGGTTTTCGGGCGGCGGCGGCAGGTCATCGCCGGTTGCCATCAACGCGTTCACGATATCATTGGCGTCGGCAGGCTTGGACAGATAGTCGGTCGCGCCGATCTTGACTGCGGCCACCGCTGTGGCGATGGCGCCATAGCCGGTCAGAACCACAACCCGGCTTTCGGGGCGGTTGGCGCGGATCACTTCGACCACGTCCAGACCGTTGCCATCCTCCAGACGCAAATCGCAAACAGCATAGGCCGGCGGGCGCGCCGTGGCGCTGGCGCGCCCTTCCTCGACCGACAGGGCGACATCCACGTCGAAGCCGCGTTTTTCCATCGCCTTGGCCAGTCGCCGCACGAATGCTTCGTCATCATCGACCAAAAGCAACGTTTTATCGTCACCCAGATCCAGCTCGGTATCGGCCATTGCGCATATCCAGTTCCTGATTGTCCCTGGGACGGGATTTAGCCCGCCAACATGCGCCGGTCAAACCCGGTCGTCCAGTCCGTCATCCGGCATTTAAGAAGCACTGTACCTGATCGGCCATCTGCTCGCCGCTGATGTCGCGGCGAAAGAACTCGACAAAGCCATGGCCGGGCATGGTCAGATAGGTAAATGTCGAGTGATCCACCAGATAGTAATCCTCTTCTCCGGGGACAGGCTCCTGCGCCTGATAATAGGTGCGGTAGGCTTGGCTCGCTTCGCGGACCTGCTCGGGCGATCCGGTCAGACCCAGCATGCGGGGATGCATGGCATCGGTATAGTCTGCGACGGCTTCGGGCGTGTCGCGCGCCGGGTCGATTGAGATGAACACCGGTTTGACCATCAGACCGCGCTCTTCCAGGATTTCGACCGCCTCGGCATTGCGGGCCACGTCCAGCGGGCACACATCGGGACAGAACGTGTAGCCAAAATAAATCAGCGACGGCATGTCCAGCACCTCGGCGCTCGTCACCGTCTTGCCCGTTTCATCGACCAGCGTGAAATCACCGCCGATATCGCCACCTCCGGCAACTGCGCTGGTGCGACACTCGGCGAAATCACCGCCCGAGCGGCCCATCGTCATCATGTAGATGCCCGCGCCCAAGGCAACGACAGCGGCGGCAATAGCTATGATCAACGTGCGCGACATAATGTGTCCTTCGGCGTTTTCTGACGGGCTCGCAGCCCGGCTTCTGGGCAAGACCGCCCGTATGTGCCACATCTACCAAAAGAAACCGGTCACGCAACGGGGCGATTTACCGCAGATGACGAACAGACCCGCTCAGCCAGACATCGCCGCCATGGGCAGGGGCAGCTGGATCCGCCTGCGGACGTTGATACTGTTGCGCTGGTGGGCCGTTGTCGGGCAGATCACCGCGCTGATCGTCGCCGAACGCGCGCTGCATCTGAATCTGGAAATCGGCCTGTGTTACATGGTGATCGGCGCGTCCATCATCAGCAATCTGGTCGCTTCGCTGGTGTTTCCCGCAAACAAACGCCTGACGGAGACAGAAAACCTGGCCATGGTGCTGTTCGATCTGGTGCAGCTGGGCCTGCTTTTGTACCTGACCGGCGGGCTGAACAATCCGTTTTCCATCCTGATCGTCGGTCCTGTCGTTGTGTCGGCCTCGTCGCTTTCGTCGCGGTCCAGTCTGTTTCTGGGCATGGCGGCGATCGTGATCGTGACGGCTCTGGCCCGGTTTCACCTGCCCTTGATCACCGATGCGGGGACGGTCCTGCGCGTGCCGGTGATTTTCCTGTTTGGCAACTGGGTGGCCATCGTCATCGGCATCGTATTCCTGGGCGTTTATTCGCGCTGGACGGTCAACGAAATCCGCACGATGTCAGGCGCGCTTCAGGCGACGCAAATGGCCCTTGCGCGCGAACAAAAGCTGACCGATCTGGGCGGTGTGGTCGCCGCTGCGGCGCATGAATTGGGCACACCGCTGGCCACGATCAAACTGACCAGTTCCGAGCTGGCCGACGATCTGCCCGAGGGGAGCGATGCGCGCGATGATGCGCTGCTGATCCGCGATCAGGCGGATCGCTGCCGCGATATTCTGCGGTCGATGGGCCGCGCCGGCAAGGACGATCTGCACCTGCGCCGCGCACCCCTGACCGCCGCCATAGAAGAGGCGGCCGAGCCTCACGCCCAGCGCGGCAAAAGCCTGCTGTTCGATCACGGCCCGGCAGGCGGCGCATCGCAGGATCCGCCCATCATTCCGCGCAGCCCCGAAATCATCCACGGCCTGCGCAACCTTATCCAGAATGCGGTGGATTTCGCCGATAGCCGCGTCTGGATCGAATCGCGTTGGTCCGACGCGCAAATCACGCTGCGCATCATGGATGACGGCCCGGGCTATCCGCCCCACCTGCTGGGCCGGATCGGTGATCCCGTAGTGCGCCGGCGGGTGCGCGATGTCATGTCCAACAGACCCGAATACGAGGGGATGGGGCTGGGCCTGTTCATCGCCAAGACTCTGTTGGAAAGGTCGGGCGCGGCCCTCAGCTTTGCCAACGGGTCCGAGTCCTTTCAGGGCGATTCGCTGCGGCGCGAACGCATCGGCGCCGTGGTCGAAGTGGTCTGGCCCCTCGCCGATCTGGCTTATGCTGCGCCAGATGGCACGGGCGGCATTGGCCAAAACACACCGTTTTCGCATTGAATTTGATCGGTTTTCTGGAATTTCTGCCAGATATTTTTGCTGTTTAACGCATCGTTAACTCGCAACGGGCAATGATCAGGCCGTAGGAATTCAAAAGGGACAGACGCATGGCTGTCGTATCCGTGATGTTATGGCTGGGCCTTGCGGCAACGGCCGGGGCAGTTTCATTCGCTGTTTTGTGGGCCATCGGCCGGTGGGCGCCATCGGCCAACGTCGCCTCCGCCAGTCCTGCGTTTGGCGGGGGCGAGGCGGTGTTTTTGTTTCAGGGCGACCACATGTTTGATCACAATGCGGGCGCCCTTCCGGAAGGGTCGGACATTGCGCCATCCTGGGCTGAAATGCGCGTCTGGTTCGCTGATCGCTTCCCGGATCTGCCTGAAACGCTGGGCGATCTGGTCGAAGATCAGCCGCTGTCCGTCAGACCCTCCAAAGACGGCGACAGCGCCGAGCTGCGCCTTTTGCGGACCCAGCATGGGACCCGCATAACGCTCAGCGATCCGCCCCATGCCTGCCCGGCGGAGCGGCATCAGATGATGGCCCAGCGCGGATGCCTTCAGCGTGAAACCGAAATGCTGCAATGCGCCCCCTATCCGATCTGGCGCACAACCCTTCAGGGTGCGGTTCTATGGCAGAATGCTGCTTGCCATGCCGCGTTCGGCATCGGCGCGCATGAGGTGACACTACCGCCACAGGGCGAGAGCCGGACAACGCGATTTTCCGTCCAGCCGAACAGCAAGGCCCGCCCGATCTGGTACGAGGTTCATTCTCAGGCGGATCAGTCCCAGGTGCTTCATCACGCGACCGATGTGACCAAGATCGTGACCGCCGAAAAGATGCAAAAGGATTTCTTGCAAACCCTGACCAAGACGTTTTCTTACCTCACCATCGGGCTGGCGGTGTTTGACCGCAACCGCAAGCTGGCGCTGTTCAATCCCGCGCTGGTAGATCTGACATCGCTGCCGGCGCATTTTCTTAGCGCCCAGCCTGATTTGATGGCGTTCTTTGACAATCTTCGCAACCGCTGCGTGATGCCCGAACCGCGCAGCTATGCCTCGTGGCGCACACAGATCGGCGAAGTTATCGAAAGCGCGCAAGGCGGGCTTTATCAGGAAACGTGGTCATTGCCCAACGACGTCACCTACCGCGTTACCGGCAGGCCGCACCCGGACGGCGCAGTCGCCTTTTTGTTCGAGGATATCACCGCCGAGGTTTTGATGGCCCGGCGCTTCAGGACGCAACTTGACCTGCGGCAATCATCGTTGGACTGCCTGCCAGACGCGGTGCTGGTGATTGGTGCGGACAACGTTCTGGCATTTTGTAACGCTGCGGCCACGCGGCTGCTGGGAATTGACCCCGATACCTGTTTTGCTGACATGACGGTCACCGACCTTGTACGCGCCTGTTCCGCCGCGCTGCCCGCCCCGGCCATCTGGCAAGACGTCGAAGCCAGCCTCAAGGCCCGCGATCACAGTGACGGCGCGTGCAAGACGATTGCGGCGATGAACGGTCGCAACCACCAGTGCCGGCTGGAGCCTTTGCCGGGCGGCGCATGCATGATGACGCTCAGGGCGGATACATCCGTGCCGCAAGCAGCGCCTCTTGCGGCCATCGCCGGCTGAACCCTGTTGCAGGCACCGGCACCTTGTGTAGTGTTTGGCCATGCACACACCGCACACCCGCACGCTTGCCTTGGCCAGCCCCGAACAGACCTGCGCCGCCGCTCAAACGCTCGCGCCTTTTCTGGTTGCCGGCGATGTGGTCCTGCTGACTGGGGATATCGGCGCCGGGAAGACACATTTCGCCCGGTGCATGATTCAGAGCCTTCTGGCAATCCCCGAGGATGTGCCCTCGCCCACCTTTACGTTGGTGCAAACATATCCGGGCCGCGAGGCGGAAATCTGGCATGCTGATCTTTATCGGCTGACCGATACGAACGAAGTGTTCGAACTGGGGCTCATCGACGCGTTCGAAAGCGCGATCTGCCTGATCGAATGGCCCGACCGGTTGGGAGATCTGGCACCGCAAAGCGCGCTTCACATAACCCTGTCACCAGCGGTCGAACCGGATGCCCGGATGATGACCCTCGAATGGCAAAACCCGGTTTGGACCCGGCGCATTGCGGCTGCTTTGGAGAGGTGAATTTCAAAATCCC
Organism: Roseovarius dicentrarchi; assembly: GCF_003316635.1. Classification (GTDB taxonomy): domain Bacteria; phylum Pseudomonadota; class Alphaproteobacteria; order Rhodobacterales; family Rhodobacteraceae; genus Roseovarius; species Roseovarius dicentrarchi. The sequence continues at coordinate 68,267 of NZ_QNQP01000006.1, read as the reverse complement.
GGACGCTGCGGCACCGGCAGCGCCGAACGCAGATATCATTCATGGTGGCCGCGACAGACATTGCCGAATTGATACGGCACCTTGCCGGATGCTCCATCGCGCTGACGCGACTTGCGACCACGGGGCGCCACGCCTAAGACCGTCATAACTCCAAGCGCCACCAAGTTTCTATTGAGGACAGCTGACCCGATGCACTCTGCACCCAACGCGATAATGCTGTTTGCGGCCGGTTTTGGCACCAGAATGGGCGACCTGACCGCCGATCGCCCAAAACCCTTGATTTCTGTGGCCGGACGAACATTACTGGACCACGCGCTGGATATTGCCGCCGACGCCGGTCACGCGCGCATCGTGGTTAACGCGCATTATAAATCTGACCAGATCGCCGCGCATCTGGCAGGCCGTGATATTGCCATCGCGTATGAAACGCCGGACATCCTGGACACCGGCGGCGGATTGCGCGCGGCGCTGCCACTACTGGGCGCAGAGACGGTTTACACGATGAATACCGATGCTGTCTGGCGCGGGCCCAATCCACTTCGCCTTCTCAGCGCGGCATGGCAGCCTGATGCCATGGACGCGCTTTTGCTGTGCGTGCCGCCGTCGCGCGCCATCGGACATTCGGGCGAGGGTGATTTCCTGATGACCGAGGCCGGCGTTCTGTCACGTGGCGCCGGGCTGGTCTATTCCGGTGTCCAGATCATCAAGGCCAGCACGCTCGCCGATATGCCCGATGGGGCGTTTTCGCTTAACAAGGTCTGGGATAAATTGCTGGCAACGGGCCGTTTGCATGGCTGCACCTATCCGGGCGCGTGGTGCGATGTCGGGCATCCCGCCGGCATCACCCTTGCCGAGCAGATGCTGAATGCACCCGATGTTTGAGCCTGCATCCCAAGCGCGCGTTTTCGGCCTTCCGCCCGGCGTTGATTTTCCCGCCGCTCTGGTCGAGGGCATGATGAACCGCCTGGCAGGCACCCCGCCAGAGGCGTTGGGCCGCGTTCATCTGATCGTCAACACCAGGCGCATGGCGCGCCGCATTCATGCGCTGCTGAGCGATGGCGGCGCCCGGCTGCTGCCCCGGATTTCGCTGGTCACGGATCTGGGTCACAGCTGGCGCATGGCCGATATAGACCAGCCCGCGCCGCCATTGCGGCGGCGGCTGGAACTGATCCAGCTGATCTCATCCCTGCTGGACCAGCAGCCGGGGCTGGCCCCGCGCACTGCGCTGTACGATCTGGCCGACAGCCTCGCCAAGCTGATGGACGAAATGGAGGGCGAGGGCGTATCCCCCGACGTCATCGACCAGCTCGATATCAGCGACCAGTCGGGCCATTGGGAACGCATCCGCGCCTTTTTGAACATCGTGCGTCACTTTACCGAAGGCCGCGGCGCTGCCGGGTCCGAAGCGCGCCAGCGCCAGGTGGTTCAGCGGACAATCGACGGCTGGCAGGCGGCTCCGCCGCAGCATCCGGTGCTGCTGGCCGGGTCCACCGGATCGCGTGGCACGACGCATCTGCTGATGCAGGCGGTCGCCCGGCTGCCGCAGGGCGCGGTCATTCTGCCGGGCTATGATTTTGACATGCCGACCCGTGTCTGGGGCGCGTTGAATGACCCAATGCTTAGCGAAGACCACCCGCAATACCGGTTTCACGCCCTGCGCGCCGCATTGGATCTGGCCGAAATAGACCGCTGGTCAGATGCGCGCCCGCCCAGTCCCGAGCGCGCGCGTCTCGTATCGCTTGCCCTCCGCCCGGCCCCAATTACCGATCAGTGGCTGGAAGAAGGCCCGAAATTGAGCGGCATTGCCGGCGCCATGCACGGCGTGACCCTGCTGGAGGCGCCATCCCAACGGATCGAGGCGCAGTGCATCGCCATGCGCCTGCGCGCGGCGGCCGAACAGGGTCAGACCGCCGCGCTGATCACGCCCGATCGCGGCCTGACGCGCCGCGTCGCCGCCGCGCTGGACCGGTGGGGAATCATCCCCGACGATAGCGCCGGCGTACCGCTGCACCTGTCACCGCCGGGCCGGTTCCTGCGCCATGTGGCCGAGTTGTCACTGGCGCCGCTCACCGCCGAATCGCTGCTGACGCTGCTGAAACACCCGCTGACCCATACCGGCGGCGCACGCGGCACGCATCTGCGCCTGACGCATGAGTTGGAGCTGCATCTGCGCCGCAACGGGCCGCCCTATCCGTGCCGCGATGACATCACGGCGTGGGCCGCCAAGCTGAGCGAGCCGATGGCTGGCCCATGGGCCGAGTGGATTGCAACGTATATCGCGGCGCAGGCATCCCCCCATGCGCAGCCGCTTGCCGCGCGCGCGGACGCGCATCTGGCAACGGCAGAGGCTATCGCACTGGGCTGCGTCGGCGACAGAACCAGCCAGTTGTGGCAGAAGGACGCCGGCAAGAAAGCGCGCGATATTTGCGATATGCTGATCGCCGAGGCGCCGCATAGCAGCGATATGATCGCGCCGGATTACACCACGCTTTTCACCGCGATCCTTCAGCGCGAAGAGGTGCGCAGCGCAACCACGCCCCATTCCGGCATCCTGATCTGGGGCACGCTGGAGGCGCGCGTTCATGGCGCCGATATGCTGATCCTTGCCGGCCTGAACGAGGGTAGCTGGCCGGAATCGCAGCCGCCCGACCCTTGGCTGAACCGGGCGCTGCGGCATCAGGCGGGGCTGCTTTTGCCCGAGCGGCGCATTGGCCTTGCCGCGCATGATTTTCAGCAGGCGGTCCTGTCCGGTGAGGTCTGGATCACCCGCAGCATCCGCTCCGATGACAGCGAAACCGTTGTGTCGCGCTGGCTGAACCGTTTGCAAAACCTGCTGGCCGGTTTGCCCGGTCAGGGCGGCACGGCGGCGCTGGACGACATGCGCGCGCGGGGCCGGATCTGGCTGGACAAGGCCGCCATGCTGGAGGCCGTCACCCCCGTCCCGCCCGCACCGCGCCCCGCCCCCTGCCCACCGGCCGAAGCGAGACCAAACCGCCTGTCAGTGACTGAAATCAAGCGTCTGATCCGCGACCCATACGCCATTTACGCCAAACATGTTTTGCGCCTGCGCCCGCTCAATCCGCTGATGCAGGCGCCCGATGCCCTGCTGCGCGGCATCGTCCTGCATGAAGTTCTGGAACGCTTCATAAAGGAAAGCACCCATGATCCCAGCCGCCTGACACGCGAGGCGCTGATGGATCTGGCGCAGGAGGTGCTGACGCGCAAGGTGCCATGGGCCGAAGCGCGCGCGCTGTGGCTGGCCCGGCTGGAGCGTGTCGCCGATTGGTTCATCGACACCGAAATCGCGCGCCGCGATCTGGCAACGCCCACCGCGTTCGAGGCGCGCGGCATGGCGGTGATGGCCGATCTGGGCTTTACCCTCGTGGCCGAGGCGGACCGGATCGACATCGACGCCGATGGGCGGCTGCATCTGTACGACTACAAGACCGGAACGCCGCCCTCCAAAAAAGAGCAGGCGATTTTCGACAAGCAGCTTCTGCTGGAGGCGGCGATTGCCCAGCGTGCCGGCTTTGGCGATCTGGCGCCCTGCGATGTGGCGCGCGCGGTCTATATCGGCCTGGGCAGCAGCCCGTCCCAGGTGCCTGCCCCGCTGGACGAGGAACCCGCCGAAAAAGTGTGGCAGGGTCTGCATGATCTGATCTCGGCCTATCGCGATCTCAGGCAAGGCTACACCGCCCGCCGTGCGATCAAGCGCAAGGATGAGGTGGGCGATTACGATCAGCTGTCCCGCTTTGGCGAATGGGACATCACCGATGATCCGACACCGCAGGAGTTGCCATGATGCAGCGCGATGATGCCACACTGCGCCAGATGGCGGCGGCGCGCCCGGATGTGTCGACATGGCTCAGCGCCAATGCCGGCTCGGGCAAGACGCGGGTTTTGACAGACCGCGTGGCACGCTTGCTACTGAACGGGGTCGACCCGCAGCATATCCTGTGCCTGACCTATACCAAGGCCGCGGCCAGCGAGATGCAGAACCGCCTGTTCCTGCGCCTTGGCGCCTGGGCGATGCTGGAAAAGGACGCGCTGACCGCTGCGCTGTCCGAACTGGGCGTCACGGGCCCGCTCGGCGATACTGCCCTGCGCGATGCCCGGCGCCTGTTTGCACGCGCGATCGAGGCACCCGGCGGGCTGAAAATCCAGACGATCCATTCCTTCTGCGCCTCCCTTCTGCGCCGTTTCCCGCTGGAGGCCGGCGTCAGCCCGCAATTCGTTGAGATGGAGGATCGCACGGCCAAACTGCTGCGCGCCGAGATTGTCGAGCAGATCGCGGCCGGCCCCGACGCGGCCAAACTCTATGCGCTGGCGCGCCACCATACGGGCGAAACGCTGGATGAATTGACCGCCGAGATCGCCGGCAAGGCGCCGCTGTTCGACGAAACCTGGACCGAGGCCGGCCTGGCCAAGGCGCTGGGACTGCGCCCCGATGCATCGCGCCAAAGTGTCGAGGCCGACGTGTTTCACGGACACGAAACCCAGCTATTGACCAGATTGGTCGCTGCTTTGACAGCTGGCAGCAAAACAGACGTGGCAGCGGCGGCCAAACTAAAGCGCATCAATGCGCTGGATTTCGGTGCGCTGCCTATCCTCGAAGACGTATTTCTGACCAAATCCGGCAAGGCGCCTTTCACCGTCTCCACCCGCTTTCCGACCAAGGGGACGCGGACCGCACTGGGCGATACGATGGATCTGATCGACGCGTGGATGCATCGCGTCGAGGCGGCGCGCCCCGAACGTATCGCGCTGGAGGCGCTCCATTTCAGCATCGCCCTGCACGATTTCGCCCAAGTGTTCCTGCCCGCCTATGCGCGCGCCAAACAGCTGCGCGGCTGGCTGGATTTCGATGATCTGATCCTGCGCGCGCGGGCGCTGCTGACCCGGTCGGACGTGGCCGCTTGGGTGCTGTTCCGGCTGGATGGCGGCATTGACCATATTCTGGTGGACGAGGCGCAGGATACCAGCCCGGTGCAATGGCAGGTGATCGACCGGCTGGCGCAGGAATTTACCAGCGGTCTGGGCGCGCGGCAGGATGTGCAGCGCACGATATTTGTCGTGGGGGACAAGAAGCAGTCGATCTATTCGTTTCAGGGCGCCGATCCGCGCGAATTTGACCGTATGCAGCGCGACTTTGCCGAGCGGTTGGACGCGGCCGGCACGCCGTTGCAAACCCAGCGGTTGGAACATTCCTTCCGCTCCTCCAGCGCCATACTTGACGCTGTTGACGCCACGTTCGAGGGCCGCGACGCGTCAGGGTTTTCCCCGGAACAGAGCCACATTTCCTTCTGGCCCGCCCTGCCTGGCCGCGTCGATCTGTGGCCGATCAAACCCGCGCCGGACGCGCCGGATGATCCGCCCTGGCATGCGCCTGTGGACGTGCGCGCCGAAAGCGATCCTGACGTGGTGCTGGCGGGGCAGATCGCAGACTCCATCGCCCGGATGATCGCCGATGCACAGCCCATACCGGATGGCAAGGACATGCGCGCCATCCGCGCCGGCGATTTCCTGATCCTGGTTCAGCGCCGCGCCGCGCTGTTTCACGAGATCATCCGCGCCTGCAAGGCCCGCAACCTGCCCATCGCGGGGGCGGATCGCCTCAAGGTCGCGGGAGAATTGGCAGTCAAGGATCTGGCCGCGATCCTGTCCTTTCTTGCCACGCCCGAGGATGATCTTTCGCTTGCCGTTGCGCTTCGCTCGCCTGTTCTGGGCTGGGATGAGGCGCAGCTTTATGGCCTGGCTCAGGGCCGCCGCCAGAAATACCTGTGGGAAGCACTGCGCGAACGGGCCGCGGAATTCCCCGAAACCATGCAGATCCTCAACGATCTGCGCGATCAGTCCGAATATCTGCGCCCTTACGACCTGATCGAGCGTATCCTGACGCGCCACGATGGCCGCCGGAAAATGCTGGCAAGGCTGGGGTCCGAGGCCGAGGACGGCATTGACGCTTTGCTATCACAGGCACTGGATTATGAACGCCGCGCGGTGGACAGCCTGACCGGCTTTCTGGTCTGGCTGGAGACCGACGATATGGAGATCAAGCGCCAGATGGACAGTGCCGGCGACCGGATCCGCGTGATGACGGTCCACGGCTCCAAGGGGCTGGAGGCGCCCATCGTGATCCTGCCGGAGGCCGGCAAGCGGAAGATCAACATCCGGGATCAGATCCTTAAAACCGGCGGCGCACCGCTTTGGCGTATGCGCGCTGCCGCGATGCCGGACGCGCAAACCGCCATCATTGACGCAATGAAAGACGCGCAGGAGGCGGAGCGTGACCGCTTGCTCTACGTCGCCATGACGCGCGCCGAAAAATGGCTGATCGTGGCTGCGGCCAAGGATCCCGGCGATGGCGGCGACAGCTGGATGGAGAAAATCAGCAACGGCCTGACGCGGCTGGGCGCGGTGCCGCACCGCTTCGACGGCGGCGATGGCCTGCGGCTTGAGCGCGGCGACTGGTCAGCCAAGGCGGTTATATCCACGCCGATAACAGAGCCTGAAACACCCGTGTTAGAGCCGTTTTTTCACGCCCTCGCCCCACCACCCCCGGAGGAGTTGCAAACGCGCAGCCCCTCCGATCTGGGCGGCGCCAAGGCGCTGCCCGGCGACCCCGGACAGGACGAAGACGCGGCCAAGCTGCGCGGCCGGCAGATCCACGCCCTGCTGGAGTTTCTGCCCACCCTGCCCCAGCCGGACTGGCCGGAGGCGGCAGACGCGATCCTCAGCCAAGGCCCGGATGCCGCAACCCCCGATCAGATTGTCGCCCTGCACTCCGAAGCAGCACGCATTCTGCAAAATGACGCGCTGGCGCCGCTTTGGGGCGCGGATGCCCTGCCAGAGGTCGGCATTACCGGCGATATCCCCGGTCTTGGCCGCCTTCAGGGTGTGATCGACCGCCTGATTATCCAAGACGACAGGGTCCTGATTGTCGATTTCAAAACCAACATCCTCATTCCGGGCAGCGCCGCCGCCTGTCCCGAAGGACTGCTGCGGCAAATGGGCGCTTATGCCGCCATGACCGCCGAAATCTATCCAAACCACCGGATAGAAACGGCGATTCTGTGGACCGGCACCGCCGAACTGATGATCCTGCCCCATGATCAGGTGATGGCCGCCCTGCGCCGCGCCGGCGCAACTTGACCTTGCCAGCATCGCTACTTAGGTATCCTCAGAACCCAAAACGCAGGAGAGCATCATGGCCACCGTAGCCGTCACAGACGAGACTTTCGACGCCGAAGTGAAAAATTCCGACATCCCCGTAGTGGTCGATTTCTGGGCCGAATGGTGCGGCCCCTGCAAGCAGATCGGCCCCGCACTGGAAGAACTGTCCGAAGAAATGAAGGGCAAGGTCAAGGTCGTCAAGGTCGACGTCGACAGCAACCCGAACTCGGCCGTTGCCATGGGCGTGCGCGGCATCCCGGCGCTGTTCATCTTCAAGGATGGCGAAGTGGTGTCCAACCGCTCGGGCGCGGCGCCCAAGGCCGCACTGCAAAGCTGGATCGAAGACGCGATCTGATTTCCGCCGCTTCGCGATAGTCAAAGGGCGCCGCACGTGGCGCCCTTTTTGCATGCCGCGCCGCAAAACTTGCAGTCTGGCGGCGCGGCTTCCATATAGTTCCAAAGACACGAAGGAGCGACCCCATGGCAAGCGACCAATTCCCCGGCTGGCACGGCACCACCATCATCGGCGTGCGCAAGGACGGCGAGGTGGTGATTGCGGGCGACGGTCAGGTCAGCCTGGGCCAGACCGTGATCAAGGGCACCGCCCGCAAGGTGCGCCGCCTCAGCCCCGGCGGCTTTGACGTGGTGGCAGGGTTTGCCGGGTCCACCGCCGATGCCTTCACCTTGCTGGAACGGCTGGAGAGCAAGCTGGAGGCCACCCCCGGACAGCTCCAGCGCGCCAGCGTCGAACTGGCCAAGGACTGGCGCACCGACAAATACCTGCAAAAGCTGGAGGCGATGCTGATCGTCACCGACGGCGCCGAGCTATACGTGATCACCGGCGCAGGCGACGTGCTGGAGCCCGAGCATGACGTGACCGCCATCGGATCGGGCGGCAACTACGCCTTGGCCGCCGCCCGCGGCATGATGGACAGCGTTCGCGATGCCGAACAGATCGCGCGCGATGCGATGGCGATCGCCGCCGATATCTGCGTCTATACCAACGGCAATCTGACGATTGAAAAGATCGCCAAGTAAGCCGCCGAAAGGACCCCCATGACCGATCTTACCCCCCGCGAAATCGTCAGCGAACTGGACCGCTTCATCATCGGCCAGCAGGATGCCAAACGCGCCGTTGCCGTCGCCCTGCGCAGTCGCTGGCGCCGCCGCCAGCTGCCCGATGACCTGCGCGACGAGGTGTATCCGAAGAACATCCTGATGATCGGCCCCACCGGCGTCGGCAAGACCGAAATCAGCCGCCGCCTGGCAAAACTCGCCCGCGCCCCCTTCATCAAGGTCGAGGCGACGAAATTCACCGAAGTCGGCTATGTCGGCCGCGACGTGGAGCAGATTATCCGCGATCTGGTGGACAGCGCCATCACCATGATCCGCGAGCAAATGCGCGAGGATGTCGCCGCCGCCGCCCGCACCGCCGCCGAGGAACGCGTGATCACCGCCATCGCCGGCGAGGATGCCCGCGACGGCACCCGCGGCCTGTTCCGCAAAAAGCTGAAAGCGGGAGAGCTGGACGATACCGTGATCGAGCTGGACGTTGCCGATACGTCCAGCCCCATGGGCATGATGGACATCCCCGGCCAGCCCGGCGGCGGCCAGATGGGGATGATGAACCTTGGCGACATTTTCGGCAAGGCGTTCGGCGGGCGTACCGTGAAACGCAAGATGACCGTCGCCGACAGCTATGACATCCTGATCGGGGAAGAGGCCGACAAGCTGCTGGATGACGAAACCGTCAACCGCGCGGCACTGGAGGCGGTCGAGCAGAACGGCATCGTGTTCCTGGACGAGATCGACAAGGTCTGCGCGCGCAGCGACGCGCGCGGCGGCGATGTCAGCCGCGAGGGCGTGCAACGCGATCTGCTGCCGCTGATCGAGGGCACGAATGTCAGCACCAAATACGGCACGGTCAAGACCGACCATATCCTGTTCATCGCATCTGGCGCGTTCCACATTGCCAAACCATCCGATCTGCTGCCCGAATTGCAGGGCCGCCTGCCCATCCGCGTCGAATTGCGCGCCCTGACCGAAGATGATTTCGTGCGCATCCTGACAGAGACGGATAACGCGCTCACGCGCCAATACACGGCCCTGATGAACACCGAAGACGTTACCGTCACCTTCACCGACGATGGCATCAAAGCGCTCGCGCATATCGCCGCCGAGGTAAACGCATCGGTCGAAAACATCGGCGCCCGCCGCCTTTATACCGTCATGGAACGCGTGTTCGAAGAGCTGAGCTTCAACGCCCCCGACCGGATGGGTGAAGAAATCACCGTAGATCAGCAGTTCGTCGACAAAAATCTGGGCGAGCTTGCGAAATCCACCGATCTCAGCCGCTACGTCCTTTGATCATACAGGCGACTTGGGTTTTTTCTTGGTAAAAATACCCAAATCCAACATCACGACACACGGCGTCCCAAATTATCTGGGGCGCCGCAAATAGACGTAATAGGCGCCGCCGCCGCCGTGACGGTTATGCGCGTTCGTGACCTGCATCACCAGCCCCGACAGCGGCGGAATGCTCAGCCAATGGGGCACGTTATGGCGCAAAACGCCTTGGCGCACCGGCATGGGGCCGCCATCGTCACTGCGCCGTCCCTTGCCGGTAATCACCAGAACCAGACGTTTGCCCTGACTGTGCGCGCGGAAAATGAACCCCGAAAGCGCACCATGCGCGCGATCTACGGTCATGCCGTGCAGATCAATGCGCGCCTCGGGTGCCAGCTTGCCCTTTTTCAACTTGCCATAGGCCTTGCGGTCCATGGTGACGGGCAGGGCGCGCATCCGGTCGGTCAGGCCCGGCAGGACATCATGCGCGGGCCGGCCCTGCGTCGCTTTTTGTCCCAGCGAGAAGGGCTTGACCGGCGGCGCGGGCGTCTTCTGCGCGGGTTTGGCAGGACGTTCGATGGTTTGAGCGGGCGTTTTGGGGCGCGGCTGAACAGGGTCCAGCGGCGTCGCCGTCTGTGCCACCTGCTTCCACAGGTCCAACTCTTCGGGGCGCAGGCGACGGCGGCTCATCACATCGCATCCGGCGCCATCGCATAGGCGCGCTGGATCGGCATCAGAACCAGCATACGGCCCGCATCGCGCAGGGTTCCGGCGGCGCGCCCGGCGGCATCGCCTGTGCCCATGAACAAATCGGCGCGCTGCGCACCCTTGATCGCCGATCCTGTATCTTGCGCCACCATCAGCCGGTGCACCGGTTCGGCGCCGGCCTTCTCGATCCAGACAGGCGCGCCCAATGGGATGAACGCCGGATCGACAGCAATCGAGCGGCCCGTCGTGATCGAACGATTCATTGCCCCGCGCGGGCCATGGTTGGGGTCCAGATCGTCGATCTGGCGAAAAAACACGTATGAGTCGTTGTGCATCAACAGTTCGGCGCCCGCGTCAGGATTGCGCCGGACCCAATTCTTGATTACTTGCGCCGAAACCTGATGCAGGTTGTACGTGCCGCGCCGCACCAGCTCGGCCCCGATGGAGCTGTATTCATGACCGTTCTTGCCACCATATCCCACGCGTATCGTCCGGCCATTTGTCAGGCGGATGCGTCCAGACCCTTGGATTTGCAGAAAGAACAGCTCTACCGGGTCATCGACCCACGCAATCTCCAGTCCCCGGTCCTTCATGACGGGGCCAGTTTCAATTTCCCGCCGCGTCAGCCATGGGGATTGCGCGCGCGCCTCGGGCGGCTGGCGATATAGCGGGTACTTAAACCGGCTATCGGGGCGCAGCGCGCCGTTCAGCTCCGGCTCGAAATAGCCCGTGAACAGCGCCGGCTTGCCATCGCTGATCAGAACCGGGCGAAAAAACAGCTCGAAAAATTCGCGCGCGCCCGGCTTTTGCTGCGCCAGCGCGCAAAGCGGGCGCCAATCAAAGCCTTTCATATCCTGACACGTCTGCGCAAAGACGTTCAACGCGCTGGCGTGATCGTCATCCTGCCACCCGTCCAGATCGGCAAAGCTGAGAATATCATAGTTGATATCCGACGCGGCTGCGCTGCCAGCCCATGGCAGCGCCAGCATCAAGGCGGCGAGTGCCGCCCTGATCATTCGCCCGTGGCGACGAGCCGCCAGTTGGGATCGTCGGCGCCCATGACACGCTCGAACGTCCATGTATCCTTCTGGCGTTGTGCCTTGCCCGGCTCGCCCTCCAGAATCTCGCCATCGCCGCTGCGCACGACCGATACCAGCTCGCTCACGAAGCGGACGGTGATTTCGGCCGTGTTGCTGGCCTCGTCAAATGCCGCCGATGTCAGCGTCATGTCGCGGATACCGATAAAGTCGGATTCGATGGTCAGGCCTTTTTCCTCGCGGATGGCGATGACCTCGGCAAAGGAGTTATAGACGTCTTCGGACAGGAAGGGGCGCATATCGTCAATCTCGCCGCGCTCGAACGCCATCAGGATCATCTCATACGCGCCGCGGGCGCCGCCCAGAAAATCTGTCACGCCAAAGGAGGGTTCGGCGCGTTTCATCCGGGCCAGGGCGGCGGCGGTATCGCTGCCCTCGGGGACGTGGTCAATGATGTCGTGATCCGGGCCACCCTCGATCACTTCGAGGTTGTGCGCGCGCGGTTTTTGCGGCGCTTGCACCTCGCGCGTCGGCTCGTGCCCGTCGCGGGTGCCAAGGACGCTTCTGAGCCGCAGGATCAGGAAAACAGCGATGCCGGCGAGCACCAGAAGCTGCAAAACGGGCGAGTTCATTAGGACCTCATTCAGGCAATGCGTTGAAAACCGAGTGTTGTTGATCATATGTAGGCGTGACCACGTGCCAAGTCCACCTTGGCGCGCCGCAAAACAAAGGATGCACCCGCTCATGTGGCTATTGATAGCGTTCATACTGGTTCCGCTGATTGAAATCGGCCTGTTCATTCAGGTTGGCGGGGTCATCGGGCTGTGGCCGACACTGCTGATCGTGCTGCTGACCGCGGTTTTGGGCACGTGGCTGGTCCGGGCGCAGGGGGCCTTGGCCATGAGCCAGCTTCGCGGATCATTCTCGCAGCAGACAGACCCGACCGAGCCATTGGCCCATGGCGCGATGATCCTGATTGCGGGCGTTTTGCTGCTGACGCCGGGGTTTTTCACCGACGCGCTGGGATTTGCGCTGCTGACGCCGCCGTTTCGGCGCGCGGCCTTTGCCTATCTGCGCAAAAGGGTTAACGTCCAGAGCTTCAGCACCACACCGCAAGGCGCGCCGCGCACGCGCGGCCCCACCACGATCGAGGGTGATTACCACGAAATCCCCCCCGAGGATACGCCGCGCGGCCCATCCGGCTGGACCAGGGATTGAGGCAGCACCGCCGACCTGCTAATTCTGGCGCATATTTCGTCTAACCAAATTTCGTCCAACAAGGAGATCCCAATGGCCGAGCAGGAAAATGGCGCCGAGGGCGCGCAGAACGATCAGCCCCAGCAGCAACCGCAAGTAAAGATGAACACCCTGACGCAGTTCGTGCGCGATCTGTCGTTTGAGAACATTCTGGCCCAGCGTGGCACCGGCGGCGAAGTTCAACCCGACATCACCGTCAACGTGCATCTGGAGCCGAAAAAGCGCAGCACCGAAAACCAGTACGAGGTGATCGCCAAGCTCAAGATCAACTCGAAAAACAAAGGCACCGATGAGGATCTGTTCGTGTTGGAGCTGGAATATGCCGGCGTGTTCCACATCGAAGGCGTGCCAGAGGACCAACTGCATCCGTTCCTGATGATCGAATGCCCGCGCATGATGTTCCCGTTCTTCCGCCGGATCGTATCGGACGTGACCCGCGATGGGGGCTTCCCGCCGCTGAACCTGGAAAATATTGATTTCGTGTCGATCTACCGTCAGGAAATCGCGCGCATCCAAGCCCAGAAGGGCCAGCGCGCCGACGCCTGAACGCATACTGCCAAGGCATTTCAGGCCGCCCGGCGCGGCCTGAAACTTCTCTATCCCAGCGTTGACCACAGCGGCGCATCGCCAAGCGTTTTGATGAATGCGTCATGCGCCTCGGCCTCGGCGGCCGTCAGGCGGGCGGGCAGGGGGCGCTGGCGCGGCGCAGGGCGCCAATCGGATTGCGTGCCTGATCCCTTGCTTCGGCTTTGATCCGTGGACATGACCAGATTCGGCTGACGCCCGCCGATCAGCTCCAGATACACTTCGGCCAGAATTTCCGAATCCAGCAGGGCGCCGTGCAACGTGCGCGCGCCATTATCAATATTGAACCGCCGGCACAGCGCATCCAGCGACGCGGGCGAGCCGGGAAATTTCTTGCGCGCGATGGCCAGCGTGTCGATCGCCTGTTCCCACGGCAACTGCGGCAGGTTTTGCCAGCGCAGTTCGGCGTTGAGGAATTTCATATCAAACGCAGCGTTGTGAATGACCAGCTTGGCGTCACCGATAAAGCTGAGGAATGCCTGCGCGACGTCGGCAAACAGCGGCTTGTCCCGCAGAAAATCATCGCCCAGCCCATGCACCTTGAACGCATCCTCGGGCATGGCGCGCTGCGGGTTGATATACTGGTGATATGTGCGCCCCGTCGGCATGTGATTGAGCAATTCAACCGCGCCGATTTCGACGATGCGGTCACCCTGCTCAGGCTCGAACCCAGTGGTTTCAGTGTCTAATACGATCTCACGCATGGGCCCGGCCCTTCCTGATGTCATCGACGATACCCTGCACCTGCATACGGGCATTTTCAAGCGTGTCAGTGGTGACAACCCATGTCGCGCGGCGGCGTTTTTCTGCATCGGGCATCTGCTTGGCCAGGATCGCCTCGAACTGTGCCGCGCTCATCGTGCCGCGCTCCATCACGCGGGCGCGCTGAACGTCCGGCGGGGCCGTGACGCACACCGTCGCATCCATCATCGCGTCAAATCCGCCCTCGAACAGCAGCGGGATGTCCAGAACCGCGATATCAGCCTCTGTTTCGGACAAAAACGCTTGTCTGTCGGACGCAACCAGCGGGTGAACAATGCCCTCGATCCGGGCCAGCGCGGTGTCGTCGGCGGCCAAGATCGCCTTGAGCCGGGCGCGCGATACGCCGCCATCCTCGATCGCGTCTGGAAAAACCGCCCGCATGGGCGCCACGGCCGCGCCGCCCGGCGCATATAGACGGTGCACCGCCGCATCCGCATCCCACAGCGCGCAGCCCAGATCGGCAAACATGCGCGCCGTCGTCGATTTTCCCATGCCAATCGACCCTGTAAGGCCCAATAGATACGTCATTGCAATGCGGCAGCCCGCGTCGCGGCGTCCACTTCGGGCCGCTGGCCGAACCACCGCTCGAACCCCGGAACCGCCTGATGCAGCAGCATCCCGAGGCCATCAACGGTGTGGCAGCCCATCTGCTCGGCAACGTCCAGCAGTTTGGTGCGCAGCGGCGCGTAAACAATATCGGTGACAACCGCACCTTTTTGCAATCCGTCCAGCGGCACGCGCAAAGGCTGCTGGCCGGTCATGCCCAGCGACGTGGTGTTCACCACCGTTGCGCAATGCTCCAGCATGTTGCCGGCCTGCACCCAGTCGAACACGCGCACGCGCTTGCCAAATTCCTGCGCCAGCGCATCGGCACGCACGCGGGAGCGGTTCGACAAAAGCAGTTCAGGCACGCCCGCATCCAGCAGCGCGGCAATCACCGCGCGCGATGCGCCGCCGGCACCCAGCACAGCGGCGGGCCCGGCGGCAGCATTCCAGCCACATTCGGCACCCTCCAGATTTTTGATAAATCCGTAGCCGTCTGTATTATCTGCGTGAATCTTGCCATCTTCGCGGAAAATCAGCGTGTTGGCGGCCCCGATCAACGTCGCGCGATCGGTGACAACATCGGCTAGATCCAGCACCTTTTCCTTGTGCGGAATGGTGATATTGACGCCGACAAAGCCCGCGGCGGGCAGCACACGCAGCACGTCGGCCAGATTATCGGCGCTGACATCCATAGGAACGTAATGACCGGGCAACCCCATGGTTTTCAGCCAGTGGCTGTGAATTTTCGGTGACTTTGAATGGGCAACGGGCGATCCGATCACGCCGGCCAAGGGTATTTTTTGCTCTGTCATGTGTCCAGCACTCCTCGCGTCATCAGAAAGCCAAGCAATTCAAGCAGGGGCAAGCCCAAAACGTGGAAGTAATCCCCGTCGATCCGCCCGAACAACCGCACGCCTTCCTCTTCCAGTTTGTAGGCGCCGACCGTATGGCGGATACTGTCCCAGTTGCGCGCAACATAATCGGCCAGATAGGCGTCCGATACCGGGCGCATCTGCATTTCAACAACGCCAATGTGCCGCCACACGGGCGCGCCGCCCTCACATATTACCGCCGCTGAGATCAGGCGATGCGACTGGCCGCGCATCTGCGCCAGCTGCGCGATGGCCTGCTCTGCCGTCGCAGGTTTGGACAGAACCGCGCCGTCCAGCTCCAGCACCTGATCGCAGCCGATGACCAGCGCATCGGGATGACGGTCGCTTATCTTGCGCGCTTTCATTTCGGCCAGGGCATCGGCGATATCGCGTGGTTTTGCACTTTCCGACGCAAGCGCCGCCTTGGCCGCATCCTCGTCAACGCGGGGGGCGTGCGTTTCAAACGCAACGCCCGCGTTGCGCAGCAGCGTTGCGCGGATTTCAGAGCTGGAGGCAAGAAGGATGCGGACAGTCATGTGGACAACTCATGGGCAAGTGGTGGTGAATGCCCCCGTCTTATCCACATTTCAGCGGCGGCGCCACTTTGACGGGGATAATGGCCCCGTCCCAGCGCCGTTCAACCCGGCTGTCCCATAGTGGATTGTACGGAATCCCACGCTGTAGGAATCGGTAGAAATGGCAGTTATACACAGGCCGGGATGCGGCAGCATTATATTTCAGATTTCTAGATATTATTTTGATATCAGCATCTTGTGAGATTGATAATCGTCACAGATAAATCAAGTCAACACCTTTATCCCCGCCTGGCTTCCCTGTGGACCAACCTGTGTGCAGGTGAATAATCCACAGCGAACAACGCCCCTACCTAATCATCTTCTTTCTCTATATCTCTATTTATTATTAAGAAGAAAAAGTCGCCGGAGGCGTCTCATGCTCTCAATCTTGTCTGATTTCTATCTTTGGACGAAATCGCTTCATATCATCTCCGTGATCGCGTGGATGGCGGGGCTGTTCTATCTGCCCAGACTGTACGTGTATCACGTCGAGGCCGCGCAGAAGGGCGATAGCCGGGATGAGATCTTTCAGGTGATGGAACGGCGGCTGCTGCGCGCTATCATGAACCCGGCGATGATCTCGACCTGGGTGTTCGGTCTGGCGCTGGTCATGACGCCCGGAGTGGTTGATTGGTCGTCCGTCTGGCCATGGACCAAGGCGGCAAGCGTGCTGGCGATGACATGGTTTCATCAATGGCTGGCAATGCGCCGCAAGGAACTGGTTGCCGGCACATGCACCGTGCCCGGCCGCAGGTTCCGCATGATGAACGAGGTGCCGACGCTGCTGCTGATCGTCATCGTCTTTTCGGTGGTTCTGAAATTCTAGGCCGGATTGACTCAGGCGCAGACAGCGCGTAATCAATCGGCCATGCGCCCCGTCCGGGGCTATGCAATTCCCTGATGATCTTTTGATGTTTGCGCCGACGCGCCTGTGAGGCTGATCCATGTCCGATGATGACCGTTTGAACCTGTGCGACCTCAAGGCGCATACCGCCAAAGACCTGCTTGCCATGGCAGAAGAGCTGGAGATCGAAAACGCCTCGACCATGCGCAAGGGCGAGATGATGTTCTCCATCCTCAAGGAACGGGCCGAGGACGGGTGGAAAGTGTTCGGCGATGGCGTGATCGAGGTTTTGCAGGACGGTTTCGGCTTCTTGCGCTCGCCCGAGGCGAACTATCTGCCCGGTCCTGACGATATTTATGTGTCGCCCGACATTATCCGCCGCTATTCGCTGCGCACCGGCGACACCATCGAAGGCGAGATGAAGCAACCCGACGATACAGAACGGTATTTTGCGCTGACCACCGTTGCGCAAATCAACTTTGAGGATCCCGCAAAGGCGCGCCACAAGATCGCGTTCGACAACCTGACCCCGCTATATCCAGACGAACGTCTGACGCTGGAAATCGACGACCCGACCATCAAGGACAAGACGGCGCGCATCATCGACCTGGTCGCACCCATCGGCAAGGGCCAGCGGTCGCTGATCGTCGCGCCGCCGCGGACGGGTAAGACCGTGATTTTGCAAAATATCGCGGCCAGTATCGAGCGTAACCACCCCGAATGCTACCTGATCGTTCTGCTGATTGACGAACGACCCGAGGAAGTCACGGACATGCAACGCTCGGTCAAGGGCGAGGTCGTCAGCTCGACCTTTGATGAGCCTGCGACACGGCACGTCGCCGTCGCCGAAATGGTCATCGAAAAAGCCAAGCGTCTGGTGGAACACAAGCGAGATGTGGTGATCCTTCTGGACTCGATCACAAGACTTGGTAGGGCCTACAACACCGTCGTGCCGTCTTCGGGCAAGGTTCTGACGGGCGGCGTGGACGCGAACGCCCTGCAACGTCCCAAGCGTTTCTTCGGCGCCGCGCGAAACATCGAAGAGGGTGGGTCGCTGACCATCATCTCGACCGCGCTGATTGATACGGGCAGCCGGATGGACGAGGTGATCTTTGAAGAATTCAAGGGCACCGGCAACTCCGAATTGGTTCTGGATCGCAAGATCGCGGACAAGCGGGTGTTCCCGGCCATCGACATCCTCAAATCCGGCACCCGCAAAGAAGAGCTTTTGGTCGATAAGATGGACCTTCAAAAGACGTTCGTCCTGCGCCGCATCCTGAACCCGATGGGCACGACGGACGCCGTTGAGTTCCTGATTTCCAAGCTCAGGCAGACGAAAACGAATGCTGAATTCTTCGATTCGATGAATACCTGACACTCACATAATTTGGGGGGCGGTCGTGGAAACGATCTTTGCAATGTCCTCGGCGCAGGGCAAGGCGGGCGTATCTGTGTTGCGGGTATCCGGCCCGCACGCTTTCGCGGCGTGCCTTTCCTTGTGTGGTGACGTCCCGCCCATCCGCATCGCATCAGTTCGCACGCTGAAAAACGCGGCAGGCGGTGTGCTGGACCAGGTACTGGTTCTGACCTTCGCCAAAGATGCCAGTTTTACCGGCGAGGAAAGCGTTGAGTTTCAGGTACATGGCGGTATTGCGGTCGTATCCGCCGTTCTCAATACCTTGGCAGCGCAGGACGGTCTGAGAATGGCCGAACCGGGCGAATTCACGCGCCGGGCGCTGGAAAATGGACGCCTGGACATCGCGCAGATCGAAGGTCTTGCTGACCTTATCGACGCCGAAACCGAGGTGCAGCGCACGCAAGCGTTGCGTGTGCTGTCGGGCGATCTTGGCGCCCGCGCGGAGCGATGGCGGCGCGATCTCATTCGGGCCGCCGCCCTGATCGAAGCGACAATAGATTTCGCCGATGAGGATGTTCCGGTCGACGTATCGCCCGAGGTCACCGCCTTGGTTTCCGCCGTGATTGCAGATCTTGACCGGGAAATTTTCGGGGTTGTGGTGGCGGAGCGGATTCGCACAGGATTTGAGGTCGCTATTCTGGGATCGCCCAACGTTGGAAAATCTACCTTGCTCAATACGTTGGCGGGCCGGGATGCCGCGATCACGTCAGACGTTGCGGGGACAACTCGCGATGTGATCGAAGTTCGGATGGATCTACGGGGGCTGCCGGTCACGCTACTGGATACAGCCGGTTTGCGCGATACAGATGACCGCGTCGAGGCGATAGGCGTGGAGCGCGCAAAGATGCGCGCGTTGCAGGCGGATTTGCGTGTGATATTGGTCGAGCCGGGGGAGGGGTTGCCGATTGACCCTCAGCCGGATGACATCATCCTGCTGGCAAAAAGCGATATCCACGTCGGTGCGTATCCCGGTATTTCCGGGCAAACCGGCGCCGGTGTGGATGATCTTGTCGCAAGGATCGCCGACACTTTGAGCGGTCGTGCATCCCAGGCTGGCGTTGCAATCCGGCTTCGCCACAAGGAGGCAATGCAGCGGGGCGTGGAATATTTGCGCGCCGCGCTGTCCTTGGCGGGTAACCCTGATACCGCCGACCTTGCGGCGGAGGAGCTGCACAGCGCTGTTCGTGCGCTTGATTCTCTGGTAGGACGGGTGGATATCGACAATATCCTCGATGAGATTTTTGCCAGCTTCTGCCTTGGCAAGTAAGGAGTGTTTCACGTGAAACATTGTGACTTTGACGTTCTTGTCATCGGCGGGGGACACGCCGGCTGCGATGCTGCCCACGCTGCGGCACGGATGGGTGCGCGTACCGCGCTTATCACGCTGAGGAAATCGGGAATCGGCGTGATGTCATGCAATCCTGCCATTGGTGGTCTTGGGAAAGGCCATCTGGTGCGGGAAATCGACGCTCTGGATGGGGTCATGGGTCGGGTGGCCGATGCGGCCGGCATCCAGTTCAGATTGCTTAACAAGCGTAAGGGGCCCGCAGTGCGGGGACCGCGCGCCCAAGCTGATCGTCACATTTACCGGTCGAAAATGCTGGATGAGATGTCACAGTGCGAAAATTTGGCGATCATTGAGGCGGAAGTCGTCGATTTTAAAATGCAAGGTGGCGCAGTTGCCGGGGTCGTTCTGCGGGACGGATCCGAGGTGTCGGCCGCTTCTGTCGTCCTGACCACCGGCACGTTTTTACGCGGCGTTATCCATATTGGCGATCAGTCCTATCCGGGTGGCCGGATGGGCGAAGATCCCTCCATAAAGCTTGCGGAGCGGATTGACGGCTTTGGTTTGGCGATGGGTCGGCTGAAGACTGGAACGCCGCCGCGTTTGGACGGGCGGTCTATCGACTGGGCAAAGCTGGAAAGCCAGCCCGGTGATGACGAACCCAGCCTGTTTTCGTTTTTGTCTAAAGATGTGCAAGCTAAGCAGATTGCCTGCGGAATCACGCACACCAACGAAGCCACCCACGACATTATTCGCGATAATCTGTCGAGGTCGGCAATGTATGGCGGCCACATTGACGGTGTCGGCCCTCGGTACTGTCCATCGATCGAAGATAAAATCGTCCGCTTTGCGGATAAAACGTCCCACCAGATATTCCTGGAGCCGGAAAGTCTGTCAGATCACGCGATCTATCCGAACGGTATTTCGACATCCTTGCCCGCCGAGGTTCAAACCGAGTATGTTCGGTCAATCCTTGGCCTTGAAAAGGCGGAAATCCTGCAACCCGGCTATGCAATCGAATATGATTACGTGGACCCGCGGTCACTTGATGCGACACTGGCCGTGCGCGATGTGCCGGGCCTCTACCTCGCCGGACAAATCAATGGCACGACCGGATACGAGGAAGCGGCGGCGCAAGGGCTGGTGGCCGGGCTGAACGCTGCGCGCGCCGCCGCTGGAGAGGAGGCCGAGGTCTTCAGCCGGTCTTCGAGCTATATTGGCGTAATGATTGACGACCTAATCACAAGGGGCGTGTCCGAACCCTATCGAATGTTTACGTCCCGCGCTGAATTTCGCCTATCGTTGCGGGCGGATAATGCGGATCAGCGCCTGACCAGCCGGGGAATTGCGATTGGATGCGTATCAGAGGCGCGGAAGATCAGCTTTGAGCTCAAGACGGACAAGCTGAGTAGCGCGCGGATGCGGTTGGATGACATAATCGTAACTCCGCGTCAGTTGGCGGATCTCGGTCTGACTGTAAACCAGGATGGGTCGCGCAGATCGGGCTTTCAGGTTCTTGCCATCCCCGAGGTCAAGCTTTCGCATTTGCACCGGTTGGAGCCGTCGCTTGGCGATATTGATGCGGATATTGGGGAGCAGTTGGAGAATGATGCCCTCTATTCAAACTACATTTCGCGCCAAGATCGCGATATTGCTGTTTTGCAACGTGATTCCGCTCAGTTGATCCCAAAGGATTTCGATTACAACTGCTTGGGCGGTCTATCGAATGAATTGAAGTCCAAGCTGAACGCCGTCCGCCCGGCGAATTTGGCCCATGCGGCGCGGATTGACGGAATGACGCCTTCAGCGTTGACGTTGCTCCTTGCTCGTATCAGGCGTTTATCAGAAGGCCGAAGCGCGTGAAAAATACACTTGGCGATGTTTCACGTGAAACAATTGAACGGCTTCGCATATTCGAAAGCACTGTGCTTAAGTGGACGCCAAAGATAAATCTGGTATCGCGTCTGGATCGTGAAGTGATCTGGGATCGGCACATTCTCGATTCTGTTCAGTTTTACGAAGCTGCGCCTGATCGATTTTCGCTCTGGTTGGACTTTGGCTCGGGTGGGGGATTTCCCGGTGTCGTTGCGGCCATTCTTGCGCATGAGTTGAACCCAGGAGGGGCAGTCACTATGGTCGAAAGCGACGCCAGAAAATGTGTCTTTCTGCGCACGGCATTGCGCGAGGCGGGCGTAAAAGGGAATGTCATCAACGACCGAATCGAAAATCTGGTGCCGCAGAACGCGGATATCGTCTCCGCGCGGGCATTGGCAGATCTGACGGCGCTGCTGGGCCTCGCACACAAGCACCTGAAACGCGGCGCAACCTGCATATTCGCCAAAGGCGAAAAGTGGCGGAAAGAAGTGGCCGACGCAAAATCGAAATGGGATTTCGAATACACGGCCGATATAAGTAAGCTTGACCCCAACGCCGCAATTTTAAGCATAAAGGAGCTGTCGCGTGCTTGACCCTACACGTTCAAACGGACCGCGGATCATTGCAGTCGCCAATCAAAAGGGCGGCGTTGGCAAGACGACCACTACGATCAACCTGGGCGCAGCGCTTGCTGAAAAAGGCGCACGTGTCTTGATTGTCGATCTGGATCCGCAAGGAAACGCTTCTACCGGCTTGGGCGTTCAGGCCGAAGATCGTGAATTCACGACCTATGAGTTGTTGCTGGAGGATATTGACCTGGGGCAGGTTATTCAGCCGACCAGTTCGGAAAACTTGATGATTATTCCGGCAACGGTTGACCTGAGTTCTGCCGATATCGAACTGATCTCGCATGAAAAGCGAAGCTTTTTGTTGCATGATGCCTTGCGGCAGACTGCGATGGATCGCTACGATCTGGATTATGTCCTGATTGATTGCCCGCCGTCGCTGAACCTGCTGACAGTTAACGCAATGGTTGCGGCACATTCTGTTCTGGTCCCGCTTCAAAGTGAGTTTTTCGCGTTGGAAGGTCTGTCGCAGCTTATGCTGACAATTCGGGAAGTGCGGCAATCTGCCAATCCCAAGCTGGGCATTGAGGGCGTCGTTTTGACCATGTTCGACGCACGAAATAACCTGTCGGGGCAGGTTGAGAAGGACGCCCGTGACAACCTGGGCGATCTGGTGTTCAAAACCTTGATTCCACGAAACGTCCGGCTGAGCGAAGCGCCGTCGTATTCGATGTCGGTGATTGATTATGATCCGCAGTCGCGGGGGGCCGAAGCCTACAGGGCGTTGGCTGTTGAATTGATGAAAAATCGTGCGCTGGTAGCGGCGTGACCGAGGAGCAGAAGATGGTGGAAAAAGTACAGCGACAGCGCGGATTGGGTCGGGGATTGTCGGCCCTGATGGCGGATGTCGGGGAGTCTGCAACCGGGCCGGAGGCGGCGCCAAGACAGCCGGATATGATGGTCCCAATCGAACAGGTTGTTGCCAACCCGGACCAGCCACGCCGCCGGTTTGACCCGGAGTTGCTGAATGATCTCGCCGCATCGATCAAGGAAAAAGGCATTATTCAGCCCCTGATCGTGCGCCGCAAAGGCGAGGGATATGAAATTGTCGCTGGTGAACGCCGCTGGCGCGCTGCACAGCAGTCCAACCTGCACCAGATACCTGTCGTCATTCGCGATTTCGACGATACCGAAGTTCTTGAAATCGCGATCATTGAAAACATCCAGCGCGCCGATTTGAACCCGGTCGAGGAGGCCGCGGGGTACGTTCAGTTGATGAATAAATTCGGACATACTCAGGAAAAGCTGGCCGAAGCGTTGGGTAAAAGCCGCAGTCATATCGCGAACACGATGCGTTTGATGCAGCTGCCCGAGGCCGTTCAGGCCTATGTGACCGAAGGCAAACTGTCGGCGGGCCATGCGCGGACCTTGATCACGTCGCCCGATCCGGTTGCGCTGGCCAAGAAGGTTATCGCAGGCGATTTGTCCGTTCGCGACACGGAAAAGCTGGTCCGGAAGGCGGCGGAGGCGCTTAATCCTGACGGTGCCAAGTCCTCAAAGCCTGCCGCCCGCGGGAATGCAAAATCAGCCGACACCACCGCGTTGGAGAACGATCTGTCGGCGAATTTGGGTATGAAAGTGTCGATTGATCACAAGGATGGCGCCGAAAGTGGCTCAATCACGATCAGCTACAAGACGTTGGATGATCTGGACGCGCTTTGCCGGATCATGTCGACCGGCCGGTAGCGGTCAGTCGGGCAACAATTCAGTTATGATAGCGTTCAGAACCATGCGCCCCTGAGGGGTCGCTGCCAAGGTCGGACCATCCAGGTGAACCATCCCAAGCTCTTCCAACCTGTCGATGGTGGATTGGGGGAGGGCGGAACCGGCCAGATGTTCATATCGCTGCATGTCTATTCCCGTGGATAGACGCAGGCCCATCATCAAGTATTCGCCAGCGCGGTCGTGCGCTGGCGTCGATGTCCAAGGCTTCTCGGTCTTGGCGTCCTGGCTGGCAGTCAGCCATTTTGCCGGGTTTGAGTACGCCTCCGTTGCCCAGCGAGTGTCGCCCAAAGTGAGCCTACCATGCGCACCGGGCCCTATTCCGATGTAATCGCCCTGGCGCCAGTAGATCATGTTGTGGCGCGATTCCGATCCGGGCGCCGCGTGGTTGGACACCTCATAGGCGGGCATTCCGGCGGATTCGCACAGCTCCTGCGTCACCTCATACATATCAACGGCAAGATCGTCCGTGGGTAAACCGCGAAGCCCGCCTGCATCGAACCGCGCGCCAAAGGCTGTGCCGGGTTCAATCGTCAGTTGGTACAGCGAAAGGTGATCGATCGTCATTGACAGGGCTTCGGTCAGTTCGGCGCGCCAATCGGCAAGCGTCTGATCCTGTCTTGCATAGATCAAATCAAAGCTGACCCGATCAAACTGGGACCGCGCAATATCAAAAGCGGCGCGCGCCTCGGAGACGGAATGAATACGGCCCAGTCGCCGCAGATCGGCATCATTCAGTGCCTGAATGCCCATCGAGACCCGATTCACGCCCGCCGCGGCGTAGCCGGCAAAACGCGTAGCCTCGACCGAGCCGGGGTTCGCTTCCAGCGTGATTTCCTGATCGTTCGCCGGGGTCCAATGGTGGCGGATGCGCTCCAGAATGGCGTGAACCGTTTCCGCTGGCATAAGGCTGGGCGTGCCGCCGCCGAAGAAGACCGAGCTTAGAACGCGGCCCGGTGTAAGAGCCGCATATCTGTCAATCTCGCGCAGGTAGGCGTCGCGCCACGCGTCATGATCGACAGAATTGCTGACGTGGCTGTTGAAGTCACAATAGGGGCATTTAGCCGCGCAAAACGGCCAGTGCAGATACAGGCCAAAGCCGCCCTGGCGCCAGTCTTCAATCAAAGCAGCCCTTCACCAATCTGGCAAATGCATCGGCGCGGTGGCTGATACGGTTTTTCAGATCGGGCTCCATTTCAGCAAAGGTTACATCATAGCCGGACGGCTGAAAAATCGGATCATAGCCGTGGCCCTTGTGGCCGCGCATCGGCCAGGTGATCTGGCCCTCGACCGTTCCGGGGAATATCTCATCATGGCCATCGGGCCAGGCCAGGACCAGCGTACAGCAAAACCGGGCGGTCCATGGCTGGGCGGCGCCACTTGCCAGCAGTTTCTTATGCGCTTTCGTCATTGCCATGGCAAAGTCGCGGCCATTGGGGGTTTCAGCCCAATCGGCGGTATAGACACCAGGCGCGCCGCCGAGTGCGTCAATCTCGATCCCGGAATCGTCGGACAGGGCGGGCAGGCCGGTTGCCTGTGCGGCGGCGTGCGCCTTGATCCGGGCGTTGCCGGCAAAGCTGGTTTCAGTCTCATCGGGTTCGGGCAGATCGCATTCGGCGGCGCCCACGACCTTGATGCCGTATGGCGCCAGCAGGCTGACGATTTCCGCCAGCTTGCCTGCGTTATGTGTGGCCACCAGCAGCGTATCGCCGGTAAATTTACGCATTGATTGCCGCCATCTGCGCGGCGGCCAGTTCTGCAACGCCTTGCTCGGCCAGATCCATCAGCTGGTTCATCTGGTCGCGGTTGAACGTCGCGCCCTCGGCGGACATCTGCACCTCGATCAGCTTGCCCGATTGGGTCATGATGAAATTGCCATCAACGCCGGCCTCGCTGTCTTCGGGGTAATCCAGATCCAGCACCGGCTGCCCGGCATAAAGGCCACAAGACACAGCCGCGACCGGATCGGTCAGCGGGTCCGACACAACCGCGCCGGTTTTCATCAGCTTCTGAACAGCCAGCTTCAACGCGACCCAGCCGCCGGTGATCGCCGCGCAGCGTGTGCCGCCATCGGCCTGAATGACATCACAATCGACGGTGATCTGCCGCTCGCCCAACGCGACGCGGTCAACACCGGCGCGCAGGCTGCGGCCGATCAGACGCTGGATTTCCACGGTGCGCCCGCCTTGCTTGCCCGCCGTCGCTTCGCGTCGCATCCGCGATGTTGTAGAGCGGGGCAGCATGCCGTATTCTGCGGTGACCCAGCCCAGGCCGGACCCTTTGATAAAGGGCGGCACGCGGTCCTCGATCGTGGCGGTGCACAGAACGTGGGTGTCGCCCACGCGGATCATGCAGGATCCCTCGGCGTGCTTTGTCACACCTGTTTCGATTGAAACGGCGCGCATTTCGTTTAGTTTTCTTCCCGACGGACGCATGATAGTACCTCTTGGCTGTTTAGCGCGCCAATACAGGGGCGCGGGCCGGTATGGCAACCCCGATTGACGGCGCGCACTGTGCGGCCTTTACTGCCCATGCAAGGCAAGGAACCTGATATGAGCGACGGCAGAAAGCTGCTGGAAGAGATGAACGACCGGTCGCGCGAGGTGTTTCGCCGCGTGGTCGAAGGGTATCTGCTGACCGGATCGCCCGTCGGATCGCGCAGCCTGACCCGCGACATGAGCGAGAAAATCAGCGCCGCAACCGTGCGCAACGTGATGCAAGACCTCGAATTCATGGGCCTGCTGGACAGCCCGCATGTCAGCGCCGGCCGCATTCCCACGCAAAGCGGCCTGCGCATGTTTGTCGATGGCCTGATGGAGGTCGGCGATCTGCAAACCGCCGACCGCGAACTGATGGACAGCTCAACATCCTCGAACGCGCAGGATGTCGCCGGGGTGCTGGACCGGATCGGGCAGACATTGTCGGGTGTCACGCAGGGCGCGTCGCTGGTTCTGGCGCCCAAACATGAGGCGCCGATCAAACATATCGAATTTGTCGGGCTGGGCCATGACCGTGCGCTGGTGGTTCTTGTGTTCGCGGATGGGCACGTCGAAAACCGCATATTCACCCCGCCGCCGGGGCAGACGCCCAGCTCCATGCGGGAGGCGGCGAATTTCCTGAACGCGTTGGTCGAGGGCAAGACGCTGAGCGAAGTGCAGACCGTCATCGCCCGTCATATCTCCGAGCGTCGGCAGGAGATTGACCAGCTGGCGCGCGCCATGGTCGAGAGCGGCCTTGCCGTTTGGACCGGGGAGGGCGAGGGACCAGAGCGGCTGATTGTCCGGGGCCGCTCCAACCTGCTGAACGCGGGCGGCGATGAGGCGGATCTGGAACGGATCCGCACGCTGTTCGATGATCTGGAACGCAAGCGCGACATTGCCAATTTTCTGGAACTGGCCGATGAGGGCGAGGGCGTGCGCATCTTTATCGGGTCCGAGAATAAACTTTTCTCACTTTCGGGTTCCTCTTTGGTCGTCTCTCCTTATATGAACGCTGACCGGAAGATCGTCGGCGCCGTGGGGGTCATTGGACCAACACGGCTCAACTATGGGCGCATCGTTCCGATCGTGAATTATACGGCGCAGTTGGTGGGCAAGCTGATCGCCGATAGAAGTTGAAGGGCTAAGACATGGCAGAGCGTAACGAAAACGATTTCCTCGACGACATAGCAGAGGCCGAGGCCGAAGCGTATGACGACGCAGGGGCAGAGATTTCCGACGAGGCGATCGAGCTGGATACACTTCGCGCCGAGCGGGATGCGTTTCAGGACAAATTCATGCGCGCACTGGCAGACGCGGAAAACGTGCGCAAGCGCGCCGACCGTGACCGCCGGGAGGCTGAAAACTACGGCGGCTCGAAACTGGCCCGCGACCTGCTGCCGGTGTACGACAATATGAAACGCGCCGTTGACGCCATCGGCGAGGATCAGCGCGAGGCATCCGCCGCCCTGATCGAAGGGATCGAGCTGACGATGCGCGAGCTGATCTCGATCTTTGCCAAGCACGGCGTGCGCATCGTGTCGCCGCAGGTTGGCGACCGGTTCGATCCGCAGCATCACGAGGCGATGTTCGAGGCGCCGCTGCCCGGCACCAAGGCCGGCGATATCATTCAGGTATCGGCCGAGGGGTTCATGCTGCACGACCGCATTCTGCGCCCGGCGCAGGTGGGTGTGTCGTCCATGAAGGACTGATTTGCCGGCAAGACCGCCGTGAAACAACAGCGCCCCGAATGTACGTTCGGGGCGCTGTTTCGTTTTCAGGGGCTATCCTGGTCAAGCAGCGATTTCAGGTCGTAGATCACCTGAAGCGCATCGCGCGGGCTTAGGTCGTCGGGCAGAACATCCCGCAGCGCGGCCTCCACCTGCGACGGTGCAGCGCGGGCCGGCGGCGGCGCCGGGCGGGTTGAAAACAGCGGCAGGTCGTCGATCAACGCCTGCCGGGCGCTGCCGCCCTCACGCTCGCCGCGCTCCAGCGCGTCCAGCACCACGCGCGCACGGTCGATCACGGCGGCCGGAAGGCCGGCCAGTTTCGCCACCTGCACGCCGTAGGACCGGTCAGCGGCACCGCGCCGGACCTCGTGCAGGAAAATCACGTCGCCCTCATGTTCCTTGACCGTGACCGTGGCGTTGTCGACGCGGTCCAGTTTCTCCGACAGGTTGGTCAGCTCGTGGTAATGGGTGGCAAACAGCGCCCGGCAACCGTTGACATCGTGCAGATGCTCCAGCGTGGCCCACGCAATCGACAGCCCGTCATAGGTAGCCGTGCCGCGCCCGATTTCGTCCAGAATAACCAGCGCCTGCGCGTCGGCCTGATTGAGGATCGCGGCGGTTTCCACCATTTCCACCATGAAGGTGGATCGCCCGCGCGCCAGATCGTCCGAGGCGCCAACGCGGCTGAACAGCTGGCTG
Source organism: Roseovarius dicentrarchi (assembly GCF_003316635.1). Classification (GTDB taxonomy): domain Bacteria; phylum Pseudomonadota; class Alphaproteobacteria; order Rhodobacterales; family Rhodobacteraceae; genus Roseovarius; species Roseovarius dicentrarchi. The sequence continues at coordinate 39,731 of NZ_QNQP01000006.1, read as the reverse complement.
ATCATGCCGACATGCGCAGATTTCGCAGGCACGAAACTGCCCGTTTGGGCCAGCAGCGCGATCAGTGCATTTTGCCGCAGGAATGTGGATTTGCCCGCCATGTTCGGGCCGGTCAGCAGCCAGATATCGCTGGCGCCGCCCAAGGCGCAATCATTGGCAACGAACGGCCCGGCGCCCTGACTGCGCAGCGCGTGTTCCACGACCGGGTGGCGCCCCTGCACGATGTTCAGCGTGCGGCTGTCATCCACCTCAGGCCGGCACCAGCCGCATTCGACCGCCAGATCGGCCAATGCCGCCGTCAGATCCAGTTCGGCCAAGGCGCGTGCCACTTGGGTCAGCTTCGCTGCTTCGGCCAGAATGGCGCCTTTCAGCGCGTCATAGAGCCGTTTTTCAATCTCCAGCGCGCGCCCGCCGGCGTTCAGGATCCGCGTCTCCATTTCCGACAGGGGAACGGTGGTGAAACGCACCTGATTTGCGGTGGTCTGGCGATGTTTGAACGTCTCGTTCAGGGGCGCTGACAGCATTTTTTCGGCGTGCGTCGCGGTCACATCGACGAAATAGCCCAGCACGTTGTTATGCTTGATCTTCAGCGATGCAATGCCGGTTTGCTGCGCATATTCGGCCTGCATTTTGGCAATGACGCCGCGCCCTTCGTCGCGCAGTTGCCGCGCCTCGTCCAGATCGGGGTCATACCCCGCCGCGATAAACCCACCATCCCGCGCCAGATGCGGCGGTTCGGCGATCAACGCCTGATCCAGCAGGTCCGCCAGCGTGTCATGGCCGGTCAGATCGGCCACCATCTGACCGTATTCGGGCGGCATGTCACCCTGCGGCATCAGCTCGGCGATGGACTCTGCGCCCTCCAGCGCGTTGCGCACGGCGGCCAGGTCGCGCGGCCCGCCGCGATCCAGTCCGAGGCGGGACAGCGCGCGGTCAAGGTCCGGAACCTTGCGCAGAAGGTCGCGCAGCGCCTGACGGAATCGAGACTGTTCCACGGCAAAAGACACCATATCCAGCCGCGCCTGTATCACGTCCAGTCGCCGCGACGGCGCCGACAAACGCCGCTCCAGCAAGCGCGCGCCGCCTGCGGTAACGGTGCGGTCCATGACCGCCAGAAGCGTGCCGGCCCGCCCCCCGGACAAGGCATGTGTCAGTTCAAGGTTGCGCCGCGTGGCGGCATCAATCTGCATGACGCCGTCTAGATTTTCCCGTTGCGGCGGTTGCAGCAGGGGCAGCTTGCCCTTTTGGGTGATCTCCAGATACTCGACCACGGCGCCAAGGGCGGCAATTTCCGCCCGCTCGAACGTGCCGAACGCATCCAGCGACGTGACGCCAAACAGCGCGCACAGCCGGGCGCCCGCACTGGTGCTGTCAAAGGCCGAGCGCCCAAGCGGAGTGACAGCGGCCCCTGATTCAGTCACTAAATTGGGCAAATCAGTCTCTGACCCGTCCGCTATCAGAACCTCGCTGGGGGCAAGGCGGGCCAGTTCGGGACCGATGCGCGCCGCCTCCAGCAACATGACGTGCAGGGCGCCGGTGGAAATATCGCTCCAGGCCAGCGCATAAGCGCCGCGCACTTCGGCGATGGCGGCCAGATAATTGTGGCGCCGCGCCTCCAGCAGCGAGTCCTCAGTCAGGGTGCCGGGCGTGACCAGCCGGACAACGCCGCGCTTGACCACCGATTTGCTGCCACGCTTTTTCGCCTCCGCCGGGTTTTCCAGCTGCTCGCACACCGCGACGCGAAACCCCTTGCGGATCAGCGTCAGCAGGTAGCCTTCGGCGGAATGCACAGGCACGCCGCACATGGCGATATCCTTGCCCTCATGCTTGCCGCGTTTGGTCAGCGCGATGTCCAGCGCCTCGGCAGCGAGGGCGGCATCGTCAAAGAACAGCTCGTAGAAATCGCCCATGCGATAGAACAGCAGGGCGCCCTGATGTTCGGCCTTGATCTCCAGATACTGCGCCATCATCGGCGTGGCTGTGCCCGTGTTCACTGCATGCTCCCATTCGTCTGCGGGGAACCTACAAACCAACGCCGCGCGGCGAAAGCCCCGAATACCTGAGCAGTTGAGGCGGGCGCATTTGGCCGCTATGCATAGATATAACGCATTTTCAGGACGCACACGCACATGGCAAACCCCAAGTTCACCGCCGAAGAGGCACTGGCCTTCCACCTTGAGCCGACGCCGGGCAAGTTCGAGATTACCGCGACCGTTCCAATGACGACGCAGCGCGATCTGAGCCTTGCCTATTCGCCCGGCGTGGCGGTGCCGTGCCTTGCCATTCAGGACAATCCCGAGACGGCGTATGACTACACCAACAAGGGCAATCTGGTCGCGGTGGTGTCCAACGGCACCTCGGTTCTGGGTCTGGGCAATCTGGGCGCGCTGGCCTCCAAGCCGGTGATGGAGGGCAAGGCGGTGCTGTTCAAACGCTTTGCCGACGTCAATTCGATCGACATCGAACTGGATACCGAGGACGCGGACGAATTCTGTAAGGCGGTGCGCCTGATGGGGCCGACCTTCGGCGGCATCAACCTTGAGGATATCAAGGCGCCGGAATGCTTCATCATCGAACAGCGCCTGAAGGAAGAGATGGACATCCCCGTGTTTCACGACGACCAGCACGGCACGGCGGTGATCTGTGCGGCCGGGCTGATCAACGCGCTGCACCTGTCGGGCAAGAAGATCGAGGATGTGCGCATCGTGCTGAACGGGGCGGGGGCCGCCGGGATTGCCTGCCTTGAGCTGCTGAAGACGATGGGCGCGCGGCATGAAAACACCATGATGTGCGACACCAAGGGCGTGATCTATCAGGGCCGCACCGAGGGCATGAACCAGTGGAAAACCGCGCATGCGGTCATCACCGACCGCCGCACACTGGCCGATGCGCTGGACGGCGCCGACGTGTTTCTTGGGGTGTCGGCCAAGGGCGCCGTAACGCAGGAGATGGTCGCCAGCATGGCGCCCAACCCGGTGATTTTTGCGATGGCCAACCCCGATCCGGAAATCACCCCCGAAGAGGCGCACGCCGTGCGCGAGGATGCCATCATCGCCACAGGGCGCAGCGATTATCCCAATCAGGTGAACAACGTGCTTGGGTTTCCCTATCTTTTCCGCGGCGCGCTGGACGTGCATGCCCGCGCCATCAATGACGAGATGAAGATCGCCTGCGCCGAGGCGCTGGCCGCGCTGGCGCGTCTGGATGTGCCGGACGAGGTGAACATGGCCTATGGGCGCAAGCTGTCCTTTGGCCGCGATTACATCATCCCGGCGCCGTTCGATCCGCGGCTGATCCACATGATCCCGCCATCGGTGGCGCAGGCCTGCATGGATACCGGTGCGGCCCGGCGCCCGATTACCGACATGGAGGCGTATGAAGCATCGCTGAAGGCACGGATGGATCCGACCGCCAGCATCATGCGGTCGATCAACGCGCGGGCGCGCAATGCGCAGGCGCGCATGATCTTTGCCGAAGGCGATGATCTGCGCGTGCTGCGCGCCGCCGTGCAGTATCAGCGCGCCGGCATGGGCAAGGCGCTGGTTGTGGGGCGCAGCGATGACGTCAAGGCCAAGCTGACCGGGGCCGGCATGGCCGATGCGGTGGACGAGCTGGAGATTGTGAACGCCGCCAACACCCCGCATCTGGAGCAGTACCGCAATTTTCTGTATGATCGCTTGCAACGCAAAGGCTTTGACCGGCATGATATCAGCCGCCTTGCCAGCCGCGACCGGCATGTGTTTGCGTCGCTTATGCTGGCGCATGGGCATGGCGACGGGCTGATCACCGGGGCGACGCGAAAATCGGCGTATGTTCTGGAGCTGATTAACCATGTGTTCGATGCGGATGCCGAACATGGCGTTGCCGGCGTCACAGCCCTGATGCTGAAGGGGCGTATCGTTCTGATCGCCGACACGCTGGTGCAGGAATGGCCGAACGAGAATGATCTGGCCGATATCGCCGAGCGGGCCGCGACCGTGGCCCGCAATCTGGGGCTGGAGCCGCGCGTGGCCTTTGTCAGTTTCTCGACATTCGGCTATCCCAAATCCGAGCGCGCGGAAAAGATGCACCGCGCCCCGACCGTGCTGGAAAAGCGCGGCGTCGATTTTGAATTCGAGGGCGAGATGACCGTCGATGTCGCGCTGAACCCCGCCGCGCAGGAGGCCTATCCGTTCCAGCGTCTGACCGGACCGGCGAATATTCTGATCGTGCCTGCGCGGCACTCGGCCTCGATTTCGGTCAAGTTGATGCAGGAAATGGCGGGGGCGACGGTGATCGGGCCGATCCTGTCGGGACTGGATCATTCAGTGCAGATCTGCTCCTCGACCGCGACGGCCACCGATATCGTTAACATGGCGGTTCTGGCGGCGTGTAAAGTCGGCTGAACGCGCGCCTGCCTTGACCGGCGGGATTTGGGTATTTTTACCAAGAAAAGCCTGGGGGCGTTACCGCGCCTTCGGGCGGCGCGCCAGCTGCACCGTCAGGATGCCGGCAGTAATGATGGCAACGCCGATCATGTCGGTCAGGTGCAGTTTTTCGCCCAGGATGACCGCGGCGATCGCAACGCCAAGGAACGGGTTCAGAAAGTGGAACGTGGCCGCGCGCGTCGCGCTGATGCGTTCGACCAGACGAAACCACAGCAGCGTGGCCGCAAGGCCCGGAACGAGGGTGGTCCAGGCGAAGGCGGCGATCAGTTGCCAGCTCCACTCGATCACCAGCGTTTCGGTGCCGACCGCCACGACGCTCAGCACCGCGCCGCCGACCAGCATTTGCAGGCCGACGATCATCATGAAGTTGCCCCCCGACGTGGCGCCCCGGACGCTGAGTGTGGCAACGGTCAGGGCAATGACCCCAAAGCCGCAGAGGATCAGGCCGTACAGATCAATCCCGGCCGACAGGCGGCTGCCCATGATCAGCGCGACCCCGGCGATGCCGGCCAAAAGACCGGCAGCCGCCAGCGGCGACAGACGCTCGCCAAAAAAGGCCCAGCAGGCCAGCGCCACCAGCAGCGGCATCAGTGACGCGACGATGGCGGCGACCGATGCCTCGACGGTTTGCATGGCAACGAAATTCATCCCCAGATAAAGCGCGTTCTGGCAGATGCCGAGGATGATGCAGGCGCGCCATTGCGGCGCCGTCAGGCGCCAGGTCTGGCCCAGCAGGCGCGCGATGATAACGCCCAGCAGCCCCGATATGACAAAGCGGAGGGCCAGCGCGCTGATCGGCGGGGCAGAGGCCACGATGATGCGTGCGGACGTAAAGGCGCTGGACCACATCAGCGAAAACGCGACGCCCATCACGATGCTGCGTATATCCATGCCTGCCGCGCTCCTGTGGGCCATGTGCGAAAATGCGAAAGGGCCGCCTGTTACGGGCGACCCTTTCGGAAACTCAGCCGTGATGCAAGATCAGCCGTTCACGCTGTCCTTCAGCGCCTTGGCAATGGTCATCTTGACGACCTTGTCGGCCTCTTTCTTGATCTGCTCGCCGGTGGCGGGGTTGCGCACCATCCGCTCGGGGCGTTCGCGGCAGTAGATCTTGCCGACGCCGGGCAGGGTGACGGCGCCGCCGGCGGACACTTCGTTTGTGATCACGTTGATGATCGAATCCAGCGCGGTGCCGGCTGTTTTCTTGTCGCTGCCCATTTCTTCTGCCAGAGCGGCGACAAGCTGGGTCTTGGTCATCGGTTTTGCCATCAGATGGTCTCCTTCTACTGCCCGCTGGTGGGCCTCGGTGTCACGTGTAACGCTATTTTGAAGGGCATTACAACGCATACCGCCGCAATGCCGACTGAAATTGCGCAAAAATACGCTGGTCAGAGGAACGCGGTTTCGTCGAACGCGCGCAGTTTTCTGCTGTGAATCCGGTCCAGCGGCATTTCGGACAGCATTTCCATCGCGCGGATGCCGATCATCAGGTGCCGCGCCACCTGATCGTTGTAGAAGGCCGACGCCATGCCGGGCAATTTCAGCTCGCCATGCAGGGGTTTGTCCGACACGCACAGGAGGGTGCCATAGGGCACGCGAAACCGAAATCCGTTCGCTGCAATCGTGGCGCTTTCCATATCCAGCGCGATGGCGCGGCTTTGGCTGAGGCGGTGGACCGGGCCGGACTGATCGCGCAGCTCCCAGTTGCGGTTATCGACGCTGGCGACGGTGCCGGTGCGCATGATGCGCTTCATCTCGAACCCGTCCATATGGGCGATTTCCTCGACCGATTGTTCCAGTGCGATCTGGATTTCGGCCAGCGCCGGGATCGGCACCCATGTCGGCAGGTCGTCATTCAGCACGCCATCCTCGCGCAGATAGGCATGGGCCAGCACATAATCGCCCAGCCGCTGTGAATTGCGCAGGCCCGCGCAATGGCCGACCATGATCCATGCATGGGGGCGCAGCACCGCGATATGATCGGTCGCCGTCTTGGCGTTGGAGGGGCCGACGCCGATATTGACCAGAGTGATCCCGGACCCGTCGGGTTTTTTCAAATGATAGCTGGGCATTTGCGGCAGGCTGAGCGGCGGCGTCATCGGCTGATCGGGCGCGGTGATTTCGGCGTCGGAGGTGCCGACAAAGCTGGTATAGCCGCTGTCGGGATCGGCCAGTGCGCGGCGGGCATATGCCTCGAATTCGGTGACGTAGAACTGGTAGTTGGTGAACAGGACGTGGTTCTGGAAATGCGCGGGCGATGTGGCGGTGTAATGCGCCAGCCGGGCCAGTGAATAATCCACGCGCTGCGCGGTGAAGGGCGCCAGCGGCGCGACAGAGCCGGGCGTTCGGTCATAGATGCCGTTGATGATATCGTCGTTCGTGGTATCCAGATCCGGCACGTCGAACACGTCGCGCAGGGTAAATCCGGCCGCGCCTTCGTGCGGGACGGTCATGCGCGCGTCCTGCGCCACGGCGAAATGCACCGGGATTGGCGTATCCGACGGGCCGATCCAGACGGGGACATCGTGGTTTTCGACCAGCAGCTTGATCTGGTGGACCAGATAATTGCGGAACAGGCTGGGCCGCGTCACGGTGGTGGCATGGGTTCCCGGCCCTGACACATGGCCGAAGGCAAGGCGGCTGTCGATCTGCACAAAGCTGGACGTGGTCAGCCGGATTTCGGGATAAAACGCCCTGATCCGCTGTTCAGGGACAGGTCCGGCAAGGGCCGCCGCAAAATGCTGGCGCAGGAAATCGACCGCTGTGTCGTAGAGCGTGCACAGATGATCCACCGCTGCCGCGGGATCGGTGAATTTGCGGGCGGGGGGCGATTCCGGGGTCAGGGCGGGGCGCTGCGTGGGGGTCATCTGTAGTCCTTTTCAGGTTCTGGTGGCACGTTTGCACGGGGGGCGGCGGCGTTCAAGCGGCCTTGCCAATGCGGCGGCGGTGCCACATATCTGGGGAATGACACGCACGCTTCTTTCCTTTGGTCATGGCTATTCGGCCCGCGCGCTGACGCCGCTTTTGCTTGCTGACGGCGGATGGCGCGTGATCGGCACGACGCGCAGCCCGGACAAGGCGGAGGCGCTGGAGCGCGAGGGCGTTCAGCCGCTGATCTGGCCCGGCGCCGATATGCGCCCCGCGCTGGAGGCTGCGACGCATCTGCTGATTTCTGCCGGGCCGGGCGAGGATGGCGATCCGGTTCTGGCCGCGCTGGAGGGTGAGATTGCGCGCATCGCGCCCCGGCTGGAATGGGCCGGGTATCTGTCCACCACCGGCGTTTATGGCGATCATCAGGGCGGCTGGGTGGATGAGGCGACGCCGCTGACCCCCGGCACGCGGCGCGGCGCATTGCGCAAGGACGCCGAGGCGGCGTGGCAGGCCATTCCGGGCCTGCCGCTGCATATTTTCCGGTTGGCCGGTATTTACGGCCCCGGCCGCGGCCCCTTTGCAAAGGTGCGCGCAGGCACCGCGCGGCGTATTATCAAGCCGGGTCAGGTGTTTAGCCGCACCCATGTCGAGGATATCGCGCAGGTTCTGGCCGCCTCCATCCGCCGGCCTGATCCCGGCGCGGCCTATAATGTGTGCGACGATGATCCGGCGCCGCCGCAGGATGTGATCGGCTTTGCCGCCGAACTGCTGGGGTTGCCCCTGCCCGAGGCGGTCGCGTTCGACGACGCTGACATGTCACCGATGGCGCGCAGTTTCTATGCCGAATCCAAACGCGTCTCGAATGACCGGATCAAGCGGGATCTGGGGGTGACCTTGCGCTATCCCACCTATCGCGACGGACTGCGCGCGATGGCCGCAGGCGGGTAAGGCGGCAGATCACACGCCAAGGCTTTCAATCTTGGCTGCGCCCTGATTTAAGATTTCGGAACATATTTCCGGAGGCCGACATGGTCGATATCGCCGAACGCGTGCACAATCATAAGTGGAAGATCGACCCGATCGTCCGGTCCCTGATCGACACGGATTTTTACAAACTGCTGATGTGCCAGTCTGTGTTTCGCAACCGGCCCGACACGCAGGTCACGTTCAGCCTGATCAACCGGGCCACGCATATCCCGCTGGCCGATCTGGTGGACGAGGGCGAGCTGCGCGAGCAGTTGGATCATATCCGGTCGCTGTCGTTGTCGCGCGGCGAAAGCACGTGGATGCGCGGCAACATGTTCTACGGCAAGCGGCAAATGTTCAATCCGGCCTTCATGGACTGGTTCGATAAGCTGCGCCTGCCGCCTTATCATCTGGAGCGTGTCGGCGACCAATACGAGCTGACCTTCGAGGGCAGCTGGCCCGAAGTCATGCTATGGGAGATTCCCGCGCTTGCGGTCATCATGGAGCTGCGCAGCCGCGCGGTGCTGCACAAGATGGAGAAGTTCGAGCTTCAGGTGCTGTACGCTCGCGCCATGACCAAGCTATGGGAAAAGGTGGAAAATCTGCGCGAGGTGCCGGACCTGCGCATTGCCGATTTTGGCACGCGGCGGCGTCACAGCTTTCTCTGGCAGGATTGGTGCGTGCGCGCGATGCACGAAGGGTTGGGCGAGAAATTCGTTGGCACATCCAACTGCCTGATCGCCAAGAACCGCGATCTGGAGGCGATTGGAACCAATGCGCATGAATTGCCGATGGTATATGCCGCACTGGCCCAGTCGGACGCCGAACTGGCGCGCGCGCCCTATGATGTCCTGAGTGACTGGCACGAAGAACACGAAGGAAACCTGCGGATCATCTTGCCCGACACCTACGGCACCGAGGGGTTTTTGAAAAATGCGCCGGAATGGCTGGCTGGTTGGACCGGTATACGCGTCGATTCCGGCGATCCGGCCAAGGGCGCCGAAATGGCGATTGAATGGTGGAAGGCGCGCGGAGAGGATCCGTCGCAAAAGCTGATCATTTTCTCTGACGGTCTGAACGAGGAAAAGATCGTCCAGCTTCAGACGCAGTTTTCAGGCCGCGTGCGGGTATCGTTCGGCTGGGGTACGCATTTGACCAATGATTTTCGCGGATTGGTGCCAAATGATGCGCTGGCGCCGTTTTCGATGGTGTGCAAGCCTGTGAGCGCGGATGGCAGGCCCACCGTCAAGCTTTCGGATAACCCGAAAAAGGCGATGGGCCCGGCCAGTGAGATCGCGCGCTACAAACGGGTGTTCGATGTCGGCGCGCAGCAGGAATTTGACGTTATAGTCTGATTGTCAATCCGGCTTACTCGTCCCAGGGCGCCAGATTTTCCAGCTGCTCCTCGGTCATTTTTGAAACATATTCCTTGCCGTTCCATTCCAGCGCGCCCAGCGGCACGGAAACATCGTGATCGCCGAAGTTCAGCAATCCGCCAAGGTCAATCAGGAAGCCGGCCGGCTGGCCGTCTGAATCGACAAGGATCTCTTCGACCTCGCCGATTTTCTCGCCATTGGCGTTGATCACGTTGGTGTCGTCGACGCTTTGCAAAAATGTGCCGTCGCGTGTGTCAACGACGCCGGCGCCCTGGGCGGCCTCCTGCGCGGCCAGTGGCATGGCGGTCAGCATGGTCGCGGCGATGATCATGGGGCGTGGCATAAGTATCTCCTTTCAGCGTGTGGGTTACGGCGTCAACGTTCCATGTTCGCGGCAGTTCCCTGCGCCGCCCTTTAACACCTTGCGCCGCGCCGCTACTGTGCGGTTCTGGCGAACGAGGGAGGGCGCGCGCGTGACCGAAATAATCCTGGTGCGACACGGACAGGCCAACAGCGGCGCCAAGGACGAGGCCAGCTATGACCGGCTGTCCGATCTGGGCCACCGGCAGGCGGCGTGGCTGGGCACGTGGCTGACCGAAACAGAGCCGCATTTCGACCGCGTTCTGACCGGCACCCTGACGCGCCAGCGCCAGACCGCCAGCGCCATGGGATACCAGACCACGGTGCAGGATCCCCGCCTGAACGAGCTGACATATTTCAACCTTGCCCATGCGATGCAGGCCCAGCACGGCGTCCCTGCGCCCGACACGGCGCAGGAATTTGCGCGCTACCTGCCTGATGTCATCACCCACTGGTCCGAGGACAGGCTGATAGGCGTGCCGGAAACTTTCGGCAGTTTCCGCACCCGTATCGTGGCCCTGATGGAGGAGGCCAGCGATGCCCATGGCCGGACGCTGATGGTGACATCGGGCGGGGTGATCGGCATGGTCATGCAGCATGTTCTGGGGCTGGACGCGCGCATGATGGCGAATATGATGCTGCGGATCCAGAACAGCTCGGTTCACCGGCTGCGGTATGTTCATGGCGCATTGGTACTGGACACGTTCAACGCCACGCCGCACCTTGATGCGGCAGACCGGGCGCATGCCCGCACATTCATCTGAACCGGCAGGAGGCCGCCATGAAACTGCACTATGCCCCCGGCACGATATCCATCGCTGTCGCCATTGCCCTGCACGAGGCAGGGCTGGATTTCGAGGCCATCCGCGTTGATCTCAAAACCGGCGCCCAGACGCAGCCCGCCTATCACAGGATCAATCCCAAGGGCCGCGTGCCCGCGCTTGAGACGGGCGCCGGCATCCTGACCGAAACGGGCGCAATTCTGGATTATATCGCCGCAATCGCGCCCGCCGCGGGCCTGAAGCCTCAGGACCCGTTTCAGGCGGCGCGGCTGCGATCGGTGATGTACTACCTCGCCAGCACGATGCACGTGAACCACGCCCACCGCATGCGCGCCTCGCGCTGGGCCGATAGCGCAGATGCGCAAGAGGACATGCGCGCCAAGGTGCCGGAAACCATGGCAGACAGCTGCGCCTATATCGAACAGCACTGCCTTGCCGGGCCGTTTATTGCGGGCGACCGGATCACGGTGGCGGACCCCTATCTCTATGTCATCTGCACATGGCTGGAAGGTGACGGGGTGGATGTCAAAGACTACCCGCGTCTTGCCGCCTTTTGCGACGCGATGGCGGCGCGCCCGTCGGTGCAGGCGGTCCGCGCTGCCGGCATGCTGCGCTGAGGGGGGCCGGGACATGACACATATCTGGGTCCGGGCCGAACAGCGCCCGAATGAGGAGCGCACGCCGCTGACGCCCGCCGGCGCCGCCGATCTGCTGGCCACCGGGATGCAGGTAACTGTCGAGCAAAGCGATCAGCGCGCCATTGCTATTGATGACTACCGCGCCGCCGGTTGCAGTATCGCGCCGATGCATAGCTGGCCGGACGCGCCCACGGATGCGATCATCCTGGGGCTGAAAGAGCTTCCCGAGGACGGCACGCCGCTGCCGCACCGACACATCATGTTCGGCCACGCTTTCAAGGGTCAGCACTCCGGCAAGGCGCTGCTGCGCCGTTTCGCTGCCGGTGGCGGCACGCTTTACGATCTGGAATATCTGGTGGACGTAAAGGGCCGCCGCATCGCCGCTTTCGGCTATTGGGCCGGATATGCCGGCGCTGCCATCACGCTCAAGGCATGGGCGGCGCAGCAGGCCGGCGGCCTCTGCCCGCCGGTCACGACCTATGGCGGCAAAGACGCGCTGCTGGCCGATCTGGCACGGGATATCGCAAATCTGCGCACGCCCACGGCGATCATCATCGGCGCGCTGGGCCGTGTCGGAGCCGGCGCGGCGGATCTTTGCACCAACATGGGCCTCAGCCCGACCCTATGGGATATGGAGCAGACGGCAGGCGGTGGCCCGTTCCCCGAAATCCTGACGCATGACATGTTTCTGAACTGCATCTTCGCACGGCCCGGAACCCCTGTATTCGTGCCGCAATCGGCCCTGTCACAGCCGCGAACACTGACCGCGATCGGCGATGTCGCCTGCGATCCGGACAGTGACTATAATCCGGTGCCACTCTATGACGCGGCCACCACCTGGGCGGCGCCCGCCCGCCGCGTGCATGACGCGCCCATCATGGACATCATGGCTATCGACAACTTGCCATCGCTCTTGCCGGTAGAGGCGTCGCATGATTTTGCCGGGCAGCTTCTGCCGTCCCTTCGGGATTTGCCACATCTCGGCGCAGGGGTGTGGGGCCGCGCGCAGGCGACCTTCAGCGCGGCAATGAACGCGCTATAGATTCGCTGCGGCTTTCATCTTTCTGAAAATACTCATCTGAATCGGTCTGCCATGCCACGCAACACTGCCAAACAGCCGCGCCGCGCCGATCCGCTGGGCCGCCTTGTCCGCGGCGCGCGGCGCTGGCTGATGTGGGCCGCGCTGACGGCCGTGACATGCGTCGCGCTTGCGCAGCTTGCGCATCGCTACGTTCCGCCCGGCCCGACCTATTACATGAAACAAGAGGCGCGCCGTCTGGGCACGATCCGTCACCAATGGGTGCCGATGGACCAGATCGCCCCGGTCATGGCGCGGTCGGCAGTCGCGGCCGAGGATGCCAATTTCTGCCTGCACTGGGGCTTTGACATGCAGGCGATCCGGCAGGTTCTGGAAAAGGGCGCGGCGCGCGGCGCCTCCACCATCAGCCAGCAAACGGTCAAGAATGTCTACCTGTGGCAAGGCCGCTCATGGCTGCGCAAGGCGCTGGAGGCGGTGATGACCCCGATATCCGAAATCATCTGGCCCAAGCGCCGCATCATCGAGATCTACCTGAACATCGCCGAATTCGATCAGGGCATCTTTGGCATCGATGCCGCCGCGCGGCACTATTTCGGCGTCGCGCCTGCCGATTTGTCGGATCTGCAGGCTGCGCGGCTGGCGGCCGTTCTGCCCGACCCCAAGGACCGGTCTGCCAGCAAACCGTCAGCGTGGCTGCGCAAACGGACCGGGTCGATCATGGATGGCGCGGCCACGATCCGCCGTGACGGGCGCGCCGCGTGTTTCGAGGATTGAAACCCACAGGCCAAACAGGCATTGAAGAGGAACACCCAAACAAAGGTCTGCCGCGCCATGGCCAAGCTCTATCATGTTGCCCTGTCACCCTTCTGCCGCAAGGTGCGCCTGAGTCTTGCTGAAAAGAAGATCGAGTGCGAATTGATAGAAGAACGGTACTGGGAAAATCACCCCGATTTTCATCGCCGCAACCCCGCGCGAAAGGTGCCGATCCTGCGCATAGACGGCCGTATCATGCCCGAAAGCGCCGCAATCTGCGAATATCTTGAGGAAAAATACCCCGAGCCGCCGCTGATGCCCCGCAGCTCCGAAGGACGCTATGAGGTGCGCCGGCTTGTGGCGTGGTTCGATGACAAGTTTCATCATGAGGTGACGTCAAAACTTTTGTATGAGCGCGTCAACAAAAAGATAATGGGCGCCGGTTTTCCAGATAGCGGAAACGTCAAATCGGGCGCCAAGGCGATCAAGTATCACCTTGATTACATGGCGTGGCTGCTGGACCACCGCCGTTGGCTGGCCGGCGATACCATGACGCTGGCCGATTTTGCCGCCGCCGCGCATCTGAGCTCGCTCGACTATATCTCGGATGTGGATTGGAACCGTAGCGAGGTGGTCAAGGATTGGTACGCCAAGATCAAATCGCGCCCCGCGTTCCGCAGCATTCTGGCCGATCAGGTGCCCGGCTTCCCGCCGCCGAAACATTATTCGGACCTCGATTTTTGATGCTGATGTCGATTGGGTATTTTTACCAAGAAAAAACATGGACCCGCTAAAGCAGAAACTGGTCGCCCGGGCGCAGGCCGAAGGATTTGGTCTGGCGCGGATCTGCCGCCCCTGGGACGTGCCGCAGGTGCCGGGCAGGCTGGAGACATTCCTTGACAAGGGGCGGCACGGGCAGATGCAGTGGATGGCCGAGCGCAGCCATTGGCGCGGTGATCCGTCGGCGCTGTGGCCCGAGGCGCGGTCGGTTATCATGCTGGGCGAAAGCTACACGCCCGCGCATGACCCGCTGGCCGTTCTGGAGCGGCGCAGCGAGGGTGCGATCAGTGTCTATGCGCAGAACAGGGATTATCACGACCTGGTCAAGAAGCGGCTGAAACGGCTGGCGCGCTGGCTGATTTCCGAAACGTCGGACAAGACCGAGGTGAAGGTGTTCGTCGACACGGCGCCGGTGCCGGAAAAACCGCTGGGCGCGGCGGCCGGGCTGGGCTGGCAGGGCAAGCATACCAATCTGGTCAGCCGCGATCTGGGCAGTTGGTTCTTTATCGGGTCGATCTTTACCACCTTGGACATCGAGGCCGATGCGGGCGAGGCCGACCATTGCGGCAGATGCCGGGCCTGTCTGGATGTGTGCCCGACGGGCGCCTTTCCTGCGCCGTATCAGCTGGATGCCCGGCGCTGCATTTCCTATCTGACGATCGAGCATCACGGCCCGGTGGACGCCGAGCTGCGCCCGTTGATGGGCAACCGCATTTATGGCTGCGATGATTGTCTGGCCGTCTGCCCGTGGAACAAATTTGCCCAAGAGGCGCGCGAGGTGCGCTATCACGCGCGTGCAGATCTTTTGGGGCCGCCTTTGGCGGAGCTTGCGCAGCTGGATGATGCAAGTTTTCGCGCGAAATTTTCGGGCAGTCCGATCAAGCGCATCGGTGTCGCGCGATTTTTGCGTAATGTTCTGTATGCTATCGGCAATTCGGGCGACCCTGCGCTGGTGTCCACAGCGCAGGCGCATTGCGATGCGGAGGATGCCACCGTGGCAGATGCGGCGCGATGGGCCGTGGAGCGACTACAGGACGTCGAAAACAGGATGGATCGGTCGCAAAATCCGGCATAGTCCTGATTGGGCGTCGGGTGGGGGAATGCATGGCGATCTTGTTGGGTGTGGATACGGGCGGAACCTATACGGATGCGGTTCTGATACGCGACGAATCAGAGGTCATCGCGAGCGCCAAGGCGCTGACGACACGCCACGATCTGGCGATTGGCATTGGCGGCGCGGTGGCAAATGTTCTGGCGGCCAGCGGCATCGCGCCGGATCGCATCGCGCTGGCGTCGCTGTCCACCACGCTTGCCACCAATGCATTGGTCGAGGGGCAGGGCGGGCGCGTCGGGCTGATCTATGTCGGGTTCCGCGAGCAGGACATGGAGGGTCATGGCCTGCGCAGCGCATTGGACGGCGATCCGGCGCTGGTTCTGGCGGGCGGGCATAATCATGCGGGAATGGTGGCGCATCCACTGGATACCCGCGCGCTTGAGGCGTGGCTGGCCGAGCAGCGGGGCATTTCGGCATTCGCGGTCGCGTCGCAATTCGCGACCCGCAACCCCGAGCACGAGCTGGAAATCGCGCGCATCATAGCCGAGAGGGCGGGGCGCCCGGTGTCCTGCTCGCATCACCTGTCGGCCAAGTTGAACGGGCCAAAGCGCGCGCTGACGGCGCTGCTGAATGCCCGGCTGATCGGCATGATTGCCAGTCTTATCGAAAAGGCCGAGGGCAAGTTGCAGGATCTGGGCATCACTGCGCCGCTGATGGTGGTGCGCGGTGATGGTGCGCTGATTAGCGCAGCTCAGGCTCGGGAACGCCCGATAGAGACGATATTGAGCGGGCCGGCCGCCTCGATCGTGGGGGCGCGGTGGCTGACCGGGGTTGATACCGCGCTGGTGTCGGATATCGGCGGCACGACCACGGATGTGGCTGTGTTGCGCGGCGGCAAGCCGATGATTGATCCGGCCGGCGCGCAGGTTGGCCCATGGCGCACGATGGTCGAGGCGGTGGGCATGCGCACGACCGGTCTGGGCGGTGACAGTGAGGTGCATGTTCAGGGCGATGGCTTGGCTGGCGGCATCGTATTGGGCCCGCGCCGGGTGCTGCCCGTCAGCCTGATTGGCCATGAGGCGCCGGATGTGGTGCATCGCGTGCTGGACGCGCAGCTGCGCAATTCGGTGCCAGCCGATCATGACGCGGCGTTTGTGCGCGCGGTGCCGGGTGTCGACGCAGGCGGGTTGCCGGACAAGGATGCGGGTCTGCTGGCGCGGATTGTCGGCGGCGGGGTTCAGCCCGTCGGCGCGGTCCTGAAGACGCGGATGGAGGCGCAGGCGCTGCGGCGCCTTGTTGCGCGCGGGCTGGTGCAGGTCTCGGGGGTGACGCCGTCGGATGCCAGCCATGTTCTGGGCAATGTCGACACGTGGGATATCGAAGCGGCGGAAAAGGCGCTGAGCCTGCTTGCGCGGCGCCGGACCGGGTCGGGCAATACACTGGCGCAGGATGCGGCGGGCATGGCGCGGATGATTGTCGACCAGCTGACCAACCAGACCGTGTTGGCCATGTTAGAGACCGGTTTCGCCGAAGAAGCCGAGCAGTTTGGTCTGCCCGCTGACGTGCTGGCGCGGCATGTGCTGACGCAGCGCGGTCTGGATGGTCACAAGGGGCTGCTGCGGTTCGAAACGGGGCTGAATGTGCCTGTGGTCGGGCTGGGCGCGTCGGCGGGGTGCTATTATCCGGCGGTCGGGATCAGGCTGGGCTGCGCGATGATCCTGCCCGAACATGCGGACGTGGCCAATGCCATCGGTGCGGTGGTGGGCCGGGTCACGATCCGGCGCAGCGGCACGGTGACATGCCCGGTTGAGGGGGTTTATCGCGTGCATCTGGCGACCGGCCCGGTCGACTACACGGAAGACGCCACGGCGCTGGACGCGCTGCAATTCGCGTTGGAGCAGGACGCCCGCGCCGAAGCTGTTGCCGCCGGGGCCGAGGATATCCACATCACCGCCACCCGTGACCTGCGCACCGCCCAGGCCGAGGCGCGGCAGGTGTTTCTGGAGGGGGAGATCACCGTCGAGGCATCAGGCAGGCCGCGCATTGCCGCGTGACAGCCCCATGTTACCGGCGCAGATAATGCGTTAGCCTTCGGGCAATCACCCCGGCGGGGCAGCAGGAAAGGGAAACGAAATGAGCGCATCGAATAGGTTCGACACGGATATGGCCACACGGCTGGAGGGCCTGAAGGATGACGGCCTTTACAAGGTTGAGCGGGTGATCACATCGCCGCAAGCGGGCCGGGTGTCGCTGAAAAGCGGGGCGGAGGTGATCAACCTGTGCGCCAATAACTACCTGGGGCTGGCCGACAATGCCGACATCATCAGCGCCGCCCATGAGGCGCTGGATCGCTACGGGTTCGGCATGGCATCGGTGCGGTTCATCTGCGGCACGCAGGAGGTTCACAAGGCGCTGGAGGCGCGCATTGCCAGCTTCCTCGGGACTGAGGATTGCATTCTGTATCCCAGCTGCTTTGACGCCAATGCCGGATTGTTCGAGACGATCCTTGGCCCCGAGGATGCCATTATCAGCGATGCGCTGAACCATGCCAGCATCATCGACGGTGTAAGGCTGAGCAAGGCGCAGCGCTATCGCTATGCCAATAGCGACATGGCGGATCTGGAGCGGTGCCTGAAGGAGTCGCAAGGCGCGCGGCACCGGCTGATCGCCACGGATGGCGTGTTTTCGATGGATGGCTATTATGCCAGGCTGGACCGGATTTGCGATCTGGCCGATAAATATGACGCGCTGGTGATGGTAGACGACTGCCACGCCACCGGTTTTGTCGGCGCCACCGGGCGCGGCAGTATCGAGCATTGCGGCGTGATGGGCCGGGTCGATATCCTGACCGGCACGCTGGGCAAGGCGCTGGGCGGCGCGTCGGGGGGCTATACCGCCGCCTCGGCCAAGGTGGTGGATTGGCTGCGCCAGCGCTCGCGCCCCTATCTGTTTTCCAACACGCTCGCGCCCGTGATTGCGGGTGCGTCGCTGAAAATGTTCGACATGATCGAGGAGGGTGATGACCTGCGCGCGCAGCTTTGGGATAATGCCGCGCATTTCCGCACGCGTATGACCGATCTGGGGTTCGAGCTGTTGCCGGGCGAACATGCGATCATCCCCGTCATGCTGCGCAATCCGAAACTGGCGCAGCAGATGGCGGCCAAACTGGGCGAACATGGGGTGTACGTGACCGCCTTCAGCTTCCCCGTGGTGCCAAAAGATCAGGACCGCATCCGCACGCAGATGAGCGCCGCGCACACCCGCGAGATGCTGGACGAGGCGATTGCCGCGTTCGAGGTGGTGGGCCGCGAATTGGGGGTGATCTGATGGAAAACCGCATGAAGGCGCTGGTCAAGGCGCGCCCCGAGCCGGGGCTGTGGATGGAATATGTCCCGGTGCCCGAGCCGGGGCCAAAGGATGTACTGATCAAGGTACGCAAATCCGCGATTTGCGGCACCGACGTGCATATCTGGAAATGGGATGAATTCAGCGCGAAAACGGTGCCGGTGCCGATGGTCGTCGGCCATGAATTCGTGGGCGAGATCGCTGATATGGGCGCCGCGGCGACGCGGTATAAGATCGGGCAGCGGGTGTCGGGCGAGGGGCATATCGTCTGCGGCACCTGCCGCAACTGCCGCGCCGGGCGCGGGCAATTGTGCCGCAATACCAAGGGGGTGGGCGTACACAGGCCCGGCAGCTTTGCCGAATATGTCTGCATTCCCGAGATGAATGTTGTGCCGATCCCCGAGGATATCCCCGATGAAATCGCGGCGATTTTCGATCCTTTCGGCAATGCCGTTCACACCGCGCTCAGCTTTGACATGGTGGGGGAGGATGTGCTGGTCACGGGCGCCGGCCCTATCGGCATCATGGGCGCGCTGGTGGCGCAGAAGGTGGGCGCGCGCAAGGTGGCGATCACCGATATCAACCCCTACCGGCTGAATCTGGCGCGGCAGATGGGCGTGCAGCATGTCGTTGACGTGTCCAAAGAGCAACTGAGCGACGTGATGGAGCGTATCGGCATGACCGAAGGGTTCGACGTGGGGCTGGAGATGTCAGGCGCGCCCGCGGCCATGCAGCAAATGATCAGCCGCATGAATAACGGCGGCAAGATTGCCCTTCTGGGCATCGCTCCGACCGAGTTTGCCGTGGACTGGAATGCGATCATCTTCAAGATGCTGCATGTCAAGGGCATCTATGGCCGCGAAATGTTCGAGACGTGGTACAAGATGATTGCGCTGGTTCAGTCCGGACTGGATGTTTCGGGGTTGATCACGCACCGTATCGGGATTGACGATTTCGAGGCGGGCTTTGCCGCGATGATCTCCGGTAATTCGGGCAAGGTGGTGATGGATTGGGCCTGATCAGGGGGGTGTTCGTGCATTTGCCGCCGGAATTTGGGTATTTGGACCAAGAAAAAACCATGGCGGATCAAGCCGGGGTGAGGCTTGTGTAATATCGCTTGGATTTTGGCGCGGTGCGCCCATTTACCTGATCAGGATGTTTTGACACCAAGGAGCCAGCCATGAGCCGCTATACCAAAGATCCGGACGCCATTGCGCGCCTGTCGCCCGAAGAATACCGCGTCACCCAGCAAAGCGGGACAGAGCGGCCCGGCACCGGCAAGCTGCTGGGCAACAAGGCGCCGGGCATTTACGTTGATATCGTTTCGGGCGAGCCGCTGTTTGCGTCTTCGGACAAGTTCGAGAGCGGATGCGGCTGGCCCAGCTTTACCAAGCCGATCGAGCCCGCGCATGTGGCCGAGTTGCGTGATGAAACGCTGGGGATGAGCCGGATCGAGGTGCGCAGTACCCATGGCGACAGCCATTTGGGCCATGTGTTTAACGATGGGCCGCGCGACCGGGGCGGATTGCGGTATTGCATCAATTCGGCGTCATTGCGGTTTGTGCCGAAGGCCGAGATGGAGGCCGAGGGGTATGGCGAGTATCTGGATCAGGTGGAGGATGTAGCATGAGCGAAGAGCGCGCAGTATTGGCAGGGGGCTGCTTCTGGGGAATGGAGGATCTGATCCGAAAGCGGGACGGTGTCCTGTCGACGCGGGTCGGATATACTGGCGGAGATATACCGAACGCCACCTATCGCGATCACGGCACCCATGCCGAGGGGATCGAGATCATCTTTGATCCCGATAAAATCAGCTACCGCCAGATTCTGGAGTTGTTTTTCCAGATCCATGATCCCACCACGCCGAACCGTCAGGGCAACGACATCGGGATGAGCTATCGCTCGGCCATCTATTACGTGAACGAGGAGCAGCGCGAAGAGGCGCTGCGCACCATTCAGGATGTGGAGGCCAGCGGCAACTGGCCCGGCAAGGTTGTGACCGAGGTGGAGCCGGCAGGCGATTTCTGGGAGGCCGAGCCGGAGCATCAGGATTATCTGGAGCGGGTTCCAAACGGCTATACCTGCCATTTTCCGCGGCCGGATTGGGTATTGCCGCGGAGCTGAGCCGCCGAACATGCCCGGCCTTGACGCGCGTTGAGGCCGGGCGCAAGCATGGCGCAAAGGAGCCATGCCGATGCAGCCAGTCAAGGCGATCGCGCTGAAATTATGCGCGGTCATTCTGTTCATTTTCATGTCGGCGCTGATCAAGGCCGCCTCGGACCGGGTGCCGCCCGGCGAGGCGGTGTTTTTCCGGTCGTTTTTCGCGATTCCGATCACCCTGCTTTGGCTTGTGATGCTGGGAGAGTTGCGCACCGGGCTGCGGGTCAAATCGGTCTGGGGTCATGTGCGGCGCGGCGTTTCGGGTACGGTCGCCGTTGGCATGGTTTTTGCCGGGCTTGGCCTGCTGCCGCTGCCCGAGGTGACGGCGCTGAGCTATACTTCATCGCTGTTGATCGTGATCTTTGCCGCGCTGTTTCTGGGCGAGCGTGTGGGGCCGCTGAGGATTGGCGCTGTCTGCCTTGGGATGGGCGGGGTTCTGGTCATCCTTGCGCCGAAGCTGAGCGTGTTTGGCGCCGAAACGGTGAACCGGGGCGAGATTCTGGGCGCTATTGTCGTGCTGATCGGCGCGACCTGCGCCGCCTTTGCGCAGATCACCATCCGCAAGCTGGTGCAAACGGAACATCCCGCTGCCATCGCATTCTATTTTTCGGTCACCGCCACCGTTCTGTCGCTGCTGACGGCGCCGTTTGGCTGGGTCTGGCCCGGTGGGTGGCTGGCGGCGCAGCTGGTTCTGGCTGGTGTTATCGGCGGGACCGCGCAGATATTTCTGACCCTGTCATACCGCTATGCCGACGCGAGCATCGTCGCACCGTTCGATTATGCGTCGATGCTGTTCGCGCTGGGCATCGGGTATTTCATTTTTGACGAGGTGCCGACAGGCGCCATGCTGGTCGGGGCCGCGATGATTGCCGTTGCCGGCATCGCCATTATCCTGCGCGAGCATCAGCTGGGCCTGAACGGGGCCGCGCCCGCGCGGCACGTACACCGGAAGGGTGATGGAACGGTCTGGGTGGGCCATGCGTTTTACGTGCAAATTCACCCGAGACGCGAGGTACGACATGACCGATACATTCCAGACGATCAACCCGGCCACGGGCAAGGACATTCAAACCTATAGCTATATGAGCGATGATGACGCCAACGCCACGATTGAAAAATGCCACGAGGCATTTTTGGCGTGGCGCAAGCGCAGCCATGAGGACCGTGGCAAGGTGCTGAAGGCAATCGGCGCCAAGCTGCGCGACCGCAAGGAAGAGCTGGCGCAACTGATGACCCAGGAGATGGGCAAGCTATTGGAGCAGTCCTATCAAGAGGTCGATCTGTGTGCCGCGATTTGTGACTACACCGCCGAGCATGGCCCATCGGAACTGGCGACCGAGGATCGCGAGATTGCGAATGGCAAGCGTGGCCGCGTTGCGCATGCGCCGCTTGGCGTTATTTACGGGATTCAGCCGTGGAATTTTCCGGCGTATCAGGTTGTGCGGTACTCCATCGCCAATCTGATGGCTGGTAACGGCGTTCTGCTGAAGCACGCATCGAATGTGACAGGCTCTGGCCTGCTGCTGGAGGAAATTTACCGTCAAGGTGGCTTGCCCGACGGTTTGTTTGCAACGCTGGTGATTTCGCATGATCAGTCTGACAAGATTATCGAGCACAAGCTGGTGCGCGGTGTCACGCTGACGGGCAGCCCCGGTGCGGGCAGTCATGTTGGCGAGCGGGCCGGCAAGGCGCTGAAGAAAACCGTGCTGGAACTGGGGTCGAACGATGCCTATCTGGTGTTGTCGGATGCCGATTTGGAGACCGCGGTCGAGACATGCGTGAACGGGCGTCTGTACAACAACGGTCAGACTTGCATTGCCGCCAAACGCTTTGTCGTGGTGGATTCGATGTATGACGCGTTCCGCGCGGCGTTCGTCAAGCGGATGAAGGCGATCAAGGCTGGCGATCCCACCAAGGACAGCAGCGACATTGGCCCGATGGCGCGCAAGGATCTGCGCGACGGGCTGCACGATCAGGTCGAGAAAAGCGTTGCGAACGGGGCGACGGTTCTGTGCGGCGGTGAAATCCCCGAAGGAGACGGATATTACTATCCTGCAACCGTGCTGGCAGATGTCGCACCGGGACAGCCTGCCTATGAGGACGAGTTGTTCGGTCCGGTCGCATCCCTGATCCATGCCCGCGATGACAAGGATGCCATGCGCATCGCCAATGACAGCCGGTTCGGGCTGGGCGGCGGTATTCTTTCTCAAAATACCGAGGCGGCGGTGAAGCTGGCCGAGGAGGAGTTTGACACCGGCATGGTGTTCATCAACGGGTTTGGCATGGCGACCCCGAACATGCCGTTTGGCGGGGTGAAAGATGCCGGATATGGCCGCGAACATGGCGGTTTCGGCATGAAGGAATTCACCAACGCCAAGGCCGTGATGGTGATGAGCTGACTTCAGGCCCCCGTCGCCCACATGGCGGCGTAAATCGGTGCGAACCACGCCCGCCGAAACCGGCCCAGCGGCCAGCGTTTCGGCGGGCTTTGCATGATCTGGGGGTAGGGATCCTGTGGCGCGCGGTCCTGCGCAAGATCGGCCAAAAGCGCGCCGGCATAGGTGGCCATGGCCACGCCGTTGCCGTGGTAGGATATGGCGGTAAAGGCGCCGGGCATGGTGTCGATCGGGCCGACATAGGGCGTCAAATCGCGCGCGATGCTAAGCAGCCCGTGCCAGCTGTGCGGCGTTTCGACATGGCGCCACGCGGGGAACATCGCCTCGAAATGCTGGCGGATACTGGCGTGCATCCGCGCATCGGCCCATGGCGCGCTGAACAGCCCGCCGCGCATGCCGAACAGCATACGCTTGTTGGGCATCAGCCGGAAATAATGCAGGAAAAACCGGTCATCATAGCATGCCTGCGCGGTGGTCCAGCCTTGCGCGGCCAGTTCCGCATCGGTCATTTCGCGCGTGACCAGCACGTTGGATTGGGTCGGCAGATAGCGCGCCTTCATCCAGTCCGGCAGATCGTCCGAGCTGTAGCCGTTTGTCGCCACGATCAGGCGGCGCGCCTGAACGCGCGCCTCGGGCGTGGTCAGGGTAAAGCTGCGGCCCTGCTCGATTTTCACAACCGGGCTGCGCCCCCGGATGCGCGCGCCGGCGGAGGTGGCGGCGGCGGCAAGGCCGTGCGCGTATTTCAGCGGGTTCAGGGAAAAGCCGATGGGGATGGTCAGCGCGCCGTGAAACGGGCCGTTCATGCCGTTTTCGATCAGATCCGCCTTCGGCGTCAGGGTCGGGGTCACGCCATAATCGCGTTCGATATCAGCGGTTTGCGCCTCCAGCCCGCGATAGGCGGCTTCGGTATGGGCCATGGTGGTTTCGCCGTCTGAATGGCGGTCCACCTGCATGGCGTGGCGATCTATCAGCCGCTCGGCCAATTCAACCGCGCGGCGTTCGGTCATGCGATAATCGCGGCGCGCATCCTCGCCGAATTGGCGGCGCAGCGCCTTGTCCGATGCGGCCGATCCACCGAGGCAGCAGAACCCGCCATTGCGCCCCGACGCGCCCCAGCCGACATCCTGCGCCTCCAGCACGATCACATCGGCGCCGGCCTCGGCCAGATGCAGCGCCGCCGACAGGCCGGTAAACCCGGCGCCGATGATCGCCACATCCGCCGACAGGGTGCCGCGCGCGGGCGGGTTATCCGCCTCGGGCGCGGTGGTGCGCCAATAGCACGCCTCGCGCGGGGCCTCGCCATAGGCGTGGAGCGGGTAGATCCGCCTCATGTGCCGGCCGCGCGTTCGTCTGCCAGCCGCTTCATACTGCTGCGTTTGCTGATCAGCGACGCCGTGATGACGCCCACCGTGACCACCCCGATCATCAGCGTGGACAGCGCGTTGATTTCGGGGCTGAGGCCAAGGCGGATCGACGACCATATCTTGATCGGCAGCGTGGTCGAGGATGGTCCGGCGGTAAAGCTGGCGATCACCAGATCATCGAGGCTGAGCGTGAACGCCAGCAGCCAGCCGGAAATGACGGCGGGCGCGATGATCGGCAGCGTGACAAGAAAGAATGCCTGCATTTGCGAACAGCCCAGATCCAGCGCCGCCTCCTCCAGCGACTGGTCGAAACTGACAAGGCGGGAGGAGACGACGACCGACACAAAGCACATCGAAAACGTGGTATGCGCCAGCACGATGGTCATCACGCCCCGGTCAATGTTCAGCCCGATGAACAGCAGCAGCAGCGACAGGCCGGTGATGACTTCGGGCATGACCAGCGGCGCATAGATCATGCCGGAAAACAGGGTGCGCCCCGAAAACCGCCCCGACCGCACCAGCACCAGCGCCGCCATCGTGCCCAGAACCGTGGCGATGGTTGACGACAGGACCGCCACCTTGAGCGTGACCCATGCCGCATCCAGAAACGACTGATTGCTGAGCAATTCGCCATACCATTTGGTGGAAAACCCCGCCCAGACAGTGACCAGCTTGCCCGCGTTGAAGCTGTAGATGATCAGGATGATCATCGGCAGGTAAAGGAACGCGAACCCCAGCGTGAGCGAGGTGACGTTGAACCATGTGACGCGTCTCATCCTTCGGCCTCCCGCTGTTTTTGCTCGTTGCGCTGGAACAGGATGATGGGGATGATCAGCAGCAGCAGCAGGATCACCGCCACGGCGCTGGCCACCGGCCAATCGCGGTTGTTAAAGAATTCCTCCCACAGCACCTTGCCGATCATCAGGGTTTGCGATCCGCCCAAGAGGGATGGGATGACAAATTCGCCGATGGTGGGGATGAACACCAGAAAACACCCGGCAATGATGCCGTTTTTCGACAGCGGAAATGTGACCAGCCAGAAGGCGGTGATGCGGCTGCATCCCAGATCCTCGGCCGCCTCCAGCAGGGATGCGTCCATCCGCTCCAGCGCGGAATAGATCGGCAGGATCATGAAGGGCAGGTAGGTGTAGACGATGCCGATATAGACCGCCGTGTTTGTGTTGAGGATGGTCAGCGGCGATGAAATGATGCCAAGCGACAGCAGAAGCTGGTTCAGATACCCCTCGTTCGACAGGATGCCGATCCACGCATAGACCCGGATCAGAAAGCTGGTCCAGAACGGCAGGATCACCAGCATCATCAGAGTCGGGCGCCAATGGTCGGGTGCGGCGGCCATGCCGTAGGCGATGGGATAGCCCACCAGCAGCGTCAGGAAGGTCGCGATCAGGGCGATCTTGAACGACGACAGATACGCCTTCCAATAGAGGTCATCAGTGGTCAGGAAGGTGAAGTTCTCAAAATCCAGCTCGGCGAGAAACGCGCGAAACCCTTGCCACCCCTCGGACAGGTCCAGCGTGGGTGTGTAGGGCGGAATGGCCATCGCCGTATCGCTGAGGCTGATTTTCAGCACGATCAGGAACGGCACCAGAAACAGCGCCAGCAGCCAGATATAGGGAATCGCGATCAGGGCAAAGCGGCGCATAATCTACCCCTCCAGCAGCACGGCGGCGGTGTCGGTCCAGCTGAGCCACACCGGATCCTCCCACGTGAAGCTGCGGCGCGACAGGCGGCGGGTGTTGGCGGTTTGCGCCTTGATGATCTGCCCCGTCCCGAGTTTGACGTGGTAGGTGGACAGATTGCCCAGGTAAGCGATATCCAGGATCGTCCCCTTCAACGCGTTGCGCGTGTCCGGCTTGTCGGCGGTGATCGCCACCTTTTCGGGGCGAATCGCCAGATGGCAGGACTGTCCGTTTTGAAATGATTTGCTGGATTCGGCGTGCAGCGTCGGCTGCCCTTCGGCAAAGGCGATGTCATAGCCATTGCCGTTTGCCGTTGCGCGCCCTTCGATGATGGTGACGTCACCAATGAAATCAGCGACATAGACCGAATTTGGCCGCTCATAGATGTTGGCGGGCGTGTCGGCCTGCATGATCTTGCCGTCATCCATCACGGCAACGCGGGTGGCGACGGTCATCGCCTCTTCCTGATCGTGGGTGACGATGACAAAGGTTGTGCCGGTCTTTTCCTGAATGTCCACCAGCTCGAACTGGGTATCCTGACGCAGCTTGGCATCCAGCGCGCCCAGCGGTTCGTCCAGCAGCAGCAGCTTGGGCGCCTTTGCCAGGCTCCGGGCCAGTGCGACGCGCTGGCGCTGGCCGCCCGATATCTGGTGCGGCTTGCGTTTGGCGAATTTCTCCAGCCGGGTCAGTTTCAGCATCTGCGCGACGCGGTCGGCGATCTCTTCCTTCGGCTTCTTGTCGCGTTTCAGGCCAAAGGCGATGTTTTCCCAGACGCTGAGGTGCGGAAACAGGGCGTAGGACTGAAACATCATGTTCACAGACCGCTTGTTCGGCGGGATTGGCGCCATGTCCTGACCGGCCAGCAGGATCTTGCCCTCGGTCGGCTTTTCAAAGCCGGCCAGCATCCGCATCATGGTGGTCTTGCCGCAGCCCGACGGGCCGAGAAGGGCGAAAAACTCGCGCTCGTATATATCGAATGTCTGGTTGTCGATGGCCACAAAATCGCCAAAGCGTTTTGTGACATTCTGGAACTGAATCAGTGGCTTGGCCTGTGGGTCGGTCCACGGCTCGAAAACGGTCTGGCTCATCTTGGCTCCGGTCTGGAGGGGCAGGGTGGCCCGCGCGACGATCCCCGCGCGGGCGCCGGGTCATTTAGGTGCCTGACTTGATCTTTGTCCACAGGCGCGTGACGACGCGCTGCACCTTGGGCTCGAACGGGGTGACCGTGAACAGGTTCTCCAGCGTCTCCTCATCGGGGTAAACCGCGTTGTCGCCGATCACGTCCTCGACCAGAAACTCCTGCGATGCCTTGTTCCCATTGGCATAATAGACATAGTTCGACGCGGCCGCCGCATTCTGCGGATCCATGATGAAGTTCAGGAATTTATGCGCGCCATCGGGGTTGGGCGCATCGACCGGGATGGTCATCTGGTCGAACCACATCTGCGCGCCCTCTTTCGGGGCGTTATAGACGATTTCGACGCCGTTATCGGCCTCTGCCGCGCGGTCGCGCGCTTGCAGGATATCGCCGGACCAACCCACGGCAACGCAGATATCGCCGTTCGCCAGCGCATTGATGAACTCGCTGGAGTGGAATTTGCGGATGTAGGGGCGGACGGGCATGAACACATCCTCGACCTTGGCGATCACGTCGGGGTCGTGGCTGTCGGGATCTTCGCCCAGAAACTTCAGCGCCATCGGGATCATCTCAGCCGGGGCATCCAGGAAATGCACGCCGCATTCGGCCAGTTTTTCCATGTTCTCCGGCTTGAAGACCAGATCGAGCGATTTGATCGGAGCATCCTCGCCCAGCACTTCGCGCACCTTGTTCACGTTGACGCCGATGCCGGTGGTGCCCCACATGTAGTTGATCGAATATTCGTTGCCGGGGTCGTACTGCGCGGTGCGCTTTTCGATCAACTCCCACATGTTTTCGATGTTTGGCAGCTTGGATTTATCCAGCTTCTGAAACGCGCCGGCGGCGATCTGGCGCTGCATGAATGTGCCGGTGGGCACAACCACGTCATAGCCCGATCCGCTGGACAGCATTTTCGTTTCCAGCAATTCGTTGCTGTCAAAGACGTCATAGATCAGGTCGATCCCGGTCTCTTCCTCGAATTTGCCCAAGAGCGATTCGTCGATATAGTCGGACCAGTTATAAACGCGCACCTCTTCGGACACCGCGGCGGTTGCGGTCATCGCCAGTGTGATGGTCGCGGTCAGAATTGTTCTTTTCATTGTCTTCTCCCGTTGGTTCGGTGATCTGGTCACCGCTGCCGCGAATTTGATCAAGTTTTTTCGCGTATGGCAATATGGTAATGTTTTCACGGGGTCGGTAAACTGGCAACCTCAGTGATCCCCAAGCCGTCGGAGCGTTATGCGTCATGCAGCAAACTGCCCAGATTTCAGGCACCGTACCGGGCGCATTGCCGGCCCATGCGCAGGTCTATCTGCGCCTGCGCGACATGGTCCTGTATGGCGATCTGACGCCGGGGCAGGCGGTGACCATTCAGGGCCTGACCGAAGGGCTGGGCGCCGGCATGACCCCGGTACGCGAGGCGATCCGCCGCCTGATATCGCAGGGCGCGCTGGAATTTCAGGGCAACAGGCGGGTCAGTGTGCCACTGCTGACAGCGGCGGATATCGACGAAATTATCGTTGCGCGCGAATGGCTTGACCCATATCTGACGCGCAGGGCGATGGCGCATGTCACGGCGGTGGACATTGCGTCTCTGACGCAACTCGACCGCGCGCTGGACGGGGCAATCCGGCAGGGCGATCTGCGCGGATATCTGCACCTGAATCACCAGTTTCATCTGGCGATTTACCGGCTGGCGCAATCGCCCATCCTGGCCGATCTGGCCGAGGGGCTATGGCTGCGCTTTGGCCCGTCAATGCGGGTTTTGTGTGGCCGGATGGGCACCCAGAACCTGCCCGACAATCACAAGCAGACGCTCAGCGCCATGCAGGCGGGCGATTCAGACGCCGCTGCCGCCGCGATTGCCGCGGATGTGCGGCAGGGCATGGACCAGCTGCGCGCATCTCTGGCTGGAAACCCCGCAGATGAGTGATTCGATTGACATTGAATAATTTGATCATATTCTTGCGCCATCCCGGTACGCCGCGCCGCGGCCCTCCCGTAATTCAGACGCATACGCCCAGCCAACGAAAGGCCAGCCCATGAACATGATCGCCAACCATCCGCCCACAGCCGAGCTTCAGGCGCTGGACGCCGCCCACCACATGCACCCCTTTACCCATAATGACGATCTGGGCAAAAAAGGCGCGCGTATCATCACCCGCGCCAAGGGCGTGACCCTGACCGACAGCGACGGCAACGATTATCTGGATGCGATGGCCGGGCTGTGGTGCGTCAATATCGGCTATGGCCGGGGCGAAATGGCCGATGCCGCCGCCCGCCAGATGCGCGAGCTGCCCTATTACAACACGTTTTTCCAGACGTCGCACGTCCCGGCCATCGCCCTGTCGGCGAAGCTGGCCGAGCTGGCGCCGCGCGATCTGAACCATGTGTTTTTCGCCGGCTCGGGGTCCGAGGCGAATGATACCAACATCCGCATGGTGCGCACCTACTGGGCGCAGAAGGGCAAGCCGGACAAGAACGTCATCATCAGCCGCAAGAATGCCTATCACGGCTCTTCCATGGGCAGCGGCAGCCTTGGCGGCATGTCGTTCATGCACGAACAGGGCGGCCTGCCGATTGAGAATATCTGCCACATAGATCAGCCCCATTGGTGGGCCGAGGGCGGCGACATGTCCCCCGAGGATTTCGGGCTGGAGCGCGCGCGCCAGCTGGAGCAAAAGATCGAGGAGCTGGGCGAGCATCGCGTCGCCGCCTTCATCGCCGAGCCGATTCAGGGCGCCGGCGGCGTCATCATCCCGCCCAGCACTTACTGGCCGGAAATCCAGCGTATCTGTGACAAGTACGAGATCCTGCTGATCGCGGACGAGGTGATTTGCGGATTTGGCCGCACCGGCACGTGGTTCGGCAGCGAAACGCTGGGTATCCGCCCGCATATCATGACCATCGCCAAGGGGCTGAGCAGCGGCTACGCGCCCATCGGCGGATCGGTCGTGTGCGACGAGGTGGCGAAGGTCATCAATGATTGCGAATTCGCGCATGGCTACACCTATTCCGGCCACCCGATGACCTGCGCGGTTGCCTTGGAAAACCTGCGTATCCTGCAGGAAGAAGGCATCGTTGACCGCGTGGCCGACCATTCCGCCGCCTATCTGGCGGGCAAATGGAAGGGGCTGGCCGACCACCCGCTGGTGGGCGAGGCGACGACGATCGGCATGATGGGGTCCATCGTGCTGACGCCGGACGCATCCAGCCGCGCCGCCTTTGCCGGGAACGAGGGCGACGCGGGGCTGATTTGCCGCGAGCATTGCTTCCAGAACGGTCTGGTGATGCGCCATGTCGGCGACCGCATGATCATCTCGCCCCCCTTGGTGATTACCGATGCCGAGATGGACACGCTGGTGGACCGCGCGTGGACCGCGCTGGATCTGGCGTACAAGCAGCTGAAGGCCGAAGGCCGCATGAAAGCCGCCTAGACGCTTTTACCGCCCGGATATGAACAGGCGCAGCCGGCCAGCTGCGCCTGTTTTCTTTTGGGGCCACGCTTTTCAGGCGCCGGGTTTAGAGCCTAAAGCGCCTTTCAGGGTCTAATCCTTGATGAACAGCTTGCGGGGCTGGTTGCACAGCGGCTCTGCCGCGCCGCTGTCCTTGATCAGGATCGTCTCGGTCGTCTCAAGGCCCCAGGTGTCCATCCAGAGGGCAGGCATGAAGTGAAAGACCATGCCGGGCTCCAGCACGGTGTCATCCTCGCTGCGGATCGACGCGGTGCGCTCGCCCCAGTCGGGCGGATAGCTGACGCCGACGGGATAGCCCATGCGGCCTGACCGCTCGATCCCGTGGCGCGCGAGAACGCCCATGAAGGCATTGGCAATGTCGCAGGTCCGCGCGCCGGCGCGTGCGGCCTCCAGCCCGGCCTCGATTCCCTCGATCTGGGCGGCCTCGGCGCGCAGCATGTCATCCGGCGGTGTTCCCAGGAACACCGTCCGGCTGAGCGGCGCATGATAACGGCGATAGACGCCCGACAGCTCGAAAAACGTGGCCTCGCCCGCCTTCATCGGTTTGCCGTCCCAGGTCAGGTGCGCCGCGGTGGCATCGGCGCCCGAGGGGGTCAGCGGCAGGATCGCCGGATAATCGCCCCAATCGTCCCCCAGCCCGGTGATGCCGGCGTGCAGGACATCGGCCACCAGATCATTCTTGCGCACGCCCGGCGCGGCCCGCTCGATCGCGGTTTCGATCACCTTGTCGGTGATACGGGCGGCGCGGCGCATGAACCCGATTTCCTCGTCCGATTTGACCAGACGCTGCCAGTTGACCAGTGCGGTCGCGTCGATGAATTCGGCCTCGGGCAGTTCGGCGGTCAGAACGGCATGGGCCTTGGCCGAGTAGTAATAGTTCTCCATCTCGACGCCGATGCGCGCGCTGCCCAGCCCCATGCCCTTGATACGCGCGGCAAGGTCCTGCATCGGGTGGCGCACGGTGCTTTGGATATAGTGATCCTCGTAGCCAAGGATGTGTTCATCCTCCATCCAGCAGGTGCGCCGCCCGCCCATCATGTCCATGTAGCGCCCCCACCAGACGGGCGGCCCATCAAGCGTGACCAGCACGCCCTGATGGACATAGAACGACCAGCCGTCATAGGCGGTCAGCCAGTTCTGGTTGCTGGGATCGGTGCAAAAAAGCACGTCGATGCCTGCGGCCTTCATGGCATGTCGCGTCTTCACCAGTCGCCGCTGATATTCGGCGCTGCTGAAGGGGATGTCCTTTTCAATCATGTCGGGGCCTTTCTGTTACGCTTGATGCGCGGCATCTCATGCCGAATTTGCGTTTTACGCAAGGGCTGCGTTGACCGCGCCCGCGCGGGGCCGCAAAACAGGCGCTATGAAACCCAGCCGAGCCAACACATGATCCGCCTTGACGCCCGCGATCTGGATATCCTGCGAGCGCTGGCCGCCAATGGCCGGATGACCAACGCCGATCTGGCGGCGGCGGCGGGCCTGTCGGCCAGCCCCTGCTGGGAGCGGGTGCGCAAGCTGCAAGCGGCCGGCGTGATCGACGGTATCCACGCGCGCATTGCGCTGAAGAAGATCGGCCCGCATGTGACGGTCTTTGTCACCGTGGAGCTGACAGATCATACTGCCGATGCCTTCCGCCGGTTCGAGGCGGCGATGGCGCGTTACGATCAGGTGACGGGCTGCTGGGCGCTGGGCGGCGGCTATGACTATCTGCTGCATATCGTGGCGCGCGATATCGAGGGGTATCAGGCGCTGCTGGACGACATGCTGGACGCCGGGATCGGGCTGGCGCGGTATTTTACCTATGTCGTGACCAAGACGGTCAAGGACAGCCCCGTGCCGCCCTTGGCCGCGATACTGGGCAAATAACAGAAGATTCTTCTGCGCGCGGCCCCGATTTCGGTTACACAGCCTGCATCATTTGCGGCAGGTTGCGCGCAAAGCCGCGCCGCGCTTCAGCGCGCCCCGAAGTCAAGGAGACACCGATGCTACGAAACGATCAGCTGGCCGAATGGGACCGCGAGAATTTCTTTCACCCCTCCACGCATCTGGCGCAGTTCGCGCGCGGCGAGATGTCCAGCCGCATTATCTCAGGTGCCAAGGATTGCCATATCGAGGACCGCGAGGGGAACAAGCATCTGGATGCCTTCGCCGGCCTTTATTGCGTCAACGTCGGCTATGGCCGCACCGAAATTGCCGACGCCATCGCCAAACAGGCGCAGGAGCTGGCCTATTACCATGCCTATGTCGGCCACGGCACCGAGGCGGCGATCACCCTGGCCAAGATGGTGCTGGACCGGGCGCCCGATCATATGTCGAAGGTGTATTTCGGCCTGAGCGGCTCGGACGCGAACGAGACGAACATCAAGCTGATCTGGTATTACAACAACATCCTTGGCCGCCCGCAGAAGAAAAAGATCATCAGCCGCTGGCGCGGCTATCACGGCTCGGGCCTGATGACCGGCTCGCTGACCGGGCTGGAGCTGTTTCACAAGAAGTTCGATCTGCCGCTGGAGCAGGTCATTCATACCGAGGCGCCGTATTATTTCCGCCGCGACGATCTGGACATGAGCGAGGAGCAGTTCGTCGCCCATTGTGTCGCCAAGCTGGAAGAACTGATCGAGGCCGAGGGCGCGGACAATATCGCCGGCTTCATCGGCGAGCCTGTGCTGGGCACCGGGGGCCTTGCGCCGCCGCCCGCTGGCTACTGGCCCGCGATTCAGGCGGTGCTGGACAAGCACGACATCCTGCTGATCGCCGACGAGGTCGTCACCGGCTTTGGCCGTCTGGGCAGCATGTTCGGGTCGGACCATTACGGCATGAAGCCCGATCTGATGACCATCGCCAAGGGTCTGACCAGCGCCTATGCGCCGCTGTCGGGCAGCATCGTGTCGGACAAGATGTGGAAAGTGCTGGAGCAGGGCACCGATGAGAATGGCCCCATCGGCCACGGTTGGACCTACTCGGCGCACCCCATCGGGGCGGCTGCGGGCGTGGCCAACCTGAAGCTGCTGGATGATCTGAACCTGATTCAGAACAACCGCGACGTGGGCGGATATCTCAACACCGCCATGCGCGATGCGCTGGGCGATCACCCCAATGTCGGCGATATTCGCGGCGAGGGGATGATGTGCGCGGTCGAATTCGTGAAGCACCGCGATGGCCGCGTGTTCTTTGACGCCGCGGACAAGATCGGGCCGCAAGTCACTGCCGCGCTGGGCGCGAATGGCGTGATCGGGCGGGCGATGCCGCAGGGCGACATCCTGGGCTTTGCCCCGCCCTTCTGCCTGACCCGCGCCGAGGCGGATGAGGTGGTGTCGAAAACCGTTCAGGCGGTCGCGTCCGTATTGGGCTGATCGCAGGCAAATATGTGTGTCAGGGGGCCTCGCATCTGCGCAGGCCCCTTTTCGTTTCGGGGCTGCCCCTGTGCGCGCACGGGTGCGCCGCAAACAGGGCATTTATTCTTGGCAATGAAAAATGTTTCCGGCGCGTCACCGGGCCGTCACGATCGGGCCAATGCCGGGCAGACCCGTGATCTTTCAATCTTTTAGGAAGTGCCGTTTTACATTCATAAAGTGACGCATCATGGTTGCAATGCACTGCAAATGGCGGTTTACTCTGCCTTCAACGCGGCCTGACCGCGAAAAACGATAAACAACGGGGAGACTCATTTGGCCGAGTCGCACAGTCGCGATGCGTTCGTGGAATTCGAACGCGTGCAAAAGAGTTATGATGGGGAAACGCTGGTCGTCAAGGATCTGAACCTGTCTGTTCCAAAGGGTGAGTTTCTGACGATGCTGGGCCCCTCGGGGTCGGGCAAGACGACATGCCTGATGATGCTGGCCGGGTTTGAAACCGCCACGCATGGCGATATTCGCCTTGGCGGTACGTCGATCAACAACATTCCGCCGCACAAGCGCGGCATCGGCATGGTGTTTCAGAACTACGCCCTGTTCCCGCATATGACCATTGCCGAAAACCTCGCCTTCCCGCTGGAAGTGCGCAAGATCGGCAAGGATGAGCGCGAGAAGAAGGTCAAGCGCGCGCTCGATATGGTCGAGATGGGCAAATTCGGCGGCCGCCGCCCCGCGCAGTTGTCTGGCGGACAGCAGCAGCGCGTCGCACTTGCCCGCGCGCTGGTGTTCGAGCCCGAGCTGGTCCTGATGGACGAACCGCTGGGCGCGCTGGACAAGCAGCTGCGCGAGAAAATGCAGTTTGAGATTACCCATCTGGCGCATCAGCTGGGCATTACCACGGTTTATGTGACCCACGACCAGACCGAGGCGCTGACAATGTCGGACCGCGTCGCCGTGTTCGACGATGGCCGCATTCAGCAGATCGCCGCGCCCGACATCCTGTACGAGCAGCCCGAGAACAGCTTTGTTGCGCAGTTCATCGGCGAAAACAACACGCTGCAAGGCGTCGTCAAGGAGATCAAGGCCGACAACCTGGCCCTGGTCGAGCTGGACGACGGCGAATTGATTGATTGCAAGCCGGTCAACGTCAGCAAGGTGGGCGAGCGCACACAGGTCTCGATCCGCCCCGAGCGGGTGGAGTTCGACAAGAAACGCCTGCAACCGGGCGCGCACACGCTGAAGGCCGAAGTGCTGGAATTCGTCTATATGGGCGATATTTTCCGCACCCGCCTGCGCGTGGCCGGCAATGACGATTTCATCGTCAAGACGCGCAACGCGCCCGACCAGAGGCGCCTGCAACCGGGCGAGCAGCTGGAAATCGGCTGGCTGCCGCAGGATTGCCGCGCACTGGATGCGTAAGCGCAGAAATATCGCGGCCATCGCTGGCCCGATGAAAAGGGGGACCGGCTGCCTTACCCGTGGCGGCACCCCCGAAGCAAATAACGGGACACCAAGGGAGACTATGATGAAATTCACTGCAACATTGATGGCAACAACGGCGCTGACAGCAGCGGCCAGCATGGCATCGGCGCAGGAAATGGCCGATTCGATGACAATCGTATCCTGGGGCGGCGCCTATCAGGACAGCCAGAAAAAGGCCTATGCCGAGCCCTACAAGGAGGCCAACCCCGGTCTGAGCATTTCGTGGGACGAAAGCTCGAACGAGGCGGTCGCCAAGCTGCGCGCGCAGAACGAGGCCGACAATATCACATGGGATCTGGTCGACGTCGTCGGCGCCGATGCCATGCGCCTGTGCGACGAAGGTCTGGCGATGGAAATCGACCATGACGAATTCCTGGCGCAGGGCGACGACGGGTCGATGGCGAGCGACGATTTCGGCGAAACAATCGTCTCGGACTGCTTTATCCCGCAGATCGTCTATTCGATCACCTTCGGCTATCGGACCGACATGGTTCCCGAGGGCACCGAGCCGCCCAGCAAACTGTGCGACGTGTTCGACCTCGAGACATATCCCGGCAAGCGGTCGCTGGAAAAGCGCCCGATCAACAACATGGAATGGGCGCTGATGTGTGACGGCGTGGCAAACGAGGACGTGTATGACACGCTCGCCACACCCGAAGGTCAGCAGCAGGCGCTGGACAAGCTGGCAACGATCAAGGACAGCGTTGTCTGGTGGTCCGCCGGTGCCGACACGCCGCAGCTGCTGGCAGATGGCGAAGTCTTTATCGGCTCCACCTATAACGGCCGTCTATTCAGCGTGATCGAAGAGCAAAAGCAGCCCGTTGCAATGCTGTGGGACGGTCAGGTTTACGACTTCGACGGCTGGATCATTCCCACTGGCCTGTCCGAAGAGCGTCTGGCGCGGGTCAAGGACTTTGTGAAGACCACCACCGACACCCAGCATCTGGCAGATCAGGCCAAGTACATCTCGTACGGTCCTGCGCGTGCATCTTCGGCGCCGCTGGTCGGCAAACACGCCGATCTGGGCATCGACATGGCGCCGCACATGCCGACCGATCCGGCCAACGCGGGCAACGTGCTTCAGCCGAACTTCGTGTTCTGGGCCGATTACCGCGATGACATCGACACCAAATTCCAGGCGTGGCTGGCTCAATAAGACCGGTTCAAGGCGGGGATGACGCCCCGCCTTTTGCCTTCTAAAAAGTGCGGCCCGCAATGTACGGGCCGCACATACCAAACGGGGACAATGACCTTATGCCCAAAGGGTATCTGATCGGCCATATCACGGTGAATGATCCGGACGCGTATGCCGAATACGTCGAGCGGGACACGCCGATTTTGCAAAAGCACGGCGGGCGGTTTGTCGTACGCGGCGGCGCATCCCGCACCTGCGAGGGCGAGACGCTGGACCGGCATGTGGTGATCGAATTCCCCAGCTATGCCGCGGCCGAGGCCGCCTATAATGACCCCGAATATCAAAACGTCGCCGACATTCGCAGACGCACGGCCGACAGCGTGATCATCCTGGTCGAAGGGACCTGAACACATGAGCGATACCGCCACCAATGCGCCGGTCCTGGCCGCCGACGGAACCCCGCTGAAGCGTAGCCTCAGCCGCGCCTTGCGCGTGCAGAAGATGCGCGCACTGGCCCTGATTGCGCCGCTGCTGATCTTTGTCCTGATCTCGTTCATCCTGCCGATCGGCGATATGCTGTTCCGGTCCGTCGAAAACCAGATCGTCGAAAACACGCTGCCCTACACGGTGGATGAATTGGCAAAATGGGACGGCGCCAGCGATGACCTGCCGCCCGAGCCGGTGTTCCGCGACATGTATTTCGACCTGTTCTTGGCCGCCGAAATGAAGCGCCACACGCGCCTCGGCTCGCGCCTGAACTACGAGTCAAGCGGCATGTCGTCGCTGTTCCGTCAGGCCGGCCGCAAGCTGGACGATCCGGGCGATGATGCTCAGGCCGCATTGGAAGAGGTTGACCCCATCTGGGGCGAGCGCGAGACATATTACCAGCTGTTCAACGCCGCCGATGGCGCAGCCGTTGACGATGCGCTATTGGCCGCGCAGGAAAAGCGGATTCGATCGCTGGCCGATGAAAAGCCGGTGGGCGAAATGAATTTCGCCCCCTCCGCCGAGGTGTCCGGACTGCTGCCGCTTGCGGCGCGCGTCTATACGTCTTTCGCGGTGATCACCGGCCTTGTTGAAAACAAGGTGGTGGCCAAGACCAAGCCGATGGAATCGCTCTATCTGGCGCTGCTTCAGGACGTGACGCGGCCCGATTTCAAGGCCGATCTGGCAGCCTATAACGGCCCGCACAAGGAGGCACTGACGGCACTGGCAAACGCGCCGCTGCTCGCGCCCAACTATACCGAGATTTTTACCGACGTGGACAAGGAGTGGGCCAACGTCGAAACATGGCGCATCATTCAGACGCATAGCGGGCCATACACGTCAGGCTATTTCCTGAACGCCATCGACATGCAGAAAACGCCCGAAGGCGCCGCCGTGCAGCCCGAAAACAAGCGCGTGCTGATCCAGCTGTTTATCCGCACGATCATCATGTCGCTGACCATCATGGGCGCGTGCATCCTGCTGGGCTATCCCATCGCCTGGCTGCTTTCAAACCTGCCGATGCGCACGGCCAACCTGTTGATGATGCTGGTGCTGCTGCCGTTCTGGACATCGCTTCTGGTGCGAACATCCGCGTGGAAGGTGATGCTCCAGCAAAACGGCGTGGTCAACGATGTGCTGGTCTGGATCGGGCTGGTGGCGGACAATGACCGGCTGGTGCTGATCAACAACCAGATCGGTACGATCACGGCGATGACGCATATCCTGCTGCCCTTCATGATCCTGCCGATGTATTCGGTGATGCAAACGATCAACCCCAGCTACCTGCGCGCCGCGAAATCGCTGGGTGCGACCAACTGGACCGCCTTCTGGCGGGTCTATTTCCCGCAGTCCATTCCCGGCATCGGGGCGGGGTCGATCCTGGTCTTCATCCTGTCGATCGGCTACTACATCACGCCCGAAATTGTCGGCGGCACCAAGGGTGTCTTCATCTCGAACCGGATCGCCTACCACATCTCGTCCAGCCTGAACTGGGGCCTTGCCGCCGCGCTGGGCACCATCCTGCTGGTCGTCGTTCTGGCGCTCTACTGGTGCTATGACAAGATCGTTGGCATCGACAACGTGAAACTGGGGTAACGCGACATGAGCCTTCCTATCTACGCCACCTTCGGCCAACGCGTCTGGTACTATGCCTTCCGGGTGATCTGTGCGCTGATCTTCATCTTTCTGATCACGCCCATCCTGGTGGTCATCCCGCTGTCGTTCAACGCCGAGGATTTCTTTACCTTCACGCCCGAAATGCTCAGCTTTGATCCCGAGGGGTATTCGCTGAAGCATTATCGCGACTTCTTTACCAACAACGAATGGCAGCGCAGCTTCAAGAACTCGCTGATCATCGCGCCGATTGCGACGATCCTGTCGGTCAGCCTTGGCACGCTGGCGGCAATCGGACTGTCGCAATCGCATGTCCCGTTTCGGCGTGGTATCATGGCGATCCTGATCTCGCCGATGATTGTGCCGCTGATCATTTCGGCCACCGGCATGTTCTTTTTCTACTCGAAAATCGGCAACTTCATGGAAGGTACGCTGGGGCTGGACAAGAACTTTGTCGGATATGTCAAAGTCATCCTGGCCCATGCCGTGCTGGGTATTCCGTTCGTGATCATCACCGTGACGGCAACGCTGGTCGGCTTTGACCGGTCGCTGACCCGCGCGGCGGCGAATATGGGTGCGAACCCGGTGACGACATTCTTTCGCGTGCAGATGCCGCTGATCCTGCCGGGCGTGATTTCGGGCGGTCTGTTTGCCTTCATCACATCCTTTGACGAGGTGGTCGTCGTGCTGTTCGTCGGCTCGGCCAGCCAGAAAACCCTGCCTTGGCAGATGTTTATCGGCCTGCGCGAACAGGTATCGCCCACCATTCTGGCCGTGGCCACGATCCTTGTGGGGGTTTCGATCCTGCTGCTGACAACCGTCGAATTGCTGCGGCGCAGATCCGAACGGCTCCGCGGCATGTCGCCCGGATAATCAGGCAAAGAGATTGAAAAAGGGCGCCCGTCAAAGTGACGCATTCCGCCCCGTGGGACACAGCCACAACGAAGCCTGTCGCGGAAACGCGGCAGGTTATTGATTTAATGTGATATTTTGGTGGCAACTAAGACGCCATAAGAAGAGAAAGTGCGAGAAAATA
>NZ_QNQP01000069.1 GCF_003316635.1 Roseovarius dicentrarchi | reverse complement strand
GTTGGTGGTGATGATGACGCTGGTTTTCTCGTAGAGCTTGCTGATCAGGTGGAACAGCAACGCGCCGCCGGATTTCGGGAACGGGATGTAGCCTAACTCGTCGATGATGACGCAATCCAGGGCCGACAGCTGCCGGATGATCTTCCCGGCATTGCCGTCGGCCTGTTCCTTGATCAGGGCATTGATCAGATCGACCGCGTTGAAGAAGCGGGCCTTCTTGCCGTTGTTGATCAGGGCGGTTCCAAGCGCGATGGCGATGTGGGTTTTGCCTGTCCCGGTTCCGCCGACCAGGATGAGGTTGTGCGCCTCTTCGGTGAACTGACCCGAGCAGAAGGGTTCGATCTGGGCCTTACTCACCGCGGCCGCGCCGTAATCGAAGGTGGCGAAGTCCTTATGATGGGGGAACTTCGCGATGCGCATTTGATACTGGATGGAACGCACTCGCCGCTCTACAGTTTCCGCGTCGATCAGTTGCTTTATCGCTGTGGTCAGACTTGGTGGCTTGCGCGCGGACAGCAAATCATGGGCGCAAGCTGCCATTCCATGCAGCCTCAAGGCGGTGAGTTGGTCGATGAGAGCGTTCATGCGGCAGCCTCCTCGGCCGAGCAGAGCGCCTCATAGCGCTTGCAGTCGGCCTCGGGCCGCACGGTCAGCTGCGGATAGACATTGCCCTCATTCAACGGCGTGATGATTGGCTCCACCAACTGGTTGATCAGATTGGTGATGGCAGGAAGGCGCAACGTGTTTTGTTCAACTGCCAGTTCGCAGGCCGTCTCCACCACCTCGATTCCGTGGT
The DNA here is from genome assembly GCF_003316635.1 of Roseovarius dicentrarchi. GTDB lineage: Bacteria > Pseudomonadota > Alphaproteobacteria > Rhodobacterales > Rhodobacteraceae > Roseovarius > Roseovarius dicentrarchi. The sequence goes on along the minus strand of NZ_QNQP01000069.1, from coordinate 663 downwards.
CCTGGGCCAGCAGAAGCAGATCGACGAACTCCCGGTCCCCGCCTTTGCCAGCCATGTAATGCTCCCTGATCCGATGCATGGCCTCAGGCAGTTGCCAGTCCACAAAAGGGGCGCCGTCGCGCAGAGCGCCGGGCTTGCGATCCAGTAGAGGAACATAATGCCAAGGTTCAAAGTAGCTGACGTTGCGGGTGAAGCGACGCTTGTGCTCGGCAATAACGTCCTGGCCTGACACCAGCACGATCCGGCCTGCATAGGCGCGCAAGGAGACATGCTGGCCTGCAAACCGGGAAGGCACGCTATAGCGATTGCTGGCATATTGAACCAGGCAGGTGGAACGGACCCGCACCGTCTTTTCCACATAACCATCAAAAGCCCGCCCCAGGGGGCGCAGCTCGGCGCGCTCATCTTCAAAAACCTCCGCAATCGTGCGGGACGATTGATCAGGATGGGCGCGGCTTGCCAATTCCTCGCAGCGCAGACGCAACCAGTTGTTCAGCCCATCCAGATCATCAAAAGCTGGCATGGGAACAAACAATCGGCCTCGTAAAAACTGGACCTGGTTCTCGACCTGTCCCTTCTCCCAACCCGACGCGGGGGTGCAGGCCACCGGCTCCATGACATAGTGGTTCATCAAGGCCAGGAACCGGGGATGGAATATCCGGT
>NZ_QNQP01000068.1 GCF_003316635.1 Roseovarius dicentrarchi | reverse complement strand
TCCCTTGAGTTCGATGCGGTGTGCGTTGTGGACGATCCGGTCGAGGATGGCGTCGGCAATGGTGGGTTCGCCGATCATGTCATGCCATCCGGACACTGGCAGCTGCGCGGTGATGATGGTGGACCGCCGCTGGTAGCGTTCTTCGAAAAGTTCGAGCAGATCGAGGCGCTGCTGGTCGGTCAGGCCGTGCGTGCCCCAGTCATCGAGCACCAGCAGCTGGACGCGGGCCAGCTTGTCGACGAGGCGGGGGAAGCGCCCGTCGAGGCGTGCCATGGCCATGTCCTCGAAGAGCCGCGGCATCCGGACATAGGACACGGAATGATCCAGACGTGCGGCCTGATGGCCGAAGGCGCAGGCGAGCCAGGTCTTGCCGGTGCCGGTCTGGCCGGTGAGGATGATCTGCTCGCGGGCCCTGATCCAGTCGCCTTGGGCGAGCGCGAGGATCTGACGCCGGTCGAGCCCCCGGCTGGCGGCGAAATCGACATCTTCGATGCAGGCGTTGGGAAAGCGCATCTTCGCATTGCGCAGCCTGTTGGCGAAGCGCTTGTCGGCGCGGGCCGCGGATTCACGATCGAGCATGAGGCCGAGCCATTCATTACGCTCGAGGGCCTGACCCGGATCCTGTTCGGCCAAAGCCTTCCAGGCGTCTGCCATGCCTGTCAGGCCGAGCGCGGCCATCTGGTCGAGTGTGGGGTGTGTCAGCATCTGTTTGTCCTTTCCGGGGTTACTGGTAGTAGCCGGGGCCGCGGATATTGTCGTGGACCGGCGTGGCGGTGACGGGGTCTGGCGGACTGGGCGCCCGATCCAGACCGGTGATCAGGATGGAGCGCACCGAGGTATAATTGACGGTGCCGACCGTCAGGGCGCGTTCGCAGGCCGCTTCCAGCCTGTCCGCCCCGAACTGGCGCTGCAGGCCGAGCACACCGAGGGCGGAGCGATAGCCCTGTTCCGGATGCGGCCTGTCGCGCATCAGCCGCTCGACGAGCGCGGCGGCGTGATAGCCGGTGCGGGCGGCCCGGGTGATCAGGCTCTCGGGCGTCATGCCACCGTAGCGCTGATGCGCCTTGGGCATGTGCTCCTTGATGGTGCTATGGCCGCCGCGCTGTCCGCGGCGGTGGTGAACCGCAACCCGTTCGTGATTATGGAAGATCTCGATCATGCGGTGGGTGAGCCGGACATCGACCTGGCGCCCGATCAGGCGGTGCGGCACCGAATAGAAGCCATGCAGAACCTCGATATGGTAATCGGGATGCACCTTGGCGCGCTTCCATTCCGCGTACTCAAAAGGCGTATCGGGCAGCGGACCGAGCGCGGGGCATTCGATCTCCACGAACAGCTCCCGGCGCGAGCGTCCGACCCGGCGCATGATCCGGGCATTCAGATCATCGAGCAGTTCGGCAATGGCGACGTTCAGCGCCTCGATGGAAAAGAACTGCCGGTTGCGCAGACGGGCCAGAATCCAGCGCTCCACGATCAGCACCGCGCCTTCAAC
>NZ_QNQP01000067.1 GCF_003316635.1 Roseovarius dicentrarchi | reverse complement strand
CGAAGTGCTGGCCCGCACGGGGCTGCCCTTGTGACCGGGCAAAAGCGCGGGCGCATAATTGATCGGATCGACGCCTTCAACAGTGTTTAAATACCGTTGAAGGGTGCGTTTATCGGTGCCTTCTGTGCCAAACTTAGCGCGGACAAGGCGCAGCCTGTCGCCCCAGCTTACCTCAGACCCAACGGCTTTCAAAAGCCTTACCATGGCCGCGCGGCGTTCGGCCTTGGCCCGCAGGCTGGCGCTTGCCGCCAGATAGCTTGCGTGGGCGTCATCGTCATAGGTGCCGGGCGTAAGATGCGCCGCCTCAATCTCGCGGCTCAGGTAGGCAAGGCGCTCGGGTTCGGGAAGGTCTGTAATGGGATAAGTAAATTTCTGGCCTTCCTTGACAGAAATGATGCCCTCGCGCTTCAGCCATGCGAGGCACGCAGGTTTACTGTCGGTAATGGCTCCAACATCCATTAACGATCTGGCTGTGACGCGTTCGACCATAAGCCAGACTTGCCTTAAAAGAAGCTTTTGAGCATCTTGCTGACACGAGCTTTGCCGTAAATAATTACGGCAATAAACATCTAATAACGGTATTCGGATGGCGAGATCGATATTTCTGAACGACTTCGCATCTTGATGCGCGGCCACCGTCTAAATGTGTCCGAAATTGCCAAGCTTGCAGGTGTATCCAAAAGCACGATGGAGAAGTATCTAGCAGGGCCAAGTTCACCTCGGGCCACGGCAGTAGTGTCGATATGCCAGCATCTCGGGGCCAATGCTCACTGGCTACTGTTTGGCATGCCAGATGAAGGCCTTCGGATTGTTCATTCCGCAGTCGAAGACGGTTTCGTTGATTTGCTGAACGAATTGAAGCAAGGCGGCTCAATACTGAAGCCGTTCACCGACAAGGAATTCGGAACAAAAGACTGGCGACTGTTCACTTGGGAGCTTGCAGATCAACGGGCGCGCGAAACCGTTGAACGAATTGTACTCGAACGGGACAAGGCGCTTGACGAGCAGCAGCAAGGTATCCGCACGGCGGCAGTTGGACCGTATCCATTCCGCAGCTGATTTGGCATATCGAAGTTGTAAACCGTTAAGTAATTACTTAACGGCCTCGAATGCGCGCGATTGATGTCATTGGATATTTTTGTGAACGCCAGAGGCAAATCAGCCAAAACCGCCGCCAATGTGACAAAATCCCTGAAACACCCCCTTCACTAACCCATGGAAATCATTGACGCCAAAAAGTCAGGGGTGACAAAACGAGTGAAAGCGCTCAATTAGCTCAGCCTTGATGGTCTTGAAGAACGTCTCGACAGCCGCGTTGTCATAACAGTTGCCTTTGCCACTCATCGAGACTTTGAAGCCATGTTGCCGCAGGATCTTCTGTAAACATCCGCCGAGGGCCGCGGTCAGGCAGCCTTGACTTGGTGCGTTGCTGCGTTCCATTCCCACGGCAGCAACTCGTGCAGGCGTGAGACCGGCATGTCGGAGATGCGGGCGATGACGTCAGCG
>NZ_QNQP01000066.1 GCF_003316635.1 Roseovarius dicentrarchi | reverse complement strand
CGCCTTTCCGGTGACGGAAAATCAGCCCGAAGGCTCCGTCTCGCAGGTCGTGTTTACCATCGGCGCGGACGGGCAGGCCGACAGCGTGACGGTCGAGCATCTGAACGACGCGGGGCTTGGCGGCTTTCGTCGACCATAACGCGCGCTCCAGCACGGTCTGACGCCGCTGTCCTTGGCCCCGTTGTCGCCGTAGTGGGATCAGGCGTGTGGCCCGTTTTGCTGCCAACCCAGTAAGCAGGGCCTTTTACAGATATTCTCTATCTGACCAAATGTATTCGCTGGGCACACTTAAACCAAAAGGTTCACAAATGCCTGAAAGGCCGACGCCCTGCCCAGCCCCCGCCGGTTCCCTTTAATAAAAAATTTCCCAGTTATCCACCAAACGAAGCCGGCGCCAAGCACGCTGACCGCATCTAACATCGCGCATCGACCCGTTAAAATCGCTGGGCGAAGCTACCATTCTATACAGGAAAATGATTGTCTGTTCCTTTCCTGTATCTATGGTGATGAATGGCTGCGCAACTCTCTCTGCGACACCGATGCAAAGGAAGGCAAACAGGATGACGCAATCCTTCGACCGCCTTGTGGAGAGGCAAATCCAGAAGGCTATCGCGGAGGGGCAGCTGAGCGGCCTCAAAGGCGAAGGAACACCGCTGACCATCAACTCAAACGAGGCTTTTGTGGACGTGGCGATGGCCGTGGCAGGCCGAATCATGGCTGAAGCAGGGGCACTGCCCGAGGAATTCCAAATTAAGAAGCGGCAAAGCAAAGTTATAGGGATGCAGAAGGAGAGGGTGCAAAGCGCCTTGCGATGGCCCTGATCGCCGATCTTGAGCGGCGCTACAACATCGCAGTGGATGCGCGAAGGCGGTTCATGGAGTCTTAGAATGATGTGGTCACGCATCTGTTCGACGACAGGTATTGGCTTCCACGTTTTAGTTGTAACTGTCTTTGCGCCTGATTTCGGTATTTCCTGCCGGACATTCATGGATGGCTGACGATGGTTCCAGCGCCACAGGATCTCATCGAGGTATCGCTGAAGGTGCTTTCGTCCAAGCCGGTGATAGACCCCCACAAGGGCGCGCTGGACCTGAGAATTGACGGCTTCCACCGTATTGATGTGCGCCTCGAGACGGGGGCGGGAATACTGTCTGGCACCATGATTGACCATTTGATGGGCGGCAAATGTTGCCCCGATTTTACGATAAGCCCTTTTTGCCGTCAGTCATCAGAACGCCAAGGGGAAGCATCATCATCCGGGATGGAACATATAGCCACCTGCCCTTGCTGGCGGTACAGGGTCTAACAGACTGCTGAATAAGTCGGGGTTGAAGGACGCTATTCTTGCCGCCACGGTTTGAAGCTGGTTTTTTCGCGGCTGCGGACCCCGCGTCCGGTTTGACCCCTTCGTCAGGTGGCAAGGAGTTTCGGTAGTCTGGCCAGATTGCAGGCTGCCATGGTCATCGTGAATTGGGCGCGGACCCTGTCGAGGCCGCGATGAACGGTCTGGGCCATGCCGCCCACAGTTTTGGCCCAGCCGAAGGGTTCCTCGATCTTCTTCCGGCGCCGCTGTGACAAGGCATAACCGGGATGCTGGGTGGTTCGCCCGTC
>NZ_QNQP01000065.1 GCF_003316635.1 Roseovarius dicentrarchi | reverse complement strand
ATCGAGAACAGGAGCTGAAGAAGGCTCGCACGGATCAGCCGCTCCGGCGCGATGGAGGGGCGGCCAAAGTCGGTGTAGAGCGCGGCGAACTCGGCATCGAGGCTCGCTAGCGCGTCATTGACGATCCGACGGATCAACCGCAGCGGATGACGCTCCGGAACCCGCTCCTCAAGATCAACATAGCTGAACAGCGACCCACTCGCCTCGTCCGTCCCCCGCATCGCCACCACCCGCCGCCGCTGCCATGCTGAAAGTGAATCATGTTCTCATAACCGCGTCGAGGGCCGACTTTTTCAGCAGCCAGCTAAAACTTCTACAACACCCATCGGTGTTTCTCCGTGGCAGGCGGTGGAAGCCACTCTCTCAGCCTTCAACACGTCGCGAAAGCAACCAGCCTCGCTCTTAATTTCAATTGCAGGTCAATGGAAATTTTCGTGAAGGAGACCGGCTTGCCGAACACTAATCCTCGAGCTTTTTGGATTCCCAATCGTTCTTTCAGTAATGAGGCTGAGATTAGCCATCCAGCGCATTCTATTCCAATACGACAATTCCAGTGTGCTTTGACTTATGCTCGGGTTCAACATGGATGGTGATGCGCGCATCTGGTACCGCTTTGGCGATGCCAACCTCAACTCTGTCGCAGATCTCGTGAGCATCGAAAACCGTCATGTCGCTTGGGACCACAAGATGGAATTCTACAAAGGTCGCGCTGCCCGCATGACGGGTCCTGAGATCGTGCGCTTCGACCGCGCCGGCCGCTTCGATTGAGATAGCTTCACGTATGCTGGCAAGAATCTCTTCTGGAACCGCCTCGTCCATCAGGCCGCTCAGCGATTCTTTCACGACTCGAGAACCAGACCATATGATATTGATCGCAACCAATGCAGCCATAAGCGGGTCAAGGACCCACCATCCGGTAGCCAGTGCAAGAAGAACTCCCATCGCGACGCCTGCGGACGTAAAGACATCCGTCCATAGATGCCTCCCATCGGCGGCCAACGCGGGAGATTTCAGTAGGCGCCCTCTTCGAACCAGCACGAAGGCCCACATCGCATTGAGCATCGTGGCCGTTCCGTTCACCAGAAGGCCCTCTATCGGAGCGCCAAGAGCGCGAGGACTTAGGAAGCCTTCGTACGCCTCCCGCAGGATGAATATCGCCGCTACGATGATCATCACCCCCTCTAGGACGGCGCTGAAGAACTCCGCCTTGTGGTGACCAAAGGGATGATTTGCGTCCGGCGGTCGCGCCGCGATCCGTATCGCAACGAGCGCGGCGAACGCAGTTGCGAGGTTCACAGTGCTTTCGAGCGCGTCCGAGAGCAACGCCACGGAGCCTGTCATCAGCCATGCCAGTGTCTTTAACGCTAGAACAATGCTCCCAACGACAAGACTTCCAAAAGCAAGTTTGAGCGCAGAATGCATTTTTGCTCCCATATAAAGGCATGTGAATTACAGGTCGGCAATGAACTATTCAAGCTATTGAATTTGCAAATGATAATGCATCTCACTCCGAACAGGAGGCACACCGGTCGCTAAATCAACCAACACTGTTGATTGTCATTGAGAACTGACCCGGCATTTTCATCGAGATCTGACCCACCCAGTCGTTATGATCTGCTGATTATGATGGCGTCAATGCTGTTGCCTCCTTTCGCTTTTTCTTCGCTGTTTCG
>NZ_QNQP01000064.1 GCF_003316635.1 Roseovarius dicentrarchi | reverse complement strand
CGAAACTATCCGAACCGAAACATGATCGCAGGCAGATGATCAGCCGTGCCCGAGCTGTCCGGGAATTACTGAAACGGCTGTCCGGGAATTAGCGTAATCGCTGTCCGGTATTTTTGAAATCCGCACCATCCTCGGCTCTGAGATAGACGCCCCGATGAAACGCGAGCGCCGGTCCGAACCGGGCGATACCACGACCGCGCAGGTAGGCCTCGGCCAAGGTGTTATTGATTGGCCTGCCATAAGAAAACAATCGGCGTCCTGCCGCCTGACGATTTGAGGCCGCTGGTGCTTCGTCATGGTTCGGCCAGTCATTCCGCATCACGGGTGCCTCGCCGAGATAGTCAGCGGCCCGCCGCAAAAGGTCGGGATAGGCCACCGGCTCAAGCTGATGTTGCAAGAGATCGAGCAGGTCGCCGTGATCGCCATTCTGATAGTCGGTCCACTTACCAGCTTGTCTACCGCCATGAGTTCTGAGCCGAATCGTCAAGCTCCGGCCTTTGGCACCCGAGATATCCGCCATTTGCCAGTAATTGCCGACCTTGCGCCCTTCCGGAAACCAATGTCGGCAAAACGCTTCCGTGTCTCGGGCGAGACCGCTTGCAATCGCGCCCGGATCCAGCTTTGCGAACCTGGTCATGCCGCACTCCTTTCCCTGGTTCCGGCTGCCGTGATCTTGTGGCGCGTCATGATCTGGTCGACGACATGGGCATTATCTGTCGGGACGAACAGCCGCGTGGCCCAGGAGATGATCTCGGTGAAGCATCCCATCGCCTTGTAGCTTTCCAACGCGGCAACATTGTAACCGGTGAGTTCCAGCCGATACGCGCTCATGACCCGCGACCGGCGCAGGGTGAGACCGCCGGAGAGCGGCAGGCTTTGCCCGCGTTCGAGGACAGCATCGAGAATCTCCGCGGGTGTGAGGTCAACCGCACAGTCGAGGCCGAGGGCCGCATAGACATTGGCCAACTGGTCCTGCGTTACCATCCGTCCGATGGCGCGCTCGCCATCCTCGGTCTGCAGCCGATAGATGCGCATGTTGTCGGTCGGCAGACGATCCCAGATCGGCAGCAACAGCCCCGAAATGAGCGTGAGCCTGGAGACGGATGTTTCCGGCACCTCGTCGACTTCCTTCGCCCAGGCCCGCTCGAATTCGAGGCCCTTAACATCCTCCCAATGGGAGGCTGGCAGTTCGAGCTCCAGCATCCGGTCTTTCGCCATGGGCCGCACCAACTCGACCCGGGCGATCGGTTCGCCCTCTTCGGTCATCAGGCTCGAGGTCGGGATCAAGACGGCCGCGCGATCAGATTTTCGGTTGAGCATCAGCCGAGCATTCGACGATCTGTGGCAGAACGCTTTAACCTCCTCAAGGGTGAGCGGGTGGTTGCGGTCTGTGCGCTCAACCGTCAGGGCGGTCGCCTTGGCACCCGTGGCCGCATGCTCGAAGATCACGTTTCGGTCGATGATCTCAAACTTTTCGGCCCGCAAAGTCTCCAGCCCGACCTCATAGGTGCCCGCCGCGATCGCATCATCGATGATGGCTTCCAATAATCCGCCGAAACATTCAAAGATTGCATCCTGCATGTCGATGGTAAGCTGTTGATTGTCATTGAGAACTGACCCGGCACCAGCAGAAATTGTCATTGAGAATTGACCCATGTGCAACCTTGCCGCGGCTTGAATCAGCTGGGGGCGCATGGAGTGATAGACATGGGATTTTTG
>NZ_QNQP01000063.1 GCF_003316635.1 Roseovarius dicentrarchi | reverse complement strand
GCCGACGGCGAATGCCATCGGCCGTAGAGAGAACTTCGATTTGAGGGCGGTAAATGAAATCGGACATAAGGCCGGACTTATCATCGGATCGTAGCCGAAGTCAGACGGCCCCCGCCGAAGCCTTACGCCTGAGCACCTTCTAACAGAACCTTATGACCGGCAGGGGTGCTCGTCCGGAGGTGTCTCACAAAACACCAGCAGGTTACCAAATTAGATCTACTCAATGCAGAATCGGACGTTCCGCCGCCTCCTGAACGCGATCAAGAAGCCGAATAACTTGCCTGAGCGAAAGCCTGGCGCCGCGTCGCATGCTGTTGCGCACCTGATTGGTGACTATCTCCGAGACATCGCCATCAAACCGCCTCCTCGCCTCACGTGCAGCGAAATCTATTAGTTGGTCACACTTTATGTCATCCAGCTGGATAACAGTCATTCGATCAAGAAGAGGCTGGTCGATATGGCTATAATCATTACACGTGGCGATCCAGCTTATGTTTGTTAAGTCAAAAGGGATTTGCAGGTGTGGACAAACCCAGGACTTAGCAGTCGACGGCTCAATCATACTCATCGCGATCTTGTAAAGCCCTGGGAGATGTCCGCCGCCTGCTGTGCCAATGCGCGTGCTGCCTGCATCTATCTCGTCGAGGACGACAAGGGGATTGGCGACACGTTCCACTATCATCGATCGGATTACGCGCCCTTTATCTGATGAACTCCAACCACGCGCGGCCCCCTGAAGGTCGGTGATGCCGCCCGATGTTCCTACGTCCACATCTACCGAAGGCACGCCAAGAGCACGCGCGACAGCGCGGGACCATGACGATTTTCCGAGGCCAGGTGGCCCGCTGATAAGCAAAGGCCCAACGCCCGCAGGAAGTCCGGCTCGAGCGCGACGAAGGCATTGGCGCCAGGCCTTTTCGGTCAATCGCTCAAGCCACGGATAATCTCTATGAATAGACGAGAAGGCTTCGTCTACTTGGTGTTCCGTCAAGTATTGCGCACGCATCGATCTGGAGGCTGAGGCGATCTCCGCGCGATCTTCTTTCGGGATTTTTGAAGACAAAGGCGCCCCTGTGGAGCGCACGCACCATGAACGGGCCCACGCCTTAATGTGATCCTGCTCCGCCGTTGATATGCGGCGCGGATAGTGCGGATAATCAGACGCATCTGGTCGATTACACAGCTCACCAATAACGTCATTCTCATCATGGCCTATTCGCCAGATGGCCATTGCACTTTCAAGCCAAGCCGCGACTTCTGGGCCACTTTCCATCTGCATCACTCGACGCGACAGTCGCCTCTCAATAATCCGCTGCGCAAGATCCTCGTGATGGATTTTCACATCGAACGCACGGAATACGTTTTTCCGTTTCAGCACATCATCCTCCCAAGGCAGCTGGTTTGGACAAAGTTTATCAAAAATCAATTGATACGGACAATGACGAGATGCAATGTGATCTCAGATTGAGGCCGTCCTCATCTGCAAAACGTCACACACACTGTCACACAAAACGTCGCACAAATAGGGGATATGGAAGACGAAATCATTTAATTTCAACCACTTATATAAACTCTTAAAAGTTAGCTCCGTTCCCTACCGCCGGAGCCAATTTCCAAAAAGTCAAGCGAAATCAACGATTCTGACCGAAAAATCGGTCAGGAGTCGGTGTGCGACACATCCTGCGACACAATAGTCGCAAGAGGTGTTGATTGTCATTGAGAACTGACCCGGCATTTTCATCGAGATCTGACCCACCCAGTCGTTATGATCTGCTGATTATGATGGCGTCAATGCTGTTGCCTCCTTTCGCTTTTTCTTCGCTGTTTCG
>NZ_QNQP01000062.1 GCF_003316635.1 Roseovarius dicentrarchi | reverse complement strand
TTTCGCGCGCAGGCTCAAGACACTCAACGGTCTCACGCCCTACGAATACATCTGCAAAATCTGGACTTCAGAGCCAGATCGATTCATCGTTAATCCGATCCACCAGATGCCGGGACTGAACACCTAGTCATCCAAGATCGTGCTGAGATAATATCATCCCCATCCGTGCATGAAATTATCACCGTGATTGGCCCGCATCTTTGCATATTTATACCGCCGGGCGCAGTGGACTGCTGGAATGGGCCGTGCCATGTTCAGACGCGCAACGGTTTTTATCCCGGCTCCGTCCGGGCACGCCCTCCCGAACCCGCCTTACGGGCGTTACTGAATAGGCTACCTAATGATTCATCCAGTTCTCTTGTGTGGCGGTGCAGGCACCCGGCTTTGGCCTTTGTCGCGCAAATCATACCCCAAGCAATTCGCGCGTCTCATGGGCGACGAAAGCCTGTTTCAGGCCTCCGGCCGACGTCTCTCGGGCGATGACTTTGCCGCGCCGCTTATCGTGACGGGCGATCCTTTCCGTTTTATCGTGACCGAGCAGCTTGCCCAGATCAGCCAGTCACCCCAAGGCATTCTGGTCGAACCGGAGGAGCGCAACACGGCTCCCGCAGTGCTGGCCGCCGCGATGTGGCTGGCAGAAAACGACGCGGACGCCCTCATGCTGGTTGCGCCGTCCGATCACGTCATTCCCGATGCGGTGGCCTTTCGGGCCACGATCACTGCTGCGGTGCCGCGCGCGCTTCTGGGCGATCTGGTGACATTCGGCATCGCGCCTGACCGCCCCAAAACCGGCTATGGCTATCTGGAACTGGCTAAGGGGATGGATGCAGGGGCACAGACGCCTCAGGCTCTGGCCCGCTTCGTTGAAAAACCGGACGCAGCGCGGGCGCGCGATATGCTGGATGCCGGCAATTTTCTGTGGAACGCGGGGATTTTTCTGTTCACGGCACGCGCTGTGATTGACGCGTATCGCAAACATGCACCAGCCCTGCTGGAAGCGGTGCAGGCCGCGCTGGCAGGGGCGGTGTGCGATCTGGGCTTTACCCGGCTGGAGGCTGGACCATGGTCGGACGCAGATGATATCTCGATCGATTATGCGATCATGGAGAAGGCGGATAATCTGGCGGTCATGCCTTATTCCGCGCGCTGGTCGGATCTGGGGGACTGGGATGCGGTCTGGCTGGAATCTGGGCCGGACGATCAGGGCAATGTCTGCTCAGACCATGCCACGGCGATCTCTTGTAGTGACACGCTTTTGCGTTCCGAAACGCCGGGGCTGGAGTTGGTCGGGATCGGGCTGACCGATATCGTCGCCATTGCTATGAACGACGCGGTGCTGGTCGCCCATAAATCCGAAGCGCAGCGCGTCAAGGAGGCAGTGAGCGCATTAAAGGCATGCGGCGCCAGTCAGGCGGTACAACTGCCGCGCGATTATCGTCCCTGGGGTTGGTATGAAAGCCTCGCCATTGGGGGGCGGTTTCAGGTTAAGCGTATCGTCGTGCATCCCGGTGCGGCGCTCAGCCTGCAAAGCCATCACCACCGGTCCGAGCATTGGATTGTTGTCGAAGGCACGGCGCGTGTCACTGTCGGTAACGATGTCAGCCTGCTCAGCGAAAACCAGTCGATCTATATCCCGCTTGGCGCGGTTCACCGGATGGAGAATCCCGGCAAAGTGCCAATGGTATTGATCGAGGTGCAGACCGGCAGCTATCTGGGCGAGGATGACATCGTGCGCTACGAGGATTTCTATGCGCGAAACTGACGCGTATCCCGCGTCACGGCGCGCCGGTCTTCAGGCGTGCCTCGTAGGTGTTCAGTCCCGGCATCTGGTGGATCGGATTAACGATGAATCGATCTGGCTCTGAAGTCCAGATTTTGCAGATGTATTCGTAGGGCGTGAGACCGTTGAGTGTCTTGAGCCTGCGCGCGAAAT
>NZ_QNQP01000061.1 GCF_003316635.1 Roseovarius dicentrarchi | reverse complement strand
AAAAACGCCCACCTCGGGAGCGGCGGACGGCCACGAGGCTTTATGAGCAGCTTGTGTCGGAAGGGTATACCGGGTCCTATTCGCCGGTTCAGCGTTTTGTCCGAAACCTCAAGCGCGCCGACGCCGGGTCGGGAGATGCGTTCATTCCCCTGCATTTCGCTGCCGGTGATGCCCTCCAGTTTGACTGGAGCGAAGAACGCATTGTCCTGGGTGGTGTCGAGCAGAAAGGTATGCGCCGTTCCCGCCCCATTGATTTCTGCGGTTTCCCGACGCTGGCCGAGCGGCGAGTCTCGTTCTGAGCATTCAGAAGGAGATGATGATGGCGGATGGTGGGGACGGGTTTGACGGTTGCATCGAGGTTGTGCAGCGAACACGTGGCTACCGGCGGTGGCCGGAAGAGGTGAAGGCCCGGATTGTGGCCGAGAGCTTTCAGCCGGGCGCGCGGGTGGCGGATGTGGCGCGTAGGCATGATCTGGCGGCGCATCAGCTTTCAGATTGGCGGCGTCAGGCCCGGGAGGGACGTCTTGTCCTGCCCGCTGACGCCATGGCCGGTGTGGCGTCTGACGCTTTGCCGGCCTTTGTGCCGGTTTCGGTGGAGCCTGAGGACGTCGGTCCGTCAGCGGATGCCGGACGGACCGCCGGCATCATCACGATCGAGATCGGCAACGATCTGGTGCTTCGGGTGCCGGGCGATGTTCCGCCAGAGCGGGCAGCAGCGCTGGTGCAGGCGCTGCGGGGTGCGCCGTGATCGTCGCGGGGCAGCGCCAGCCGATCCTGATCGCGACGCGGCCGGTGGACTTCCGCTGCGGCCATCGCGCCCTGGCGCTGATCGTGCAGACCGAGCTGAAGCTGGATCCGCATTCCGGGGTGACGATCATATTCCGTTCGAAACGCGGCGACAGGTTGAAGATTCTGGTCTGGGACGGAACGGGTCTCGTGATGGTCTACAAAGTCCTGGAACAGGGCAGCTTTGCCTGGCCGAAGGTTCAGGACGGGACAATGCGGCTGTCGCGAGCCCAGCATGAAGCTTTGTTCGAAGGTCTGGACTGGCGCCGGATTGTTGCGCAACGGGTCGCCCCACCCATTGCAGCGGGATGATTTACTTACCTGTTTTGATGTTGTTTTATTGGCCTTTCCTGCCCGGAACGGCTATGAATCCGCATGTCGCAGCCCTTCGATCTCAGCCTGTTTCCGGACCTCCCGCCCGAGGTTGTGAAGGCGTTCGAGGCCGCGCAATTCGAGCTGGCGGTCGAGCGTGCGGCCCGCCAGCATGAGCAGGCGGTGGTGGCCGAGAAGGACGCCTTCATCACCGAGTTGAAGGCCCTGATCGAGAAGCTGGAAGGCCAGGTCGGACAATACCGACATGCGAAGTTCGGGCCGAAATCGGAAAAGCTGGACCCCGCGCAGCTCGAACTGGCGCTGGAGGATCTGGAAGCCGCCATCGCCGAGACCCAGGAACAGATTGCCGCGGTCGAGGAGAAGATCGCGGCCAGCGAGACCGATCCCGAGAAGAAGGCGCCGCGCAAGAAGCGCAAGGCGCGCGCCTTGCCGGAACACCTGCCGCGCGTCGAGCGTGTCATCGAGCCAGACAGCATTGCTTGCCCTTGCGGCTGTGGCGATATGGTCAAGATCGGCGAGGATCGGGTCGATCGGCTGGATTACATCCCGGCGCGCTATCAGGTGATCGTCACGATCCGCCCGAAATACGCCTGCCCCAAGGGGCGGGCGGGTGTGGTGCAGGCCAAAGCCCCGGCGCATCTTCTGGAGGGCAGCTGGCCCACCGAGGCGCTGCTGGCGCAAATCGCCGTCTCCAAGCATTCCGAGCACCTGCTGTTGATTGTCATTGAGAACTGACCCGGCATTTTCATCGAGATCTGACCCACCCAGTCGTTATGATCTGCTGATTATGATGGCGTCAATGCTGTTGCCTCCTTTC
>NZ_QNQP01000060.1 GCF_003316635.1 Roseovarius dicentrarchi | reverse complement strand
TCCAGCCGAGGGCGGAGGGCGCACCGCCCAACAACGAGGGACCTGGCGGTCCGCCCACACAAGATACCGCGACCGACAGCCAGCCCCGACAGACCCAGAACGAGACCCAACCGATGACCCACCCGAACCACCGAAACCGCAACGTCGAAGTCGATTTCAAGGGCGAGAAGCGCTCGAACGCGACGCATGTTTCGATCACCGATCCCGATGCGCGCCTTTACAAAAAATCCCTTGGAACGGGCGCGGTGCTTTGCTTCATGGGGCATACATTGATGGAGAACAGGCACGGGTTTGTCGTGCAGAGTGATCTGACCCAGGCCGACGGTTATGCCGAGCGGCGCGCTGCGCTGGACATGGTCCATCGCCACTCCCCCGGATCAACCCGGCGGCTGACGCTCGGGGCCGACAAGGGATACGATAGCGTCGGTTTCGTCGCCGATCTGAGGCAAGCCTGCGTCACTCCGCACGTCGCCCGGAAATCGAGATATTCAGCGATCGACGGGCGCACTACCCGACACCAAGGCTAAGCCCTGTCCCAGAAGAACCGAAAGAAGATCGAAGAGCCGTTCGGTTGGGCCAAAACTGTCGGTGGCATGGCACAGACCATGTATCGGGGCGTTGAATGTGTTCGATCCCGCTTCATCCTGACAATGGCCGCCAACAATCTCGCCCGGCTGCCACGGTTGCTGGGGGCATGAAGGGGAAAACGATCGTCAACGCTCCTGTAGTAGCTTGCCAGCGCGGCCTGTCAGAGAGTGTCTTGGACCACCCGCAAGGACAACGTCCGGCTGCCGCGACTATTTCAGCGGCCTGTTAAACCCAAAAACCTTCATGCAGTCCTTGATCTTCTGCACGTCCGGCCCGTTCGGCGTCCGGCCCAGATTGAACGGCGCAGACGCGTCCCGCCACTTGGCGTAGTCGTTCAGGTAGTCCAGCATCGACACATAGACCTTGGCCGAGTTGGGATTGGCGCAGGCGGTTTCGACGATCACTTCGCTGGCCATTTCCTGCACCTTCGCCAGCGTCTCGTCGAACTTGGCGTAGGCTTCGGTCGCGCACTTTTCGGCGAAGGCCAGCGTGCGTCGCCGTTCCGCCCGCGCCTCCGCGCGCCCTCGGCGGCGCATCCTGCCGCGCGGGGCGATTGGCCTTGATGCATGGCGCGCGCTGGCCTATCTGCTGGCGAAAGATTGCACAGGAACGGACATGCCATGAGCCTCCTTCGGAAATGCGACGCCGCGCTGATGGTGCTCATCGGGCTTGCGCTGATCGCGGCGGTCGTGATCGCGACAGTCTCGCCCGAGTATTTCTCGCTGGTTTTCGCGGCCGAGGACAGGCTGGTTGAAAACGGCACCGCGCTGTTTCTGCTGGTGGCGAGCGTCGTTCTTGCTGTGAATGCCGTGTCGCTTTGGCGGCGCGGGCGGCATGGCGCGGCGCTGCTGACGGCGCTTTATGCCCTGATGTTCTTCATGGCGGCGGGCGAGGAGATATCCTGGGGTCAGCGCATCTTCGGATGGGAATCCAGGGAATTCTTCAAACAGAACAACAAGCAATATGAGACGAACCTGCACAACATCAACGTCGGCGGCGTGCAACTTACCAAGACCCTGTTCGGTCCGGTGCTGACGATATGCATACTTTTGTACCTGGTAGGCCTGCCCCTGATCTACCCAAGGGGCGGACGCATCGCCGCGCTGGCCGACCGCATGGCCGTGCCGGTGCCGTGGTTGAAACATGCCGTCATCGCGCTGGTAGCGACCGTCATCATCGCCCTTTTGACCGTGGACCGCAAATGGGAGGTCTACGAGCTGATCTTCAGCTTGCTGATGGTGTCGATCTTCCTTCTGCCGCAGAACCGCGACAAGACGACCTGAACCGCGCTGATCGGCGCCTGCCGGTCTGAACTGATGCGGTGGATGCCTCCACCCGACGGCATCAATTGTGCCAAAGTGGTTTCATCTGAACCAAAGAGAGGGAGGCATCCATGTTAGAGATTAGCATATTGGCGGTTGATTTGGCCAAGAAC
>NZ_QNQP01000005.1 GCF_003316635.1 Roseovarius dicentrarchi | reverse complement strand
GTTCTTGGCCAAATCAACCGCCAATATGCTAATCTCTAACATGGATGCCTCCCTCTCTTTGGTTCAGATGAAACCACTTTGGCACAATTGATGCCGTCGGGTGGAGGCATCCACCGCATCAGTTCAGGCCGACTTCTGCGTCGAGGCGCTGAACGAGGCGCTCCATAGGTTCGGACCGCCCGACATCATGAACAGCGATCAGGGATCGCAGTTCACATCCTTCGCTTGGACAGACCGCCTGCGCCGGTCCGGCATCCGCATCTCGATGGACGGCAAGGGTCGTTCCTTGGATAATATCTTCATCGAACGCCTGTGGCGCACCCTAAAATACGAATGCGTCTATCTGCATGCCCGGGAGACCGGATCGCAGGCACGCGTCGGTGTCCGCAACTGGATGGAGTTCTACAATTACCACCGCCCGCACAAAGCACTTGGCGGCCGGCCACCGGCAGTGCTCTACTCACGGCAAATCGAAGTCACGCAACCCGATCAGCAGGAGCAAAGAAGAGCTTGAAAGGCGCCAGATCCTGTCCAAGGAATGGGGACCACCTCAGTCGGGATGCTTCGGTTCGGGTTCGTCAGGTCTCCGATCCACGGCCGCCAGCGTTGCTGACCATCCTGAGCGCGCTCTGCGCCCAAAGAATAGATTGACGATGGAAATTCGGATCTGACAGATTGACAGATCAGCTGATCCCTCAACGTAGCCGCCGCAATCTGGCCGGGAGGCCGCTCCAGCAGGCTCACGACATGGCCGGCTTTGATCCCAAGCCCGCGGGTTTCGAATGACAGCGGGGCGCGCAACTCGAAAAAATGCGTATTGTCACCCGGTCCGAACAGATTGTCTTCGCCTTGCCAGACGTCTCCGGCAGCGAATTTCAACCTGAAAACCCCAGGGGGAACCAGCACCTTGAAAAATGCGCCGCCTATTATGTAGGCGGCCAATACGGCCTTACCTTTGACGTCGTTTAATGTCAGGAAGTAATCCTGACCCGGCAGCGTTTTGATTTGCAACGGAAATACGGCTGGCAAACCGCTTCGGTTCCACATCAGTCCGGCATGCTGAGCGGAGGGTGCGGCCGTGTTGTTTCCGGCGCTTGCGAAAGTCGCTGCCGCACAGAGCACAACCGCCAAGAGTGCCACTGTTCCTCTGTGGATCAGGCCCACGACAGTACCTTTCTTTCCAACATTGCTGTGATCGTCCGGGTAGAGGGCATATGAGACCCTGTTCGTCATACTATCCGCCAAAGCGATGCATTTGAATACCACGTATGTTGACGCAGTCACCAGATCGTCCATCACGCAGGCCGCGCCACGGCATTGCGCAGCAGTCAATCACCCCGGCAGGGCGCGCCATGCTGCGGAACGGCAAGCGCGAGGTCAACCAATAAGCGTATCTTCAAGAGAGAACTTTCACGACAGAACGCGCAACCGGTTCGCGCAATCAAATTGCGAACGCGCTGAAAAAAATCTGCGCCGCCGGAACCTAACGGCGCCGCGCCAGTTGTGTGCCCAGAGACAAGAACAGCAACGGAAACAAGGAGTATCAAGATGAAAACCCTTCTGAGCACAACCGCACTCGTGATTGCAATGACAGGCGCCGTCCACGCCGACAACCACGGCACCGCATTCGGTCAGGTCGAGATGCAGCAGAGCGATTTCTACGCATCCAACCTGATCGGCATGCGCATCTATAACGCGGAAAACGCCGTTGCAGCCGACACCACAATCGCCGATGGCGGCGAGGCGGAGTGGGACGATATCGGCGAGATCAACGATATCATCGTGACCCAGGACGGCAATGTCAGCGCGGTTATTCTGGGCGTTGGCGGCTTCCTCGGAATGGGCGAGCGTGACGTTGCGGTCCCGATGAGCGACATCAGCATTGTCCGCGAAGAGGGCGACAGCAATGACCGTTTCCTCGTCGTCTCCACCACCAAGGAAGCGCTGGAGCAGATGCCCGAATTCGACCGCGGCGACGACATGGCAGAGGCGAACACAGCCGAAACCAATATGGTCGCGGACGACACGGCGCAGATGAACAACAACGCCGCCGACCGCGAATTGCTGCCCCGCCCCACGGTCGAACGTGAAGGCTATGCCGAAGTCGAAATGGCCGCAGTGAGCGAGATGACGTCCGAGCAGCTGGAAGGCTCCTACGTCTATGGCGCCAATGATGAAAGCGTCGGCGAGATCGACAGCCTCGTTCTGGGCGAAGACGGCAAGGTGTCCCACGTGGTCATCAATGTCGGCGGTTTCCTTGGCATCGGCGAAAAGCCGGTTGCGGTGACGTTCGAGGAACTACAGATCCTGCAAGAGCAGGACGGTGACGACGTGCGCATCTACATCGACAGCACGCAGGAGCGTCTGGAAGCTCAGCCCGAATACGACATGTAATTTCGGCAGATCAGACCATCTTTGGCCCATCCCTGACGGGGTGGGCCTTTTCTCGTTTCTGCTTTTCAGCGCATGATGGGGATATGAATATGCTTCGCCTCATTACAGCGGCCCTGCTGCACATGGTGATCTTGGCCGCCATGTTCGTTTATGGTGGCCAGCTGTCCGCGCAAGAGGACAGCGGTGCGTGGTATGCAATCGACGCCTCGGTGATGACCCCATCGGGCGGGGATATAGATGTTCAGCGCCGCACACCGCGCGAGACGGTGCGCAATTTCATCCGGCTGACCGAAGATCAGCAGTTTGCCAAGGCGGCGCAGTATCTGCACTTGGGTGATCTGCCAGAGGATAGCCGCAAGGAGGAAGGCGTGCAGCTGGCCCGCAAGCTGGCGATGGTTATTGAACGGCAGCTTTGGATCGATTGGGCGGGTCTATCGGCCCGGCCTGACGCGATGCTGGAAACCGGCACATCCAAAAATGCGCTGGCGGGCAAGCCGCGGCGCGATATCGGGCTGAAAATGGTCGAGGTCGAGGGCCAAGCCTATGAGATCCGGCTGGGCCGGTACAAGGCAGCCGATGCAGACCCTGTTTGGATGTTCACACCGCAAACTGTCCAGAACATTCCCACCCTTTACGAAAAATTCGGTCCCAGCCGGTTTGAAAGGCATATCCCAAGGGAATTGACCATTCGTGTCGGTGGCCTGCGACTGTGGGAGTGGATTCTGCTGCCGATCATGTTGGGCGGTTTGCTGGGCCTTGGCTGGGTGACCAACCGCAGTGTCGGGTGGGCCAGCAGAACCGTGCCCGGCCCCCTGTTGCGCCCGGCGCTGGAGCGGTCGCGAATTCCGCTGGCCTTTGTGGTTGTGGCGATTGCCGCGCAGTTCATGCTTAGCCTTGGGGTGTCGTTTTCGGGGCCGGTGACGACAATCCTGCGCCCGTTCCTGATGATCGTGATCGTGACCGGGCTGGGCATTACCGGGCTCAAGATCGTGGATGCCGTGCTGGACCGTATCACCGTCCGCGTTATCGGCGAAATCGACGATACCCGCAGTCTGGACCAGCGCGAGCTATATACTTCGATCTACGCGATCCGGCGGATCATCGTGCTGCTGATGGTGGGCATCGCCATTATCGTGCTGTTGTCGCGGCTGAACCTGTTTGATTCGCTGGGCATGTCGCTGCTGGCCTCGGCGGGCGTGTTGACCGTCCTGTTGGGGATCGCCGGTCAGGCCGTGCTGGGCAATATCATGGCGTCCTTGCAGATCGCGCTGGCCAAACCCATCCGCATTGGCGACAGCGTCCAGTTCGAGGATAACTGGGCCTATGTCGAAAGCATCTTTTACACTTTTCTGCGCCTGCGCACATGGGACGAGCGGCGCATTATCGTGCCGGTCAAATATTTCGTCTCGCAACCGTTTGAAAACTGGTCGGTGACAGATGCGCGCATCCTGAAAACGATCACCCTGTTTCTGGATCACCGCGCCGATATCGACGAGCTGCGCGAGGTGTTTTGTGATTTGGCCAAAGACGATGAGGACGTAATCGAACACGAACATCTGTTCGCCGCAGTGACCAAACATTCCGAGGCGGGACAGGAAATGTCGTTCTACGCGATGGGCCCCGACCCATCGGCCGCCTGGGCCGCCGAAATGCGCCTGCGCGAGGCTCTGCTGGCCTATATCCGCGACAAACACCCCGATTGGTGGCCGCAGGAGCGTTTGTTGCTGAAGGATCGCACAGAAGGGGGTCAGCAGATCACGTCAGCGAATGACGCGCAGGCGGGCGAATAGCGCAATACTGCGCCGTTCTCCCGCCTTTTTTGGTGACAAAGGCGGCTTATTGCGGCGCACGCATGCCCAAAGCCCGGCCAAGCGCGATCGGCACCATCACCAGCGTCCAGCCGGACACCATGATCCGGATCCCCGCCAGTACGCCCAGCGCCCAAAGCGCGGCAGACGGCAACTGCCACCACAGCAGGATGCCCAAAACCACCGATGCCGCCCCGTCAAACAGGATCCAGCCCCAGCCGGCAACGGGACGCATCTGGAAGGCCAGCACAGCCTTGACGATGCCTTCGGCAAGGAAAAACGCAGCGGCGATGATGGTCAGGGCAAACACGCCTTCGGCGGGGCGCAGCAGCAGGTAGCCCCCTGCGATCAGTCCGAACGCAGCGAAAATCAGGCCCATCGCAATGCCCGTCCAGCGCGGATACCTGAAGGCGCCGATGCCTTGGGCGATGCCCGAAATCACCAGCATCAGACCGACGCAGACAGTCACACCCAGGCTGCTGAGATAGGGAAATGCGATGGCGGCGGCACCCGCCACAATCATCACGATACCGGTGGCGATCAGCAGGTTGCGGCTGCGCCTGATGGTGGATGTCAGCGGGGGTTCTTGGTCAGAATACAGGGTCATTGTCGTCTCCGTTCAGTGGTTCTGCGACAGGCAGTTGACGCATCTGACCATCAAAAGGCGGCTTTGTCATTATCATGGGTCAACAATGGGCGCCCGGATCGGGCGACGCCGCGTAACAACCAGACCGCGCAGAACCAGAGCCTTCAGAAAATCATTTTCGGAAGCCAGGTTGCGAGAACCGGAAAGATCCAGATCAGTGACACGCCAATAACCTGAAGCCCGATGAACGGTACAACGCCGGCATAGATATGCGCCGTTGTAATCTCCTTCGGGGCGGCGCCGCGCAGGTAGAACAGCGAAAACCCGAACGGCGGCGTCAGAAAGCTGGTTTGCAGGTTGATCGCGATCAGAATGCCCAGCCAGATCGGATCATGCCCCATCACAATCAGGGGCGGCACGACCAGCGGCAGCAGGATCACCGATATTTCGACAAAATCCAGAAAGAACCCTAGCACAAAGATGAACAGCATGCTGAAGACCAGCGCGCCGGTGGCCCCGCCGGGCATACCTGTCAGCAGGCTCGCCACACGCTCCTCGCCGCCGAGGCCGATGAACACCAGCGAGAAGATGCCCGCGGCCAGGATGGTGGCAAAGATCATCGAGGTCATGGTCAGCGTCGCATTCACGGCCTCCTGAATGACGCTTTGGCGCAGGGCAGAGCGTAGCGCCAAGGTGATTGCGACCGCGCCGATGATGGCCAGTAGAATATAAAACCCACCCGCAAGATAGGACGCGATTTCCAGATCGCTGCGCTGCAACCGCACCGGAAATGCCCCGGCAAAGATACCCAGCGCGACCAATGCGCCGGTTCCTAAAAGGATCAGCGGTCGGCTGACGCCCAGACGCAGACCGGCCATCAGCAGCGCGCCGACGGCGCCCACCGATGCGGCCTCGGTCGGGGTGGCCACGCCGCCCAGAATGGCGCCCAACACCGCAAAAATCAGCAGGATGGGCGGAATGATCGCGCCGATCACTTCGGACCTGTCCGGCCTTGGCACATCCAGCGCGGCTGGCGGCATATCGCGCGGGCGCAGTGCGCCGCGGATCAGAATATAGATCAGATAAAGGCAGACCAGCAGCAGCCCCGGCACGATCGCTGCGGCGAAAAACTGCCCCACCGACAGCGCCTCGACCGAGAATTTGCCCTGTTCATATTGCGCCTGTTGAAAGGCGTTCGACATGACGTCAGCCAGAATAATCAGCAGCGTAGAGGGTGGAATGATCTGGCCCAGCGTACCGGCGGTGCAGACAATGCCGCTGGCCACGCGCGGATTATACCCCGCCCGCAGCATGGTGGGCAGGGCGATCATGCCCATCGCCACCACGGTTGCCCCGACGATGCCGGTCGATGCCGCCAGCAGCGCCCCGACCAGCACCACCGAAATGCCCAAGCCCCCGCGCAGCTGGCCAAACAGCCGCCCCATCGTATCCAGCAGATCCTCCGCGATGCGGCTTTTCTCCAGCAGCGCGCCCATCAGCACGAATAATGGAATGGCGATCAGCACCTGATTGCTGATCAGGCCAAACACCCGCTGGCCCATCGCCCCCAGCAGCGATATGTCCATGACCCCCAACGCCCAGCCCAGATAGGCAAAGACGATCCCGACGCCCGCAATGCTGAATGACACCGGAAAGCCGGACAGAATGGCCGCCATCAATGCGGCGAACATGATCAGATCTAGATATTGGGTCATTGGGGCGCTTTCGCGGAAAACAGGCGGATCAAAAGCGCGATCGACTGAAGCATGACAAGGACGCAAAACAGCGGGATCAGCGTTTTCAGCAGAAACACCGCCTCGATCCCGCCGACCGAAATCGGCCCCTCAAGGATCTTCCACGAGTTGCGCACCGACGGCCATGACCAGTAAAGCAGCGCCGCCATGGACGGCAGCAGCAGGAACAGATGGCCGAAAATGTCGATCCGGCGCTGGGTGACGGCGCTGAATTTGGCGAAAAACACATCGACCCGCACGTGTTTGTCCACCAGCAGGGTATAGCCCGCGCCCAGCATGAACAGCGTGGCATGAAGATACAGCACGCTTTCCTGCGCGGCGATGGAATTGACGCCAAAGACGTAGCGCCCCAGCACGACGAAAAACTGTATCAACACCATGAACAGCGCCAGCCAGCGCACGATATGCGCGGTCGCGATGTTGATGCTGTCGATCGCTGCTGCGATGCGGTCCATCTGTGCCCCTGCTGTTGTGGCGAAACGGTGCGCGGATATCACCGCGCACCGAGGCCGGGTCAATAGCCGAACAGACCCGCGCGGGCGTTCATCTGGCCGTTATCGGCATAGGTCATATAGCTGCCGACGCTGTCGCGATAGGCGACAAAGCTTTCGGTGATGCGCTTGACCAGCTCGTCGTCATTCTGGCGCAGCTCGTCGATCACCTCGTCGGCGCCCTTGCCCATGGCGGCGATGACGTCGTCGGGAAACATCTTGACCTGAACGCCCTGCTCTTCGACCATCGACTTCAGCGACAGGGCGTGTTTGGTGGTGTATTCGGT
The DNA here is from genome assembly GCF_003316635.1 of Roseovarius dicentrarchi. GTDB lineage: Bacteria > Pseudomonadota > Alphaproteobacteria > Rhodobacterales > Rhodobacteraceae > Roseovarius > Roseovarius dicentrarchi. The sequence continues at coordinate 220,234 of NZ_QNQP01000005.1, read as the reverse complement.
CCAGACGGGGTTATACAGGCTCTCGCAGGCAAAGCTGACCGCCTGTTTCAGATCGTCGGGCAGTTCGGCATAGACATCGCCGTTCACGCCGCATTCTTCGGCCGATGACGGCTCGCCCACGCCGGGCCAGTAGTAGTTCTTGGCGACCTGGTAAAAGCCCAGCGCCGAATCCGTCCACGGGCCGATGAATTCGCCCGCGTCCAGTGCGCCGGTTTGCAGCGCCTGAAACATCGCGGGGCCGCTCATCGCCTCGGCGGCAACGCCCAGCTTGGTCATCATTTCGGAGGCAAGGCCGGTGGTGCGGAATTTCATGCCCTTGAGATCTTCGGCCGAGTTGATCTCATTGCGGAACCAGCCGCCCCATTGCGGGCCGGAGTTGCCGCACAGGAACGGCTTGATGCCGAAACGACCGTACATTTCGTCATAGAGTTCCTGACCGCCGCCATGCGCCAGCCAGCCGAATTGCTCGTCCGCGCGCAGGCCGAATGGCTGCGATCCGAACAGCAGGATGCCCTTGGATTTGGAGCCCCAGTAGGCGGGAACCGCGTGATACAGCTCTGCCGTGCCTTCGCTGACGGCGTCGAATACGCCCGGCCCCGGCACCAGTTCGCCCGATGCGTACAGCTTGACCTCGATCCGGCCGCCCGACAGGGTGGTGATCCGGTCCGCCAGGTTTTGCGCGGCAACGCCCGGCCCAGGCAGGTTTTTCGGCCAGGCGGTGACCATTTTCCACTGGCGTTTATCCTGCGCGATCGCAGGCGCGGCCAGCGCGGTGGCCGCAGCGCCCAGGGCGCCGACCTTGATGAACGTGCGTCTTTCCATTCGGGTTCTCCTTGTTGGTTTTGGTCTTGTTGGCTTGGCCCGATTTTTACGCAAATTTCTCCAGATAATCCAGCGATTTGCTGCGCAGCCGTGGCGCTATGCCAGCAGCCCGCGCGCAATGATTGTGCGCTGAATTTCCGACGATCCCTCATAGATACGGAAAATCCGCAGATCGCGCAAATAGCGCTCCAGCGGGAAATCACGGGTGTAGCCGTATCCGCCGTGAATTTGCAGCGCCCGGTCGGCGATACGCCATGCGGCCTCGGACGCATAGAGCTTGGCAAAGGCCGATTCGGACGAATACCGCTGCCCCGAGCCGCGCTTGACCGCTGCCTGCATCGCCAGCGCGCGGGCGGCGGCCAGCTCGGTCGCGCTATCGGCCAGCATCCATTGCAGGCCCTGAAAATCGGCAATCGGATGCCCGCCGACCATGCGTTCCTTGGCGTAGGAGATTGCAGCGTTCTGCGCGGCGGCGGCAATGCCGGTGGCCTGCGCCGCCACTTCGATGCGGCCATTGTCCAGCACCTTCATCGCGGTCTTGAACCCGGTGCCTTCGGCGCCCAGCCGGTTTTCCGCTGGAACGTGGCAGTCAAGCGTGATGCCAAAGACATGCCCGCCCTTCAGGCCCATCGTGCGCTCGTTCGGGGCTATATCGACGCCGTTCGTCTTCTTCGGCTCGACCACAAAGGCGCTGACGCCGCGCGCGCCTGCATCCCGGTCAGTCTTGGCATAGACCACCATGAAATCAGCCGCGCCCGCGTTCGAGATAAAGCATTTCGACCCCTTGATGCGATACCCGTCCTGATCGGCGGTGGCAAAGCTGGACATATCCGCCGGGTTCGATCCGGCCTGCGGTTCGGTCAGCGCAAAGGCGCCCAGCGATTTGCCCGCTGCGGCATCCGGCAAAAATCGCTCTTTCAGGGCGTCATCGGCGCCCAGCAGCAGGGAATCCGTGGCCAGGAAATGCGCTGTCAGCATGGATGCGGTGGACCCGCAGGCGCCTGCAATTGCCTCTACCGCCGCATAAAGCGCGGGGCCGGACAGGCCGATGCCGCCATATTCTTCGGGCAGGTTCATGCCCATCAGACCCATTTCGGCCATCGCCGGCAGATGCACTGTGGCAAAGAGCGAGTCTTCGTCGATCCTTGCGGCCTGCGGGGCCAGCACCTCGGCGGCGAAGCGTTCGATCTGGTCGATTACGGCGCGCTCATCGTCGGACATGGGGTAGCTCATGCAGTGTCTCCTTTGGAAATCAGGGCCAGAATATCGGCGGCGTCACCATTCAGCGCCGGGGCCGCCATGCGGCCGCCGCGCGGCGCGCCACTGAAATGCACCGGCTGTTCGGGAACGCGCAGCTGGCCCAGCACGGGGTGCTGCACGTCTGAGGCCAGCGCGCGCTGCTCCGCCTGCGGCGAGGACCACGCTTGCGCAACAGACTGGATTTCGGCGGCGGGGATGCCATCGGCTGACAGGCGGTTCACGATGTCGGCAACCGAGTGGGTCGCGGCCCACCGCTCGATATGATCGGCCAGCGCAGGCTCGTTCGTGCGGCGCAGCGTGTCGCTGGCAAAGCGGGCATCGCTGGCCAGATCCGGCTGTTCGATCACGTTGCAGAATGTGGCAAACAGCCGGTCATTCAGAACCGCCACGGCGAAATGCCCGTCCTGCGCGCGATAGGTGCCAAACGGCGCCGATAGCGGGTGGCGGTTGCCGGTGCGCGACGGCGCCTCGCCGTTCATCAGGGTGCGGCAGGCCAGCGTCGGCATCATCGAGGTCAGCGCATCGAACAGCCCCACATCCACATGTCGCCCCTTGCCGGTGCGGCTGCGGTCAAACAGCGCCACCATCGTGCCCCATGCCGCGAACAGCCCGCCGGCCACATCCGCGACAGCCTCGCCCACCATGGTGGGCTGGCCACCGGGTTCGCCCGTGGCATCCATAAGGCCGCTCATCGCCTGAAGGATGATGTCATAGGCGGGCTTTTTCGCGTTGGGGCCGGTCTGGCCGAAGCCGGATACCGACACATAGATCAGTTCGGGAAATTCGGCCATCAGCCCGGCGGCGCCCAGCCCCAGCTTGTCCATCACGCCGGGGCGAAAGTTCTCGACCAGAACATCGGTCTCGCGCAAGAGCGCCTTGGCCGTGGCGACGCCTTCGGCGGTTTTCAGATCCAGCACAATGGACCGCTTGCCGCGATTGACCGCCTGAAACAGCAGGCTTTCGCCGTCCTGAAACGGGCCGACATGGCGGTAATCATCGCCGTGGATGGATTCGACCTTGATCACATCGGCGCCCAGATCGGCCATCATCGCGGTGCAATAGGGGCCTGCCAATACGCGGGTGAAATCAAGGACGCGCACACCGGCCAGCGGCTGGGTCGTGCGATCTGCGGTGTCGGTTTGCATATATCGGCCTCCGTTTGGGTTGCGCGCAGCGTAGCGTGGCGCTTGCTATAGGGCGTAATACAATTTAACCATACGCCTATAAATGAAACCTATTGCTATCACCTTGAGCCAGATCGACTATGTGATCGCCACGGCCGAGGCCGGCAGCACTGCTGCGGCCGCGCGCAACTTGGCGGTATCGCAACCGTCCGTGTCGCTGGCCATTGCCAAGGTCGAGGCGCATCTGGGCCGGCCCCTGTTTGCCCGCGCCGCCGGTCTGGGGGTCGAGCCGACGGCGTTCGGGCATCTGAAGCTGGGCGAATTCAGGAAACTGCAAGCGCAGGCGCAGCAGGTTCTGGACGCCGCCGAGGCGCGGCACGAGGTTCTGGACCTGGGCGTATTCTCAACGCTCGGCCCCCGCTATGCGCCGTCGCTGGTGCGCATGTTTCAGCAGGCGCATCCCGGCGCGCAGGTCCGCCTGCACGAGGGGAACCTGGACGCCCTGACCGCATGGCTGGACAGTGGCCGGATCGACGTGGCGCTGATCTATGATTTCGGGCTGCCGTCGTCGGTGCAGGTCACGCCGCTGGCCAATGTGCGCCCTTACGGGCTGGTGCCGGGGCATCACCGGCTGGCGGGCCGCGCGGCTGTGACCATGGCCGAGCTGCTGGCCGATCCGCTGATCCTGATGAACCTGCCGCATAGTCGCGGCTATTTCCTGACGCTGGCGCAGATGCACGGGGTCACGCCGGAAATCGCGTATGAAACCGGCTCGGTTGAAATGCTGCGGTCGATGGTGGCCAACGGGATGGGCGTCGGCCTGCTGGCGACCGAAATTCCGCATGACACCGCTTATGATGGTGGCGCGCTGGCGGCGATTGCATTGTCGGGGGATCTGGCGCCGCACCGGATCGCGCTGGCGCGGTCGCAGCGGCTGAAGCCGGGCGCGCTGGCCGATGCGTTTTGCCGCCACGCGGCCAGCTACTTTGCCGAATAGGGCATCGCGGCCCCCAGCGCCGGCCCAGATTTAAACTGGACATCAACGCGCATCGCCGCAACACTGCGGTATCGCCGGTTCTGAAATTCCGGCGCGAAATCAAGCCTGCGTGCTGGCAAGGCGATCATCGCCCGGTCACCGCAGCCAATCAGGAAAAGGTAGCAATATGGGTCTTTCACGTCGTATTTTTCTGGCAGGCGTTGCCGCGGCATCAATGCTGCACATGACGGCGCTGCCGGGCTATGCCGCGGATCGCGTCTTCTTTGGCATCGCAACGGGTGGCACCGGCGGCACGTATTATCCGCTGGGCGGGATGCTGGCGCAGCTGATCTCGAACACTGCCGAAATCCCTGACACGAAACTGTCGGCCACGGCGGAAACCGGCAACGCATCGGTGGCCAACTCGCAGCTCTTGGGACGCGGCGAGATTGAGTCCGCCTTTGTTGCGGCTGACATTCTGGATGCGGCCTATAAGGGCATCAACCAGTTCGACGGCGAGCCGAACGAGAATATCCGCGCCATCGGCGCGCTCTATCCCGAAACCGTGCAACTGGTCGTGCGCGCCGATTCCGGGATCGAGACGTTCGAGGATCTGAAGGGCAAGACAATTTCGTCGGGCTCGCCGGGCTCGGGCCAGTGGCAGCTGCTGGGCGATCTGATGATCGCGCATGGCATGACGCGCGAGGACGTGTCCGAGGATTATTCGTCCTTCTCGCAGTCGGTGGACAAGATCAAGGACGGCAACCTTGACGCATCGCTGATCACCGCCGGATCGCCCACATCGTCGCTGACCGATCTGGCCAACGGCCACGATATCCGCATCGTTCCGCTGACCGGCCCCGCGATTGCCAAGTTGCAGGAAACGCAGCCCTATTACGCCAATGCCGTACTGGCGGGCGGCACCTACAAGGGCCAGGACAATGACGTTGAAACGCTGGCCGTGCGCGCGATCTGGGCGACCCATGCGGATGTCTCCGACGAGGTTGTCTATGCCGTGACCAAGGCGCTGTATGAAAATACCGAAACGCTGGGCAACGTGCATCCCAAGGGCAAGGAAATCTCGCTCGACAAGGCGCTGGAGAGCGTTTCTGTGCCGCTGCATCCCGGCGCCGAGAAGTATTACGCGGAAAAAGGCATCAAGTAATGCCGCCGCGCGGCATCATCATCGGTGTCCTTGGGGTGGCCATTCTGGCCATCCCAGCCTTGCCCGCCGCGGCCTCGCCTGCGGATTTTCTGTGCCTTAGCGCCCATCCGGGCGGTGCGCCGCTGGCCAGCTACCCGCTGGAACCCGGCGCGAGTTTCGCGCTGGAATTCATCCATTCCGTATCCCGGACGCCCGTGATGGACAGCTACCGCATCGACGCCGGGCAGATCATTCAGACGTCCGAGGTGTTCCTGGCCCATGGTGCGGGCCTGCCGTCGATGTCGGATGAGCTGGACGCGACCGGCTGGCGCCATGAGGATGGCAAATTCATACTGGACCTTGACCGCCCCATCGGCGAAATGATCGTGCGCGTTCAGCCCGCGTACAACAACACCCTTCACACCCCAGTGCAGTCCATCGCGCTTGCATCCCTGGGACATTCTGCCTTACGGATCGCCGCCTGTAACCCATCGGAGTAGTCATGCAAGACAACACGCACACCGCCGCCCCGGATGACCGCGAACTGACGCCGGACGAAATCGAAGCGATGGTGCGCGAGTACGACTCGGAATCGAATTTTCGGGATCTCAAGGGGCTGGTTGCGCGGCTGGTTACAATCGCCTGCGTGGCGCTGTCGATCTTTCATGTCTACACAGCCGGGTTCGGCCTGCTGAACGAGGTGACGCACCGCACCATTCACCTGACATTCGTCATGGGGCTGGTGTTTCTGGTGTTCCCCCGCCGCCGCGCCGAACCGACGCGCCGCCTGTGGATAGACAGCGCCATTTTCGGGGCATTTTACCTATATATCATCTACGATCTGGTGCTGGCCCTGCCGCCCACCGCGCTGACCTATGTGTTTGCCGCCGCGATGCTGCTGCTGACGGTGCTGACGCTGCCGATCAAGGGGCGCGGCCTGCCGGGCAGCAAGGTGGCGCTGCGCGACTGGGTGTTTGCCATTCTGGGGGCGGGTTTCTCGCTTTATCTGGTGGTGTTCTTCCGCGACGTGTTCATCACCAATGTCGGCTCGCCGCGGCCGCAGGAATACATGATGGGCATGATCGCCATCATCATGACGCTGGAGGCGACGCGCCGCACCATGGGGCCGACGCTGGCATTTATCGGCGTGTTCTGCATCATTTATGCGATGCTGGGGCCGTATATGCCCGGCATCATGGGCCATCGCGGCTATAACATCCTGCGCATCATCAACCATCTGTATGTCGGCACCGAAGGCATCTACGGCGTCGCCGTCGGCGTGGTTGCGACCTATGTGTTCCACTTCGTTCTGTTCGGTATTCTGGCGCAGATGAGCGGTCTGGGACAGCTCTTTATCGACCTTGCCACCATCGTCGCTGGCCGCGCATCGGGCGGCAGCGCCAAGGTTTCGGTGGTCTCCTCGGGCTTTTTCGGCATGATCTCCGGCTCGCCCATCGCCAACACGGTCACCACCGGCGCGTTTACCATTCCGCTGATGAAGAAATCGGGCTTCACCCCCCGTTTCGCCGGCGCGGTCGAGGCGTCGGCATCCTGCGGCGGGCAGGTGACGCCGCCGATCATGGGTGCGTCGGCCTTCGTGATGACCGAAATGCTGGGCGTGCCTTATAACGAGATTATCCTGATCGCGATCATTCCGGCGGCATTCCACTATCTTGCCATCATGCTGATGGTCCATCTGGAGGCCAAGCGTCTGGGCCTGTCGGGCCTGTCCGCTGACAAGATCCCGCAGTTCAAGGCGGTGCTGGCCAAATCATGGCACCTGTTCATTCCGCTGACGGTGATGGTGGTGCTGCTGTTGATGCAATACACGCCGTTTCTGGCCGCGTTCTGGGGCATCATCCTGACAATCGTGTTTTCGTATGTGCCGCTGCTGATGCGGGGCCTTGGCGATACGTCGATGGATCTGGACACTGTGCTGACGCCGCCGCGTCTGGTGCGCGGCTTCGAGGATGGCGCGAAATTCGCGCTGGCCATCGGCGCGGCCTGTGCGTGTGTAGGCTTCCTTCTGGGGATCACCACGCTGACCGGGCTGGGCTTCAAATTTTCGGGCGCGGTGGTCACGCTGGCCTATGACCTGGCCGCCTTCATCACGGCGATAGATTTCACCGGCCTTCTGAATGAGAAAAGCATGGCGCTGTTTTTCGGCCTCGTGTTCGTGGCGCTTGCCTGCATCATTATGGGCGCCGGTATCCCGACGACGCCGACCTATATCATCCTTGCGTCCATCGCCGCGCCCGCCTTGGTGGAATTCGATGTGCCGCTGATCGCCACGCACTTCTTTGTGTTCTACTTTGGCGTTCTGGCAGATGTGACGCCGCCCGTGGCGCTGGCTGCCTATGCCGCCGCCGGCCTTGCGCGGTCCGATCCGATGCGCACCGGCACCGCGGCGTTCCGCCTGTCGATGGGCAAGGCATTGGTGCCGTTCATGTTCATCTACGCGCCCAGCCTGCTGTTTGTCGAATTCACTTGGGTTGAATTCGTGGCCGCGCTGATCAGCGGGATCGTCTGCATCATCGCCCTGTCGGCGGCCTATATCGGCCATTTCCGGGCGCCGATGACCGGCTGGGACAAGGTGGGGCTGACGGTCGGGGGGTTGCTGCTGATCTCGACCTCGTGGATTGCCATGGCGCTTGGCGGTGCGTTGGTGGCGCTGATCCTGCTGCGCAACCGTGCCGCAGGAACGCCCGCCGGGGCCGCCGCGTAACAGCCAGCGATATGGCATATGAAAATGGCCGGTCCCATGCGGGGCCGGCTATTTTTCGTGTCAGCATCAGCGTCGCGGGTTTCAGCCCTGCCGGGCCGGCACCGCCTCCAGAAACGCGTCATTCTCGGCAGGGGTTGCCATGGTGACGCGCGCCCAGTTTTCAAACGGCGCCTCCTGCCAGCCCTTGATCAGGATGCCCTTGCCGCGCAGTGCCTGCGCAAATTCCGCCGCCGGGCCGCCGGTATCGAAGAATACGAAATTGGTCTGTGTCGGTGCGCAGGCATATCCCTTGGCGGTCAGCGCGGCGCTGACGCGCGCCCGCTCGGTCATGGCCAGATCGGTGACACGCGCCAGATGGGCGGTGTCGGCCAAAGCCTCTATCGCGCCGCAGGCGGCCATGGCGTTCACGCCAAACGGGTTGCGGGTTTTCATCAGCGCCCGGATCATCGCCGGATCGCTGGCAATGCCGTATCCGGCGCGCGCCCCGGCCAGCCCATATGCCTTGGAGAATGTGCGCAGCACGATATAGGGCAGGTTGGTCGCGGCCAGCAGGCCAAGCGCGTCGAACCGTTCGGAGGCTTCGATGAATTCGACATACGCCTCGTCAAAGCAGATCAGCGTTTGCCGGTCTGAGTGGTCCAGTATGGTGCGAAATTCAGCTTCGGTGATCGCAGGCCCTGCGGGGTTGCTGGGGGACGAGAATATCAGGATGCGGGGCGCGCTGCGCAGCGCCTCGCACAGCCCGTCCACGGGGAACGACCAATCATCGTTGAACGGCACCTTGGTCACGGTCGCGCCAAAGGTCAGCGCGCCGAATTCGTGCAGGCCAAAGCTGGGGCAGATGGTGACGACATGATCGCCGGCGCGGATGATGGCGCGGAACAGCGCGCCAATCAGATCCTCGGACCCGTTGCCGATGATCACGTTATCCGCGTTCTGCCCCAGCGCGCCGGCGATTGATGCGCGCAGGGCAGTGTTCGCGGCATCGGGGTAGCGCGCGACGCCGGCGGCGGCGTCCTGCATCGCCTTGATCGCCTGCGGCGCGGGGCCAAGCGGGCTTTCGTTGCTGTCCAGTTTGGCGATGCAATCAATGCCATAGGTCGCCTTGAACCGGTCCAGCGCAATGCCGGCGTTGTAATCGGGCAGGTCGCGGACCTCGGGGCGGATCAAATCGTGGGGGAGCGGTGCGGGCATGGTGTATCCTTAAGGCTATAGATCGAAAATCTTGCCGGGGTTCATGATGTTGTTGGGGTCAAGCGCGCGTTTGATGCGGCGCATGACGTCCAGCGCCGCGCCATGCTCGGCGGGCAAATACGCCTTCTTGCCCAGCCCGACGCCGTGTTCGCCGGTGCAGGTGCCGCCCATGGCGATGGCCATTTCGACAAGCGCCTTGTTGATTTTCTGCGCCTCGGCCTTCTCGCCCGCGTCGGCGGGGTCATAGAGCAGCACGAGGTGAAAATTGCCGTCGCCCACATGCCCGACCAAGGGCGCCTGAATCGAGGTTTCGGCGATCACCTCCAGGATGGCGCTGATGCAGGCGGGCAGTTGCGACACCGGCACGCAAACATCGGTGGAGATGCCCTTGATCCCCGGCCGCAGGGCGCGCGAGGCATAGAGCGCATCGTGACGGATGCGCCACAGCCGCGCGGCGGCTTCGGCATCGCTGGCCAGTTCGAACCGGCGCGCGGTATCGGCCAGATCCCTGAGCGCGGCCATGTCGTTGGCCACCGCAGCGTCCGAGCCTGTCAGTTCGATCCAGAGCGTCGGCAGCTCGGGCAGGTCCGATTTGCAATAGCTGTTGATCGCCTGCATTTGCAAGCTGTCGGCCAGTTCGATCCGGTTCAGGCAGAGGCCGCATTGCAGGGCCATGACCACGGTTTGCGTCGCGTCCTCGATCGAATCGAAGCTGCACATCGCGGTTTGCGATGCTTCGGGGATACCGAACAGGCGCAATGTCAGCTCGGTAATGATGCCCAGCGTCCCTTCGGAGCCGACCATCAGCCGGGTCAGGTCATAGCCCGCCGACGATTTGCGCGCGCGCCCGCCTGTTTGGATCACCTCGCCGTCCGGCATCACCACGGTCAGCCCCAGCACCAGATCGCGCATCGACCCATAGCGCACCGTTGTCGTGCCGGACGCCCGCGTTGCCGCCATTCCGCCCAGCGATGCATGGGCGCCCAGATCGACGGGGAAAAACAGCCCCGTTGCGCGCAGATGTTCGTTCAGCGCCTGCCGGGTGACGCCGCATTGCACGGTGCAATCCATATCCTCCGGCTGGACTGACAGGATCGCGTCCATGCCGGACATATCAATGCTGATCCCGCCATGCGGCGCGTGGATCTGCCCCTCCAGCGACGATCCGGCGCCGAAGGGGATGACCGGCACGCCATGCGCGTTGCAGGCGCGCAGAACATCCGACACCTCGGCAGTGGATTGCACCATGACGACGGCATCGGGCCATTGCGGGACAAGGTGGCTTTCGCCGCTGCCGTGATGTTCGCGCGCCGCGTCCGAGGTCATCAGCCGATCTGCAAATTGCGCGCGCAAAACATCAAGAAGGCGGGGCAGGGTGTCTGTCATATCGGATCGTTTCTATACGTTTAACGTGAGTGCAGGCCGCCTGATCGGGCGGCCTGCATGTGTTCATTTTGCCATGGTTCAGGCGTTGAACCACCAGCGTTCGCCGCAGCGGTTGCCGTCCAGATCCCAGTCGCCCGACACCTCGTCGGGGATGCCGATCTTGGATGATTTGGCATCCAGGAAATCGGCCCAGACGGGCGCGATCATGCCGCCCTCGGCTGACAGGATCGCCTGGCATTCGTAATACAGCTCGCGCCGCTTGGCGTCGTCCTTCTCCGAGCGGGCGGCGACCAGCGCGGTGTTGAACGCCTCGTTATCCCAGTTGGTGGCGTTGTAGCCGCCCAGCGATTCGCGGGAATAGGCAAGGCTCAGCATCAGATCCTCGTTCGCGCGGCCCGACCAGCGCGAGGCAAAGAACGGCTTTTTGCCCCAGATATTGGTCCAATAGCCGTCTTCGGGCTCGCGCGCGACATTGATGGTCACGCCCGCCGCCGCGGCGTGTTCGCTGAACAGCTGGGCGGCATCCACCGCACCGGTAAAGGGCGTGTTGGACGCGTGGAGCGTGGTTGTCAGACCCTCGGCGCCTGCCTCTTTCAGCAGGGCGCGCGCCTGATCGGGATCATAGCTGTGCTGCTCCAGATCGGGGTTGTGATAGCGGTAGGCCTGCGAAATCGGCTGGTCATTGGCGATGGAGCCGTAGCCGTTCAGCACCTTGTCCACCATATCCTGACGGTCGATCGCCAGCTTCATCGCCTTGCGCACGCGCACGTCCGAAAACAGCGGGTCAGTGGTGAACATGCTGAAGCAGTAATGCACCTTGCCCTGGGTCTGGACCAGATCAATGCCGGGCATGATCGCCATCAGATTGGCGGTGGTCGGATCGACCGAGTTCATCACGTCGATCTCGCCGGTTTGCAGCGCGGTGGTGCGGGCGTTCACATCGCGGATCGCCAGCATTTCGATGGAATCGAAATGTCCGCGCCCTTCTTTCCAGTAGTTGGGGTTCTTGCGCACGACCGATTTGATGCCCGGCTCGTAGGTTTCCAGAATATAGGCGCCGGTGCCGATACCGGCATCGAAATTCATGTCGCCCGCAGGCACCATGACCATCGTGGTCAGGGCCAGAACGGGAGGGAAGCCTGCGTTCGGCTCGTTCAGGGTAATCTTGACCTCGTCGGGCGCGGTGGCCTCGACATCCTTGATCACCGCGACCAGCGATTTGGTCTGGCTGATCGTATCCTCGCCCCGGTGCAGGTTGATCGAGAACACCACGTCATCGGCATCGAACGGCTTGCCATTGTGGAATTCCACGCCCTGACGCAGCTTGAAGGTCCAGACGGTCAGATCGTCATTGGAGTCCCACGATGTTGCCAGTTCGGGCACCAGAACGCCGCCGGCGCCGATCTCGATCAGGTTGTTGCGGATCTGCCATTGCAGGTTCTGCATGAACTTCGTCTCGTTCACCTGCGGATCCAGCGTTTCGCCGGAATCAAAGCTGCCAATACCCAGGCGCAGCGTGCCGCCCGCGCTGGGCGTGGCCGCGCGCAGCGGCTGGCCGGAAAGGCCCAGAAGGGCCGCGCCGCCAAATGCGCTGGCGCCCAGCAAAAGGCTGCGTCTGCTTGTCGAAAATGCCATGAATAGTCCCCTGTGATCTGCGGTCCGTTTTTCTGTGCCGCGCTTGGAAGTGCTGTGTGCGCTTGCCATTATGTCTATTGTTATTATGATAAGTGACGACCTTAACGCGTGACAAATCAGAATTGCAGTAACACTCTTTAGCGCCTCTAAATCAAGCCATCCTGTAGAGACATTATAGGCAAGCTATGCAACTGACCCTGCCACCCCTGCGCGCGCTACAGGCGTTCGAAAGCTTCGGGCGCCTTGGCTCCGTGACCGCCGCGGCCAAGGAACTGGGCGTGACGCCTGGCGCGATCAGCCAGCAGATCAAGATCCTGGAAAATCAGTTGAAGATGCCGCTTATCATGAAGGACGGGCGCCGTGCGTCCCTGTCCCCGGCGGCGCGATCCTATCACGAGCTGGTATCGGCAGGCTTTGGCAAGCTGCATCAGGCGCAGCATCTTTTGTCGCAGCATGTGGCGGATCTGGATGTGCAGATATCGGGCCTGCCCACGCTGCTGCTGAAATGGCTGAACCCGCGTTTGCACCGGTTCGAGACGGCGCAGGGCGCCGCGTCAATCCGTCTGGAGGCCACGCATGTAGAGCCTGATCCCCAGTTTCTGAACCACATGTTCCGCCTGACCTATGGCGCCGCGTCCGAGGCGTTTCCGCATGTGCGCGCGCTGTTTCACGACGTCTGCTTTCCCGTCTGCTCGCCCGATTTTCTGGCCAGGAACCCGGCGGCGTCGGACCCGGCCACATTGGGCACGGTCCCGTGGATCGACATTGACTGGGGGCCGGGCTTTGCCAGTGTGCCGCGGCTGGGCGACTGGATGACGGCGCAGGATTTGCCGCCGCTCCGCACGAAACCGGTGTCGGTGCATTCGCTGTCCAGCCTGGCGCTGGAGGCGGCGGCGGCGGGGCAGGGCGTTGCGCTGGCGCAGGCGTCCTTTGCATCGATGGACCTCAAGCTGGGGCGGCTGGTCCGGCTGTCCGAGCAATCCGTAAAGATGCCGGAGCCCTACTTTATCTGCTGGGCGCCCCTGCTTCTGGAGAACGAGGTGTCGCGCAATTTCCTGAACTGGATCCTGACCGAAGCGCGCAACCTTTAGGCCAGCGTATCTAAACAGTCGATAAGTAAAACAACGTTTTTTCCTGGGCAAAGTCGCGTATGATGCCCCAAACTCAGCCAACAGAAATGTCAGTTAGGAAGCCGGATGTTCTTGAAAAATGCATGGTACGTCGCCGCATGGAGCGACGAGATCGTAGGCGAATTGCAGCAGGTCAAAGTGCTGGGCGAAAAGATCTGCATGTTCCGCAACTCGGAGGGCGAAGTCATCGCGATGGAGGATGCCTGCCCCCACCGCAAACTGCCCCTCAGCAAGGGCCGGATCAAGGATGACAATGTCGAATGCGGCTATCATGGCCTGACCTTCGATTGCGCCGGGCAATGCGTCTGGGCGCCGGGCGGCGGGCGTATTCCATCGGCCGCGCGCGTGCGCCCCTATCCGGTGCATGAAAAATACGGGCTGGTCTGGATCTGGATGGGCAACGCCGCCATCGCCGACCCCGAGGATATCATCGACATTCCCAATTTCGACAATCCCGAATGGGGTATCAACCGCGGCAAGGCGATGGAGCTGAACTGCAACTATCTGCTGATGTGCGACAACCTGCTGGATCCGACGCATGTGGCATGGGTCCACGAATCGTCCTTTGCCGCCGCGGCGACCAAGGACACGCCGCTGCGCGTGACCAAGACCGATACCGGCGTGATCGTGCATCGCTGGATGATGGACCACGAACCGGCGCCCTTCTACAAAAAGGTCATCGAATTCGAGGGCAACTGCGACCGGCTTCAGCATTACGAGGTGCGCTATCCCAGCCACGCGCTGATCCGGGCGGTGTTCACGCCTGCCGGAACTGGCGGCGTTGACGGGACGCTGGATGAGAAAACGTTCGTCATGGACAGCTATAACTTCATGACGCCGACCACCGAAACCGAAACGCGCTATTACTGGTTCCAGCTGCGCAACATCCGCCCCGACGACGAAGAGCTGTCCAAGATAATGAGCGAAGACGTGCGCAGCGCCTTTGAAGAGGATCGCGCGGTTCTGAACGAGGTTCAGATCGGCATGGACACCAAAACCTCGCCGCATATCGACCTGCATATCGACGCGGGCCAGCTGCGATTCCGTCGCCAGCTGGAGGCGATGATCGCAGAAGAGGCGATGGTTGACGCAAAGATGAGCCAATAGGATGGCGGGCGGCTTTCGCAAGTTTCGCGTTGCCGACAAGGTGCGCGAAAGCGATATCATCACCTCGTTCTATCTGGTGCCCGAGGACGGCGCGCCCGTCTGGGACGCCAAGCCGGGGCAATACCTGACCCTGCGCCTGCCGGGCGGTGGCGCGCCGGTGCTGAAAACCTATTCAGTATCCTGCGACGCGCGCGAGACGCGCCACCACCGCATCACGGTCAAGCGGGAGGCCGGCATTGACGGCAACCCCGATGGCGCCGGATCGTCGTGGCTGCATGACCGGGTCGGGGCGGGCGACGTGATCGACGTCGCCGCGCCGCGCGGCACCTTCGTTCTGGACGAGGACAGCCGCCGCCCCGTGCTGCTGCTGTCGGGCGGTGTCGGGCTGACGCCGCTGGTGTCGATGCTGCATGCGCTCGCCGGCTCGGGGCGGGACGTGTATTTCCTGCACGCCTGCGAAAACGGGCAGGTCCACGCCCTGCGCGACGAAGTGCGCGCCTGCGCGGGCGACCGGGTCAAACCGCTGTTTGTCTATCGCAGCCCCACCGACGCGGATCGCAAGGCCGGCCATTTCGACGCCGAAGGCATGATCGACAAGGCGTTCCTGCAAAAACATCTGCCGATCGACGATTACGAGGCGTATATCTGCGGCCCGACGCCTTTCATGGCGGCGATGTACCGGCTGCTTCAGGATCTGGGCGTGCCCAAGGGCCAGATCGCGTATGAATTCTTTGGCAAGGCATCGTCGCTGGATGCTGCTGTCGCCGAAGCGCCTGCGCCCAAACTGGCAGCATCGCGCGCGGCGCCCACGCTTCAGGCGCTGACGTTCCTGACCGATCCCGATGCGTGGGCCTCGGGCGAAACCGCCGTCGAGGTTGTGCCAGAAGATGCGCCCGCGCCGCTGGCCGCGCAGGATGGCAGTGTGACGTTCCGCAAATCGGGCCGGTCGGCGCAGTGGGACGGATCGGCCGCATCACTGCTGGAATGTGCCGAGGATGCCGGCCTGAATCCCGAATTCAGCTGCCGCGCGGGGATCTGCAACACCTGCAAATGCGGGCTGATTTCGGGCGAGGTCGAGTATTTCGAAGACCCGCTGATCCCGCCGGAGCAGGGCCAGGTTCTGATCTGCTGCGCGCGCCCCAAGGGGCCGGTGGTGCTGGATATCTAAAGGACTTCGCGTTCCACCCGGCGCATTGGACCAAGTAAAACGCGCGCAACAGCTCAAGGTTGCGCGCGTTTTGCGTAGCGCCTCAGGGCTGGCCTGTTTGCTGCAAAAGCGCGTCCAGCCTCGCGTCGGAAATTTCGGGGCAGATGACGCAGAAATGATCGCCGGGCGCGACAATCGCGCCGGCACGCAGGATGGCCAGTATGCCGTCCTTGGCAGCAAACAGCGTGTCCGGCGCAGCGGCCAGATCATGCAGGTTGCGCAGCCGCGCGACAGGCTGGCCCGCCGTGATCGGCGCGCCGATCTGAACCATCGGTTCGATCAGGCCATGGCTTTGCGCGGTGATGGTATCGGCCTCTGCACCCAGATCCAGAAACCG
The DNA here is from genome assembly GCF_003316635.1 of Roseovarius dicentrarchi. GTDB lineage: Bacteria > Pseudomonadota > Alphaproteobacteria > Rhodobacterales > Rhodobacteraceae > Roseovarius > Roseovarius dicentrarchi. The sequence goes on along the minus strand of NZ_QNQP01000005.1, from coordinate 204,187 downwards.
CGTTTTCGGCGGGGTGTCCGCGCCCAGCCGCTGCGCGGCGGCGGCGTTCAAGACGCCGCTATGGGCCAGAATGCGCAGGACGCCATGCCAGCCGGCCTCAAGCGCGCGCAGCGATACCTTGCCCTCGCCGCCCAGCTCGCATGATATCATCGCGCAGCCGGCAGCGTGCGCCGATCCGTCGAAATCGCCGGGCGTGTCGCTGGGCGGCACAACCATGGTGTTCGCCAGCCCCATCACGGTCGCCAGATCGCGGGTCTGGGCGTTGCGCGCCGGGTCATTGGACAGGCACAAATAGGCGCAATCCAGATAATCGCTGCCGCTGCCGCCCGAATGCAGATCGACGGCAACATCCGCCAGCGGCATCAGCTGCGTGGCGACGAAGCCTGCAATCTCGCGCGTCGGCCCGCCATAGGCCTGCCCCGGAAAGGACCGGTTCAGGTTGCCGCCATCCAAGGGCGACGTGCGGCTGATCGCCTGCACGGCGGGCATGTTCAGCGCGGGCGCCAAAATCAGCCGGCCGGCCAGATCGTCTGGCTCCAGCATCTCGAAAAGGCGGCGCACGATGATCTGCCCCTCGTATTCGTCACCGTGGTTGCCCGCGCAGACCAGCGCCGTCGGCCCGTCCCCGCCCCGGATCACGCCCAGGGGCGATTGAATCGTGGAAAACGCAAAGCGGTTGTCCGAATGCGCCAGCCCGAAATTGCCGCCGCGTTTGCCCGTGGTTTCCAGATCAAGGCCCGAGGACACGGTTCCGAAGTTCAAAGCCATGGTCAGTCCTTTGCAGCCAGAATATCGCCACGCTCTTGCAGCAGGTCGGTCAGCCAATCGGGGTCCATTTCCGGGACCGAGGACAGCAGCAATTCGGTGTAGGGCTTGTGCGGCGGGGAGAAGATTTCGTCCTTTGTCCCCTGCTCGACAATCACGCCGTGCTGCATCACCACAACCTTGTCCGCGATGGACCGCACCGTGGCCAGATCGTGGGTGATGAACATGTAGGTCAGGTTCATTTCGCGTTGCAAACGGTCCAGCAGGCGCAGGATACCCTCGGCGACCAGCTGATCAAGGGCCGATGTCACCTCGTCGCAGATGATGAATTCCGGCTCGGCGGCCAAGGCGCGCGCGATGCAGATCCGCTGTTTCTGCCCGCCCGACAGCTCGGACGGAAGGCGGTCGATGAATTCATCGGGGTTCAGCTCGATCAGGGTCAACAGCTCGCGAATGCGGTCCTCCTTGGCCTTGCCCTTCAGGCCCAGAAAGAACTCCAACGGCCGGCCCAGCGTCTCGCGGATGCGGTGCTTGGGGTTCAGGGCGGTGTCGGCCATCTGGTGGATCATCTGCACATGGCGTTGCAGATCGGGCGTGCGCTCCCTGCTCGATTTGGGCAGGGGGGTGCCGTCGAATTTGATCTGGCCCGTGGACGGGGGCAGCAGGCCCATGATCACCCGCGCCAGCGTGGATTTGCCCGAGCCGCTTTCGCCCACGATGGCAACGGTGCTGCCGCGCGGGATGGTCAGGTCAATCTTGTCCAGTACTTTGATCGGGCCGTAGGCCGCTGTGATATCGGTGATCTCAACCAAGGGGCCGGTGCCTTCGGGCTGGGCCTGCGGCGCCTCGCGGCGAAATTCGCGCACCGCCCAGAGGGATTTGGTATAGTCCTCTTGCGGATCGGACAGCATTTGCCGGGCGGGGGCCTCTTCCACCTCGTCGCCGCGCAGCAGCACCTTGATGCGGTCGGCCATTTGGGCAACCACGGCCAGATCGTGCGTGATATAGATCGCCGCCGTGTTGTATTCGCGCACGATGTCGCGGATCGCGGCCAGCACCTCGATCTGGGTGGTGACGTCCAGCGCTGTCGTCGGCTCGTCAAAGATGATCAGGTCGGGGCGGCAGGACATCGCCATTGCCGTCATTGCGCGTTGCAGTTGCCCGCCCGACACCTGATGCGGATAGCGAAAGCCGATCTGATCGGGGTTGGGCAGGCGGATCTTGCGATACAGTTCCACCGCGTCTCGCTGCGCTTCGTCGCGGCCCATGACGCCGTGCTTGACCGGGCCTTCGCAATACTGGTCGATCAGCTTGTAGGCCGGATTGAACGCTGCGGCCGCCGATTGCGCGACATAGGCGATGCGCGCGCCGCGCAGCTTGCGCAGGGTGTTATGGGACGCGCCGACCATTTCCTGACCGTCGAACTTGATCGACCCGCCGCTGATGCGGCAGCCGCCCTTGGTATAGCCCATCGCGGCAAGGCCCAGTGTCGATTTGCCGGCGCCCGATTCGCCGATCAGGCCCAGGATTTCGCCGCGGTTCAGGCGCAGATTCACACCGTTGATGATGGGTTTCCAGCGCCGCTCGGATCGGCCTTCGATCCGGATATCGGTCATGTCCAGCAGAAGATCGGTCATGCGTTACTCCTTGAGGCCCGAGGACATGTGCAGCACCCAATCGACGATCAGGTTCACACCGATGGTCAGCAGCGCGATCGCGCCCGCAGGCAGCAGCGGCGCCAGACCGAATGTGGCGGCCTGCCAAGATGAGAAATTGGCAAACCCGATCAGCTTGGCGCTTTCGCGCACCATTCCGCCCCAGTCGGCGGTGGGCGGCTGGATGCCCAGCCCGAGGAAGGACAGCGCCGAGATGAAGAGGAACACAAAGCAAAAGCGCAGGCCAAATTCGGCGATCATCGGCGCGGCGGCGTTCGGCAGCACCTCCTTGCGGATCAGCCACAGCAGGCCCTCGCCGCGCATGCGCGCCACCTCGATATAATCCATGGTCAGGATGCCCTGCGCCACCGCGCGCGACAGGCGGAACACCCGCGTGCTGTCCAGCACCGCGATCACCAGCACCAGCGACAGAACCGACGTGCCGGTGATGGTCAGGATCAGCAGCGCAAAGATCAGCGGCGGGATCGCCATCAGCACATCCACCACGCGCGCGGCGATCGCATCGAACCAGCCGCCCAGCGTCGCCGCCAGCAGGCCGAAGGTTGCGCCCAGCAAGAAGGCCAGCGCCGTGGTCAGCAGCGCGATGCCGACAGTGTTGCGCGCGCCGTAGATCAGCCGCGACAGCACATCGCGCCCCAGCGCATCGGTGCCCAGGTAATGCGGCGCGCTCCACGGATGGTACTGCACGCCGACCGATGCCCGTTCGGTGAAGGGCGCGAATAGCGGCGCGCCGATGGCCAGCACCGCGTAGATCACGACGATGGCAATGCCGATCCATGCGGAGACGGGCGCGTCGCGCAGGTTGTTCATAAAATTCTGCATGGCACTACCTGGGATGCATGAGGCGGGGGTTGGCGATGATCGACAGGATATCCGCCAGCAAATTCAGAATGATATAGGTCGCCGCAAAGATCAGGCAGGCGGCCTGTACCACGGTCACGTCACGGTTCGACACCGCATCGACCAGAATTTGGCCAAGGCCGGGATAGACAAACACCACCTCGACCAGAACCACCCCGACGATCAGATAGGCAAGGTTCAGCGCGATCACGTTGATGATGGGTGCCAGCGCGTTGGGCAGCGCATGGACCGCGATCACGCGCCACCGCTTCATCCCCTTGAGGTGCGCCATCTCGATGTAGGGCAGCGCCAGCAGGTTCAGAATGGCCGCGCGCGTCATCCGCATCATATAGGCCAGCACGATCAGCGTCAGCGTCATCGCAGGCAGGAACGTGCGATACAGCCGCTCGCCCACCCCGTCGCCGACATCCACATTCGCAAGGCTGGGAAACCAGCCCAGAGCGACCGAAAAGATCAGGATCAGGATGTAGGCGATGAAAAACTCGGGAAATGAAATCGCCGCCAGGGTCGAGCTGGACAGCATCCGGTCAAAGACCGACCCGTTGTAAAGCGCGGCCAGCATGCCCGAGACAACGGCAATCGGCACGGCGATGGCAGCGGCATAACCGGCCAGAAAGAACGTGTTCGCGGCGCGCTGGCCGATCAGCTCGCCAATGGGGCGCTGGTTGGCCAGCGAAATGCCGAAATCGCCGGTCACCGCGCCGCCCAGCCATGACAGATACCGCTCGTGCAGCGGGCGGTTCAGATCATATTTTTCGCGAAAGGCGTTCAGGCTCTCTTCGGTGGCGGCCTGGCCCAGAACCTCGGTTGCGATGTCGCCGGGCAGCAATTCGACCGCGCCGAAGATGATGATCGTCACGATGAACAGGGTCAGGACGCCAACCATCAGTCGTTTCAGGATAATAGAGAGAATTGCGTTCATTTATACCACTATTGTCCACGTTTGGCGTTATATGTCTAGACTTATGGCCAGCACACTCTGATGCGTATAGTTTTGCAAGGGTAGAAAGTCTGGATGATTGTTTAGATATGCTAACGACTGCCGGACAGCGGCAGCCTTGGTTTGGATTTAAATATAGACTACAAGACTTTAAACACAGTCTTAATAACGGTGCGACCATGAAAGCCACCTATAAAGATGTCAAATCTGACATTATGTCCAAGATCACCAAAGGCGATTGGGCGCCCGGCAGTCTGGTCCCGAACGAAATTGAGCTGGCCGCGATCTATGGCTGCGCCCGCGCCACGGTGAACCGCGCCATGCGCGAGCTGGCTGACGACGGCATCATCGAGCGGCGCCGCAAGGCCGGAACGCGCGTGCGGTCCAGCCCCATCAGGCAGGCGCGTTTCGACATTCCGCTGGTCCGCCGCGAGATTGAGGACAAGGGCGCCGAATACCGGTATTCCCTGGCCGGACGGGCGGTGGAGCCTGCCCCCGACTGGCTGCGCGCGCGGCTGAATCTGGGGACGGGCAGCAAGGTTCTGCATCTGATCTGCATGCATTACGCCGATGGCGACCCCTATCAGCACGAGGACCGCTGGATCAATCTGGGGATGCTTCCGCAGGCAGAGGACGCTGATTTTACGCAAACCGGCCCGAATGAATGGCTGGTGGCGACGGTGCCGTTCTCGGACGCTGAAATCAGCTTTTCCGCCGGGCTGGCGGATGCCAAGCTGGCCGATTATCTGGCCAGCAAGGAGGGCGATCCGGTGTTCACCATCGAGCGGTCAACATGGTGGGAGGGGCAGGCGATCACCTATGTCAAGCTCTGCTTTCGCCCCGGCCACCGGATGACGACCCGTTACTAAAGTGTTCAGGGCAGTGCGGCGCCCCTGATCGGGGCGCCGCCTTGTCTTACAGGATGCCGGGCAGGTTCAGCCCGTTTTCACGCGCGCAATCCTTGGCGATGTCATAGCCCGCGTCGGCGTGGCGCATGACGCCGGTGGCCGGATCGTTCCACAACACGCGCGCGATGCGGCGGTCTGCATCCTCGCTGCCGTCACAGCAGATGACCATGCCGGAATGCTGGCTGAAGCCCATGCCAACGCCGCCGCCATGGTGCAGCGACACCCAGGTCGCGCCCGAGGCCGTGTTCAGCAGCGCATTCAACAGCGGCCAGTCCGACACGGCATCCGAGCCGTCCAGCATCGCCTCCGTCTCGCGGTTGGGCGATGCGACCGATCCGGAATCCAGGTGGTCGCGGCCAATCACGATGGGCGCGCTCAGCTCGCCATTGCGCACCATTTCGTTGAAGGCAAGGCCCAGCTTGTGCCGCACGCCCAGACCGACCCAGCAGATGCGCGCGGGCAGGCCCTGAAATTCGATCCGCTCGCGGGCCATGTCCAGCCAGTTGTGCAGATGCGTATCCTCGGACAGGATTTCCTTCACCTTGGCGTCGGTCTTGTAGATATCCTCGGGATCGCCTGACAGGGCCGCCCAGCGGAACGGGCCGATGCCACGGCAGAACAGCGGGCGAATATAGGCGGGCACAAATCCGGGGAAGGCAAAGGCATTCTCCAGCCCTTCCTCCAGCGCGACCTGGCGGATGTTGTTGCCGTAATCCAGCGTCGGCACGCCCGCGTTCCAGAAATCCACCATCGCGGCGACGTGGGTTTTCATCGACGCGCGCGCGGCCTTTTCGACGGCTTTCGGATCGCTCTCGCGCTTTTCGCGCCACTGCGCCATGGTCCAGCCCTGCGGCAGGTAGCCGTTGATCGGATCATGCGCCGATGTCTGGTCCGTGACCATATCGGGGCGAATGCCGCGGCGGACCAGTTCGGGGAAGACATCAGCGGCGTTGCCCAGCAGGCCGACCGATTTCGCCTCGCCCGCCTTGGTCCAGCGGTCGATCATTTCCAGCGCCTCGTCCAGCGTATCGGCGCGCTCGTCCACGTAGCGGGTGCGCAGGCGGAAATCGATGCTGTCGGGATTGCACTCGACCGCCAGGCAGCAGGCGCCGGCCATGACAGCGGCCAGCGGCTGCGCGCCGCCCATGCCGCCCAGACCGCCGGTCAGGATCCATTTGCCGGTCAGGTCGCCATCGTAATGCTGGCGGCCGGCCTCGACGAATGTCTCATAGGTGCCCTGCACGATGCCCTGAGATCCGATGTAGATCCACGATCCGGCCGTCATCTGGCCGTACATCGCCAGACCCTTCTTATCCAGCTCGTTGAAGTGGTCCCATGTGGCCCAATGCGGCACCAGGTTGGAGTTGGCGATCAGCACGCGGGGCGCGTCCTTGTGGGTCTGGAACACGCCGACAGGCTTGCCCGATTGCACCAGAAGGGTCTGGTCCTCTTCCAGATCCTTGAGGCTGGCGACGATGGTGTCGAAATCTTCCCAGGTGCGTGCCGCGCGGCCGATGCCGCCGTAGACGACCAGCTCGTGCGGGTTTTCGGCCACATCGGGATGCAGGTTGTTCATCAGCATCCGCATCGGCGCCTCGGTCATCCAGCTTTTGGCGGTGATGTCGCTGCCGGTTGCGGGATAGATATCGCGTGTATTCTTGCGCGGATCGCTCATTTGGTGCCTCCTGAGGCTGGTTTGAGGGTTTCGGCCAGATCGGCCAGTTTGGTCAGAATGTCGGTCAGATGCGGACGCAGGCGTGCGGCCTTCGCCTCGTCATAGGGCCACGGCGCGGCCTCCTCGGTGAGGTACGTGGACTGGGCCAGCTCCATCTGGATGGCGTGGATGTTATCGGCGGGCTGGCCATAATGGCGCGTGGTCCAGCCACCCTTGAAGCGGCCATTCAGCACGCTGGTATAGCCCTCGGCGGCGGCGCAGATGGCGTGCGTTGCCGCCTCGATCGCCGGATCGCAGGTGGTGCCCAGGTTGGTGCCGGTGTTGAAATCCGGCAACGTGCCGTCAAAGAGGAACGGAATGTTCGAGCGGATCGAGTGGCAGTCGTACAGGATGGCGATGCCGTGAATGCCCTTCACCCGCTCCAGCTCGGCCCTCAGGGCGGCGTGGTAGGGCGCGTGATAGGCGGTGCGCCGCGCCTCGATCGCGGCCTCATCGGGCGCTTTGTCCCAGATGTCATGCCCGTCGAAATCGGTCAGCGGCACCAGCCCGGTGGTGTTCTGCCCCGGATAGAGCGACGCGCCGGACGGATCGCGGTTGGCGTCGATCACGTAGCGGTGGAACGTGGCGCGCACGGTGGTCGCGCCGGGCAGCACGCCCTCATAGAGCGTGTGAATATGCCAGTCTGTATCGTCCAGACCGCGCCCCCGCGCGTTCAGATCGGCCATGATATCGTCCGGCACAAACGTGCCGGTATGGGGCAGGCCCAGAACGATGGGGCTGTCGCCGCGGTGCAGCTCGACCGGGGTCATGTGCGCAGCTCCGGCATGGGGACGCCGGCGGCGTCGGTGATTGTGCCGCGTTCGATCAGCGTCGCGGCCAGTTCCAGATCGGGGGCCATATAGCGGTCATCCTCCAGCGTTTTGACATCCTCGCGCACCCGCGCGACAACCTTTTGCAACGGACCGCTGGTGGCCAGCGGCGCGCGGAAATCAATGCCTTGCGCGGCGCACAGCAGCTCGACCCCCAGAATGCGGTTGAGGTTCTCCAGCATTTGCCCAAGGCGCCGGGCGCCGTGGGCGGCCATGCTGACGTGATCCTCCTGATTGGCGGAGGTGGGCGTGCTGTCGGTGACGCAGGGATTTGCCAGATGCTTGTTCTCGCTCATCAACGCGGCGGTCGTGACCTCGGCGATCATGTAGCCGGAGTTGAGGCCCGGCGCGGGCGTCAGGAACGGCGGCAGATTGAAGCTGAGCACCGGATCGACGATCAGCGCAACGCGGCGCTGGGCAATGGCGCCAATTTCGGCGATGGCCAGCGCGATCATATCGGCGGCAAAGCCGACCGGTTCGGCGTGGAAATTGCCGCCCGACACGATCATATCGGCGCCCACCAGAACCAGCGGGTTGTCCGTCGCGGCATTCGCCTCGATCTCCAGCGTGCGGGCGGCCATGCGCAGCACGTCCATCGCGGCGCCCGTCACCTGCGGCTGGCAGCGGATGCAATAGGGGTCCTGCACGCGCGCATCGCCGTCAACGTGGCTTTCGCGGATTTCCGAGCCGTCCAGCAGCGCGCGCATGGTCTGGCCCGCCTCGATCTGGCCCGCGTGGCCGCGCAATTCGTGAATTTCCGGCTGAAGCGGCGCGGTCGAGCCCATGATCGCATCGGTCGACAGCGCCGATGTAACCAGCGCGGAATGCGCCCCGCGCCACGCGCCGAAAAGGCCCGCCAGCGCAAACGCGGTGGAAAACTGCGTGCCGTTGATCAGCGCCAGCCCCTCTTTCGGGCCCAGCTCGACCGGGGTCAGCCCGGCAGCGGCCAGCGCCTCGGCGCCCGGCATCACCTTGCCGCCAAATTCCGCCTCGCCATGGCCCATCATGGCGGCGGCCATATGCGCCAGCGGCGCCAGATCGCCGGACGCGCCGACCGACCCTTGGGCCGGGATGACGGGCGTGACGCCCTTCTCCAGCATCGCCTCGATCAGATCGACCAGCTCAAGCCGCACGCCAGACGCGCCGCGCCCGAGGCTGAGCAATTTCAACGCCATCAACAGCCGCGCATGGCGACGCGGGATCGCCGGGCCAACGCCGCAGCAATGCGACAGGATCAGATTGCGTTGCAGTGTAGCGGTGTCTTCGGAGGCAATCTTGACACTGGCCAGTTTGCCAAACCCGGTGTTCACGCCATAAACCGCATCGGTTCCGGCCACCGCCTGCGCGATGCGGGCATGGGCGCGTTCAATATCGGGGCGGCACGCGGGATCAAGGCGCACGGACGCCTCATCCCAATAGACTTGCGCAAGGTGGTCCAGCGTCACGGCGCCGGGGGTCAGGGTCAATGTGGTCACGCGGATGTGCCTCCGATAATGCGGCTGTGAAGCGGGTTGAAGCCGATGCGATAGGACAGCTCGGCAGGGTGTTTGATATCCCATACCGCCAGATCCGCGCGCATCCCGGCGGCGATCTGGCCGCAATCGGTCAGGCCAAGGGCGGCGGCGCCGTGGCGCGTGATACCGGCCAGCGCCTCTTCGGGGGTCATGCGGAACAGGGTGCAGGCCATGTTCATCGTCAGCAGCAGCGATGTCATCGGGGATGAGCCGGGGTTGCAATCGCTGGCCAGCGCCATCGGCACGCCATGTTTGCGCAAGGCATCAATGGGCGGCGCCTGCGTTTCGCGCAGCGTGTAGAACGCGCCGGGCAGCACGACGGCGACGGTGCCGGCCTCGGCCATGGCCTTGACGCCGTCCTCATCCAGATATTCGATGTGATCGGCGGACATCGCGCCATAGGACGCGGCCAGTTTGGCGCCGCCAAGGTTGGACAGTTGCTCGGCGTGCAGCTTGATCGGCAGGCCCAGCTCCTGCGCCACGTCGAACACGCGGGCGATCTGATCCGGCAGAAACGCGATCCCTTCGCAGAAGCCATCAACTGCATCAACCAGCCCTTCGGCATGGGCCGCGCGTAGGGCCGGGATGCACACATCGTCAATATAGGCGTCGGCGCGATCCTTGTAGTCGGCAGGCACCGCATGCGCGCCAAGGAAGCTGGTCACGACCCGGACGGGCCGGTGCTGTTCCAGCGCGCGGGCGGCGCGCAGCATGCGCAGCTCGGTTTCGGTATCCAGACCGTAGCCGGATTTGACCTCCAGCACCGTGACGCCTTCGGCCAGCAGCGCATCGACGCGGGGCAGGGCGCTGGCAATCAGCGCGTCCAGATCCGCCTCGCGGGTGGCTGTGACGGTGGAGACGATGCCGCCGCCGGCGCGCGCCACCTCCTCATAGCTGGCGCCGTTCAGGCGCATCTCGAATTCAACGGCGCGGTCGCCGCCATGCACGATATGGGTGTGACAATCGACCAGCCCCGGAGTGACCAGCCGCCCATTCAGGCCGTGGCGCGCCAGATCCGCGTAATCTGCCGGCAGGTCGGCCTTTGGCCCGATCCATGCGATTCGGCCCGCTTCGGTGACAATCGCCGCATCCTGGATCAATCCGTATGGGGTGTCGCCGGGGGTCATCGTCGCGGCAGTCAAATCAACGTAGAGCTTGGTTTCATCTGTCATAATCGGCCCCCGGTGGGTTAGGTTTCACTTTTCTAGAGTGTATGAATGTGCTATATGTCTATACATAAGAATTCGAAAGGGCGTCAAATGATTTTCGCAAAGCAGGCCATGCTGGACACCGGATGGGCGCAGAATGTCCGTCTGAACGTAGAGGCGGGGGAGATTACCCATATCGCGGCGGACCAGTCCCCGCAGGCGGGCGATGCGCGCGTCGACACGTTGCTGCCCGCGCTGGCCAACCTGCACAGCCACAGCTTTCAGCGGGCGATGGCGGGGATGACCGAATACCGCATGGCCGGCAAGGACAGCTTCTGGACGTGGCGCGACCTGATGTACCGCTTTACCGCGCATCTGACGCCCGAGCATATCGAGGCGATTGCCGCCTTCGTATTCCTGGAAATGCAGGAGGCCGGATATGCCAGCGTCGGCGAATTTCACTACATCCACCACCAGCCCGGCGGCGCACCCTATGATGATCTGGGCGAGCTGTCGGCGCGCATCGCCGCCGCCGCCGCGACCACGGGTATCGGCCTGACGCATCTGCCGGTGCTTTATACCTATGGCGGTGCGGGTCAGGCGCCGCTTCAGCAGGGGCAGGCGCGGTTCGGCAATTCGGTGGACCGGTTCAACGATCTGGTGGCGCGGGCGCGCGGCGCCGTGGACAACCTGCCCGCCGATTGCCGGGTGGGCATCGCGCCCCATTCGCTGCGCGCAACCTCGCCCGAGGATCTGGCGCAGGTGTTGGGCGCCCATACAGGCGGCCCCATCCACATTCACATCGCCGAACAGCCCAAGGAGGTCGCCGACATCTCCGACTGGCTGGGTGCGCGGCCGGTCGAATGGTTGCTGAAAAACGCCGATGTCACGCCCGACTGGTGCCTGATCCACGCCACCCACATGACCGAAGCCGAAACGCGCGACATGGCCGCATCCGGCGCGGTTGCCGGGCTGTGCCCGGTGACCGAGGCAAACCTGGGTGACGGCCCGTTCAACGGCCCCACCTATCTGGAGGCCGGCGGCGCATTCGGTGTCGGGTCAGACTCCAACGTGCTGATTTCCCTGACCGAAGAGCTGCGGACGCTGGAATATTCCCAGCGCCTGCGCGATCTGGCCCGCAACGTGATGGTCGTCGGCGAAGGGTCGGTCGGTGCCGCCGTTTATAACGGCGCCGCGCGCGGCGGCGCGCAGGCGCTGGGCCGCAAATCGGGCCGCATCGCCGTGGGCCAGTTGGCCGATCTGGTTGCGGTGGACAGCAGCGACCCGGCGCTGATCGCGCTTCAGCCGCACCAGATACTGGACGGGCTGGTGTTTGCGGCCAAGGACAAGGTCGTCACCGATGTCTGGTCCGCCGGGCGCCATGCGGTTGTCGATGGTCGCCACGTCCAGCGCGACCAGATCGTGAATGGCTACCGCGCCGCGATGCAAAGCCTGATGTCGTCGCTTTGATCCAGATATCGGATGGCGATGTCCAGAACGGCATCGCCATCCGACAGCGTGATTTCGGCAGGGTTCGTCAGAAACACCGTATCGGCTGGCGCCAGAACCTGCGCGCCAATCGACGGCTGGCCTGCCAGCACATGAACGGCGGTGATGCCGCTTGCGGGCGGGGTCACCGGGTGCGCGCCGGGCCGGTCGCGCAAGGTGACGTTGCCATCACATAGCGCGGGGTCAAACATCAGGTTCAGATCGGTCAGCGGGCCGGCCTCCAGACGCGCGAACACTTCCAGCGCACCGTCAAAGCGGACGGGCTGCCACAGCGCGGCATGCAACGTGCCGCCCGAATGCTCCAGCGCCATGTCGCCGCCGGACACGACGGTCAGGATGCGCTCCAGCCCGGCAAAGTTGGAAAACGCGCCATCCTGCCTCACGTCCGCACGGCTGAGGCGCCACGCCGTATGATCGCCGCGCTGTGCGGTTGCGATGTTGCGGGTGATGCCGCCGCCGTTCTTCCAGGGAACATCAACCAGATCCGTGCCGCGCAAAATGTCCATAAGTTCCGCTCCCTTGTCGTTTGATCGCAACGTGCATCGCGGCCGCGTTGTGCTTTGATTGATCCCGCGTGTCGGTGGCCGATTATGCGACAAGCGCCCAAGGTTGCAAGCGGCGATCACCCGTTCATGAGCGGTCCATCCGAGGGCCGTCCCTCATCGGCTTGCCTGCGGCGATCTGCCGCCTGAACCAATCCGCGCTTGCCGCGTTGGGGTAGTCCCGGCGCGGGCTTTGATGTGGCCGCGCCGCGCCGTGCCAAAAGGGGGACCGTCCGGCGGCTGATTGTGGTCCGGGTTTTGGGCACATAACGTACCACCGATGCCAGCGCCGTGCAGGATTTGAATAAAGGATACCGAACATGATTAACAAAGTAGACGTGGCGATTATCGGCGCTGGAACGGCCGGGCTGGCCGCCTTGCGCGACGTGCGCCGTGAAACCGACGATTTTGTCATGATCAACAAACCGCCCTACGGCACGACCTGCGCGCGCGTCGGGTGCATGCCGTCCAAAACGCTGATCGCGGCGGCGAACGCATTTCACGCGCGTACGTTGCTGGATACGTTCGGCATTCGGGGCGCAGATCATCTGAAGGCCGATATACCTGCCATCATGGAACGCGTCCGCGAGCTGCGGGATCATTTTGTCGATGGCGTGCTGGACGCGACCGACGATCTGGACGCGCGTAACATTGCGGGGCATGCACGGCTTGACGGGCCGAACCGCGTGACCGTGGACGGCCATACAATCGAGGCGCGCCAGATCATTCTGGCGCCCGGCTCCAGCCCCATCGTGCCAAAGCCCTGGCAGGCGTTCAGCGATCATATTCTGACCACCGATACGCTGTTTGAAGAGCGTGACCTGCCCGCACGTATCGGCGTGATCGGGCTGGGCGCGATCGGCGTTGAAATGGCGCAGGCGCTGGCGCGGCTGGGTCTGGAGGTTCACGGATTTGACGGGGCCGACCACATGGCCGGTATTTCGGACGAAAAGGTGGCCGAATCGCTGCGCGCGTCCCTTTCGCAGGAATTTGCCGTGCATCTGGGCGTGGAGGTCGACCTTGCCGCGGCCGATGACGGTGTGCAGATCAAATGGGGCGATGACAGCGTCGTGGTGGACAAGGTGCTGGTGGCGGTTGGCCGGCGCCAGAACGTGCAGGATCTGGGGCTTGAGACGCTGGGCGTGCCGCTGGATGACAAGGGCCTGCCGGAGGTTGACCCGCAGACCATGCGGATCGGCCAGACGCCCGTTCTGCTGGCCGGTGACGCCAACGCAATCCGCCCGATTTTGCATGAATCGTCCGATGAGGGGCATATTGCGGGCCTGAACGCGGTGACGGACAAGCCTGTGCGACTTGACCGGCGCACCCCGATGACCGTGACATTCTGCGAACCGCAGGTGGCATCGGTGGGCAAGCGCGCCAGTGAGCTGGATTTTGACGAATGCCTTGTCGGCGAGATTGATTTCAGCACGCAAGGGCGCGCGCGGGTCATGCAGGAAAACTACGGCCTGATGCGCATTTACGCGTCGCGCGATGGTGGTCGTCTGCTGGGCGCCGAAATGGCCGCCCCCGCGGCCGAGCATATGGCGCAGCTGCTGGCGCTGGCGATTCACAAGGATCATACCGTGCATGATCTGCTGGGAATGCCCTTCTACCACCCCACGCTGGAGGAAGGGCTGCGCAGCGCGCTGCGCCAGATTGCCCGCGAATTGCCGCCATGCAGCATATCCGATCTGGCCGGGTGCGGCTCGATGGAGGTTGAAGCGCTGGATTGACGCAGGGCGCGCCGGGCGCCTTTGGCGCTGGGGAGGGCCGGCCTGATCGTGGTCGGGCTGGCCTCTTTGAAAAGGGTGGTCCATAGTCGGGACGTGGCAGACTGGAGCGGCAAAAGAGCGCCGATTATCACAGTGCCCGATATTCCCCATGCGAAGGAGCAGCGTCATGGCGACCCGGTTTCATATCATTGCAGCATCTGCAGGCGCGCTTGCGCTTGTCGCTGGCGGCGCGGTTTTGTGGATGGCGACGCCCCCGGCGCTTGAGGATAAAGCCCCCGGCTTTACCGGGCAGGCCGACATCGCGCTGATCGAGCGGGGCAGCTACATCGCCCGGCTGGGCGATTGCGTGGCTTGCCACACCGAAGAGGGCGGCGCCGAGATGGCCGGTGGTCGCGCGCTGGAAACGCCGTTCGGCATCATGCGCGCAACCAACATCACGCCCGATCCGAAAACCGGGATTGGCGACTGGACCTACGCCGAATTCGACCGCGCCATGCGCAAGGGCATCTCCCGCGAGGGGCGTCATCTGTACCCGGCGATGCCCTACCCGTCATATGCCAAAATGACCGATGACGATATGTCCGCGCTTTGGGCCTATATGAATCAGGGCGTCGAGCCAGTTGAAAAGGCGAACATGTCCAACGACATCGGCTTTCCCTTCAATCAGCGGTGGGGCATCGGGCTGTGGAATACCGTATTTCTGGACGACACGCAGTTCACGCCCGACCCCGAACAAAGCGACGAATGGAACCGGGGCGCCTATCTGGTGCAGGGGCTGGGCCATTGCGGCGCCTGCCACACGCCGCGCGGCGTCGGCTTTCAGGAAGTGACGATGGATGAAAAGGGCAGCAAGGGCGCCCGCTTCCTTGCCGGCTCCAAGGTCGAGGAGTGGAACGCGATCAACATCCGCAACCTGTGGACGCCCGACCACATGGTGCAATTGCTGAAAACCGGGCAGAATAACGTGTCGTCCGCCGTGGGCGCGATGGCGGACGTGATTCAACATTCGACCCAATATTTCACGGATGAGGACCTGCACGCGATGGCGGTCTATATGGACGGGTTGCCCACGGATGACGTGCGCCCCGCCATGCCGCCGCTGGTCCCCAGCACCGAACCCGCCGAGGTGCCCGAGGCGCTGTTCACCACCGCAGGCGGGCTGGGTTACGCGCAGTTCTGCGCCGATTGTCACCGCAATGACGGGCAGGGCGTGCCGGGCGTTTTCCCGCCCCTGTCGGGCAACCATGTGCTGTCGGCGCAGGATCCGGCGACGCTGACGCATATCACGCTGACCGGCTGGCAATCCGTGGTGACCGAGGCGCGCCCGCGCAGCTTCCACATGCCAAGTTTCGCCAAGCTGACCGATGCCGAGCTGGCCGAAATCCTGACCTTCATGCGCGAAAGCTGGGGCGAATCCGCCCCTGCCGTGACCGAAAAGCAGGTTGCGCAGGCCCGCCGCAAGCTGGACCCCGCGATCGACAGCTCCACCTTCGAGACGCCGCGCATCGCGACACTGCTGGACGAGCCGAACGCCGATCAGCTGGTTCTGGGGATGCGGCTGAATGCGCAGACGCGCGATCTGCTGCCCGATCATGTCGGCAACGACATGAATTGCGCGTCCTGCCACCTGAATGCCGGCACCGTCGCCGAAGGGTCGCCTTATACCGGCGTCATCTCGTTCTTTCCGTCCCCGCAGGGTCGCGCGGGCCGCGAGGTCACGATGGAGGATCGCATCAACGGCTGTTTCCGCCGCTCGATGAACGGCGCGCCGCTGGACGACGATTCCAAGGAAATGGCGGCGATGCTGGCCTATTTCGAATGGATGCGGAACGAACATGAGTCCGGCGACGATGTGCCCGGACGCGGCATCGGATCGGTGGACACCAGCCTGACCCCCGACCCGGTGCGCGGCAAGGAAATCTATGCCGAGCAATGCGCCGTCTGCCACGGCGATGACGGGCAGGGCATCCGCGACGGTGCCGGTCAGGTGATCTATCCCGCGCTTTGGGGGGACCGGTCGTTCAACATCGGCGCAGGCATGGCGCGGACCTACAAGGCCGCGACATTCGTCAAGCAGAACATGCCCATCGCGCTGCACAGCACCTTCCCGCTGGGCCAAGGCGGGCTGACGGATCAGGACGCGGTGGACGTGGCAGAGTATTTCACCCACATGCCGCGCCCCGATTTCCCGGACAAGGTCAACGATTGGCCCAACGGCAACAAGCCGAAGGATGCGCGATACTGAACGCCCCTGTTCCGCGCCGCGCGCCCTGCTGCGATGCAGGGCGCGCAGTCACTCTTGCGCCGCAGTCATCCTTGCGCCGCGGTCAGTTTTGGCCGCGCCTTGGCTATCGCCGCGCGCAGGGCGCTGGAAAATTCGCCCTCGTCGAACCGCATCAGCGCCGAATGCGCGGCGCACAGCGCCCGTGTGCCCGACCAGTCGGTTGCAATCCGCTCGGCCCAGTCGCAGAACCGCGCGCCGGCATCGGGCGTGTCGTGCAGCGCATCCTTCAGCGTCGGGTGAAGCGCGATCTGCGGCACGGGCAGGACATCGCGCACGATCTCGGGCAGCGGCAGCACGTTGAACGTATCATCCACATGCAGCGCCCCGCTGGCGGGGTGATAGACCAGCAGCGATCCGGCGTGGATATCCTCGTTATCGCTGATGTAGTCGATGCCGTCCGGCATGGAAAAGGCCAGCTCGGGATAGCGCGCGGCGACGGCGTCGCTTTCTACCCTGTCTGTTGCCCATGCCACCTCTGGCACGACTTCGGCGTGGCGGGATGATCCATAGAAGGTGGCTGACGGGAAATCCTGCGCCATCTGCGCGCAATGCAGCGTGTGGAAGGGATGCACATTCAGCACCGCCTCGACCGCGCGGCCCTGATCGGTCAGCGCCATGACACGCTCGCGAATGTCGCCTGTCAACGTGTAGCTGCCGAGAAAGGCAAACCTCCCGTTGTCCAGCCGGACCAGCGAACATTGGGTGCCGACATTCAGGATGCCCTTAAGCCGCAAATCGCCCCTGATATTCCAGAACGTGTCGCTTATTTCGATGATCTCTTCGGCCATTGGTTCAGATCCTTTGAGGTTGCCGCGCTGTATAGTTGCACACTAACGTTGCCGACGCCGCGCCCGTTCCAGCGACGCTACCCTGCCATCCTGCGCAGGGTTTCGTCGCGTTTGATCAGGTGGTGCCAGCCGATTGCCATGGCGATATGCCCCAGCACCAGCAGCGCCAGGATCCAGCCCATTTCGCCGTGCCATTCGGCGACGGATTTCAGCCACGCAACGTCGGCCTCGCGCGGCGGAAATATCTGAAGGCCCAGATAGCTGAATCCGCGCTTGTCGCCCGAGGCCGCGACCAGCCGGACGGTAGGCACCACCACCATCAAGACATACATCGCCAGATGCCCCGCGGCGGCGGCGCGCCCGATCAGGCCGGAATGCACCGGCCGCCGCCGCCGGATATTGGCCAGCCCCCAGACCCCCCGTATCAGCACCAGCAGGAACAGCGTGGTTCCCAGAGCGTAATGATAGCTCCAGAAGAAATCGCGCACGGGATGATCGCGCGGCAGCGCCCAATGCAGCGCGGCAGACAGGAATTGCGCGGCAAATAGAATTGCCATGCCCCAGTGCAAGATGCGGCTGAGCGTCCCGTACCGGTCCGGGGTGTCTGTTATGGTCATAAGGGATACTCCTTCCGGGTTATGCGTTGGTTGCAAAAGGTCGTGGGGCATGGCGCGGTGTCACGGGTAATGAACCCCGCCCTCGGCGCGCATGACCTCGCGCTGATCCTCGGGGAGGGGGATGAAATCCGCCTCGTCGCCCGGCACGGTTTCGAACTGGCCGCGCGCCCATTCTTCCTTGGCCTGCTCGATGCGCTCGGGGCGCGACGACACGAAGTTCCACCAGATATAGCGCGGCCCCTCCATCGGCGCGCCGCCGAACAGCATGAAACGGGCGTGATCGCCGGTGCCATCGGACAGCGCCTTGACGGTGATTTCGTCCCCCGGTCGCAGCACCAGCAGCTCGCCGGGTTTGAACGTGTCGCCGGCCACGTCGATATTTCCCTTGATGGTGTAAATCGCGCGTTCTTCGGTGTTTGCGGCAATCGGCGCGCGGGCGCCGGGGGCCAGTGTAACATCGGCATAAAGCGTATCGGACGCGGTCCTGAGCGGTGAGGAGGCGCCAAAGGCCGAGCCTGCGATCAGCCGGGCGGTCAGGCCCTCGGCCTCGACAGTGGGCAGATCCGTCTTGCCGTGATGCATGAATTCGGCATCGGATTCCTCCTCATTCTCGGGCAGGGCCATCCAGGTTTGCAGGCCGAACAGGCGCTGGCCGGTTTTCAGCCGTTCCGGCGCGGTGCGTTCGGAATGGACAATGCCCTTGCCCGCCTTCATCCAGTTCACCGCGCCCGGCTCGATCGCCATATCGGTGCCGAGGGAATCGCGGTGATGAATTTGCCCCTCGAAAAGATAGGTCAGCGTGGCAAGGTTGATATGCGGATGGGGCCGCACGTCGATCCCTTCATTCGTCAGGAATTCGGCCGGTCCCATCTGGTCGAAGAAAATGAACGGACCGACCATCTGGCGTTTCTTGGATGGCAGCGCGCGGCGCACTTCCATTTCGCCAAGGTCGACGGCGCGGGGCACGATCAGGGTTTCGATGGCGTCCACGGTGGCGCGGTCACCGGGGATGGGATCGGGGCAGGGGCTCCAGCTCATGGTGTTTGTCCTCTCTGGTTGGTGCGGGACATGCGGATGTCCGCAGGTCCGTTGATTTGGCGGCGCGCGGCGCGCGCCGCCGCTTTTGTCATGCGGCGTTCAGATGCTTGCGCAGCCACGCGGCCTCTTCGGCGATGATACCATGACCGGCGCCGGGAATGACAACCGTGTCAACCGCCGCGCCCATCGCGCCCAGCACCCGGTCGCTTTCGCGCACGCGCGCCAGCGGGATGTGCGGGTCACGCTCGTGGCAGCCCAGCAGCACCGGCACGCCGTCCAGCCGGCCGTCATAGTCGAACCGTTTGGCAGGGCGCCCGTACAGATCATCCTGCGGCGCGCCGCTGGCCTCGGCGGTGCCGACCAGCCCGCCCGACAGGGCGGCGACGGCGCGGAAGGGCCGCGCAAACCGCGCCGCCGCCTCGACGGCCAGGCACGCGCCCTGGCTGAAGCCGGCCAGCACGGTCCGTTCGGGGCCGAAACCTTCGGATGCCAGATCGCCCAACAACGCCTCGACGACGCTCAGCCCGCTGCCCAGCCCCGGCTCGTTCGCGCTGAGCGGGGCGAGGAACGAATCCGGCCACCACGAACGGCCCGCCGCCTGCGGTGCCAGCACCGCGAGGTCCGGCAGGGCCAGATGCTCGGCCAGGCCGATCATGTCCTCGGGCGCGCCGCCGCGCCCGTGCAGCATGATGACAGCCAGCCGCGCGCGGCTGAGCGGGGCGCCGGCGATGGCCAGCCGCTGCCTGGCATGCGGACCATTGCCGCCGGTGCGCGGTGCGATCCCGGCGCTCATGACGGCACCCGGATCTGCGGCAATACCTGCTCGATACGGGTTCGGTGCGCCTCGTATTTCTCGGGCAGTTTCAGCGCCTCGCCCAGATGCGCCGGATCCTCGTCCACCGCAAAGCCCGGTGGATCGGTCGCGATCTCGAACAGGATGCCGCCGGGGGTGTGGAAGTAGATCGCGTCGAAATACTGCCGGTCGATCACTGGCGTCACCTGCATGCCGATGGCGGCCAGCCGCTTGCGCCACTCCAGCTGTTCGCCCGCGTCCCGCGCACGGAATGCGACGTGGTGAATGGTCCCGGCACCGGGCCGCCCGATCGAGGGCGCGTCCGAGGTCATCAGATCCACGGCCGAGCCACGCTCGGGATCGTTGGAGCGATAGCGCAGCCGCGTCTCCGTCCCGCCGGTGCCGCCGGTTGCGGTGTCCTCGCTCGCCTCGCGGGCATATCCCATCGCCTCAAGCACGCTGGCGGTTGGGGCCGGGTCGCTTAGCCACAGCGTGACCGAATGGAACCCCTCGTCGCGCGCGCCGCCCTCGATCAACTCGATGCGCAAGCCATCGGGATCGCGCAGCGCGATGGCGCGCTCGCCGAACCGTTCGAACGGGCCTTCGAAATCGACGGCGGCTTCGGCCAGCGCCATCATGCGCGCGTCCAGATCCGGCACCGCGTAGGCAACGGCCGATGCCATCCCGGCGCCCGCGCGTCCCGGCCCTGCATCGACAAACGGAAAGAACGTCATGATCGAACCGGGCGCCGCATCCGCGTCACCGTAATAGAGGTGATAGGTGCCCGGATCGTCGAAATTCACCGTGCGCTTGACCAGACGCTGGCCCAGCATGCCGACCCAGAAATCGAGGTTGGATTGCGGCGGGCCGGAAATGGCCGTGACGTGATGAAGGCCGGGAATCGCGCCGGAATTGGACGTTGCCATGATGTATTCTCCTACCTGGGCCGGTTTCGGCATTGGATGGGGGCCGCCGCGCCGTAATCGGCGCGGCGGATGTTGCTTGACCTAGCGGGCGGCCAGTGCGTCCTGATAGCTCACCACCGGCGACCAGTCGGGGCTGACAGCGGGCAGCGCCTCGGGCGCGTGATCGGCAAAGCTGTCCGCCGCATAAACGACATTGCCGCCTGTCACGGTCAGCACGGATTCAAGCGACAGGATATCCTCCTCGGGGATGGTGAAATAATCGCCCGACAGGATCGCGAAATCGGCATACATGCCTTCCGCGATCTTGCCCTTCACGTCCTCTTCCTGCGAGAACCACGCGCTGCCCGAGGTGAAGAGGCTCAGCGCCTCCTCGCGGGTCAGCTTGTTGGCATCATCCCAAAGTTGCAGACCGCCAACAGTCTTGCCCGTGACCAGCCAGTAGAGAGATGGCCAGGGGTTGTAGCTGCTGACGCGGGTGCCGTCCGTGCCGGCGCCGACGGGGATGCCCATATCCAGCATTTGGCGCACGGGGGGCGCAGCCTTGGCCGCGTCGGCGCCGTAGCGGTCGACGAAGTATTCCCCGGCAAAGGCCATGCGGTCCTGAATGGCGATGCCGCCGCCCAGCGCCTTGATGCGCTCCAGCTCGGTCTCGCGGACGGTTTCGGCGTGGTCAATGGCCCAGCGGGGGGCGAATTTGCCCTGCTCCTCGGCCACCTGCTCGAACACGTCCATGATCAGCGCGATGCTGTCGCCATAGGTCGCGTGCTGGCGCAGGGGCCAGCCGGCCTCGACCAGCATCGTCGTGACCTCGTGCAGGTCGCCGCGCGGATCCTGACCGTTCGCCTCGCGCTCGGCCAGATCGGGGGCGGGGGCCATGAAGTTTTCCCAATCGCCGACGCTGTGGACCAGAAATTCGCCCGCGCCGTCCAGCTCGTAGCCATGCTCCAGATGCACGTCTTCGTTCACGCCAACCTCGTTATTTGCGATCCATTCGGCGAAATCCTCGGCCTCCTTGCCGCCCTGCTGCGCGAACAGATAGTAGTTCATCCGCAGGGGCAGCCCGTCATTGGTGGCGATGTTTTTCGAGCCGGTGTAATTCTCGGGGAAGACATGCCCGCCGCCCCCGGCATCGACCGACGATGTCAGGCCAAGACGGTTCAACTCGCGGTAATACTGCTTGGTCGAGTTGACCATATCCTCTTCGGACAGCTGCGGCAGCGCGCCGATGGTCTTGTAAAGGATCGAGGGGTTCGGCTCGGCGTGCAGGATCGCGCCGCCGCCGTCCAGAAATTCGATGCGGCTGCCGTCGGCCGTCGCGGTCTCGGGCGTGTACCCCAGCGCCTCGACACCGGCCTGATTGAGGAAGCCTTGGCTATAAAGGAACAGGACAAAAACCGGCGTATCGGGGGCGGCCTCGTTCAGCTCCTCGACGGTGGGCATGCGGTTTTCCTCGAACTGGTAGGGGGACCAGCCGCCGATCACGCGGACCCATTCGCCGTCCGGCACGCGGGCAGCTTCGGTGCGGATCAGGTCCAGCGCGGCGGCCAGCGTCGGGATACCGTCCCAGCGCGTTTCCAGATTGTAGAACCGACCGCCGCGGATCTGGTGGGAATGCGAATCGTTCAGGCCGGGAATGACCGTGCGGCCAGCCGCGTCGATAACTTGGGTATCATCGCCGCGATACGCCTCGATATCGGCGTCGCTGCCGATGTGCGCGAATGTTCCATCGCGCACGGCAAAGGCGGTGACACCCGATTGCGCGGCGCCGCCGGTAAAGACTGTGCCTGCGTTCATCACGATCAGGTCGGCAGCCTGCTGGTCCTGCGCCAGGGCAGGCGCGCTGGCGATCAGGGCGCTCAGGGCCACGCTGCGCAGGGCGGTATTCTTGAAATTCAGCATCGTATCCTCCTGTTCCGGGGGTGTTTGGTGGCCGCGCCGAATGCGCGACCACCTTCGTCATGCAGATAGCTGCCGGGGCTTATTCAGCCGATTTGGCCGCTTCCTGTGCGCGGTTGAAGCTTTCGGTGACGGCGTGGTAGCCGGGCGACACTTCGCCATAGAGCTTGCCCCACTCGGCGGCGTCGGGGCGGTTCCAGGTGCGGTGCGTTTCGCTGAGGATGGTGTTTGTGGTGACCGGCACGATGCCTTGGGCGGCCATGCGGGTCATTGCCGCGTCAGACGCCATTTTGCTCACGTCGCCCGAGGCATCCATCACGACGAATACGTCATAACCTTCGGCATTGGCCTGAAGCGCGGGGAACGCGACGCAAACGCTGGTCCAGACGCCGGCGATGACCAGCGTCTTGCGGCCTGTCGCCTCGACAGCGGCAACAAAATCGGCGTTGTCCCACGAGCTGACCTCGCCTTTGCGCGCGACATATTGCGCGCTGGGCATCGCTGCGGGCAGCTCGTCCATGATCGGCCCGTTGGAGCCGTCAGGCTCGGACGCGGTGTAGATGATCGGGATGTTTGCCTGCTCGGCGATCTTGGCCAGGGCCACGGTGTTGCGGCGCAGCTCTTCGATGCTGATGTCGTTGACGGTCTGGAACAGGCCCGTCTGGTGATCCAGCAGCAGCAGGACCGCATCATTGGGATCGAACAGCGCGTTGTTCGCCGCCTCGGTCGGTGTTCTGGACAGCCCGTCCAGATGCAGGGTCGCGCTGGCCTCTTGCGCGTTGGCCGCTGTTGTGAACGCGGCTGGCTGAAGCAGCATCGCGGCGCCTGCGGTCAGCGCGAGGAAGGTTTTTCTAAGGGTCGTCATGGCAATTCTCCTTGGAGAGGGTGGATGAAATCGCCCCAGGCGGCCCGAAATAAAACCGGGTGCATGAGGCTGGGCTTGCGTGCTGATGAACATAGAACAGGGGTTCATATGCCGGAACAGGCATAATGTTGCATTTACTATTGCGACTGATGCAATAATCGGCGCGTTGGGGTGGATCTGTGACAGCCGGTCGCGGGCTGGCAAAATCAAAGCCGCAGACCATGAAAATGGCCTGCGGCTGAATGGTATCCGGCATGATGTTTCGGCTGACGGTGACCGTCTGGCCGCCCGCGCGCTGCCGGGGGTCAGGCAGACCGGGCGCCGTCGGCGCCGCGGGCAGGTGCATCATCCGCCTCTGCGCGTGGGCAGGTTCACCCGATCGGTTCCATATCCTGACGTTTGAGCGCGGTTTTCACGCCCTCATTCGCCTCCATCATAGCGCGGTGCTGCTTGAGCGCGGGATAGTCGTCAATCGACAGCGGCGTCTGTTCAATCCAACGCGACAGCACATAGAGGAACGTGTCCGCGAAGGACCGTTTGCCCAGATACCAGTCCCCGTCGCTTTGGCCAAGCGTGTCGTCAAGGCGGCGGTAATGTCCGGCCAGCGTCTCGTATGTCTTGCGCTTGACCTGCTCCACCGCGTCATCCGTTTCGGCAAAATTCTGCGGGCCGAAATGGCCGCCATATGTCGCATGCACTTCGGACGTCATGTAAGACAGCGCCTCGGCCTCCTTGCGGCCCAGTTCGGTGTCGCGGCCAAACCCGCCGCTGCCATGCGCGGCGCCCAGCCATTCAAGAATTGCGGCGGCTTCGGTCAGGACGGTGCCATCGTCAAACTGAAGCGACGGCACCTTGCCCTTGGGGTTGATCGCCAGATAGGCGTCTTTTTTGTGGTCGCCGTAGGGTATCGTCTTGACATCAACCGGCGCGCCCAGCCACGCCACGGCAATATTGGGCGAGAGCGAGCAGGTGTCGGGCATCGTATAAAGCGTCGTCATAATCAAAGCTCCTTGTCTGATAATCATTGCGCCGCGGGCCATGAGGCGCGTGCGGCGCCAAATTCCGTGCAAGGGACCAGCCGCTTGCCTCATGTCAACCTTCCTGCAGGCGAAAGGTTCCTGACGCGGGTGCGGGATGCGGCCCGGCGGTGTGGACGCATCGCGGGGGGCTGCCGTGGGGGCGGAATTATGGATCTGTTGACCTTGGGCAATTAGCGCTTGATTGGAATTTTCTTTCGGCGGATCATTTTTCGCGGACATGGTTTGTGCGGGCGCGGGGGTCTGCGTGCGGCAAATCCGGTAGGTAACAGCACTGATTATCATTCCCCATCACGTCCGGCTGGAGCTTAGATGACCGAGAAAACAGCGCGCGTGCTTGTGGTGGAGGACATCACCGAAACGGCCACCCGTCTGGCGCAGGCGATCAGGATGACACCCGGTCTTGAACTGGCCGGCAGCGCGGCAACACTGGCGCAGGGGCTGTCGATGCTGGCCCGCGAGCGGCCCGATTTCCTGCTGACGGATCTGGGGCTTCCCGATGGCAGCGGGGTCGAGTTGATCCGCGCGGCCGCCACGGCGGACTGGATTTGCGAAAGCATGGTTTTCAGCGTTTTCGGCGACGAGGCGCGCGTTGTCGAGGCGATCCGCGCGGGCGCCAAGGGCTACATCCTCAAATCGTCAAATCTGGAATATATCGGCAGTTCGGTCCGCAGCGTGCTTGCCGGCGGCTCGCCCATATCGCCCAAGATCGCGCGCCACCTTCTGGGGCTTGTCGCGCTGGCCGGGCAATCCGAGGATGTCAGCGGCATCCTTGAGCTGACGGACCGCGAAACCGAAGTTCTGCGTCTGCTGGCCAAGGGGTACAAGCGCCAGGAGGTGGGCGAGCGGCTGGGCATTTCCGTCGGCACGGTCGGAACGCATGTGAACCGCATCTATCGCAAATTGCAGGTTGAATCGAACACGCAGGCGATTGCCCGCGCCGGGCGGATCGGCCTGCTTTGACGGCAGCTCTGGCAACATTACGGCAAAGCGCGGCATTGCGGTTTCTGGCAAGCGCGGTTCTGGTATCGCTTCTGGCGGCGCTGATCGGCACGATCGGCCCGTTACCGGATCTGGAGGGCGTCGTGCGGCATGACACCGCCCAGCGGTGCCGGGCGGGCACGAATGACTGCACCACCGTCACGTTGCCGGACCGGCTCAGCCGTGGGGACGGTCCGGTGGAGTACCGGCTGGAGGTGGCGCGCGGCACGCTGGAGGGCGACCTGAAGGCGGTCTTGATCCAGCGCATGTCTGACAGCTATGCGCTGCGGATCGGGAACACGCCGCTGTCGCCGCCGCTTGACCCCGGCAGGCAGGGCTGGTCGCGGCCCGTGCTGGCGCTGGTGCCGGGGCCGGTGCTGACGGATGCTGACATGCAGACGCTTGTCATTACCCTTTCGGCGCTGCCGCCGCGCGAAATCCGGCTGGCGCCCGTGTTGATCGGGGCGCATGATACGCTGCTGTTTCGCAGCAATCTGGTGATGATCCTGCGTATCGGTATGCAGCGGATCGCCTTTGGCCTGTGCATTTTCGGTGTCATCGCCTTTGTCGGGCTGGATATGCGCCCCGAGACGCGCACCGGCACCTACCGGTATCTGGCGGCGGCATGTGCCGCGGCGGCCATTGTGCTGCTGGGCGGCGTGTTTATCGTGCCATTCCTTCCGCTGATGACATGGATCGCCGTGTGGACCACGGCGGCGCATCTTGCGATTTTCGCGTTCTGCCGGTTTCTGGCGTTGCATGTCGGGCGCCGGCCGTCGGGGCTTGAGGCGGCATGGCTTGCCGCGATCATACTGGGCGCGGGCCTGCTGTTTGTCCTGCCCGCCGAAATCTGGCGGCTGTGCCAGCTTGCCATTTCGATGGTGGATCTGGTGTTTCTGACCCTTGCCACGGCCGGGCTGATGGCGCCCCCGCGCCGCGACCGCAACAGCGAGGATTACGTGATGCTGCTGCCCATGGCGACCGGGTCGGCGCTGCTGGCGCTGTACTGGCTGGAGCTGGTCGGCGTGACCCCGGTCAGAACGATCGAGACGATTCAGTTTGCCCCCATCGCGTTCATGTGCGTCGCCTTTACGCATGTGGTGGGTCAGGCGGTGATCGGCCAACGGCTGAGCGACCGCTTTGCCGCCCGGCTGAGCAGCGAGGTCACCCTGCGCTCCGGCGAGCTGATCCGCACCCACGAAACCATCCGCAAGATGGAGCGCGAGCGCGCCATCGAGGCCGAAAGGCAGCGCATCATTCTGGATCTGCATGACGGGCTGGGCGGGCAGTTGATAAACATGCAGGCCTATCTGGAAAACAGCGACATACAGGACGAAACGCTGGAAAATGCGATTGCCAGCGCCATGGCCGACCTTGCCATCATCATGGACAGCATCGATGCAGAGGACGATGTCACCACGCTGCTCGGCTCTTTGCGCAACCGGATCGAGCCGATGCTGACGCGCAACAACCTCAGGTTTGACTGGCGCATCGAAGAGCCGCCGGCGGGGCTGACGGCCAGCCCGGCGCACAGCGTCATGCTGCTGCGTATCGTGCAGGAAGCGTTGACCAATATCGTCAAGCACGCGCAGGCCGATACGATCATCATGGAATGCACCCGCGATCATATCGCCATCACCGATAACGGCAACGGCATGGCGGATGGTCAGCGCGCCGGGGGGCGCGGCCTGTCCAACATCCGCAGCCGCGCGGCCACGATAAACGCCGCCCTGGACATCACCACCGGGCCGGCCGGCACACGGATCAGCCTGCGCTGGGATCCGCCGCAGCCGGGCAGCGGCATTGCGGATATACAGCCTGATGCGTGAATAAAATGGTTGTAATCACGCCAATCGGGCAACAAAGTTGCTCAAGGCTATTTGAAAGACAGGTTTATGACACTCGAAGACGCGGCGGCCCATTCACCCCCCTCCTGGTTTGTCGCGCCGGGTGAGATGGACACGCTTGCGTGGATCTCTTTGGGGTTCCTTGCCCTGGCATTATACGGGATCATCACGCTTTACGCCGCGTTCGACCGCTGGGCCGAACATCGGTCAAGGGGAACGCCGCTGGCCAAGACCATCCCGACGTTGCTGACCATCGCGCTGCTTTACGAGGTGTTTCCGATTGCGCATTTCAGCCTTCTGTTGCCGCTCAGCGCGATTTTGCTGGCGTTGATGGCCGATTGGTCGCGGTTTCATTCGCTGGGCGCGGTGCCGGTTGACCAGACTGCGGGCGATCAGGACGTGCCGGCCGATCAGGACCACACGGCGCCAGTAAAGGATAGCCCGAATGTTTGAGCTTCTTTTCACGTCCTTTCCGGTCATCATCCGCTACTTTCAGCTGAAACGCCGGGGCGAGGCGATGAGCGTCTGGAACATGCGCACTGCCGTTTTTCTATGGGCCGGCATGGCGTTTTTCCTGTTTACGCTGATTTTTTACTTCCACCCGAAATCCTATTCCGGCCTGCTGCCGTTCCGCACCGTTTCGGTCGTGGCCCAGACCAACGGGCCGGTGACGGAACTGGCCGTTCAGAACGGGCAGCGGGTCGCCCCCGGTGATCTGCTGTTCCGGATCGAGGATGACAGCCAGACTGCCGCATTGAAACAGGCCGAAGCCCAATATGCCCGCATCGCCGCCGCCGAGGCGAAATCGGCCGATATGCTCAAGGTGGCCGAGGCCAACCTGCGCGAGGCGGTCGCATCACTCGATCTGCTCAAGGTGGATCTGGAGAATGCGCAGACACTGGCGGGCCGCAATGTCGGCACCCAGGATGCCGTGCGCAAGCTGGAAGCGTCGGTCAGCGTGGCCGAGGCCGGGCTGGCCGCCGCGCAGGCGCAGGTGGATCAGGCGCAAACGGACATCGAGCAGACGCTGCCCGCCGAACGCAAAACCGCCGAGGCCGCCGTGCAAAGCGCGCAGGTCGCGCTGGACAGGACCGAGGTACGCTCGTTCACCGGCGGGGTCGTCACACAACTGGCGATGAGCGTCGGCAGCCCCGCGTCACAGCTGATCCTCAGCCCGGCGATGGTCATCATCCCCGACCGCCCGGCGGATATACCGCTGAGGATCACGGCGGGTTTTTCCCAGGTGGCGCGGGCCACCATCTACGAAGGGATGCCTGCGGAAATTGCCTGTGACAGCAATATCGGAATGTCGTTCCATAACGCGATCCTGCCTGCCAAAGTCGCCTTTGTTCAGCCCGCCATCGCCATCGGCCAGATCGTTCCGGGGGGCCGCCTGCTGGAGCCTAACCAGGGTTTGGCGCGGGGGTCGATGGTGGTTTTCTTTGAGTTGAACCACCCCGAACATCAGCAAATCATGCTGGACGGAAGCGGGTGCATCATCCAGACCTATACCGACAACCTGGAGGGTATTTCGGGCCACATCATCGCGGCAACCGGCGTGGTAAAGGCGGTGGGCCTGCGCCTGAAAGTCTGGGGCGCCTTGATATCGGGGATCGGTCTGGCCGGTGGCGGCAGT
This sequence comes from Roseovarius dicentrarchi, assembly GCF_003316635.1. GTDB lineage: Bacteria > Pseudomonadota > Alphaproteobacteria > Rhodobacterales > Rhodobacteraceae > Roseovarius > Roseovarius dicentrarchi. Next base: position 175,336 of record NZ_QNQP01000005.1, on the reverse strand, counting down.
CACTGAACCGCCGGAAAATAATCCGGCGGAGAGATTTGAACCGCGTCTGCGATGTCATCCTCGGGCGTCAAAAGCACGACTTCGGGCACAACATTCCGCTGCGATGTCAGGGGGCCGGATGCAATTTGCCGGATCGCCATGCGCGCTTGCAAAACCGGATCGTCAAATGACGCGGCGGTGACGCTGCCATTGATCAGGGCGCGTATGACCGTGTGGCTGACATAGGTTGCAACCAGTTTGGGCCGGGGCGCGGCAGGGCGCGTTGCCAGGAGGCCAATCGCGGCCTCGATCGCGGGGGCGCTGCCGATCAGGTAATCCGCCTGCGGATAGCGCGCCAGCGCGGTTTCCACCTGCTCAAGCTGCGGTTTGATCCCTGTATCGGCCACAAACACCTGGGCAATGCTGACCGAACTTTCGGCCAGTGCGCCGCGCAGCCCCGCCTCCAGCGGGCCGGTCCATCCGGCCTCATCAGGGCCGGTGATGAAAATGGCGGTTCTGGCGGCGGATCCGGCGGGGTGCAGCCGGCTGAGGTGATCGCCGATAACGCGGCCCATATCGCGCCAGTCAACGCCGGTGCGACCGCTCAGCGCATTGCTGTGCAGGGCATTCACCAGCCCGAACACCGGCACCTTTGGCGCCACTTGCGCAATGGCGCCAATCAATTCGGAATGGTCCGAGGTGACGGCGCCGATCAGGATCGCATCGGCGCCTTCGGACAGGCAGGCGTTCAGCTGCGCCACCTGCGCTGCGCGCGCCTCGTAACCGCCGGCCTCGAAAAACAACAGCCGGGCGCCCTGAAGCTGCGCCTCCTGCTCCAGCCCGTAGCCGACGCTTAGCCAGTAGTCATCCTTGAAATGCGGCACCAATACGCAATAGAGCGGCGTTGCCGCCCCCGCCGCGAGCGGCAGAAAACCCGCCAGAAATATACCTGTAGCCGCGATTGTGCCGGCGCAGGCGGCCACGTATTGTCTGAAAATGCGGCGCGCAAGATTTGACAAAAGGCTGATCCAGATACTCTCTGCCATGGCGGCGTTGGCCATCATGGTGGGCGTGGCCGCTATCGGGGTCAACCGCTATCTGGTGCGCGCCCAGGATGATCTGGTGGGCAACAACCTCCCGGCGATCGAGCTGGCCAGCCGCATCGGCGTGGCGGTCGAAGTGGTCGACACGCTGGAGGAAGCGTTCGCGCAGGCCGACACGCTGGCGGCGCTGGATCAGGTCGCCGCCGCGCTGTTGCGGACCGTGAGCAGCATCGAAGAGGGCACGCTGGCGCTGGAGCGGATGGACCCGTCGCTTGCGCCCGGCGCAGAGCCCACGCAGGCCGGCAGCATCGTCGCGCGCATGGGTGCCAATGCCAGACAGGAATTGGCGCTGGCCGCGCGCATCGCCGCGCAGGCGCGCGATCTGGCCGATGCCGGCGCGCGTCTGGATGGTCTGGTCGAGGCGCAGACAGATCTGGCCCGGCTGCGCATTACGGCCAGCATTGCGGGCCTGTACCTGGATCCCGGTGCGGATCCCCGGCCGGCGCTGGATGCGCTGGCGGACCGGCATTTTTTCGCGTTCGAGCGGCTGACCGAACTGGCCCGCATGGTGGACGCCGTGCGCGTCCGGTTTCGGCAGGTGCCGGATCTGGCGGCGCTGGACGCGCTGCAATCCGCCCGGACAGAGCTATCATCGCGCCTGACGCAGGTCCAGCGGCGCGTCGCCTTCATGCCGTCGCCGCAGGCGCAGCGCGCGGCAGGCGCGCAGATGCAGCGCCAACAGCAGGCGCTGGCCGCTGGCGGCCTGTTGGCCTTGCAAGAGGACCGCATCGCCCTGAACGGCGCCATAGCCGAGGACCGCGCGCATCTGCGCGCAAGCATCGCCGCACTGTCGGCGCGGGGCCGCCACGCGCGCGAGGCGGTTCAGGCCGCCGGGCTGGCCCGGATTGCCGCTGTCAGGCAACGCTCCGAATTGATGATTTTCGCGCTGTTCAGCGTTGTGACGGTGGCCGTCATTGCCGGGGCAATGCTGTGGTTTTATGCGCGCGCGCAGCTTGTCCGGCGGCTGGGCAACGTGTCGCGCCGCATCGTTGCCGTGGCGCGCGGCGAGTATGGCGCGCCGATTGCGATCAGCGGCCATGACGAAATCGGGCGCATGGAAAAGGCGCTGAACATTCTGCGCCGCCGCGCCAAGGATGCCGCCCGGATGCGCGACAGTCTGGAACAGGCGGTGATTGCCCGCACCGGCGATGTGGTGGCGGAAATGCAGGCCTCGGATGCGGCACGCGCGCAGGCCGAAGCCGCCGACCAGAGCAAGACCGAATTCCTGGCCCGCATGAGCCACGAGATACGCACACCGCTGAACGGCATCATCGGCATGCTGGACCTGCTGGCCGCAGAGGAGCAAAGCCCCGGCAGCGAAAGCCGTATCCGCACCGCGCTGGCCTCGGCGCGGGAATTGCTGACCATCACGAACGACATTCTGGACTATGCCGGCAGCGAAGATCGCGCAAATCGCGGCAATCCGGTGCATTTCTGGCTGCGCGAGCTGGTCGGCCAGATGGGGCACCAACTGCAATCGCTGGCCGCGCAAAAGGGGCTGGAGGCGGTGGTTGATCTGGCCGAATCTGCGCCGCCGGCCTTGTACGGCGATGTGGTGAAAATCCGCCAGATCGTCGGCAATCTGATTTCGAACGCAGTAAAATACACAAGGCGGGGCCGCGTCATGCTGGGGGTGGACCACGCGATTGACCCGCAAACCGGCCAGCCTGTTGTCAGCTTTACGGTGACCGATACCGGCATCGGCATGACCAGCGATGCGATTGCGCACGCCTTTGATGCCTATACGCGGGCGGCGTCGGTCAAGCGTGCGGGGATCGAGGGGCTGGGGCTGGGGCTGGCCATTTCGCGCAACCTGACCGATGCGCTGGGCGGCGCGCTGACCGTCGAAAGCAAGGCGGGCGTGGGCAGCCGGTTTACCCTGACGGTGCCGCTGATGGTGGGCGATCCGGCGATTGCCGCGCCGGAGGATGCGCATGTGCCAGAGGCGGCGCCGGGCCGCAAGGTTCTGGTGATTGACGATCACGCTGTGAACCTGATGGTCGCGCGCGGTTATCTGGAGCGGCTGGGCTGCGACGTTACCGAAGCGGCAACAGGCGCCGCCGGGCTGGACGCATGCGACAGCGCGCAATTCGATCTGGTGCTGATCGACCTTGATCTGCCGGACATGCGCGGCGCGGATGTGGCAGCGCAGCTGGGCCGCCGGGCAGACGCGCCTCTGCTGGTGGCGCTGACGGCCCATTCGATAGACGACACGCCGGAAAATCAGGCGCGGCTGGGCGTGGCGCGGGTGCTGTCGAAACCGGTATCGCCGCGTGCATTGGCGCAGGTGCTTGGCAGCAGCGGCGCGCAGTCGCGCCCGCCCGATTATCCGCAGGTTCTGGACAGTCTGAGCGAGGATATGCGCGATCTGGGTCCGCAGACCACGGCGCTGATCGTGCAGGCGTTTCTGGATGATCTGGCCGAAACGCTTGACCTTGTTCTAACGGGCGCGCCCGCCGCGCAGCGCAAGGCGGCGCACAAGCTGAAGGGGGCCGCGTCCAATTTCAGGCTGGACGCATTATGCGCCGCGTTGGCCCGTGTGGAGCAGGCAGGGGAGGACGCCGATCCGTCGGCGCTGCGCGCTGTGCAGGACGCGGCAAGAGAGGCGGAAAGACTGCTGCACGCCGCCGCGTCCGAGGCCGGACTTCAGACCGATTCAGGGTCCACGAAATGATAGCCCTGGCCATGTTCGGTCAAAATCCACTCTGGATTTGCCGCATCCTTTTCCAGCTTCTTGCGCAGGCGCCCCACAACCACGTCAATCATCCGGTCGCTTGAGCGCAGCGGCTCGCGGCCCATCAACTGGGCCAGCCGGGCGCGGCTGAGCGTCTGGCCGGGGTGATCGGCGAGGGCCGACATGACGTCAAATTCCTGCGTTGTCAGCGCCTCTGTCCGCGCGGCCGAAATCAGCCTGCGGCGGATCCTGTCAAAGCACCACGGCCCGAAATTGACGACCGGCGCCGCGCCCTGCGGCGCCTGCCCGATATCGGCAATGCGGGCCAGCAGGTTTTTCACCCGCGCCGCCAGTTCGCGTTTGTCAAAGGGTTTGGTCACGTAATCATCCGCGCCCATTTCCAGCCCGACAATCTTGTCGATCAGGTCATCGCGGGCAGTCAACAGGATGATACCGACGCGCGATACGGCGCGCTGCTCGCGCGTGATGGTCAGCCCGTCCTTGCCGTCAAGATTGATGTCGATCAGCAACAGCTCCGGCGGGTCCTGACTGATGATCGTGTCCATCTCGCCGGCATCTGCCGCCTCGCTGACCCGGTGGCCCTGTTCGCGCAGATAGGTCGCAAGGCGCACGCGCGTCGTGCGGTCGTCTTCGACAATCAGGATATGCTGGGCCATGAGGGCAGGTTACATTTCTTTACATCTTCGAACAAGCCAAATTGTCCGAGATCAAAGTAAGGTGAGGTCAGAGCCGGTAAACGATGATCAAAGATACACCCAAGGAGGTTTTCCATGTCATTCCAAAAGCCATCCCGCCGCGCATTTTTGCAAGGCACCGCTGCCGCAATCGGCGCAACCGGGGCCATGAGCAAAACCGCTCAGGCGTTTATCGACCCCAACTCGTACCGGGAACGTATTTTCCACGCGTCTCACTTCGGCTCGTTCCATGCGATCGTGCGGGACGGCGAAATGATCGAAGTGGATACCGCCGAAGCGGTGGACAAGCGTCCGACATCCATGATGCAGCTGGGCATCATGGACCGGACCTACGACAAGTCCCGCATCAACTATCCCATGGTGCGCAAATCCTATCTGGAAGGCTGGGAGACAGGCGACATCAAGCCCGAGCTGCGCGGCAAGGAAGAATACGTCAAGGTCGACTGGGACACCGTCTGGAGCCTGGCGGCCAAGGCGCTGCTGGACACTGCCGTCAACCACGGCAACGAGGCGATCTTCAGCTCCTCCTATGGTGGCTGGTCGAACGCGGGCAGCTTCCGCCCCAACGTTCTTCAGGGCCGTTTGATCAACCTGATCGGCGGCTGCACCAACACCGCCGGGGACTGGTCTGCCGGCGCCAGCCAGGTCTCGCTGCCCCATATCATCGGTGATATGGAAGTCTATTCACCCCAGTCCGCGTGGGAGACGATCCGCGACGAATGCGAAGTGTTCGTTCTGGTCGGCTGCGATCCGGTCAAGAACAACCGGATTGAATTCACCGTGGCAGACCACGACATGTCGTCGCGCTGGGAAATGATCCGCGACGCGGGCGTGAAATTCATCTCGATCAACCCGCAGAAAACCGCCTCGGACGCGGTTCTGGGCGCCGAGTGGGTGCGCATTGTTCCCAACACCGACGTTGCGCTGTTCTGCGCCATGGCCAACCACGTGCTGGCCGAAGGCTTGGAAGACCGCGCTTACATGGACAAATACACTGTCGGCGCCGACAAGTGGATCGCCTACGTCAAGGGCGAGGATGACGGCACCCCGAAGACACCCGAATGGGCGTCCGAGATCACCGGCATCGACGCGGCCAAGATCCGCGAAATGGCCGAATTGTTCGCCAAATCGAACACCAACATTGCCGGCGCATGGTCGCTGCAACGCGCCCAGCACGGCGAGATGACCCACTGGGCCATCATCAACTTTGCCGCGCTGACAGGCAAGATCGGCAAGCCGGGCAGCGGCGTCGGCTTCTCCTGGCACTATGGTGGCGGCGGTATGCCGCAATCGGGCAAGGCAACGCCGGTGGGCATGTCGCAGGGCCGTAACTTTGTCAAAACCGTGTGCCCCGCCAGCCGCATCACCGACATGCTGGAAAACCCCGGCAAGCAGGTGTTCTACAACGGCAACACGCACACCTATCCCGACGTCAAGGTTGTCTTCAACTCCGGCAACAACTTCATGTCGCACCAGCAGGACACAAACCGCCTGATCCGTGCGCTGGAGAAGGTCGAAACCATCATCAGCGTCGATGTGTGGTGGACAGCCGCAACGCGCTGGGCCGATATCGTGATGCCCGCGGCCTCGACGCTGGAGCAGGACGACATCAGTGTCGGCGGCACCTATTCCAACGACAAGATCTACGCGATGAAGAAGGTGATCGAGCCGCTCGGCGACAGCCTGCCCGATTACGAGATCTTCGAAGGTCTTGCCGACAAGCTGGATCTGTGGATGCCGTTCACCGAAGGCGAGGAAAAGATGTACCACATCCGCCTTGCCTATGAGGCGACAGATGCGGCCAAGCATACCTCGTTCGAGGATTTCTGGGAAAAGGGCTATGCCCGCCAGGAGGTGCCGGAGGCCGCGCACAAGTGGACGCGCCACAGCGAATTCTACAACGACCCCGAAGGCTCCCCGTTGCACACCACTTCCGGCAAGATCGAGATGTTCTGCGAAGACTTCGCCAAGCTCGACATCGAAGACATGCCCGGCATGCCGATGTGGATGGAAAAGCACGAATATCTGGGCAACGCCAAGGAAGGCCAGTTGCACGTCGTGTCGCCCCACCCGTGGTTCCGCCTGCACAGCCAGATGGACCAGTCCAAGAACCTGCGCGAGCTTTACAAGATCCAGGGCCGCGAGCCTGTGCGCATCAACACCGAGGACGCCGCATCGCGCGGCATCGAAGAAGGTGATCTGGTCGAGCTGTACAACGATCGCGGCACGGTGATCGCCGGTGCTGTGATCAGCGATGAAATCATGCCGGGCGTGGTGTCGATCTACGAGGGCGCATGGCCGTCGCTGGACAGCAAGGGGCGCTGCAACTCGGGCCTGGTCAACTTCCTGACCTCGACACAGCCCTCTTCGGGTCTGGCGCAGGCGACTACAGCGAACACCACGCTGTGCTCCATGCGCAAATGCGAAGACCCCGAAGGTCCGAACCAGGCGTATGAAAAGCCGGCGATCATCGAGGATTACGAGCTGGCGGAAATCGATCAGGACAAGCTGGAGCTGGACCGGATCTATGCGCTGACCGAAAATCTCTATGCCGATATGGGACCGGGCGAGAAGCTGTATTACGAGCGTTGCACAGTCTGCCACGCGCCGCGCGAAGTGACCCACTTCTCCAAGCAGCAGTGGAACGGCATCATGCCTTCGATGTTCCCGCGTGCCGGTTTCAACGAAGCCGAGGCTGATCTGGTGAAAGAGTACCTGATGATGAACGCCTCCGACGCCAGCTAAGGCGCGGACAGCAACATTCGGGGGGCCGTACACTGCGGCCCCCCGATTTGATAAACGACCAGCGACCACCCCGGAAAACTCATGCCCCGCAATATCAGGGAGAGGACGGATGCACATTAGTCCCCTGGCCGCGCATGGCGGCTGTAGCTGTGACAGCCTCTCTGATGCGGCCCCGATGATGAGCGTGGCAAGCGCGCTGGACCGCGCGCTGGCGCAGGTCGCGCCGATCACGGACACTCAAACAGTTTCGCTGGAACATGCGCCGGGCCGCACGACCGGCGCATCCGTCTGTGCCGCCGAGGCGCTGCCGTTTTTTGAAAATTCCGCAATGGATGGCTTTGCGCTGCGCCTGTCTGATCTGGCGGGGCGCTGCTGCCTGCCGGTCGCCGGAACGGTTGCCGCAGGCGATCCGCCGCGCGATCTGCCCGGCGGCGCCGCGCTGCGGATCTATACCGGCGCGCCGCTACCCAAGGGCGCGGATGCGGTGGCCATGGTCGAGGCGTGCATCGACAAGGGTGACAAGGTTCACTTTGCAGCGCCCCCCGCGCCGGGCGATAATATCCGCCGCCGGGGCAGCGAACAGGACGCGGGGCAGGTGCTGCTGCGGGCCAATACGCGCATCGCGGCACATCATATCGGCCTGCTTGCGGCCAACGGGATCGCGGCTGTGGACGTTCTGCGCAAACCGCGCGTCGCCGTATTTTCGACCGGGGACGAGCTGCGCAGCGGTCCGCGCGCGCCGGGCCAGATCCCGGATGCGAACCGTCCCATGCTGCTGGCGCTGGCGCGGCAGGCCGGGGCGGATGTCACCGATCTGGGCATCCTGCCCGATGATGTGGAGGCCACCGCCGCCATGCTGCACGGGCTGGGCGATGCCCATGATCTGATCGTGTCCTCCGGCGCGGTTTCCATGGGCGGCAAGGATCACATCCGCGCGGCCCTGACGGCCGCGGGCGGCGTGGTGGAGGGCTGGCGCGTGGCGCTGAAGCCGGGCAAGCCGGTGATGTTTGGCCGCCTGCGCGATGCCGCATTTACCGGCCTGCCGGGCAATCCCTTTGCGGTGCATGTGGGGTTTCATATGTTCGTGCTGCCGCAACTGGCCCAGCTGCTGGGCGCGCGGCCTGCGCCCTTTGCGCCTGTGCCTGCGATCGCGGGCTTTGACTGGACGCGCAAGGCGGGCCGGGCCGAGGTGTTCCCGGTGCGCCTGAACGCCTACACCCCCGCCGGCCTGCCGGTGCTGGAGCGTCTGGGCCGCAGCGTATCGGCCACCTTGCTGCCGCTTGCCGGTGCGGATGGTCTGGCGATTGTGCCGCCAGAGTGCAGTAGCATATCCTTCGGCGCGCCTTTGATGTGGCGCCCGCTTTGCCCTACAGGAGATCTGTGATGAGCGTTTTTCCACTGGCCGCCGTGCGACTCGAGCATGGCGATATTGACGGATTTCTGGGCGAGATTGCCCAGACGCTGGCCCGGACGGGCATCCGCGTGCGCGGCGCACTGCAAACCCGCGGCGCCGAGGGCGGCGAATGTCACTGCGCCGATATGGACCTGACGACGCTGGGATCGGGCCGGGTCTTTCGCATCTCGCAGCCGCTCGGCAATGGCTCGCGCGGGTGCCGATTGCATCCCGGCGCGCTGGCCGACTGCTCGACCTTTATCGAGGCCGAGCTGGAGCAGGGGGCGGATCTGCTGATCCTCAACCGGTTTGGGCGCGGCGAGGCAGAGGGGCGCGGTTTTCGCGATCTGATCGGCAAGGCGATGGCGCTGGAGGTGCCGGTGCTGATGGCCGTGCGCCCAACCTATCAGGAGGCATGGGCCGAATTTGGCGACGGGCTTGCCTGTGATTTACCAATGACCCACGACGCCGTTCTGACGTGGTTCCATCAAACGCGGCAGGCGCGCGACGCCGCGTGATACCGGCCCAGCGCCCATGCCGATCGATATGGATTGCATGTTTTGCCGGATTGCCCCGCAACCGGCGCACACTTCCTCTTGTCAGGAAACGGGTGTGCCGCTACGCAGTAAACAAAAGCTGTGGACCCGGCCATGCAGATTGATCTGGACGCGCTTTTTGAAAAGGCGCCGACACCTTACATGCTTCTTGATCCGGATTTGCGAATAATCTGGGCCAATGACGCTTATCTCGATGTGACGGATCGCAGCCGCGATGACATCATCGGCCGCCTGCTGACCGAGGCGTTTCCGGCGCCTGCGGAGTCTGTATCGGATCAGATGCTGCGCGCATCGCTGCGCCGCGTGCTGACAACCGGGCAGGCCGATCATCTGGCCCTGATCCCCTATCCGATCAAAACGGCAAACGGTCCCCTGACCGCGCGATACTGGAGCGTGACGCACACCCCCATTTCGGACGCAGAAGGCCGGGTCGAGTACATTTTGCAAAACACCGCCGATGTGACCGATCTGTATCGCGGCGAACAGGTGGCGAATTTTGACGGTATTTCCCGCCAGGCCGAGCTGCTGCATCGCGCCGAGGCTGTGACAACGGAAAATCTGGCGCTGGGGGAAATGGCGGAGTTTTTCCAGTCCACGTTCGATCAGGCGCCCAGTTTCATGGCGATTGTTCAGGGGCCGGAACATGTGTTTCGGATCGTGAACCAGTCCTATACCGACCTCATCGGTCGCAAGGACATCATCGGCCTGCCGGTCCGCGAGGCATTGCCCGACATTCAGGGGCAGGGTTTTTTCGAGCTGCTGGATCAGGTCTTCCAATCGGGCGAGCCGGTGTCCGTCCGGGCAATGCCCGCAGAAATTCAGCCGGCGCCGGACAGGCCGCCAGAGAAGCGATTTGTCGATTTCATATTTCACCCGCTGAAGGATGCCTCCGGCGCGACGTCGGGAATATTCGTGCAGGGGCATGATGTCACCGGCCAGAAAATCGCCGAAGCCAAGCTGACGGCGGCGCGGGAAAAGTTTCGCACAATGGCACAAACGATGCCGGTGCATGTCTGGACAGCGGCCAAAAACGGTGGGCTGGATTGGCTGAACGAGCGGCTGTATGACTTCACCGGTTACAAACGGGGTGATCTGTACGGCGCGCAGTGGATACGCGTGCTGCATCCCGATGACCTGGACGCAGCAGCCGGCCAGTGGGCCGCCGCGCTGGAGCAGGGCCAGGCCTATGAGGCCGAATTCCGCATTCGCAAACATGACGGCACATATCGCTGGCATATCGTGCGCGCCTTGCCCCTGCGCGACCCCGGCGGCGCGGTGACCGGCTGGGTCGGAACCAACACCGATATCGAGGACCGCAAGAATACCGAGGCCGAGATTGCCAAGCTGAACGCGACGCTGGAGGCACGCGTGGCCAAGCGCAACCGCGAGCTGGAGGAGCTGAACGCAGCCTTGCGGCAAAGCCAGAAGCTGGAGGCAGTTGGCAGCCTCGCGGGCGGCATTGCGCATGATTTCAACAACCTGCTTCAGGTTATCATGGGCAATTTGCAGCTTGCGACGCGCGGCATGCCAGACGAGGCGCCCGGCCGTGCGCAACTGGATCAGGCGATGCGCAGCGTCAAACGCGGCGCAACGCTGGCTTCACAGCTTTTGTCCTTTGCGCGCAAGCAGCCGCTTGCGCCCGTCGTCACCGACCTCAGCCGCCTTCTCGGCGTGGCGTCCGATATCCTGCTCAGCGCCATAGGCGAGGGGATCGAGCTGGAGACGCATTTTGACGAGGATCTGTGGACCACAAGTGTTGACCCGCACAGCATGGAAAACGCCCTGCTCAACCTTGCGATCAACGCGCGCGATGCGATGGACGGGCAGGGCAAGCTGACCGTCGCACTGAGCAACGCCGAGCTGGACCCCGCTTTTGCGCAGGCCCATCCCGACGCGGAGGTTGGGCAATATGTCAGGCTGGCGGTGACCGATACCGGCTGCGGCATGTCGCCCGAAACCGTCGAGCGGATCTTCGAGCCGTTTTTCACGACCAAGGAAGACGGCCACGGCACCGGTCTGGGCCTGTCGATGGTCTACGGCTTTGCCAAGCAGTCGGGCGGTCATGTCACGCTGGACAGCCAGATTGGTGTTGGCACCACGATGAACATCTATCTGCCCCGCTCGCACGAGGCCGCGCAGACGGTGCGCACTCCCCAAGCCGCCGGCCTGTCCGGCGGGTCCGAGACGATATTGCTGGTCGAGGATGACGAGGACGTGCGCGAAACCGCCGTCAACATGCTGGCGGATCTGGGATATACCGTGGTGCAGGCGCCGGACGCCGATCACGCGTTGGACATTCTGGAAGCGGGCCAGCATATCGACCTTTTGTTTACCGATGTGGTCATGCCCGGATCGACCACCAGCCACTTGCTGGCCGAGCGGCTGCGACTGTTGCGCCCCGATGTGCCGGTGCTGTTCACCTCCGGTTTTGTACAGGATTCCATCGTGCATGACGGCCGGCTGGATGCGGGCGTGCAGCTGATCGGAAAACCCTACACCCAGCTGGAGCTGGCGCAGAAAATACGCGAAGTTCTGGGCGGCACCGGAATGTCGGCCCCGCCCGTGACGCCCGCCCCGGCGGCGCGCCCCGCAGACGCGGTTTCGGCAGATGCGCCCCTATTTGACGGCCTGCGCGTTCTGGTTTGCGAGGATGACATCCTGATCCGCACCGATCTGGCCGAAGGTTTGCGCGAAGCCGGCTGCGCGGTTCTGGAGGCTGGCAGCGCGGGCGCGGCGCTGGACCTGCTCAATAGCGATCCGGTGGATATTCTGATCACCGATGTCGGCCTGCCGGACCGCACGGGCGAAGATCTGGCACAGGACGCGCGGGCGCTGGATGCCAACCTGCCGGTGATCTTTGCAACCGGCGGCGTGGATGTGCCGTCTGCCGCCGCGCTGGGCAAATGCATGATATTGAGCAAACCTTTTGCCGAATCCGCGCTGCACGACGCGATCCGGGATGTCTTGCGATACCGTACCAGCGCCTGACGCAGCGCAGGCGGAGGCCAAGGGCAAAGCCCTGGGCCGGTGTGACGAAATAGACTGTTCTGGAAAAACTGGTCGGGCTGAGAGGATTCGAACCTCCGACCCCCTGCTCCCGAAGCAGGTGCGCTACCAGGCTGCGCTACAGCCCGACCTTGGCGCGACCGATAGACGAGGGGCGCGGCGTTTGCAATCCCTCAAATGCGGCGCCCGTGGTGAATACGGGCGCCGCGCGCCGACTTAAAGGCTGGCGTCCAGGGCAGCGATGATTGCATCGCCCATCTGCGTGGTGGTCAGCGGGGTGCCGCCATCGGGGCCCATCAGATCGGGGGTGCGGGCGCCATCCGCCAGCACGGTTTGCACCGCATTTTCCAGCCGCGTCGCCTCGTCCCCCTGATCGAAGGAATAGCGCAGCGCCATGGCAAAGCTGAGGATGCAGGCAATCGGGTTCGCCTTGCCCTGACCGGCGATATCGGGGGCCGAGCCATGCACCGGCTCGTACAGCGCCTTGGGCCGGCCATTGGCCATCGGCGCGCCAAGGCTGGCAGAGGGCAGCATCCCCAGGCTGCCGGTCAGCATCGCGGCGGCATCCGACAGCAGATCACCGAACAGGTTGTCGGTGACGATCACATCGAACTGTTTGGGGTTGCGGCACAGCTGCATTGCGCCCGCATCGGCATACATATGCGACAGCTGCACATCGGCATAGCTTTCGGCGTGAACGGCTGTGACGACCTCGCGCCACAGGATGCCCGATTCCATCACGTTGGCCTTCTCCATCGAGCAGACCTTGCCCGAACGGCGGCGGGCCAGCTCGAACGCGGCGCGCGCGACACGGTCGATTTCGGACGTGGTGTAACGCTGGGTATTGATGCCCACACGCTCGCCGTTTTCCTCGAAAATGCCGCGCGGCTCGCCGAAATAGATGCCCGAGGTCAGCTCGCGCACGATCATGATATCAAGGCCCGCGACGACCTCCTTTTTCAGCGAGGAAAAATCCGCCAGTGCGTCAAAGCATTGCGCGGGGCGCAGGTTGGCGAACAGGTCCATTTCCTTGCGCAGGCGCAAGAGGCCGCGCTCGGGCTTGTCGCAGAATTCCAGATCGTCGTATTTCGGGCCGCCCACGGCGCCCAGCAGGACCGCGTCCACCTCTTGCGCCTTTGCCATCGTGTCATCATGCAGGGGCGTGCCGTGCTCGTCATAGGCGCAGCCGCCGACCAGATCGGTGGTCACGTCAAATGGCAGGTCGCGCTTGGCGCCGTACCAGTCGATGACCTTGGTCACTTCGGCCATGACTTCGGGGCCGATCCCGTCACCGGGCAGAATAAGAAGCGAAGGGTTGCTCATGTGGGCTGTCCTTTTCGGGATGATGCGCTGATGGGCATTGCGGTAGCGCGGTGGGCGGCAATGGTCAAGAAAGCGGGCGCGGATGAGGCGCGCAGAAAAAAGCCCCGGACAGGTGCCGGGGCTTTTTCATCTGCTTGCGCGGGGCGCGGATTACGTGCGCGCGTTGGGCAGGATCACGATTTCGACGCGGCGGTTCTGCGCCTTGCCCTCGGCGGTCAGGTTGGATGCGACGGGCTGATCCTCGCCGCGGCCAAAGGCATTGATGCGGTTGAACGCAACGCCGCCATCCATCAGCACATCGGCCACCGCATTCGCGCGCCGCTCGGACAGTTTCTGGTTATAGGCGGCGGCGCCGGTGTTGTCCGTATGACCCACCACCTGAACCGAGCTGGCAGGATAGTTTTGCAGGCTGTCGGCCACCGTCAGCAGATCATTGCGCAGGCCGCGATTGACGGTCGAGCTGTCGACGGCAAACAGGATATCCTGCGGCAGCGTTACGATCAGACGGTCGCCGGTATTGTTGATCTGCACGCGGTCATTGTCCAGATCGCGGCGCAGCTCGGCCTCCTGCTTGTCCAGCGCGTTGCCGATTGCGGCGCCGCCGATGGCACCGATGGCGCCGCCGATCAGCGCGCCCTTGCCCTTCTTGTCGCTGGCCGCTGCGCCAGTCAGCGCCCCGGCAAGACCGCCGATCAGCGCGCCCTGCTGCGTGCGGTTGGTGCCGCCCATACCTTGCAGGTTCTGCGGCCCGTCGCAGGCCGCGGTAAAGGCCAGCGCGGCGCCGGCCGCGATCAGGATGGGTGTTCTTGCTCGGATCATGGTTGGGTCGCCTCGTGTTTTGTTCGGAGTTGGGTGTCCGGACTGCCCCGGACGTGGCCGTGATTATGGGCGCACTATAGGCGCAGGCGCGGCGATGCCCAACACGGAAAAGCGCGCAAATCGGCAGGTATCCGCGCAATTTTATGTGTCATGCGTCCTTTTGCATCAGGCGTCGGCGCGGGCGCTCTCATAGGCCAGCATCGCGCGCTTGACCGGCAGGCCCCAATGATACCCGCCCAGTGCGCCCGATTTGCGCAGCGCGCGGTGGCAGGGGATCAGCAGGCCAATCGGGTTGCGCCCCACCGCAGTGCCAACGGCGCGCACCGCCTTTGGATGGCCGATGGCGCCGGCAATCTGGCTGTAGGTGGTGACATGGCCGGGCGGCACGGCCAGCAGCGCCTCCCACACCTTGATCTGGAAGGGCGCGCCTATCAGGTGCAGCGGAGTCTGACCGCGCGCGCCCAAAGCGGCCTCTACCCACGGGCGCAAACGCTCGGGCGCCTCGATGAATGTGGCCTTGGGCCAGCGGGCGGTGAGGTCGGCCATGACCGCCGGATCGCCCGGTTCAGCGGCAAAGCCGATGCCGCAGATCCCCTTGGCCGTGCCCATCACCAGCGCGGGGCCAAAGGGGCTGTCGAACCAACCCCAATGCACGGCCAGCCCGTCCCCCTTGCGGGCAAAATCGCCGGGGCTCATCGCCTCCCACCGCACGAACAGATCGTGCAGCCGCCCGGTGCCGGACAATCCTGCCTCATTTGCCACTTCCAGCATAGTGCAGCGATCGTCCAGCAGCGCCTTGGCATGGCCAAGCGTCAGATATTGCTGGTAGCGTTTTGGCGAAACCCCGACCCAAGCCGAGAAAATACGCTGAAAATGTGCCGCGCTCATCCCCATCTGCGCGGCGATCTGCTCCAGCGTCATGGCCGGGCCGCCCGCGTCGATCACCGCGATGGCGCGGCGCATGACATCGAAATGATAGCTTTGCTGTGACGGCATTTGGCGGGCTCCCTGATGATGGGGTCAATTTAGGCACGCACGGCCACCGCCGCGACCCGAATGTTGCGCAATGGCGCAAATCCGGCCATAGGGTTGCACCTATGAGCAAGCAACTCGACTATCACACGATCCGCGCCATTTTCGAGCGGTTTCAAGAGGCGCAGCCGCACCCCGAGGGCGAGCTGCACCACACCAACGCCTATACGCTGGTCGTGGCTGTCGCGCTGAGCGCGCAGGCCACCGATGCGGGCGTGAACCGCGCCACGCATGATCTGTTCCGTATTGCCGATACCCCGCAGAAAATGCTGGATCTTGGGCTGGAGGGCGTGACCGATCATATAAAATCCATCGGCCTCTACCGGCAAAAGGCAAAAAACGTCATCAAGCTGAGCCAGATCCTGGTCGATGAATATGACGGCGAAGTGCCCAATTCCCGCGCCGCGCTGCAATCGCTGCCGGGGGTGGGGCGCAAGACGGCAAATGTGGTGCTGAACATGTGGTGGAACATGCCCGCGCAGGCCGTCGATACGCATATATTCCGCGTCGGCAACCGCACCGGCATCTGCCCCGGCAAGGATGTCGTCGCGGTCGAGCGCGCGCTGGAGGATCATATCCCGGCAGATTTTCAACACCATGCGCATCACTGGCTGATCCTGCATGGCCGCTACCACTGCAAGGCGCGCAAGCCCATGTGCCCCACATGCCTGATCCGCGACCTGTGCCCCTATGAGGACAAGACACCATGAAAAACTATCAGGCCGTCGGCATCGGGAATGCCGTGGTGGACGTGATTTGCCGCAGCGACGATGCGTTTCTGGCGCAGATGGGCATCGACAAGGGTGTCATGCAACTGATCGACGCCGAGCGGGGCGAGGCCCTGTATGCAGCGATGGACAACCGCGTTCAGATGGCGGGCGGATCGGTCGCCAACACCATGGCCGGGCTTGGCGCGCTGGGGCTGAGCACCGGATTCATCGGCCGCGTGCGCGATGACGAACTGGGCCGCGCCTATGCGGACGATCTGGCGCGCGTCGGCACCGATTTTGTCAATACGCCGGTCGCGCAAGGCGAACTGCCGACCTCGCGCTGCATGATTTTCGTCTCGCCAGATGGCGAGCGGTCAATGAACACCTACCTGGGCATCTCGACCGAACTGGGCGCAGCCGACGTGCCGGATGCGATCGTGGTGGGCGCGGATCTGCTGCTGCTGGAGGGGTATCTGTTCGACAAACCCAAGGGCAAGGCGGCCTTGGCGGCGGCGGCCGAGGCATGCCGCAACGCGGGCGGCATGGCCGGCATTTCGCTGAGTGATCCCTTTTGCGTCGACCGGCATCGCAGCGATTTTCGCAGCCTGATCCGGGGGCTGGATTACGTGATCGGAAACGAACACGAATGGTCCTCGCTATACGAAACCGAGGATCTGGACAGCGCGCTGGCGCAGGCCGCCGCCAAGACGGGGCTTGTGGTCTGCACACGGTCGGGCGCGGACGTGATCATCATGCGCGGTGACAGGCGCGTCGATGTGCCGGTCGCGCGCATCTCCCCTGTCGACACCACCGGCGCGGGCGATCAATTCGCCGCAGGTTTCCTGTATGGCCTGACCACCGGAAAATCGCTGGCTGTCGCCGGGCGCATGGGCTGCATTGCCGCAGCCGAAGTCATCTCGCATTATGGTGCACGGCCTGAGGCGGACGTCAAGGCGCTGTTCGCCGCCGAAGGCCTGATCTGATCGCAGCGCCGCGCGCAATTCCAAGCTTTAGCGCGCGGTGCAGCCGGTGGATTTGGGTATTTTCACCAAGAAAAAACCCAAGGTGCGCACCCCGGTGTCCGGCGTCGGTCGCAGCGTTCGCGATGCAAACCGGATGCCGGGGCGCGGCTTTTCCTTGGGCGGTCATCGGCTCCCCAGCCTGTACCGCACGGCTGAGTATGGCAGGTGCAGGTGAAGAAGTAGTTAAAGCGCGTAAAAAAGAAACCGCAGGGTCTTTGGGAGACGCATTAAGGCTTTTCTTGGTGAAAATACCCAAATCCATCGCCTGAAACGGGCGCGCGGCTGGAATTATTCGCCCAGCTTTGCGTGCACCTCGTTCAGGTCAATCTCGCCGATGGGCATTTTGTTCGATGGGTCTTCGAAATCGTATTTGAACAGCTCGAAGTCGCGTTTGTAGATTTCGTACATCAGGTGCATTGACAGATCGTCGAAATAGTCCGCAACCGGGTGGGCGCGCTTGGGGCCGTGCCCTTCGCTTTCGTTGAAGCGGGGAATGGCGGCCAGATCCACCTGATACGGCGTCTGAATCGCGTCCAGAACGTCCTGCATTCCGTCATTGAACGTTTCGGTCCAGAAGATGCGGTCATAGGTGCCGCCATTGGCGATATAGGTGCCGATATGGCCCGACATGGCCGACCAGTGGATGTCCGGCTCCATCGGGCGGCGCCAGCGGATGGTGTCGCGCGCGAACAGCAAAAACCGGCGGAAGCTGGCGATCTGGTCAAACTCCTGCTTGCCGTCGTCGCCGCCCACCTCGATCCCGTATTTCTGCACCAGCAGCGGCACGAGTTTGCCGCGGTAGCGTTTGCCGTTGCGCTGGATGCCGCAGATCTTGTCGAAAAAGCTGCTGAGAATGCGGGTGTACGGGTTGCGAACGCAGGTGAACGCATAGGAGGTATGTGTGCGCACATTGGCCGAGATCAGCGGCTGGCTGTCATCCATCGCCCATTTATGCAGGCCCTGTTTGGCGTCATGGATATCGCCGTCGTAAAAGCTGCCATGGTCGGAGTAGTACATGATCTGGCCAATGGTGGAGCAGGCGCATTTGGGCACCACGCGGTACACCACGCTTTCGCTTTGTGTCATCCATGTGCCGGGAAACCCCATGATCGCCGCCCTTGCCCAACCTGCCATGTCCTGTTCAGGACTTATTAGCTACCGCTGTGGTAAAACGCGCATATTGCGGTTTAATCGGTGTTTGATCAAGATTATCATTGCAAACAATCGGCAGAGCAAGGGGTAGTCTGTTTCCCATATGGCGAAAATTGCCTACATTCTTTTGTGTCACAAGGACCCCGAGGCCGTCATTGCTCAGGCTGAAATGCTGACAGCTGTGGGCGATTGCATTTCCATCCATTTTGACGGGCGCGCCGATGCGTCCCAGTTTGCGCAGATAAAGGCGGCGCTGGCGGATAACCCGAATGTCTGCTTTGCGCGCAGGCGTGTCAGATGTGGCTGGGGCGAATGGACGCTGGTGCAGGCGACGCTGTTGGCGGTTGAGGCCGCTGTTCAGGCATTTCCGCGCGCCACACATTTCTACATGCTGTCCGGCGACTGCGCGGCGATCAAATCGGCCCGTTATGCGCATGAGTTTCTGGATGCGCGCGACGTCGACTACATCGAAAGCTATGATTATTTCGAAAGCGACTGGATCAAGACCGGCATGAAGGAAGAGCGGCTGATTTATCGCCACTTTGTCAACGAACGCAAACACAAGCGGGTGTTTGATGCCGCGCTGAACCTGCAAAAGCGTCTGGGGCTGAGCCGGGAAATTCCGCATGATATTCAGGTGCAGATCGGCAGCCAGTGGTGGTGTTTGCGGCGCCGCACGGTGGAGTGGATCCTTGATTTTGTGCGCGAACGGCCGGATGTTGTCCGCTTTTTCCGCACCACCTGGATTCCGGATGAGACGTTTTTTCAGACGCTTGTGCGCCATATCGTTCCCGGCACGGAAATTGAGACGCGGACGCTGACGTTTTTGATGTTTACCGATTACGGGATGCCGCAGACCTTCTACAATGATCATTACGATCTGCTTTTGGGGCAGGATTTTCTGTTCGCCCGCAAGATCAGCCCCGAGGCGACCGAGCTGAAGGCGCGGCTGGCGGCGCTATATGCCAATGATGCCGCGACGTTCAAAATCTCGAACGAGGGGCGCAATCTGTTCACGTTTCTGACCGGGCGGGGCCGGATCGGCCGCCGCTTTGCCCGCCGGTTCTGGGAAACAGAAAGCACGCTGGGGCGCCACCGCGAGCTGATGATACTGGTGTGCAAGAAGTGGCACGTTGCCAAGCGGTTGCTGCACAGTATCCGGCAGGTCACGAATCTACCGGCGGCTGAATACCTGTTCAATGAGGAGGGCGGCGATCTGCCCGACCTGGGCGGTATTCAGGCCAGTCTGGGCAAGCGGACGCGCCATCGCCGCGCCTTGATGCGGATGCTGTTTGATTATCACGATACCGACCGAATGATTGTCTGCATGGACCCCGGCAATCTGGATCTGTTGCAGGATTTCTACGGTGACAGATCCACCACGCGCCTGCTGGAGATCCAGTGCGATTTCACCGATGACTACCTTATCGGCCATGCGCGGCGCGTTGGCCTGGCGGGAGAGCAGACATCACCGGAAACGCTGGAACGGCTGTTGCCCACCATCCGGGGCGAGACGACATATGAAAGCGACAAGATCCGCGATGCCGAGTTTGAGCATCACTACATCATGCGCCAAGGCGCGCGCCCCGAAGAGAACGCCGTGCCGATTTCTAAATTCCTGAGCATCGGCTATGATCCCGCATTACGCATTGCGCACACCGACCACCTGTTTGCAGATTGAGGAAACACGATGAGCTTTGAGTATGACGACCAGAATATCTTTGCCAAGATCCTGCGCGGCGAGATCCCGAACAGCACCGTGCTGGAAACCGAGCATAGCCTTGCCTTTCATGATATTGCTGCGCAGGCGCCGGTGCATGTTCTGGTCATCCCCAAGGGGGCGTATGTCACCTATGATCACTTCATCGCCGAAGCGAGCGACGCTGAAATCGTCGATTTCAACCGCGCCATTGGCGAGGTCTGCCGCCTGATGAAGCTGAGCGGCGCCGATACCGATGGCGGATTCCGCATTATCGCCAATGCCGGCGCGCACGCGTTGCAGGAGGTGCCGCATCTGCACATGCATGTGCTGGGCGGGCGCCCTCTGGGCCTGTTGCTGGACCGGGGCTAGGCGCGGTATATTTGCTCTTCCCCTTTGGGCAGAATTCGACTAAGCGGGCGACTTCACGCGGGGCTACAGCCTTGGAGGAGCCCCGCCTTTATGTATGGAGAATTACACATGGCTGGAGAAATTCCTGATCTTCAAGCCCAGGAACGCACGGGGACAGGCAAGGGCGCCGCTCGTGCCGCACGCCGCGCTGGCATGGTTCCGGGTATCGTTTTTGGTGGTGACAACGACCCGTTGCCGATCAACATTCCGTTCAACGAGCTGCTCAAGAAGCTGAAGAAGGGCCGTTTCAAGTCGACCCTGTTCAACCTCAAGGTTGACGGCCACGACGATGTGCGCGTCATCTGCCGCGATGTTCAGCGTGATGTGGTCAAGGATCTGCCGACGCATCTGGACCTGATGCGCCTCAAGCGGACGACCAAGATCAACCTGTTCATCCCCATCGACTTCCAGCACGAGGACGAGTGCCCGGCCATCACCAAGGGCGGTGTCATGACAACCGTTCGCGGCGAAGTCGAGCTGATCGTCACGGCGGGCGACATTCCCGACGCGCTGATTGTTGACATGCGCAAGCTGGTCAATCTGGGTGACACGATCACGATTTCGGATATCGAGCTGCCCGAGGGCGCGGAACTGGTGATCAAGGACCGTGACTTCATGATTTGCAACGTGACAGCACCGTCGGCGCTGAAATCGGATGGCGATGACGAAGACGATGTCGATGCAGGCGAAGTGCCGACCATCGAGCAGGATGCGGACGTCCCCCCGACGGACGAGTGATCTTCGGCCAAGGCTGATTTCCCGAAACGCGGCCCTTGGGGGCCGCGTTTTTCGTTTCAGGGTCTTGCCCAGACGGATATGCCTGACAGGGGGCTGCTATTGCTTCCGGGCGCGGCGCCGCCTAAACCCGATAGAGGGCAATCGACGAGGCATCCCATGCTGATCTTTGCAGGGCTGGGAAATCCCGGCGCGAAATATGCGGGCAACCGGCACAATATCGGGTTCATGGCGTTGGACCGGATCGCGGCGGATCACGGCTTTGGCCCATGGAAGGCGCGGTTTCAGGGGCACGCCTGCGAGGGCAAGCTGGGCGGTGCCAAGGTGCTGCTGCTCAAACCCGGCACATTCATGAACCTCAGCGGGCAATCGGTGGGCGAGGCGATGCGGTTCTACAAGCTGGAGCCGACAGACATCACCGTGTTCCATGACGAGATTGATCTCGCCCCCGGCAAGCTGCGGGTAAAGGATGGCGGTGGCCATGCGGGGCATAACGGGCTGCGGTCCATTCACCAGCATATCGGCCCGCATTACAGCCGGGTGCGCATGGGTGTCGGCCATCCGGGCCGCAAGGAGGCGGTGCCGGGCTATGTGCTGAACGATTTCGCCAAGGCGGATCGGGATTGGCTGGATGACGTGCTGCGCGGCATCAGCGACGGCGCGCCCTATCTGGCTGACGGCGACGCGGGCCGTTTTCAAAATGCGGTGGCGCAGCGCACGGCGCCTGCGCGGTCCTCTGGCGGCAAGCCGGGGGACGCCAAACCACCCGCCAGCGCCCCCCAGCCCGAAAAGACGCCGGAGGCACCGGACAACCGCAGCGCCCTGCAAAAGCTGGCAGACCGGTTTCGCTAGGCGCCGCTTGCCGACCGCGCCGGGCGTGTTAGGCTGGCGGGCAGCAGCAAAGGGGTGATGCAGATGCAAAAGGACGATCCTGTCAACGTTTTGGGCGGGCCGCTGGCGCCCTGTTCCCAGACCGATCCTGTCACCGGATTTTTCCGCGATGGGCATTGCAATACCTGCGCCGAGGATCGCGGCAGCCACACCGTTTGCGCGCAGATGACCGCCGAATTTCTGGCGTTCTCGAAATATGTCGGCAATGATCTTAGCACGCCGCGCCCCGAGTTCGGCTTTGCCGGGTTGGCGCCGGGCGACCATTGGTGCCTGTGCGCCGCGCGGTTCGCGCAGGCCCATGACGAGGGCTGCGCGCCCAGGGTCCGACTGGACGCCACGCATCTGCGCGCGTTGGATATCGTACCGCTTGAGGTGCTGCGCGCAAACGCGGCCGCCGAGTGATGCAGGTCGCGCCGGGTGTTGCAGTCACCTGGAATACCTGATTTCTGGCGATGCGACACTTTGTGCCGGCATGCGGGCATGGAAATTCCTCCAGTCGCGCTTAGGTCCCGGTACAGGCGTTTGAAAAAACGGCTCCGCCGTGATGCATCGCGGCGGATATACCACCTGAAAAAGGACACTATATGACTTTCAAGACAATGATCGCCGCGTCGGTTCTGGCGCTTGTCCCTGCCTTGGCCATGGCCGAGGTGCACGAGGTCAAGATGTTGAACAAGGGCGAGGCCGGCGTCATGGTTTTCGAGCCGCGCTTTGTATCTGCCGAAGTGGGTGACACCATCAAGTTCCTGCCCACCGACAAGGGCCACAATGCCGAAAGCATGAAAGGCATGCTGCCCGAAGGGTACGAGGCGTTCAAGGGCAAGATCAACGAAGAGATCGACGTCGAGCTGACCGCCGAGGGCGTTCTGGGCGTCAAATGCACGCCCCATACCGGTATGGGTATGGTCATGGTCGTTCAGGTCGGCGACGCCCCCGTTCCGGACGATTTCATGGACGCCAAGATGCCAAGAAAGGCCAAAGAAGCCTTTGAGGAGATTCTGGCCGAAGCCGATCTGGGCTGATCGCGTCCACATCTGAACGCCGCGCGCCCTGTCCGGAACATCTCCGGGCAGGGCGTTTTTGCACCATGTGCGGCGATATTGGCCGACAAGACTATAAGCGGCGCCGCTGTGGAAGAGGCTTTTCTTCTTCCTGCGCTCTGATTACGCTCCGGATCGGACCTATGTTCCAACGAATGGGAGACGATAATGAAAAAACTAATGATGGCCACCGCCGCGACCGCCCTGATGGCCGGTGCCGCCCACGCCGAAGACGTCAAGCTGGGAATCCTGCTGGGATTCACCGGACCGCTGGAATCGCTGTCGCCGAATATGGCCGCTGGTGCGAAACTGGCGATCGCGCAAATCAACGAGTCGGGCAACTTCATGGACGGCCAGACGGTTGCCTCCGTCGAGGGTGACACCGGCTGCATCGATGCCAGCCTCGCCGTCGCCTCGGCCGAGCGGTTGATTACGTCAGACGGGGTTGTCGGCATCATCGGCGGCATGTGCTCGGGCGAGACGGGCGCGGTCCTGCAAAACGCGGCCATTCCGAACGGCGTTGTGATGATTTCGCCCTCGGCGACGTCCCCCGCGCTCAGCACGGTCGAGGATAACGGCCTGTTCTTCCGCACGTCGCCGTCCGATGCCCGCCAGGGTCAGGTCATGGCCGACATCCTGAACGAGCGCGGCATCAGCGAAGTCGCCGTGACCTACACCAACAACGACTATGGCAAGGGTCTGGCCGACGCGTTCGAGGCGTCGTTCACCGAATCGGGTGGCACTGTCACGCTGAATTCGGCCCATGAAGACGGCAAGGCGGACTATTCCGCCGAAGTCGGCGCGCTGGCCTCGGCCGGCGGCGAAGTTCTGGTCGTGGTCGGTTACATCGATCAGGGCGGAGCGGGGATCATCAACGCGGCGCTGGATTCGGGTGCGTTCGATACCTTCATGTATCCCGACGGCATGGTGTCCGAAACGCTGGAGAAAAATTTCGCCAGCGCGACCGAAGGCTCCTTTGGCCAGCATCCCAACGCCGACGGCGAAGGCGCGGACCGCTTTACCGAAATGAGTAAAGAGGCCGGTTTTGATTCAACCAGCGCGTTTTCCGCCGAATCCTATGATGCCGCCGCGATGATCCTGTTGGCGATGCAGGCCGCCGGATCAACCGATCCGTCCGTCTACAAGGACAAGATCATGGATATCGCCAACGCGCCGGGCGAGGAAATCCTGCCCGGCGATCTGGGCAAGGCATTGCAGATCCTCAAGGACGGCGGCGAAATCGACTATGTCGGCGCCGCTGCGGTCGAGCTGATCGGTAACGGCGAAACCGCCGGCAGCTACCGCGAGATCGAAATGAAGGATGGCAAGATGGTCACGGTCGGCTTCCGCTGATTGGCCGGTACTCGCAGCAAAACTGTGGTTCGGATGCACATCCGGGCCACTTTTGGACGCTTTACCGCAGGCAGAGGGTAACGCCACTGTTGCGAAACAAGCCGGGCTTTCTATAAGCGGCACAGATTGAAAAGGCCCCGCCACGCGCGGCGCCCCTGGGGCAAGAGGCACGTTGATGATCGCTGTTGACAATCTGCACAGGCATTTCGGCGGATTTCACGCCGTGGACGGTGCCAGCCTGACCTTCGAGGAGGGCGCGATCACCGGTTTGATCGGCCCCAACGGCGCGGGCAAGACGACACTGTTCAACGTGATTGCAGGGGTTCACACACCAACGTCCGGCCGCGTCACCATGGGCGGCGAGGATATCACCGGCCTTGCGCCGCACGAGCTGTTTCACAAGGGCGTCCTGCGCACGTTTCAGATCGCTCACGAATTCCACTCGATGACCTGCCGCGAGAACCTGATGATGGTGCCGGGCGGCCAGTCGGGCGAGCGGCTGTGGAACACCTGGTTCGGGCGCAAGCGTATCGCGGACG
Organism: Roseovarius dicentrarchi; assembly: GCF_003316635.1. Classification (GTDB taxonomy): domain Bacteria; phylum Pseudomonadota; class Alphaproteobacteria; order Rhodobacterales; family Rhodobacteraceae; genus Roseovarius; species Roseovarius dicentrarchi. The sequence continues at coordinate 150,437 of NZ_QNQP01000005.1, read as the reverse complement.
AGGAGCGCGCACTGCGCGCCAAGGCCGACGAGGTGCTGGAGTTTCTGACCATTCAGCATCTGTCCGAACAAAAGGCGGGCCAGATTTCTGGCGGCCAGAAAAAGCTGCTGGAATTGGGCCGCACCATGATGGTCGATGCGCGCATCGTGTTTCTGGACGAGGTTGGGGCCGGCGTGAACCGCACGCTGCTGAATGTCATCGGCGACGCCATCCTGCGCCTGAACGCCGAGCGTGGCTATACCTTTGTGGTGATCGAGCATGACATGGATTTCATCGGCCGCCTGTGCGGTCCGGTTATCTGCATGGCCGAGGGCCGTGTTCTGGCCACCGGCAGCCTGGCCGAGATCAAGGCCAATGAGCAAGTGATCGAGGCATATCTGGGCACCGGGCTGAAGAACCGCGACAAGGTGACGGCGTGACGCGCCGCTGTCGCCGCCTTGGGGGCGCTGCCCCCTGCGTTGAATTTCCGGGGAAATTCAACGCTCCCCCGGGATATTTGGAGCAAGAAGAAATATGAGCAGCGATCCCTATGGCGACCGGGGCAACAAGGACGTGTCCATCGCCAATCCGCGCGGTGGCGGCAGCGCCGAGCCGGTTCGCGGTGGCGGCACGGCAACGGCGGCGCCGGGCGGGCCGTTTCTGATTGGGGAGGCGATGACAGGCGGGTACGGCAAGGGGCCCGACATCCTGCATGACTGCACGATTTCGGTGGATAAGGGCGAGATTGCGGTGATCGTCGGCCCGAATGGCGCAGGCAAATCGACCGCGATGAAGGCGGTTTTCGGAATGCTGGATCTGCGCGCCGGGAATGTGCGACTGAACGGCGAGGATATCACCGCCCTGTCGCCGCAGGACCGGGTTGCCAAGGGCATGGGATTTGTGCCGCAGACGAACAACATATTCGCCTCCATGACGGTGGAGGAGAATTTGGAGATGGGCGCCTTCATCCGCACGGATGACTATTCCGGCACGATGGAGCAGATTTACGATCTGTTCCCGATCCTGCGCGACAAGCGCCATCAGGCCGCGGGCGAATTGTCCGGCGGGCAGCGCCAGCAGGTGGCCGTGGGCCGTGCGCTGATGACGCAGCCCAAGGTGCTGATGCTGGACGAGCCGACCGCGGGGGTCAGCCCCATCGTGATGGACGAGCTGTTTGACCGTATCATTGACGTGGCGCGCACGGGCATTCCGATCCTGATGGTCGAGCAGAACGCGCGTCAGGCGCTTGAGATTGCCGACAAGGGGTATGTGCTGGTGCAGGGGGCGAACGCCTATTCGGGCACTGGCAAAGACCTGTTGGCGGACGAAGACGTGCGCAAAAGCTTCCTCGGGGGATGACGATGCAGCATTTCATTGCGAATAACTGGCTGACCAGCGGAGAGAGTGACTGATGGATTTTCTCAACGCAATCATCGCAGTTGCGAATTACGTGCTGGTCCCCGGCATCGCCTATGGCAGCCAGCTGGCGCTGGGTGCGCTGGGGGTCACGCTGATATATGGCATCCTGCGTTTCTCCAACTTTGCCCATGGTGACACGATGGCCTTTGGCGCGATGGTGACAGTGCTGGCAACCTGGTGGTTGCAGTCGATTGGCGTCAGCCTGGGGCCGCTTCCGACGGCGCTGTTGGCGCTGCCCATTGGCATTTTGGGCTGTATCGGCCTATTGTTGGCGACGGATCGGCTGGTTTATCGCTTTTACCGCGAGAAAAAGGCGAAGCCGGTGATCCTGGTGATCGTGTCGATGGGCGTGATGTTCATCATGAACGGCATCGTGCGGTTCATCATCGGGCCGGACGATCAGCAGTTTCTGGATGGCGAGCGGTTCCTGATTTCGGCCCGCACGTTCAGGGAAATGACCGGGCTGGACGAGGGGCTGGCGATCAGATCGACGCAGGCAATCACGCTGGTGACGGCGGTTGTCGTGGTGGCGCTGCTGTTTTGGTTTTTGAACCGCACCCGCGCGGGCAAATCCATGCGCGCCTATTCCGATAACGAGGATCTGGCGTTGCTGTCGGGGGTGAACCCGGAGCGGGTGGTGATGCTGACCTGGATCATCGTAGCGGCGCTGGCGACGACTGCGGGGGTGCTGTACGGGCTGGATAAATCCTTTAAGCCGTTCACGTATTTTCAACTTTTGTTGCCGATATTTGCCAGTGCCATTGTTGGTGGCCTGGGCAATCCGTTGGGCGCCATTGCGGGCGGGTTTGTGATCGCGTTTTCGGAGGTGACGATTACCTATGCGTGGAAAAAGGTGCTGGGCTATTTGTTGCCTGACAGTCTGGCGCCGGATGGTCTGGTTCAGTTGCTGAGTACGGATTACAAGTTTGCCGTCAGCTTCGTGATCTTGCTGATCGTTCTGCTGTTCAGGCCAACGGGATTGTTCAAGGGGCAGTCGGTATGAACACCACGGTCAAAAATGTCAGCCTGTTTGCCATTGTCGGCGTTCTGATCCTGCTGACCGGATTTTTGCAAAGCTGGAATGCCGCCATTCTGATCCTGAATATGGGGTTGATTTCCGCCATCATGGCGCTGGGCGTTAACCTGCAATGGGGCTTTGCGGGGCTGTTCAACATCGGGATCATGGGCTTTGTCGCGCTGGGCGGGCTGGCGACGGTGCTGGTGTCGATGCCGCCGACCGAAGGCGCGTTTGCCGCCGGCGGCGTGCGCGTCGTTCTGGCCATGGTGATGGGTGCGGCGACCATTACGGCCGCTGTGCTGCTGTATCGGGCGATGGCCAAAGGCTGGCCGCGGACGGTTGCCATGATTGCCCTGCTGGTGGTGGGATTTTTCATCTATCGCGCGGTGCTGGACCCCGGCGTTGCGGCGATCGAGGCGATTGATCCGGCGGCGACCGGGTATCTTGGCGGGCTGGGCCTTCCGGTATTGCTGGCCTGGCCGGTGGGCGGCGTTTTTGCGGCAGGGGCCGCATGGCTGATCGGCAAGACGGCGCTGGGACTGCGTTCGGACTATCTGGCGATTGCGACGCTGGGCATTGCCGAGATCATCATCGCCGTGATGAAGAATGAGGATTGGCTGTCGCGCGGGGTGAAAAACGTGATCGGCATCCCGCGTCCGGTGCCTTACGAGATTGATCTTCAGGGTGATTCCGGATTTGTCGAGCGTGCGGCGGGTTTGGGTCTGGATCCGGTCATGGCCTCGACGCTCTATGTCAAGCTGCTCTATGCCGGGCTGTTTCTGGCGGTTCTGCTGGTGCTGCTATGGATGGCACAGAAATCGCTGGCCAGCCCGTGGGGGCGCATGCTGCGCGCGATCCGCGATAACGAGGTTGCAGCGGAGGCGATGGGCAAGGATGTCAAACGGCGGCACTTGCAGGTGTTCATTCTGGGCAGCGCCATTTGCGGCATCGCAGGCGCAATGATGACCACGCTGGACAGCCAGCTGACGCCGAGCGCGTATCAGCCGCTGCGGTTTACCTTCCTGATCTGGGTGATGGTGATTGTCGGCGGGTCCGGCAATAACTTTGGCGCTGTTCTGGGTGGCTTCCTGATCTGGTTCCTCTGGGTTCAGGTCGAGCCGATGGGCAGGTTGCTGATGGATATCATCACTGCGGGGATGACGGATGGCTACTGGTTGAAGACCCACATGCTGGATTCGGCGGCGCATATGCGGCTGTTTACCATGGGGCTGGTGCTGTTGCTGGTCCTGCGGTTCAACCCGCGCGGCCTGATCCCCGAGAAATAGGACAAAAAAGCAGGGCCATTTCCGCAATGATGCGGGAATGGCCCTGAGGTGCACGGGAGGGTGTTGGTGGTGGCCTATTCGGCCGGAACACGGATAAACGCGCAGGCGTCCAGTGCCAGCGGCGACAAACCCTTGCCACCGGCCGCAACATGATCGGCCAGTTTGGCGCGCATCCGGGGTTCCCAGAAATCATTGATGTGAGCGGCAACACTTTCGGCCTGACCTGTGCCGGGCTGCGTTTTGAAATAGGTGGCGATCTGGTTGATCATCATGATCAGTTTGTCAGGCTGCATTGCAGGCTCCTGTCTGGATACGGTCTGGATGGGAATAAAGATCAAACCCGCCTTCGCGCGCAAACGCCGCCAGCGTCAGCCCGGCACGGTCGGCCAGGCGCAGCGCATGGGCTGTCGGCGCGGATACGGCGATCAGAACCGGGCAGCCGGCGATCACCGTCTTCTGCACCATTTCGACCGATACGCGCGACGTCAGCACGATCGCACCCTCGCGCGGATCGATGCCCTGATGTGCCATCGCGCCGATCAGCTTATCCAGCGCATTGTGGCGGCCCACATCCTCGCGCGCGCACAGGATCTGTCCGCCGGGGCGCATGAAACCGGCAGCGTGAACCGCGCGGGTCAAATCATGCAGCGGCTGGTGGGCGCGCAACGCATCGGTCGCGCGCGCCACGTCGCATTGGCTGACTGCGGTTTTGCCGGGGGCAAGCACGGGCAGGCTGCGAATGGCCTGCTCCAGGCTGTCGATACCGCAAAGCCCGCATCCGACGGGACCCAGCATATTGCGCCGCCGGGTTTTCAGCGCTTCCGAGCGGTCGCCGGTCAGCCAGAACCGCGCCTCGATGCCCAGATCATGGGGGACGATCTCGAATTCGGCCACATCCTCGGGATGCGTGATGAACCCTTCGGTCAGGGCAAAGCCTAGGGCGAAATCGGCCAGATCATCGGGCGTCGCCATCATCACCGCCGCCGTGGTCCCGTCAAAGACCAAGGCGACCGGCGTTTCTTCGGGGAGGGAACGGTTGATGTCGCGCACGCCCTCCCGGCGGACCGAAAGGCCCGCCGCACTGTGTGTAACCCACGGGGAAACCATGGCTTATTCCGCCGCTGGCAGGATGCGGCGCGATTGCGCTGCCTGTGCGTTATACTCCTCCTGCCAGTCTGTCGGGCCGTTGGAGTGCGACACCTGCACCGCCGTCACCTTGTATTCCGGGCAGTTGGTGGCCCAGTCCGAAAAATCGGTGGTGATGACGTTGGCCTGCGTGTCGGGATGGTGGAAGGTGGTATAGACCACACCCGGCGACATGCGGTCCGACACCTTGGCGCGCAGCGTGGTCTCGCCCGAGCGCGAGGCCAGCTTGATCCATTGGCCGTCCTTCAGGCCGCGCAGTTCGGCGTCATGCGGGTGGATTTCCAGCAGGTCCTCGTCATGCCACAGGCTGTTATCGGTGCGCCGCGTCTGCGCACCGACGTTATATTGCGACAGGATGCGCCCGGTGGTCAGCAGCAGCGGGAAGCGCGGGCCGGATTTTTCCTCGGTCGCCACATATTCGGTGACGATGAACCGCCCCTTGCCGCGCATGAACCCGTCCACATGCATCAAGGGCGTGCCATCGGGATGCGCCTCGTTGCAGGGCCACTGGACGGAGCCTTTCTCCTCCAGAACGTCATAGGACACGCCGGCAAAGCTGGGCGTGGTCAGCGCGATTTCGTCCATGATTTGCGTCGGGTGGGTATAGGTCCAGCCCGCGCCCATCGCATTTGCCAGAAGCTGCGTCACCTCCCAGTCGGCATAGCCGTTCAGCGGTTTCATCACCTCGCGCACGCGGTTGATCCGGCGTTCGGCATTGGTAAAGGTCCCGTCCTTTTCCAGAAAGGTCGAGCCGGGCAAAAACACATGCGCGTAATTCGCCGTCTCGTTCAGGAAAAGGTCATGCACGATGACGCATTCCATCGCGGCCAGGCCGGCGGCGACGTGTTTGGTGTCCGGGTCCGATTGCAGGATATCCTCACCCTGGCAGTAAAGCCCCTTGAACGTACCCTCGACCGCGGCATCCAGCATGTTGGGGATGCGCAGCCCCGGCTCGCTGTCGATCTGGACGCCCCAAATCTGTTGATAAATGTCGCGCACGTCCTGATTTTTGACGTGGCGGTAGCCCGGCAATTCGTGCGGGAAAGATCCCATATCGCAGGAGCCTTGCACGTTGTTCTGGCCGCGCAGCGGGTTCACGCCCACGCCGCGGCGGCCGATATTGCCGGTCAGCATGGCAAGGTTGGCGATGCCGATGACGGTGGTGGAGCCTTGGCTGTGTTCGGTCACGCCCAGCCCGTAATAGATGGCGCCATTGCCGCCCGTCGCGAACTGGCGCGCGGCGGCGCGCAGATCGGCGGCGGGAACGCCGGTCAGCAGCTCGGTCGCCTCGGGGCTGTGGCGCGGGTCGCTGATGAATTCGGCGTATTCGCTGAATTCATCCCAGTCGCAACGCTCGCGGATGAAATCCTGATCCATCAGCCCTTCGGTCACGATCACATGCGCAAGGGCCGAGACAACGGCCACGTTGGTGCCGGGACGCAGCGGCAGGTGATAGGACGCCTCGATATGGGCCGAGCGCACCAGATCAATCTTGCGCGGGTCGATCACGATGATCTTGGCGCCTTCGCGCAGGCGCTTTTTCATGCGGCTGGCAAAGACAGGATGCGCGTCGGTCGGGTTGGCGCCGATCAGGATGATGACATCGGTGTCCTCGACCGAATCGAAATCCTGCGTGCCGGCCGATGTGCCAAAGGTCTGGCCCAATCCATAGCCGGTGGGTGAATGGCACACGCGCGCGCAGGTGTCGGTGTTGTTGTTGCCGAAGACCGCGCGGGTCAGCTTCTGCACCAGGTAGGTTTCTTCGTTGGTGCAGCGTGACGACGTGATGACGCCGATGGATTTCTTGCCATACTTGTCCTGAAGGCCGCGCATCCGCTGGGCCGCGAATGTCAGCGCCTCGTCCCAGCTGACCTCCTGCCACGGCTGATCAATGCTGTCGCGGATCATCGGGTTCAGGATGCGGTCCTTGTGGTTGGCATAGCCATATGCGAACCGGCCCTTGACGCAGGAATGGCCGCGATTGGCCTTGCCGTGCTTGTAGGGGACCATGCGCACCAGCTCGTCGCCGTTCAGTTCGGCCTTGAACGAACAGCCAACGCCGCAATAGGCGCAGGTGGTGATCACCGACCGCTCGGGCGTTCCCAGCTCGATGATGGATTTTTCCTGAAGCGACGCGGTCGGGCAGGCCTGCACGCAGGCGCCGCAGCTGACGCAATCGGAGGCCATGAAATCATCGCCTGTCATGCCCGCCGACACGCGGCTTTCGAATCCACGCCCTTCGATGGTCAGCGCGAAGGTGCCCTGCACTTCCTCGCAGGCGCGCACGCAGCGCGAGCAGACGATACATTTGCTGGGGTCATAGGTGAAATAGGGGTTGGATGTGTCCTGCGGGATGTATTCGGGGTTGCCCAGATCCGCCGCGACCGAGCGCGCGCGGGTGTCGCCCTGCGCCAGCGTGCCAAGGCCCGATGCGTCGTAATGGTTGCGCCCGGCCTCGTACCGCTGGTCGCGCAGGCCGACGACGCCGGCCATGTCCTGCAATTCGCAATCGCCGTTGGCGCTGCATGTCAGGCAATCCAGCGGGTGGTCGGAGATATAAAGCTCCATCACGCCCTTGCGGATCTTCTTGACCTTGGAGGACTGGGTGGTGACGGCCATCCCCTCGGCCACTGGCGTTGTGCAGGAGGCGGGCGTGCCGCGGCGGCCCTCGATTTCCACCACGCAGAGGCGGCAGGAGCCGAACGCTTCGATATTGTCAGAGGCGCAGAGCTTCGGGATCTGCATTCCGATTTCGGCAGCCGCGCGCATGACCGATGTACCCTCGGGAACGGTGACGGAAAACCCGTCGATGGTCAGGGTGACGGGCGCGCCGGTGCGGGCGGGGGTGCCCATGTCGATATCGTCGTGAACGGATTTGGGTATGATGAAATCTTTCATTCTGCAGCCTCCTGCTGACGCGCGAAATCGTCGGGGAAATGGGTAAGGGCGGACATGACCGGGTAGGGCGTGAACCCACCCAGCGCGCAGAGCGAGCCTTCGGTCATCGTGTTGCACAGGTCTGTCAGCAGCGGGATCGCGGCGGCATCACCGCGCGCGATACGGTCGATGGTTTCGACCCCGCGCACCGATCCGATGCGGCAGGGCGTGCATTTGCCGCAGCTTTCGACGGCGCAGAATTCCATGGCAAAGCGCGCCATTTGCAGCATGTCCGCGCTGTCGTCGAAGATCACCACGCCCGCATGGCCGATCAGCCCGCCGTTTTCGCCGAATTCCTCATAGGCAAACGGTGTGTCGAATTTCGACTGTGGCATATAGGCGCCCAGCGGGCCGCCGACCTGCACCGCCTTGACCGGGCGGCCCGTCGCGGTGCCGCCGGCGATGTCGTTGACCAACTCGCCCAGGGGCATGCCAAAGGCCGTCTCGAACAGGCCGCCATATTTCACATTGCCGGCGATCTGCACCGGCATCGTGCCGCGCGAACGGCCAAGGCCGAAATCGGCATAATGCTGCGCGCCGCGTTCCATTATCACCGGTACGGTGGCCAGGCTGATGACGTTGTTCACGACTGTGGGTTTGCCCAGAAACCCCTCCAGCGCGGGCAGGGGCGGTTTGGCACGGACGACGCCGCGCTTGCCCTCCAGCGAGTTCAGCAGCGACGTTTCCTCGCCGCAGACATAAGCGCCCGCGCCGACACGGATTTCCATGTCAAAGCTGCGGTCTGTTCCCAGAATGCCTGCGCCCAGAACGCCGTTTTTGCGCGCCGTCACCACGGCGGCGTTCATCACGTCGATGGCGTCTGGATATTCCGAGCGCAGATAGACGTAGCCCTTGGTCGCACCGACGGCGAGGCCGGCGATTACCATGCCTTCGATCAGTGTAAAGGGGTCGCCCTCCATGATCATGCGGTCGGCAAATGTGCCACTGTCGCCCTCGTCGGCGTTGCAAACGATGTATTTCTGGCTGGCCTCGGCGCCCAGCACCGTGTTCCACTTGATCCCGGTGGGAAAACCCGCGCCGCCGCGTCCGCGCAGGCCGCTATCGGTGACTTCGGTTACGATGTCGGCAGGGCTCATCGTCAATGCGCGGCGCAGACCAGCAAGGCCGCCATGCGCCTCGTAATCTGCCAGATCCAGCGGGTCGATCACACCGCAACGGGCAAAGGTCAGGCGGGTCTGCCGCGCGAAAAAGGGGATATCCTCGACCTTGCCGAGGCTGTCCAGCTTGCCATCCAGCAGGGCCGGCACATCGTCCACCGTGACGGGGCCAAAGGCGCGGCGGCCATCGCCGGTGTCGATTTCCACCAGCGGCTCCAGCCAGATCATGCCGCGGGTGCCGTTGCGGATGATGGTCGCGTCGATGCCGCGGGCCGCGGCCTCAAGCTGGATCGCGGCGGCCACGTCATCGGCGCCCAGTGCCTTGGCCGCGCTGTCGAGGGGGATATAGATTTTCATGCGCCTGCCTCCTTCAAGAGCTTGCTCATGCGGGCGGCGTCCAGACGGCCGACCACCTTGCCGTCGATCATTGCGGCGGGTGCGCAGGCGCACAGGCCAAGGCAGTAGACCGGCTCGATCGTGACGTTTCCGTTGGGGGTGGTGCCGTGCCACGCGACGCCCAGTTCAGCCAGCGCGCCTTCGGCCAGTGCGGTGCCGCCCATGGACTGACACGCCTCGGCGCGGCAGATCCTGACGACGTGGCGCCCGGCGGGAACCTCGCGGAAGTCGTGGTAGAAGGACATCACGCCATGCACTTCGGCCTTGGTGATGTTCAGCGCCACGGCGATCAGCGGCACGGCTGTCTGGGGGATGTGGCCGAACGCGGCCTGAATGGCGTGCAGGATCGGAAGAAGCGGACCTTCCAGATGCAGGTGGTCGGCGATGAGCGCCTGAATGTCGGGGTCTGCCGGGGCTGGCGTCGAATGTTGCATGGCTGGCCTTTTCTGCTGTGCTTGCAGAAGGCTACCTGTGGGCGTGATCTTTATTCAATATCGCATTCTCGTCAAGCGATAGGGAATACCAATCACCGGATATCTGACATCATCCGCGCCTCGTTCAAAAGAGCCTGCAAAGTGGGCGTGTGCGGCTCGCGATAAGGGGCGACAAGCCCAACGCTGGGCGCGGTTGTGGTGCCTGACAGCGGGATCAGACGCAGCGCCTTGCCATGGGTCAGAAAGGCGGCGATGTCGGCGGCAAGGATGGTCAGCCAGTCGCCTTTTTCGACATTTGCCACCAGAACAATGGGCGAATCTGATTCGATCCACGCATCCGGCGTGGCGCCGGCATCCTGAAAATGGCGGTTGATGATTCGGCGGTTCTGGTTTTCGGGCGTCAGAAGGGCCAGCCGCTCCTTCTCCAGCTCTTTCCAGCCGACGGATTCGCGGCCCGCAAATTGCGAGTTTTCACTGCAAACCAGCATATATCGCTCGCGATAGAGCGGTTCGGTACTGACGCGGCCGGTCGGCTCGTTGTCCAGATAGGTGATGCCCGCATCCACATCCAGATTCTCGATCATCGACAGAATCTCGATCGAGGTGCGCGACAACAGGGTCAGCCGGACGCGCGGATTTCGTTCGCTGAACCGCGCCGATAACTGCGCGGCCCAGGTCAGGGCCGTGGGGATGACAGCAACGCGCAGCTGCCCGGTCAAGCCATTCTTTTTAAATCGCATTTCGTCTTTCAGCTGCCGCGCATCCCCAACGATGCGGCGTGCCCATTCCAGTGCGCTGTGCCCTTCGGGCGTCAGCCCGCCGTATTTTGACCCGCGAAAGACCAGCTTGACCCCCAGCTGATCCTCAAGGGTTTTGATGCCCGTGGACAGGGTTGGCTGGGTGATGCCCATATCCTCCGCCGCCTTGCCGAAATGCCTGGCCTTGGCGAGGGCGATGAACATCTCCAATTTGTCCAGCATGACAGCATCTTTCGCGTGATTGAAATCCTCAATCAGCATGACGGTTCTTTGAATATTAATCAAATACAACCGCAGCACGCACGAAAAAGCCCGGCTGGGTCCAGCCGGGCCTGTTGCCGCAAAGAGGCGCTGCCTAGTGCGTCAAAACCCGCGCAAGGAAGCTTTGCGTGCGTTCGTTCTGCGGGCTGTCAAACACGGCGTCGGGCGTGCCCTGCTCGACGATTTCGCCCTTGTGAATGTAAATCACACGGTCCGCGACCTCGCGCGCGAAATTCATCTCGTGGGTGACGATCACCATCGTCATCCCCTCGCGGGCCAGCTCGCGCATGGCGTCCAGCACCTCGCCGATCATCTCGGGGTCGAGCGCCGATGTCGGCTCGTCAAACAGCATCAGGCGTGGCTCCATCGCCAGCGCACGGGCCAGCGCGACGCGCTGTTGCTGGCCGCCCGACAACTGCGTCGGGTGCTTTTCGGCCTGATCGGAAATGCCGACACGTTCCAGCAGGCGGCGCGCGGTTTTCTGCGCCTCCTCGCGGCTGGCGCCGCGTACCTTCATCGGGGCCAGCGTGACGTTGTCCAGCACCGTCATATGCGGGAACAGGTTGAACTGCTGGAACACCATCCCGACCTCGGTGCGGATCTGCTGCAACGCCTGAGACGCCTTGCCATGCGGCTCCAGCTTCTTGCCGTCCACATCGAGGCTGCCGGACTGGAATTCCTCCAGCCCGTTGATGCAGCGGATGAGCGTCGATTTACCCGATCCGCTGGCACCGATGATCACGACCACCTCGCCGGGGGTGACGGACAGATCCACGTCCTTGAGCACGTGCAGGGTGCCGAAATGCTTGTTCAGTTTCTCCATCTTGACGATGGGCTTGGCGTCCTTGTCTGTCATGTTTTTCACGCTCATTGTCCAACCAGCCCCTTGCGTTCCAGAAGGCGCAGGCACACCGACAGCGTCAATGTGATCGCCAGATACATCAGCGCAACCATCAGGTAGACCTCAAGCGCGTTGAAGGTGGTCGCGATGTAGATTTGCCCCTGCCGGACCAGTTCGCCCACGCCGATCACGGCAAACAGCGACGTATCCTTGATGCTGATGATGGCCTGATTGCCCAGCGCCGGGATCATCCGGCGAAACCCCTGCGGCCAGATGATATAGCGGAACGTCTGCGCCCGCGTCAGGCCCAGCGAGACGCCGGCCTCGCGCTGGCCGCGTTCGATGGATTGCACGCCGCCGCGCACCACCTCGGAAATATAGGCGCCGGAGTTGACCGCGATGGCCGCAATACCGGCTGTCAGCGCGTCAATCGGTGACCCCAGCAGCTGCGGCAGGCCGTAGAAGATGAACAAGACCTGCACCAGAACGGGCGTGCCGCGAAACACCTCGATATAAGCGATGGCAGGCACGCGCAGCCATGCGGTGGGGCTGATGCGCATGAGGCCGAAAAGTATGCCGATCAGGAAACCGATGGCGAGGCCGCCGAACGAGATCATCAGCGTGTAAGGCACGCCCTTGAGCAGATAGGGGATGGAGGCGAAAGCCGCCTGCCAGTCAAATTGAAATGAATTCACAAGTCAGGCTCCGGTAGGGAAATATCCGTTGACGTGAAAACCTCCCCGAAGATGCATCCTCGGGGAGGCAGGGCCGCGCATTATGCGGCCATGATCGCAATGCCCGTGGGCAAGGCTTATTCTTCGGCTTTGCCGAACCACTTGGCGTGGATTTCGTCATAGGTGCCGTCTTCGCGCATGGAGGCCAGCGCCTCGTTCACGGCGTCCACACGGTCGCTGCCCTTGGGGAAGGCGATGCCGTACTGCTGGCCCTCATAGAGGGGGCCGACAACCTTGACCCGGCCTTCGCCGCGCGTCTGCGAGAAGTAGCCGACGTTTGGCGCGTCATAGAATACCGCGTCAACGCTGCCGCCGACCAGCGCCATATACATGTCGGCAGAGCCGGGATAGGGCGTGATCGTGGCGTCACTGCCGAATTTTTCGGTCAGGAAATCAAAGCTGGTCGAGCCGATCTTGGTGCCGATCTTCAGCCCGGCCAGATCTTCGACGGCTTTGACGTCGGTGTTGTCCTTGCCAACCAGCAGCTGGAGGCCGCTGTCATAATAGGGATCGGAAAAATCGACGACTTCGCGCCGCTCGTCCGTGATGGTCATGCCGGCAATGGCGATATCCACGTTCCCTGTCTGAAGGGCAGGGATGATACCGTTAAAGTCCATCGTGTTGATATTGGGCGTGAAGCCGGCGCGGTTGCCGATTTCGCGGATGATGTCCATGTCAAAGCCGACCATCTCGCCGGATTCCTGATCCATCATTTCAAACGGAACAAAGCTGGGATCGGTTGCCACGCGCACATCGTCTGCGTTGGCCATTGCGCCCACGGCCATTGCGGCGCTTGCCACGCTGGCCAATGCCATTTTCTTAAAGCTGAATTTCATGTCTCTCTCCCTTTCCAAGGTATTGGCGAGGTCTTAGGTACAGACGGCCCGGACCATGACGAAGCGGCCAGATGGCGTCAAGCCGAAAGCCTGCCGTCAAACGCGGCACAGCCGTACCCCGCGCTGGCATGGTAACCCGGCGCCGCGCCCATCGGTTCCGTGTTTTTGTGCCTCAAAAGGCCGTAAGCGCGGCGTCTTGGGCTGTACGCGGCGCCATCTGCGTCAGTAGTTCTGAACCGTGTTGGCCACACCGAACACGGATCCGACCAGACCCAGAACCGTGCGAACCGATGCAACAGCGGATTCGGTTGCCATAACTGTGTCTTCCGGCTGAATCTGGAATTTGCGCGCGGCAAACAGGCCATCCGCACTGGTGATGTCAAAGGCAAACACGACCTGCGGTTTGCTGGGTCCGGTGCCATCCGGGCGCAAGGCGGAAACGCTGTAATCGCGCAGTACCAGAACGCCCTTGGGGTTGGCACGGCTTTCGGACAGGCCGCCAATGATCGACAATGCCTCAAGCGCTGTGATCTGGTCCTATTCGAATTTGATCAACCGTTCACTGCCGGTTGCGCCAAACGCGGTAAAGTATCGCTGGTCCTCGGTCACAACCACGCTGTCGCCGCCCCGCAGGGTGATGTTATGCGCCCCGTTTCCAAACAGCTGTTCCGCGCGAATGCGGTAGGTGGTGCCGCCCCGTTGCAACTGCACCTGCGGGTTGCGCAAGGTGGGCGCGATGCCGCCGCCCTGCGCGATCAGGCTGAGGATCTTGTAGTTGCGGTCCGGCAAGGGAAAGCTGCCCGGCCGCGCCACGCCGGATACCAGATTGACCGAATTGTTCTGACCCGGCTCCAGCTCCAGCTGGACCTGCGCGGACGGCACGATCAGGCTGAGGCGGTTTTGCACTTCGCGGCGGGCTTGCGCTGGGGTTTGCCCGGTGACCACCACCTCTTCGAGATAGGGAACGAAAATCGTACCGGTCGGCGATACGGTCAGGCCGGGCATGGCAACGGTTTTGCCATCGGCCTGCGTCAGAAGCGAGTTGTCCTGGTTGTCCCAGATCGCCAGGCTGATCTTGTCACCCGGCTGGATAATTGCGCTGCGCGGACCATTCGACGCCTTCGGCCAGTGAAAGCTGTCATTTGTGCCGGTGCTGGGCCAGGTTGCGATTGCCGCTGCGTTGGCGCGTCCCACGCGGATCACTTCATATGTCGGCGTCTCGGCGCGTTCTTCGTTAACGATTTCCGAAGTGATCGCCGCGCCGCGCGGCAGGCCGCAGGCGGGCACGGCAAGCAACATGATCCCCAGAACAGCCCATTTGGCATATTGCCGGGTGGATTTGATCATCTGGCCCACGTCTGAAGTCCTCGCAAAGATGCCGGGCGCCGGGCGCCTGTTATGTCACCTCTACCCTTTGGCCCATACGTCCGACAACCTAAAAAGCCCCAATAAGACCCAACCATCGGCCTGTGGGGCCTGCTGACCACAACGGATAGTGGTCACGCCGGTTCAGCTTTGGCTGGCTAGCCTTTGATCCGGTGCGATTTTTGCGTGGCCGGGGGCAAGGCGCGGCGTTAGCATATGGCGCAGCGGAGTGGCATGAAATGGGCGGAAAGCGGCATGACAGAGAACACGGTGGTTGTGGTTGGCGGCGGGGCGTGGGGCACGGCGCTGGCCTGCGTTGCGGCGCGCGCAGGCCGGCAGGCGATTCTGCTTTGCCGCGATTCTGCCGTGGCAGAGGCGCTGAATACCCGGCGATGCAACCCGCGCTATTTGCCCGATATCATCCTGCCCGACCGGGTTGAGGCGGCGACCGATCAGGCGGTGTTGCAGGGCGCGCCGACCGTCATTCTGGCCATTCCCGCGCAAAGCCTGCGCGGCGCGCTGCCCGCCCTGGCGCGGCAGCTGGCGCCGGGCGCGACATTGATCAACACTGCCAAGGGGATCGAGCTGGGCAGCGGGCTGCCGCTTAGCCGGGTCATTGCGGACATCTGCCCCGATCATCCGCAGGCGATCCTGTCCGGTCCCAGCTTTGCCAGCGATGTCGCGCGGGGCAAGCCGACGGCCGTGACGCTCGCCGCGGGGGACGAGGCGGCGGCGCTGGCGCTGTGCCGCGCGCTAAGCTCGGACAGTTTTCGCGCCTATGCCAGCGACGACATGACGGGCGTTGAAACGGGCGGCGCACTGAAAAACGTCTATGCCATCGCGGCGGGCGTGGTCATCGGCCTTGAATTCGGTGAAAGCGCCAAGGCCGCGCTGATCACCCGCGCCTTTGTGGAACTGCGCCGCATCGGCGCGGCGATGGGCGGGCGGGCACAGACCTATCTGGGCCTGTCGGGCTTTGGCGATCTGATGCTCAGCTGCTCGTCCCCGCAATCGCGCAATTTCGGCTATGGCGTGGCGCTGGGCCGGGGGGAGGATCTGGCCGGGCGCCCCCTGGCCGAGGGGGCGGCAACGGTTCAGATCGCCGGGCGCATCGCGGACGATCATGGCGTCAGCGCGCCCATCCTGAAGGCGACGCGCCAGCTGATCGCGGGTGAAATAGCGCCCAAAGACGCCGTTGAGGGGCTGCTTTCGCGCCCCATCAAGGAGGAGTTCTGACACCTCAGCGCAGGCGGCGGAACACCGTTTTCAGCATGATTTCCCAATCGTAGCAGAACGATCTGTTGCGCTGATATATCAGGTCGATCGCCGCCTTGCGCGGCACGCAGCGCCGGGAATAAACGCGGTCCGTCTCGGCCGCGTCCCGGCAGGGGGCCAGCAGATATTCCTCATGCTCGTGGAAATAAAGCGTGGCCAGCCCGGTGATGCCGGGCCGCGATTTCAGCACCTGCGCATAGATTTCGGGGAACCGCTCGACATAGAGGCGCAGCGGCGGGCGCGGGCCGACGAGGCTGATATCGCCCTTCAGCACGTTCAGGATCTGCGGCAATTCGTCCAGCCGCTTTGCCCGCAGCATCGCGCCGGTGCGCGTCAGGCGATCCCGCTTGTCGCCGCCCGATACGCCGCTGTCGCCCGGATCGGGGCGCATGGTGCGAAATTTGATCAGGCCGAACGCCTGCGTCGGCGTCTTCATCCGCTCGGCAATATAGAATATCGGGCGCCCGTCGCGCACAAGGATCATCACCGCGACCACGATCATCACCGGCAGCAGCAGGGTGCCCAGAAAGATGGCTGATATGATGTCGAAAAACCGCTTGAAGGGGGTCATGCGCGGTCCCTTACCCGGTGGCATTCGTCCAGCATCCGCGCCGCATCGGACGCATCATCGCCAAAGCTGTGCAACCTGCCCAGTGCGGTGCAGTCCAGCGTGATGTTCTGAACAGCATCCGGCGGCGCGGGGCGCGTGACGTATGGCGTGCCGCTGACTTCCAAAAGGGTCTGCATCGCCACCGGCGCGGGCGCGCCGATGTTCAGAACATCGGGGAGCGCCGCGCCCTTGCGCAGCAGCGTCTCAAGCACACGCGCCAGTGTTTCGGGGCCGATATAGCTGCGCAGGGGGCCGTTGCCGTCGCTGAACTGGTCCAGCGCCACGGGATGTGCGTCACTGGCATTCGCGGCGTTCAGCATCAGCGCATCGGCGCCCAGAACATTGCCGATGCGCATCGCACATGCAGGCGCAGTATCCGGCGCCAGCGCGGCGCGCTCGGCCTCATGTTTGGCCTTGGCATAAGGGGTGGCGGGGTTTGGCGCGTCGTCTTCGGTAAAGGGGCGTGCGCTGTCTGTGCCGTAAACGGCAGAGCTTGAGGCGAGCAGGACATGCGCCGCGCTCATCCGCTCTGCGGCATCCATGGCGGCGCGGGCGATCACGGCGTTCTGGTCCAGATCGGCCTCCTCGGACGGGGTGACGCCGGCCAGCACCAGCAGCCGATCGAACGCGCCCTGCGCGGCCAGCGCATCGGCGCCATCCGCCGCGTCCCACTGGATATCGCCGCTGCCGTCCCGCGCCTGCCAGATCAGGTTGAGGGCACGCGGCGGCGCGGCATCCCAGTAGCGGCGCAGCATCCGCCCGACGCGGCCTGTGCCGCCAAGGATCAGCACCCTCAGATCGTCTGTCGCCATGCACCGTCCCTTTTGCAGCATCGGTCGGCACTTTAGCGTAAATCGCGGGCGCCGCCAGTGGCCTGGCGGTCACGGCGCCGCGTCGGGGATCAGCAATGCGGCAGCCAGAACCTTGCGCGTGCCGTCATAGACGGTGGGTTTTTCGCCGCGCCAGCGCGAAAAATGGCGGTGCGGGGCCGGGATGCCATCCATTTGGGCCAGAGTTTCGCTGGTTTCCTCGGCGATGCGCGTCAGTCGCAGTCGCAGGTTGTCCTGATATTGCCCGCGATGCTTGGCCTCCAGCCGCAGGTGGAAGAGGGACGACCGGATGCGCGGGCGGATCTCCATTTCCGCGACCGCCGCCGGGGCCATCTGCCAGCCCTGCCGCGCCAATGCGATCAGCGCGCCGGCGTTGCGCCCGCGCGCAAGCCGCACCATGGCGCGGGCGGCGGGCGCGGTGGCGCGGCGCAGATCGCGCGCATCGAAGCGGCCCCGCGCCAGCGCATCGGCGGCAAAAAACAGCCGCGCGGCGCGGGCCATCCGGCCCGCGCAATACGCCTGATTGCCCGCCTCCATCAGCCGTTCCCACATCAGATCGGCGCGGGTCCAGCCCGATTTCTGCGCCAGCAGCCAGTCGGGATCGCTGCGCTTAAATGCCCAAGTACGCGGCACGGACGGTTTCATTATCGTGTAGCTCATGGGCGGGGCCCTCCATCGCGCAGTTTCCGGTTTCTAGAACATAGGCGTAATCGGCCAACTCCAGCGCCAGCTCGGCGTTTTGTTCGACCAGTACGACAGACAGGCCAGCCGCGTTGATTTCCTCGATAATCACGGCAATCTCCTCGACGATGACGGGGGCAAGGCCCATAGACGGCTCGTCCATCAGCAAAAGCCGCGGCGCGGACATCAAAGCGCGGCCAATCGCCAGCATCTGCTGTTCGCCGCCCGACATGGTCTGCGCGCGCTGGGTGCGCCGCTCGCGCAGCCGTTCGAACCGTTTGAACACATCCTCCAGATCGTTTTCAACGCCGTCCTTGTCACGGCGCAGGAACGCGCCGGTGCGCAGGTTTTCCTCCACCGTCATCTGGGGGAAAATGCGCCGCCCCTCGGGGACATGCGCGATGCCGTGGGCGACCACCTTGGACGCGGGCAGGCCGTCGATGCGCTTGCCCTCAAACGTGATTTCCCCTTTGGTGATCGGCACCATGCCGGACATGGCGCGCAAGGTCGTCGTCTTGCCCGCGCCGTTTCCGCCGATGATGGTGACGATCTTGCCCTCCGGCACCTGAACCGAGATATCGCGGATCGCGTTGATCTTGCCGTAGTTGACGGCGATGTTCTTCATCTCAAGCAACATGGCGTGCGCCCCCAAGATAAGCCTCGATCACGGCGGGATGGTTGCGGATCTCCTTGGGGTTTCCTTCGGCCAGGAATTTGCCAAAGCTCATGCAGGTGATCTTGTCGCACAGACCCATGATGGCCTGCATGTCATGTTCGACCAGCAGGATGGTGGTGCCCGCCTCGCGCAGGCGGCGCATCAGCTCCATCATCTGGCGGGTTTCCTCGGGGTTCATGCCGGTGAACGGCTCGTCCAGCAGCATCAGGTCAGGATGGCTGGCAAAGCAGATCGCCATGCCCAGCGCGCGCTGGTGGCCATGGCTCAGATCGCCGGCGCGCTCGGTCGCCAGATCGCTGAGGCCGAAGAATTTCAGCGCCTCGCGCGCGCGCCCTTCGGCACCTTCGCGGTCCTCCTTGTCCCAGCCGACGATGGCGGCAAAGATGTTCGGGCGGAATGGCATATGGGTGCCGACCAGCACGTTTTCCATCACCGTCATTTCGGCAAACAGCGTCGAGTGCTGAAAGGTGCGCACGACGCCGCGCCGGGCGACCTCGTGCATTTTCAGGCCCGATATATCCTCCTCATGCAGCAGAACCTTGCCGCTGGTGGGGGTATAGAAGCCTGAAATCATGTTGAACGTGGTGGTCTTGCCCGCGCCATTGGGGCCGATCAGCCCGTGGATGGTGCCGTGATCGACCGAAAAGTTCAGCGCATCCACCGCGACCAGACCGCCAAAGCGCATGGTCAGGTCTTCGACTTTGAGAAACTGGGTCATGGTTTGGCTCTCCGCTTGGTGAATTTCTGGACGATGCTTTCCAGCCCGTTGGGCAGGAACAGGATCGAGGCGATCAGGATCGCGCCGTAGATCAGCGGGCGCAGCTGTTCGAACCCCATTTCGCGCAGGACCACCTCATTCAGGATGGTCAGCACGACGCAGCCCAGAATGGGGCCGTAGAACGTGCCGGTGCCGCCGACAATGGCCCATGTCAGCACGAAGACCATGTAATCCAGATCGAAACTGCCCGGATTGATCGTGCCGATATAATGCGCCAGCAGCGCGCCGCCGATGCCCGCAAACCCGCTGGCGACCGCAAAGGCCAGCGTGCGGTAGGCGCGCAGGTTCACGCCCGACGCCTCGGCCAGTTTGTCCTGCCAGTGAACGGCGTGGAAGGTCAGGCCGATGGGGCTGCGTTCGATCCGCCACAGGATCCACAGGCAGATCAGCACGATGAAGCCTGCAAAGTAGAAATAGCTGATCGGCTCGAAGAAATCGAAATTGTAGATGCCGATGCTGAAATCGGGCATCGGGTCGATCCCCTTGATCCCCTTGGCGCCGCCGAACGGGTCGCGGAAATGCTTCCACAGAAGGCGGATAATCTCGCCCGCGGCAAAGCTGCCGATGAGGAAGTAAAACCCCTTCATCCGAAACAGCGGGAAGCTGAGGATGACCGCGATCAGCGCCGCCGTAATGCCGCCCAGCAGCATCGAAATGGGCACATAGATGCCAAGGTTCTTGGTCATCATCGCGCTGGCATAGGCGCCGACGCCCATGATCACCACATGCGCCAGCGACCATTCGCCGGTCAGCGTCAGCAGGCGGTAGGACGACACGACAAGGATGTTGATGGTCAGGAAGACAAGGATTTCCTGCTGCGAAAAGCTGAGGCCATGCGGCAGGGCAAGCAGGGCGACGCCGAAGACGATCCAAATGAGGGCTTTAAGCACGATCCGCACTCCCGAACAGGCCCGTAGGCTTGACGATGAGGACAATCAGCATCAGCGACAGTCCGGTGATATCGGCGATGACACCGCCATAAAACGTGGTCACGAACGTATGTACAAAGGCATAGACGACCGATGCGATGATCGCCCCCTCCAACGATCCGACGCCGCCGACGATGATGACGATGAACGCCGTCACGATTACCGAGTGGCCCATATGCGGATTGACCGAAATCAGCGGTGCGGTCAGCGCGCCGGCGATCCCGGCCAGCCCGGCGCCGATGAACATGGCGATCTTGGCCGTGGCCGCGATGGAAATGCCCTGCAATTCCGCCGCTTGCGGATCCTGCGCCGAGGCGCGCAGCGCCCAGCCGAACCGCGTACGCTTCAGGAAATACCACAGCGCCGACAGCAGCAGCACGGCGGCAATGATCACGTAAACGCGCGCCAGCGGGATGCTGATCGTATCAGACAGCCAGACCACATGTTGCGTCACCGGTGGAATGAACTCCATCCGCACGCCAAAGCCCATGCTGGCCAGTGCCTGAAGGATCATCAGGAACCCGATCGACGCCACCAGACCGCCCAGCGGATTATCCCGCAAGGGGCGGAACAGCGCCCGCTCCATCAAAAGGCCCAGACAGCCGACGAACAGCAGGCCGACAACAACGGCCAGGAAGAACGGCATGTGCATGTCAGCATAGACCGCCACCACGACATAGGCGCCGGCCATGAACAGCTCGCCATGGGCGAAGTTGATCACGCCCATGACGCCGAAGATCAGCACAAGGCCGACCGCAACGAGCGAGATATAGCTTGCCGCATAGACGGCATTCAGGCCTGTCTGGGCCAGAAGATCCAGCATGGGGAAATACTCTCAAATGTGGGGGAAGTGCGGCGCAGGGGAATGCGCCCCCGCGCCGCGAACATGCGATCAGCCGCGCTGATCGTACATCTGGTTATAGGCCTGCATATGCTTGATCAGCAGGTCGCCATGCTGGTCGTACCACTCGGGGATCGACTTGAACGCCTTGATCACCGCCTTGCCATCCTCGATCACGACCACGGGCCAGTCACCGACCAGCGCGTTGTCGATGCCGAACAGCTCGGTGCCCCACCAGACGGCATCGCCAAAGGCATGTTTGCCCTTGCCGCCCTCCTTCATCGCCTCGATCACGGCGTCGGGATCGGCGCTGCCTGCCTTTTCGGCGGCGGCCTTCCACAGGTCCATGATCGA
Source organism: Roseovarius dicentrarchi (assembly GCF_003316635.1). GTDB lineage: Bacteria > Pseudomonadota > Alphaproteobacteria > Rhodobacterales > Rhodobacteraceae > Roseovarius > Roseovarius dicentrarchi. The sequence continues at coordinate 128,935 of NZ_QNQP01000005.1, read as the reverse complement.
CGCATATTCCCAACTGACCGCGCCCCATTCGCCGGGGTGCCGTTCGGCGTAGGTTTGGTAGAACCCGTTCGCATCCTCAAAATTGATGTTGTCGCCCGCCAGCGCCGGATCGTCGAAATCGGGGAACTGGAAGATAAAGCCTTCCATGAATTCCTTGGATGTCTTGGCGATCATCTGGTCGTAGAAATCAGCGGTCGCGCTGATCATCTTGCCCTTGTAGCCCTGCTGGAACAGCTGTTCGCAGATCGGATGCACGAAATCGGAATAGCAGGTATCAAGGCAGATGATATCGGGATTTGCCGACAGCATGCGCGTCACGATCGGCGCAAAATCGGTGGTCGCGGGGTCAAACAGCAGCGGCTCTTCCAGAACCTCGATCCCGCGCGCCTCGAATGCGGCCAGATAGGTGGCGACCGATGGCAGGCCCAGCGCATCGTCCTGCGCGCAGATCACCGCCGTCTTGGCGTCGGGATATGTGTCGGCCAGATAGTCAACACCGGTGACCACATAGATCGGGTGGACCTCTGCGGGGGCCACCAATGTTTCGCTGTCCGGGCTCAGGTCAGACGGCAGCAGGGTTGAAAACAGCATGCCTGTCTTGTCGGCGACCGGCTGCACGCCCGGCCATGTATCGCCGCCCAGCATCATGACAAAGCTGACACCATCCTCGCGGATCAGCTTGGTCGCGCCGGTGCGTGCCTTGGCCGGATCGTATTCGTTGTCGTAGCTGACAAATTCAACCGGGTGTTTGCCATCCGACAGCTCGATCCCGCCGGCGGCATTGACCCGCTCGGCCCAGATCATGCAGCCGTCAAGGCCGGGCTTGCCCCAGGCCGCCGTCGCGCCGGTCAGGGGCGCCAGAAAGCCGATCTTGATCGGCTCGCCCGCGGCCAGCGACACGCTGGGCAGGGCGGCGCCGACGGCGGTGATCGCGGTGCTTTTCAAAAAGGTCCGGCGCGACAGGCCGGCGGCCATAATCTTGGAAATCATTTGGTTTCTCCCCGTGTTGAGGCCGCGCATGGACGCGGCGCATATTTTGGACACCGGGCGATGTGATGCGGTCAGCCTCCGGGGCGCAGGGGTGCGCCCGGCAAGTCCGAGGGTCAGTTCGCGCCGATCTCGATCAAAGCGTAACAGCGGGTTGGTTGCGCAATCAAGAAACTTTGTTTCACTTTGGTTCATAAAATTGAACCAATTATGCCAGCGGCGATGCCGCGCCGGAATAAAATTTTCACAAAGGTCAGTTATTATATAGACTTAGGACAAAATGACGCAGGGCGTGATGGTCGCGTCGGGGGAACCAATTTTTATACCGAAAATCCCCGATATCGCCTGTCGCCCTGTGCCAATGGCAGCGCCCGGCGCCCCGGAGGCGCAGAATCCAGCGCCTTCGGGCGCAGACTCAGCCACCGCCGAATGCCCATCCGCCCTTGGTCAGGCGCTGCTCCCATAGCTGGCCCAGATCGGACATCTCGCTGCGCAGCAGGCTTTCGTGCCGCTTCAGCCATGCGGGGATCGAGCCGAATTCGGTAATGCGCGCCTTGCCGTCCTGCACGGTGACAACCGGCCAGTCGCCCACCAGCGCATTCGAGATGCCGAACATCGCGTCGCCCCACCACTGCGCGGGGCCAAAGGCGTGCGTGACCTGCCCGGATTGTTTCATGGCCGCCAGAACCGAACCGGGCGCAAGGCTGCCCGCCTTCTCGACGGCGGCCTGCCAGATTTCCAGCGTGGCCACATATTCCCACGAAACCGCGCTCCAACTGTCTGGAAAGCGGCGCTGATACTCCTCAAAAAACTTGTCAGGCTGGTGAAAGAAAAACGCCTTTTCGCGCAGCATCGGGTCGTCAAAGTCCGGGAACTGAAACACCGTGCCTTCCATGAATGCGGCTGACGTGTGCGCCACCAGTGCCGGGTAATTGTCCAGCGTGCAGGAAACAATCTGACCATCAAAACCCTTGGCGTGGGCATATTCTGTCAGTGCATGGACCATCGGTGTATAGCTGGTGGACCAGCACAGGATGTCGGGCGCCTCCTCCAGCATGGCATCAACGATGGCGGCGGCATCGGTCTGGTCCGGCGGGTACTGAATTTCCTTGACCAGATCGATCCCCGCCGCCTTGAACGCGGCGCGGTACGTGGCCAGCGATGGCAGGCCCAGCGCATCGGTCTGACTGCAAATCGCCGCCGTCTTCAGCGTGGGCCGGGTTCGCGCCAGCCAGTCGATGCTGGTGACGTTGTAGATCGGGTGCAATTCGCTGGGCGCGATCAGCAGGGGCGTGTCAGGCGACAAATCTGACGGAAGCAGCGTTGAGGTCAACACCTTTGACCGCATCAGAAAATCCCGCACCGGGGTAAACGTGTCGCCGCCCAGCATCATCAGCAGCGCCACATTGTGCCGCTGCACCATCAGCCGCGCGCCTTCCATCGAATGATCGGGGTCATAGCCGCAATCGAACGCGTGGATGCGGACCGGATGACGCTGCCCGTCGATCAGCAGCCCGCCCGCCGCGTTCAGCCAATCCTCCCAGATGCGCGCGCCGTTCAGGCCGGGCAGGCCCCAGCTTTGGACCGGGCCGCTCATCGGCCCCAGAAACCCGATATTCACGACATCGCGCGCGCCCGCGCTGAGGCGGGGCAGGGCGCTGCGCACGGCAAGCCGATGGGCGAAACTTGATCCTGACATATCTCGGCTCCTACCGGCGCGCGCTGTCATGCTGCGCCATATCTTTCATCTTCCTTGAGATACTCAAAAAACACCCGCGCTGAAACGCGGGTGTTTTCGCTGGTATGAACAGGCCGTCCGTCAGTGAGCGTAAGACTTGATTTCGCCCGATTTCAGCCGCCCCGAATAGGAGTTCAGCTCGCGCCGGACCAGCTTCATCATGAAGTAGAGCGAGAAGATGTTCACAACCGCCATGGAGAAGATGGCCGCATCCGAAAAGTCGATGACAGGCCCCAGATTGGCGGCGGCGCCGATCACGACAAAGACGCAGAAGATCACCTTGAAGGTCAGCTCGGATCCCTTGCCCTCGCCAAACAGATAGGTCCACGCCTTCAGGCCATAATAGCTCCACGATATCATGGTGGAAAAGGCGAACAGAACCACCGCAATGGCCAGAACATAAGGGAACCAGCTGATCGACGATCCAAAGGCCGCCGACGTCAGCGCGACGCCGGACGTGTCGCCAACCGTGGCAATAGCCGTACCCGCCTCGTTCAGCATGTAGGTGCCGGTGGCGTCGTCAATCAGCAGCTGGCCCGAAATCGTGATGACCAGCGCCGTCATCGTGCAGATAACGACCGTGTCGATAAGTGGCTCCAGCAGCGATACGAAACCTTCCGTGATCGGCTCTTTGGTGCGCACGGCGGCGTGCGCAATCGCGGCCGAGCCGACGCCGGCCTCGTTGGAGAAGGCCGCCCGCTTGAACCCCTGGATCAGCGCCCCGACAAAGCCGCCGGCAACCCCCAGACCGGTGAACGCCCCGACAAAGATCTGGCCAAAGGCCCAACCGATCATGTCATAGTTCATCGCGATGATGATCAATGACGCGCCGACGTAAAGGATGCCCATGAACGGCACCACCTTTTCGGTGACACGCGCGATGGATTTGATCCCGCCGACGATGACGGCAAAGACAACCCCCGCGAAAATTATGCCGGTGATCCAGCCGGGAAACTCCCCGACGATCCCCTCGATCTGGGCATGAGCCTGATTGGCCTGAAACATGTTGCCGCCGCCCAAGGCGCCAAGGATGCAGAAGATCGAAAACAGAATGGCCAAAAATCCGCCGCCCGGCAGGCCCAGCTCGCTGAAACCCTTCTTCATGTAATACATCGGGCCGCCCGACACGGTGCCGTCCGGATATTCGTTGCGGTATTTTACCGCCAGCGTACATTCGGTAAACTTGGACGCCATGCCCAGCAGCCCGGCCAGGATCATCCAGAACGTCGCGCCCGGCCCGCCGATCCCCACCGCCACTGCAACGCCCGCGATATTGCCAAGGCCCACAGTACCCGATAGCGCCGTGGTCAGCGCCTGAAAGTGACTGACCTCACCCGCGTCATTCGGGTCGGAATAGTCACCCTTGACCAGCTTGATCGCGTGGCCGAAAAACCGAAATTGAACAAAGCCGAAATAGAGCGTGAAAACAGTCGCGCCCACAACCAGCCACAGCACGATCCATGGGAAGGACGTGCCGGGAAACGGCGCAAAGATAAGGTTTACAAAGGGTCCCGTGGCGGTGGCAAAGGCGGCGTTGACCTTCTGGTCAAGCGTTGCTGCCTCCTGCGCGATGGCGCCAGCGGGGGCGATGATGGCCGCTGCGGTCAGCAGGGCCTTGTGAAATACACTCATAGGTAGGTTCCTGACATCAGCTGACGACGGTGACGGGCACGGGCGAGCTCATCACGAGGTTTGAGGTGGAGCCGCCGAAAATCCGCTTGGCAAAGCCGCCTTCGGAGGCGCGCGCGACAATGATCTGATCCGCGTTTTCCTGCTTGGAAATTGCGATCAGCGCGTCTGACACATCGCCGTGGCGCACCACGCCGCGGATGGTTCTGCCGCTGCCGCTGACCTTTTCGATGGCGGGGTTTATCACCCGGTCCAGCGCGATCTGGATCTCTTCTTCGCGGCGTTTATGGCGCGCGGCGTTCTCTTCTGCCGTCTGAAATGAAAATGGCGACCATTCGATAATGTAGGCCACCACCAGCTCGCAATCTCCGATAAGTTCGGCCAGCCGTCGCGCATGGTCCAGCGCCCGCTCGCCCGAGGCGTGGCCATCAAGGCCCACCAACAGTGTCGTTGTCATTGTGCATACCCTCCCGGTTCAACGACCGCTTGGCCTTGTGCCGGCCCCTGCTGTGCAGCGCGTCTGGTGGCGCAGCTTGAAGGGTCGAAAGCGGCGGACGACTCGGACGGTAGCAGAAAAACAGCAATCGCGATCTTGTTTTATTGACCGGGGCGCACGGTTGGGCGCATAGACAGGCGCGGTCAAAGGGCATGCGCCCTGCACCGGTCGCCGCAGTCGGAGGGATTATGCCGGACATCACGCCGTTTCAGATCGCAGGCCACAGCATCGCCGCCGGCACGCGCGAGACTGTCGAAATTCCGGTCAGCACGCTGTCGGATCACACGCCCGTCACGCTGTCCGTGCATGTGATCCACGGGCGCAAACCCGGCCCGGTCATGTTTGTCTCGGCCGCCATTCACGGCGACGAGGTGATCGGCGTCGAGATTGTGCGCCGCCTTTTGCGCGCCGCGCCGATGAAATCGCTGGCGGGGACGCTGCTGGCGGTGCCGATTGTCAACACTTATGGATTCCTGAACCATTCCAGATACCTGCCGGACAGGCGCGATCTGAATCGCTGCTTTCCGGGCGGGGCGGGCGGGTCCATGGCGTCGCGGCTGGCGGATATTTTCATGCGCGAGGTCGTCTTGCGCGCGGATGTCGGGATTGATCTGCATTCGGCGGCGATCCACCGCAGCAACCTGCCGCAAATCCGCCTGACCCCCGGTAACGAACGGATTGCCGCGCTGGGCCGGGCGTTTGGCGCGCCGGTCATGCTGAAGTCGAAACTGCGCGACGGATCGCTGCGCATGGCCGCCGAGGAGGCGGGCATCGACGTGCTGCTGTTCGAGGCCGGCGAGGGGCTGCGATTTGACGAACTGGCGGCACGGTCGGGCATGGCGGGCATCCTGCGGGTGATGCAATCCTTGGGGATGGTGGGGCAAAAAGGCGTGCCCAAGGCCCGCACGCCGACGGTGATGTGCGCCGGATCACGCTGGTTTCGCGCGCCTGTCGGCGGGCTGTGCCGCAGCTACCGCGCCATTGGCGATGCGGTGGATGCGGGCACCGTTCTGGGCGCGATTTCAGACCCCTTTGGCGAGGTCGAGCAGGAGGTGATCTGCGACGAGGCCGGTATCGTCATCGGGCGCAGCAACATGCCGGTTGTCTATGAGGGCGAGGCGCTGTTTCACGTTGCCAGCACCCCGCGCGGCGAGGCGGCGGCGGACGGCGTCACCGCGCAGATGGACGCGGCGCCGCTGTTTGACGAGGACGAGATCCTCTAACGCGTTTCGCGAAACGCGCTAGCGCGTCTTGCCGGGGTTCTGCGGTATCAGGAAAATCGACAGGACGACCATGCTGAAGATCAGCTCGTAGACTTCCCATTTCCGCTCCACGTCCAGCACCGCGATGATGATGCTGGCCACCAGCGCGATGACCGCATGTTTCATCCATGGCACGGGCACGGCCATGCGGTCGGCCAGCGCCGCGATGCGCCCGCCCTTGGGATAGACCAGCGGCAGACCGACCAGATACAGCAGGATGCAGATCGTCAGCACCGGCCCGAACAGCGATTTGGTCAGATGGACATCGCCAACCACCAGATTGTGCAGGTTCGTCTCATACTGCTTGTTGTTTTGCTGGAAAAATTCGCCCGACTCCCAGCCGACAATGCGCTGGCCCCAGGATATCTCCTCGCCCGCGGCCATGAAGAACAGCAGCGCATAGAACACGGTCAGCCCCGCCGCCCCGCGCCGCCCGCTGCGCCACAGTGACGCGGCATGGGTGGCCAGAACGATGCTGGCGATCAGCAGGAACAGGGCGGTGGCATACTCCACCGGTCCGTCTTCGGCCGCGAAAACCAGCGTAAAAAACGATGGATTGGCGAAGGCCAGAACGATGGTGGCAATCAGGATCAGCGCGATCGCAGGTATCAAGGCGCTGTCGATTTTGCGGATAAGGCTCATGGCGCATCCTTTGACGTCAGAATATGAGCGTGTCGGCCAAGCGCCGCGAATGCAGCAAAAGCCGGGGCTTGTAACCGCCAGCGTGTAAGCCAGCCCGCGCCGCGCATCAAGACCATTCGCCGCCTGCCCGCCTGCCTTCCCCTAGGGAAGCCGCACTGCGGCGTCTTGCAATCGCGCGCAGAAACAACAAGATTGCCCCCAAAGCGGGACAGCCGCCGCGGCGCGCCCGGTGCGGCGCATATGGGCGCGCAGGTTACGCAAGGAAAAACGGCCCCAAAGAGGCCGATCCGCCATCGGAGAGACAAAAGTGGACCATAAATGCTGATAGTAATCCGGGCCATAGATGCCCTGAACGAAGTTGTCGGGCGCATCGTGTCGGTTGTCGCGATTTTATTTGCAAGCATAATCATTTACGATGTGGTCATGCGTTATGCGTTCAACGATCCGACGCGCTGGGCCTTTGATATCTCCAAGCAGATGTTCGGTTTTTATTTCGTGATGCTGGGCGGCTATGCGCTGCGCCACAAGGCGCATGTGCGGGTCGATATCCTGACCGAACGGTTCAGCCGCGGCGCGCAGCGGATTGTCGACATTCTCGGTTATCTCATCTTTTTCTTCCCGTTTACCTATGTCTTTACCACCCGGTCATGGGATTTCGCCATGAAATCATGGAACCAGGGCGAGACGACATATGGCGCCATCCAGATGCCGGTCTATCCGCTGAAAATTGCCATGTTCGTTGCGGCGGTCCTGCTGCTGCTTCAGGGCATCGCAGAGGTTTTGAAAATCATCCTCGACGTTGACACGACATCCGAAGAGGTGATGCAATGAACCCCGAACTGATTGCCCTGCTGATGTTTGGCCTGTTGCTGACGGGTCTGTTCATGGGCCACCCGCTGGCCCTGGTTCTGGGCGGCACGGCCGTTCTAACGGCTGTGATCACCGGCAAAACCATGGTGCTGGGCATCGTCATCAACCGTATTTTCGGCGATGTGCTGGACAATTACACCCTGATCGCCATTCCGCTATTCGTTCTGATGGCGCGGTTTCTGTCGGATTCCGGCGTCACCGACCGAATGTTCGAGGCGCTGCGCCTGCTGCTGAGCAATGTGCGCGGCGGACTTGCGCTGGCGGTGGTGTTCATTTCCATCCTGCTGGCCGCGACCACCGGCATCATCGGCGCGTCGATCACCGTGATGGGCGTGATGGCGCTGCGGCCCATGCTGCAATACGGCTATGCGCCGACGCTGACGACCGGCGTGATCGCCGCTTCGGGCTGCCTTGGCATCCTGATTCCGCCGTCGATCATGCTGATCCTGATGGCCAGCTATTCACCGCTGACGGTGGGCGATCTGTTTGCCGGCTCGATGATTCCCGGCGTCTTGCTGGGCCTCAGCTATGCCGTCTATGTCTATGTCATTTCGGTGTTCCGCCCCGATCTGGCCCCGTCCGTTCAGCAGGAAGAAAAGATTTCACGCCCCGCCCTGATCCGCATGCTGCTGGTCGAGGCGATGCCGCCGCTGGTGCTGATCTTCGGCATCCTCGGCTCGCTTCTGGCGGGGATCGCCACGGCGACCGAGGCATCGGCGATTGGTGCGGGACTTGCCCTTCTGATCGTCATATCGCGGGGCCGTTTCCGCCTGCGCACCTTCTACGGCGCCATGCTGGAGACCGGGCGCACCTCGGCCATGATCCTGTTCATCGTCGTCGGCGCGACCGCCTTCACCGGCGTGTTCAACATCACCGGCGGCCTGCGCGCCACGCAGGAAATCATCCGCGCGCTGGATATGGAGCCGTGGCTGCTGATCGCGATGATGATGTTCATCGTCTTCATTCTGGGCGCGTTCCTTGACTGGACCGGCATCGTGCTGCTGTCCTTCCCCATCTTCCTGCCGATCGTGCAGGAAATGCCGGATGTCAGCCTGCTGTGGTTCGTCGTCCTGATGGCCGTCGTGCTGCAAACATCGTTCCTGACGCCGCCATTTGGATATGCGCTGTTCTACTTGCGCGCCATCGCGCCAAAGGAAGTGCGCACCGGCCACATCATCCGCGGCGTGCTGCCGTTCATCGGATTGATCGTGGCGATGTGTGTGCTGGTCGCTGTCTTTCCGCCGCTGGTGGAATGGCTGCCAAGCGTTCTTTACGCCAATTAAAATGCTACCAAAAAGGGAGAGTAAGCATGACTAAACTCACAATTCTGGCCGCCGCTGCCAGCGCCGCAATCGCGGGGCAGGCGATGGCACAGGACAGCTGGACCATGACCACCACATGGCCCTCGTCGCTGGAGCTGATCGAAACGGACAAGAAATTCGTCGAGCTGGCCAACAAGCTGACCAAGGGCGAGCTGACCATCGAATTCTTCGAAGGCGGATCGCTGGTGCCCTCGGGCGAGGTGTTCGGCGCGGTCGAATCCGGCACCGTGCAGGCGGGCGCCGACTGGCCCGGTTACTGGGCCGGCCGTGATGCGGCATTTTCCGCGCTGGCCACCACGCCGTCGCTGTTCAACGCGGTGGATTACGCCAACTGGATCCTCGAATGGGGCGGCGCGGAAATCTACAATGACATCTACGGCCAGTTCGGCATGGTCTATCTGCCCTACGGCCTGACCAACAACGAATCGGGCTTCCGCACGAACGAGCCGATCCGCAACCTGGACGACCTGCAAGGCAAGCGCCTGCGCCTGTCGGGCCTTGAGCAGGGCAAACTGCTGGAGCGTCTGGGCGGCAATCAGGTGTCGATGGCGGGCGGCGAAATCTATCAGTCGCTGGAGCGCGGCGTGATCGACGGCGCCGAATTCTCCACCCCCAACGTGGATTGGTCGGGCGGCTTTCAGCAGGTCACGAAATACTGGGCGACACCGGGCTGGCACCAGTCCGCATCGGTATTCGGCGTGATGATCAACAAGGACGCGTGGGACGCCCTCAGCGAGGAAACCCGCGAGAAACTGCAAATCGCGGCAGACGCCACGATGATGTGGTCGCTGGCCTTCACCGAAAAGCGCGCGACCGAAGCCTACGCCAAGTTCGACGAGGCGGTCGAAATCAACCGCTACGACGACGAGACGCTGGCGAAAGTGCAGGAAATGGCCAACGAGGTGATCGTCGAAGTCTCCTGCGAGAACCCCAACTCGGCCAAGGTCTATGTGTCGATGCTGGAGTATCTGGCCGACTATTCCCAGTGGCGCGACGCCTCCGCCCCGTTCAATCTGGGTCGGACACCCAATGGGCCGGATGTGCAGGCGATCAAGGACTGCATGTAAGCGGTTTGAGGCGCTTCGCGTAAGAGATGGAGAGGCCCCCGCGATGAGCGGGGGCTTATTTAAGTTTAGAAATTCCCAAACTAAATACTAACAACTGTCCCGAGGTCGGGTGGAAAGCTGCGAATGTTGGTGATTACCGTATGTGGATCGGCAAATCTAATTTTTTGTTTGAGCTTTATTGACAAGTTTGCTGGGTCAATCGAAGTGGGGAAAAGACGGCTTGGATTTTTGGGCTGTTCAAGGTGAAGAGCAATACGCAACTTTTTGCATTTCAAAGCAGCTCGAGAGATACTACTCTCTTCTAGGTTTGTGGCGAAATGCTTTGCGCTCATTAAACCGGCCATTGTATCTCTGACCTTCTCTGCAATATCGTCAGCTAGTTCACTAGGGTTGGTTCGAGGATGTCTACGGAAATCCTTCACTTCAATCAGCCACAAAGTGGACCCTTTTGAAACTAAGAAATCAACTGCTTTGGAAGAACCGCAAGCTCTTTGAAATTGGTTGCGATAATGCGACCAATCATCATATTTCGAAGCAAATCCGACATCAGTGAATCGGAAGGATAAACCTCCTTCATCAATAGTAATATCAGGCATTGTTCTGAGCTTCTAGATATCTGTCTGATTGGTATAGTTCCTCATCCAGTAGCACAAGTGTTTTTAATTCTTCTATTGTGCTGCCTTGCTCGAGTGTGGAGATCTCATCATCTCCCGATGCTGCAAGCGAGAAATATTTTGAATAGCTTTTTTTTGCTTTATTGTCTGTAAGTATAGATATTTCACGCAACAAGAAAACTGAGTGAGTTGCCATAAAAACCTGAATTCCCTGTTCTGCTAATCCAACAATAACTGAGGCGAGAACTTTTATTAGTTTTGGATTTAAGTTAGTTTCAGGTTCGTCCCAGAATAAATAGCCTTGCTCTAATAGTATTCCTGTACTAATCAGCCTCGCTAGCATAGCAAACTTGCGCAGGCCCTCCGCAACTAGCGCGGCTTCCATTCGCCCACCATTAACTCTCAGAAAGAAACGACCATTCGCGTCCACTTCGACTTTTCCACCCATCGCATTTTCGATTGGCAAAAGAACATCCCTGATTTTTGATTCTCGAGGGCCACGTAAACTCGGTGAGCCGAGCAAACTAACTGTATCTCGCCAAGTCTTTTCAAAAGGAACGCTATACGAATCGTACAAAGGAACGAACCAAGGGCAAAGAGTGATGAGTTCTCTTGTGGGAATGAACACTGGATATCTATCAATATCCCCTGTAGGTACTTGGAGTAAATCAACTTGTGATCTGGAGTTGGTCGCAAATCCAAACTTTATATCCTGAGATGCATCTTTAAAGCAAACTGTGACCTCCGCTCGACTTCTTCCCTGCTGTCGCTTCACTAGTCGGCCAAGGCTGTCGGGTCGCATGTTGCCAATCAGTTCCTCGGCCAATCGTTTCTCAAGTTGGCTCTTGCTACCTCTGTCTGTCTGTACGCCGTGAATCAGATTGGATTCCGGTGAGCGCGCTTTGAGAACGGAATATAGTGCCTTTAAAACATGCGATTTTCCCAGCCCGTTTTCTCCAACAATGATGTTGAGGCCTCGTGAGAAAGTCCATTCCCCACTGGGAACGCTTGTAAAGTTAGAAAATGTGGCGCTTTTAAGCATGGTGCGTTCAAATTTGATACCGGTTACTGCACCTTGACGTGTAATTAGGAGTGATGCAACCGCAGTCCTGCGATAGCCTCAGTCGATGGCTCATTAGGCTATACCCAACCCCCCAAACAAAAAACCCCCGAAGCCAACGCTCGGGGGTCCTTCAATCTCATATCGTGTCGGTCAAAACCGCACTCGATAGGGTGACTTACATCATCCCTTCGCGTTGCGCTTTCTTGCGTGCCAGCTTCCGGGCGCGTCGAATCGCCTCGGCGCTTTCGCGCGCTTTCTTCTCGGACGGCTTCTCGAAATGTTGCTTGAGCTTCATTTCGCGGAATACGCCTTCGCGCTGCAGTTTCTTCTTCAGGGCACGAAGCGCCTGATCGACATTGTTGTCGCGAACACTAACCTGCATGTGGTGTCACCACCTTCCTAAGTTGAAATTGCATGATTTGCAGGAAGTGCGTGTATAGCAAACCGTGCGCTCTATGTCTAGGGTGGATGATAACAGGAGGATGCCATGCAAACCGATATCATTGACCAGTTGCTGGACGCCGCCGCCGCCCATGTGCCCTTTGACGGGTGGAGCGAGGCCGCCTTTGCCGCCGCCGCCCGCGATGCGGGGATCGACATCGCCGTGGCGCGCGCCGCCTGCCCGCGCGGGGCCGTGGATCTGGCGCTGGCCTATCATGCGGCGGGTGATCGCGCCATGCTGAAGCGGCTGGCGGAGGCGGATCTGGGCGATATGCGGTTCCGCGACCGGATCGCCGCCGCCGTGCGCTGGCGGCTGGAGGGGGTCGATGCCGAAATGGTGCGCCGGGGCATGACGTTGTTTGCGTTGCCGCAGCACGCGGTCGATGGCACCCGCGCCCTGTGGCAGACCGCCGATCATATCTGGACCGCTTTGGGCGATACCTCGGACGATGTGAACTGGTACACCAAACGCGCAACGCTCTCGGGGGTTTACGGGTCCACCGTGCTGTATTGGCTGGGCGATGACAGCCCCGATCATGCCGCGACCTGGGAATTTCTGGACCGGCGTATTGACGACGTCATGCAGATCGAAAAGATCAAGGCGCAGGTGCGCGGCAACCGCGTCGCCGCCGCGCTGATGGCCGGGCCGATGGCGCTGCTGGGGCAGATCCGCGCACCGCGCCGGGATGATGATCTGCCGGGCCACTGGTCCGGCAAGCGCTGAGGAGGCGTTATGAGCGAGTCCATGCAAGCCGTCGAAATTACCGAGGCGGGCGGGCCTGACGTCCTGCGCCTCTGCACCCGCAGGCGCCCCGAGCCGCGCGCCGGGGAGGTGGTGATCCGCGTTGCCTATGCCGGCGTCAACCGCCCCGATGCGCTGCAACGCGCCGGCGCCTATGCGCCGCCAAAGGGTGCCAGCGACCTGCCGGGGCTGGAGGCATCGGGCGAGGTTGTCATTGTCGGCGACGGCGTGACAGATTGGAAGGTGGGCGACCGGGTCTGCGCCCTGCTGCCCGGCGGCGGCTATGCCGAATATGTTGCGACCCCCGCCGCCCATTGCCTGCCGGTGCCGGACGGGATGGACATGGCGCAGGCCGCCTGCCTGCCCGAGACGTTTTTCACCGTCTGGTCGAACGTGTTTCAGCGCGGCGGGTTGCAAGCGGGCGAGCGGTTTTTGGTGCATGGCGGATCGTCTGGCATCGGCACGACGGCGATACAGCTGGCCAATGTGATTGGCGCGCGGGTGTTCACCACGGCCGGCTCGGATGAAAAATGCGCGAAATGCGTCGAGCTGGGCGCCGAGCGGGCGATCAACTACAAGACCGAGGATTTTGTCGATGTGCTGAAGGCCGAGGGCGGGGCGCACCTGATCCTCGACATGGTTGGCGGCGATTACATCCCGCGCAATGTGCGCAGCCTTGCCGATGACGGACGGCTGGTGCAGATCGCGTTCCTGAGCGGTCCCAAGGTCGAGCTGAACTTTGCCCATGTGATGATGCGCCGCCTGACGATCACCGGCAGCACCCTGCGCCCGCAGAGCGATATCGCCAAGGCCGCGATTGCCGACGCTTTGCTGCAAAACGTCTGGCCACTGCTGGCGGCAGGCCGGATCGCGCCGGTGATGGACAGCGAATATGCGCTGGCCGATGCCGCCAAGGCGCACGCATATATGGAAAGCAGCGCCCATATCGGCAAGATCGTTCTCAAGGTCGGCTGATGGTGCAGATCGCCATTCTGGCGCTGGCCGCGCTTAGCGTCGCGCTCAGCGCGTGGGCAATCGGGCGCGATGTGCCGCTGGTTTGGGAATGGGCGCCGCCCGCGCCGCTGACGGGTGGCAGCGCGCCGCTGTTCCGGACGGTGCTGGATTATACCGCCCCCAGCGGGCAGGCCCATTCGCCGGGTATCATGCTGCGCGAGGATGGCTATAGCATTCTGTGGTTCGAAGGCACGGCTGAGGCGCGCGCCGATGTTGATATTGTCGGCGTCGATATTGCGGAGGCCACGGTTTCGCCCGTCACGCACCGCGTCACGCGCGGCGGTCTGTCGGATGTGTTTGAACCGGCGCAGTTGGTCGTCACCCTTGGCAACACGGTCCAGAATGACAACGCGCAGGATGCGCTCTATGCCACGGTCGTATCTGTTGGCGGATGGGCCATGGCGTCTGTCGCTGATGTTCGCATGGGGCCTCGCGGCCCGGCCTGGGCGCGCAAGCTGAACCTGTCGCCTTTGCTGAACCGGTCGTTTCTGGTGAAATCACCGATGATCACGATGGCGGATGGCACTCATGCCTTGCCGGCATATTTCGAGATGGGGCAGACCTATGGTGCCCTTGTGCGGCTGGACGGGCAGGGGCGTGTGCGCGACATGCGCCGGATGGCGGGGGCAATGAAAGCGATTCAGCCGATGGTGGTGCCACTGGACGCGCAGCGCGCCGTGGCGTTTCTGCGCAATTTTGACAGCGCGGGCCGACGGCTGCTTATCACGCGCAGCGAGGATGGGGGCCAGACCTGGGATGAGGTGCGCGAGACCGATATCGCCAATCCGTCGGCGCCGGTCGCCGCACTGGGGCTGGGCGATAATCGCATCGTGATGGCGGTCAATGACGACGCGGGCGACGGCAGTGTTCTGAACCTGACGCTAAGCGAGGATGGCGGCGCCACTTGGCAGCATCTGCACCGCTTGGAGGGGGGCGACGGCGATGCGCGTTATCCCATGATGCGCGCATTGCCGGACGGCCGCATCGTGCTGGCCTATAGCGTGGGGGCCAAGGGCGGAATCAGGGTGCATGAATTCAATCTGGCATGGGCGCTGGACGCATGAGCGCGCTGGCCTCGACCGCGTGGCTGGCGCTGCTGCTGGGCTGGATGGCGTGGGGCGCGTTCAGCCTGGGGCTGGAAATGCCGGTCAGTCTGATGCTGGGTCTGGCGCTGGGCGTGGTCTGCGCGGCGCTTTTTCGTGACAGCGTGCCACTGCGCGGGCTGGTTGCAGTTTTGGGGCCGGTAGGGCTGGTGTTGCCGCTGCTGATCCTGCGCCAGATGGCGGGGCATCTGGGGGCGCCGGTGCAGCCGTTTGGCAGTCTGGAATTGTTGATCTTCGTCGCGCTTTATATCGGGTTTCTTGCCTGCGCAGCAGGAGCGATGCCTGTCGATTTTTATCGCGTTGGATATGCGCCGTGGCCTGTAGCGATCATGGTGCTGGCGCTCTGTGCGCTGGGGTTCTGGCAGGGTGCGCTGTTTTTGCCCGGACTGGCGGTGGCGGCGCAGGCGGTCTGGATCATGGGGTGGGGTAGCAGCAACTGGTTCGACCATGTGCTGCACCCGCTGCTGATCCCGGCGGCAATCATCGTTTTGATACTGCGATTGTTTTAGACTTGGCGGGAGGTGCCCCCCCCCGCGACAAATGAGCGCTTGCATTCGCTTGATCGCATTGAGGACGGTTTTGGCGGTATTGCCTGTGCCGCCGGAAACTTTGTGCAATGAATTCATCGGGCGGGATTTGAGGTTTTGGGCGGGTTTGCGGGCGATCCACAACCCGGACAATGGTCGCGATGTGCCCCCCCCGAACGTACCTGAATTTCGGTGATGCGTTGTTGGCGATAAACTCGGAAAGCATCTTCGATGCGGGTTGCGCGCGCCTCACGATATTCCGTGATGGTCAGTTGCTCTGTCTGACTGGTATTCGTATCCGAAAGTACTTCAGGGCTGCGGCTTCTACAGCTTTCAATGTCAGGTTTTCAACATCGCTGTCTGGCACCGGATCGCCCCCCCAACAGCCAATCGATCGGCACCTTTTGTACCCGCGAGATCGCCAAAATAGCCTTTAGGCTGGGCGCGTAACCTTTGAAACAGGTTTCCGTTGTTCGGCTGGGCCGTCCATTGAGGTGTGCGGCGTTCGCCTTGGCGATGCGTTTCAATGAAAAAGCAATTCCACGCGACCTTGAAACCGCGGCTTGCAAGTCCGCTTTATCCGCTGCCAATATTCCACATGACGGCTTATTGAGCGAGTTTTCGAGGCGGCCGCGACCGGCAGACCTGCCCGAACCCGAACGACGCGGGGCCATGGTGCGGCTGCTGAAACTTGTCGGGCCTGAGCAAGCCTGGGCGCGCGCCTTCTTCCTTGCCCGCATACGTCGAGGCCAGCGGACGGACGCGGGCAGACCGCAATTCGGGATACGCATCGCAAGACCCATGGTCGCAACCAACACTGCCGAATGTCATCGGGCGGTTCCGATACTCCTGCGGATTGCTGCCGTTACGATTGAAACGGCGTGACAGGGCAACTGAAAAGCAACAGTAACCTCTCTGGCGATCACCGCCCCCGAAAGATATTTCCGGCACGCGGAAAAAGCCCGGCTGCGACACGAAAAACGCCGCCGGAGGGTGATCCGGCGGCGTCTGGAATTCTGATTGAACCCGGTTCAGGCTGCGAGGGCGCTCTTGGCCTGCTCGACGATGGCTGAAAATGCCTCGGGCTCATGCACGGCCAGATCGGCCAGAACCTTGCGGTCAACCTCGACACCGGCCAGCGCCAGTCCGTTGATGAAGCGGCTGTATGTCAGCGCCTCGTCATGGCTGCGCACGGCGGCGTTGATCCGCTGAATCCACAGCGCGCGGAAGCTCCGCTTGCGGTTCTTGCGGTCGCGCGTTGCATATTGGTTGGCCTTGTCGACGGCCTGTGTTGCCACCCGGAAGGTGTTCTTGCGGCGGCCATAGTAACCCTTGGCTGCCTTGATGACCTTCTTGTGACGGGCGTGCGTGACGACACCACTTTTAACTCGGGACATGTATGATCCTCCTTAACGCGCGTAGGGCATCATCGGCTTGATGATCTGTTCATCAGCCTTTGACAGGGTTGTGGTTCCGCGCGCATTGCGAAGGAATTTATTGCTGCGCTTGATCATGCCGTGCTGTTTTCCGGCCTGACCTGCAATGATCCGGCCTGTGGCCGAGATCTTGAACCGCTTTTTGCAGCTCGATTTTGTCTTCATCTTGGGCATTTCCGGCTCCTTTTGAAGTTCGGTCGAACGCGCGACTCGGCATGCCACTTCGGGCCGGACGCGCGGGTGAAGCCTGCCTTTTAGGGGGGATGGCCGATGCGTGCAAGGGACAAACTGAATTGGCCCGGCACGATTGGACCGTGCGCCCGGATGCGTCGGAACGTGACGGCAGGATACACACATCACGAACAGACGCAGTTTTCCGGGCAGCTGCAAGGCCATAGTCGCGCCTGAAACGCTGCGTCGTGACCAGACAGCGCAAGAGATAGCGGTCACGCACAAGGTCCAGCCAAGACAGGTCACGAGATGGAAAAAGGCCGTTAATTGGTATGGGCAGGCAAATGATGGTCTGGGCGCGCTGCGCATTGCGTAGATGCCGCAGCCATGCGCCAAAGCGTTGTGACGCGGAAGATGGGGCAGTCTCTGGCACACGCGGCCTGGGCGTGAAACGCGCAAATCATCCATGTTGCCGGTGGCGCGCCAATTCGCGACCCGGAACAGGGTTTGTGTGCCAGTGTGCCAGCTGATTAAGTCTGACACTCTGGCACACAGGTTGCTGTCACCTCACACCAAAATCATGTCATCGGTGATCTGACCCAGCAGCGTATTCTCAAACGTGATCTGCACGCCCTGGTCGTCAAAGACGACGCTGTTGCCGACCTGGCTCATCTCGGCGCGGGCCTGACCTGCGCCGGTGTAGCCAAAGTTCCGCAGCTCGATGAAATCCCACGCTTCCAGATCGCGCACCACGGTTGCGCCGTCGTCGCTTGCGCTGAACACGAAGGCGTCCGCGAATTGCCCGCCTGCGACCACGTTGTTGCCTGCGCCCGGCGTTATCGTGTCGTCCACGCCCTGCGCGCGCATCCAGTCCTTCAGCGGGCCTCGGGTTTCGGTATTGAATTGCGGGCTCTCGGAGAAGCCCAGCAGCACCTGCGCGCGGCTGACACCTGCCGCCAGCTCGCCGGTCCAGCGGGCCAGGCCGTTGGCATCGGGCGTGCTGTCCAGCACGTTGTCATAAAGCAGCGTGACAAACTCGCTGTCGCTCAGATTCTTGTAGGTGTTCTGGAATTGCGGCGACCCGACAAAGCCCTCGGCCACCTCCAGCAGCGTCTTCTCGCCGCGGGCCAGGCGCCCGGCCCAGTTGGTCTGGCCCATCACATCGGGCGCATTGTCGAACGACGCCTGATAGAGCCGGAACACCTCGTCGCTCCAGGTGGTGGACAGGCTGCGCGCGGCAAACCCGTTGGCGGCGGCGGTGGTTTCGGCAACGAATTGCGGGCTTTCGGCAAAGCCGACCACCACCTGCGCGCGGCTGACACCTGCCGCCAGCTCACCGGTCCAGCGGGCAAGGCCCTGCGCATCGGGCGTGCTGTCCAGCACGTTGTCATAGAGCAGCGTGACAAACTCGCTGTCGCTCAGATCCTTGTAGGTGTTCTGGAATTCGGGCGAGCCGACAAAGCCCTGGGTGACTTCCATCAACGTCTTCTCGCCGCTGGCGATCCGCCCTGACCAGGCCGCGTGACCGGCCACATCGGGCATCCGGTCCAGCGTCGCCTGATACAGCCGGTAGACCTGATTGGCCACGCCCGCACCATAATACACCGCCGCCGCGCCATCGCCAAAGATCCAGTCGTTGCCGGTGCCGCCGGTCAGCGTGTCCTTTACCATCGCAGTGCCGAACAACCGCATATCAGGGTCGATCGCAGGCGGCTCGACAACGCCGCCGCTGTCGCCCAGACCGCCCGAAGGCAGCGATGCGGTGGCCTGCAATTTTACCGTTTCGTCGCCGAACCGGATTTCCTCGATCGAGCGCAGGATCATCGTGTCGCGCTCGCGGATTGTCGGCTCCGGGTTGTAGTAATCCGTGAAAAAGCTGCTCAGCTTGTAATGATCGCCGTGAAAGGTCAGCTCGTATTTGTCGCGGGTCTGGCTGGTGGTCATGATGTCATAGCCGCTGCCCCCGTCCACGGTGCCGCCGTTCCCGATATTGAAGCGGATCGTGTCATCACCGCCTTCGGTGTGCAAAAGCGGCGCTTTTGGCAGCGGATCATCGGGATTGGCGGGGACATTGACGAAGCCGGGTGCCGTGACCGTATCATCAAGCGAGGTGCCGATGATCGCCTCGAACCGGTTTTGCGATCCGGCTCTTTCCCGAAAATCGACAATCGGCTGAATATACATATTCAGCGCTGTGGTTGATCCGCTAAGGTCCAGCGTGTCATACCCCAGTCCGGCATAAAGCGGCATGGAGGCCAGCGAAGCTGCATCATTCAGGGCAAAGCGGTCATCGCCGTTCATGCCGTATACGCCTTGGATCGACGTCGCCGCGCCCTGTATCCAGACGTCATCACCGTCCAGCAAGTACAGTTTCGGCACCGGCACGAAATCGACCGGCGCGGGGCCGACGACCGTATCGTCGCCATCGGTGGCCAATGTACCCGACGGCGTGTCGCCGCCCTTGGCGTAGGTGGGCACGTCAAAGACGCCGCCCATTATCTCATTCGTGCCGGCGCCGTTACGGTCGGTTGTGCCGGTCCAGCCGATGAACAGCTTGTTGTCCGCGCCCGCGCTGACGAATGGCGGCGCCAGGCTGCTGCCCTGTACGTTCTGATCCGCAATCAGGGTGACATCGGACAGAATGATTCCCTCGGGGCTGAGGATCTGGGCAAACACGGAAAATTCCGGCACGGTGACATTGCCGCCGGTTACGCCGGTCCAGACCACGGCCAGATTGCCGTTCGGCATATAGGTGGCGGCGACCGCAGGCACATGAAACCCATCGGGCGTAAAGGGCAACTGCCCCGGACCGTTGCCGATGGTGATATGGCTGAGCGTGATACTGGACAGGCCCACCGCCTCGGGATCTGCGTTCAGGCCCGTCATGGTTTCGGCAAATGGGGTGCCGTCGGAAAAACTGCCGACCTGGTTGTTCCTGACGGTTTGCGGGGCCTGCAGCGTCACAGTCACCGAGGTCCGGCCACCCGGCTGGACCAGCGCCACGTGTCCGTTACCGTCGGTCACGGCGTCCGAATAAAATGTACCTCCGCCGACGGCACTGCCGGTGAAGTTGGTCGAGCCGTCGATATCGCCAAGATACGCAAAGCGTTCGTCAATGTTGACCGTGCCGCCCTTTTTGGCAACCAGTGCGTAAAAGCCGTCATTGAGATGCAGAAGTTCGGCATCTTCGCTGCTGCTGTCCAGATCTCGGCGTCCAGACGGTTGCCGCTGGCATCGAATTCCTGCCCGATCCACTGTTCCTTGGTATTGGACCAGGGTGCGCGTCCGTCGCTCCATGTTGTGAAAAACCCGCCCTTGTCGTTGGCGGTCACTTGCGGAACGTTCTGGTCCCGGTCGGTGGTGGTGGCCAGATCAAATTCGTCCGTGATCGGCGCGCCGGTAGGCGACAGGATGCGCCCGCGCGCGGCAACGTCGAAATTTTCAAAGTTGGGTCCGTCGGTCCAGACCGCAACGACATTGCCGTTGTTCAGAACCGCAATATCCGCGTGCCCCTGACCCGAATTGACAAGTGACTGGTTGACCTGAAACACCGCGCCGCGCGGGGTGCCGTCGGCGTTGAACACGCGCCCCAGCACAGCCGCGCCATCCTCGTCCGCGACATTGGGAATCGGATAGATGGAAAGGGTAAGATGTTGCCAGACGACCATGAAGCCGCCATCGGCCAGCCGGACAGCCTCGCCAACGTTCGAACCACCACCCACGGGGGCCAATACTTGTGCCATCTGCGGCTCCTTTTTGTCAAAACTCTGATGCCCGGTCCGTGGCAAGGCGCTGGTCCCGGCGGAATTGCCATATTATCGGTGGTTTTGATATGTTGCGCCCTCCCCTGATCAGGGGAGACGTGGGAAAAACGATCACCGCAGATGGTGTCTGCATTCGCTGCTGCCGCGCGGCGCTGTTGGCGGCGCCCTTGGTCGGGTATCTGTTGGTCAATAAAACCGCAGGAGCAGGGCCTATGACCGTGGACGCGATGGACGATATGCCAAACATGGACAGCCTGATTGCCGCATTGCCGTCACCGACGCTGATCATCGGACGAACAGAGCGGGTGGAGCGGCTGAACAGCGCCGCCGAAACGCTGCTGGGCAAAAACGTGGCGGGACGGCATTTCACCACCGCGCTGCGCCATCCCAAGCTGGTGGACGCGGTAGAGCGGTCCCTGCTGGACGGCGCTGCCCGCCAGATTTCCGTGCAGCTGGTCGTCCATGGCAGCGATGCGGTGTACGATGTGCATCTGGCAATGGTTCAGCGCAGCGGTCTGCTGCTTCTCAGCTTTCAGAATGTTGCGGATATCGCTCAGGCTGAACAGATGCGGCGCGATTTCATTGCCAATGTCAGCCATGAATTGCGCACCCCGCTCACGGCGGTCATTGGGTTTATCGAAACGCTGCGCGGGCCTGCGCGCGACGATGCGGCAGCACGGGACAGGTTTCTGGACATCATGGCCGGGGAGGCGGACCGGATGAACCGGCTGGTTGGCGGCTTGCTGTCGCTCAGCCGGGTCGAGGCGGACGAGCGTGTGCGCCCCAGCGCGCGCGTTGACGTGCGGCAAATCCTGTACACCACGTTGGACAATCTTGCGCCGCTGGCGCGCGACAGCGGCGTGACGCTCTGCTGTGATGCGGGTCAGGCCCCGCTGGAGGTGATCGGGGATGCGGACCAGCTGGTGCAGGTGTTCACCAATCTGGTCGAGAACGCGATAAAATACGGCGGCGCGGATCGCAGCGTGGAAATTTCCCTGGGCGAGGCTGCACATGATCCGGTCCTGCGCGGCCCTGCGACGGAAATCACCGTCACTGACCACGGGCCGGGGATCGAGCCCATCCACCTGCCGCGCCTGACCGAGCGGTTTTATCGGGGCGACGCGCATCGCGGCCGCGCGCAGGGCGGCACCGGTCTGGGGCTGGCGATAGTAAAGCATATCCTGAACCGCCACCGCGGGCGGCTGAAGGTCGCCAGCGTGCCGGGGCAGGGCGCGCAATTTACCGTGGTTTTGCCGCCTGCGCCCGCCTGACTGCGCGCGAAATGCCTGCGCGCGAAATACCTGCGTAAAAATCCGGCTATCTGCCGAACTGTCATAAAACTGTAATCTTCCTGTCACAAAACCGAAACAGGCGGCGCCGATAAGCGCGGCAGGGTCGCCAAGGGGGCGGTCCTTGATCCGGATATGACAGGAGTTTTCATGTCACTCGCAAATACCACCGCACTGGGCCTTGCCATTGCCGCGCTGACAGCCACAACCGCCGCCGCCCGCGATAATGTGCAGGTCGCAGGATCGTCCACCGTGCTGCCTTACGGCGCCATCGTCGCCGAAGCCTTTGGCGAGAATTTCGACTATCCCACGCCGGTGGTTGAATCGGGCGGATCCTCTGCCGGGCTCAAGCGGTTCTGCGCGGGCGTTGGCGAAAACACCATCGACATCGCCAATTCCAGCCGCCCCATCAAACCGTCGGAGCGCGAAATCTGCGCCGAAAACGGCGTCACGGACATTGTCGAGGTGCGCATCGGCTATGACGGGATCGTGTTCGCCAGCGATATTCAGGGCAACGCCTTCGCCTTCACGCCCGCAGACTGGTATCAGGCGCTGGCTGCCGAGGTGCCTGTGGATGGCGCCATGGCCGCAAACCCGCATACAAGCTGGAACAGCGTGAACGCCAGCCTGCCGGACCAGCCCATTCAGGCATTCATTCCCGGCACCAAACACGGCACGCGCGAGGTGTTCGAGGAAAAAGTGCTGCTGTCGGGATGCAAGACCAGCGGCGCGTGGGATGCGATCATGGCGCTGAATGGCGGTGACACGGACGCTGCCGAAGCGGCCTGCATGGCTGTGCGCACCGATGGGCTGTCCGTTGATATCGACGGCGATTACACCGAAACGCTGGCCCGGATCGAGGCGGACGCGAATGGCATCGGTGTGTTCGGCCTGTCCTTTTACGAGAACAACACAAACCGCTTGCAGGTTGCCCCCATGTCCGGCGTCGTGCCGACATCGGGCAGTATCGCCGCTGGCGAATATCCGGTGTCCCGCCCGCTGTATTTCTACATCAAGGCGGCGCATCTGGACGTCATCCCCGGCCTTCAGGACTTCGCCGCCTTCTTCGTCAGCGATGAAATCGCCGGCCCGGATGGCCCGCTGGCCGAATACGGTCTGGTGTCTGATCCCGACCTTGCCGCGACGCAGGATGCGGTGGCCAATGTGGCCCTGATCGGCGGGATTTAATGCGCGCGGCCAGGCGCAAGGAGCGGGCATGATGTGGGTCTTTGACACCATTTTATCCCTGCCGGTTCTGGTTATCGGTCTGGCCGTTCTGGCCATGATCGGTGCGCAGGTCCGGGCCCGTCTGGCGGCGGGCGGCGACCTGCGCCGCCTGGCCGCACTGCCGCGCGCGCACGCAGTGAACGCCGCGCTCAGCGTGCTGATCCCCGTGCTGGCCTGCTACGCCGCCTTGTCTGTCGCCCGCATGATCGGGCGCCAGCAGGGCGCGCAGATACTGCCGGATCGCACGCTGTTCTGGGCGGTCTTGGCCGTTGCGCTGATCGGGTGTATCGACGCAATCCTGCGCGCGTCCGCCCGGTTTCGCGCGCGGGCGGCGTCCGAGGCGTGGATCAAGGCCCTCTTGATCGCGGCGTCGACCACCGCGATCCTGACCACCGTCGGCATCGTATTTTCGATGGTGTTCGAGGCGGCGAATTTCTTTGGGCAATATGGCTGGCGCGATTTTTTCCTGTCCACCGAATGGGCGCCCAATTTCCGCGGCAACAGCGCGCTGGGCATCCTGCCGCTGCTGTGGGGCACGCTTTACGTCAGCTTCATCGCGCTGGCGTTTGCGGTGCCGGTGGGCCTGTTTGCCGCGATCTATCTGTCTGAATATGCCGGGCCGCGACTGCGCGGCATTGCCAAACCGCTGATCGAAATCCTTGCCGGTATTCCGACCATTGTTTACGGGCTGTTCGCGCTGATCACCATCGGTCCGATGCTGCGCGACTATTTCGCGCAGCCGCTGGGGCTGGGTGACAGCGCGTCATCGGTGATGACCGCCGGGCTGGTGATGGGGATCATGCTGATCCCGTTCGTGTCGTCGCTGTCCGATGACGCGATGGGCGCCGTGCCGCAGGCGATGCGCGACGGG
The DNA here is from genome assembly GCF_003316635.1 of Roseovarius dicentrarchi. Lineage (GTDB taxonomy): Bacteria > Pseudomonadota > Alphaproteobacteria > Rhodobacterales > Rhodobacteraceae > Roseovarius > Roseovarius dicentrarchi. Next base: position 104,660 of record NZ_QNQP01000005.1, on the reverse strand, counting down.
TCATCGGCGCTGGGTGCGACGCGGTCGGAAACCATCCGGCAGGTAGTCCTTCCCGCCGCCCTGCCGGGTATCATGGGCGCCGTGCTGCTGGCCGCCAGCCGCGCCATTGGCGAGACGATGATCGTCGTTCTGGGCGCCGGGGCCGCCGCGCGGCTGTCGCTGAACCCGTTCGAGGCGATGACGACCATCACCGTCAAGATCGTCAGCCAACTGACCGGCGACACCGATTTTGCCAGCCCCGAAACGCTGGTGGCCTTCGCACTGGGCCTGACGCTGTTCACGCTGACGCTGTGCCTGAACGTGGTCGCGCTGATGATCGTGCGCAAATACCGGGAGCAATACGAATGAGCGAGCCTGCAAATTCGCTACTGGCCCAGGGTGCGCGCACCCGGCGCCGCCGCGCGTCCGAGGCACGGTTTCGCGCCTGCGGGCTGGCCGCCATCGGCATCGCTGCGCTCGCGCTGATCGTGCTGTTGACGTCCGTGATCTCAAGCGGGGTCGGCGCGTTCAAACAGACCTACATCACGCTGGAGATCGCGCTGCCCGAGGCCAAGCTGGACAAAACCGGCCAGCGCGATCCGGCGCAAATGGCCAAGGTCACCACTTTCGGCTACGCGCCGCTGCTGGGCGATGCGCTGCTGGCGCAGGTGGATGCAGTCGGCATCACCACGCCCCTGCCAACCAAAGAGATCGCCGGCATGATCAGCAAGGAGGCGGTGGCGACCTTGCGCGATCACGTGCTGGCCAATCCCGGTCTGGTCGGAGGGACCGTTACGCTGGACGTGTTGGCGGACGGGCGGATCGACGGGTATTTCAAGGGCCGCGTGACAATGCAAAGCGCCGCGCTGGACGGCAACACCTCGCCCGAGGCGCTGCGCGTGGCGCAGGCGCTGGCCGATGCGGGCGTGATTGAAACGCGGCTGAACTGGCGCTTTCTGACCGCCCCCGACGCCAGCGACCAGCGCCCCGAGGCAGCGGGGCTGGGCGTGGCCATTCTGGGATCGCTTTACATGATGGCGGTGGTGCTGGTGCTGGCGCTGCCCATCGGCGTGGCCGCGTCGATCTATCTGGAGGAGTTCGCGCCCAGAAACCGCATATCGGACCTGATCGAGGTGAATATCAGCAATCTGGCGGCGGTGCCGTCGATCGTCTACGGCATCCTTGGCCTTGCGATATTCATCAACTTTGCGGGCCTGCGGCAATCCTCGCCGCTGGTCGGCGGCCTGGTGCTGACGCTGATGACGCTGCCGACGATCATCATCTCGACCCGCGCCGCGCTGAAATCGGTGCCGCCCTCGATCCGCGATGCGGCGCTGGGCGTCGGGGCCAGCAAGATGCAGTCGGTGTTCCACCACATTCTGCCGCTGGCCGCGCCCGGCATCCTGACCGGCACCATCATCGGCCTTGCGCAGGCGCTGGGCGAGACCGCGCCGCTTTTGCTGATCGGCATGGTCGCCTTTGTGCGTGAATATCCGGCCGCCTACAGCGACGCCGCCGACCTGTTCGGAGAGGCGGCAACCGCGCTGCCGGTGCAGGTGTTCAACTGGACCCAGCGGGCCGATCCCGGCTTTGCCGAGCGCGCCTCGGGCGCAATCATCACGCTGCTGATCTTCCTTGCGGTGATGAACATCGCAGCGGTTCTGCTGCGCCGCCGGTTCGAGCGGCGCTGGTGAGCAAGGACATTGACATGAAAGAGGCATCCATGATCCAAACCGGCCAGAAAATCTCTGCCAGAAACGTGCAGGTCTGCTATGGCGACAGCCCCGCGATCCGGGGCGTGTCGGTGGATATCGCGCCCAACACCGTGACCGCCTTCATCGGCCCCTCGGGCTGCGGCAAATCCACGTTCCTGCGTTGCCTGAACCGGATGAACGACACGATTGATATCTGCCGCGTATCCGGCGATATCCGCATCGACGGCGAGGATATCTATGACCGGCGCGTCGATCCGGTGCAGCTGCGCGCCAAGGTCGGCATGGTGTTTCAAAAACCCAATCCGTTTCCCAAATCCATCTTCGACAATGTCGCCTATGGCCCGAAAATCCACGGACTGACGCGGAGCAAGGCAGAACTGGCCGGCGTCGTCGAAAACGCCCTGAGGAAAGCGGCGCTTTGGGACGAGGTGAAGGATCGGCTGGGCAGCGCCGGCACCGCGCTGTCGGGCGGGCAGCAGCAGCGACTTTGCATCGCGCGCGCCATCGCCACATCGCCCGAGGTGCTGCTGATGGACGAGCCTTGCTCGGCGCTGGACCCGATTGCGACCGCGCAGATCGAGGAATTGATTGACGACCTGCGGCAGAATTTCTGCGTGGTGATCGTCACCCATTCGATGCAGCAGGCGGCGCGGATCAGTCAGAAAACGGCATTCTTTCATCTGGGATCTTTGGTTGAATATGGCGATACTGACCAGATATTCACCGCGCCCCATGATCCGCGCACCGAAAGCTATATCACCGGCAGGATTGGATAAATCATGACAGACGCGCATATATCATCCGCCTTTGACAGCGATCTGGAAGCCGTTCAGGCGCAGATCATGAAAATGGGCGGGCTGGTCGAGGATGCGATCCGCCTTGGCATGCAGGCGCTGGAGACGCGCGATGCGGAGCTGGCCTTGCAGGTGCGCCGCGCCGACGCGGCCATCGACGCGCTGGAGGAGACGATCAACGAGGGCGCCGCGCGCATTATCGCCCTGCGCGCGCCCACGGCGATTGACCTGCGGCTGGTGCTGAGCGTGATCAAGATCAGCGGCAATCTGGAACGCATCGGCGATTATGCAAAAAACATGGCAAAACGCTGCGAGGTGCTGGCGCAGGCCGCGCCGATCAGCGACAGCACCGGCACCCTACGCCGCATGACGCGCGCGGTCGAGGGCATGCTGAAGGATGCGTTGGACGCCTATATTCACCGCGATGCGGCGCTGGCGGCGGATGTGATCGCGCGCGATGTCGATGTGGACCAGATGTATAATGCGCTGTTCCGCGAATTGCTGACCTTCATGATGGAGGATCCGCGCAACATCACCGCCTGCCTGCATCTGCATTTCATCTCGAAAAATACCGAACGGATGGGCGATCATGTAACCTCCATCGCCGAACAGGTGATTTATTTGTCGACCGGCAAACACCCCGATGAGGATCGCCCAAAGGCCGATACGACAACCACGGTCACCGGCGCGTAGGGTGGCGGCGATGCAACCCCAGGTGCTGCTTGTCGAGGATGAGGCGGCCCAGCGCGCGGTTCTGGCCTATAATCTGGAGGCCGAAGGATACGCCGTGCGCTGCGCCGAAAACGGCGAAGAGGCGTTGTTGATGATCGCCGAGGCGCCGCCCGATCTGGCAATTCTGGATTGGATGATGCCCCTGATGAGCGGGATCGAACTGTGCCGCCAGATGAAAACCCGCGATGACACCCGGCACATTCCCGTCATCATGCTGTCCGCCCGGTCCGAGGAGGTCGATTGCGTGCGCGGGCTTGAGACGGGGGCGGATGATTACGTCATCAAGCCCTATTCGGTGAAGGAGCTGATGGCACGCGTTCGCACACAGCTGCGCCGCACGCGCCCGGCGCTGGCCGGGCAGGCGCTGCGCTATGCGGATATCACGCTTGACCCCGTGCGCCACCGCGTCACGCGCGGCGATGACGAGGTCAAGCTGGGACCGACCGAGTATCGCCTGCTGATCAAGCTGATGGAGCGGCAGGGCCGCGTATTCAGCCGCGAACAGCTGCTGGATCTGGTGTGGGGGCGCGATATTTTCGTGGATACGCGCACGGTGGATGTGCATGTGGCGCGGCTGCGCAAGGCGCTGACGCGCTCGGGCGGCAGCGATCCGATCCGCACCATTCGCGGTGCGGGCTACGCGCTGGGGTGAGTGCGCTCAGCCGCTGCGGCGCGCGCTTTCGGTATCGCCCGATTGCTCGGACGGGACCAGCGCCTTGACCAGATTGCGCATGTTCAGAACGCCGACGGGCGCGCCGTTCTTCATCACGCGGTAGCTGCGCAGCGTGTCGCCTTCGGACCGGGCGATGACCGATTCCAGCGTATCGTCATGGTCGATTTCGCCCGCGTGATCGCCGGTGTCGGCAGTCGTGCGCTCCATCACCGAGCGGACGCGCAGGACGCGCGCGCGATTGATATCGCTGACGAAATCCTCGATATAGGGGTCCGCCGGGTTCAGCAGAATGTGCTGCGGCTCGCCCTGCTGGACCACCAGACCGTCCTTCAGCACCACCAGATGATCGGCCAGTTTCAGCGCCTCGTCCAGATCGTGGGTGATGAACACCACCGTCTTTTGCAGCTCGGCCTGCAATTCGATCAGCAGGTTCTGCATGTCGGTGCGGATCAGCGGGTCGAGCGCGGAAAACGCCTCGTCCATCAGCATGATGTCCGAATTGCTGGTCAGCGCCCGCGCGATGCCGACGCGCTGCTGCATGCCGCCTGACAGCTGGTGCGGATATTGATCGCCCTGCCCATGCAGGCCAACGCGGTCCAGCCATTTGCGCGCCTCGTCGGCATAGTTGCGTTCCTTTTCGCCCTCGACGGAGGGGGCAAGACCGGCATTTTGCAAAACCGTGCGATGCGGGAACAGCGCGAATTTCTGGAACACCATCGACATTTTATGTTGCCGCAAATGGCGCAGCTGCTTGTCGTTGTAGTCAAGAATATTCTCGCCATCGACCCACACCTCGCCCGCTGTCGGTTCGATCAGACGGTTGAGGTGGCGGATCAGGGTGGATTTGCCCGACCCTGACAGGCCCATGATCACCGTCGTCTTGCCCGCCGGGATATCGACGTTGATGTCATTGAGGCCCAGCACATGCCCATGCGCCTGCAACAGCTCGGTCTTGCCCATGCCGTCCTTGACATGTTGCAGGGCGGGCAGGGGTTTTTCGCCGAAAATCTTGTAGAGGTTACGGATCGAAATCTTGATGTCAGTCTCTGTCATATCCGCCCCTTATGATTGGCTGGTGTTGATGCGGGCCAGCGCGGCCTTGGTCACGCGGTCCAGAATGATCGCCAGCAGGACGATGCCCAGACCCGACAGCAGGCCCACGCCCAGCTCCAGCGACCGGATTCCGCGCAGCACCAGAACGCCCAGACCGGGGGCCGATACCAGCGATGCGATGACGACCATCGCAAGGCTCATCATGATGGTCTGGTTGACGCCGGCCATGATGTTGGGCAGCGCCAAGGGGATCTGCACGTTGAACAGTTTCTGCCGCTGCGTCATGCCAAAGGCGTCGGCCGCCTCGATCACGTCCTTGTCGACCAGACGGATGCCCAGATCGGTCAGGCGCACCACCGGCACGATGGCGTAGAGGATGATGGCAATGCCGTAGAGCTTGGGTTCGGTGACGGAAAATAGGAAAATCAGCGGAATTAGATAGACAAAGGGCGGCAGCGTTTGCAGCATGTCCAGAATGGGGATCATCGACCGCTGCACCCGGTCATTGCGCGCCATCGCGATGCCGATGGGCACCCCGAACAGCACGCATATGAAGGCGCAGACGAAGATGATCGCCAGCGTCTGCATGGTGTAGTCATAGTAATCCACGAAGGCCAGAAACCCGAAGCAGAGCACGATCAGCCCGACCAGTTTGGCCGAGCGGCTGACGGCATAGGCGACCAGCATCAGCAGCGGAATCATGATGAACCACGGCGTGGCCTGCATCAACCAAAGCGCGTTGTTCAGCGCCCAGCTCAGCGGTTGCGTCAGAGGATCGACGACGATTTTCAGCACATCCTTGATCGACAGGAAGCCTTCTTCCAGTCCCGAGGTCAGCTCGCGCGATTGAGGGAAGGCGGGGCACGCCTCGTGCAGGGCGTCCATTGATGGAAATGGCGTCTCCCACATCGATTTCTCCACCTCCTTGCCCGAGGTCTGCGCCAGAAGCTGCGCCATGGAGGTCATGCCGCCCGCGGCGTCGCCGCTGTCGCCGCACCAGCCGCGCAATCCAAGATTGTCGAAAATGAAGTCGTAAGTCGCCATGCATCCCTCAATCGGACCGCCGGGGCGGTCCATTTTCATCGGTTAAATCGGGAAGGGCCGGATCACTGGATCCGGCCCTGCCGTTTATCTGCGCGTCTGCGATTGTCTGGTGCGTCGCTTGCAGCTCATGCGCGCTGGATTACTTCAGCAGCGGCGCCAGCTTTTCGGCGGCGGCGTCGTTGATCCAGTTCTTCCACTCATCGGGGTTGTTTTGCAGGAAATACACCGCCGCTTCCTCGTTCGAGGCGTTGTTGTCTTCTTTCCATGCCAGAACCTGGCTCATCGTGTCGGTCTTGAAGCTGACCTTGCTCATCAGTTCGGCGATGTCAGGCTTTTCTTCCATGAAATCCTTGGTGACGATGGTCAGCACCGGCGCCGAGGGGAAGGCGGACGGCTGCGGGTCCGGCGTTTCGACGTTCTGGTTGGCCGCATGGGCCGCCTCGTCGAATTCGCCCAGATCAATGCTGGTCATGTCGAATTTGCCCAGCGGCGTTGTGGGGCCCCAGTAATAGCCGAACCACGGCTCTTCGTTCTGGTAGGCCGAGGCCATGGAGGTGCCCAGCGTTTCGCCCGACCCGTGATTGAAGATCTCGATCCCGGCGTCTTCCATGCCGAAGGCGCGGATCAGGTTGTCATTGGCGATCCGGCAGCCCCAGCCATCGGGGCAGTTGTTGAACATGCCGCCGACCAGCTCGGGATTGTCCAAGACGCCCTGAATGGTGGCCAGCTCCGGATGCTCTTCGACCAGATAGGTGGGCAGCCACCAGCCTTCGACCCCGCCGGGGTCCAGCACGCTGCCGACTTCCTCGATCTTGCCGTCTTCCTTCAGCTTTTTGTAGACGTCGCCGGTGGAGTTGGTCCACAGCTCGGTCACGATGTCAGGCTCGTTGTTTTCGGCCAGCGATGTGACGGCGGGCGTCGTGTCGGACGGAACCGCCGTGACGTTGCAGCCGTAACCCTGTTCCATCAGGAATTTGGACACCGCCGTGACAATGGCCGACGAGTCCCAGTTCATCTGGGTGATCGTGACGTCGCCGCACTGATCCTGCGCCATGCTTGCGGTGGGGGCGGCAAGGGCCGCAAAGGCGGCGGTGTATAGAATGCGTTTCATATCATATCTCTCCTCTGTTCATTTCGGGACGGGTGCGCGATCTGGCGCCGTGCCACCCAAAGCCCCCAAGGGCCTGAACGCAGCGCCCGCTGCCATCGTGCCTGCGGCACAGATCGCTAAAAACAGGGGCGGCGCCGGGCCGTGACGTCACTTTCAGCCGTTACGGTAACGGCCTGCGGTATGACGTCAACCGGCTAAATTCCCGAATACGACATTTTTGGTGTCGCATTCAGACAGCGGCGCCGGTCAAGCGTTTCGCGCCCGAACCGCGGTGATGACCGCGCGCCCGATGACTGCCAGCGCCACGATGACGATCAACACCACGGAAATCGCGGCAATGGCGGGGTCGATATTGTCGCGCAGGCCCTGCCACATCAGGCGGGGCAGGGTGACGGCCTCGACCGAGGTGATGAAGATGGTCACGGCGATCTCTTCCCATGACAGCACGAAGGTCAGGAAAAACGCGGCGATCACGCCGAACTTGATGTTCGGCAGGATCACCTTGAAAACCCGCGTTCCCAGACTGGCGCCCATCGCGCGCGCGGCCCGGTCCCAGCGGCGGTCCACCTGCGCCAGCGACACGCTGACCAGCACGACCGCAAAGGGCACGATCATCACCGAATGGGCCAGCGCAACGCCCAGCATGGTGTCATAGGCAAACACGCCGTTATACTTGGTCAGGGTGATCAGGAAAAAATACAGCGTCAGCGCCGATACCACCGGCGGCGCGACCATCGGCAGCAGGGCGACACCCATCAGCAGCCCGGCAAAGCGGGGCCGGAACATCCATAAGCCAAGGCTGAAAAACGTTCCCAGCGCCGTGGCAAATCCGGCGCTCAGCAGCCCGATGCGCAGCGACAGCCAGATCCCTTCGGCCCATTCGCGGTCCTCGTAAAGCGCGCGGTAATGGCGCAAGGACAGCTCGTCCGTCGGGATCGAAAGGAACCGTTTCGGCGTGAACGACACCGGCACCACCGCCAAGAGCGGCATCAGCATGAAGATCCCCACCAGCACGGCCAGGATCGTGGCCATCAGGCCGGGGCGCAGGCGGATCATCTTGCACCTTTGGGGCTGAGTTGTTTCAGCAGCAAGGCCAGCAAGGCCGAGATGGCGACCATAAGGATCACGCTGACAGCGGCGGCAAGGCCCCAATCAGGGCTTTGGAAAATGCGCAGGTAAATCAGCTCGGCCACCATGACGCTGCGTCCACCGCCAAGGATTGCGGGCGTGATGAAGAACCCGATGGCAAAGACGAATACCAGCAGCGCGGCGCCCATCAGGCCCGCCGCCGTCATCGGCACGAACACCTGCCAGAAGGTGCGTGTGCGGCTCGCGCCCATGCCGCGCGCGGCCAACAGCACACGCTCGTCCACGTTGCGCATGGCCGAGGCCAGCGGGAACACCGCGAACGGGATCATGAAATGCACCATGCCAATGACAACGCCAAATTCGTTACGCACCATGCGCAGCGGATCGTCGATCACGCCCATCGCCTCAAGCCAGCCATTCACCAGCCCGCGATGCGATAGCAGCGCCAGCCAGCCAAACGCCCGCGTCAGAACGGAAATCCAGAACGGGATCAGGATGCACAATTCGGTCAAGGTGCGCACCACGGGCGTGCCGCGCACCCAGAGCAGCGACAGGATGTAGCCCATGACGACCGATACCACCGTGACGATGACGCAGATGCGCAAGGTCCGCCAGAACACCGACAGGATCAGCGGATCGCTGACGGCGGCGGCGTAGTTCTGCAATCCCGGCTCGGGGAGCGTGACGCTCCACCCGATGACGCCCGCAAACGGCAGCACATAGGCCAGACTGAGGAAGGCCAGGAGCGGCGCCAGCAGGATGAGGGGGCGGGTGATCCGGGTCATGGGGTATCCTTGGTGAAGGCCGCCCCCACCGGGGGCAGGGGCGGCGAAGGCCGTCAGGCCGAAACGATGGCGAGGTATTCGTCCAGCGCCGGGCCGTAGTTTTCCTCGTACCACGCCACATCCAGCGGCACCTGCACCGCGAAGTTATCGGGCGCCACCGGGTTGAACCGGCGCTCGTCCTCGGGGATCAGATCGTCGGCGGCGGGGTTCGCGGGGCCTTGGGACAGCATGTTGAACATGACCAGCTGCTTTTCGGGGTCCTGCGCGGAGGCGATGAATTTCATCGCGGCATCCTTGCCGCCCGGATTGCCCTTGATCACCGCCATCGCGCCGGGCGAGATGACGCCGTCCTGCCAGGTAAAGCTGACATCGCCATCGGTGTCCTGCTCCAGCAGGCGGGCGCGGGTGGACCAGATCAGCGCCATCGACGCCTCGCCGTTCAGCATCAGCGTCTGGCTTTCGGCGCCATTGCCCCAGAAGCTGATGACATGCTGTTTGAAATCCTTCAGCTTGTTATGCGCGCGCTCCAGATCCAGCGGATACAGATCCGCCTGCGCCACGCCGTCGCCCATCAGCAGCGCCTCCCACATGCCGGCGCCCCATTTGTACATGGAGCGTTTGCCGGGGTATGTGTCGGTATCAAAGAAATCCGCCATGGTTTTCGGGGGATTGTCGCCAAATTTCGTGGCGTCATAGGCGATGATGTAGCTGAAGAAATAGGACGAGGCCGAATATTCCCAGCCGAAGCCTTCGCGCATCTTGGATTTATCAACGATATCGTAATCAATCGGCTCGATCATGCCCTTCTTGCCGAGCGATTCAGCGGAAAAGGCATCGGCGTCCATGATGTCCCATGTGGGGCTGCCGCTTTCAAACTGGGCCTGCATCGCGCCCTCGGTCGGGCCCGATCCGTCCTGCCGCACGCGGATGCCGGTTTCTTCCTCGAACGGCTCGCCATAGGCTTCGCCGTAGGCGTCCACCGCGTCGCCGCCCCAGCTGACGAAGACCAGATGGCCGTCATCGGCCAGCACCGGCGCGCCGCGCGTGGCAACCGCGGTGGCGCCCAGCAGGGCCATGCCCAGCTGGGTGAACCTGCGGCGGCTGATCTTGCCCTGCCGGGCCTTGTCTGCCAGCAGTTCCAGCTGGTCGTCGGTGAAATTATCTGTTGGTTTCATTATTATTCTCTCCCTTGTTGGTCGTCGCGCTACAGAAGGAACCCCTTCTGCTCGGGCCAGCTGGCCCAGATATCGCTGCCGGGGGCGAGGCCCACGGGCAGATCATCGGTCGGGTGGTTCAACGTGATCTGCGTATCCTCCGGCCCGACCAGATCAATGCGCGTGGCGGCGCCCAGATAGGTCAGGTCCAGCACCTTGGCGGGGATGGCATTGCCACTGCCCGGCGCGGTATGACCCAGGCTCATGTATTCGGGGCGCACGGCCAGCGTATGCCCGCCCACATGCCCGGGCGCGCGCAGGCTGCGCCCACCGAAACTGCCGCGCAGCATATCGCCGTCGCGCATCGTGTCGCTGAGCGGCAGCAGGTTGATATCGCCCAGAAATTCGGCAACAAAGCGGTTTTCGGGCCGCTCGTAAATCTCGCGCGGGGGAGCGATCTGTTGCAGGCGACCCTTCTCGAAGATCGCAACGCGCGACGACAGCGCCAGCGCCTCGGACTGGTCATGGGTGACGAAGATGAATGTCGTTCCCGTCTCGCGGTGCAGGCGGCGCACCTCGTCCTGCATCTGGCCGCGCAGGTTCTTGTCCAGCGCCGAAAACGGCTCGTCCAGCAGCATCACGGGCGGCTCGCAGGCCAGCGCGCGGGCCAGCGCGACGCGCTGCTGCTGCCCGCCGGACAGGGCGTCGGGGCGTTTATGCCCATGCCCGCCAAGGCCGACCATTTCGATGATTTCAGACACGCGCGCCTTGATCTCGCGAGCGGGGCGCTTCTGCACCTTCAGCGGAAAGGCGATGTTCTGCGCGACCGTCATATGCGGGAACAACGCATAGCCCTGAAACACCATGCCAAAACCGCGCCGTTCGGCCGGCACATCGGTCATGTCCTGCCCGTCCAGCGTCATGGTGCCGCGCGTCGCCTCCTCGAACCCGGCGGTCAGCATGAGAAAGGTCGATTTGCCAGATCCCGACGGCCCCAGCAGGGTCAGGAATTCGCCCCGTCCAATGGTCAGCGAAATATCGTCCAGCGCGGTGAAGTCGCCAAAATCCTTGCCGATGCCCTGTACGCCGATTTCGGCAGCGCGGGTTTTTATGGTCATGGCATCCTCCCTTTGCGCGTTCAGCGTAGTGGCGCGCGGCAATGCGGCGCAATCGAATTGTTTTCGCATAAGAGGCAAATTTCATTTGCCAATGCCCGGCTCAGCGTTTGCGCTGCGGCAAGGTGGCGATGATCCAGCGGCGAAAGGCCAGCGCCGCAGGCAGCCCGGTTTTCTGCGGCGGTGTGCATAGGTAATAGGCATCGGGCGACGTGATGCGCACATCGCCCACGCGGATCAGCTGCCCGGCCTCCATCGCCGCATTGCCGATCAGAACATCGCCCATGGACACGCCCTGGCCCGCGATTGTTGCGGCATAAACAAGGTTCATATCCGAAAATACCGGCCCCTTGTCTGCCGCCCCCTGAGGCAGTCCGGCGGCCTGCAACCACTGACGCCAATCGGTCGAATCGCCCAGATGCAGCAGATCGGCGCGCAGCACATCCGCCGCAGTTTCGATCCCGCCCAGCCGGTTCGCCAGTATCGGCGCGATCAGCGGCGCAAATTCCACCTGTTGCAGCAGCTCGACCTCGACCCCCTGCATCGCGCCATTGCCAAACGCGATGAACAGATCCGCCTCGGGGTTCGAGACATCGTCCAGCCTGCGAGGCGTCACGATGCGCAGGTCCACCTCGGGGCAGACCGCGCGAAACGCGCCGATTTGTGGCGCCAGCCAGAAGGCGGCGAATCCCGGCGTGCAGCTGATGGTCAGCGTTCCGGACAGCCCCTGTCCCGCATTGCGCGCGGCCGATCCGGCGATGGCCGACAGCGCGGCGCGCACATCGCCGGCATAGGCGCGGCCGCGCTGTGTCAGCGCGATCCTTGTGCCGACGCGGTTGAACAGGGCAAAGCCCAGGTCACGCTCCAGCAGGCGCAGCTGATGGCTGACGGCGCTGCGCGTCAGGTTCAGCTCGTCCGCCGCCGCCCAGACGGTGCCGTGGCGCGCGAAACATTCCAGCGCGCGCAGGGCTTGGGTGGAGGGGATGCGGGGCATGTGGCGGCTCCTTTGGCGGTGCCATGATATCGGCTGTTCGGGGCGCGTCCACTGTTTTAGGTGAGCGAAATTTGCCGATGGCAGGAAAAGGTTTCACTTTGATGCGCGGCCCCGCGGCGCTTAACTGCATGGTGCAGGAGGATGCCCATGACATTGAGTGACGCACAGACCCACGCGCTGGAAACCATCGACGCACGGATGCCGGAGCTGTCCGAGTGGTGCGCCACGATTTTCGACTTTGGCGAGACGGCGTGGCGCGAATACCGCTCGGCCGAATGGTACGTGGCGCGGCTGCGGGCCGAGGGATTTACGGTCGAGGAAGGGTCAGGCGGGATGCCCACCGCCTTTTGCGCCGAATGGTCGAACGGCGACGGGCCTATCATCGGGATGTATGGCGAATATGACGCGATTCCGGGCAACTGTCAGGCCGCCGCGACGCACCGCGCCCCGCGCGAGGGGCTGGGATACATGGCCGGCGGCCATACCGACCCGCATTCGGGGCTGGGCATCGGCGCGCTGGGCGGGCTCTTGGCGACCAAGGCGGCGATGGAGGCGCGCGGGATCAAGGGTGGTCTGCGCTTTACCGGCGAGCCTGCCGAAAAGGTGCGCGGATCGAAACCCATTCACGCGGCCAAGGGGTATTATGACGGGCTGGCGGCGATGCTATCCTTCCATCCGTTCTACATGCTGCCGATGTGCAACACGGTGCGCTGGGATACTCACTGCGGCGCCGCCTATTCGATGATCTACCGCTTCATCTGTGACGCGCCCGAGGCATGGGGCGTGGGCGATGGCGCGCCGATCCCGCAATCTCATTCCGCGATCCGCGCGCCCGGCGCATCCGAGGCGCTGGTGCAGATGTACAGCCTGTCCAAATCCCTGCGCGAATCGATGCTGCCGCATCAAGGCGGCTGGTCCATCTCCGAGGCGATCCTGACCGCCGGGCAGGCCACCGCCGATAACCAGCCCGCCGGGCTGGCCGAATTGCAATACATGATGCGCACCCCCACCGTGGAGATGGCCGAGCAGGTGACAGCCGCGCTGGACCGCAACGCCGAGGCGGTCGCCGCCATGACCGGCTGCCGGTGGGAGCGGCACTGGGTCTGCAAATCGCGCCCCGGTCTGGCCAATCACGCGATGGCGAATGTTGTCTGGGACGCGATGCAAGCCGCCGGCGCACCCGAATGGGGCGACGAGGCCGTAAAGATCGCGCAGGACATACAGGCCAATCTGGCGCAAACGCCGCTGGCCGAGCCGTTCATTGATGAGATGTCCCGCCTTATTTCCCCGCAGGACGCCGAGGCGATCCTGCGCCGCGATCTGGCCCCCAGCCAGCAAAACAGCACGTCGGACGATTACACCGACATGAGCTGGCACGCCCCGCTGGCGCGGTTCTACATCGCGCGCCCGGCGCTGAAATCCAACGGTGCGCCCTATCCCAGTTGGGTGATGAACGCGCTGGGCGGTATCCCCGCCACGATTGACCCGATGGTGCGCACGGCGGCGCGTGTCTGCGCCCTGTCGGCGCTGCGCTTGTTGGAGGACAAGGCGGCGCGCGATGCCGCGATGGCCGAATTCGAGGACCGCACCGGCGGCGGTGTCGGCGGGGACAAGTGGCTGGCCCCGCTTTGCGACTACGAGCCGCCCATCCATTTCCGCTGGCCTGAATATATCGACACCCCGCGCGGGCGCGACTGGTGGATCCCCTCCGCCATGCCCGACGCGTAACAGGAGACTGCAAATGCTGGACAAGACCACAAGCGAATTCACCCTTCAGGCGCGCAAGCGCGGCGGCGGCACGCCGCGCATGAAAAACTGGCACCTGCCCAATGAGACAGACGCGCTGAGCCATGTCCTGCTGGGATCGCCCGCGCATCTGAAACATCTGTCCACCTCCAGCCTGTCCTCCAAGCATCTGCGCGAAAACCCCTGCAACATTCAGGTCGCGCAATCCCAGCACGCCGAAATGGTCGCCGCCTACGAACATTTCGGCGTCAAGGTGAAGATGCACGAGGCGCAGCCGGAATTGCCGATGCAGGTCTATGCGCGCGATTCGTCTGTCATGACGCCCTACGGCGCGATCATCACGGCGATGTCGCAGTGGTGGCGCCGGGGCGAGAATTACGCCGCCATCCGCACCTATGAGGATCTGGGCATCCCGATCTACGACATGGTCACGGCAGGCACGTTCGAGGGCGGCGATTTCAACGTGATCGAGGAGGGCTGCGTCCTGATCGGCTGCGGCGGCGCGCGCACCAACGAGGCCGGCGCGCGGCAGGTCGCGGGCTGGTTCGAGGATGAGGGCTGGGAGGTCAAGCTGGCCTTTATCGACGAATATTACGTGCATATCGACCTGATGGTCGTGCCCATCGCCGAAAAGCTGACCGCCGTTTGCCTCGATTGCACCGATCCCTGGATCGTCGACTGGCTCAAGGGCAAGGGGCACGAGATTATCGACGTGCCGTTCCGCGATACGATGAACCTGGGCTGCAACGTGATGAGCCTTGGCAATGGCAAGATCATCGCGCCCCAAGCCTCGACCGTGCTGGTCGATGCGCTGCGCGCGCGCGGGTTCGAGGTGGCGGCGATTGAGACTGCCGAAATTTCAAAAACCGGCGGCGGTATTCATTGCATGGCGCAGGCGCTGAACCGGGGGTAAAAGGGGCGCAACAGATCCTTTTGGAAGGGGACATGCTGCGATGACCGACCCCGCGACCGTTGATATTCTGCCCGCCTCTGCCGCGCTTTTGGCGCAGCGGGGGCAGGGTGCCGCGCGCCTGACTGCCTTTGTCGCCGACGCGTCGCCGCGCCGATACTACCGGCTGGAAGGGCAGGGGATGCTGCTGATGGAGGATCCGACCGATCCGGTCGGGTTTGACGCCTATCTGCGGCTGTCGGCGCATCTGAACGGTCTGGGCCTGTCGGCGCCGCGCGTCATTGAGGCGGACAAACCCGTCGGCGTCGCGCTGATCGAGGATCTTGGCGATGCGACCTATGCCAACTGTCTGGCGTCGGGGCAGGACGAGGGCGCGCTGTACCGGCTGGCCGTCGATGCCCTGCTGCATCTGCACCATGATGCGCGCGGCGCAGGCGTGGCGCAGCCGCGCTATGACGCGGCGCGGATGCTGGACGAGCTGGCGATATTTGCCGAATGGTTCGTGCCAGCGGTGGCGCCGGGGGGGGATGCGGCGCAATTCGGGCGCGACTGGCGCGCGGCGTGGCAGATCGCACTGGCGCCGGTGGATGGGCGGTTCGACACGCTGGTGATGCGGGATTTCCACGTCGATAACCTGATGCTGCTTGAGGGGCGCGATGGCGTCCGGCGCTGCGGGCTGCTGGATTTTCAGGACGGCGTGCTGGGGCCGTGTGAATACGATCTGATGTCGCTGCTGCAGGACGCGCGCCGCGATCTGACGCCGGGGCTGGAGCAGACGCTGCTGGAGCGTTATCTGGCGGATGCGCCTGCCCGTCTGGGCCAACTTGAGGATGTTCGCCAACGCTACCATTTGCTGGCGGCGCAGCGCCATGCGCGTATTCTGGGCGTTTTCGTGCGGCTGTGCCAGCGCGACGGCAAGCCGCGCTACCTGCAATGGATGCCGCGTGTCTTGCGGCAGTTTCAGACTGCGCTGGAGGCGGCAGAGCTTGGCAATATATCCGCGCTGCTGGATGACCGCCTGCCGGATTGGCAAGGCGGCGTCACCATCGCACCACCGCCGGGCTGATCGGCCCTATCGGCTGCGCGTCAGCTCCAGAAACACGTCCTCAAGATCGGCCTGTTCGGTGCGCACATCGCGGATGCGGATGCCCGCATCGCGCACCGCCTCCAGCACCGCCTCGGCGCTGACCTGTCCGGCGCTGTAGCTGAGCGCCAGCACACCGCCATCGCGGCGCGTCACCTCGATGCCCGGCTTTTCCGGCAGGGCTGTCACGTCGCCTTCGGGGACGATGATCATGCTGCGGGTGTCCAGGCGGGCCAGAAGATTTGCGGTGCTGTCACGCGCGACCACGGCGCCGTGGTCGATGATGGCAATCTGGTCGCACATCTCCTCGGCCTCTTCCAGATAGTGGGTGGTCAGGATGATGGTCATCCCCTCGGCGTTCAGGCGGCGCACGTTTTCCCACAGCATCTGGCGCAGTTCGATATCGACGCCGGCCGTCGGTTCGTCCAGCACCAGAATATGGGGGCGATGCACCAGCGCCTTGGCCAGCAGCAGCCGGCGGCGCATACCGCCCGATAGCGTGCGGGCATAGGCGTTTGCCTTGTCCTCCAGCCCGACGAGGGCGAGGATTTCATCGCTGCGGCGCTGCGATTTGGGCACGCCATATAGCCCTGCCTGCACCTCCAGCGCGGCGCGCGGGGTGAAAAAGGGATCAAGGTTCAGCTCCTGCGGCATGACGCCGATGGCGGCCCGGCTCTGGCGCGGGCTCACGTCCTGATCGAAGCCCCAGATCGTGGCCTTGCCGCTGGTTTTCAGCACCAGACCGGCCAGAATGTTGATCAGCGTCGATTTGCCCGCGCCATTGGGGCCAAGCAGGCCAAAGACCGATCCGGCCGGAATATCCAGATCGACCCCCTTCAGCGCCTCCTTGGCCGGGGCGCCCCGGCTGCCGGCATAGGTCTTGCGCAGGCCGCGTATCTCGATTGCATTGGCTGTCATGGTCCCCTTGCCCCCGCGCTGCTGTTCCATCATATAAGTGGGGTAATCGAGATGCCTGCAAAAGGAAACGCCCAGATGGTGACCAAAGCGCCCGAAATCCGGATCGTGGACGACTATCGTGTATGCTGCGACGGCAGCGGGCCGGGCCTTGGCCACCCGCGCGTCTGGCTTCAGATCCCGGCGGATCGTGGCTGGGTCGAGTGCGGCTATTGCGACGCCCGGATGATCCATCGTGATTTCGAGGGCAAGGTTTAACCATTTGTCGCGGCGCTGTTTGCGCGGTCGGGAGTTGGGTATTTTTACCAAGAAAAAACGCTGAGCGGCGTTCGGGGAGGCTGTGGGATGTCATTTGGAAAAGGATGCCATCTGCATCTGATCGACGGATCTGCGTTTATCTTTCGCGCGTATCACGCGCTGCCGCCGCTGACGCGCAAATCCGACGGGCTGCCGATTGGCGCCGTGTCCGGATTTTGCAACATGCTGCAACGCTATATTGACGGCAATAACGGGTCCGATGCGGCGACGCATGTGGCGGTGATCTTCGACAAGGGCAGTCACACGTTCCGCAATGATCTGTTTCCCGATTACAAGGCCAACCGCGAGGCGATGCCCGAGGATCTGCGCCCGCAGATCCCGCTGACCCGGCGCGCGACCGAGGCGTTCAACATCGCCTGCAAGGAGGTCGAGGGGTTTGAGGCGGACGATATCATCGCCACCCTGTCGGTGCAGGCGCGCGAAGCGGGCGGGCGGGTGACGATCATCTCCTCGGACAAGGACATGATGCAGCTGGTCGGCGGCGGCGTCGAGATGCTGGACGCGATGAAGAACCGGCGGATCGATGTCGAGGGTGTCGAGGAGAAGTTCGGCGTCGGGCCTGACCGCGTGGTGGATGTGCAGGCGCTGGCCGGGGATTCGGTGGATAATGTGCCGGGCGCGCCGGGCATCGGGATCAAGACCGCGGCGCTGCTGATCAACGAGTTCGGCGATCTGGACACATTGTTGGCGCGGGCGAGTGAGATCAAGCAACCCAAGCGGCGCCAGACCTTGATCGATCACGCCGACCAGATCCGCCTGTCGCGCCAACTGGTGCAACTGGACTGCGATATGGCGCTGGATTTCGGACTGGATGATCTGGAGGTGCGCGATCCTGATCCGGATGTTCTGCTGGGTTTTCTGGCGGAAATGGAGTTTCGCACCCTGACCAAGCGCATTGCTGCCGCGATGGATGCGGAAGCGCCCGAGATTGACGATGCGCCGGCCGATTTGCCCGATGCGGACACGCCGGAGATGCCGGCGTTTGACGCCGCTACATACGAACACGTGCAGGATTTGGCCGCGCTGGAGGTCTGGCTGGCCCGGATCCGCGCGCGTGGCTATGTGGCCGTCGATACCGAGACGACATCGCTGAACGAAATGCAGGCCGATCTGGTGGGCATATCGCTCTGCGTGGAGCCGGGGCATGCCTGCTATATCCCGCTGGCCCACAAGGGCGAGGGGGAGGGCGATCTGTTCGGCGGCGCCGCGCTGGCCGAGGGGCAGATGCCCGCGCAGGAGGCGCTGGACGCGTTGAAGCCGGTTCTTGAGGATCCGAGCATCCTCAAGATCGGGCAGAACATGAAATACGACGCCAAGATCCTGGCGCGGCGGGGCATCGAGATTGCGCCTTTTGACGACACGATGCTGATCTCCTACGCGCTGCACGCCGGTCTGCATGGTCACGGCATGGACGCGCTGAGCGAGCGCTATCTGAACCATGCGCCGATCCCGATCAAGACGCTGTTGGGTGGCGGCAAATCCGCCATCACCTTTGACCGGGTGCCGGTTGCGGACGCTGTCAAATACGCGGCCGAGGATGCCGACATAACGCTGCGCCTTTGGACCGTGCTGAAGCCGCAGCTGCACCGCAGCCGCGTCACCCGCGTTTACGAGGCATTGGAGCGGCCTTTGGTGCCCGTTTTGGCGCATATGGAACGGAACGGGATCGCGGTGGACCGCGATACGCTCAGCCGGATGTCGGGGGCCTTCGCGCAGAAAATGGCCGCGCTGGAGGAAGAAATACACACGCTGGCGGGGCGCAAGTTCAATGTCGGCTCGCCCAAGCAGCTGGGCGAGATCCTGTTTGACGAGATGAGCCTGGATGGCGGCAAACGCGGCAAGACCGGCGCCTATGCCACCGGCGCCGACGTGCTGGAGGATCTGGCAACCGAACATGAGCTGCCCGCCCGCGTGCTGGACTGGCGCCAGATATCCAAGCTGAAATCGACCTATACCGATGCGCTTCAGGATCATATCGACCCGGATACGGGGCGCGTACACACCTCCTACATGCAGGCGGGGGCGAACACGGGGCGGCTGGCCTCCTCCGATCCGAACCTGCAAAACATCCCCGTGCGCAGCGAAGAGGGCCGCCGCATCCGCGAGGCTTTTGTCGCGCCCGAGGGCAAGGTTCTGGTCAGCCTCGACTACAGCCAGATCGAGCTGCGCATTTTGGCGCATGTCGCGGATATCGAAGCGTTGAAACAGGCGTTTCGTGACGGGCAGGACATCCACGCGATGACGGCAAGCGAGATGTTCGGCGTGCCGATGGAGGATATGACGCCCGAAATCCGCCGCCAGGCCAAGGCGATCAACTTTGGCGTGATCTATGGCATTTCCGGCTTTGGCCTTGCGCGCAACCTGCGCATCCCGCGCAGCGAGGCGCAGGGATTCATCGACCGCTATTTCGAACGGTTCCCCGGCATTCGCGCCTATATGGACGACACCGTGGAATTCGGCAAAAAGCACGGGTATGTCCAGACGCTGTTTGGCCGCAAGATCCATACACCCGAAATCGGCGCCAAGGGGCCGCGCGCCGGATTTGCCAAGCGCGCCGCGATCAACGCGCCCATTCAGGGCACCGCCGCCGATGTGATCCGGCGCGCGATGATCCGCATGCCGGATGCTATTGCCGATCTGCCCTGCAAGATGTTGCTGCAAGTGCATGACGAATTGCTCTTCGAGGTCGATGAGGGCGCGACTGACGCCGTTATCGACGCGGCCCGCGACGTGATGGAGGGGGCGGCCGAGCCGGTTGTCAAACTGTCGGTGCCGCTGACGGTCGAGGCGGGGCAGGGCGCCAACTGGGCGCAGGCGCATTGAAGCGGTTCCTGATCCTGCAACTGCGGCCCGAAGCCGATGCGTCGGACGCCGAATATGCGGCGTTCTTGCAAAAAGGCGGGCTGGAGGAGGCGCGCGCGCACCGCATCCGGCTGGAGCGCGAGGCGCTGCCCCAAACACTCGACCCGGCGGAGTATGCGGGCGTGATCGTCGGCGGCGGCCCCGGCTGCGTCAGTGATGCAGCGGATGAGAAAAGCGATGAACACGCCCGGATCGAGGCTGCTGTCCTGTCACTGATGCCGCGCATCACGGACAGGGACATCCCATTCCTCGGCTGCTGCTACGGCATCGGTATTCTGGGCAAGCATCTGGGCGGCACAGTCGGCAAGGGCAGGTACGGCGAGCCTGTGGGCACCGCGGATTGCACCCTGACGGGGGCGGGCCGGAATGATCCATTGCTGGCGGACCTGCCCGCGCGGTTCAATGCATTCGTCGGCCACAAGGAGGCGCTGGAGGATCTGCCTGCAGGCTGCACGCATCTGATCGCGGCGCCCAACTGCCCGTACCAGATGGTGCGCTATGGCAGGAATGTCTATGCCACGCAGTTTCATCCCGAGGCGGACGCAGCCGGGTTCGAGGACCGGATCAACATCTACAAGCATCACGGCTATTTCCCGCCCGATACCGCAGCAGACCTGATTGCAATGTGCCGTGCGGCGGATGTGCATGTGCCGGAACTGATTTTGCGAAATTTCGTCCAGCGCTTCGGTTGATCCACCCGCGCGCTTGGCCGGCGCCGGATTTTGGGTATTTGGACCAAGAAAAAGCACCATGGTTTTTTCTTGGTCCAAATACCCGTTTTGCCACGGTTGCGATTACAGCAAATGGCCCGATTTATGCGCTTTGGTGGCCAGGTATCCCTTGTTCTGGTCGGTCTGCCCGACCATCAGCGGCACGCGCTGGGTCACGTCGATGCCGCAGCGTTTCATCATGTCGATCTTGGCGGGGTTGTTGGTCATCAGGCGCACGGACGAAAACCCCATCCGTGACAGGATACCGGCACCGATGCGAAAATCGCGTTCGTCGTCTTCGAAGCCAAGCCTGTGGTTCGCTTCGACCGTGTCAAACCCCTGATCCTGAAGCGCATAGGCGCGCATTTTGTTGGCCAGGCCAATCCCGCGCCCCTCCTGGTTGAGGTAAAGCAGGATGCCCGCGCCCTCGGCGCCCATCTGGGCCAGTGCGGCGCGCAGTTGCGGGCCGCAATCGCATTTGAGGCTGCCCAGCACGTCGCCGGTAAAGCAGGCGGAATGCAGCCGTGTCAGAACCGGCATATCGCGCGGTGGTTTGCCGATTTCGATGGCGTAATGTTCCTCGCTGCCGTCCTCGGGGCGAAAGACGTGGACGCGGCCGGCATGGCTGGCCTCCAGCGGGACGCGGGCATTGACCACCGGGTGGGGCGGGCTGGACAGGCGCATGGCGGCCTCGGCGGCCTCGACGGGCAGGATGGTCAGGCCGGCTCCTGCCGCATATTTTGCGGCAGTGTCCAGCGGCAGGACGAGGGCCGCTGGCAGCAGGCGCGCGGCCTTTGTCAGTGTCAGGGCCAGCCGGTGCAGGGCGACATCGCCGCCCCGCTGGGTGGCAAAGGGGCCTTTCATCGGGCTGTTCAGATCGTCCTCGGGGTTGGCGGTGGCGGCGATCCATGCGCGGTCCGCGTCATCGGGAAGGGTGATGCGGGCCAGATCGCCGTCATAGGCGCGCGCCTTGAGCGTTTCGGCGCGGCGGGCGGTGATGGCCAGTGTCAGCTCGGCCTCTGCCTCGGTCGCCAGCGCGCGCAGGCTGGCAAGGCGCGGCGCGTCCAGCGTTTCGGCCGCAGCGATCAGGGCGCTGCCGCCTGTGCCGCTCAGCGCGATCGGCAGGCCCATGGCCAGATCGCCGCGCGCGCGTGCCAGAAGGTGGGTGATATCGGGTCTGAGGCTCATCTGCGGTCGCGCTTGTATGGGGTCCGGTGGCGGGGTCGCGCTTGGTCTAATCGCTTTCGCGGGGGATTGAAACAAACGCCGCGCGTTTAACACGTGCGCGTGATCGCGGTGTTGCATTCCTTGCTGTTGGGGCAGGCAGTGCGCATCTGATGATCACGCAAACGAGAGGATTGGGCAATGGCGCAGCTGAAAAAGATACTGTTGGTGGACGATGACGAGGATCTTCGCGAGGCGCTGGGCGAGCAGCTGGTGATGACCGAGGATTTCGACGTGTTCGAGGCCGGCACCGGCGCCGAGGCGATGACCCACGCAAAGGATGCCAGTTACGATCTGATCCTGCTGGATGTGGGCCTGCCGGATACGGACGGGCGTGAGCTGTGCCGCCTGATGCGCAAGCAGGGCGTGAAATGTCCGATCCTGATGCTGACAGGTCATGACGGCGATGCCGATACCATTCTTGGGTTGGATGCGGGCGCCAATGATTACATCACCAAGCCGTTCAAGTTTCCTGTCCTTCTGGCGCGCATCCGGGCGCAGCTGCGCCAGCACGAGCAGTCGGAGGATGCGGTATTCCAGCTGGGGCCGTATCGCTTCAAGCCGGCGGTCAAGATGCTGATTGCCGAGGATGGCCGCAAGGTGCGCCTGACCGAGAAGGAAACCAACATCCTCAAATACCTCTACCGCGCGCCTGACGGCGTGGTGGCGCGGGACGAGCTTTTGCACGAAGTCTGGGGATATAACGCGGGCGTGACCACCCACACGCTGGAGACGCATATCTATCGCTTGCGCCAGAAGATTGAGCCGGACCCGTCGAATGCGCGGCTTTTGGTGACCGAAAGCGGGGGATACCGCCTGTCCAGTTAGACGCATGCCGGTCGCATGGAACCGATGCCACTGGCCCGAGTTACGCTGTTACCGCCGCCGTGGCGGCACGTTACCCGTTTGCATATGCGGTTATATATGCACCTCCCTGTTGGACTGGCCCCGGCATCAGACCGGGGCCTTTTTTCTGGGCTGGCTGGCGCGCCGGGGGCGTGCGTGGTAGGGCCGGGGGCAGCGATTTGACCCTTGGAGATGTTCTGTATGACCTTCACGCTTGCCACCTGGAATATAAACTCGGTCCGGCTGCGCGCGCCGCTGGTCTGCAAGCTGCTGTCCGAGGAAGCGCCGGATATCCTGTGCCTTCAGGAATGCAAAAGCCCGGTGGACATGATCCCAATCGATGATTTTGCGGCGCTGGGCTATACCCACATGGTCGCACGCGGGCAAAAAGGGTATAATGGCGTGGCCATACTGTCCAAACTGCCTATGACCGATATGGGTGACAAGGATTTTGCCGCCCTTGGCCATGCACGGCACGTTGCCGGGCAGCTGGAGGATGGCACGATCATTCACAATTTTTACGTGCCCGCCGGCGGCGATGTGGCGGACCGGGCGGTGAACGAGAAATTCGGGCAGAAGCTGGATTATCTGACAGAGATGCGGGACTGGTTCCGGGCCGAGCGGCCGGAGCGGTCGATCCTGGTCGGCGATCTGAACATCGCGCCGCGCGAGGATGATGTGTGGAGCCACAAGCAGTTGCTGAAGGTGGTCAGCCACACGCCGGTTGAGGTTGAGCATCTGCAAGATGCGATGGAGGCCGGCGGCTGGGCCGATGTCACGCGGGCGGATATTCCCGACGGGCAGCTATACAGCTGGTGGTCTTACCGCGCCAGGGATTGGGATGCCGCCGACAAGGGGCGGCGGCTGGATCACATCTGGGCGACCGGCGATATTGCCGGCGCGGGCCACTCCAGCCGGATTTTGCGGGCGGCGCGGGGATGGGAAAAGCCCAGCGACCATGCGCCTGTTTTCGCGACCTTCGATCTGTGAGGGCGCCGGGGGCAGCGGCCCCCGGACCCCCGGAGTATTTCGGGAAAGATGAAAGCAGGGGCGCCCTTGCAAGGGAGGGGGCGCTGCGCCATGTAATTGGAAACGCGCAAATCAGCGAGGCAAGACGATATGATAGAGTTAGGTGGCGGGGCTGCGGCCCCGGCGAGCGATCTGATCAAGGACGTGTCCGAGATCGACTTCATGCGCGACGTGGTCGAGCTGTCGCAAAAAGTGCCGGTGATCGTCGATTTCTGGGCGCCGTGGTGCGGGCCGTGCAAAACGCTGGGTCCGGCGCTGGAGGCCGCGGTGACCAAGGCGGGCGGCGCTGTGCGCATGGCCAAGGTCAATGTAGACGAAAACCAGAGCATTGCCGGGCAGTTGCAGGTGCAGTCGATCCCGACCGTCTACGCATTTTGGCAAGGGCAGCCGATTGACGGGTTCCAGGGCGCCGTGCCGCCGTCTGAGCTGGAGGCGTTTGTGGGCCGGGTTGTTGCGGCAGCCGGGGGCGCCATGCCGGACGGCGATAGCGGGTTCGACGAGGCGATCGTTGCCGCCGATGAGATGCTGGAGGAAGGCGACGCCGCAGGCGCGGCGCAGACCTTTGCCGCGATTCTGGCCGAGGATCCGGACAACGCGGCGGCCTTTGGCGGCATGGCGCGGGCGCATATCGCCCTTGGCGAATTGGAGCAGGCCGACGCGGTTCTGAACGGCGCCCCTGCCGAAATTAGCAACGCTCCCGAAATCGAGGCGGCGCATGCGCAGCTGGCGCTGGCGCGGCAGGCCGAGAATGCCGGACCGATCGCCGAGCTGGAGGCGGCTGTTGCCGCCGATCCCGCGGATTTGCAGGCGCGCTATGATCTGGCTCTGTCATTGGCGGCTGCCGGCCGCAGTGAAGAGGCGGTCGAGCATCTGCTTGAGCTGTTCCGCCGTGATGCGGAGTGGAACGAGGGTGCGGCGAAGGCGCAGCTTTTCACCATTTTTGATGCGCTCAAGCCGAATGATCCGGTGGCGGTGCGCGGGCGGCGTAAGCTGAGTTCGATGATTTTCATGTGACGACCCGGTTGCAGTTGCCGGCCCGCGTGGCAGGACTAGATACCAGTGCATGACGAACAAACCCGAGTTTCCCGATCTGATCCCGATATTTCCGCTGACGGGCGCGCTGCTGCTGCCGCGCGCCCGAATGCCGCTGCACCTGTTCGAGCCGCGCTATCTGGCCATGCTGGATGACGCGCTGAAGACGCCGAACCGACTGATTGGCATGGTGCAGCCCAACAAGGTGCCGGGACGGTCTGGCCATGGGCTTCAGACCATTGGCTGCGCCGGGCGCGTCACCCAGTTTTCCGAAACGGAAGATGGCCGCTACATGATAACGCTGGCCGGTGTGTCGCGTTTTCGCGTGATCGAGGAGGTCGAGGGGCTGACCCCCTACAGGCGCGCGCGCGTGTCATGGTCCGGGTTCGAGCGGGATCGCGGCCCGGAGGAAGAGGACGCGCGATTCAACCGCACCGCGTTCCTGACCACCTTGGCGCAGTATTTCGACAGTCAGGATTTGCAGACAGACTGGGACAGCCTGAAAGAGGCCGATGACGAGCTGTTGATAAATTCCCTGTCGATGCTTCTGGGGTTCGAGCCGGAGGACAAGCAGGCCCTGCTGGAGGCCCCGTCGCTGAGCACGCGGCGCGAGACATTGATGACGCTGATCGAATTCTCCATACGCGGCGGCGACAATAGCGAAGGACCATTGCAATGACGGACGCACAAGGCAGCGCGCAATTTGACCGGCGGATGCTGGAGGCGCTGATTTGCCCGCAGACGCATCAGCGGCTGGACTATGACGCAGCCGCGCAGGAGTTGATCAGCCGGTCGGCAAATCTGGCCTTTCCGATCCGCGACGGTATTCCGATCCTGCTGATCAGCGAAGGCCGCGCTCTGGACTAGCGGCGCCGTATCCGCGCTGCATTTGCCACATTTCGGGTCACGGCAAGTTGAGAATGCGACATTCTTAGGAACTTGCTGGAGGCTGAAGACGTAGTAAGCTACGATGTGCTGCTGAAACGCCCAAACCGCAACCGGTGGTTTGGCTGCACTGTGCCCGGATACGAAGAAGGATGCGCGCGTGAAGTTTTTACCAGATGTGTCGCATCTGCCGAAATCGATGGCCATTGCCCTGTTTTCAATCGCTGCCTCCGGCGCTGCGGCGCTGGACACTGTGCGGTTCGAGGTTGTTGGCGGCAACAAGGATCTGATTGCTGCGTTCAAGGTGGCATCGCTGGTCGTTGCGGCGCGCGAGGATGGGCGCACTGGCGCGCAGGACATCATCGCGGCGGCGAACGCCGATTACGCCAAGTTGCTGACCGTTCTCTACGAACAGGGGTATTACAGCGGTGTCATCAACATATTGGTTGATGGCCGCGAGGCTGGTCTGCTGTCACCTTTCGCCAACGTCAACGGCGTGAACGAGGTGGCGATCCGCGTCAATCCTGGTCCCCCGTTCACATTCGGAACCGCGCGCATCGCGCCGGTCGCGCCCGACACCGAGCTGCCCGAAGAATTTGCCCCCGGCAAGCGGGCGCGCGCGCCTGTCGTGGGCAGCGCGGTAGACGCAGGCATCGCAGGGTGGCGCGAGGTTGGCCGTGCCAAGGCGGAGCTGGCCGATCAGTCCATCATTGCAGATCATAAAACATCCACGCTGGCCGCCGAACTGGCGCTGCGTCCCGGCCCCGTCGTGCGCTTTGGCGAGTTGAAGCAGACCACCCAAAGCGCCGTGCACCCCGGGCGTCTGCAACAGATCGCGGGCCTGCCGACGGGCGAGCGGTTTTCCCCCGACGAGCTGGAGAAATCGGCCAAGCGGCTGCGCCGCACCGGTGCGTTCAAATCCGTGTCCCTGATCGAGGCGGACGAGTTGCGCGCGGGCGATGTCATGGACATCGAAATGAACATCGCCGATGAAAAGCCGCGCCGTTTTGGTTTCGGCGCCGAGGTCAGCAGCAACGAAGGCGCGGGCGTGTCCGCGTTCTGGCTGCATCGCAACCTGTTTGGCGGGGCCGAGCGGCTGCGTTTTGACGCGGCAATCGGCGGGATCGGCAGCCAGACAGGCGGCATTGACGGCGGCATCGACTACGAGGTGGGTGGCCGGTACGAACGGCCGGCCACGTTTGGCGCAGACACAACGCTGTTCATCTTCGGCAAGGTCGCCCGCGAGGACGAGCCGAACTATCTGTCAGATCAGGTCACGCTCGGCTTTGGCTTTAGCCGGATCGTCACGGAGCAGCTGACGCTGGAGGCGGGTCTGGCGCTGCGATACTCGGACGAACAGGATAGCCTGGGCAGCCGCGAGTTTTTCCATCTGCTGCTGCCGTTGAAGGCAACCTATGACAGCCGGGATGATATTCTGGACCCCGCCTATGGAGTCTATGCG
Source organism: Roseovarius dicentrarchi (assembly GCF_003316635.1). Taxonomy (GTDB): domain Bacteria; phylum Pseudomonadota; class Alphaproteobacteria; order Rhodobacterales; family Rhodobacteraceae; genus Roseovarius; species Roseovarius dicentrarchi. The sequence goes on along the minus strand of NZ_QNQP01000005.1, from coordinate 77,399 downwards.
CAGGCCGAGGTGATGCCATTTGCCTCGCTCAATGGTCAGGATTCGGGCGGGCGCGTGTATCTGGATGGCCGCACATATTATCAGCTGGACGAGGGCGGCATGTTCACGCTGGCCGGGCGGCTGCAATTTGGCAGTATTCTGGGCGCCAGTCTGGCCGATACGCCGCAGGAATTTCTGTTCTATTCCGGCGGTGGCGACACCGTGCGCGGCCAGCCCTATCAATCGCTTGGCGTGCCGCAGGGCACGGGAATCACCGGCGGGCGCAGCTTTGTCGGGGCGTCGGCGGAAATGCGCGTCGATCTGGCGGGCAACTTTGACCCGGTTGCGTTCTTCGACGTGGGCTATGTCGGCTCCGAGAGCATTTATGACGACAGCGGGCGCTGGCACAGTGGCGCGGGACTCGGAATTCGGTACGCCACCGGGATCGGGCCGATCCGTCTGGATGTGGGCATGCCGGTATTGGGCAGCACCGATGATGGCGTGCAGATCTACATTGGCATCGGGCAAGCGTTTTGAGGATTCAACCAGTGACACACTTGATGACCGCGAAGCTGAAACAGGTCGCGCTGATGCTGCTGATGGCGGTTCTTCCGCTGGCCGCCGCCGCGCAGGATGATCGCGGATTGCTGCAAGGCTTTATCGAGGACAACCTGTCCACCGAAGGCCGCGCGGTGCGGATCGAAGGCTTTGCCGGGGCGCTGTCCAGCGAGGCGACGCTGGAATTGTTGACCATTGCCGATGAGGACGGGATCTGGCTGACGCTGAAGGATGTCACCCTGAACTGGAGCCGCCTTGCGCTGCTACGCGGCCGCCTGGAGGTGACCAAGCTGTCGGCGGGCGAAATTCTGGTGCCGCGTTTTCCAAAACCACAACAAAGTGTCGACATTCCCGATGCGGAGGCAACCGGATTTTCCCTGCCCGATCTGCCCGTTGCGATCAACGTCGAGGAGGTTGCAGCCAACAGGATCGTGCTGGGCGCCCCCTTGCTGGGCGAGGAGGTCAGCCTGTCGCTGGCCGGATCGCTGCAACTGGACGATGGTGTGGGCAACGCCAAGCTGGACGTGACGCGGCTGGACCGGTCCAGCGACAAGGTGGCGCTGGACGTGCGATATTCCAACGCCGATCACCAGCTGGGCGTTGACCTGACCGTGACCGAAGATGCGGGCGGTCTGGCGTCCAGGCTGATGGGGATACCCGGCGCGCCGCCGCTGAAACTGACGGTGCTGGGCGATGATCCGCTGGAGGATTTCACCGCCGAAATCGCTTTGGAAACCGATGGGGAGCAGCGCATTGGCGGCACTGTCGCCGTGCAATCGCCTGCGCCGGACCCTGCGGCGCCGGATGCGCCGACGCCGTTGCAATTTTCCGTCGATATCGGTGGCGATATCGCGCCGGTATTCGCGCCGGAATATCGCGCCTTTTTCGGCCGCGAAATTGCGCTGACGGTGCGCGGGTCCAAGCCGGCGGATGGCGGGTTGGGGATTGACGTGCTGTCGCTGAAATCCGCGGCGCTGACGCTGGACGGCACTTTGCAACTGGGCGCGGATAACTGGCCGCGCAGTTTCGATCTGACCGGGCGTTTGGCCAGCGCGAATGGCGATGCGGTGCTGTTGCCGCTGAGCGGGCCAAAGACGACGCTCGATGGCGCGGACCTGAAGCTGCGTTTCGACCATGAAACCGGCGATGAATGGCGCCTGACGCTGGATGCGACCGGGCTGGTGCGCGATGATCTGACGCTGGACGCGGCGCAGATATCGGGCGGCGGCACGCTGGCAAAGGGCGAAGGCGCCGCGCCGGGGCGCGTTGATGGCGCGCTGGATCTGGCCGCGACGGGCCTTGCGCTGACCGATCCGGACCTGAAGGCGGCGTTGGGCGATGCGCTGAATGGCGATATCGTGTTCGACTGGACCCAAGGAACGCCCTTCCGGCTGTCGTCGCTGTCGGTCAACGGGCAGGATTTCAGCGTGGAAGGCAGCGCCGAAATCGCGGGCCTGTCCAAGCCGATGGCGCCGCGACTGTCCGCTTCTGTCGCGGTCAAGGCGGCTGATCTGGGGCGGTTCGCCGGGCTGGCAGGCGCCGATCTGCAAGGCGCGACGGACGTGCAGATTGATGTGGTCACAACGCCGATGGACGGCGAGATCGAGGTATCTGTCAGCGGCACGGCGCAGGATCTGGCCGTTGGCCAGCCCCGGCTCGACCCACTGCTGACAGGCCGCACCCAGCTGCGGCTGGACGCACGGCGCGGCAAGGACGGCACGTTTCTGGACACCGCGCGCGTGACATCGGCAAATGTCGATCTGGACGCCAGTGCCGCGTGGAAATCTGCCGGCTCGACCGCCGATCTGATGCTGAAACTGGTGGACACCGCCGTGATCGCGCCCGGCCTGAGCGGGCCTGCAACGCTGCGTCTGGATGCCGATCAGGCGGGCGACGTCTGGACCATCAGCGCGGGCGCCTCCGGCCCCGGCGAGGCGGTGATGACGGCCAATGGCACGATTGATGTGGTGGGCGGCAAGCCGGGCCTTTTCGACGGGCGTGCCAGCATCGTCGCTACCGATTTTTCGCGCTACTCCGCACTGGCGGGCCGCGATCTGGGCGGTGCGGCCAGCGTGGTGATTGATGCACGCGGGAATGCCGCCGATCTGAGCGGCCAGGCCGAATTGCAGATGAACGGCCAGGATCTGGCCATTGGTATTGAGGCGGCAGACCGCATTTTGCGCGGCGCCTCCAGCCTGCGCATCGACGCAGAGCGCAGCGCCGATGGTGCGCTGACACTCAGCAAGGGGATCATCACCACGCCGCAACTGGACGCGACGGCGCAAGGGTTCTATGCCTCCGACGGCGCAGGCACGGCAACCGTCGATCTGGCGGGCGATGACCTGAGCATCGGGATTGCGCAGGTCGACCGCCTGCTGCGCGGCAAATCCAGCGCCCATGTCGAGGCGCTGCGCAGTGCGGATGGCGGCATTACCCTGCGCGCCGGGCGGCTGAACACGCCGCAGATTGATGCCACGGCGAACGGGTTCCTTGCAGCAAACGGCGCGGCGCGGGCCAGCGTTGATGTGACCGGCAACAATATCGCCATCGGCATCGCGCAGGTGGACAGCCTGCTGCGCGGCCGATCGACGCTGAACGCCGAGGTGGCGCGCGATGCGGACGGGACATTGGTAATCGACAGTGCGGCGCTCAGAACGCCGCAGGTCACGGCGGATGTGTCCGGCACGCTGGGAACGGGCGGCAATTCGACCGCGCGGATTGATGCGCGCGTGTCCAACGTGGCACTGCTGGCACCGGGTATCTCCGGCCCCGGCACGATCAAGGGGACGGTGCGCGGCGACGGATCGGGCTATGTCATCGACACGGATGCGACCGGTCCGGCGGGGATCACCGCCAAGATTACGGGCCGCATCGGAAATGACCGCAACCTGAATTTGCAGGCGCGGGGCAAGGTGCCGCTGGCGCTTGCGAACTTTGCCATCAGCCCGCGCAGCCTGTCGGGTATTGCCAATTTCGACCTTGCGGTGAACGGCCCGCCCGCGGTGTCCTCGGTGACGGGGACGATCACGACCAGCGGCGCCGGACTGGCCCTGCCCAAGCTGAAGCTGGCGCTTCAGGGCATCAACGCCAATGTGCGCCTGACCGGCGGTGCGGCGCAGATCGATGCCAGCGCCGGCGTTTCCACCGGTGGCCGGTTGGCCGTGAATGGCCGGATTGGCCTGTCGGGCGGGTATCAGGCGGATCTGGCGGCCGATCTTCAGGGCGTGGGCATCACCGATCCGGGCCTTTACACGACCAAGGCCAATGGCCGCATCACGCTGAATGGCCCGCTGACGGGCGGGGCAAATATTGCCGGCACCATCAATCTGGGCAAGGTCAGCATACAGGTGCCCAGCGGCGCGATCACGGCTGGCGCCAATCTGCCCGGTCTTGAGCATATCAACGAACCTGCCGCCGTGCGGCGCACGCGCGCCTTTGCGGATATGCTGAACGGCGGCGGCAATGGCGGTCCGGGCACCGAGGCGAGCGGCCCGGTTTTCGGACTGGACGTGACGGTGAATGCACCGGCGCGGATTTTCGTGCGCGGCAGGGGGCTGGACGCCGAACTGGGCGGTGCGCTGCGGCTGCGGGGCAATACGGCGCAGGTCATTCCCGAAGGGCGGTTCAATCTGCTGCGCGGTCGGCTGGATATTCTGGGCAAGCGTCTGGACCTGACCGAGGGTTATTTGCAAATGCAGGGAAGTTTCGTGCCGTACCTGCATCTGGTGGCTCAGACCACCAGCGGCGATGTGCAGATCATCATCGGCATTGATGGCCCCGCGACCGAGCCGGAAATCACCTTCTCCTCCCAGCCGGATTTGCCGGAGGATCAGGTTGTCTCGCAACTGATCTTTGGCCGCGACCTGAGCCAGATTTCCGCGTTTCAGGCGATTCAGCTTGCCTCGGCAGTCGCGACGCTTGCCGGCAAGGGCGGTGGCGGCGTGGTTGGAAAACTGCGCCAGGGTGTCGGGCTGGACAATCTGGATGTGACCACCGGCGCGGAGGGCAATACCGAGGTGAAGGCGGGCAAGTATCTGTCAGAGAACATTTATTCCGAGGTCGAAGTTGACTCCGAAGGGGAGACCCAGATCAACCTGAACTTGCAGATCAACAAGCGGCTCAAGGCCAAGGGAAGCTTTGGCGCGGGGGGCAACAGCGGCCTTGGCGTGTTTTTTGAAAAAGATTACTGAACTGGCCGCGCCCGAAGCGGGGCGCGCCAAGCTGCGTTTTGCCGTCTTGGCGTAACGAAAACCTTGCGCTAACCTGATCGGAAATGCCGGAGGGGGGCGCCCAATGCAGATGAGCGACACGCGAGAGATTGCAGCGGACAAGGCCACCGTCTGGGCGGCATTGCTGAACCCCGATGTGCTGAAGGAATGCGTGCCGGGCGCCAGCGAGGTGACGGGTAATTCCGGCGACGGGTTCGAGGCGGTCGTCACCCAAAAGGTAGGACCGGTCAAGGCAACGTTTCGCGGCACGGTGACCGTCAGCAACGTGGTCGAGGGCGCCAGCCTGACCCTGACAGGGGAGGGCAAGGGCGGCGCGGCCGGTTTTGCCAAGGGGGCCGCCGATGTGCGGCTGGACGAGGCGGATGGTGTCACAACGCTTAGCTACGACGTAGAGGCCAAAGTGGGCGGCAAGCTGGCCCAGCTGGGCAGCCGGATCGTTGACGGCTTTGCCAAGAAGATGGCCGATCAGTTCTTTACCCGCCTCGAAGAGGTGATAGAGGGGCCGCAAGAGGATGATCCCGAACCCGAGGCCGAGAAGAAAAGCTGGCTGAAAAAGCTGATCAGCTAAGCGGCGTCATACGCGCCGCAACGTCCCGTCCGCTTTGATACGCACCATGCGCGGTTGACTGCCAGTGCAGCGAAAATGCCTCGCCCGCGAAGGCAACGCACCCGGTATCTGCGGCTATCAGATCGCGCCTGAGTTGCGCCGCGCCGGGCCGCGCCTGCGAATAAGAGCCAAGGATCAGCGGATTTTCGGTCCAGCCTGTCGTCGCCGTGCCGACAATCCGCTCGGAAATCCCGGCGCCGAATGCCTGCACCAGCGCGCCTTGGGCGTAATCCGTCAGCGCCGCAGGTCCGGCGGCTGTCAATGCGCGCGCGGTATCGCCTGCGACATGGCACAGCATCATCGGCGCGGCGCCCGGAATGATCTGAAAACTGGTGGCCAGATCGGCGCCCGCCTGCTGAATGGACAAAAACCGCGTGCCGTGCAGTTCGGGGGGCAGCACGTCCATCGCGAAGGCGACTTTCTCATAAGCGCCGCAGGGGATATCGCCAATCTTTGCCACCAGATCAGCGGCCGGGCCGGGGCCAAATCCGATGGCGCCGCTGGCCAGCACGCCGGTGGACACGGTGACGATGACGCCCGATGCGTTCAGCGCGCCCTGATCGGTGATCACGGTTGCACCATTGCTGCGCTGGGTGATCGCGCGCACCGTTATGCCGGTGCGAATGCTCAATCCCGCTGCCATTGCCCCGATAAACGCGCCATAGCCCGACAAAACCGGCCAGTTCTGGCCGGTATCGGCGTAATCGGCATACCCCGCGGCAGAGACGCGCGCCGCGTCCTCGCCCGCCATAAGCGCAAGGATTTGCCGCACGGCGGGCGTCCAGCGTCCGGCATCGGGCAGAACCTCGGGGATCGGCACGTCGCGGCCCGACCGCTCGACCGCATCGAAGGCGGCGGTGACGGCGGCGTCATAGGCGTGCACATCGCTTGCACCCACAAATGCGCCGTCTGTCCAGATCTGGTAGGGGTTGGCCACCTCCGCCGTCCGGTAGGTTGCGCCCAGCTGGTCCGCCCACGCGACCAGCGGATTGACGTCCGCGCAGTGAAGCCAGTGACAGCCGTGATCCCAGGCACCCGGCAGCCCTGACGCAGCGGTGTAGGCGCGCCCGCCAATGCGGTCTGATGCCTCCAGCACCAGATAGGGCGCGCCGCGTGCCGCACATTCCAGCGCGGCACCGATACCGGCTGCGCCCGCGCCGATGATGATGATTGGATCGCTCACGCCAGATACCTCAGGTTGCCCAGCCGTACGATAACGCCGCCGGGCGCCTGCGCAAGGATTCCCCGATTGCCACCACGTCCGATTGCGTTAGGTTCCGCCGGGCAGGAATGGCAGGAGGCCAACGCATGACGGCGATCGTCGACGTGATGAATATGGGCAAGGTCTATGCCGGTGGGCATGCCGCGCTGACCGATGTGTCGCTCCAGATCGAAGAGGGCGAGATTATCGCGCTGCTTGGACCCAACGGCGCGGGCAAGACCACGCTGATTTCGGCGCTGTGCGGCATCGTCACGCCCAGCAGCGGGCGCGCCACGGTGGGCGGCCATGACGTGGTGGCCGGCTTTCGCAAGGCGCGCGCGATGATCGGGCTGGTCCCGCAGGAAATCGCGCTGGAGCCGTTCGAGAAGGTCATCAACACGGTCCGCTTTTCGCGCGGCCTGTTCGGCAAGAAGCGCGACGAGGCGCTGATCGAGAAGATCCTGCGCCAGCTTAGCCTGTGGGACAAACGCACTGCGCGCATCCGCGAGCTGTCGGGCGGGATGAAGCGCCGCGTCTTGATCGCCAAGGCGCTGTGCCACGAGCCGCGCGTTCTGTTTCTGGACGAGCCGACCGCCGGCGTCGACGTGGAACTGCGCCGCGACATGTGGCAAGTGGTCGAAGACCTGCGCAAATCCGGCGTCACCATCATCCTGACCACCCATTATATCGAAGAGGCCGAGGCGATCGCCGACCGTATCGCCGTCATCAACAAGGGCCGGATCCTGCTGGTCGAACCCAAGGCCGATCTGATGGCGCGCATGGGGCAGAAAACGCTGCGCATCGACCTGATGGCGCCTTTGGCAGCTGTGCCGCCTGCGCTGGCCGCGTTTGATGTCACGCTCTCGGCGGATGGCCACGCGCTCAGCTACACCTACGAGGCCGGGGGCGAGCGGACGGGCATCACCCGCCTTTTGCAGACACTGGCCGCCGAGGGGCTGGCGCTGCGCGATATCCAGACCACGCAAAGCAGCCTTGAGGAAATTTTCGTCGGACTGATCAAGGAGGGCGCGGAATGAACCTGCCAGCGGTATGGGCGATATACGTCTATGAAATGAAGCGGTTTTTCCGCACCCTTATGGAAAGCCTGCTGTCGCCTGTCATCTCTACCTCGCTCTATTTCGTGGTGTTCGGCGCTGCCATCGGCAGCCGCATCGACGAGGTGGAGGGCGTCAGTTACGGCGCGTTCATCGTGCCGGGCCTGATCATGCTCAGCGTGATGACACAGGCCATCAGCAACGCGTCATTCGGCATTTATTTTCCGAAATTCATCGGCACGATTTTTGAACTGCTATCGGCGCCTGTAAACTTTTTGGAAATCGTCCTGGGCTATGTCGGGGCGGCAGCGACAAAATCGCTGCTGATCGGGATCGTGATTTTGGTGACGGCAGGGTTCTTTGTGGATATTCAGATCATGCATCCATGGGCGATGCTGGCCTTTTTGCTGCTGACCTGCATCAGTTTCAGCCTGTTTGGCTTTATCATCGGCATCTGGGCGGAAAACTTCCAGCAATTACAGCTGATTCCGCTGCTGGTGATCACGCCGCTGATCTTTTTGGGCGGGGCGTTTTATTCCATCTCGATGCTACCCGAAAGCTGGCAAACGGTGGCGCTGTTCAATCCGGTCGTCTATCTGGTGTCAGGCTTTCGCTGGTCATTCTTTGGCATGGCCGATGTCGGCGTGGGCTGGTCGCTGCTGGCGATTGCCGCGTTCACCGGCCTCTGCCTGGGCGTGGTCTGGTGGATCTTCAAAACGGGGTACAAGATCAAATCCTGACATCCCGTGACGCAAACGCCGGTTAAATCCGCAACAAGTGCCGCCGCGCCTTGTTTCGCAGGGTTCGGGAATATACATCGCACACATGATGAAATGGTCCGCTTTCAAATCCCGCCTGCCGTTTACCAAAAACGACCCGCGCGTTGCGGTCGTCCGGCTGAGCGGGACGATCGGCACCGGCCGCATGGCCCTGAATGACGAGGCGCTGGCGCCAATTCTGGACAAGGCATTCAGCCGCGGCAAGCCAAGCGCGGTTGCCCTGCTGATCAATTCGCCCGGCGGCTCGCCTGTGCAATCGTCGCTGATCGCCTCGCGCATCCGGCGACTGGCGGATGACAAGGGTGTACCGGTCCATGCCTTTGTCGAGGATGTCGCCGCGTCGGGCGGCTATTGGCTGGCCGCGTCGGCGGATGATATCTGGGTCGATTTCGGGTCGATCATCGGGTCGATCGGGGTGATTTCGGCGGGCTTTGGCCTGCCGGTTTTTCTGGCCCGTCAGGGGATCGAGCGGCGGGTTCATACGTCGGGCAAATCGAAATCGACGCTGGATCCATTCCTTCCGCAGAAGGACGAGGACGTGGCACGGCTGAAGCATATCCTTGAGGACATGCACAGCGGTTTCATCGCCTATGTAAAGGAACGGCGCGGTGCGAAGCTGGCTGAAAATCCGGCGCTGTTTACTGGCGAATTCTGGCTGGGCCGCCGCGCGGTCAAGCTGGGGCTGGTGGATGGCGAGGCGCATATGATGCCAAAGCTTCAGCAGCTTTATGGCAAGGATGTCCGGCTGATCCGCTACGGCCCCAAAAAGGGCCTGCTGTCGCGTTTCGGCGCCACCATGGCCGAGGACGCCATGCAGGCGGTCGAGGCGCGGGCGCATTATGCGCGGTTCGGGTTGTGACCCTGTGATTGTCAAGATCGTCGTTCTTTTTCTGGCCGCGATGGCCGTGTTGGCCATGTTCGGGCGCTACCGGTTTCCGGGGCAAAAACGGCTGGCGGCCGCCAAATGCAAACACTGCGGTAAATTCAAGATCGGCAAGGGGCCATGCTCCTGCCAGAAGGGATTGAAATAGATGGTCGTCTGGTTGCTTGCTGCGCTTGGGCTGGTAATCTTGCTGCTGGCGGGTGACGCGCTGGTCAAGGGGGCGGTGAACCTCAGCCTGCGCATCGGCATTCCGGCGCTGATCGTCAGCCTGACGGTTGTGGCCTTCGGCACCTCGGCGCCTGAATTGCTGATTTCGGTCAATGCAATCCTGCTGGACAAGCCGGGGCTGGCGCTGGGCAACGTGGTGGGGTCCAACACCGCGAATGTGCTGCTGGTGCTGGGCATACCGGCGATGCTGTCGGTTATTCGCACCAGTTGCTGTGACACGCGAAAAACCTATGTTATCATGCTGTTGTCCAGCGTCTTGTTCATCGCCCTCGCCTTTGCGGGTGTGTTCACATTCTGGTCCGGGCTGGTATTGCTGGCAGGGCTGGCGCTGGTCATGGGAATACTGGCGCGGGATGCGCAACGACACCGCCGGGCCGAACGTGCAAATCCCGCCGACGACATCGAGGGCGCAGACCCGAACATGCCGTGGTGGCAGATCATTGTTTTTCTGGTGCTGGGGCTGGTCGGCCTGCCGCTGGGTGCCGACATTCTGATCGACAATGCGTCGATCATCGCCGCACAATACGGCGTCAGCGACAGTGTGATCGGCCTGACCTTGGTTGCGCTGGGAACCTCCCTGCCTGAACTGGCGACCACCGTCATGGCGGCGCTGCGCAAGCAGGCGGATGTTGCCTTGGGCAATGTCATCGGGTCCAACATGTTTAATCTTCTGGGCATTATCGGCGTTGCCTCTCTGGTTGGGCCGATCCCGGTCGATCCCGGTTTTCTGACGTTCGATCTGTGGGTCATGCTGGCCGCATCGTTGATTTTGGTGCCGTTCGTATTTTTCAAGGTTGATATTGGCCGGGTCTGGGGCATGCTCTTGACCGGGGCCTATCTGGGCTATGTCACTTACGTATTGATCTGACCCGCACGCAGGAGGCGCATATGGGACGAGCATTGGTAACAGGTGCGGGCCATCGGCTGGGACGTGCAATGGCGCTGGAACTGGCAAAGCAGGGCCATGACGTGGCGGTTCACTATCACAGCTCGGATGAGGGCGCGAAAGAGGTGGTCGCCGAAATTCGCAATCTGGGACGCAGCGCCGTTGCGTTGCAGGCGGATCTGCTGAATGAGGCGGAGGTCACGCCACTGATCCCGGCGGCTGCGTCCGCGCTGGGAGGGCCGGTGACGGTATTGGTGAATTCTGCCTCGATCTTTGACCATGATACGCTGGAAAGTGCGACGCGAAACAGCTGGGACCGGCATTTTGAATCCAACCTTCGCGCGCCTTTCGTGCTGACGCAGGCGCTGGCGCAGCAGGTGCCCGACCCGGTGATGGACGCGCAAGGCGAGCCTGTCGCCCAGGGCCTGGTTGTGAACATGATTGACCAGCGCGTGCGCAAACTGACGCCGGAATTCATGACCTATACGCTGGCCAAGATGGGCCTGTGGGCATTCACCCGGACCGCGGCCCAGGCGCTTGCGCCGCGTGTGCGCGTCAACGGCATCGGCCCCGGACCGACCCTGCGCGCCACCCGCCAGAGCGAGGGGCATTTCGCCGCGCAGCGGGCTGCCACGATCCTTGAGCGGGGCGCAAATACCGACGATATCACTGGCGCGCTGGCGTATTTCCTCAACGCGCCAGCGGTGACGGGGCAGCTTTTGTGTGTGGATGGCGGGCAGCATCTGTGCTGGCAGACGCCGGATGTTCTGGGCGTGGAATGACGCCTGCGCGCACCGCGCCCGGCCAAAGTTTTGCACTGCGTTAAGGTTTGCTCTCCGCACCATCTGAATCCTGTAGCGATATCAACATATTGCAGTGCGGCATAAATATTACCCTTTAAATGCAATGGCTTGGTCATGTGCCTAAAAAATAGGCAGATCGGCGAAGCCTCAATCGAATAAGGGGAAATTGCAGATGCCGCGAAGTTACCCGCAGACTTATCCACAAAAACCGTGGACAGGATTCCCCTTGTATCACCCCGGCCAAGATTGCAGCCGCGCCCATAGAATCATATCTATAGCCCCATGACCGACCAGTCCCCTCAAATGCCTGTGCCGACCGGCCACAAGGTGATCCAGTCCTACCTGCGCACGCTGGACGCGTCGCCGGGTGTTTATCGCATGCTGGATGCGCAGGCGCGGGTTTTATACGTCGGCAAGGCGCGCAATCTGAAGGCGCGGGTCAGCAGCTATGCACGGCCTACCGGGCATACCGGGCGCATCATGCGGATGATCGATGCGACCGCCTCGATGATGTTCCTGACCACCTCGACCGAGACCGAGGCGCTGCTGCTGGAGCAGAACCTGATCAAGCAGCTGAAACCGAAATACAACGTGCTGCTGCGCGACGACAAATCGTTTCCGAACATCCTTGTGACGAAATCGCACGACTACCCGATGATCAAGAAGCATCGCGGCGCCAAGCGCGAGAAGGGCGCGTATTATGGCCCCTTCGCCAGCGCCGGCGCCGTCAATCGCACGCTGGCGCAGCTTCAGCGGGTGTTTCAGCTGCGCAACTGCACGGATTCGGTGTTCGAATCGCGCACGCGGCCCTGCCTGCAATATCAGATCAAACGCTGCACCGCGCCTTGCGTTGGCTACATCTCGAAGGCGGATTATGCCGCTCAGGTCGGGGATGCAGAGCGGTATCTGAGCGGTAAATCAACGGAAATTCAGGAAAAGCTGGCGGGGCAGATGAACGCCGCCAGCGAGGCGATGGAGTTCGAGCGCGCCGCCGCCCTGCGCGATCGGATCAAGGCGATGACGCAGGTGCAGACCGCCCAGGGCATCAACCCGCGCAGCGTGGACGAGGCGGATATCATCGCGTTGCATCTGGAAAACGGACAGGCCTGCGTGCAGGTTTTCTTTATCCGGGGCGGGCAAAACTGGGGCAACCGCGATTTTTACCCCCGTGTCGGCGCTGACGTCGAGGCGCCCGAGGTTCTGGAGGCCTTCATTGGCCAGTTCTACGACACCAAGGAGCCCGCGCGCCAACTGATCCTGTCCGGCGAGATCGAGAACCCCGATCTGATGGCCGAGGCGCTGACCGGCAAGCTGGGCCGCAAGGTGACGCTGCTGGTGCCGCAACGCGGCGAAAAGGCCGAACTGGTGGAGTCGGCCCTGCGCAACGCCCGCGAAAGCCTGGCGCGCAAGATGGCCGAAAGCGCGACGCAGGCGCGCCTGTTGAAGGGCGTGGCCGAGGCGTTTGGGCTGGATGCGCCGCCGCAGCGGATCGAGGTGTACGACAACAGCCATATTCAGGGCGCCCATGCGGTGGGCGCGATGATTGTTGCCGGCCCCGAGGGGATGATGAAAAACCAGTACCGCAAATTCAACATCCGCGGCGACGATCTGACCCCCGGCGACGATTTCGGCATGATGAAAGAGGTGCTTCAGCGCCGCTTCAAGCGTCTGCTGAAAGAAGATCCCGACCGCGCCAAGGGCACATGGCCCGACCTTTTGCTGATCGATGGCGGCGCCGGGCAGGTCAGTGTCGTGCGCGGTATCATGAACGATATGGGCGTCAGCGAAATTCCCATGGTGGGCGTTGCCAAGGGGATCGACCGCGATCTGGGCAAGGAAGAGTTTCACCGCACGGGCCAGCGCCCCATTGCCCTGCAACGCAACGATCCGGTGCTGTATTTCATTCAGCGTCTGCGGGACGAGGCGCACCGCTTTGCCATCGGCACGCACCGTGCCAAACGCTCCAAGGCGGTCAGCGCGACACCGCTGGACGATGTGCCGGGCGTCGGCGCGGCGCGCAAACGCGCGCTGCTGGCGCATTTCGGCAGCGCCAAGGCGGTGAGCCGGGCCAATCTGGCCGATCTCAAGGCCGTGGACGGCGTCAGCGAAGGGCTGGCGCAAAAGATCTTTGACTATTTCCACGACAAGGGATGAGCGCCCGGAAACTTGCGTTTTCGTAGCCGTTTTGCGCAGCAAAACGGGGCTTTCGCAGGTGCCCGTTGCGGGATAGACATGGGGGATGACATGGACCATTCCCAATATCCTGACGCTTTTGCGCCTGTTGGCCGCGCCCGGCGTGGCGGTCATGTTTCTTTATTTCGACCGGCCCTATGCCGACTGGTTCGCGCTGATCCTGTTCGTCACGGCCGCGATCACCGATTGGTTCGATGGCTATCTGGCGCGTTCGTGGAAACAGGAAACCCGGCTTGGCGCCATGCTGGACCCGATCGCTGACAAGTCGATGGTGGTGGTCGCGCTCATGGTGATCGTCGGTTATTCAACAATGTCGCCCTGGCTGGTCCTTCCTGCAACCGTGATCTTGTTTCGCGAGGTATTCGTGTCTGGTCTGCGCGAGTTTTTGGGTGACACGGCAGGCACCCTGAAGGTCACCAAACTGGCAAAATGGAAGACGACCGCGCAGATGGTGGCGATTGCAACGCTGTTCGCGCAGGGCGTGTTCGAGGGGCATGGCTGGAAATTGGCCAGCATGCATTACACATGGTATGCAGGGCTGTGGCTTTTGTGGCTGGCGGCGGTGCTGACGCTGATTTCGGGTATCGATTACCTGCTGAAATCGCTGCCATATCTGAGGGATGATCGCTGATGGATGTGCTTTATTTTGCCTGGGTGCGCGAGCGGATCGGCCTGCCGCGCGAAACGGTACAGACCAGCGCCGCGACAGTGCGCGATCTGGTGGCGGAGCTGAGCGCGCGCGAGGCGCGCTATGAGGCCGCATTTGCGGATACGACGGCGCTGCGCGTGGCGGTGAATCAGGAGCTGGCTGATTTCGACACTCCCCTTGCGGGCGCACGCGAGGTGGCGTTTTTCCCGCCCATGACCGGGGGCTGAGCGCGTGGATATACGGGTGCAGGAGGCGCCGTTTGATTTCGGCGCAGAGGCCAACGCATTTGCACTGCGCCAATCCGGCATGGGGGCGGTCGTGACCTTCACCGGCATCGTGCGCGATCTGGACGGCGCCTTGGATCACATGCAGATTGAGCATTATCCGGGCATGACGGAAAAGGCGCTGCATTCCATCGCCGAGGATGCGCATGGGCGCTGGGATCTGGGCGGCAGTCTGATCATTCACCGCCATGGGCTGTTGCGCGCCGATGACATGATCATGATGGTCGCCACCGCATCGCGCCACCGCAAGGATGCGTTCGAGGCGGCGATGTTCCTGATGGATTACCTGAAATCGCGCGCGCCGTTCTGGAAAAAAGAAACCGCCCACGGCGGGGCCGACTGGGTGGCCGCCAGGTCCGAGGATGAGGATGCGCTGGAAAGCTGGCGCAAGTAATGCGGCGGCCTGTCGGGGCTGATCGTGTCGCCCGGTCGTAATTAACGATAGTCAAAGCCGCTTGACCGGTGCAATCTGGCTGTCAGATCCGCCCGGCCACGCGCCGCCTGTCTTGATACCCGCAAGGACCGCCCTCATGCCGCACATGCCCCGCAATCACCGTCTTGCCCTGAAACTGGCCATCGTTGGTGCGTCGCTGATCGCGCTTCAGGGGTGCGGCGGCGCAATGGCCAACATGTTCGGCCCGCGCGCCCCTGCGGTGGAGCAGATCCGCGTGCCGCAAACCGGCCCGACGCGGCCCCCCGCGGGCGCAGGCGCGGCAGCGCCCGGAATTATCCGAAGCGCTGATATTGCGCAGCGCCGCGACATCGCGTTGAATGTGACCTATCTGGAGCGGATCCTTGTGCCGGTCGGCTCGGATCTGGTGGTGCAGGCGCAATCGGGTGGAAATCGCCCGCCCGCAATCAGAAGGGTCCAGACCCAGGGCGGCCCGCCCTATAGCATAAATTTGCCGGTCGATACGGGGCAGGGGGCCTATCCCATGACGGTTCAGGCAACGCTGCGGTCAACCATCGGCCATGTTCTGACCGGCGCAACCGTGCTTCAGGCCCGCCCGAGCGGTCCTGTCGACATCGTTATGCGCACGCGTAGGGCGGATACTGCCGAGTAATCAGCGCATCAGATCAGGCAGATCGCCGGTCAGGCCAGCCGCCTCGCGCATGAAGGCGCGGCGCACCGGTGCGGCAGCGTTTATTGCCCCCATGCCAATGTCGCGCACCGCGCGCAGTAGTGGATTATCATTCGAAAACAAGCGGTTGCTAAGGTCCGTTGTCATTGCCAACGTGGCAACATCGAACCGGCGCCAGCGCTGATACCGCTCCAGCACATCGGGCGCGGCCAGATCCTCGCCGCGCTGACGGGCGTCCGTCAGCACCTGATGCAGCGCCCCGACATCGCGCAGCCCGGCGTTCAGGCCCTGCCCCGCGATGGGGTGCATGCCGTGCGCCGCATCCCCGATCAGCGCAACACGCGGCGCGACAAAGCTGTTCGCGACGGTCAGGCCCAGCGGATAGGTGTAGCGCTTGCCTGTCAGGGAAATTTCGCCCAGGAAATCGCCAAAGCGCGGGCGCAGCACATGCAGGAAATCGTCGTCGCTGAGCGCGGCGAATTCGGCGGCGGTTTTGTCGCTTTCGCTCCAGACGATGGAGGACATGTTGCCGGGCAGCGGCAAAATGGCCAGCGGCCCCGGCGGCATGAAGAACTGATGCGCGATTCCGTGATGCGGCAATTCGTGCGACAGCGCACAGACCAGTGCGGTCTGCCCATACCCCCAGCCCGTGCGCTGAATCCCCGCCCGCGATGCGGTGCCCGAGCTGCGCCCGTCCGCGCCGACAATCAGCCGCGTGCGCAAGGTTTTGCCCGAGGCAAGCGTAAGCGTTGCCCCGTCCGGCCCGGTTGTCTGCGACACTACCGCATCACCGGAAATCTGCGTGATTTCGGATGTTTCATTCATCTTGGCCAGCAGGGCAGGGCGCAGAACGCGATCCTCGCACATATGGCCCATCGGGCCTTCTTCCAGCTCGGCATGGTCGAAATGCAGGTAAAACGGCGATAGCGGCCCGGCGCCGGCGCGCCCGTCGCTGACCTTGATTTCCAGCATGGGCTGGGTCCGGTCCTCAATGCTGTCCCAGACGCGGATCGCGCGCAGTAACCGCACCGAGGCCAGTGCCAGCGCATAGGCGCGGCCGTCAAACGCGGTGTCGTTGCGCACATCTTCGGGCAGGGCGTCAACGATGGTCACGGTCAGCCCCGAGTGTGCCAGAGCCAATGCAAGGGCAGGGCCGTTCAGGCCGCCGCCGACGATCACGATATCACTGTCATGTTTCATGCGTCCCAATATGGCGGGGAATGCCGGATTGTCCATGCGCCAACGCGCCGCTACTGTCGGCACGATTGCAGCTAAGGGGTGAGGGCGGAACATGCAGGACTGGCTGAAAATGGGCGTTGCGGAGCTGGGGCGCGGCATTGGCGCGGGCAGCATTGACGCGGCGGCGCTGACCGAAACCTATCTGGACGCCATAGATGCGCATCCTGCCGGGCCGCGCATCTATTCGACCGTCACCCACGAACGCGCCCGCGCCGAGGCAGCTGCCGCCGCTGAGCGCGCGCGAGGCGGCCAGCGGCGCGGGCTGCTGGATGGCGTGCCGATCAGTTGGAAGGATATGTTTGACAGCGCCGGCACCGCGACCGAAGCCGGATCGCGCCTGCTGAAAGGCCGCGTGCCCGAGCGCGACGCCGAGGTGCTGCGCCGTGCCACCGCCGCCGGTATGGTGTGCCTGGGCAAGACGCATATGAGCGAGCTGGCGTTTTCCGGCCTTGGGCTGAACCCGATGACGGCCACGCCCCCTTGCATCAATGACGCGGGCGCGGTGGCCGGCGGGTCATCCAGCGGGGCGGCGTCCGGTATTGCGCATGATCTGGCACCGGGCGCCATCGGCAGCGATACGGGCGGATCGGTGCGGGTGCCTGCCGCGTGGAACGATCTGGTGGGGCTGAAGACAACGGCGGGGCGCGTGCCGGCGCGCGGCACCGTTCCGCTGGCGGCGCGGTTTGACACGATCGGCCCACTGGCGCGCAGTGTCGAGGATGCGGCCCTGCTACTGTCGGTGCTTGAGGCGCGGGCCGCGCCCGATCTGCGCGGTGCATCCTTGCGCGGGATGCGCTTTGCCGCGCTGCAAAGCGCGGTGATGAGCGATCTGCGCGACGCACCCGCACGGGCCTATGCAGAGGCCAGCGACCGGTTGGCCGCAGCAGGCGCCACGATCACGCCTGTCACCGCCCCCGAGGTGGACGAGGCAATGGATCTGGCCGCCGTGCTGTTTTCGGGCGAGGCCTATGGCACCTGGGGCGCCGTGATCGAAGCGGACCCCGACCTGATGTTCGGCCCGATCCGTGACCGGTTTCGCGGCGGGCAAGCCTTTGGCGCGCCGGATTTTGTTTCCGCGTGGCAGCGGCTGGACAGCCTGCGCACGGTCTGGGCCGCGCGAATGGCGGGGTTTGATGCGGTTTTGATGCCAACCGCGCCCAATCTGCCCCCGAACGCGCAGCGCCTGCTGGAGGATGGGGCGTATTACGTGACCGAAAACCTGCTGACATTGCGCAACACCCGTGTCGGCAATCTGATGGGCCTTGCCGCGATCACCTTGCCTACCGGCGTGCCAAGCTGCGGCATCATGCTGTGCGGGCAGGCGATGGGAGAGGACCGGCTGCTGCGCATCGCCAGGGCCGCGGAGGCGGCGCTGGGATGAGACGCCGGATTTGGGTATTTTTACCACGAAAAAGCCCGGCGGTGCCTATGATATTGCCCGCTTTGCCATAAATGCCACAATAGGCGCATTGCCGGAATGGTTTTGCTGGACGCACCGGCGGGCAACGGGTAGTTTTGGCGGATACGGGGCGAGAATGATCCCGACCTGAGGCAGTATTTCGATGGTATCCGAGCGGTTTCCGATTATGCGGTGTCTGCTGATGTGCGTGAGTGCGATCCTTTGTGTCGCGCCGTGACCGTCTGATATCGTAATTTCAGCCCCTCAGGGACAGTATTCAATCAGCCGGATCGGGGATGCCGCTGCATCCCTGCCGCGGCAGGCGGGCGTATCGCGGGGCCGATGGGCACGGGTTAGGACGAGGGAAACGATGGCATATCAGACACGCGGGCGCGATCCTTTGCTGGACAGCAACATGGCGCAGGCCATCGAAAAACGTGGCAAGGAATTGCTGGGTCTGGCGCTGTTGGGGCTGGCGGTGTTGGCCACGATGATGTTCGCATCCTACAGCGCCGACGATCCCAGCTGGCTGTCGGCGGTCGATACGCCTGTGCAGAACTGGCTGGGCCAGACCGGCGCGACCATTTCGGCGACGCTGTTCATGGTCGTCGGCTGGGGCGGCTGGGGAATTGCCGTGGCGCTGGCCGCTTGGGGTGTCAGGTTCGTTCTGCACAAGGGGCAGGACCGGGCCATGGCGCGCGTGATTTTCATTCCGATCTGGATTGCTGTTCTGTCGCTTTATTCTGCGTCGCTGACGCCGGGGGCAGACTGGTATGCCAGCCACAGCTTTGGCTTGGGCGGTATATTTGGCGATACGGTCCTGGGCGCCGTTCTGGGTGTCTTGCCGATTGGCGCGGCAATCGGGCTGAAGCTGCTGTCGCTGCTTTTGGGCGTGGTGATGTTGGGTCTGGGTGCGTTTGTCATGGGGTTTGAGCGTGCTGAAATGGCGCGCGGTGTGAAGCTGGCCTTGCTGGGTTGCATCATGGCGTATTCGGCGCTGATCGCGCTTGCCACGCGCGGCGCGTCTGGCGCGGCAGTGGCGGCGCGCAGTGCGCAGGCGCGGCGGATGGACCGCCGGGCCGAGGCGCCAGAGCCGGCCGTTCAGGCGCCGCAGCCGCGCGTTGGCCGCAGCGCGCATGCCAAGGTCTATGACGAGGCGGAGGCGCCGGTACTGCACGCCCCTGCGCGCCATGCGCCCGAACGGGCGCCTGAAAAGGCATCGGGCGGGTTGCTGGGGCGGATGCCATCGCTGATGCGCAAGCCCGAGCCGTTGCCGCAGGCCGAATGGGTCGATCAGCAGGCGACGGCGCAGGACCGTCCGATGCCCGGCGAGGACCGCATAAAGGAGAAGATTGCCGACGTGATCAAATCGCGCGTGCGCAAGGCGCCTGCGATGCATGTGCCGCTGAGCAGTGGGGCAGGGCGCGGCGTTCGGCGCGGGCCTCAGCCGCTGGTTCTGGACACGGCGCGCGCTGCGCGCCTGCCGGAAGAGCCGCCCTTGACCGCCGCGGCCGCGCTGCCCGCGGAGCCGCCCCTGACCGCACCGTCCTTGCGCGTTCCGCCCGCGCCGCGCGTTGCAGAACCCGAGCCGCAGGTCGAGGTCGCCGCGCAGGAAGATGCGTTTGAGGATGAGGCCGTCATTCTGGACGATACCGCCCCTGCGCCACCCGCGCCCCGAATCGCCCCGGCGCCCGAGGCAAAGAAGGTGGTGCAGCACACCCAGCGACGCGTTGTCGCCCCGTCCGCCCGTGCAGTTGCCGAGGCGCAGCCCGCGCTCGAATTCGAGGAGAGCACCGGCACCCAGTACGAGCTGCCGCCGCTTAGCCTGCTGTCCAGCCCGGACACCATCACGCGCTACCACCTCAGCGACGAGGCGCTGGAGGAAAACGCGCGCATGCTGGAGGTTGTGCTGGACGATTACGGCGTCAAGGGCGAGATCGTATCGGTCCGCCCCGGCCCCGTCGTGACCATGTACGAGCTGGAGCCGGCGCCGGGCCTGAAGGCCAGCCGCGTCATCGGCCTGTCGGACGATATCGCGCGGTCCATGTCGGCGCTGTCGGCGCGCGTTTCCACCGTGCCGGGCCGTACCGTGATCGGGATCGAGCTGCCAAACGACAACCGCGAGATGGTGTCCTTGCGCGAGATTCTGTCGACCCGCGACTTTGGCGATGGCAACCACAAGCTGCCGCTGGCGCTGGGCAAGGATATCGGTGGCGATCCGATGGTGGTCAACCTGGCCAAGATGCCCCACCTTCTGATCGCGGGCACAACCGGGTCAGGCAAATCGGTGGCGATCAACACGATGATCCTGTCGCTGCTCTACAAGCTGACGCCGGATGACTGCCGGATGATCATGATCGACCCCAAGATGCTGGAACTGAGCGTTTACGACGGTATCCCGCATCTGCTCAGCCCGGTCGTGACCGATCCGAAAAAGGCGGTCGTCGCCCTGAAATGGACCGTCGCCGAGATGGAAGAGCGCTATCGCAAGATGTCCAAGATGGGCGTGCGCAACATCGACGGCTACAACAGCCGCGTCGCCGATGCGCTGAGCAAGAACGAGATGTTCAGCCGCACCGTGCAGACCGGATTTGACGACGACACCGGCGAGCCGGTCTTCGAGACGGAAAAATTCGCGCCCGAAAAGATGCCCTATATCGTCGTCATTGTCGACGAAATGGCCGACCTGATGATGGTCGCGGGCAAGGAGATCGAGGCCTGTATCCAGCGCCTCGCCCAGATGGCGCGTGCGTCCGGCATCCATATCATCATGGCCACGCAGCGCCCGTCCGTCGATGTCATCACCGGCACGATCAAGGCGAACTTTCCCACGCGCATCAGCTTCCAGGTGACGTCGAAGATCGACAGCCGCACCATTCTGGGCGAAATGGGCGCCGAGCAGCTGCTGGGCATGGGCGACATGCTGTATATGGCGGGCGGCGCGAAAATCACCCGCTGCCATGGCCCATTCGTCAGCGATGAAGAGGTCGAGGAGGTCGTCAATAACCTCAAGGCATATGGACCGCCTGCCTATGTCGGCAGCGTTCTGGAAGGCCCGGACGAGGACAAGGCCAGCAGCATCGACGCCGTCCTGGGCCTGTCCACCGGCGGCAATACCGAGGGCGAGGATGCGCTGTACGATCAGGCGGTTCAGATCGCGATTACCGACCGCAAATGTTCGACCTCCTATATCCAGCGCAAGCTGGCCATCGGCTATAACAAGGCTGCGCGTCTGGTTGAACAGATGGAGGATCAGGGCGTGGTGTCAGCGGCAAACCACGTGGGCAAACGCGAAATTCTGGTTCCCGAACGGTAGTGCCTGCAAATGCGAAACCCGGCGATCCGGCACCCGTTGCGGTGCCGGTTTGCGTTTTGAGCGTCATGTGCCGCCACCTTCCCCTTGATAACCGGTACAAATCTGCCGATATCGACATGATGCGCGGTTGTTATCGCATAGCAGCACCGGCATTGGCATGAAGGGCAACGCATTCGCGCCATCCGGCACGCCACCCGATTCGAGGAGGATTCGACTCATGAGATATATCACCGCCGCCATCACGGCGACCGCAGCCTGCCTGGTTCTGGCCTTGCCTGCTGCCGCAGAAAAACTGTCTCTTGGTGAAATCTCGCGCTATCTGAACAGCTTTCAGACCGCCAGCGGAGCCTTTACGCAAATAAACGACGACGGCACCATCAGCCAGGGCCGTATCCTGATCAAGCGGCCGGGGCGCGTGCGCTTTGAATATCAGCCGCCCGAGGATATGCTGGTGGTCGCGGATGGCGATACGGTGGGCATCATCGATGGCAAATCCAATGATGGGCCCCAAGGGTATCCGCTGAACCGCACGCCGCTGTCGATCATTCTGGCGCGTAATGTCGATCTGACGCGCGCCCGCATGGTGACCGGCCACGCCAGCGATGGCAAAACGACAACCGTGCGCGCGCAGGATCCCGAGCATCCTGAATATGGCAGTATCGAGCTGGTCTTTACCGCCGCCCCGACCGAACTGCGCCAGTGGGTCATCAATGACAGCGGCGGCAGCCGGACAACGGTTATTCTGGGGGATCTGGAAACGGGCGTGCGGCTGGGAAATGACAGTTTTGTCATTCCCGGCATCGGGTCCAGCGGTCCACGGGATCGTTAACGCGTTGCCGCCCCGGTGGGGCGGCGCATGCTGTCAGCGTCCGCAGCGACGCAGCTGGGATTGGTAGGTGGCGGCGCGGGATTCGACCGTGCCGGCCACGCGCACCAGCCATGCCTTGTTATTGTATGTCCCGCGGCGATATCCGCTGCGGCCTTCGTGATAGGCCAGATACTGATTGCGCGCGTCGTACATCTGGATTCCCAGCTCGTCGCGCGATTTGGACATGTACCAGCCCATGAAATCGGTCGCATCGTGGATATTGTCGCGCCGCGCCCGGCGCGATCCGGTCTGGGCTACATATTCGTCCCAGGTACCGTCCAGCGCCTGACTGTATCCGAAGGCCGAGCTTTGGCGGCCCATCGGAATAATCCCCAGAGTGTAACGGTAGGGGGTGCGCGCGTCGCTGTCGAACTTGCTTTCCTGATAGATGGTGGCCATCTGCACATGGGTGGGAACGCCCCAGCGCCGCTCGGCGGCGCGGAAGGCACGGGAATATTGCGGTCGTTCCTTGAGAATGGCGCAGGCATCGTCCATCTGTCTTGGGGATTCGCCATAGCCGCCACCGCGCCCGCAGGCTGCGACCAATACCATCAAAAGGACCGCGCGAAGCTGTCTGCTCATTACTGCCTCTGCTCTTGTTATCGGGGCAGTCTGCGCTGCCTCCGTTTTTCGTTTAAGGCCAAGTGTATCCAATTTCGGCCCAATGGGAAATCACGATTTCACCGCAACGGCCCGATGTGGCGGGATAGCACTGATGCAGATGCGGCAAGAGTGCCCGCGGCGCCAGCCACAGACTGTTTCCACATCAGGCGCGATCAGCGTTGGACAAAGCCCACTTGAAACATTTATCCTTATACCCTAAAGCGTTTCGACGTTTGGCAACCACTGCGAAAGGTCAGGACGCCCGCAACGATCGACCGTTGCACGCGTTTTGAATTCAAGTTGCGGCGCAACTTTAACTCGAAACGCTATAGGGGCTGCATCATATGCTGAAATCGCGTGCGAAATATCATCTGGGCCAGATCGTCCGCCACAAGAAACATCCGTTTCGCGGTGTGGTTTTCGACGTGGACCCGGAATTTGCCAATACCGAGGAATGGTACGCATCGATCCCCGAAGACAGCCGCCCGGTAAAGGATCAGCCATTCTATCACCTTTTGGCTGAAAATGATCAAAGCTACTACGTTGCCTATGTCAGCGAGCAGAACCTGATCGCCGACTATTCTGGCGAACCGGTGGAGCATCCCGACATTGAGGATTTGTTCGGACCGTTCGAGGACGGACAGTATCCGCTGCACTTCCAACTGAATTGAAGCCAGGTCGAAATGGACCACGATCTGCCTTTGATCGCTAACCCTGCGGGGGAGGCGTATGGCGACGCGCGTCCTGCGCCACGTTCCAACTACCGGCTTTAAAATCCTCGGCGCCGCGCACTGGGTGGGGGCTGTTAAACGCGGCGCCGAGGGAAGCTGTTGAAGCTACAGAAAAAAGCGTAGCGCGCCAGTCTGGCGTCAATGAGAAAAGACAACGGCAAGTTTGCGGCAAGGAGTCTTCCGCTATCCCTGAACAGGCGCGCATGCTCTCGTGATCGTCTGAGGCTGGTCCCCGGCCATGCCGGATCACACTTCACTCTACTGGGGTTGCGACCGCGGCCGTCCTGGCAAAGGAAATGCGCAGGCACAGATGATTCTCTCCAGCGTGGCGGGTGTAGCTCAAACAGTCGGTCAGCTTGCGAATCAGATACCAGCCAAAGCCCCCTTCGGGCAGTGAGTGCGCGCTTCCGCCCAAGGGCGGCAACTGGCCAACCGGCGGCGACAGACCCGGAAGGGCGGTGCCCGTGTCGACGATTTCGGCCGTCAAGCCGCCTTGCCGTGTGGTCAGGGTGACGCGAATCGTAGCGCCCAGCGCGGCGACAAGGGCATGTTCGGCGATGTTGTTCAGTGCTTCCGCTAGCACGATTTCCGCCGTCCCGCAAAAATCCGCGTCCAGCCCCCTTGCGCTTAGAAACCCTCTCATTTCCGCCAGCCCGGCCCGGACGCCTTTTTCAGTTGCCTGAATGGCAAACACCCTTCGGCGCGCTGAGACTGCGTCGCGCGCGGTTTTGGCGGGGGCACCCTGATCTGCGGCCCAGTCCATTATCCGGCCTGCCGGGTCGCCAGATCCTCCAGCGATGGATGGATGGCAAAGATGGTGTCCATGCGTGTCAATCGGAATACCTTGGCCACGTCCGGCGTCAGGCAGGCCAGATCCATCCGGCGGCCCGGACCCAGCAGCTTGAACGCCGCAACAATCGCGCCCAGCCCGCTGGAATCGATGAATTGCACCTGCCCCAGATCCAGCACAACGGGATCCGTCGCATCCGCCGTGGCGGCGCGCATGGCGTCCTTGAATGCGATGGCCTGCGCGGCATCGATTCGGGGGGCATTCACCGTAATCAGGTGGTGCTGGCCGATGTGACTGGTTTCAAGGTTCATATATACTCCGCTGTTTTATGACGCCTGCATGCAGGTTAGGGGCTAAACCTTACCAATCGGTGTGCGCCGCCAGAAAAAGCGTTTGCGCGGCCCTTGCCCTGCTGCGTGGGCTGTGTTTCTGCGGTGCGAAAACCGGCGCCGCGCGGTATGAGCGCGCGTGGCCGCATAGTGCAAAAGGACAGATCAAAGATGCGAATCGACTATGAGGACAAGGCGAAAACGCTCGCCGCGCTGACCGCGGGAGAACGCGATCAAATCGCGCTGATGGCGACGATGGTCTGCGAGCTGCACCATGCCGATGACAGGTTCGACTGGACGGGATTTTACCGCGTGACCCAGCCTGAAATATTGCGAATCGGGCCATATCAGGGCGGGCATGGCTGCCTTGTCATCCCGTTTTCGCGCGGTGTCTGCGGTGCGGCGGCGCGCACCGGGCAGGTGCAGCTGGTTGATGACGTGAATGCGTTTGAGGGGCATATCGCCTGCGCCAGTTCGACCCGCTCCGAGATCGTGTTGCCGGTCTACGGTGCGGATGGTGCGCTGATCGGGGTTCTGGACATCGACAGCGATCAGCCTTCAGCCTTTGATCAGCGCGATGTGGACGGATTGACCCGGCTCTTGCAACAGGTGTTCGGCGGGTCAAGCGACAAGGCGTGAAATTTTCGTTGCTTTTTTCATCAAGGCGCGGCAGCGTGAAAATGTAACGTCCGTTTTCACCAGGCGAGCTGCCGTGACCGCACTTCTGAGCACGATGCACCACAAAGTTGGCGCCGATCTGCGCGCCCTGCGCAAGGCGCGGGGCGTCACGCTGGCCGCATTGGCACAGCAGCTGGGCCGGTCCGTCGGCTGGCTGAGCCAGGTCGAGCGGGATCTGTCTTCGCCATCGGTTGCCGACATGCGCAGCATTTCAGCGGCGCTGAATGTGCCGCTGTCGCTGCTGCTCGACCATTCGGGCGCGGCCGAGGATGAGGCGGGCTATATCGTGCGCAGTGATGCCCGGCGCGCCATAGGCAAGCACATTCCCGGCCTGACCGAAGAATTGCTTTCGCCCGATCTGACCGATGATTTCGAGGTGGTGCATTCCACCTTTGCCCCCGCCGCCCGCGCTGCGGCGCCTCAGACGCGCGCCACGCAAGAGGTGGGTTACATGCTGTCTGGCCGGCTGGATCTGACGATCGCGGGCCGCCGCTTTACCGTGGGTGTCGGTGACAGTTTCCGCATCCGGAACGACCCGTTTGAATGGCACAACCCGTATGATGTTCCCGCCGTCGCGATCTGGGTGATCGCACCGCCTGTTTATTAACCCGATAAGGAGACGCAGCAGATGAGCAATTTTCCCAGCACGGCCCGCGTGGTCATCATCGGCGGCGGCGCCGTGGGCGCGTCCGGCCTTTACCATCTGGCACGCGCGGGCTGGACCGATTGCGTTCTGCTGGAAAAGAACGAGCTGACGGCGGGCAGCACATGGCACGCGGCGGGCAACTGCCCGACGTTTTCCACCTCATGGGCCGTGATGAACATGCAGCGCTATTCGACCGAGCTCTATCGCGGGCTGGCCGAGGCGGTGGATTACCCGATGAACTACCACGTCACCGGGTCCATCCGTTTGGGCCATTCGGACGAGCGCGTGCAGGAATTCCAGCGTGCCTGCGGCATGGGCCGCTATCAGGGCATGGACATGGAGATGCTGACGCCCGAGGAGGCGAAGGCGCGCTATCCTTTCATGGAAACGCATGATCTGAAGGGTGTGCTCTATGATCCCAATGACGGCGATATCGACCCCAGCCAGCTGACGCAGGCATTGGCAAAGGGCGCGCGCGATCTGGGCGCGCGGATTGAACGGTTTTGCCCCGCGACCGGGATCAGCCGTGAGAATGGCGAATGGGTGGTGCATACCCACAAGGGCGATATCCGCTGCGAATTCGTCGTGAACGCGGCCGGCTATTACGCGCAAAAGGTCGGCGAATGGTTCAAGCCCTATGGCGGGCGCACCGTGCCGATGATGGTGATGAGCCACCAGTATCTGCTGACCGATGAAATCCCGGAGATTGCCGAATATACCGCAAACCATGGCAAGCTGCCGCTGATGCGCGACGTCGACAGCTCTTACTACCTGCGGCAGGAAAAGACCGGCCTGAACCTTGGCCCGTATGAGCGGAACTGCAAGGCGCACTGGATCACGCCGGATGATCCTTTCCCCGAGGATTTCAGCTTCCAACTTTACCCCGACGATCTGGAGCGGCTGGAATGGTATATCGAGGATGCGATGGCCCGCGTCCCCCTGCTGGGCAAGGTCGGCATCAACAAGGTGATCAACGGACCCATCCCCTATGCACCTGACGGCCTGCCGCTGCTTGGCCCGATGCCGGGCGTGCCGAACGCGTTCGAGGCGTGCGTTTTCACCTTCGGCATCTCTCAGGCCGGCGGCGCGGGCAAGGTTCTGGCCGAGTGGATCACCGAGGGCGCGACGGAATGGGACATGTGGGCCACCGATCCGCGCCGCTACACCGATTACACCGACAACGATTACTGCATCCAGAAGGGGATGGAGGTTTACGGCCATGAATATGCCATGCATTTCCCTTGGCATGAATGGCCAGCGGGCCGCGACAAGAAGCTGGGACCGAACGACGATATCGTGCGCGAGCAGGGCGGCGTCATGGGCGCCTATAACGGGTGGGAGCGCGCCAACTGGTTCGCGCAGCCCGGCGATGACACCAGCGAAGAGGCCACGCAGACGTGGAACCGGGGCGGCCCGTGGGCCAATCGCATCGCCGAGGAATGCGCCGCCGTGCACAACCATTGCGGCGTGCTGGACCTGCCCGGATTTTCCCGCTTCTGGGTGCGGGGGCAGGGCGCGGATGACTGGCTGCGCGGGTTTGTCACCGGTAGCTTGCCACGCGTCGGGCGGATGAACCTTGTCTATGTGGCCGACAAGCGGGGCCGGATCCTGACGGAATGGTCCTGCATCCGGCAGGCCGAGGACAGCTTCATCCTGATCACCGCCGCCACGGCGCAATGGCATGATGGCGAGCTGATCCGCGCGGGCGTGCCGGAGGGTGTGACGGTCAATGAGACCACGACCGAGCGCTCCGCCCTGATCGTCACGGGGCCGCAAAGCCGCGCGATCCTTGGCCCGCTGACCGATGGCGATCTGACGCTGCCATGGCTTAGCCACCAGCATTGCACGGTGGCGGGTAAAATGGCGCATCTGATCCGCGTGTCCTTTGCCGGGGAACTGGGCTGGGAAGTGCATGCCGCGAACGAGGATATGCCCGATATCTACCGCGCCATTCTGGACGCGGGCGCCAAGCCATTTGGCATGTATGCGCTGAACAGCTTGCGGATTGAGAAGGGCTATCGCGCGTGGAAGGGCGACCTCAGCACCGATTATTCGATGTTCGAGGGCGGGCTGGACCGGTTCGTCAAGCTGGACAAACCGCAGGATTTCCCCGGCAAGGCGGCGCTGATGGCCGAGAAACAGCAGGGCAGCGCCAAGCGGTTCGTCACGCTGATCGTCGACGCCGGGGATGCCGATGCACCCTATATGTCAACGATCTGGCATGACGGCAAAGTAGTGGGCGAGACGACCAGCGGCGCATGGGGCTACCGCGTGGGCGCGTCAATCGCCTTGGGCATGGTGCGCGCCGATCTGGCGGTGCCGGGCACCGAGCTGGAGGTGGAAATCTACGGCGAACGGTTCCGCGCGGTGGTGCAGCCTGACGCGCCGCTCTGGGATCCGGAAAACGAAAGGATACGCGCCTGATGCTGACCCAATCTGACGAAGATCTGATCGCCAACTTTCCGCTGGGGTTTGTCGCCACCATCACGCCGGGCGGCCTGCCGGCCGTCAGCCCAAAGGGCACGTTTCTGGTGCTGGATCACCTGACCGTCGGCTTTGGCAATATCCGCTCGCCCGGCACGCTGGCCAACCTGCGGCACAATCCCTACGCCGAGGTGAATTTCATCGACCAATGGACGCGCAAGGGCCTGCGCCTGCGCGGCCCCGCCCGCATCGCCGAAGAAGGGACATCGGAATTCATCGCGCTGATCGGCCTGTGGCAGGAAGTCTGGGGCGATCTGGCGGATCGCATCACCGATCTGGTCCTGATCGACGTGGAAGCGACCGGCGAGCTGACAACGCCGCCCTATGACGACGGCGTTACCGAGGACGAGATGATCGCCGCCTACAAACTCAAATTTGCCAAGATTTATCCCTGACATCAGGGGCGCTTAGGAGTGCAATACATGGATCTGCCCACAAAGGCCCGCGTGGTCATCATCGGCGGCGGCGTCGTCGGCTGTTCGGTCGCCTATCATCTGGCGAAACTCGGCTGGTCCGACGTGGTGCTGCTGGAGCGCAAGGCGCTGACATCGGGCACCACTTGGCACGCGGCCGGCCTGATCGGCCAGCTGCGCGCGTCCAGCAACATGACCAAGCTGGCGCGCTATTCGGCGGAATTATACGCCGGGCTTGAGGCCGAAACCGGGGTCGCCACGGGCTTTCGTCAGGTCGGATCGGTCTCGGCGGCGCTGACGGGCGAGCGGCTGGAGGAACTGCACCGCTCTGCCGCCATGGCGCGCGCCTTTGGCGTCCCGGTCGAGGAGCTGTCGCCGGCGCAGGTGAAAGAGCGCTATCCGCATCTGAACATGGACAGCGTCACCGGCGGTGTCTGGCTGCCGACCGACGGGCAGGCCGACCCGGCGAATATCGCGCTGGCGCTGGCCAAGGGCGCGCGGCAGCGCGGCGCGAAGGTGCAGGAGCGGGTGCGCGTGACCGGCATCGCGAAACAGGGCCGCCGCGTGACCGGCGTCGACTGGATCAGCGATGATGGCAAGGAGAGCGGCCATATCGAGGCCGAGATGATCGTCAACTGCGCGGGCATGTGGGGGCACGAAGTGGGCCGCATGGCGGGCATCAACGTGCCGCTGCACGCTTGCGAGCATTTCTACATCGTGACCGAGCCGATTTCGGGCCTGTCCCAGATGCCGGTGCTGCGCGTGCCGGACGAATGCACCTATTACAAGGAGGACGCGGGCAAGATGCTGGTCGGCGCGTTCGAGTCTGTGTCCAAACCCTGGGGCATGGACGGCATCCCCGCCAGTTTCGAGTTCGACCAGCTGCCCGAGGATTTCGATCATTTCGAGCCGATCCTCGAGGCCGCCTGCAACCGCCTGCCGATGCTGGCGGAGGCGGGGATACATACCTTCTTCAACGGGCCGGAATCCTTCACGCCCGATGACGCCTATCATCTGGGCCTCAGCCCCCAGATGGATAACGTCTGGGTCGCCGCCGGTTTCAACTCCATCGGTATCCAGTCGGCGGGCGGGGCGGGCCATGCGCTGAGCCTGTGGATGGACAGCGGCGAGAAGCCGTTTGATCTGGGCGATGTGGATATCGCGCGGATGCAGCCCTTTCAGGGCAACAAGACCTATCTGTTCGAGCGTTCGAAGGAGACGCTTGGCCTGCTTTATGCCGACCATTTCCCCTATCGCCAGAAGGCGACGGCGCGCGGCATCAGGCGCACGCCGTTTCATGCGCAACTTCTGGAACAAGGCGCGGTGATGGGTGAGGCCGCGGGCTGGGAGCGGGCCAACTGGTTTGCCGCGCCGGGGCAGGAGCCGGAATATCGCTATAGCTGGAAGCGGCAGAACTGGTTTGACAATGCCGCCGCCGAGCATCGCGCGATCCGCGAGGGTGTGGGCATGTATGACATGTCGTCCTTCGGCAAGATCCGCGTCGAAGGGCCGGATGCCGAAGGCTTTCTGAACCATATCGGTGGCGGTGATTTTTCGGTGCCGGTGGGGCGCATCGTCTATACGCAATTCCTGAACGCGCGCGCCGGGATCGAGGCGGATGTCACCGTCACCCGCCTGTCCGAGACGGCCTATCTGGTCGTCACCCCCGCCGCCACCCGGCTGGCCGACCAGACGCGGATGGAGCGTTTGCGCGGTGATTACAGGGTCGTGATCACCGACGTGACAGCGGGCGAGGGCGTGCTGGCCGTCATGGGGCCGAAGGCGCGCGAGGTGATGCAGGCAGTGTCGCCGGGGGATTTCTCGAACGAGGTAAATCCCTTCGGCACGGCGCAGGAGATCGAGCTGGGCATGGGATTGGCACGCGCGCACCGCGTCAGCTATGTGGGCGAGCTGGGCTGGGAGGTCTATGTCAGCGCCGACATGGCCGGCCATGCGTTCGAGGTGTTGACGGAGGCGGGCCGCGCGCACGGCATGAAGCTGTGCGGGATGCATGCGATGGACAGTTGCCGGATCGAAAAGGGATTTCGCCATTTCGGGCATGACATCACCTGCGAGGATCACGTGCTGGAGGCTGGGCTGGGATTCGCCGTCAAGACGGACAAGCCCGATTTCATCGGGCGCGATGCGGTTCTGCGCAAGCGCGACGCGGGCCTTGAGGCGCGCATGGTGCAGTTCCGCCTGATGGACCCCGAACCGTTGCTTTATCATAACGAGCCGGTGCTGCGCGACGGGCAGATCGTCGGCTATCTCAGCTCTGGCGCCTACGGGCATCATCTGGGCGGGGCGATTGGCATGGGCTATGTTCCGTGCCCCGGTGAAAGCGCGGCGGATGTATTGGCGTCCAGCTATGAGATTGACGTCGCCGGAAGACGTGTGCGTGCCGACGCCAGCCTGAAGCCGATGTATGACCCCGCGGGTGCGCGCGCCAAGGCATAGGACGGTTGCTTCGCGGTGGCGGCGCGTGCAAATGAGTATTTGGGCCAAGATGAAGAGCGGGCAGCGTTCTGGACGCTGACGTTGCGGCGCTGTATGGCGGGGGCATGCAATCTGAATACATGCCCCCCGATACGCCGCTGGCCGTTCTGCACGAAGATCACGAGGTGCTGGCCGTGGACAAGCCCGATGGGCTGTTGTCGGTTCCCGGCAAGGGCGCGCATTTGGCGGATTGTTTGTTGAGCCGTGTGCAGGCGGCCTTTCCCACCGCGCTGTTGGTTCACCGGCTGGATCGGGACACGTCGGGCGTGATGGTCTTTGCGCTGACGCCGCATGCGCAGCGGTTCTTGTCCAGGGAATTCGAGGAGCGGCGCGCACGCAAGACCTATGTGGCGCGTGTGGCGGGACAGCTGGAGCCGAAGGCGGGCGAGGTGGATCTGCCGCTGATCGTGGATTGGCCGAACCGGCCGCGCCAGATGGTCTGCCACGGGACGGGCAAGCCATCGCTGACGGAGTATAGGGTTCTGAAGGCCGGGGCGTCGGAAAGCCGCGTCCGCCTGTGGCCGCGCACGGGGCGCACGCATCAGCTGCGCGTGCATATGCTGGCGCTGGGGCATCCGATCCTGGGCGATCCGCTGTATGCGCCGGACCCGGCGTTCGGGCGGATGATGCTGCATGCCGAGGAGTTGCGCGTTAACCATCCTGAGAGTGGGCGGGGGTTGTCGTTTCGCGCCAAGTCACCGTTTTAGGGTTTCAGCACACGGTCGGTCAGGTTCAGGCGGGTGGCGATGATGGGTTTGAGTGTCTCGGCCAGCTTTGGGTCATTCTGTTGCAGCAGGGCCAGCTCGTCCAGCCGGTTTGCCGCGATAAGGTGCAGCGCGTCCATGCGCGCTGTGCCGTCGGCGTGGCGCGGGAGATGCGCGACGGGTTGGATCATCTCGGGGCGCGGCGCTGGCGCGAGCCTCTCCAGTGTCTGGGCATCCAGCGATGTTTCGACAAAGGCGTAGAGGCCGACGCCCTTGGCCGGTAGGGCATAGGTGCTGAGCGCGACATCCGTTACCTGCGGATGGGCCAGCAATGCGGCCGTCAGGGCGGGGCCGTCGCGGTCAATGCGGTCTTCGGTGCCTTCGCCGTCGGACCAGTTCATCAGGCGGCGGGTGATGAAATTGTAGGCGCGCTTGCCGGTGGCCATCCAGATGCGTGACGGCAGCGCCTTTTGCGCCAGCATGTTGCGCTCGGACGGGGTCAGCAGGTGGGGCGCATAGGCGCGTTTTTGTTTCAGCAGGTGGCGCAGATCCTCGCGCGCCATCACGCGATAGAGGCGGCCGCGGCGGCGGTGGACCGAGGCCAGCTGAAAGTCGATCACGGCGGCGCGGCCACCCGGTGTCATCAGCCAGTTCTGCGGCTTGGCGATGTCGTTATGCGTGACCCCGGCGCGACGCATCTGGCGCAAGAGGCGCTTGGCGTCGCGATACCATTCCGCGCTGGCCGGTTTGGCCAGTTGCAGCGGCGTGCCGCTGGTCCAGCTGCGCAGCAGGCCGGTTCGGTCGACACGCACCAGCGCGGGGCAACCTTCGATCCCCTGCACGGCGCGCAGGCCGCGAATTTCCTTGCGCGCCAGTGCCCAGGCGAGCGGGCGGGCGTAGAACGGGACCGTGTCCAGCTTGCGCAGCACGACCGGGTAATCGGCCACGCCTTCGAGGTGGCCGGAAATCGTTTCGGAAAAGATGTCGCGCTTGTGGACCGTTTCCGGCACAAATCGGGCGTTTGTGTCAATGCTCATACTAGCAGTCATATTGCAAATCTTCAAATGGCGCGAGCATGATATCGCGGCTAATGTGGCGCGCGAGGCTTGGTGAAGGAGGCGTGAAGCACGCCTTTTAAAAATGCCACACTATGGCTGCGACGCAGTCCGGAATACAAAAGCTTGACCGAGAGAACCTTTTTCAGCGCGTGTGCGACTGTTCGGGTTCGGGCGAATGGTCTTGCGTGCTTTCCCATCGTGTATATTTTCGAGCGCCCCTTGTGCCAGGCTTTGAATGCTTCGCTTTTTTCGCTGCTTTTGCCGGATGACGCGCCTTCGATATGTTTGACCAGGGCCGCGCGGCAGAACATCAACGGCCCGCACTGGCGTTTGAGGCGAAGCGATAGGTCATCGTCTTCGTAATACAGGAATATGTTTTCATCGAAGCCGTTAACTTTCACAAAATCGGAGCGCCTTATAAAAAGTGCGGCGCCGGATAAGATGACTGTCTCGCAGTCCTGGGAGGGCCAGCCGCGATTCATCCGCCTTGACCGTGGGAGCAGGTCGCTTTTGTAGTTAAATGCTTCCAAGCCGTCCTGGCGCTGAATTCTGGGATTGAAGGCGCTGGCTTCTGCGTATTTGTCTGCTGCGGTGACCAGATGCTGTATTGTATCGGGCATGAGTTGCGCATCCGGGTTCAGAAATAATATGAACTCTGCGCTTGAGGCCGACGCGCCCTGATTGCATGCAGCGCCAAAGCCTTTGTTTGCTTTGTTCAGGATAAGCCCAGTGTTGTATTTTTTCGCAAGATTTGCAATTTCGCCCGTGTCTGCTGACGCGTTATCAACCAGAATGATTTCCGCATCGCGTGGGCATGTCTCCAGCATTGACGCGAGGACGGGCGCGCTATTGTGGCAGACACTTACGATTGCGACTCTTTTTTCGCTGGCGGCGCGCGCTTCACAGCTTTCCATTACTTGAGGTCTTTTCTCTTGAACAGGCGCCGCATGACTGCGCCACGAATTTTTCCTGTCATCAGTCTGGCTTTGGTGCCGGCGGAGACGCTGCCATATGCATCGGTCGTGCTGCCAAATAATTGTTTGGCGAAAACCTGATCGGGGCCAGTGTATTTTTCGCCGCTGAAATGCTCGGGTATGAAATAGTGAGATGGGAAGATGGTGATCTGTGGATCGTATTTCTGAATCATGCTTGCAACAAAGCGGTTTCCGGTCGTCTTCCATGGTTGTCCCAACTCGCGCGGGCGAAGCGTGGACAGCTCATCAATCAACTGACCGACGAATTTATTTCCCGGCGGGCAGGCAAGAATGGGGGACACCATTCCGGGGCGCGCTTTTTCGTTTTCATAGACTGTATAGGCGCAATCGTGTTCAAACAGATGGTCGGTATTGGCAAGACAGACGGAGTCTGCCTCGGGCAGGAAGCCGCCAAAATCATATAGGATTTCGTAGCGCATCAAATCGGCAGCGCCGGCGAACTGCGATCTTTTCAAATATTCTGTGATCAGTGATTTATTGCGGAACGGGTATGTTGCGGCGAATGAATTGTCATAAAGCGTATAAGACCAATCAGGATGATAGTCCTGCCATGTTTGCATCCAGTCAACCGGGGGGCGATATGGCCCTATCCAGATATGCCCGAGATTTTTGGGAATTCCCAGTTTGGAAAGTTTGGTCACCAGTTGTCCAATCAGCCGTTATTGATTTGCTCTACCGCGATGACAGTTTCTTGACAGCGTAGCGATATCTGGCGCGGCGCAGTTCACGCGACATCAATTCCAGGATGCCTTCATCCTTGCCTTGAATGGTGCTGCCTGCCAATTCAACATCTATATGCTCTACACCGGACGGGTAAACGGTAGATGGCGCAAGGCCGGTGAACCAGTGGCTTTGTATAAATGTATCGACGGGGCGATCAAATGTCTTGCTGTGCTTCAGCAACTGTAAGGCGCCGTTGCGGCTGACGCATTGCGCCGTTGCGCCAAGTCCCGGATTGTCGCCGGTCACCAGCGTGGCGCCGTCACGCTGCTGAACAATGCGCACCCGGCCTTTGGGAGGGGTGGCGCGCATTTTTATGTATCCGAGCGTGCCGACATGTTGCAAAGCCAGATCTCGGGCGCTGGCGAATGTCGGCTGCGAGAGCGCCACATCATCTTCCAGAATCAAGGCAGCATCCAGATTGCGGCGGACGATTTCGGACCATATCTGTCTATGGCTGAGAAAGCAGCCAATTTCACCGGGCCGTAGCTTGAATGGATATGAAGGGCGGAACAGGCCCGGCTGATAAACGGCGGTCACATCCGCCGCGGACAACGCCGTGCCGTCGACTGCGGGCCAGATTTCTCCTTCCAGCCCGCAGGTATCCAGCAGCGCCTCTGCATTCTCGCGCCGCGCCGTGGCGCGGGCGAGGTGCAGCACGAAAGCGCCGATTTTCACGTCAGGCCGCCGGATCGTAGCCCGAGATCGACTTGACCTCGATGAAGTCCTCGATACCCCAGGTGCCGCCCTCGCGGCCATTGCCCGATTGCTTCATCCCGCCAAAGGGCGCGCCCTTGCCGCGGCTCTGGCCGTTGATCTCGACCATGCCGGCGCGCAGGGCGCGGGCGACGCGGGCGGCGCGGGCCGGGTCCTGCGTCTGGACGTAATCGGTCAGGCCGTAGGGCGTGTTATTGGCGATAAAGATGCCTTCTTCCTCTTCGTCGAAGGGGATGATCGACAGGACCGGGCCAAAGATTTCCTCGCGCGCGACGATCATGGCGTTGTTCACATCCGCAAAGACCGTCGGCTTGACGTAAAAGCCACGGTTCAGCCCGTCCGGGCGGCCCACACCGCCGGCGACAAGGCGCGCGCCCTCGTCAATGCCCTTCTGGATCAGGTCCTGAATCTTGTTGAATTGCGTTTCGTTCACCACGGGGCCGATGTGATCGCCGTCCTCGCTGGCCGGGCCGACCCGGATGGAATTGGCGACCTTGACGGCGGTTTCAACGGCTTGATCATAGACCTCGCGCTGCACGATCATGCGTGTCGGTGCGTTGCAGGACTGGCCGGAGTTGTTCATGCAGTGGCGCACACCGCGTTCGACCGCGTCTGCATCGGCATCGGCGAACACAAGGTTCGCGCCCTTGCCGCCCAGTTCAAGGCTGACGCGTTTCAGCGTATCGGCGGCGGCCTTGGATATCAGGATGCCCGCGCGGGAAGAGCCGGTAAAGCTGATCATGTCCACATCGGCATGTTCGGTCAGCAGGGTGCCGACACCGGCGCCATCGCCATTGATCAGGTTGAACACGCCGGGGGGGAATCCGGCCTCGTCCATCATTTCGGCAAAGACCATGGCCGACAGCGGCGATTCCTCGGATGGCTTCAGCACCATGGTGCAGCCGGCAACAGCAGCGGCCACAACCTTGAGCGTGACCTGATTCATCGGCCAGTTCCACGGCGTGATCAGCGCGGCAACGCCGATCGGCTCGTTGCGGATATAGCTGCCGGGGGTGTCGGGGTCGTGGGGATGCTCGAACTTGAAATCCCTGGCGGCGTCAAGAAAGGCCGCGATGTGTCCGGCGCCTGCGGCGGTCTGCTGTTCGCGGGCCAGCTCGATGGGGGCGCCCATCTCGAGGCTGATGGCCTGCGCCATATTCTCGGCGCGGGATTCGTAGACTTCGGCCAGTTTTTCAACCAGCGCGATCCGCTCCTCCACCGGGGTATTCATCCAGTCGGGAAACGCATTTTTTGCAGCGGCGACAGCGGCATCGACATCGCCATCACAGCCCAGCGTGATGATCGCGCACTGTTCTTCCGTCGAGGGGTTGATGACCGGGTGATCGCGCTCCTGCGCAGGGTCTGACCAGTTGCCGTTGATATAGAACTGACGTTTCTCGATCATGTCGGATCTCCCTTTGAGTTGTTGTAAGCAGCCGGGTCCGGGATCATTGGCATGTCCTGTCCGCAGCTTTGACGTCAGACATAGTACCCGCGCCGGCGCGCTGCAAGGCAAGTGGCGCGCGGCCCTGCCAATGATGAAGCTGGGGGGGTGCAAATCCCGGCGCGGGTGCCTATCTTGCGGCCAAAGACAAACCGCAACATTGAAAGGACCGCTAAATGTCATTGCGCATCAACGATACTGTTCCCAATTTCACCGCCGATACGGATCACGGCCAGATCCAGTTTCACGATTTCATCGGTGACAACTGGACGATCATGTTCTCGCACCCCAAGGATTTCACCCCGGTCTGCACCACGGAATTCGGCGCAGTCGCCCGTCTGGCGGATGAGTGGGAAAAGCGCGACACAAAGGTGATCGGCGTGTCCGTCGACGACGTGGAAGAGCACAAGCAATGGAAAGGCGACATTGAAAAGGTCGCCGGCACCAAGGCCGGTTTCCCCATCATCGCCGATGAGGATCTGGAAGTGTCCAAGGCGTTCGATATGCTGCTCGCCGAAGCCTACATGCCCGATGGCCGCACCCCCAATGACAGCGCCACCGTGCGCGCCGTGTTCATCATTGGTCCCGACAAGAAACTGAAGCTGTCGATGACCTACCCGATGAACGTGGGCCGCAACTTTGCCGAGGTGCTGCGGGCGCTCGATGCGCTTCAGACAGCTGCGAAAAACAGCATTGCCACCCCTGCCGATTGGCAGGTGGGCGAGGATGTGGTGATTCCCACATCCGTCAGCGATGAGGACGCACGCGCGAAATACGGCGACTTCAACACCGTGCTGCCCTATCTGCGCATGACGCAGCTGAAAGACTGAATCCAAGCGCCCGATATATCGCGCAGGCCCCGGCAGACCGCCGGGGCCTTTTTTATAAGCGTTTGAATTGCCGTTTTAATGCGACGTTCTTCTCGCGAAAGCTGCCAATTTTGCGACCCTGCCGATGCGCGGCGCATTGCCCACGCGCGGGTATTGGCGGCGAAATCCTGCCTGCTGCGTGCGCGGGAAACTTGCCAATCTGCCCCAACCTCTGGCTTTAAGGCGGTACAGATTCCCTAAGAAAGCCATCGGACCATGATCCTACGCGCCCTGATCGCCGCCTCGCTGCTGTTCACCGCTGCCTGTGCAGGCACGATGCCGAAGACATCGCCGACCGTCTCAACCAGCTCTGCCATGCAGCTTCACCCCGGTGAAACGCCGCAAATTCGC
The DNA here is from genome assembly GCF_003316635.1 of Roseovarius dicentrarchi. Taxonomy (GTDB): domain Bacteria; phylum Pseudomonadota; class Alphaproteobacteria; order Rhodobacterales; family Rhodobacteraceae; genus Roseovarius; species Roseovarius dicentrarchi. The sequence continues at coordinate 39,133 of NZ_QNQP01000005.1, read as the reverse complement.
AAGCTGGTGAACAAATACGCCGATCATTATCAAGTGCCGCGCCCGCTGGTGCACAAGGTCATCCAGCGCGAAAGCGATTACCGCCCCGGCGCCCGTAACGGCCCCTACATGGGGATGATGCAGATCCTGCCCGCCACCGCCCGCGGCATGGGTTTTTCCGGGCGCGACACCGATCTGCTGGATGCGGAAACCAACCTGCATTTCGCCGTGAAATACCTGCGCGGTGCATGGCTGGTATCGGACGGCGATCTGGACGAGGCGGTGATGTGGTACGCCCGCGGCTATTACTACGAGGCAAAAAACCGCTGCCTGCTCGTGGAAACCGAGCTGAAGCAGCGCGAACTGGCCAAGCATTGCCGCTAAGCGCGGTTTAAGGCAAATGCGAGATACTTGATGTTTGATCGGATTGCGCAGGTGCGGTAGCGTAGTCTTGTCGGGTCAGAATGGCCGGAACTTTATGCAGATACACGTGTGGTGCAATGGGAGCACGTGGGGTGGCGAAGGGTTTCGGTTATTTGGATCGGAACCCTTCGTTTAATTTCGCCGCCGAATCCAGTCGTCAGGCCCTTGCCGTGACGATTGGCATCCTGGCACAGAAAAAGCCCCGCGAAGGGGGCTTTTCCGTTGGTTTGACGTCGTAGCAAAGTGCGGCTTACTTCGATTTCAGCTCGGTTGTGCATTTGCGGACTTCGTAGACGGCATTCTTTGCGCCGGTCATGTCGACCACATAGGAATGGGGCATGTCAGGAAATGCGACCAGTTCCTGACCGATTTCGATGTCCTTCACGAATTCGGGGTTGTTGACCAGAATATATCCGCCCTCATACCCGTCCTCGATGCTGGGGCCCATTCCGGTCGCCTCGCCGACGTAAAGGTTGCCATTCGCCAGAACAGCGATTTCCTGAGTGGCTTCCACTTCGGGTGCGCGCTGCGAAAAGAGGCCCAGATAGCCTGCGCTTTCGTCTTCGACGAAGCCGAACTGCACGATTGCGCCCGATTTGCTCTTGTACGAGGCAAAGCAGGTTTCACGCGTCTCGTTCTTGCGAACGTGCCAGGCACCGGCGCTGCGGAATTCCGAGATCTTGTCGCCGCGCGTGGGCAAAACGTCCTGCGCGGCAGCGGCCATAGGGGCGGCGCAAGCAAGAGCGATGGCGGTCAGTGCAGGGGTCAGCTTCATCATGTCAAATACTCCAGTTTAATCTTGAAACGTGTGCGTTTCCGCACACTCAGCCCGCGCAGTGCAGCGCCGACCTTCGATAAGACAACCGCAGGTTTGACGATAAGTTCCCCGGAGTAAGGAATTATGTGTTGGTCATGCCGCCCATGATGCAGATGATTTGCCACGCATCGGCGGTGACAGGCTGAACCGACAGACGCGGCTGGCGCACCAGCGCCATGTCTGCCAGCGCCGGATTTGCCTTGATCGCGTATAGCGTGACAGGCTTGGACAGCGGGGCCGCTGCGCGGACGGTGACGCATTCCCAGCGTGGATCATCGGTGCCGGGATCGGGGCGGGCCTCGGCGCAGATTTGAACGATGCCGACGACGGCCTTTTGATCTTCGGTATGATAGAAAAAGCCGCGATCCCCCACCGCCATTTCCCGCATGAAATTGCGCGCCTGATAATTGCGCACGCCATCCCATGGCTCGCCCGCGTCGCCGCGGCGAACCTGATCGTGCCAGCCCCAGACGGACGGCTCGGATTTGAACAGCCAGTAGCGCAAGCGCGTCAGATCACCTTGTTCCAGTGGATCAACTCGACGCTGCCGAACAGCCCGGCCTTGCCATATGGATCTTGCGCGGCCCATGCTTCGGCTTCGGCCATGTCCGTCACGTCCAGCACCACCAGCGAGCCGGACATCTGCCCGGCATCGTCCAGCAGCGGCCCGGCCTGCGTTACCGCGCCCGAAGATTTCAGATAGGCGACATGCGCGTCGCGGTTGTCCAGCCGGGTCTGTAGCGCGCCGGGTTTGTCCCGGCCGATGAGGGCGATCAGCATAAAGTCTCCTGCGTGTGAATGAATGCGTCGGCGGCCAATCTAGTGTGCCCGCCTGCCATGCGCAATTTGCATTGCTCAGGCCTTGGCGCCCTTGCGCCCCGATCCCAACATCGCCGGACTGCTGGAATCCAGCGGCCAGCGGGGGCGCGCGGCCAGCGTCATATCGTCGCGCTGGCCAAGGCGGAACAGCTCGGCGCCCGCATAGGCGATCATCGCGGCATTGTCGGTACACAGCGCCAGCGGCGGCGCAAGGAACCGCGCGCCCGCATCATGCGCTACCTGCATCAACCCGTCCCGTATCGCCTGATTGGCCGCAACCCCGCCAGCCACGGCCAGCAGTCGCAGATCGGGATGGGCCGCCAGCGCGCGGCGGGTTTTTTCGGCCAGCACGTCGCGCACCGCCGCCTGAAACCCGGCGCACAGATCGGCGCGGTCCTGCACCGTCAGCCCGCCGCGGTCCTGCATTGCCGCATCGCGCGTGCGCAGCAGCGCCGTCTTCAACCCGGAGAAGGACATATCGCAACCGGGCCGGTCCAGCAGCGGGCGCGGGAAGGCATAGCGCGCCGGATCGCCCAGCTTTGCCTCGGCCTCTACCGCCGGGCCGCCGGGCTGGGGCAGGCCCAGCAGGCGGGCGGTCTTGTCGAATGCCTCGCCGGGGGCATCGTCGATGGTGCCGCCCAGCCGGGTGAACTGCTGCGCGCCATCAACGCGCAGGAACTGGCAATGCCCGCCCGACACCAGCAGCATCAGATAGAGGTAGTCCGCCCCGTCTGTCAGGCGCGGGGTCAGCGCATGCCCCGCCAGATGGTTCACCCCGATCAGCGGCAGGCCCGCGCCCGCCGCCAGCCCCTTGGCGCACATCACGCCGGATATGACGCCGCCAATCAGCCCCGGACCGGCGGTGACGGCGATCGCGTCCATATCGCGCAAGCCAAGGCCACTGGCGCGCAGAACCTCGGCCACGCACAGATCCAGCTTTTCGGCGTGGGCGCGTGCGGCAATTTCAGGCACCACGCCGCCGAATGCCGCGTGAAGCTGGCCCTGACCCTGCACCGTCTGCGCCAGGATCCGCGCCGGGCCGTCGCCCACGCGCACGATTGCGGCAGCGGTGTCGTCGCAGCTGCTTTCCAGTCCGAGGATGGTCAGGGTATCGGTCATGGTGTCGCTTTCGGTCCCGCCCGTTGCGCGCTTGTGCCGGGGCAGCTATCACTTGGCATGCGATCCCACAAGCATCGGAGCGGCCCTGACCTTGCCCCCTATCATTCTGATCACCCGGCCCGAACCCGGCGCCACACGCTTTGTCGCCGCGCTGAAGGATCTGCCGGGCGATGATCTGTCTGTCGTGCTGTCGCCGGTTCTGGCCATCGCGCCGCAGGGCAGCCTGCCGGATCTGACCGGGGTGCGCTGGCTGATCTTTACATCGCAGCACGGCGTTTTTCGCTTTGCCGAGCTGAGCGCACGGCGCGACATCCCCGCCTATTGCGTCGGTGACACCACCGCCGAGGCGGCGGAGCAGGCCGGCATTACGGCCATATCCGCCGGCGGTGATGCGCGCGATCTGCTGGCGCGTATCGCGGCGGACGGCGCGGCAGGCCCGATGCTGCATCTGCGCGGCGCCCATGCGGCGGCCGATGTGGCCGGCGCGCTGACAACCGCCGGCGTTCCGGCCGGCGATGCGGTGCTGTATGCGCAGCACAAGGTGCCGCTGAACGATGCGGCGCGCGCCTGCCTGTCCGGCACGGCGCCGGTGATCGCGCCGGTATTTTCACCGCGCAGCGCCGCCGCTTTGTTCGAGGGCGTAGATGTCACCGCGCCGCTGGTTGTGCTTGCAATCAGCCGCGCCGCAGCAGACCGTGTGCCAGAGGGCGCGGCGCAGGCGTGCCTTGTCGCGGATCGTCCCGATGGTGCCGGAATGCTGCGGGCGTGGCCCGAAGCGCTGGCACGGGCCTATCGCCTTGAGGGAACAAACCGTGCGCAGTAAGGTTACCCGGTTCAGGGTATTGAACAGATTCGGAAGGAATGGCTGACGTGGCGGATAAAAAGGCACCTTCAGGACGCAAGAGCGCTGGCGCATCTGGCGGCAAAACGGCCAAGGCTGACGGTTCTGCGTCCGGGAAGGATAAAACCGACACATCCGGGGCGGTCGCTCCTGAAAGCAAGGATGCCGGCAAGGCCGCTGAAAAAACGCCAGCCGCTGCAAAGGATGACAAACAGGCCAAGCCTGAGACGTCAAAGACAGTCGGCAGCGGGGCAACCTCTTCGGCGGTTGGTGCGAAGCCTGATGATGCCACGCCTGCTGACAAAACCGATCCCGACGTGACGGCGCGCAGTTCGATACCGCCCAGCGGAAGCAAATCGGCAGCTGCCAAGGGTCAGACTGACAAGCCCCAGACCAGCAGCACGGCGGCGACCTCATCCACCGGCGCCGCTGCTTCGGATACCGGCACGGATAAGGCAAAGCTGGTCGATACCGGCAAAACGGCGTCCGCGCCTGCGGGCGCTGCCGCTGTTCCGGCAGCCTCTGGCACAGATTCGGCGGCCGAGACTTCAACCAAACCGTCAACAGACAAGCCGTCCGAGCCGAAATCGACTTCCTCAACCCCCTTCGGGTCGAGCGGAACCCCACCCGCTGACAAACCTTCGGCGGCGACCGCCACATCGCAGGACACATCGCCAAAGATGCAGCAGTCCAAGCCAGCGCCAGCCGGCCAGCCCCAGCCGCGCAAGGGCGGCTTCGTTGGTCTGCTTCTGGGCGGTGTCTGCGCTGCGGCCATCGGCTTTGGCGCGGCCTATTACATATTCCCCCAGTTGGGCATCATGGCGCCAGTTGATACGGCGGCAACCGATGTGCAGGCGGATCTGGCGCAGCAGTCTGAGCGGATCAGCGCGCTGGATGCACGCATCGACGCGATCCCCGGCGCGCCGGACACCAGCGGCATCGAGGCGGGACAGGCCGATCTGGAGGCAAAGCTGGCCGAGATGTCCGACCGGATCAACAGCCTGTCGGGGCGCATTGATGAGCTTGAAGCGCAGCCAACCGGGCCGGGTGACGATGGGGTGACAATCGGCCAGCTGAACGATCTGCGCCGCACGATCAAGGCGCAGGGCGAGCAGGTGCAAGCCCTCGTCGCGCAAGCGGACGAGCGCGCGGAGGCCGCGCAGGCCGCAGCCCAACAGGATCTGCGCCGCGATGCCCTGTCGCGCATTCGTGCCGCACTGGACAGCGGCGCACCCTTCGCCGCCGCGCTGGGCGATCTGGAGCGTGCGGGCATGTCGGCGCCAGATCCGCTTCAGGATGTGGCCGAGGCTGGTGTGCCGACGCGTTCGGCCTTGCAGCAATCCTTTGCGCCCGCCGCGCGGGAGGCGCTGGCAAGGGCGCGCAGGTCCGGTGACGAGGGGACGGGCGGCGATTTCTGGTCCTTTGTTTCGGGCCAGCTGGGTGCCCGGTCGCTGGAGCGGCGCGAGGGCAGCAGCACAGACGCCATTTTGTCCCGCGCCGAAGACGATCTGCGCCAGGGCAACCTGGCCGCAGCCCTGACCGAGGTGGACACGCTGACCGGCCCCGCCGCCGCCGAGCTGGCCGATTGGGCGGCCAGCGCGCGCACCCGGATGCAGGCCACAGACGCCTACGACGCGCTTGCCGCGAAATTGAACTGAACCGAAAGGGCACGCCTCACATGCTGTGGTCAATTATCAAGATCGTCGTTTTTCTGGCCCTCGTGGTGGTGGTCACGTTCGGCGTGTCCCACTTGCTGGAGCTGGACGGCGGTGTGCGCATCGTCATGGCCGGGGTCGAGCTGAACCTGACACCGCTCAAGGCGGTGATGGCGCTGGCGCTGATCATTGCGGCGCTGTGGCTGCTGATGAAGCTGGCCGCGCTGCTGATCGCGGTGCTGCGGTTCATCAATGGCGACGAAACCGCGATTTCCCGCTATTTTGACCGGAACCGTCAGGAAAAAGGGTATCGCGCCCTGTCCGAAGGGATGCTTGCCCTTGCCTCGGGCGAGGGGGACGTGGCCATGGCCCGCGCCGCCCGCGCCGATCGGTATTTGAAAAAACCCGCCCTGACCAATCTGGTGATTGCGCAGGCTGCCGAAATGCAGGGCAACCGCGCCAAGGCGGAGGAGGTGTACAAGCGCCTGCTGAAGGATGATCGCACCCGCTTTGTCGGCGTGCGCGGTATCCTGCGCCAGAAGATTGCCGATGGCGATACCGACACGGCGCTGAAACTGGCGCAGACGGCCTTTGGGTTGAAACCGGGCCATGGCGAAATTCAGGATACCCTGCTCAAACTGCAAACCGGGCAGGAGGATTGGGCCGGCGCACGCTCGACCCTGAATGCAAAGCTGAAATTCGGCAATATCCCGCGTGATGTTCACAAACGCCGCGATGCGGTTCTGGCGCTGTCTGCGGCGCGCGACATTGCCGTCGAGGGCAAAACCGTCGAGGCGCGTGAGGCCGCGATTGAGGCGAACAAGTTGTCTCCGCATCTGATCCCTGCTGCCGTTATGGCCGCGCGCAGCTACATCGCCCAAGGCGCGCCGCGCTATGCCGCCCGCGTCATTCGCAAGGCATGGGACCAGCAGCCGCACCCCGATCTGGCCGCCGCCTTTGCCGCCATCGCGCCGGACGAGACGCCACAGCAACGCCTGAAACGCTTTGCCAAGCTGTTCACCGCGCGCCCCGATCACCGCGAGTCAAAGCTGGTCGAGGCCGAGCTGAACCTTGCCGCCGAAGATTTCCCCGCCGCGCGCCGCGCCCTGGGCGGTCTGGTCGAAACCGATCCTGACGCCCGCGTTCTGACAATCATGGCCGCAATCGAGCGGGGCGAGGGTGCGCCTGATCGGGTGGTCAAGGGCTGGCTGGCCCGTGCCATGTCGGCGCCGCGCGGCCCGCAGTGGATTTGCAACAACTGCCAGCACATTCACGGCGAATGGGTGCCCGCCTGCGAAAACTGCGGCGCGTTCGATACGCTTGCGTGGAAAACACCGCCGCAGGGCGACGTTACGTCCCCCACCGGAATCGAAATGCTGCCGCTGATCATGGGCGATATGGACGACCAGAAAGCGACAGATATCGCCAGCGTGGTCGATGCCGAAATCGTCGATACAGGCCCCGAACCAAGCGAGCCGGTAGAAGAGCCCAAGACCGAAAAGTAACCCTGGCAGTCTGGCGGCGGCATCAATCATGCCGCCGCCACGTGTCAGCCGCGGTTTGCCGTTTGCGCCAGCCATTCCGCGCCCAGCCGTGCCGTCACGCGGGCGAAATCGGGGGCCATTGCCTGCGGTTCGGGCGCCTCGATATGGCTGCCGATCCACGCCAGCAGGGCCATCCGGCGCAGCAAGATGAAGGTGTCCATCTCGGCCAGCTCATCGCCGCTTAGTGCGCGCACCTTGTTGTAGCCGCGCACCCATGCCGCCTTGAGCGCGGGAACGCGCGGATCATCCTCCATAAAGCTGATCCCGGCGGCAAAATCGTACAGAAACCAGCCAAAGCCGCAATCGTCGAAATCTATCAAACGCGTGCCTTGCGGGCCGGTCAGCAGGTTGGCCAGCCGCATATCCGCATGGATCAGCCCATAGCGATCCGGGACATTGCCAAACGCCTTGAGCCGCGCGCAGACGCGCGCCTCGACCGCATCCAGCACGGCGGCAATGTCTTGCGTGACATTCGGCGCGTCGCGCCAGTTGCCCCAGGTGGGGGCGGGGCCAAACACGGTGTCTGTATTCCAGACGAGCCGCTGGAAATCGGCGGGGCGTTGCCATGATTTTGAATGTTCGTGCGTCAGCGCGGCAATTTCGCCCAATTCTTCGAACGGGCGTTCCAGATCACCTGCCTCATCGGGGTGGGTGCCTTCGATATATTGAAACAGCACCATGAAACGGGGCGCATCCAACCCGTCAATACGGCCTTCCTGAATGACCTGGCCGTTTTTCCCAACATAGCTGTCGGGGGTGACAACGGCGCGCGCCTGTTTCAGCGCGGCAATCCATGCCAGTTCGCATTCGATCGCGCGGCGGGTGTGATACTGTTCGCGGTGGATGCGCAGAATGGCCCTGTAGCCGCTGCCATCCTCGACCAGATAGGTCGCGTTTTCCGCCACATTGATCAGATGCGCCCGCGCGCCCGGCGGAATATCCCACAGCCGCAGCGAGTGCTGCGCAAGCCGGTCCAGATGCGTCAGAAGCTCTGCCAGTGGCATATCGGGCTGCGCCATACCGCGTCCTTCGTTCGAGTTTCCTGACTGTGCCGTTCTGCGAAGTGACCAAGCGGCCTGCCTGCCCCCCGGCCTGTTTCGCCGTCAGGGTCGGGACTTGCACGGTTTATCACGCGCTACATGCTTCGCCACCTGAAAACGATATTGCAACGCGACAGTCGCGCACAAATGCGTCGAAAGGGGCGATTTTGATGGGCGTCTGTCCGGCTGCCAAGGTCTATTGCGTAATAATCCACCGCCAATTCGCCTATGATGCGTAGAATATTCGATACAGCCTGTCCTGCACTCTGAAATCCAATGGAAAATTCACCGCATCTTGGTGTTTTTGTGGCCATCAGGCGATAGCGCGTTGGCAAGGGAGTGAGCTATGAAAATCGTTGTTCTTGGGGGCGGTGTTATCGGCGTCACGTCCGCGTGGTATCTGGCCAAAGACGGGCATGAGGTGACGGTCATCGACCGCAACGCCGCCGTCGGCGAGGATACGACATTTGCCAATGCGGGCCAGATTTCGCCCGGATATTCAGCGCCCTGGGCGGCGCCGGGGATTCCGCTGAAAGCACTGAAATGGCTTTTTCAGCGCCACGCACCGCTGATCGTGCAGCCGCAGATGGACTGGCGCAAGCTGAGCTGGATGGCGCGGATGCTGCGCAACTGTACCGAGGCGCGCTATGAGGTGAACAAGGGTCGCATGGTCCGGCTGGCCGAATACAGCCGCGATTGTTTGACCGAGATCCGCGACGAGACGGGAATTGACTTTGACAACCGCCAGCAGGGCACGCTGCAACTGTTCCGCACGCAAAAGCAGGTGGATGGCGCGGCCAAGGATATCAAGGTTCTGGAAAAGGGCGGCGTGCGCTACGAGGTGCTGGATGCGGCCGGTTGCGTCCGGGCCGAGCCGGGGCTGGCGGGCGCGCGCGATCTGATTGCAGGCGGTCTGCGCCTGCCGGGGGACGAAACCGGCGATTGCCATATGTTCACGACCAAACTGGCCCAGATGATGGCCAGCGATCTGGGCGTCAGCTTTCGGGCCGGTGTGGAAATCCGCGCGCTGATCCAGGGGCCAAGCGGCATCGAGGCGGTCGAGACGTCCGAGGGGCGTGTCACGGCGGATGCGTTCGTGGTGGCGATGGGCAACCATTCGCCCGATCTGGTGCGCCCGTTGGGGCTGAAGCTGCCGATTTACCCGGTCAAGGGCTACTCGATCACCGCGCCGATCGTTGCGCCCGATCTGGCGCCGCAATCGACCGTGATGGACGAGACATACAAGATTGCAATCACCCGTCTGGGCGACCGTATCCGCGTGGGCGGCATGGCGGAACTGGCCGGAATGGACCGCAGCCTGAGCACCAAGCGGCAGGAAACGCTGACCATGTCCGTCGAGTCGCTGTTCAAGGGGGCCGCCGATCAAAGCCGCGCCGTGCTGTGGACCGGCCTGCGCCCGATGACGCCGGATGGAACACCGATCATCGGCCAATCCGGCGCGCCGAACCTGTATCTGAACACCGGCCACGGCACGCTGGGCTGGACCATGGCCGCAGGCTCGGCGCGGGTTCTCAGCGATCTTGTGGCAGGCCGCGCGTCCGATATCGAAACGGCGGATCTGAACTATGACCGGTATGTCGCCGCGCGTTAAGACGCGTTTACCTGCGGCAACAGGGCCCGCGATGGCAATCAGGCGGTGGCATTTGGCAAAAACTACGGCATAACGGTGGGGACGCCTGCCGTTGCGGGCCTGACCCGCCCACCCCGTAGGAGCCGCGCCCATATGCCATCTGTTGCCACCCGTGATCCGCAAAGGCAGCAGCGCCTGTGATCGTTCCCCCGTCACAACTGGCGCTGCCGGTCAACGCGGCCTTGCTGGCCGTGCTGGCGGGTTTTCTGATCTTTATCGGCAAGCCTGTGCTGCTGCCCATTCTGGCAGCGGTGATCGCGGTTTACGTGCTGATCAGCGTGTCAGAGGCGATGCGCGCTGTGCCGCTTGTCGGGCTGCTTTCGGCTCCCATGCGGCGGCTGCTGGTGCTGGTGGCCTTCACGCTGGTCGTGCTGTTGCTGCTGGGGGTGGTTGTCGATACGATCAGCCGCATCCTGCGCGAGGCGCCCACCTATCAGGCCAATATCGAGCGGCTGGTCGCGCAGGGCGCCGACATGCTGGGCGTGGACGAACGGCCCGATTGGAAAACCATACGCGATGCCACATTTGGCCGCCTGTCCGTGCAGACACTGATCAACACGGCGCTGTATAATATCACCGGCATCGGCACCTCTGTGTTTCTGGTGATCGTCTATTCCGCCTTCTTGCTGTCCGAGCGTGCCGGTTTCGCGGTCAAACTGTCTGCCGCCATGCGCGACGCCGAAGGCGCCGCCAAGACCGAGGCGATGATCCGCGACATCAACGACCGGATCGGCGACTATCTGGCAATCAAGACGCTGATCAACGCGATGCTGGGCACTGTGTCCTTTGTCGTGTTGTGGGCGCTGGACGTGGATTTTGCCATATTCTGGGCGCTTGTGATCGCCTTGCTGAACTATATCCCCTATTTCGGCTCGCTGGTTGGGGTGGCGTTTCCGGTCAGCCTGTCCATCGTGCAATTCGGTGATTTGTGGTGGACGATGCTGTTGGCCATCCTGCTGACGGCGGCGCAGATGATCGTTGGCAATATCGTGGAGCCGCGGCTGATCGGGCGGCGCGTCAATCTCAGCCCGTTTGTGGTGCTGGTATCGCTCGCTGTGTGGAGCGCGCTTTGGGGGTTGGCCGGCGCCCTGCTGGCGGTGCCGCTGACGTCGATCCTGTCGATCGTGTTCTCCTCGTTCGAGCCGACGCGCCCGCTGGCGATTCTGATGGCCGACCGGATCGATCTTACGGTGCCATCCGTCGCGGGGCCGTCAATAAAACGCGATGTCGGCTACTGAAATATCCGCCGTGTGATCCCGCCCATAGGCGACGATTGCCAGGCTTTTGATGCTATCGGCGGCCAAGGTATCGCGTAGCAACATGCCTTGCGCCTCGAACCGCGCGAACGGGATGCGCAGCACTTGCCAGTCGCCGGAGGTGTCAAATGGCGCCTGATAGAAATTCCACGGCAGCACCGTGCCGCCGGTGCGCGCGTGGATATAATAGGTCTGCCCGTTGCCTTTGACCTTTATTTCCAGCCCTTTGGCGCCTTCGGGCAATCGGGTGGGCAGTTTCAGCCGGGCCTGAATGAAGCCGCCGTTTTTGGCGGTGCTGACAGATCCGGACAGATGCAAAACAGTTTGCCCCTGCTCCTGCCGCAAGGCGACTTGCCCGGTGGATCTGCCGCCCATCACCCGGTCGCTGATAAATTCCCACCTTGTTTCAGGCGCGCCGCTGAAATCCTCAATCATCTGCCTGCCCTCCTGCGCAATGACTGCGGTGGCGAAAGCTGGGCAAAAGACCGCGCCCAACGCAAGCGATCTGGCACAATGGCGCAAAGCGGGCATTTATTGCGCCTTCCTGCGGCGCAGCGCCACGAACAGCCGGACGATACCTGGCCGAAGCCGCAAAAACCCGCGATATGCCAGCTCCAGCATGGGCATCACGCCGGGGAAATGCGCGACCCGCGCGGCCACACCCCAGCCCGGCACCTGCCGCCATACCTCTGCAAAGGCGGCGGCGCCCGACAGCAGGCTGCCACCCGCCGATTGCACATGAAACCGCGCCTTGGCATCGTTTGCGTCCAACCCGTCCGGCAGGTCCGCGCCGGGCTGCGATACATCGACCAGATCCAGCCGGCCGTCGCGGTCCCGCTTGGCGTAATACCCGATCTCGCTGCGGCAAAGCGGGCAGGCGCCATCGTAATAGACGGTTGTGCAGCCCGTCATCGCAGCATCGCCTCAATCGGGCCGGTGATCTTGGCCGACAGGGGATCAACCGGCGATCCGAATGTGCCTGCCACCTGTCCATCAGGGGCAATCAGCACCTTGTTGAAATTCCAGCCGGGTGCGAACCCCGTCTTATCCCGCAGGGTGCGGAAAAAAGGGTGCGCATTGCTGCCCGTGACGTGGGTGATGCCGGTCATCGGCATGTCGATGCCGTATTGCAATTCGCAAAATTCCTTGACCTCGGCATTGGTTGCCAGTTCCTGCCGGAAATCATCCGACGGGACGGCCAGCACGATCAGGCCGCGATCGCGATATGTGTCATAAAGATCCTGAAGCCCGCGATATTGCCGGGTGAAGGCGCATTGCGACGCGGTATTCACCACCAGAACCGGCTGCCCGGCCCAGTCGCTCAGTGCCAAGGTTCCGCCGTCGATTGACGCAAAGGGCGCTTTCAGGTCCACCGCGGCGGCAGGGGCGGCGATGAAAATGGATATGATCAGGGCAAGTGTGCGAAACATGGCGATCCTCCGGCTGCTGTATGATCTACGGCCCGGCGGCCCGATTGGATCACCCCAGCGCCGCGCCCGTCATGTGGCCAGCAAATCGCCCAGTGCGCGCCGCGCCTGCGCCGCATGGGCCAGCGTATAGCCGTCCAGCGTGGCAAAGAATGCCTCCTGCGCCTCGGCCAGTGGGCCGCGCAGGCCGCAGGCGGGCAGGATCAGGCACGATTTGTCGGGACCGAAACATTCGACCACCGGCTGGCCGCGCTTCATCGCGCGCACGACAGCGCCGAGCGTGATCTCGGCAGCCGGGCGCGCCAGTGTCAGACCGCCATTGCGGCCCCGCTCGGCAATCACGAACCCCTCGCGCACCAGCTGAGTCGCAACCTTGGACAGGTGATTCTCGGACAGGCCGAAGATGCCCGCAATTTCAGAGGTCGGCACCCGCGCGGGCGCCTTGACCGCCAAGGTTATCAAAACGCGCAAGGCGTAATCGGTGAACTTGTCCAACTGCATGGGGTGATATTTAGCATTTACAATGCGCAATAAGAAGGGCTATATATTAGGCACTGGAAATACCTATTAAAGGGACGCGCCATGAAAATCGCCGATGCTATTCTATGGCCGGGAACCAAGGTTTGCGAGCGGATGGGGGTCGACCCCGAATCCGATGGCGGATTGCTGCGCTGGATGATCAACACGTTGTTTTATCTGGCTGTTTGCCTCATCATTGTCTGGATCATCGTGGTATGACACTGCCGCCGCGTATTCCCGTCACCGAAGAGCAGATCGACCGCGTTGTGGCACATTTCTACACCCGCGTCCGCGCCCATCCGGCGCTGGGTCCGGTGTTTGCCGCGCATGTCACGGACTGGCCCGCCCATGAGGAAAAGATCGGCCGGTTCTGGCGTAACGCGCTGCTGTTCCAGCGCGAATATGACGGCAACCCGATGCAGATTCACAAGGCGGCGGGCAATGTTCGCGCCGCCCATTTTCCGGTCTGGCTGTCGCTGTTCGAGGATGTATTATCCAAGGAACTGCCCGGACCGCTGGCGCATGGATGGGCGGCGCTGGCGCACAGGATCGGGCGCGGGCTAAGCTACGGGTTGCCCCCCGAAGGCGGCGCGGACGTGCCGATACTCACGCCCCACGGTATAGGCCCCGATGCGGGCAGGACCTCCAAAGGATAACGGATATGACGACCAGTACAGCGGGCCGGATGCGCGAATGGCAGGGGCCGACCCTTTTGACATACGGGTTTCGCCCGTTTTTTCTGGGCGGGGCGGCTTGGGCGGCCATTGCCATGATGATCTGGATCCTGACCCTGACCGGCGCGCTGGGCATGGATCTGGCGTTCGATCCGGTCTCGTGGCACGCGCATGAATTCCTGTTTGGAACGCTGGGCGCGATCATCGGCGGATTTCTATTGACGGCGGTCCCGAACTGGACCGGACGCCTGCCGGTAACGGGCTGGTCGCTGGGGGCGCTGGCGCTGATATGGCTGGCGGGTCGGCTGGCGGTGACGCTGCCGCTGGGCGCGCATTGGGCGGCTGTTGCGGTGATCGACCTCAGCTTTACCGTTGCGCTGGGCGCGATGATCCTGCGCGAGATTGTGGCGGGCAAGAATTGGCGCAACCTGCCGATCCTGGCTCTGCTGGTGGTGTTTGCGCTGGCAAACGGGCTGTTTCACCTCGATGCGGCCCAGGGCGGATTTGCGGCGCAGGGGATCGGTCTGCGGCTGGGGCTGGGGGCGGTCATTCTGATGATCGCGTTGATTGGCGGGCGCGTGGTGCCCAGCTTCACCCGCAACTGGCTGGTCAAGCGCGGCGATCCGGCGCGCCCTGCCGCGCCCATGCAGCGGTTTGACAAGGCGGTTTTGATCGTCACCGTTCTGACGCTGGCCTTGTGGGTGGCCCGCCCGGCGGATGCGGCGACAGGCGCGGCGCTGATCGTGATTGGCGCGCTGCATGCCGTGCGGCTGTCGCGCTGGTGCGGTTTGCGCACCGGGGCCGATCCGCTGGTTGCGGTGCTGCATGTCGGATACGCGTTCGTGCCGCTGGGTGCGCTGGCGCTGGGAGCGGCGGCGCTGTGGCCGGGTGCGCTACCGCTGGCGGCGGCGCAGCATTTGTGGATGGCCGGAGCAATCGGGATGATGACGCTGGCTGTCATGACGCGCGCCACTTTGGGCCATACCGGCCGCGCGCTGCACGCGGGCCGGGGCACGGTGGCGCTGTACATTTTGATGGCGATGTCGGTTCTGGCGCGGCTGCTGGCGGATCTGCTGCCGGGATTGCCCCTGGCCGAGCTGGCGGCGCTGGCGTGGATCGGGACATATGGCGGCTTTGCGCTGCTCTATGGGCCGATGCTACTGACCGACAAGCCGGGCAAGGCGGCGCGGGCGTGATGGGCTGGGCCAATTTCGCCGCTGCCTTTGCCGCCTTTTTCCTAAGCCACAGCATCCCGCTGCGCCCGCCGGTCAAGGCGCGGCTGGTTGAGGTGCTGGGGCGGGGCGGTTTTACGCTGGCCTATTCGGTACTGTCGCTGGGCGTGTTGACATGGCTGATCGTGGCGGCGGGCAATGCACCTTATGTCGGGCTTTGGCCGCGCGCGGCATGGCAGAACTGGGTGCCGCTGATCGCAATGGGCGCGGCCTGCGCCCTGCTGTGTCTTGGCGTGGCGCGGCCCAATCCGCTGTCGTTTGGGGGCGCGCGGAATGACCGCTTTGATCCAGAGCGTCCCGGCATTGTTGCCTGGGTGCGGCACCCGCTGCTGGTGGCGGCGGCGCTGTGGGCCGGGGCGCATCTGGTGCCGAATGGCGATCTGGCGCATGTGATCCTGTTCGGGGTGTTTGCATTCTTTGCGCTGATGGGCATGCGGCTGGTGGACCGGCGCAAACGGCGCGAGCTGGGGGCCGCCAAGTGGCAGGCCCTGACGACGCAGATTGCGCCGGTGCCGCGCCCGGTATCATGGACCGGGGCGGCGCTGCGTCTGGGGATTGCGGTGCTGCTTTATGCGGCGCTTCTGGGGCTGCATCCCGTGGTGCTGGGCGTGTCGCCCCTGCCGTGAGGGACGCGGGCAGCGCGTTACGAGAGTGGCGCGCTGTCCGTGACCAGCCGCATGCCCAGATGGGCGGGCGGGGTGCCAACGGCGCAGCCGCCGCGCGCCGGGTCACGCTCCAGATAGGACATTGCGGCCATGTGGATGCCAGCCACCCAGAACGCCGGGCAGCGATCCGGCCGGGGCGGGGCGCCGCTGCCGGCATAGCAATCGTCGGTCCATTCCCAGACGGACCCATCCAGATCGGCAATGCCATCCTCGGTGGTGGAGAAGCTGCCAGAGGGGCGCAGGGCGCGCGGCAGCTCCGCCTCCAGCATATAGGCCGAGGCCCAGCTGAGCGCGGGATCGGTGAACAGCGGGTCAGGTTCGTCCGGCATGACGGATTCGGCCATGGCGGTCCATTCCACGACGCGCGGCAGACGGAAATCATGGCCTGTGGCGTCATTCAGCCAGGCGACATATTGCTGCGTATCGGGATAGCTGAGGCCGGTGGCGGGGGTTGTCGCGGGGTCCTGATCGGGACGCGCGACCAGCCACAAGGCGCATCCGCCCGCATTATGGCAGGCGTTGAATTCGGCAATCGTTACCTCGTGGCGCTGCACCCAGATCGGGGCGTCGTCGCCGACGGGGCCAACCATGTCGGGGATAAGCTGCGGGTTTGAGGCCGCCGACAGTTGCGGGCCGGGGCCGCGTGTCATCCACGCGGCCCCCCCGATGATCGCGCCGGCCGCCACGGCCAAGGCTGCTGTTGATATCAAGATCGTTGCAAGGCTTGGGCGTTTCATGGCGGTCCGGCTCCTTTATTTTCGTTGGCGGGTCATGTTTCCATCTGGCGCGGTGCTGCCACCTGCTCCATCAGGGCGTTGTCCCATTCGCCGTCCACCACGAAGTGGGCGGTTGCGCCCAGAAGGGCGGCTTCGATCAGGTTGTGGTTCACGTAGGCGTAAACGCCCGGCTGCTCGAATTTGTACATTGCTGCCACCGCGCTGCCGCCGCGGACAAACCATGTTTCCATGTTGGTCAGTGGTGGATCGCTGAACGAGCTTTCCCAGACGTAGTCGCCATGTCCGCCAATCAGGTGGGGGCGGCTGTCGCGGTTGGACTGGTTATGCACCATCAGGATATTCTCGCCCACCTTGGCCCGCAATGCGCGGGATCCGGTCAACGCCCCGACCGCACCGTTGAAGACCGAGTGTGTCGGCACAAGAGTGCGCATGGCCTCCAGCGCGTCGGCATAGTCGTCGCCGGCGTTGGCATAGGTCTTGTAGGTGCCGTCCGCGTTCTTGGGCAGGTAGTAGTCCTGCTCGCCCAGGTAGGCGATGTCGTCATAGGTCAGCTGGTTGCCTTCGGCATCCTTCAGCCCGTCGCGGGGCAGGACCATGACGGCGCCGTTCATGCCGTGGCAGACGTGGTAGGGGATCATCGCACCGCCGGGGGCGCAGTGATAGGTAAAGCAGCCCGGCTTGGTCGCCTTCCAGCGCAGCACGCATTCCTCGCCCGGATAGATGTGGGTCAGGCCACCGCCGCCAAGGGCGCCGGTCGATGCGTGGAAGTCGATGTTATGCTCCAGCTGGTTCTTGCCAAGGCTTTTCAGCGTCACTTCGACGTAATCGCCCTCGTGGCAGATGATCAGCGGACCGGGAACCGACCCGTTATAGGTCATCGCCCAGATCGACGCGCCGGTGTCTTCGTCGACCACCATCAGGCGTTCGTCAACGACCAGCTCGACCTCGATGATCTTGGGGCCGCCGGTTGCGACCTGCTCGTGCTTGGGGGCGAAGGGCGGGCGGACCATTTTTTGCTGCACACGCTCGTAGCCCGATACGTCATGCGGCTCGGCGGCCTGCATTTCGCGCAACTGCGCCTCGATTGCCTCGCCGCCGGGCATGGTGATGCGCGGGGGCGCCATGGGGCGGCGCACGGTGGCGGCGGCCATTGCCATACCGCCGGTCAGCGCCGCGGCGCCGGCCAGTGCGGTGCCGCGCAGAACGTTGCGGCGGCCCGGTGATTGCGGTGTGTCTTGGTCAAACTGTTTCATGTCTTACTCCATCCTGGATTGTGTCGGCGCTGGCGGGCCGGCCCGTTCGGGCCGGTCCCTGGCTGGCCGAAATCAGAGATTTTCGAGCTGCTCTTCAAAGCGTTTCTTGGCGTTGCGCGGCAGGCGGCCTTCGAGATAATCGGCCGGTACTTCGACGTTTTCACCGACGGCGATTGTCATGACCATGCCCATCGCAAAGTGGGGCAGGCACTTGACGCCATACAGACCCTCGACATCGAACGTCACGTCGATTTCCTCGTTGATCTTGCCTTTGAAGGGCTCGGCGCCTTCGGGCATCATTTCTTCCATGCTCTCGGCGTTGTGGCTTTTGTCGGTGGGGACGAATTTTACGGTATCGCCGGGGGCGATCTGAACGAATGCGGGCTCGAATACCATTGTGCCGGCTTCGCCGCGGTTCAACATCTTCACTTCGACTGTTTCGGCCCATGCGGCGCCTGACAGAAGCATTGCGGCGGCTGCGAGTGTCGCTGTGGTTTTGTAGAACATCTTGTTTCCTTTTGTTTGCAGGTTGGCTTGACCCCTACCTATGTGCGGTGCGGCGCCGTGACCTTGAGCCAGCGCAAACTTCCGCACGGTTTTCCGATTGGCGCGATCAGAGCGAAAATCACCTCTCGGAATTCGTGCAAGGACAGGCTATTGGGGGGCAGATCAAAGGAATGACGTGTTGTGCCCAAACTAAATGAAAGCCTGCTGAGCCAACTTGACCCCTTCAAAGGGTTGGAGCGTGCGCAGATTCGCAGCATTCTGGACATGGCGACGACACATCGCTTCGATACCGGTGAGGCCGTGTTTCACGAAGGGGCTGACGCAAACCGGTTCTATTGCCTGCTGGACGGCTATATCCGCGTTGTGCGTGTCACGGCCGAAGGCGAACATGTGACGGTCACCCATATCCCGGCCGGTCAGTTGTTCGGAATCGCGCAGGCGCTGGGGCATACACATTTCCCCGCCACTGCCTTTGCCGCGTCCGAGGCGATCGTTCTGTCATGGCCGCAGCGGCAATGGCCGAGTTTTTCCAGCAATTACCCCGGATTTTCGGTTGCCGCCTATCGAACGATCGGCGAACGGATGAGGGAAATGCATGATCAGGTGGTCGAAATGGCGACCCAGCAGGTCGAACAGCGCGTGGCCAACGCCCTGCTGCGGCTGATCACGCAGATGGGGCGCCGCAACGAAAACGGCATCGAGGTGGATTTTCCCATCACCCGGCAGGATCTGTCAGAAATGACCGGCACCACGTTGCACACGGTCAGCCGCCTGCTGAGCGCGTGGGAAAAGCGCGGCATTGTCGAAAGCCGGCGCAAGCATATTCTGGTGCGCAATCCGCACCAGCTGGTTATTCTGGCCGAGCCTTCGGCGAAGCATTGATCGCGCATTCCAGTTCGCGGCGAAATTCCGCCTCGTCCAGATCGTATTCCATGCAGGCGTCCTCGATCGTGTGAAAGGGGCCGACGCGGCAACCGACGCAATGCATGCCATGGCGCAGGAAGACCTGCACCGTCTGCGGCCACTTGCTCATTATTTCTGATAAAGTTTGTTCCATTTTCCGACCTGTTGGTGAAGCTTTCTTTCGCCGTCTGCGTAATGCCGTGACGCGGCGTCGATTTTCTCAAAATGCCACGCCGGATCGCCTCAAACTTTGTGTTTGCGCAAACTGGTGAAGTGCGAGACAGGTTAAGGACCGATTGACTGCAACCAGAAAGGGAGGCCCGCGCATGGCCGAATTCCTGACAAAGTCGCGGGCACGCAATATCTTTTACGGCGGATCAATATTCTTCGTCGTAATTTTTCTTGTGCTGGTCGTGCAAAGCCACCACTACGTGGTAACCAAATCCACCGCCGGAATGGAACTCAGCCCCGCTGTGGCCCATGGCAAGGAAGTGTGGGAAAAAAACAGCTGCATCAACTGTCATACGCTGCACGGCGAGGGCGCGTATTTCGCCCCCGAAGTGGGCAACGTGATGGCCCGCTGGGGCGTCGCCGATGACCCCGAGGGCGCGTTCGAGATCCTGGACGCCTGGATCGAGGCGCAGCCCAGCGGCATCGAAGGCCGCCGCCAGATGCCCTATTTCGAGATGACCGAAGAGGACAAGCGCGGGCTGGCTGAATTCCTGCGCTGGGCCAATCAGACCGATCTGCAGGGCTGGCCGCCCAACGATGCGGGCTAAGGAGTAGAAACAGATGAAATATCAATCACAACAGATCGCCTACGCCTATTTTGCCTGCGCAATGGCCCTTTTTGCCGTGCAGGTTCTGGGCGGGCTGACGATTGGCTGGGTCTATGTCCAGCCCAATTTTCTGGCTGAAACCTTTCCATTCCATATCCTGCGGATGATTCACACCAACGCACTGGTTGTCTGGCTGCTGCTGGGCTTCTTCGGGGCGGCCTATTTCATGATCCCCGAAGAAGCGGAGCGTGAAATCTGGTCTACCAAGCTGGCCTATATTCAGCTGGCGCTGATGATGATCGGCACGCTGGGCGCTGTCATCGGCTACCTGTTCGGCATCCACGAGGGCCGCGAATTTCTGGAGCAACCGCTCTGGGTCAAGTTCGGGATTCTGGTGGCGGCTGTCATATTCCTGATCAACATCTCGATGACGGTGCTTGCCGGTCGCAAGACGGCCATCACCGGGGTGCTGCTGATGGGGCTGTGGCTGCTGTCGCTTCTGTGGATCTTTGCCTTCATCAACCCCGTCAACCTGAGCCTGGACAAGATGTACTGGTGGTTCGTCATCCACCTGTGGGTCGAAGGCACATGGGAACTGGTGATGGCGTCGATCCTGGCCTTCCTGCTGCTCAAGCTGACAGGCGTGGACCGCGAAGTGATCGAAAAATGGCTTTATGTCATTGTCGCCACCGCGCTGTTCACGGGTATCCTGGGCACCGGACACCACTATTTCTGGATCGGCCTGCCGGGGTATTGGCAGTGGATCGGCAGCATCTTTGGCGCGCTTGAGATCATTCCGTTCTTCCTGATGATGTCCTTTGCCTTTGTCATGGTCTGGAAGGGTCGTCGCAACCACCCCAACAAGGCCGCCTTGCTGTGGTCGCTGGGCTCGGCCACTGTCGCGTTCTTTGGCGCGGGTGTCTGGGGCGTCCTGCACAACATGCACGGCGTGAACTTCTACAGCCACGGCACACAGATCACCGCCGCGCACGGGCACCTTGCCTTTTACGGCGCCTATGTGGCGATCAACCTGGCGATCATCAGCTATGCCATGCCCCTGCTGAAAGGGCGCGAGCCTTACAATCAGGTGCTGAACATGGCGTCCTTCTGGCTGATGACCGGCGGCATGGCGTTCATGACCTTCACGCTGACTTTTGCGGGCGTCATCCAGACGCATATGCAGCGGGTGCTGGGCAACTACTTCATGGAAGTACAGGACGAACTGGCGCTGTTCTTCGTGATGCGCTTCATCTCGGGCACGGCGGTGGTGCTGGGTGCGCTGCTGTTCATCTACTCGATCCTCGTGGTGCGCCGCCGCGAAGTGCTCAAGCCCGGTTCGGCGAACCCGGCCCACGCCAAATCTGATCCAGTACCGGGAGAGTGACCATGAACGCCCATGCAGGCGCGCCGAAAGGCGCGCCATACTATGCCGAGACAGGCAATGAATGTGCCCTGTTCGAGGCTGCTCACAAAAACGGTTTGCCCCTTCTTCTGAAGGGGCCGACCGGCTGCGGCAAGACCCGCTTTGTCGAACACATGGCCGCGCGGACAGGCCGGCGGCTCTACACCGTGGCCTGCCACGATGACCTGACCGCCGCGGACCTGATCGGGCGCTATCTGCTGCGCGGCGGCGATACCGAATGGGTCGATGGCCCGCTGACCCGCGCGGTGCGCGAGGGCGCGATCTGCTACCTCGATGAGGTGGTCGAGGCGCGCAAGGACGTGGCCGTGGTGCTGCACCCGCTCACCGACAACCGCCGCACCCTGATGATCGACCGCACCGGCGAAGAGCTGGTGGCGCCCCCCGGTTTCATGCTGGTGGCCAGCTACAACCCCGGCTACCAGAACGTGCTGAAACGGATGAAGCCGTCAACACGCCAGCGGTTTTTGTCGATCACCTTCGATTTCCCCGATCCCGAGACGGAAACAGCCGTTATCGCCGAGGAAAGCGGGCTGGACACAGCGCGCGTCGCGCCGCTGGTGCGTCTGGGCGGACATATCCGCAACCTGTCCGGCATGGATCTGGAAGAGGGCGTATCAACCCGCCTGCTGATCTATGCGGCCACCCTGATGGCGGGCGGCATGGGCGTGGAAAAAGCGCTGGAGGCGGCGGTGATCGAACCGCTGACCGACGACGATGACATCCAGGGCGCACTGCGCGATCTGGTCTCTAACGTGTACGGGTAAATAGCATGGCACTGCATCCCCTTGATCTGATGGACCCCGAAGAGGCGGTCGGAAATCTGTGGCACGATTACGCCGTGGGGATCGGTGCGGCGCGAACCTATCCCGACGAGGCCGCAACGCTGGATGCGGTCCGTCCCAGCCTGACCATGATGTTCCGCGCGCTTGGCGGCCCGGCGGGGGTGGAGCTGTCCGAGGTGGCGGCCACCGTCGCCGCCCATCGCCGCCCGGCGGTACGCAAGCTGGCGACCGAGCGGGACAAGATCCACGCCGCCGCCTTTGACGGCGAGCGTTTGCGCCTGCCGCCGCAGATTGAGGTCTTTCCCGACCATGCGCTGAACCGCGCCGCCTATTTCTGGCTGACCGCCATGGCGGCGCTGGCCGGCCCCGACGCGCTGGAGGCGGGCGATCTGACCGGCGCGGCGCGCGACCGGGCGCAGATCGCCGCAAATATCGCTGCTGGCGCGCAGGTGTTGGCTGCCTGTCCCGGCCTGCGCGGCAAACATGCCGCGATGGTCGCACATATTCTGGCCACAAGGCCGACGACAAATCTGCCCGGCGCAGAAAAGGCTGTGGAAGACGCTGTTCGCACCGCGCTGGCGGGCGGCGCGCTGCCGGGTGATGGCGGGTTCGAGATGCCGCGCACCTATATGACATTCGCGCATGTGCCGATCTGGCTGACCTTCACCCCCGCTGGCCAGGGCGCGGCGGCGGATGACCACGCCGATACACCCGGCGAGGCGCCCGACGCCGCCCAGATGACCAAGCGCAAGCTGGGCATTCGCAAGGATCAGGAACAGGCCAACCGCAAGGACAGTTTCATCCTGCACCGGTTCGAGGCGATCCTGTCCTGGGTCGAATCAATGAACCTGAATCGCTCGATCCACGATGATGACGACGAAAACGCGCAAAAGGCCGCCGAGGATCAGGACAACATCACCCTGTCCAAGAACGACAAGCGCGCAGCGACGCGCCTGCGCCTGCATCTGGATCTGTCGCCGTCGGACGCCGATCACGAAAGACTGGCCGAGCCGGTCACATACCCCGAATGGAATCACCGCTCGCGCAGCTACATGCCCGATCATTGCTGCGTGCTGGAGGCGGATGCGGTGCCGGACCCCACCGATGCCTTCGTGCCCAATACCAAGCGGATGGAGGAAGTGCGCCGCCAGTTTGAAATGCTCCGCCCGCGCCGCATCCTGCAACCGCGCCAGATCGACGGGTCCGAGCTGGATCTGGACGCCGCCATTGCCGCGCAGATCGACCTGCGCGCCACCGGGCGCTGCGATGACCGGGTGTTCATGGCCTCGCGCCAGACCTCGCGCGATCTGGTGGTGGCGTTCTTGATCGACACGTCCCGCTCGACCGAATCGGTGGTGGATGACACATCCGTCATCGACGTGGCGCGCGATGCGCTGGCGGCGCTGGCGGGCGGCATTGATGCGGCGGGCGACAGGCTGGGCATCTGGGGGTTCTCCTCGCTCAAGCGTAATCGCGTGTTCCTGACCCGCTGCAAGCGGTTCGACCAGAAGATGACCCAGGAAGTGACGGATAACATCTGTTCGCTGAAGCCCGGCCATTACACCCGCCTTGGCGCCGCGATCCGTCACGTCAGCGCCCGGCTGGCCGAGGAAACAGCGGCGCGCAAGCTGCTGATCGTGCTGACCGATGGCAAGCCGAACGATCTGGACCACTATGAGGGCACCCACGGCATCGAGGACAGCCATATGGCCGTGGCCGAGGCGCGCCGCGCCGGGCAGGCGGTGCATGGCGTGGTCGTGGATGCGGACGGGCAGGACTGGTTCGCCCGCATCTTTGGCCGCGGCGGATTTCATTTGCTGCCGCGCCCCGAACGCCTGACCCGCGTTTTGCCCGACATTTACCGAACACTCACGCAGGAGACCTGACATGATCCGTATTTTCGCCCTTTTGGCCGTCATCCTTCCCTCTGGCGCGCTGGCCGAAGCGTTCCAGCGGCCCATTCCACAACCGCAGACCGCGACCGCCGAGGTCTGGTTCTTCATGGCGTCCGTGGGGCTGCTGCTGTCGCTGCTGGCCGTGCATATGCTGGTACGTCGCCGGTGACCCAAGGGGTGCAGCGCGGCTGGGGTGTGGGGCTGCTGACGCTGGTGCTGTATCCGTTCGGCGCCGGCGCGATGATGATCAACCTTTATTTCGCGGCGCTGATCGCCTCGTGGCTGGACATCGTGGTGATGGACCCGATGACGGCGGTGATCGGCGGCGCCGTGCTGGGCGTACCCGCGACATGGGCGTTCGCGCGCCATATACGCGCGCTGATGGACCGCGCCGACGCCGAGGCGGACGCCGGCGAGTAGCCGGTCAGAGCAACCATTCGATCGGCAGCCAGCCGATCACGGTCAGCGCGACGGTGCGCATCAGGCTGCCGCCCGGCTCTACCTTCAGCGGGGCGTCACCGGGTGCGGTCGGGTCGACCCAGACCAGATTGCCATCGCGTTTTTCCACCTCCCACGCCAGCCCGCCCATGCCGTTGTCAAACGCCTGATGCAGGCGGGTGGCCATCTGTGTGCTGTCGATCAGCAGGCCCATTTCGGTGTTGAGCGTGATCGAGCGGGGATCGAAGTTGAACGATCCGACAAAGATGCGCTTGCCGTCCACCGCGAATGTCTTGGCGTGGAGGCTGGAGCCGGACGATCCGAACGGGCCCATACGGTCGGCCGACATCTCCAGCGTGCCGGTACGGCGCAGCTCGAACAGGCGGGTGCCGCCCTTGAGCATATCCTTGCGGTATTTGGTATAACCGGCATGAACCGGCAAAACGTCCGTCGCCTCAAGCGAATTGGTCAGCATGCGCACCTGCACGCCCCGCTTCTCCAGCGCGGCAAAGTTGCGCATCCCCAACTTGCCCGGCACGAAATAGGGCGAGATGCCGTCAAACCGCTCGTTCACCTGGCCCACCGCATCCAGCAGCCGCGTCACCAGCAGATCCTTGCGCCGGACCAGCCCCTGACCCTTGGTCGGTTTGTCGCTGACCAAGAGCGCGGTGGTCCATTCCAGCGGCAGGCGCCCGCCGGTCAGGTCGGCCACGGTATCCGACGATTGCAGGATCGACCGATAGGTTTGCATCTGGCCGGTGCCCTGATGGCGGGCCAGCAGGGCGGCGATATCATCGCGGCCGGTGGCGGCGCCGACAATCGGGGTGGCCGGGTGGACCGGTTCGCTGTTCCAATAGGTATCGAAATCCGCCGACACCTGCGGCACGATATCCCCCACCACTATCACATCCAGATCGACATAAAGCGCGATTTCGCCGGTGCCGAAATATTCGTCGCCCACATTGCGCCCGCCAAGGATGGTGGCGTGATTGTCGACGGTAAAGGATTTGTTATGCATCCGCCGGTTCAGGCGGAAAAAATCGAAGGTATAGGACAGCAGCTTGAACCGGCGCAGGTTGAACGGGTTGTACAGCCGCACCTCGGCCATCGGATGCGCGTCCAGCTGCGCCAGCTGCGGATCGAGGCCGGACGTGCCGTTGTCATCCAGCAGCAGCCGCACGCGCACGCCGCGATCCGCCGCCCGTTTCAGCGCATCCAGCAATAGCGCGCCGGTCAGGTCGTCATGCCAGATATAGTATTGTGCGTCGATCGACGACACGGCCGCATCGGCCAGTATCATCCGCGCGGCAAACGCATCCGCCCCGTTTTGCAGCTGTGCGATACCCGACAGGCCGGGATGGTCCGCCACCTTGCGCGTCAGCGCGTCTGCCAGCGGTCCGGTATCTGCGGGGGCCAGCGCCTTGCCCGGTGCGCCGTCATTGGCGGGCAGGGGAAACAGCATACGCGCAATCACGATGGCAATGCCGATGAAAGCCAGTGCCAGCACCAGATATTTCGCAAAGGTCAGCAAGGGGGTGTCTCCTGTCGGGCGCGGGCAGTTTCATTTATGCCCAACCGTAACCGGCTGCGACCCCGCTGGCGAGGCGATTATCCTAAGGCGCATCGCGCTCGGGCAGGCGGGGCATGGTCGCCACCAGCGGCACGGCCAGCAGCAAAAGGCCCAGATGCAGCGCCCAGACCGCCGCAAACCCGCCTGACTTCGCCATGACCAGCGCGGCAATCAGCGGCGCGGCGGCGTTCAGGATAAACCCGCCACCCTGCACGGCCGCCATCAGGCGCACCGCGGCGCCCCTGTCTTCCGTGCAATCCACAATCGCCACGATCATCAGCGAGAATGTCCCGCCCAGCCCGATCCCCATGATCGACACGGTGACCAAGGGCGGCGCGCTACCCAGTATCAGCAGGACAAATCCCGCCATCTGCAAGGCGACCGACAGGAGGATCGCCCCCCGGCGCCGGTGCGGCGCTGTCAAGAGCGGCGGCAGCACCAGCGCCGATGCGGCCTGCCAGATGGACATCACGCCAATCAGAAACCCCACCTGCGCGGGCGCCACCCCGCGCAGCTCAAACTGGGGGCCAAGCCATGTGATGACCGTGGCGTAGCTGGCATTCAGCGCGCCAAAGCACGCAATCAGGTGCCAGGTGCGCTGCTGCGCCATGGACGGCCCCGGTGCCGTGCCGGGCGTCATGTCCAGCGTTCTCGCCGCCAGCGTCACCGCCATTGCCAGCAGCGCGGGCAGCGCCATGCTGGCCAGCCCCACATTCCAGCCGGTCCCGGCGGCGATCAGCGGCACCGTCTGGGCGCCCAGCGCGCCGCCAGCCAGCAGGCAGGCCGCATAAAGGCTGGTCACCAGCCCATAGCGCCGGGTGAACCGCTCGCGGATCAGCGCGGGCATCACCGCCTGAATCAGCGCAACGCCCAGACCGCAAATTGCCGCAGTCACGATGACAACCGCCGCCGTGGGGATCAGCCGCGCCGCCGATCCGGCCAGGATGCAAAACAGCGCAATCAGAACCGCCCGCCGCGCGCCAATCTGCGCCTGAATGCGCGGCGCCAGAAACGCGCCGACCCCGATCAGTGCCAGCGGCCCCAGCGTCAGCAGTGACAAACCGGCAGGCCCCAGCCCGGTGTCCGCGCCGATCCGCGTCAGAACCGGCCCCGGCCCGGCCAGAAACGGGCGCAAATTCAGTGCGATCAGGGCCACGGCGCCGATGGCGAGAATTGTTTCAATTGATTTATGCATGAGATCGGCCTTTCCTGACGGCGCGGGGCAGAACGGCCTTGCCCTTCTGGTTCTGCCGTTTCATGGAACACTTGGCAGGATTCAAGCCCGTTCTGACGTCTGCGGCGCGGCGCGCGCAAATCGGGCTGGGCAGGGGCCGCCAACAAGATACTGAGGCAGTGGTAAGGAGAGACGCATGAAGCGCATGATCGCAATGGCAATGGCCGCAACTCTGGGATGCAGTGGTGCGGCAGTGGCGCAGGACGCGCCCGCAAGCGAACCTGCGCAGGCGCCACAGGTGACGGGCTGGATGCAGGGCTTCCCTCCGCCCGAGGACAAGACGATCCGCATCACCGATCCCGATTTCTTTGCCCCGCCCAAACTGGGCTGGACCGTCTGCAATTTCCGCCAGCTGATGCCGAATGTCGCGGTCGACAGCGGCGCGATGGCCGCGCGCCCCCTGCCAGAGGCGCCAAGGCCGGCGCTGGGGGACATCACCTTTACGCCGCTGGGCGGCGGCGATGCGATGACCTGGGACGCCGCGTTTGAGGCCAACCATACCGATGGCATCATCGTGCTGCACCATGGCCGCATCGTGTACGAACGCTATGACGGCTGCCTGACGCCCGACGGCCTGCATGGTGCGATGTCGGTGACCAAATCGCTGACCGGGCTGCTGGCGCAGATCCTCGTCGCCGAAGGCACGCTGGACGAGGCCGCGCGCGTCGGCACGCTGATCCCCGAACTGGAGGGCAGCGGATTTGGCGATGCCAGCGTCCGGCAGGTCATGGACATGACCACCGGGCTGGCCTTTTCCGAGGATTACGCGGACCCGGATGCCGAAATCTGGGCCTTTTCCGAGGCCGGCAGCGCGCTGCCCAAACCCGATGGGTATGACGGGCCGCGCGGTTATTTTGAGTATTTGCAGACCGTCCGCAAAAAGGGCGATCATGGTGCGGCGTTCGCCTATCGCACCGTCAATGCCGATGCGCTGGGCTGGTTGATTTCGCGCGCGACCGGCATGTCGGTCGCGGATCTGCTGGCTGACCGGATCTGGAGCAAGATCGGCACCCGGCGCGAGGCGTTTTATACCGTCGATTCTGCCGGCACGCCCTTTGCCGGTGGAGGTTTCAACGCCGCGCTGCGTGATATGGCGCGGCTGGGCCAGATGATGCTGGAGGAGGGGCGCGTCGGCTCCGATCAGATCGTGCCGCCCGCTGCCATTGCCGCAATCGCGCAGGGCGGCAACAGCGAGGCGTTTGCCAAGGCCGGTTTCGACCTGCTGAAGGGGTGGAGCTATCGGTCGATGTGGTGGGCGACGGGCGACGATCACGGCGCCTATGCGGCGCGCGGCGTGCATGGGCAGACGCTGTGGATTGATCCGGCGGCCGATATGGTGATCGCGCGCTTTGCCTCGCATCCTGTGGCGCCGAATGCGGCCAGCGATCCGACATCGCTGCCCGCGTTCCGGGCGGTGGCCGATTACCTGATGAACAATGACGACATGCCGCTGGTGGGCCGCGAATGGCGGATCGAGGATGTCGAGGGGATGGGCGTGATTGATTTCAGCCACGCCACGCTGGACTTTGGCCCGGACGGGTCGCTGTCGGGCAGCGCCACTTGCAACCGGCTGATCGGCAGCTACGAGACTGACGGCGATGCGATCACCATCACCCCGGCGGGGGCCACGATGATGGCCTGCCCCGAGGCGCTGATGATGCAGGAACAGCGCATTCTGGACCTCTTGCCCAGGATCGAGCGTTTTGTCATCGACGAGACGGGCGCGCTGATCCTGATCGCCGCAGACGGGCGCACCATCGCCGCGCGCCGCTGATGCGCGGCGCGGGCTTTCACGGGGTGCATTACCCGGCCGGGTACTATAGAGGGTCGTGAAACCTTTTTTGACTGCTCCGGAGCGCCCATGTCAGATCCAGATCACCGTGCCCTGCGGGATGCCTTTGGCCGGTTTGCCACAGGCGTTACCGTCGTAACCACCCGTGACGCGGGCGGCGGCGCGCCGCGCGGCTTTACCGCGAATTCCTTCAGCTCGGTGTCGCTGGATCCGCCGCTGGCGCTGATCTGCATCGGCAGCAACGTCTACAGCGCCCCGGCGTTCAAGGCCGCACCGCATTTCGGGATCAATATCCTGTGCGCCGATCAAAAGGACGTTTCGGCGATTTTCGCGTCACATGCGGATGACAAATTCGAGCAGACCGATTGGTATGAGGGCGCCCATGGCGTGCCGCTGTTGCCGGGATCGCTGGCCACGCTGGTCTGTGCGCAGCACCGGTTGGTCGAGGCGGGCGATCACGTGATCCTGATCGGCGAGGTTTTGGAAACCCAGACGCGCGACGCCCCGCCCCTGGCGTATCACCGCGGCAAATATGTTTCGATCGCGCCGCGGCAGGCCGATTAGAGCAGGCGCGGCGCGATCGGTTTAGTAGGAGTATTCGGCATAAATCTTGCTCAGGTCGCCGTTCCAGTCACCGTGATAGCGTGCCAGCAATTCGTCTGCCGGGGTCTGGCCTGATTCGATGCTTTCGCGCAGGGCGTTCAGGAAATGCGTCTCGTCCGGGATCAATCCATCTGCGCCGGGACGCGCGCGGGCGCGCAGGCCGGCCTCGGAAATGTCCAGCACCTTGCGTGCCAGATCGTGCATGTTGATGCCATCGACCTTTGCCTGCAAGCCATCGACACTGGCCGCAACGCGCAGCGCCTCGCGCTGCTCGGCCGTCCAGCCCTTGACCAGATCCCACGCGGCATCAAGGCTGCTGCTGTCATAGAGGATGCCGGTCCAGAACGCGGGCAGGGCGCACAGGCGCCGCCACGGGCCGCCATCGGCGCCGCGCATTTCCATGAACTTCTTGATCCGCGCCTCGGGGAAGATCGTGGTCAGGTGATCGGCCCAGTCGGATAGCGTGGCCACCTCGCCCGGCAGTGCGGGCAATTCGCCTTTCAGGAAATCGCGGAAGGACATGCCAAGCGCGTCGATATATTTGCCATCGCGGTAAACGAAATACATCGGCACATCCAGCGCGTAGTCGACATAGCGTTCAAACCCCATGCCGTCCTCGAAAACAAAGGGCAGCATGCCGGTGCGGTCGGCATCCAGATCGCGCCAGACGCGCGCGCGCCACGATTTGTGGCCGTTTACCTTGCCCTCGAAAAAGGGCGAGTTGGCGAAAAGCGCGGTCGCAACCGGCTGCAAGGCCAGCGCGACGCGGAATTTCCGGACCATGTCGGCCTCACTGCTGAAGTCCAGATTGACCTGAACGGTGCAGGTGCGCCGCATCATCACCCGGCCCATCGTGCCGACCTTCTGCATGTAGCTGTCCATCAGCTGATAGCGGCCCTTGGGCATCAGAGGCATTTCGTCATGCGTCCATTCGGGCGCCGCGCCCAGCCCGATAAATCCGACGCCGACGCGGTCGGCCACATCCTTGACCTCGCGCAGATGCACGTTGACCTCGTCGCAGGTGCCGTGGATCGTCTCAAGCGGGGCGCCCGACAGCTCCAGCTGGCCGCCGGGTTCGAGCGACACGTTGGCGCCGCCCTTTTCCAGACCGATCAGGTTGCCATCCTCGGTGACGGGGGACCAGCCATGCGCATCGCGCAGGCCCTCCAGCACGGCCAGAACACTGCGCGTCCCGTGATAGGGGATGGGCTGATGCGTGTCCTTGCAATAGCCGAATTTCTCATGCTCGGTGCCGATGCGCCAGTCTGCCTTGGGCTTGTTGCCGTCTTCAAGGTATTCAGCCAACTGGCTGTGATGCTCGATCGGCCCGCCGCCGGATTGGGGAATGGACATGGCTTGGCCTCCGCTAAATTGAATTTCAGTAGGTGGCGCGGGGGCAGGGGGCTGTCAACCCGCGAATGGTATCAGGTCAGGCGCAGATGCGCGGCTTTGGCTCCGGGTTTTTGCCACAAAACGATGCGCCCCGGCGCCGTGCGGTGCATTTCGGCCAGCATCCGTTCGGTGCGTATGCCGGGCAGCGCGGCGAACACGTCAAACAGGGCATCGGCGCCACTGGCGGTCAGTGGGATCATCACATCGTCCTGACCCGGCTGGCTGATGGCCCAATGCGCGGGTTTGCCGGTGCGGTCCAGCGCCAGCGCGGTCATTTCCGACCGCGCAACGACGCCGCCGCCCAGCGGGCCGAAATAGCCGATGGCGCCCTCGTCAATGTCAACCACGCCGGGACCGCCGGCGCCTGCGGCAAAGCGCATCCGCTGCAAGGCCGCGACGAGGGAAATGACACCTGCCAGTGCGATAAAACCGCCCAGCCAGAAGGTGATGCCAAAGCTGCGCCACGCGATCAGCACGCCGATGGCCAGCACCCCAAGGCTGATCAGTGCGCCTTGCCAGCGTTTCAGCGTCGCCGCCGCTTCGGGCCTCATAAAGCTCACTGCCAGTCCCCCAGCCGGGTCTGCCACAGGGTCAGCGCCGCAACCGCCGCCGTATCGGCGCGCAGGATGCGCGGGCCGAGGCGGGTGGCGTGGGCATGAGGAAGGGCGGCAAGGCGCGCGCGTTCAGCCGGGGAAAACCCGCCTTCGGGGCCGATCAGGATCGCCCATGGGCCGGGCATGTCGGGCAGCGCGCCAGCAGGGCCATCCGCCAGCGCCTCGTCGCAGAACAGGATCTGGCGAGCGGGGTTCCAGCCATCCAGCAGCGCGCCCAGCTTTTGCAGATCGTCCACGGGGGGTACATAGGTGCCGCCGCATTGCTCGGCGGCCTCGACTGCGTGCGCTTGCAGGCGGTCCTGGCGGATCCGCTCGGAATTGGTGAAATCGGTTTGCACCGGGCAGATGCGCGCGGCGCCCATTTCGGCGGCCTTTTCAACGATGAAATCGGTGCGCGCCTTCTTGATCGGGGCAAAGAGCAGCCACAGGTCGGGCGGCATCTGCTGGGGCCGGGCTAGCGACAGACAGGCCAGCGTGCCGCCCTTCTTGCCCGCCTCTGTCACTTCGGCCAGCCATTCGCCATCCGTGCCGTTGAACAGCAGCACCTGCGCGCCCACGGTCTGCCGCATCACCCCGAAAAGGTAATGCGCCTGCGGAGCGGGCAGAGGAACCGTTTGCCCCTGCCCCAAGGGCTGCTCTACATACAATCTGATTTTGGCGGTATTCGCGGCGTTTTTCATGGGGGCATCATATGAGTGGCAGCGGGCAGAGACCAGAGGCCGGCAGTGTGGCCGACGCCTATAGCGGCAACTGGGTGGACCGGTATGCGCCCGGCGCGTGGCGTCCCTACCTGCGGCTGAGCCGCGCGGACCGGCCCATCGGGACGTGGCTGCTGCTGCTGCCCTGCTGGTGGGGCTTGCTGCTGGCGATGCTGCATGACGGGCAGGCGCGGTGGTTTGATCTGTGGATCTTTGCGGGCTGCGGCGCGGGCGCGTTCCTGATGCGCGGGGCGGGCTGCACATGGAACGACATCACCGACCGGCATATCGACGGCAGCGTGGCGCGCACCGCGTCGCGGCCCATCCCGTCGGGGCAGGTCAGCGTCAAAGGCGCATTGGCGTGGCTGGTGGCGCAGGCGCTGGTGGCGTTCCTGATCCTGCTGACCTTTCCGGGCGCGGCGATTGGCCTGGGTATCCTCGCGCTGGCGCCGGTGGCCGTGTACCCGTTCGCCAAGCGGTTTACGTGGTGGCCGCAGGTGTTTCTGGGGATCGCGTTCAACTGGGGCGCGCTGCTGGCATGGACGGCGCATACCGGGGGGCTGGAATGGCCGGCGGTGGTGCTGTATCTGGCTGGCATCGCCTGGACGCTGTTTTACGATACCATCTACGCCCATCAGGACGCCGAGGATGACGCGCTGATCGGGGTGAAATCCACGGCGCGCCTCTTTGGCGACCAATCGCCGCAATGGCTGCGCTGGTTTTTGGTCATCACGGTGGTTCTGATGACCGCCGCGGTGATTCTGGCGATGCGGGGGGCGGACCCGATGGCACTGCTGATCGCGCTTTTGGGACCTTGGGCGCTGGGGCTGCACCTGTTTTGGCAGCTGACAAGGCTCAAGCTGCACGACACCGCGACGCTGCTGGCGCTGTTCCGGTCGAACCGCAACGCGGGGCTGCTGCCCTTGCCGTTTTTCGCCATGGCGCTGCTGGTGTGATTGAACTTGGGGGGCTGGGGGCATAAACAAGGCCCAGCCCCAACAACATCTGGCCCCCCTATGCGCCTCTCCATGATCCTCGCCATTGCCGGAACCTTCTTCCTGGCGGCGCTATTGTGCCTTGTGACCGCCGGCTTCGCGGTCACGGTGATCGAGGATAACGCGCGCAGTTCCGTGCTGCGCGAGATGGACAAGGAGGGCATGACCTGGACCGAGGTGGATGCCGACGGATTGCAGGTTTTCCTGGCCGGTGTCGCCCCAAGCGAGGCCAAAAGGTTCAAGGCGCTGTCGGTCGCCGGGCGCATTGTCGATGCGGCCCGCGTCATAGACCAGATGCAGGTCGAGGATACCGCCGACATCGCGCCGCCGCGCTTTTCCGTCGAGATTTTGCGTAATGACAGCGGGATTTCCCTGATCGGGCTGATTCCCGCTTCAATGGACCGGGAGGCCCTGCTGGAGCAGATGCAGCGCGCGGCGGGCACGGGGGACGTGACGGATTTGCTGGAAGCGGCTGACTATCCGGTTGGCGACAGCTGGGATGTGGCGATTGATTATGCGCTGCGCGCCCTGAACCAGATGCCGCGCGCGAAAATCTCGATCGAGGCGGGGCGCGTGGCGATCATCACCATGGCCGACAGCCCCGCCGAAAAGCGCAAGCTGGAGGACTCGCTGAAGCGCCGCGTGCCGTCGAACCTGCGCATTTCCGTCGATGTATCGGCGCCCCGGCCGGTGATCACGCCCTTTACCTTGCGCTTTTTGATCGAGGATGGCGTGGCGCGGTTCGACGCCTGCTCGGCCGATACGCCGCAGGCGCAGCGCACGATTCTGGCCGCCGCCCGCGCCGCCGGGCTGGAAGGGCCCGCCGATTGCACCATCGGCCTAGGCGTGCCGACGCCCGATTGGGGCAAGGCGGCCGCGCTGGGCATCGCCGCCGTGGCCGATCTGGGCGGCGGCAGCGTGACATTTGCGGATGCCGACGTGTCCCTGATCGCCGCCCAAGGCACCGCAGAGAGCCGCTTTGACGATATCGTCGGCGGGTTGGAGGGCGATCTGCCCGACGTTTTTGCCCTGCATTCGGTCCTGCCGCCCCCCGAGGTGGAGGGCGCGCCGACCACCCCCGAATTCATCGCAACCCTGTCGCCCGAGGGTCTGGTGCAGCTGCGCGGCAGGGTCGGCAGCCAGCGGCTGCGCGATACGGTCGACAGCTTTGCCAAGGCGCGGTTCCGCTCGGCCAGCGTCAACAACCGCGCGCGGGTTGCCGACGGGTTGCCGCAGGACTGGCCGGTGCGCGTGCTGACCGGGCTGGAGGCGCTGGGATTTCTGGCCAATGGCGCGGTC
Source organism: Roseovarius dicentrarchi (assembly GCF_003316635.1). Lineage (GTDB taxonomy): Bacteria > Pseudomonadota > Alphaproteobacteria > Rhodobacterales > Rhodobacteraceae > Roseovarius > Roseovarius dicentrarchi. The sequence continues at coordinate 4,558 of NZ_QNQP01000005.1, read as the reverse complement.
GTCGTCACGCCGGATGAGCTGACGATCAGCGGCCTGACCGGCCGGCAGGAGGCCAGCGCGCAGATCGCCGGCCTTCTGGCGGCCAAGCTGGGCGAGGGCGCGCAGTTTGATATTGATGTGACCTACAAGGTCGCGCTCGATCCGGTGGCGGGCCTGCCCACGCCCGAAGAATGCATCGCGCAGATTTCCGAAATACAGGAAACCCGCAAAATCAACTTCGAGCCGGGATCGCCCAATTTCGACGCCAATGGCGCGTCGATCATGAATGACATCGCTGACGTGCTGGCAAAATGCGGCGAGATCCAGATCGAAATCGGCGGTCATACCGATAGCCAAGGCCGTGAGACAATGAACGAAGAGCTGAGCCAGAGCCGGGCAAATGCGGTTCTGGATGCCTTGCGCGCGCGCCGGGTTCTGACGTCCAGCTACACCGCCAAGGGCTATGGCGAAGCCCAGCCCATTGCCGGAAACGACACCGAAGAGGGGCGCGAGGCGAACCGCAGGATCGAATTCAACCTGATCCCGCCCGCCGAACCTGCGCCAGATCCGGATGCATCGGGGCTTGAAAGCGACGCGCAAGAGGGGCAGGAAGACACGGCAGAGGGCGAAGCGGCAGAGGGCGCAGCAGATGAACAGGACTGAATTCATCATCGCAACGGCGATCATCCTCTTTGTCGCCTTTGCGCTGGGATGGTTTGCCAACTGGCTGGTGCATCGTTTTATTCGCGTGTCGTCGTCTGATGTGGGCGAGCTGGACCGCATGGCGCAGGAATTGCACGAGGCCGAAGAAACCCGCGATCAGGCCATTACCTATCTGCAACAACGTGAGGCCGAGCTGACCAACCAGCTGAGCCAGAGCGAAGCCGAGGTGCGCGCCACCATGGATGGTCTGCGCGAAGCGCGCCAGGAGGCCGAGCAGATGCGCGCCTATATCGACCGCATGGAAAAGACCTGAGGCACAGCGCAGGGTTGCGTGGCGGACGACGTTTTTCGCGAAAAACGTCCGGCGCCCGGCGCTGAGCGGCGCGCGCTGGATCGGCGGGATTTGGATTGTTTCCAACGCCGGGCTTTCAAATTTTTCAAATTTGGTCAAAACTTCGCAATGGGCAGAGCGCCCCTGCGCAGGAGGATGGCTGATGCGACACGTGTACTCCCTTGGACTGGCGGTGCTTCTGCTGCTTCCTGCGCTGGTGGCGCGAGCGGATAATGTGGCGCTGATATATGGCGATAGCGGTCAATCCCCCTTCTTTCAAAGTGGCGACAGCGTGGCGCCCGGCGCGTTTTCCGAACCATTGATCGACGCAGGCTTTACGGTGATCGAACCCAGCCGCCGTGACGCTGCCGCCATGCGCCGCGCCGCGCAGCAGGTGCAAAAGATGCTGGACGACGATCAGGTGGAGCGTCTGCTGATCGTGGTCTATGGCCCGTTCGCCAGCAATGCGCGCGATAACTGGGCGCTTTCAAATGATGCCGTATCGGCCAGCAACATCACGATAGGCGCCACCGGCATTTCAGTTAACGCCCTGTCGGACATGGCCGACAGGTCGGGGCGCGGCGTTGTCATGCTGGCGCCGGGGCGCCTGCCTACATCGCTGGGGTCTGGCCTGGTGCCTGGGCTGGGCGATATCACGTCGGTCGGCAATGTCACCTACCTCACCGGCAGCACCGAGGCGCTGGCGGCGGTGGTCACGGATGGCTTGCTCGAGGCCGGGCGCAGTTATGCAGCGCTCGCTGCCGCGCTGCCCTCCGGGGTGCGCATGACGGGATATGTCCCCGCAGACACCGGCTTCATGGGTGAGGCAGCCGCCGAGGGCGGCGAGCAGATGCGACAGGCCGGCTATTGGCAGGCGATCCGCGATGTCGATACCATCGAGGCATATCGGTTGTATCTGCGCGCCTATCCCGGCGCCGCCAATCGTGCGGTTGCGCAGGAGCGCATCACCTTTTTGCAAGGCGCCCCTGAACGCATGGCGCGCGCCGCCGAAGATGCGCTGAACCTCAGCGACGCCGCGCGCAGGGGAATTCAGCGCGACCTCAAGACCCTGGATCTTTACAAGTTCGGAATCGATGGCCGGTTTGGCAAGGGCAGTCGCAGCGCGATCGCCGCCTGGCAGCGCGGTCAGGGGTTTGATGAAACGGGGTATCTGTCCGGCAACCAGCTGATTGCCCTGCGCAGCGATGCCAAGGAGCGCGGCGCGCAGATCGCCCGCCAAGAAGCGGAGGCCAAAGAGAAGCAGGAGCGCGAGGATCGCGCGTATTGGCAGCAGTCTGGAAAGGACGGCACCGAGGCGGGCCTGCGCGCCTATCTGGGCCGCTATCCGGCCGGCGCATTCGCCGCCGAGGCGCGCGCCAGCCTGGCCGCGATCGAGGATGCCCGCAAAGAAGAAGACACCGACGAGGCAGAAAAGGCCGAGCGCCGCGCCTGGCAGGCCGCGAAGGCCGGCGATACGCCCGGTGATTATATCGACTATCTCAACACCTATCCCAAGGGGCGATACGCGGCGCGCGCCCGCCAGCAGCTGGATGCGTTTCAGGGCGAGCCGGATGGCGCCGATGCAATCGCGCGTGCGCAATCAGAGGAGGGCGAGATTACCGGTTCCGGTATCAGCCGGTTTTTGATAGAAAAACGGCTGGAACAGGCCGGCGCGCAGCCCGGCCCCGTCGATGGGCGCTTTGATGCGCAGACGCGCGAGGCGATCCGCTGGTACCAGGACTCGCGCGCGCTTCCCGTAACAGGATATCTGTCGCGGGCGACGATGCTGCGCCTTATGGCAGGGCGTTGATCCTGCCCTGCCGGCCCGCCTAAAACCGCTACAAATTGAAGTGTTAACGCAGCCGTAACACCTGACCTGCTACCCATGAGCTCGGGTGAGTTAAACAAGGTGATGGAGATGGGCGCGCAAGGAAACGCGGCGCCAGTCATCATCAAGAAGAAGAAAGTAATCGTCGCTGGCGGTCACCATGGAGGTGCGTGGAAGGTCGCTTATGCGGACTTTGTGACAGCGATGATGGCTTTTTTCCTGTTGATGTGGCTGCTGAACGCGACAACGGAAAAACAACGCAAAGGTCTGGCGGATTATTTCAGCCCGACGGTGCCGATTAGCCGCATGTCCAGCGGCGGCGAGGGGAACTTTGGCGGCGACAGTGTCTTTGCCGAGGATACGCTGTCCAATGAGGGAACGGGCGCCTCCAAGCGCTTTGCGACAGAGGCACGCCAAGGGCGCGGAGAGACCGGCGTTGATGCGCAGGACGAGCAGGAGTTGCAGAAACTCCAGCAGGCAATCGACAGCGCCCTGCGCGGCACAAACGGCGAAAGCATACTGGACCCAGAGCTTGAGAAGCATATCCTCTCCCGCGTCACGGACGAAGGCGTGGTAATCGAGTTGTTCGATACTCCGGACGCTGCGCTGTTCGAAAGCGGGCGGGATCAGCCGGCGAACCTGTTGCTCCAACTGGCCAAGGCGCTGGGCGAGGCTGCGAAAACCAATAAAAACAACATAGCGGTCGAGGCGCATGTCGCGGCGGTGCCGATCATCCTCAGGAACGATCCGGCATGGGATCTGACGGCTGCGCGTGCGCAACAGATGCGTATTTTGATGTCTCAAAATGGGCTTGATGCCAGCCGAATCAGCCGCGTTACCGGCCATGCGGATCGCGAGCCTGCGGTGAAGGATCCTATGTCCGTCAGGAACAACCGGCTTGAGATTATCTTTTTACGCAAAGGCAGATAACCGGGCTGGCCGCTGCGTCGCACGCTTTTGAGTTGCGCGTAGGTCGGGAATTTGGGTCGGATTTGATTTGTTAGGCTGATGTTAAAGGATCGTGCGTAAGTCTGGTGTCAGACGACAGTCGATGCAGCAGAAAGGCGTATCAATGACAATCTCTTCTTCGCTTAATGCCGGTGTGGCGGCGCTTAGTGCGAATGCGTCGCGCTTGGCGTCCATATCGGACAATATCGCGAACTCGGCAACCTATGGGTACAAACGTGTCGAAACCGATTTCCAGTCAATGGTCATCAGCGGCAACGGTGGAAGCTACTCCGCCGGCGGTGTGCGCTCCTCCACCCAGCGACTGGTCGATCAGGGCGGATCGCTGACGACGACCTCCAATGCCACCGATCTGGCAGTGCGCGGTCGGGGTATGCTGCCGGTTGCCCGCTCCAGCGAGGTTGACGTGGGCAATGGTAGCAATCAGATGCTGCTGACGACAACAGGCTCGTTTCGTACAGATGCCGATGGCGTGTTGAAAACGCAAAGCGGTCTCGTTTTGCTGGGGTGGCCTGCAAACCCCGACGGAACAATCCCTGAATTTCCGCGTGACACCGCGGATGGGTTGGAGCCTGTTCGGATCAACGTGAACCAGCTGACCGGCGAGCCGACGACATCCATCGACCTGGGCGTGAACCTGCCTGCCACAGAAACCAATGTAACGGGTGCGGATTTCAAAAATACCGGACAGCGATTACGCTAATTCCCGGACAGCCGTTTCAGTAATTCCCGGACAGCTCGGGCACGGCTGATCATCTGCCTGCGATCATGTTTCGGTTCGGATAGTTTCG
>NZ_QNQP01000059.1 GCF_003316635.1 Roseovarius dicentrarchi | reverse complement strand
TGGCCAGTCCTGCCCATGATCGCGTGAAATCACTGCCCGCGATCGCGTGAAACAGGTGCCCGCCTTCCCATGAAATCGCTGCCCACGATCAGCTGAAATCAGTGCCCGCCATCATGCGAAACGCGCACGCAGGCAAGAAACCTACTTACTTGGTGCCACTTCAACCCAGTATCTCGCTAACAAAAATTAGCATATACGAGAGTATTTGGCAGCAAGCGACGCCGGTATAACAAGCTCTCGAACGCCCTTTCTGAAAAATCTTCCTGGCTTTGCAAAGTCGGCTTTCTGCGGATTGTGTTGAAAAACTCCCCGACCGTGTCGGATGAGCCAATTTCGAGGGAAGATGTTCTGGGGAGATGACGTATTTCTTCGATTTTCGGTCAACGGCAAGTCGGGTGGGAACAAAATTCTCCATTTTGGAGGGTGCAGAGCGCCGCAGGGAGTTTTTCTTCACAATCTGCGCTTAGCAGATCTTGGTGCAGGTTGCAGCGAAGGTCGACTATCCGCCCTTATGGTAAGTGGACTGCGATTAACAAGGTTTAGCGCTGTATTGCTCCAGCTGTATAGTAAGAGCATCAGCACTCAGATTGGCGATATCACCCTCCCAGTCCGGGCCTCATACGCCAGCACCCGATCTACATACCCTTGGCACCTGATGCCTTTCCTGTTCTCGATATGCTCCTGCAGCTCCTCGTCTGACACGTGCGCATACTCAGGCATATCAGGGAGCTTGATGGCTGTGGGCAATGCTCGCCCCACAACTGCTTCTGACGCCTCTGCCATGACCTGCCTCAGTTCGGCGACCTTCATGTGATCAATAATGTAGCTGTCATGGACGGATAGGACCGGCACCCCTTTCTCCGTAAAATGGCGATGGACGTGCGCTGTGATCTGACTGTCCAGATACATAAGACGAATTCCCTGATCCGAGAACAAGTAATCTTCAAGAACTGGGTTATGGTCAAGAAAACCCCTCAGAAACTTGTCCAAGTCATTATTTGTGCGTGTCTTACCAAAATCAGTCGAAGACCCATCCCGAAATGCTTTGTAAGCTGACGATTTATCCTTTGCATTGATCGCAGTAAGGGCCAGTTGCTTGATGATCGCCCTCACCATTTCCTTGGGGTAAGCTTGAAATCCCTTGCGTGGAATATCGTAAGGGTCGCCCTGCATCTCCTCCCCGGCCTTGGCATATAGCATCGCCACGTGAAGGCCCTTGAAGTCAACCTCGATTGTAGGCTGATCATCTATGAATATCTTGGACCGCCAGTCATCGTTGATCCGCTGCCACCAGCCACCATAGAAACGCCCATTCATTTCCCAGTTTTTACGACTAAAGACACGCCGAGTTCGGGAGTTGTCGCGATGGATATGAACGCGTGAAGCTTCGATGTCCTTGGCCGTCTGGATCACTGGTTTTTGTAGGGTGGCAACATCGATAAAAGCAGATGTCAGCAGGGCGTTGTAGGCTCGCAGTTCCTTGCGCATGGCAACCGCGTTGTCGGTATCCTCATACTCGATCTCTTTGCCTCTCTGGCCAGCATCCTTGGCATCCCTGAGAATGATGATTTCTGCACCTTCGAAACGGGTCACATCATCACGAACGAACTTGGCCTCACGAAACATTGCCTGCAGTTTCTCTGATGCCCGAATTCTTGCTGTTCTGTTCCCCTTGGCAGCAGCACCAGCATAGCTTCCTTGGGCAAAGTCGAGCAACTCAGCATCCACCAGCGCCTTGATAATCGGGATCAGTTTCTTGGAAAGGTGCAAGGCATTGTAGCGGGAATTGGTGTTCCAAGCATTTACCGACATGGACACGCCAATACTCAGCTCAGGGTCTTCGAGCCAAGCCACATACAGGTCCAAGATCAGCACCCTTAACTGTTTCTTGAACGATGTCTTAGGCTTTGGCCCTGTCTTCGCCTTCTTACCCCCCGCCAACTTCCCAGTAATCTCATCTGGCAAATACCCTCCATCCCATATCCCCTCAACCAAAGCTTTCACCTCAGGGTGCTCTGACCAGCGATGTACGTCGATGGGGCGGGAATGCCGGGGGTTGTCTATAACTGCCATTCTGGGCGGGCCTTATCTTATTTGGGGATGGGATTACAGCATTGGAGGATGAATGTGCAGGAGAATACAAGGTCTTACTGGGT
>NZ_QNQP01000058.1 GCF_003316635.1 Roseovarius dicentrarchi | reverse complement strand
CGATGACCAACCGTACCCAAGGCCCCCGGAGCTGTCCGGGAATTACCGAAATCCCTGTCCGGGATTTACCGAAACGCGTGTCCGGGAATTACTGAAATCCGTGTCCGGGAATTAGCGAAACCCGCAGTGGCACTTTAGCGTCAGTCAGACCATCGCCAAATAAACTATTCTGAGATGCTACAGTACTCGGCGTTTTGGTAATTGGTCCCACTCAGCTCCATCAAGTATGCGCCCCGCTTGCTTCTTTCCCAGCCGTAGCATTTCAGTTCCATCTTGCGCCAATTGTCTTTTCTTGGCCGGTAGGTTTGTTCCATCGCCTGGCCCCCAATCCCCCCATTGCTTAAAATGAAAAGCAACGGAGTTTTCCATGCACTGACGATGAAGCTCTCGGAACCACGCGGGAGAAGCGGGCCGAGCCTTCGGTCCGCTTTCGCCCCCTGTGATTACCCAATCAATTGTCGAATCCAACCAGGCATCAATATCAAGCGGACCAAGAAGTGGTTCAGCTGAAATGAATCTCACTTTTGCAGGAATTTCTGCCAGGTAGGGGAGCAACTCATCAGCGCGGGTTTGTAGTTCGACGGTCGTGCCGAGCCACACGTTATGCGGCCACTCTTGATCCCACCGTGCCAGTTCCCGGACATTTTGGGGGCGCTTCGTCAACAGAAGCCAATCTAGATGAGGCGTCATTTCTATGAGGTCAAATAGGCGGTCTCGTGGTTCAATCAACTCAGGCCGATCTTCAAAAACATCTGCCATCGAGGCGCAAAATACTCGAGGGCGGTTTGTGGCCCCTTCAGCATCCTTGTTCCATTTAATAGGCTGTTTCCAATGTGCATCAGACATGGTGCGCCTAGCAGCCTTTGGCCCCCAAACCTTTTGACCAACACGCTTCGACCACGCCTCAGCATAACAGTTTTTACAAGCTTCGGACACTTTGGTGCAGCCCCACCAGGGGTTGAACGTATGTGTCGTCCATTCAATTTTGGAATTTGCACCCATGATAACCTCAACGAATTTTGCTTTTTGGTGACCTTCACACGGTTCGGATTGAAAGAGAAACCATTTATGCCTCTTCCCTAAGCACGCCGCACGGTCCTTTCGCTGACTTTGAACAGGCGTGCGATCTCCGGGACAGCCCGGTGTTCATCGTCTCGCATATGCCGCACTTCGTCCTTCTGCGCAGTTGTGAGGGCAGGGGGCCTACCACCGATACGGCCGCGCTTGCGAGCTGACGCCAGGCCTTCTTTTGTCCGTTCTGAAATTCGCTCCCTTTCGAACTGCGCAATGGATGCGAATACGTGGAACACAAGTCGGCCAGCCGGCGTCGTCGTGTCAATGTCCTCGGCCAGAGATCGAAAGCCGGCACCGCGCTCGCGGACGGTTTCAACGATCTCCAGAAGGTCTTTCAGCGACCGGGCTAATCGGTCATATTTTGTTACGGTCACGACGTCGCCGTCGCGAAGCTGCTCGAGCATCTTGTCCAGTTCGGGCCGTTCACGCTTCGATCCGCTGATCTTGTCTGCAAACAGCTTGCCTGCTCCTGCCGCTGTCAGCGCGTCGATTTGGGCATCAAGGTTCTGATCGTCAGTGCTGACGCGGGCATATCCAATAATCATAATTCACTGTGCCAAAAACCTGCCAGAACTGCAAAGGTTTTGCCGGGGGTTTTTGTCACAACTAAATACCTGTTCTGAAGGCGGGGAGGAAAGTCGGCCAAAAACGACCGTTTGTGGCAGAACTGAGCGGAATCCATCATGGGAAAGGCCACCATTCGATCTCCGCCTCGCCCATGGCTTGGAGGGCTTGGTTCACGCTGATCAGAGGGTTGGCACCGTTGAAGTACGTATCCCCCCTATACGCAGTAGGATGCGGGTGAGCGATGGAGGCGGTACGCGGAAAGTCATCAGGTTCCGGAATGCTTCGTCGGAACACATCTTGCGCTTCTCTACCGAGCAGCAAGAAAACAGTCCCGCCTTGCGCCGCCGCGATCTGTCGCAGGAGGTGTTCGGTCACAAGCCGCCAGATCTCCTTATGCGCACTTTGGTGCTTCTTGTGCGTGAAGGTCCAGCTGGCGTTAACGAACAGCACTCCCTGCTCCTGGAGGCAGTCGAAAAATCTGACTGTCTGGGGGCGCGGGTCGTAAGCATCCGGCGTAGGCCACAGCGAGGTCAACGTGCGTGTTGACGGTCCATTTCGATGGTAAACATCCGCCGAGGGCCGCGGTCAGGCAGCCTTGACTTGGTGCGTTGCTGCGTTCCATTCCCACGGCAGCAACTCGTGCAGGCGTGAGACCGGCATGTCGGAGATGCGGGCGATGACGTCAGC
>NZ_QNQP01000057.1 GCF_003316635.1 Roseovarius dicentrarchi | reverse complement strand
TGCGCGTTTCGCATGATGGCGGGCACTGATTTCAGCTGATCGTGGGCAGCGATTTCATGGGAAGGCGGGCACCTGTTTCACGCGATCGCGGGCAGTGATTTCACGCGATCATGGGCAGGACTGGCCAACGAACTGCAGTTACTCCGCCTCCTGAAGAACAGGAGGATTGGGATGCCGACAGGACGTTTGACCATGCGCCGTATTCGGGACGTATTGAGATTGAGATTTGCCCAAGGGCTGAGCGAGCGTGCGATTGCTGCGTCGCTGGGGCTTGGGAAAGGAAGTGTTGGGACCTATCTGCGCCGCGCGCGTGATGCGGGTTTGACGTGGCCACTGCCGGAAGGTCTGAATGACGACAGCCTCGAGCTGTTGCTGTTTCCAAACGCGTCAGATGTATCTGACCCAGACCGCCCGGTGCCGGATTGGGCGGTGATTGATAAAGAGCTGCGCCGACGCAGCGTGACCCGCATGTTGCTCTGGCAAGAATATCGTGCGCAGCATCCCAACGGGTTTGGCTACACTTGGTTTTGCACTCATTTTGAGGCGTGGAAGGGGCGTGTCCGGCCTAGCATGCGGCAAACACATGTCGGCGGTGAGAAGGTATTTGTCGATTTTGCGGGTGATACGATCGACGTTGTTGATCCGGCCACGGGTGAGGTCAGCGAGGCCAAGCTGTTTGTCGCGACGATGGGTGCCTCGAGCTATACTTATGCTGTGGCTGTCGCCAGCGAAGGCCTTGAGGACTGGATTGCAGCCCATGTCGGAATGTTCGATTATCTGGGCGGCGTGCCACAGGTCGTCGTGCCCGATAATCTCAAGTCAGCCGTGATCAAGGCAGACCGGTATGATCCCGGCTTGAACCGGACCTATGCTGAAATGGCGGAACATTACGGCACGGCCATCCTGCCTGCGCGCGTGCGCAAACCCAAAGATAAAGCCAAGGTCGAGGTGGCCGTTCAGGTTGCCCAACGTTGGATCCTCGCACGGCTCCGCAACCACAAGTTCTTCTCGCTGGCAGAGCTGAATGCCGCCATCCGGCCGTTGCTGGACGCATTGAACATGCGTGTCATGCGCGATTATGGGGCAAGCCGGGCGGATCTGTTTGCGACGCTCGATCGGCCGAACCTGCAGCCATTGCCCGCTGAACCTTATGTCTTTGCGCGTTGGAAACGTGCCCGTGTTGCGCCGGATTACCATATCGAGGTGGATCGCTGCTGGTATTCCGTACCGTTCAGTCTGATCCGGCAGGTGGTTGACGCGCGCATCACCCACAGGACCGTAGAGGTCTTCCATCGTGGCACGCGCGTCGCCAGTCACATGCGCAACCCCGGACGCCGCAGCCATATCACGGCGCCAGAGCATATGCCTTCGGCCCACCGCCGCTATGCGGAATGGTCGCCTGCGCGGATCCTGAGCAGTGCTGCAAAGCTGGGACCATCGGTAGCTGCGTTTTGCGACATCGTGATGCAGGACAGGCCGCATCCCGAGCAGGGCTTTCGGACCTGTCTGGGCATACTTTCGCTGGCCAGAAGCTTTGAGCCGCAACGGCTTGATGCTGCGTGTCGTCGCGGGATCAGTATCAAGGCCCGGTCGGTCTCATCCATCCGTTCCATCCTGAAGACCGGGCTCGATCAGGCCTTCATGGAGCCCGAACCCGATGAACTGCCGCTGCAACACCCCAACATACGCGGCCAGAAATATTACCACTGAAAAGGAGACGACCCTTGCTGACACATCCCACTTGCGACCGCCTGGAGGCGATCGGACTGACCGGTATGGCACAGGCCCTGCACGAGCAGCGCCGCGCTGGCGCCATGTTCGAAAGCCTCAGCTTCGAAGAAAGGCTGGGCCTGCTTGTTGATCGCGAAACAGCAGAGCGTGACGCCAAGAGACTGGCAACCCGGTTGCGCTTTGCCGCCCTGCGTCACGCAGCCTGCGTTGAAGATATTGATATGCGCAGCCCGCGCGGCATCGATGCAGGTGTCATGGCGCATCTGATCGATGGTGGCTGGATCAACCGCCATGAAAATCTGCTGATCACTGGCCCAACAGGCTTAGGAAAAAGCTGGATTGCCTGCGCCCTCGGAAACAAGGCCTGCCGCGATGATCGGCGCGTCGTTTATCACCGCGTGCCCCGCCTGTTCCAGATGCTGGCCATTGCCAGAGGCGATGGGCGGCATGCCCGTGTCCTCAAGGCGATCGAACGCACTGAATTGTTGATCCTCGATGATTGGGGGCTGTCAGTTCTGTCACCGACCGAGCGTCGCGACCTGCTTGAAATCCTCGATGATCGCCAAGGTCGTGGCTCGACCATTGTGACCAGCCAGCTGCCTGTCGATCAATGGTTCGAGGTGATCGGAGATCCTACCCTCGCAGATGCCATCCTTGACCGCCTTGTCCATAATGCACACCGCCTGACGCTCACCGGCGACAGCATGCGCAGAAAAATGAGCACGATGAAAACGCTTGACCAGGGCGTCGCGCCCTGACTCTATATCACCTGTTGGCCAGCCTGCCCGAGGGCATGAAATGGCTGCCCGCGATGCCGTGAAATGCGTGCCCGAGATCACGCGAAATCACTGCCCAACTTCCGCGAAATGCGCA
>NZ_QNQP01000056.1 GCF_003316635.1 Roseovarius dicentrarchi | reverse complement strand
CGAAACAGCGAAGAAAAAGCGAAAGGAGGCAACAGCATTGACGCCATCATAATCAGCAGATCATAACGACTGGGTGGGTCAGATCTCGATGAAAATGCCGGGTCAGTTCTCAATGACAATCAACACTTCTGGTGTTAAATATGTGTTAGAATCTGTGTTACGCACGGTTCTACAGCTGATTTCCGTTTTTTAAACAGTGGCTTACGGAAATGTGGTGCAGGTAAAGTCCCGATAGAATGCAGCTATTCTCCGAAAAAGTGCAGCTAATATCCCGATAGGACTTGAGGTGCAGGTAAAGTCCCGATACTAGATGTTACCGCAGCTAATATCCCGATAGCGGCAAGTGCAGGTAAAATCCCGATGCTAGATGTTACCGCAGTTGATGTCCCGATAGCTTCCAGATTCTGGTGTGGCCATGTCTGACCGTTCGAAAGCCCCCCTTCTTCCCGACCGGCACCCTCAGGCGAACCTGTTCGTCTGTGACGTGGCTGATGCTGTTATCAAGAGCGACATGGCGTCGATGGAGCACCCGATCTTTACTTTGTCGAAGAAGCCGATCCACGAGGTAAAGATCTATGAGCACGGCGACATCCTCTTGGAAGTTACGCCTAGCGCCAAGGGCATCGCTAACATCTACGACAAGGACATACTGATCTTCGCCATCAGCCAGGTCATGGCAGCAAGGAACGAGGGCCGTCCCTACTCCCGGGAAATCGCGTTCCAAGCGCGGGACTTCCTAGAATTCAGTAATCGGCACATTGGGGGTCACGACTACGATCTCCTGAAGGATTCTCTTGATCGGCTGGACGGAACGCGGCTGCGAACCACGATCAAAACCGGCGGTGAAGAGACCTGGGAGGCGTTCGGACTCATCGAGGGCGCAAAGATCAAGCGGAAGCGCCATGACGGCCGTGTGACCGAGTGGGGCCTGAAACTATCAGAGTGGCTGTTTAAAGCCATCGAAGCCAACGAAGTTCTTACCTTGCACCCCGACTACTTTCGGCTTCGTAAGCCGACCGAACGGCGCATCTACGAGATCGCTCGCAAGCACTGTGGGCAGAAGGAAACGTGGCAAATCGGGCTTAGAAAGCTCAAGAAGAAGTGCGGTTCGAGTGATGCTCTTCGGAACTTCAGGCTCGCGGTTCGAGAACTCTGCGAATACGACCACCTCCCGGACTACTCGGTGAGCATGAAGGAGGACATGGTGTGTTTCCGAAACCGGAACTTCACCCCTGCCCTTCCCGGCCGAGGCTACACGGTACGCCTAGAGCCTGACACGTTCGATGCGGCTAGGGAGGCCGCGCCCGGTTGGGATGTTTACGTTATCGAGCAGGAGTGGCGCGAGTGGGTCGTTGGCTTGCTGGAGCAAGGCATGGAAGCTCCACGCCACCCGGACGGTGCATTCATAGGTTTCTGTCGGAAGTGGGCCGAGCGAAACGGTCGACTATAGCGCTTAGCCTTGCTTGAATTAAAATGAGTCCCACAGAAGTGCCGCCGCCAAGGTTCCACCCAGCCGAAGAATGCTTAGCGCGTTGCATGCAAAGCGCTAACGCAGCATTGATGCTTGGTGTGCTGCATGTTCCCATGCTAGCATGGCGCAAAACAAGACAGGTAAACGAGGAGCAGTATCAATGACGTATATCGTGGGAATGGTCTCCCAAAAGGGAGGCGTCGGAAAGTCTACGCTTGCGCGCATGATGGCGCGAGAGTTCGTGGCAGGTGACCTCGCAACGAAGATCGCCGATCTCGACACGCAACAGCAGACTTGCACCAATTGGGCAGGGCGACGCGCCGAGCACGATATCGAGCCCGAGATCCAAGTGCAGAGCTTCGCGAGCGTAAAAAGTGCTCTTGAAGAAGCCGGTCGGTTCGATGCCCTAATCCTCGACGGCAAGCCAAACGCCTCCGACCAGACGGTAGAAATCGCCAAGGCATCCGATCTCGTCGTGATCCCGACCGGGCAGACAGTTGATGACCTTCACCCCGGTGTTGTCCTTGCGCACAACCTTCGCAAGAAGGGCATCTCCCCGGAAACAATTGCGTTCGCGATGTTCAAGACTACTGGAAGCGAGCGAGAGAACGCGGCGGCGCGGGAGTATATCGCGCAAGCGGGGTACATGGTCTTGGATGGCGAGGTTAGCGTCTCCACGGCCTACGGATCAGCCTCGGATCAAGGCAGGGCGATCACGGAGACATCCTTCCGCACGTTGAACGAACGAGCCTCGAAGCTGGCGCAGAGCGTGATCGACCGTATCGCGGAGCTGCAAGAAAGGAAGGTGGCGTGATGGCAACGAACCTCTCGAAGCTCAAGAGCGTGAAGGGGGCTCCGCCTTCTGTCGAAGCAGCCGAGGACGTGATCGAGTCTAACCCCCGTTCGGATGAGAAAACGCCCCAGCGACCTCTTCAGGTGCGTGTGCCCGAAAGCGTCTTCGCAGAGTTTAGCGAGCAGGCCGGGCGCGAGTTTGGCTTCACGCACGGCGCGAAGAAGCAACTTTTCCTGAAAATGTGGAAAGCATATAAAGCGCAAAGCATGTAAGCATGTTTGCATGCAGAACTGGCCGCACTGGCTAGAACCAGGCATTGCGAAGTCCAGAACACCAAGGCGTTTCAACCTCGTATTTACCCTCTGTTAACATTTCCAGTGGAAGGTTGCCGGATGCGCGTGTGGAAGCTGGAAGCCTGCCGGGACAATGATCGGCATTCTAGCCGGTGGGGCTATGCCCTAGCCGGTTCGGCTGACGAGGCGTTAGCCATGGCGAAAGAAACGAGCGGGCTACCGTATAACTGGGTCCACGAGAAGCACCCGGACATGCTTTGGCCTGGCCGACCAGGCGAAGCTATTGAATGGTCATAGTTTTTCCATAACCCTCGACTAACGAGACCCCAGCGAAGGGGTGCGATTCGAGGCAGATGGCAAGAACTTACCGGGAAGTAGTGTTGAGCGGGGAAATCCTCGCCGCTGCGGATTTCAAAAATACCGGACAGCGATTACGCTAATTCCCGGACAGCCGTTTCAGTAATTCCCGGACAGCTCGGGCACGGCTGATCATCTGCCTGCGATCATGTTTCGGTTCGGATAGTTTCG
>NZ_QNQP01000055.1 GCF_003316635.1 Roseovarius dicentrarchi | reverse complement strand
CCGAAACTATCCGAACCGAAACATGATCGCAGGCAGATGATCAGCCGTGCCCGAGCTGTCCGGGAATTACTGAAACGGCTGTCCGGGAATTAGCGTAATCGCTGTCCGGTATTTTTGAAATCCGCACGTGCGACGCTTTATCGGCGGATGAAGCGGCTTGGACTTGAAGATAGTTAGGGGAAACTGTCTCATTGGTGAGACACCTTTAATCCCGCGACACCTTCCTGCCACAAGACGTGGCGCACGACGCAAGTCACACTCTTTGTAATCCGGGAGGAGAAGCCGGATAACAATGGAGGATTTCAAATGAACGATATGACCCACACCGAGGCAGGCACATATGTGTCGCCGTTTAAGCTGCGCTACGACAACTATATCGGCGGCGCGTTTGTGCCACCCGTCAATGGCAAATACTTCGAAAACGTGACGCCCATTACCGGTGGCTTGATCAACGAATGCGCCCGCTCTGACGCGGCGGATATTGAGCTCGCACTTGATGCAGCCCACGCTGCCAAAGACGCTTGGGGCAAAACATCTGCCACGCATCGCGCGAATATCTTGCTTAAAATTGCGGACCGGATCGAAGAGAACCTAGAACTCTTGGCCACTGCCGAAACATGGGACAACGGCAAGCCGATCCGCGAAACGATGAACGCAGACGTGCCACTTTGCGCCGACCACTTCCGCTATTTTGCAGGTGTTTTGCGCGCGCAAGAAGGCAACATGAGCGAGATCGACAACGACACCGTCGCCTATCACTACCACGAGCCCTTGGGCGTTGTCGGCCAGATCATCCCTTGGAACTTTTCGCTTCTGATGGCGGCATGGAAGCTGGCACCTGCTTTGGCTGCGGGCAATTGCGTCGTGATGAAACCAGCCGAACAAACACCTGCCGCGATCATGGTTTTTGCAGAACTGATCAACGACTTGCTGCCAGCTGGCACCTTGAACATCGTCAACGGCTTTGGTGGAGAAGTCGGCGCAGCCCTTGCCAGCTCCTCGCGCATTGCAAAAATCGCGTTCACCGGTTCCACCGTCACGGGCCGTAAGATCATGGAAGCGGCGACAAAGAACCTGATCCCCGTCACGCTCGAATTGGGTGGAAAGTCGCCAAACATCTTCTTTTCTGACGTGATGGCAAAGGACGATGCGTTCTTGGACAAGGCCGTCGAAGGCTTCGTTCTGTTCGCCTTCAACCAAGGCGAAGTCTGCACCTGCCCGTCACGTGCGCTGATCCAAGAGGATATCTACGAAGAGTTTATCGCGCGCTGCATCAAACGTGTCGCGGCGATCAAGCACGGCGATCCACGCGACCCCGAAACGATGGTCGGCGCACAAGTCAGCAAGGCCCAACACGACAAGATCATGGGCTATTTCACGATCGGTCGCGAAGAAGGCGCAGTGGTGCTGGCTGGCGGCGGTGCTGCACGGTTTAACGGGGAATTAGCTGGCGGGAACTACATCCAACCGACGATCCTCAAGGGGCATAACAAGATGCGGGTTTTCCAAGAGGAAATCTTTGGCCCCGTCGTCTCTGTCACCACGTTCAAGGATGAATCCGAAGCATTGGAAATTGCGAACGACACGATGTATGGCCTCGGCGCTGGAGTTTGGTCGCGTGACATGAACACCTGCTACCGCTTTGGGCGTGCCATCGAGGCAGGCCGCGTGTGGGTGAACAACTATCATGCCTATCCAGCGCACGCTGCGTTTGGCGGCTATAAGCAATCGGGCATTGGCCGTGAAAACCACAAAATGATGCTGGACCACTATCAGCAGACGAAGAACTTGTTGGTAAGCTATAGCCCCAATAAGTTGGGCTTCTTCTAAATACTTCGAAAGGCGGCCTTTGCAAATACATGCAAAGGCCGCATCGCAGACCTCGTCAGTTCAAGCTTTGTAGCTATTCCATAAATTCCAATTTGAAACCTTGCTCTGGCAGCGTGTCAGTCATTCAAGGTATTTCCGTTAGCCTAATTGACCGCTCTACCTACCGATCGAGAAACGCTCTCAGAATTTAGACTACTGCTCCGCTTTGGGCTGGAATTTCGGGGTACGATTTCCTTGTTTCCCTTATCAAGATTGAAGCCGCTCCTCAGGTGTTCGGTTCATTCAGCAGATTTCATAACCTTTAACCTAGGTTTACTCGAAGTCGGAAATTGCAACTGCTACTTTCAGTTTTCCGATTGCGGACATTCGCGAAAATGCAGAAAATCGGTAAAGAGGGCTCCAAGCCGACCTTCGCTGCGGATCGGTGGTATAATGCGTCGTCGGCGGAGCGCCGAAGACGCGGTGGGACCGGTGGAGTGGAGGAACCGCCATGTCTACCGCCAACCTACCAGCAATCCGTGCTTGCCGCCCCGCTTGGAACAAAGGGCGCATCGTCGGTCAAAAACGTCCGCTGCAACCGAAGCATGTCTGGGCGATCCGGGTCCGACTCGAAATCGCGCATCGCACCAGAGAACTGGCGCTCTTCAACCTTGCCATCGACAGCAAATTGCGTGGCTGCGACCTGGTGCGGCTCAAGGTCGCCGACCTCTATGCAGCGGGTCAGGTCAAGCACCGCGCTACGATCGTTCAGAGCAAGACAAGAAGGCCTGTCAGCTTCGAGGTCACCGAAGGTACCCGGAAAGCAATCGCAGCCTGGCTGGATGCCCCGCTCATGGTCGGGTCGGAGCATCTCTGGCCGGGACGGTTCCACGAACGGCGGCATATCTCAACACGGCAGTATGCTCGCCTCGTCCGGGACTGGGTGACCTCCATCGGTCTCGAGCCAAGCGCCTACGGCACCCATTCCATGCGCCGCACTAAGGTTGCGCAGATTTATCGGAAGACCGGCAATCTTAGAGCAGTGCAGCTATTGCTTGGCCATACGAAGATGGACAGCACCGTGCGTTACCTCGGCGTCGAACTGGAGGATGCGCTCGCGATTGCAGAGTCGGTAGAGATTTGAGCGCCTGGGGCCGGTCCGTCGCGGCCGGCCCAAACCTGTCGTTCGTGAGTGATCTGAATTTCTGCGGTGAGATCTGTCGTAAACATCCGCCGAGGGCCGCGGTCAGGCAG
This sequence comes from Roseovarius dicentrarchi, assembly GCF_003316635.1. GTDB lineage: Bacteria > Pseudomonadota > Alphaproteobacteria > Rhodobacterales > Rhodobacteraceae > Roseovarius > Roseovarius dicentrarchi. The sequence goes on along the minus strand of NZ_QNQP01000055.1, from coordinate 94 downwards.
CCTTGACTTGGTGCGTTGCTGCGTTCCATTCCCACGGCAGCAACTCGTGCAGGCGTGAGACCGGCATGTCGGAGATGCGGGCGATGACGTCAGC
>NZ_QNQP01000054.1 GCF_003316635.1 Roseovarius dicentrarchi | reverse complement strand
TCGGCATCCAGACTGGCCACCGCGTCGTTAACAACCTGCCTGATCTTGCGCAGCGGATGCCGCGCTGGGATGCGCTCTTCCAGATCGACATAACTGAAAAGCGACCTGCTCGTCTCGTCTGTCCCGCGCATAATCACCCCCGCCGCTATCGTCCCGGGAGTGAATCATGTTCTCAAATGACTGTCGAGACGTGATTACTTCAGCAGCCTGTTAAGTCTGCGCGTCATTGCCGGAAGTCGGGTGCTACTGGTATCTGCACGTCGGGCTCGTTGAAACGTCCTGGGAGCTCCTGCGAATTTCTGGCGGCAAGGAAGAGCGCCAGTGGTATCAGCAACCAGATAAGATTCTGCGCACGCCGGGGTTCCGAATGTGTTGGCTGGCCCGCCACGTTCAGGCGTCCACTATGTTGAAATTCGCCATGCAGCCCAGTTCAGTAAATTCGGCCTGATGGGCGTGAAACTTGTAGAGCCCCGGTTCATGGTCGGCGAAGCTGAATTCGAGGATACCGCGTTCTGCATGACATTGGCGATGATGTCGGCGGTGCTCAGGGTCGGCGTCAATGTCGTGCCTTGGTTGTAATAGTCGAAGAAACTGCATTGGAGGTGGAACAAGTTGATCGGATCGAACTCGATAGACAGCTTCGACATAGCCCTTACAGCCACTAGAGGTTCAAGTTAAAAATGTGTTGGCTTTTCAACATGATTCCTTGCTAGTCGTGAAGGCGAATATCCCGGCCCTGATCTTTGGCTTAACGAGCCGGAGTGATGGCATTCAAACAATGGAAGGCAGGTTTATGCGAGCGATTATAGAAAAGCGAGCCGTGATGATTGCGACAACACTTTCGCTTACTGCCGGGTGCGCCATGCAGTCAGCTGAAACCGGCGGCACAGCAAACCAAATCGGAAATATACCCGCAAACGTCGTCGCGCTGGCAGATCCTAATCAGGATATTTCCACCGCGCGCCTTTTGCCCGACGATGGCTGTTTCTGGTATGAGCATCGCGGGCCGGTCGAGACGACCCTGGTGCCGCTCCGCAGTCCGGAAGGCAACCCGATTTGCGCCGCACGCGAAGCCTGAGGCCGATCCGGTAAAATACAGGGGCGAGCCCACGAGCGCCCGCATCGCCTAGCTTCGCGGGCTGACGCTGTCCTCCGCTGAGTAAAGAAATGCTGTAGAGCCAATTTCTACGTTGGGGTAGAGTTCGTTGATGTGCGCCATGACCATTCGCACGCAGCCGGAACTCGCAAGACCGCCGATGCTTCTCGCATGCGGCGTGCCATGGATCCGTAGATAAGTATCCCGGTCGCCGACGAAAAGATAAAAGGCGCGCGATCCCAAGGCGTTTTCTGGACCGGGCTCCATGCCATCGGCGACGTCTACGTAGAGTTCCGGATCGCGATCAATCATGCTCTGGGTCGGCTGCCAGTGCGGCCAGCGAACCTTACGCTTGATCGTATAAGTGCCCGGTTCGTAGAGCTTTCCGCGCGCAATTGCCACGCCATAGCGCATCGCCGTGCCGCCTTTTTCGATGTGGTATAGATAGCGAGCCACAGCATCCACATGGATGTCTCCCGGCACGAGCCCGTCGTTCGCGACTACGCGAGTGGGGAGAAAACGCGGATGTAGGCCCCAAGGATTGGAAGTCTCCAGGTTGAATCCGGCCGGCGTCACCTGTGCGTCCCAAGCAGCCTTTTGCGCTTCGGTCGGCCAAGTGTTTGCGAAGACCGGGCTGGCAATCGGCGCAGAGAAAAGGGCGGCAGTAGTCATCACGAAATGACGTCTTGAAAGCATAGTTTACTTTTCCAACTCTGTTAGGCGAAGGCCGCAGTACAAGACACGGCGTTTGGTGTGTCTTAGGACCTCCACCAACTAGAGCTTCAAGGGGTTTCTGTTGAGGTTGTTGCTTGGCCAGCTTCTATATTGATCGTTTTATCGGTTGGCTATGATTGGCATGCATAGAGCATGTCGAAAGGTGATCTTAGCTTTGCAAGATTGTCTATTTTCATCAAACCCAATAGGTATAGTGAAAATTGCAGGCATCGCCGTTGTGCCAACGACCCCACGCCATATATTAACATAACCCAGATTATACGTTTACACACTGTAGCCGCAAAGCGATAATGTCACCCGTGAGCAAAGCAGAAGTGTCACTCTCCTCGCAAAACGATGGGAGGATGAGCGGACATGGGATGGGTGATGATGAGCGAGCGCGAGTTGAACCGTGTGGAAGTATTGGCGCAGGTCGATGATGGTCGGCTGAGCGTCGACAACGCGGCGAACATGTTAGATCTGACGCGTCGGCAGATATTCCGGTTGCTGAAGCGGTATCGTCAGGATGGCGCATCGGCGATCCGGCATAAGGCGCGTGGGAAGTCTCCGAACAACCTGATCCATCAGGCCAAACGGGATTATGCGCTCGGCCTGATCAAGGAGAACTATCCGGATTTCGGGCCGACGCTGGCCGCCGAGATGCTGGCTGAACATCACGGATTCAGAGTCTCGCGTGAGACGCTGCGCAAATGGATGCAAGACGACGGTATCTGGCTGCCCCGCAAGCAACGCCGCAGGTTTCACCAGCCCAGCTTGCGCCGGGAATGTTTTGGTGAGTTGATCCAGATTGATGGATCAGATCACCGTTGGTTCGAGGATCGGAATAAGCCCTGCACCCTGCTCGTCTTCATTGATGATGCCACCAGCACGCTCATGGAACTGCGGTTCGTGAAGTCCGAGAGCACGTTCAGCTACTTCGAAGCACTGGAAAACTATTTGCTCGCATATGGTCGCCCTGTTGCTTTCTACAGCGACAAACACACTGTGTTCCGTGTGGCCAAGGACGACGCCAAAGGCGGTGCGCGCATGACCCAGTTTGGGCGTGCGCTGAACGCGTTAAACGTTGAGATTTTATGCGCCAACAGCTCTCAGGCCAAGGGCCGCGTCGAACGTGCCAACCGCACATTGCAGGATCGTTTGGTCAAAGAACTACGCCTTGCTGGTATCTCGGACATGGAGGCTGGGAACGCCTATTTGCAAGGCTTTAGAGAACGCTTCAACGCTCAATTCGCCAAAGTTGCGCGTTTCGCATGATGGCGGGCACTGATTTCAGCTGATCGTGGGCAGCGATTTCATGGGAAGGCGGGCACCTGTTTCACGCGATCGCGGGCAGTGATTTCACGCGATCATGGGCAGGACTGGCC
>NZ_QNQP01000053.1 GCF_003316635.1 Roseovarius dicentrarchi | reverse complement strand
CTCTTCTCCATGGTTGGTTTGCAACTCCATGGAATACCAGAATGGGCAGCCCCTGCTGGGGCGCGCCCCAGCAGGGGCTCATGACCCCCACCTCGAGCGAATTTCCAGACGTCAGGTTACAGTACCTGATGGAAGCCCGCATGATCAAGGCCGGTCGGCGTGAGTATGTGCAGGTCTTGCGGCTCTTGGAGACATTCGAGATGACAGACCTGCAGGTTGCCGTCAAAAACGCACTTCGCATGGGGGCCATTGGGTTCGACGCCGTCAAACACCTCGTGCTGTGCCAAGTCGAGAAACGGCCACCCAAGCTGGATCTGGATGTCTATCCGTATCTGCCAAAGGCCAATGTCGGCACGACGTCAGCGGCCAGCTATATGTCTCTGATGAAGCGGAGGCAGGCAGCATGAACGACGCTCCCCAAGTTCTTCTGGATCACCGCCTCAAATCGCTGCGTCTGCCGACTGTTCTGCGGGAATACAGCAAACTGGCCCGCCAATGCGCAGCAGAGGGACATGACCATGTTCAGCTCCTCGCACGTTTGGTCGAATTGGAAATGATCGACCGGGAACGGCGGATGATCGAACGGCGCATCAAGGCGGCCAAGTTCCCGGCCGTCAAAAGCCTGGACAGCTTCGACTTCAAGGCGATCCCGGCATTGAACAAGATGCAGGTGCTGGAGTTGGCGCGTTGCGAATGGATTGACCGGCGCGAGAATGTCATCGCACTCGGCCCCTCAGGCACTGGCAAGACCCATGTTGCTTTGGGCCTTGGCCTATCTGCTTGCCAAAAAGGCCTGTCCGTTGGATTTGTCACCGCCGCCGCACTCGTCCATGAACTGATGGAAGCGCGTGATGAACGCAGGCTCCTGCGGCTTCAGAAGCAGATGGTGGGTTACAAGCTGCTGATCATTGACGAATTGGGCTTTGTGCCGCTGAGCAAAACTGGGGCTGAGCTGTTGTTCGAGCTGATCTCCCAACGCTATGAGCGTAGTTCCACGCTGATTACCAGCAACCTGCCATTCGACGAATGGACCGAAACCTTCGGGTCAGAACGCCTGACCGGCGCGCTGCTCGACCGCCTGACCCACCATGTCAACATCCTCGAGATGAATGGTGAAAGCTACCGCCTTGGACAAAGCAAAGCGGCAGGCAACCCTCAAAACCTAAACCACAATCAGCATCAATTGGCCCTGACGGGCCAAAGCATCCGGGCAACCGCCAGCTATATGACAAGCGCGGCCGCCCGGATGCTGGCGCTCGTCTGGACGCTGATTATCCCAACCCCAAAGTGGCAACATTTTGCGCTGCCATTTGGCCCACTTTTACTCTGCCGTTGACAAGTGCAGTGATCAACGGCACCACCGCCGCATCTTGCGCTTTGTGATAGCGCCGACGCGGCTTCGCGCTTCCCGTTGCCCGGGCATGCAGGTTCGATCTGGAGACGCCCAAGATCTCGGCCACGGCGCTCATCGGGAACCGTCCTTCGGCTGCGACTGCGCAAGCCACGTCAGTTTTTTTGAGCGTGACTTGTCGAGCGCCTCCTTCAGGATCTCGACTTCGAGGGTTTTGCGCCCAAGCTGGCGCTCCAGCTCGCGGATGCGATCCTCCATCTGCCGGACAGCGCGATTGCTTGTGACGTCATCGTCCCCAGATACGGCCACGGCCCCTCCCTCCAGCATCAGACGCCGCCAACGATACAGCAAGTTCGGCGTGACGCCATTGCGGCGCGCGACGGCGGAAATGCTGGCGGTCTCGTCCAGCGTCTCCTCCACGATCCGCAGTTTCTCGGATGACGACCAGCGGCGCCGACGGCCGCCATCGGTGATGATTTCATAGTCAGACATAAGCACATGCTTAGGGAGCGTCTGATCTACCGCTTCGGCTGCGCCGATTTAGGATCAATCGTGCTTTGATTTTGCTGGTGAGGCCCGATTTTGCGCTCGGAGTGCCGGAATAGGCAGCCCTGAGGCGCCCAAGCCCTGATTTCGGGCAGAGTCCGCCTCATGCCATCAGCTTTCGTCGGACGAGGAACAGGTTGCCAAGGGCGAACAGCGTGAACAGCTGCGCGCGGTTCTTCGCAAGACCCCGATAGCGGGTCTTGATGTAGCCGAACTGGCGCTTGAGCACGCGGAAGGGATGCTCGACCCGTGCCCGCACCTTGGCGATGATCCGGTTGATTTCGTCGTCGATGGGATGAAGCGCACCGCCTTTCGGTGCCTTGCGCATGACGCCCCAGAACTTATCGGGACCAGAGAACACGGCCTCCCGCGTGGCGCTGACATAGCCCTTGTCCGCCCAGACCGACGTTTCATCACCGTGCAGCAGTTCGTCCCAGACCTGGCTGTCGTGTGTCTTGGCCGTGGTGGTGTTCAGACTATGCACGATCCCGCTCTGCGCATCGACACCGACGTGCGCCTTCATGCCGAAATACCAGTCGTTGCCCTTCTTCGTGGACGACATCTCGGGATCGCGCGCCTTTGCTTCGTTCTTGGTCGACGACGGCGCATCGATGATCGTGGCGTCCACTAACGTGCCCGAGCACAGCGTGATGCCCTGGTCCGCGAGATGGCCACTCACCTCAACAAACAGCTTCTCGGTCAGTTGGTGCTTCTCCAGCAGGTGACGGAAGTTGAGAATGGTCGTCTCATCTGGGATCCGGTCGTCGCCGAGTTCAATCCCAGCGAACTGGCGCATGGAGTCGCTGTCATACAGCATCTCCTCCGCCATCGGGTCACTGAGCGCATACCATTGCTGCAAGAAATACACTCGAAGCATCGTCTGCAGCAGCATGGGCGGACGTCCACCCTTCGGTCCGACCCTCGGGTAATGCGGCGCGATCAACGTCAGCAATCGTGCCCATGGCACCACCGCATCCATCTCGCCGAGGAACTTCTCCCGGCGCGTCTGCTTCTTCTTCATCGCATGGCGGAGGCTGGGAAAGGCGGGTTGCTTGGGCATAACGGCACATCCTTCATCGTCCTGTCCAGTCTATCCCAACCCGCTCAGAGTGCGAGGTTTTTCAGACGTTCCTTAGGGATATCCCTAAGCCTCCATGGTTATGCCTGAGTGTCCGGTCGAAAAGGGGGCCAGTTCAATGGTGCGATCTATTCTTTGGAATGGAAGGAAGCACTATGGGACAAGTTCGTCACGGGATCGCCACGACCACGCACGCCGTCAGAGCAGCAATACAGCGATCGCAAGCTTCGCTCTCGGAGCTAGGCCAAGAACTCGGGATCATCCCCAAGACAGTCGCCAAGTGGCGCAAACGGCAGACGGTCGAGGATCAGAAGACCGGGCCGAAGGAGCCGCGTTCAACCGTTCTCACGGAAGCAGAGGAGGCAATGGTCGTCGCGTTCCGCCGGCACACGCTGCTGCCGCTGGACGACTGCCTCTATGCCCTTCAGCCCACGATCCCGCACCTGACGCGCTCGGCGCTACATCGGTGCCTTCAGCGAAATGGCATCTCGCGCCTGCCAGACGTCGAGGGTGACAAACCGAAGCGTCAGAAGTTCAAACGCTACCCTATCGGCTTCTTCCATATTGACATCGCCGAGGTTCAGACCGTGGAAGGAAAGCTCTATCTCTTTGTGGGCATTGATCGAACCAGCAAATTTGCAGTTACCCAACTCGTGGAAAAAGCAGATCGCAAGACTGCGTGGGAATTCCTCGAACACCTGCTCAAGGCCGTACCTTATCGCATCCACACCATCCTTACTGACAACGGCATCCAGTTCGCCGAGCAGCCCCGCAACCGGAACACAGCATATTCACGACAGATGCGGTTCGACATGATCTGCGAGGCAAAT
>NZ_QNQP01000052.1 GCF_003316635.1 Roseovarius dicentrarchi | reverse complement strand
ATTTCGCGCGCAGGCTCAAGACACTCAACGGTCTCACGCCCTACGAATACATCTGCAAAATCTGGACTTCAGAGCCAGATCGATTCATCGTTAATCCGATCCACCAGATGCCGGGACTGAACACCTAGCACAGGAACTCGTTTAAGGAAATCTTGATGCGAATAGAAGAAACCACCCTGCCCGGCGTGCTGATCCTGACACCACGGCGGTTCGGCGATGCGCGCGGTTTCTTTGGTGAAACATGGAATCGGCACCGCATGGCTGAGGCTGGGCTTGGTATCGACTTTGTGCAGGACAATCATTCGGTATCGCAGCGCGCAGGCACAGTGCGGGGCCTGCATTTTCAGGCGCCACCCCATGCGCAGACAAAACTGGTGCGCTGCGGGCGCGGCCGCCTTTTTGATGTGGCCGTCGATATCCGCCGGGGCAGTCCCACTTATGGCTCATGGGTCGGGGTCGATCTCAGCTATGAAAACGGGCGGCAGTTGCTGGTGCCGGCGGGGTTTTCCCATGGCTTTGTCACCCGTGAGGATGACACCGAAATCGTCTATAAATGCTCTGACTTTTACCACGCAGCCTCTGAAGGCGCAGTCAGATGGGACAGCTGCGGCATCGACTGGGGGCTTGATGGCGCGCCGATCCTGTCAGACAAGGACGCAGTCGCCCAGCCTCTGAGCGATCTTCGCAGCCCCTTCACGTTAGAGGATGCCTTATGAAGCTGCTTGTCACCGGCGGCGCCGGCTTTATCGGCTCTGCCGTGGTGCGCCTTGCTGTCAGGCGCGGGCATGCTGTCATCAACCTCGATGCGCTCACCTATGCCGCCTGCCTTGCCAATGTCGCCTCGGTGGAAAGCAGTCCGAATTACTGCTTCGAGCACGCCGATATCCGCGACCGCGATGCGCTGGACCGCGTGTTTGCCGCCCACGCGCCGGATGCAGTGCTGCATCTGGCCGCCGAATCCCATGTCGATCGCTCCATCGACGGGCCGGGCACCTTTATCGACATCAATATCACCGGCACCTATACCCTGCTGGAGGTCGCACGCAGCTATTGGACCGCAGAGGGCCGCCCCGATCATTTCCGCTTTCACCATGTCTCGACCGACGAGGTGTTCGGTAGTCTGCCCGCAGATCCCGCAATGAAATTCACCGAAGACACTGCCTATGACCCGCGCAGCCCCTATTCCGCGTCCAAGGCCGCATCGGATCATCTAGTGCGCGCCTGGGCCGTGACTTACGGTTTGCCGGTCCTGCTGACCAATTGCTCAAACAATTATGGCCCCTATCATTTCCCCGAAAAACTGATCCCGGTGGTGATCGTGAACGCATTGGCAGGCAAGCCTCTGCCGATCTACGGAAACGGCTCTAACGTGCGTGATTGGCTCTATGTCGAGGATCACGCAGATGCTCTGTTGACGGTGCTGACAAAGGGGCGCGTCGGGCGCAGCTATGCCATCGGCGGTGAAAACGAGCGCAGCAATCTTGAGCTGGTTCAGACCCTTTGCACCATTCTCGACGATCTGGCACCGCGCGCCGATCATACCCCCTATTCCAGCCTGATCACCTTCGTGACCGACCGGCCCGGCCATGATGCCCGCTATGCAATCGACCCCTCGCGCATCCAGGCCGAACTGGGATGGCGCCCGTCCGTCACGGTCGAAGAGGGCCTCAGACTGACGGTGCAATGGTATCTTGATAACGAAGACTGGTGGCGCGCACTCCAGCAACGCGCCGGTGTCGGGACACGTCTGGGGGCGCCGGAATGACGGTCCTGGTCTTTGGACGCACCGGGCAGGTTGCCTGCGAATTGCAGCGCCTTGGCGATGTGACGGCATTGGGACGCGATGCTGCCGATCTGTCCGATCCTGCCGCCTGCGCGGCTGCGATCTATGCCGTGCGCCCCCGCTGCGTGATCAACGCCGCCGCCTATACCGCCGTTGACCGCGCAGAAGACGAAGATGATCTGGCCCATGTCATCAACGCAGACGCCCCCGGCGCGATGGCCCGCGCCTGCGCCGATCTGGATATCCCGTTCCTGCACATCTCGACCGATTATGTCTTTGACGGCTCCGGTACCGATCCTTGGGCCGTGGATGCGCCCACCGCCCCGCTCGGCGCCTATGGCCGCACCAAACTGGCCGGCGAAAAAGCGGTGCGCGCTACAGGTGCGAATGCTGTAATTCTGCGCACCTCCTGGGTTTTTTCCACGCATGGCACAAATTTCGTTAAGACGATGCTGCGCCTGTCCAGGACGCGCAATGATTTTAATATCGTAAACGATCAGATCGGCGGCCCCACCCCCGCCGCCGCCCTTGCGCACGCTATGTTAACCATGTCGCAAGCCATGTGCGCCGGCAAGCAGGGCCGCACCTATCACTTCGCCGGGACGCCTTTTGTCAGTTGGGAAAGTTTCGCGCGCGAAACATTTGCCCTCGCCGACCGCGCCGTTACCGTTACCGGCATCCCAAGCTCTGGTTACCCCACACCTGCCAGACGCCCACTGAACTCCAGACTCGACTGCACTGAAATCGTGTCTGATTTCGGCATCCATCCTCCAGACTGGCGCCACGGCCTGCGCGCTACAATCAAGGACCTGAACATATGACTAAACGCAAAGGTATCATCATGGCGGGTGGCTCGGGAACGCGGCTTTATCCTATTACCATCGGCATCTCAAAACAGCTTCTCCCAATCTATGATAAGCCGCTGATCTACTACCCGCTCAGCGTCCTGATGTTGGCTGGAGTTCGCGAAATTGCTGTCATCACCACCCCTTTGGATCAGGCTCAGTTTCAGCGCACATTAGGCGATGGGGGCCAATGGGGCCTGTCCCTCAGCTACATTGCGCAGCCATCCCCCGATGGGTTAGCGCAGGCCTATATTCTGGCAGAGAGTTTTCTGGACGGTGCCCCCAGCGCGATGGTGCTGGGAGATAATATTTTCTTTGGTCACGGCCTGCCCGAGCATCTGGAAGTCGCGGACAGGATTGACACAGGCGCTACGGTGTTCGGGTACCGCGTTGCCGATCCCGAGCGGTATGGCGTTGTCGATTTCAGCCCGGACGGAACGGTACGAGCCATCGTTGAAAAGCCAGACGTAGCGCCATCACCTTATGCGGTGACAGGCCTTTACTTCCTGGATGGAACTGCCCCGGAGCGGGCCAAATCCGTCACACCCTCAAAGCGGGGGGAATTGGAAATCACTGCCCTGTTGGAAATGTATCTGGCGGATGGCCTTCTGAAGGTACAGCAGATGGGACGGGGCTATGCTTGGTTGGATACGGGCACACATGCATCGCTGCTGGATGCCGGGAATTTTGTACGCACATTGAGTGAGCGGCAAGGATTACAGGTCGGCAGCCCTGATGAAATTGCCTTTGGCAAAGGCTGGATTGATGCGGGATATCTGCGGGCACGGGCCGAAGGCTTTGCCAAGAACAGTTACGGGCAATATCTGCTGGGTCTTCTGAAATAGGAAATGTTTCGCGCGCGAAACATTTAGCTCGGATAATTCACGACGCCGGTGTCATTGGCGGGAAGCCCCTGTTTTGCGCGAGCGTTCGATGACGAGCGCGAGCGCAATCGGCGTCCGGGCTTTCACGGCGGACGGCGGTGTCATCTGGGGCTTTCGGTTTGCTGTTTCAGGGTGAGCGGGGCGTGATGTCTGCGTCATCTCGGGTGTAGCGGAGAAACGCGCGAAAGTTGGTGATGCCTTGAGGGGCGGCATATCAAGGCGGTTTCGAGTCGCCGTCAATTCTCTGCTGAGAAAAGGATATGCCACATGTCAGAGACTACCATCACCCAACTGCCCGATCCATCAGGTTTTAGACCCGACGCGTTTACTGACGTCCTCCGCGATGGAGCGCGCAAACTGATCGAACAGGCGATCTACGCGGAACTGGACGCGCTCATGAACGCCTTTTCCGGAGAAAGACTCGAAGATGGGCGCGCGCGCCTGGTCCGTCATGGTCACTTGCCCAAGCGCGAAGTGATGACCGGCATCGGACCGGTGCCGGTAAAAGTGCCGCGTGTGCGGGATCGGGGCGCGGGCGAAGACAAGATCATTTTCACGCCCAGCATCCTGCCGCGGTATCTGCGCAAGGC
>NZ_QNQP01000051.1 GCF_003316635.1 Roseovarius dicentrarchi | reverse complement strand
AAAGCCGCCAAGCCCCGCGTCGTTCAGATGCTCGACCGTCACGCTGTCGGCCTGCCCGTCCGCGCCGATGGTAAACACGACCTGCGAGACGGAGCCTTCGGGCTGATTTTCCGTCACCGGAAAGGCGACGAAACGGTCGCCGTCCCAGTGGGACAGCGGCAGGCGCTGCGGGGCGGGGCCGACCTCCAGCAGCAGGCCATCCGCCATCTTGCGCACCTCGGCCGCGCCGAAATAGGCGCTGTCATAGCGTCCGGCATAGGCATCTGGCGGCCGGGCGGCGGCGGGCTGCTGCGGCGGGCTGGCCCCCACCAGCGCGCCCGCCGGGGCAGACAGCGGCGCGATGCGCGGGCCGTAGGCCGCCAGCCAGTCGCGCTGATCCGCGCCGAATTCCACCCGGTCAAGGAAACTGGCCGCCAGCGCCTCGGGCAGGCCGGTGGGGCTGGCATTGGTCAGCACGACGATGCCAAGCTTCAGATCCGGCAGCATCGCATAGGCCGTCGCCGCGCCAAGTGCGAAAGCGCCCGAATGGCTGAGCATGACGCGCCCGCTGGGGCGCACGCCAATGCCGACGCCATAGCCATAGCTGCCGGTCCGGTCCGCCGCATCAGCGGGGCGCCCGGTGATCGCCTGCGGCGACAGCGCGGGCAACAGCGCGCCGGGCGCAATCAGCTGCGCCCCGTCGCGCCGCCCGCCGGACAGCACCAGCTTCATCCATTGCGCCATGTCCCGCGCGCTGGAGCTGACGCCGCCTGCCGGGCTTTGCGCATCGGGTTGGCGCAGGTCCGCCACCGCAAATCCATCGGCGCGCGGCACATGGGCAGCGGCGCGGTTGCCCCGCGCCATGTAATCGGCATGGCGCGAGCTGGTCGCCCCCATGCCGAGCGGGGCATACAGCGCCCGCTCCGACAGGCTGGCCCAGTCTGTTCCGGCGGCGGTCGCCACCGCCTCCGCCGCGGCGGTCAGGCCGAAATTGGTATAGGCGTAATCGGCCCGGAACCGGCCCATCGGCAGCTGCCCCAGCCGCTCCAGCACCGCGCGGCGGCCATAACCCACATCCTCCAGATCGTCGCCGGCATGATCCGGCAGGCCCGAGCGGTGGGCATAGAGATCGCCGATCGTGACATGATCGCTGACCCAATGATCGCCCAGATCGAACCACGGCAGATAGTCGCGCACCGGATCGTCCCAGCTGACCGCACCGTTTGCCACCTGCGTGGCCACCACCGTCGCGCCGACGGATTTGGACAGGGAGGCCAGCAGAAAGACGGTATCGGCGTCCACCTCGGCCTGCCCGCCCTCTGCCCGCTGCCCCCAGCCGCGCATCAAGAGCGTGTCCTGCCCCTGCACCACGGCCACGGCAAGGCCCGGCACGCCGGTCCGGTCCAGCAGATCCTGCGCCAGCCCGTCCAAGGAGGCGACGGCATTAGCGATGCGGTCCTGCGGCACCGGCAGCACGGTCGCCCGCGCCGGGGACACCGCCGGGTCCGGCAGGGCGAACTCGGGCAGGGCAGATTGCGCATGCAGCGCGGTATTGGCGGCAAAGAGCGCGGCGGCGGCGGCCAGAAACGCGCCCGGAATGGCGCGCCGCCCTGCCGATATGCCGGTCGATCTGGTCATGTCTGCATCTCCTCAAGCTATTGACGTGGAATAGGGCGGCGGCCCGATGCGCGCCCCTTGCGCCGGGCGGATATGGCCCGGCTTAGCGCAGCGTCGCCGACGCGGTGGCGGTTGCCAGCTTCCAATCCTCGATCAGCGTGCCTTCGGTCCGCAGGTGGCTGGCCAGATAATACAGCCGCCGTGTCGCCGGGCCGTCCGGCGCGGTGTCGAACCGCTGCTTGAGGTAATAGGGCGGGATCGCCTGTGAATAGAGTGTCGCCGTCACGGTCACCCCGGCGGGATCAACACCGGCAGGCAGCGCGATGCGGTATTCAATCCGGTCCGAACCGGCGGTGAAATCGGGATCCTGCGCCGCGCCGCCCTCGGGCAGGGTGGCCTTCATAAAGGCGGCGGTCACGGCGCTGCCGCCGAATTTGGCCTCGAAGGCCGCTGTGCCCGGCGCCAGCGCCCCGTGCGGGGTCAGCCGGTTATCCTTGGGGTGCGAGACGCGGTTCACGAAACTGGTGGTAAAGGCACCCTTGGCGTTGCGGGTCAGCTCCTCGTAGATCTGCACCTGGCCCTGCGCGGTCACAACCCGGTGGTGCGGCTGGTAAAGCGCCACGTCCGCCCCCTCCGGCACATCGTCCAGAAATTCGGTCCGCAAAGGCGCGCCTGCGCCGTCCACGATCACCCCGGCGCCATTGGTGCAGCCCGAACACCACAGGGCCTGCCCGGCGGCGTCCACCGCCTTCACCTCCAGAAAGGCGCGGCGAAATCCCACGCCCGAAGGCAGCCGGTGGCCGGTGCGGTTGGTGACGGTGATATCGGCCATGATCCCCGTGGCTTCGGAGCGCACGGCGATGTCGATCCCGGCGGTTTCCTCGCGCGCCTGCTGCGCCATCGTGTCAATGGCCAGCTGGGCGCCATTGGTGGCATAGGTCATGGGCTGGGTCAGTCCCATGCCCATTTCGGTGGGGAACTGCCGCAGCATTTCAACCATAAAGACATTCAGCCCGACAAAGTTGTGCCGCCGATACCCCTCGCGCATCGGCACGTCGATCTCGTCCTGCGGCAGAAGGTTGGTTGCCTCCGGCAGGGTGGTGTCCTGAATCGTGGCGATCTGCGTGGTAATCCGGTCGAGTGCAACCGTGCCATCGGCACTGCGGAAATCAGACTTCATATGGCAGTCCTGGCACGACTGCGCCGTGGCCTCCTCGCTATAGGCGCTGTTGACCCATTCCAGATAGGTCGCCTGTTCAACCGACTGCTGAAAGTCGGTCAGCCCTTCGGGATATGTCACGCCGTAGTTGTCCTTGAGCAACGCCGCGCCATTGCGGGCCGCCCGATTGAACACATCCTGATCCGCAGACGTGTACCCGTCCAGCGGCACCGACATATCGGCGTCGACATTGGGCAGGTTGATGGTGTGGCAGGCACCGCAAAGTTCGCTGCTTTTGATGTAATCATCCTGCACCGGCGTGATGCCCATGGCGTTTTCCATCGGTTTGCGGCGCACATCGGCATAGGGGCCGATCAGCCGGTCTGCGTCCGTCATTTGAAAGACGCCGGTCGTGCCGTTCATCAGGTAGGTGTCCAGCGTGTTATAGTCAGGCTGCCCCTCGGCCCGCCGGGGCGGGGCGATGCGGTGACAGACGGCGCAGGACACCCCCTCGCGGGCGAGGTTGCCGTATTGGTGATAGTCATACGTGCCGCCCGCCTTTTGCGCGGCCTGTTCGGCCTGCGTCAGCGGCGCATGTAGCGACAGGTAGCCTGGCTTGAACACGTCGGGGTTCAGCCCCGCATCGGGGTTTGCGTGGGCGTCGATCTGTAATTGCCGCTGGCCCATGGCCCCGTGACAGGACAGGCATGTGGTGCCAAGCGCATCGGACAGATCGCCCGCGCCCGCCCGTTCCAGCAGGGCGAATTCGCTTTCCAGCTGGGCCAGGAAAATCGGATCGCGGCCCGCCAGCCCCATCGGCGACCAGCGCCATTCGCCATAGGGCGAGATGTCATAGCCGTCGCCGTAGGACGGGCCGGTTTGCAGGAACATCGCCATGCCCGACGGCAGCCCGCCAAGGCCGCCGTGACAGCCCACGCAATTATCCGACGTCAGGAAATGCTGCGGCCCGCCGGGGCGGGACGGCACATGATCCAGCCACTGGCCGGGCATATGCGGCACCTGCGCCGCCGGGATGGAAATCCCGTCGGCCGGGGGGAAGGTGGCCGTAAAATCCGGGTTCAGCGCCGGGCGCCCCCCTGCCGCGCCCGCAGTCACGCGGTCATAGGCGGCATCGTTGTGAAAATAATCCTCGATCAGCGCGGCGTCGCTTTGGCCCATGGCGGGGCGTTGCACGGCGGGCAGGTTCATCGGCCCCGGTGGCTGATCGGTCATGTTGCGCCAGCTTTCGTCCACGCGAAAGATCAGCGGCGCGCCGGGATACCCCTCGATATTGTCCAGCGAGGAAAAGATCAGCTCCTCCGCCGCCGAGGCATGGCAGCGCATGCACAGGCCATCGGCGGCCTGCCCCGAGGCGGGCGCATAGGGCGCCGCGAAATCATCCACCTGCCCCGCCGCATCCACCGAGGCAAAGAACCAGCCGCCGTAGGACAGCGCGCTGTCCTTGACCATGACGGTCCAGTTCAGTCCGCCGGTCCGGTGGAGGAAGTCGATCATCTGCGCCTCGACCTCTGCCGGGTCATCGGGGTGCAGATATTCCAGCGTGTCGCGGTAGGTGGTGTAGCGGGCGGCGGGGGGTGTGGCCATTTCCTTGACCACCATCGCGCCGTCGGGGATATCGCCCTGCCTGCCGCCCTCCAGCCAGTCGATCACCTGCGGGCCGTAATAGATCCGCACCGCGGGGTG
>NZ_QNQP01000050.1 GCF_003316635.1 Roseovarius dicentrarchi | reverse complement strand
CGAAACAGCGAAGAAAAAGCGAAAGGAGGCAACAGCATTGACGCCATCATAATCAGCAGATCATAACGACTGGGTGGGTCAGATCTCGATGAAAATGCCGGGTCAGTTCTCAATGACAATCAACAGCCAATCCAGTTCTGGCTGGTCCGAAAAGCACCGGGCTGTTTGCTCTCACCGCGCACACCAGTCAGCAAAATCTCGTGTGTCTGGCGTAGCAAACGGTTAGAGAGCGGCAGTTCCTCCAGCGCATCAATCGCAAAGTTGATCGCGTTGATGTAGTTCTGCACCTCAGACCAGTCGTCACGCTCTTCGGGGTTCAGATCATCGGCATCCTTGAATGCATCTTCAATGTTGGTCTGGGTGCCTTCGATCCTGCTCGATTGCGTCGCTTCCTTGGCAACATACATCCGGATGAAGAAATCGATATCAGGTATCAGCTGCGCAAAGGCATTCAACTCCCCAAGCGCGCGGTCAGCCCGGCCCACCAGCTCGCTCAGCTCTGGATCAGCGACAATCCACTCGTGACAGACGCGTTCGGGCAGGAACGCCCTGTATTGATAGCGCTCCTCAAGCTGGCCAGCTTTGAAGTCTGTAATGTTCATATGTCAGAAAACTGCCTGCGTTTGAAGATATGAAAAACCTTATGTCAGAAAGGAAGCTCGCAGCAAGCCTTATCTCAAAAATACGGGCATCATCTGAGATAGCGCGACTGCATATGTCAAATGCATCGGGCTCTGCGGGGAACACTATTGCCTATTTCGCCTGCGTGATGGGCAGCGTCTCATAGGGTTACCGCCCCAAATCACACCTTCGCAACAAAAACCAAGAAACAAAAAAATCCTTCAAAAACAAAAAAATACTAAGCTTATATCATACACCTTCCCACCGAACGAGGTGTGAGCAAAGTGGCGGTGAAATCACATTGAAATTCGAATTTATCACCGATAGCAGCTCGTTACCGTAGTTTGTCGAACAACCGACCAACATAAGTTGGTTTTACGAACATTTTGACGTCCCTACGCAAATTTGCAGAATCACTGTAGATAAATGCCGATTTCTGGCATTTATCTACAGTGATTGCCGGTGCAAGCCCGTCCTGCATATGCCCCATGCCGATCTTCTTGACCCCGGTCATAGAGAAATCCTGAAATCGCTGAGATAGGTGATGGCCCAAGCTGGCGGGCTGGGCCAACTGCGAAAGCCCTTTTCGTGCCAGGTCACGCTATCGGCGCCGATTTTGGCGTTGTCTTCCATAAAATGCACCAAGGCATCGTGGTCATAAAGATACACATCGTCACCGTGGATAAAGGCGACGTGGATCCCCTTCCCCTGATATTTGCGATCAATGATCAAGCGGCCTTTCAGCTGCACCTTGAGGAAGGTCTCTCCGTCGATATGCACGGCAATGAAATCGGCACCTTGCCAGTCATCGGTCAGACGGATGCTGTTGAACCCGTAATCGGCCAGCCGCGCCGCTACTTTCTGAAAGTTGTAATTTTCCTTCTGGCGCGAATTCAGATCGCCGTAGGCAATGCGATCGAACATCACGCGCTCACCTTGGTGGTCATTTTCGTATACATATCGAACAGCTTTTCCAGCCGCTCGGTGTCGTTGCGAAAGCGGCGGCCGATGTAGATGCGTTCCAGCACCTCGTCGTTGCGGGCGTGGGCGGCGCGCAGGTTTTCGGGCATAGTGTCAGGGTTGTAGAGATCGGCGATGGTGGCGGGGAAATGCGCCTCGCGGGCGAGCAGGATGTCGGTGGCGCATCGCGTAAGATCGGCTTTGTTTTTCTCTGTCAGCTTCGGGACGGGGAAGGTATTCCAGCCCATGGTGTTGGAGTAGCGGTATCGTGTTTCCAGCTTGCCGCAGACCGTGGCGATCCAGACCAAATGGATGCGGGAGGCGATCAGTGCCATATTCCAGAGCGGGGCATCGTAGAGGGCGAAGGCTTCACTTGTTACACTGGAGCGATTGTCAATTATTCCCGCCGGAAGAAATGGCCGCGCCTCCGACGACGTCCTGGGCATGGCCAGTGTCCAACTATCACCTATGCGCATCTCGCGCATTTGATGCGCACGCTTGGCCATTTCGTTTGCGCTTTTATCACGGCTGTCCAACCGCATTTTCCGCACGCCCTCAATCCGAGCCTTAACTGGCGCTATCTGCATGGCTTCTTCAAGGTGTCGGTCCTCAACCCACAGGCAATAGCGCTCCAGTCCACGGATAAACTCAGCAGAGCCATAAATGCGCCGGATGAACCGTTTGTGTTGGTCGGGCGTAAGGTTAAGCGCTGCAACCTCGTCGGAACTCATCAAGAGGTTTCCGCCATCAACAGGCTTGTTGCCGAAACTCATTTCTGCAACGCCTGTCAGTGGCTTTGATGATTTCTGAACAACAACGTTTGGCGCGGCGACCAGATAGGCGTTGATGTTATCGCCCTCTTTCAGCACCGTCTCACCCTCACTATCCAGCGAATAGAGTTTTCGCCCCTGCCCTGCGTGGTTAGAGATTCCGATAATCGCCACGGTCACACCTGCGTTGTGGCTGGCCAGGTTGGCCCATTTGAACGAGGTATGGGCAAAGGAAATCTCGTGCCCTGTCTCGAAAATGAGCGGCCAAAGGATCGGCACCTGCTGCCCCTGACAGATGGAGTTGGTGGACACAAAGGCCGACAAGGTCGGCGT
This sequence comes from Roseovarius dicentrarchi, assembly GCF_003316635.1. GTDB lineage: Bacteria > Pseudomonadota > Alphaproteobacteria > Rhodobacterales > Rhodobacteraceae > Roseovarius > Roseovarius dicentrarchi. Next base: position 1,980 of record NZ_QNQP01000050.1, on the reverse strand, counting down.
GTGTAGCCCGTAATCGGCGGCTTTCATAAACCAGCCCGCGACATAGTCGAGCGACTTCCAGCTTTTGGTGCGCCCGTCAAAGATGCGGCCAAGGTCTTCTTTCTGCTCTTTGCTCTGCCACGTCGATCCCAGATAGGGCGGGTTGCCACAGATATAGGTTTCTCCGCCCTCGTTCTCGAAATCAATCTGGGCCTGCTCCAGCGGTGACATGAACAGATCGTCCGACTGAAACGTCACCCCCGTCCCCGTGGGCGGGCAGATCGACAGCCAGTCAAGCCGCAGCGCGTTGCCACAGGTGATCCAGTTTTGCGCATCCAGCGGCAGGAACTCGGCCAGCGCCTCTTTCTGGCCCAGATAGGTCACATCACACTGATACTCCGCAATGATTAGCGCAAGGCGAGCGATCTCGGCCGAGAAATCCCGCAGCTCTATCCCGCGGTAGTTGGTTAGGGGAATGTCACTGCGCCGCTCGGGCGTGCCGCTGCGCTTGTTCAGCTCGAATTCAAGCGCGCGGATTTCCTTGTAGGCGATGACAAGAAAGTTGCCCGACCCGCAGGCCGGATCAAACACCCGTATCTTGGCCATACGGGCGCGCAGGTTTTTCAACTTGCGCGGGTTGTCGCCCGCCGCCGTGAGCGCCTCGCGCAGATCATCAAGAAACAGCGGGTTCAGCACCTTCAGGATGTTCGGCACGGAGGTGTAATGCATCCCCAGTGCGCCGCGCTCCTCATCATCGGCCACGGCCTGGATCATCGAGCCGAAAATGTCGGGGTTGATCTGGGTCCAGTCGAGCGAGCCGATATGGCTGAGGTAGCGCTGCGCGATCTTGGAAAAGCGCGGCGCCTCGGTGCTGCCCGAGAACAACCCACCGTTCACATAGGGAAAGGCATCGGCCCAGCGGGGCAGCTTGGCCCCTGCCCTGTCCGCAATGGCAGTGTTCATCGCGCGGAAGATTTCGCTGATGATCTCGTGGGTGTTGGACCCATCGCGGTTCGACATCTGGTCAATCGTCGCGGTGAACAGGTTATCGCTGACAAAAATATCGGTGTCTTCGGCGAAGAAGCAAAAGATCAGCCGCGCCATGAAGTGGTTCATGTCATGGCGCCGCGCGGCGGTGCCCCAGTTGGGGTTATCCTCGATCAGTTTGACATAAAGCCGGTTGAGGCGGCTGGTCGCGCGGATGTCAAACGCGCTTTCGCGGATCTGCTTGACGGTGCTGATCCCCGCCAGCGGCAGGAAGAACCCGAAGTGGTCGGGGAAATCGGTATAGGCGCAGGCGATGGTGTCGCCGGTGGTGATGTCCTCGGCCTCAAGATCGGTGCCATCGGTGGCAAGGATGAACTTTGCCTTGGACTTGGTGGTGGCGGGGCTGTCTTTGAGGGCTGTGAGGGTCTGGGCCACCTCGCCCTTGATGCAGGTCTTGAGGTGGATGTTGCTGGTCTGAAGAACACCGTCGATGTCAGATTTGTTGGACGCGCCCGTGCGCAGGCGCTTGATGGTGGTCTCTTTGTTCCCGAACGCCAGCAGGAAGGCATAGGGGAACTCGCCCGCATCGAACGGCTGCTCGGCCAAGGTGGAAATGGCCTCTTCGATTTCAACAGCGTTCATGCTCTAATCCTTGCCGCAGTGTCGGTAAGCCCATGTAATACATACTGAGACCCAAGTCTTCCCTCAGGACCAAAAATTAGGATTGTAGACAGCTGCACAAAACCGCTTATTCTTGTGTGTATGCATTGATAATTAAAATGTGCGTGCCTTTTGCGATAATGGCACCCCGCATCCGTGAAATGCCATAAGGAATGCACAGAAGCGTTGTTTAAAGCCCTTTTGGGACGGCAGACAATAAAGCCTGAGCGTAAACATCCGCCGAGGGCCGCGGTCAGGCAGCCTTGACTTGGTGCGTTGCTGCGTTCCATTCCCACGGCAGCAACTCGTGCAGGCGTGAGACCGGCATGTCGGAGATGCGGGCGATGACGTCAG
>NZ_QNQP01000004.1 GCF_003316635.1 Roseovarius dicentrarchi | reverse complement strand
ACCGAAACTATCCGAACCGAAACATGATCGCAGGCAGATGATCAGCCGTGCCCGAGCTGTCCGGGAATTACTGAAACGGCTGTCCGGGAATTAGCGTAATCGCTGTCCGGTATTTTTGAAATCCGCACCGATCAGGGTGCGAGCGGCGTCGTTCATGAACAAAACTGCGTTGTTTCGCCCGACTGTCAGCATCGGCAAGGGCACCGCATCACTGCGCCGTGCGGCCAGATCCGCAGACTTTTCTATCCGCCACAGAAGGTTGCCCGTACCCGTGCGATGGACGGACAATCGCACGTGACCTGTTCCAGTGACCACGTCCTCGTGGGCCGAACCGCGCACGCCGGCGCGGGTTTGCAGCCGAAAAAGAAGAGCGCCGGGATTGGCAATCAGCGGCTGCAAGGCCCCCCCAAGCGTGTCAAACTGCTGCGCATTATAGCTGCGCTGCGCGGCCGCATTGCAACACAAAATCGCGCCGTCCGGACCCGTGACAATGCTGGCAGCAGCGTCATGTTCGATCAATAAATGTACCGCCTCGCGCCTCGGCCGCCTTGACCGTCGCTGCCCTGTCCAGCCAGGACATCAGCAATATCCATCCCGCCGAACATCCCAGGATCAGGGCGACAAGGATGACCCCCTGTTGCTCCACCCCCGAAGGAAGCAAAAAGGCCGTCACCGCGAAAAGGATTGCAGAGCAGAAGACCAGCCCCGCATGCGGGCGCATCTGCGTTGCAGCGCGCTTGATCGGCTCGAGAGTGAGTGAGGGATGTGTCAAACCTGTTTGCCCTGAATTGCGACTCGATGCCCCAATCTTTGGATCAAACCAATTAAGTTCGGCTTAACGCCTTGCGGTTTGCACGTCAGGGTTGACTACGGGCGTATCAGTCGCGGCCAAGATGCGCCACGAAGAAGCCATCCCCGCCTTCGCTCACATCGAATCTGTGGATTTTGCGCCGCACCCAGCCGGGTGTTTCAGACAAAAATGCCTCAATCCGGGCCTCGTTTTCGACCGTCAGAACCGAACAGGTCGCGTATATCAGCTGCCCGCCCGGCGCCACGTATCGCGCCGCCGTGGTCAAAATCTGCGATTGAAGTTGCGTCAGATCCGCCAGCCGCTCGGGCGTCAGGCGCCATTTCGCCTCGGGCGTGCGGCGCCATGTACCCGAGCCGCTACAGGGCACATCACACAAGACGATGTCATAGGATGACTCGGGCGGTTCAGGCAGCGTTTTCAGGACGCAAATGCGCGCACCGGCCCGCGTCGCCCGCTCCGGCAGATCCTGCATGCGCGCGGGATCTGCATCATGGGCGTAAAACCGGGCGTCACTGCGCGCCGCCAGCGCCAGCGATTTGCCACCCCCACCGGCGCAATAATCCAGCACCCGTGTCACACCGTGCAGGTCAACGCCGTCCATGGCCGCCTGACTTGATCCATCCTGTAGCTCGACATGCCCCTCAAGATAGGCTGCGCTGCGGGCCACGCGCCGCGCGCCCTGCGTCACGATCAGGGCCATATCCGCGACAGGGTGCGCAGCGCATTCGATGCCCTCACCGGCCAGCAAGGCGATTGCGCTACTGCGATCCGTCTTGCGCCGGTTTACCCGGAGCATCACAGGTGCGCGCTGCTTGAGCGCGTGCGCGTTCGCTTCGGCCTTGTCTGCCAAGGATGCGCGAAACTGCTCCAGCAGCCATTCCGGCATGTCGCAGGCATCCGCCCCGGTCGGCACGCACCCCGCATCCTGTTCCGCTGCGCCGAGCGGCGCAGGTGCATGGCCCTCGCCGGTAAAGACCGTGGTTGGATCAACGCCAGAGGCGCGCAGCGCGCCGATCATGCGCGCGCGGCCAGTCTCCCCGCCACCAAGGCAGGCGTAGGACCGCCAGCAGCGCAGCGCCTGAAAAACGTGATCCCGCACCGCCGCCCGGTCGCCCGATCCGGCAAAGCGCGATCGCCGCGCCCAGCCGATCAGCGCCTTCTCGGCCGCCTCGCCGCTTGCGATCTGATCCAGAACCTCGATCGCCGCCTGAACGCGGGCGCCCGGCGTCACGCGCGCACCCCGGCGCCGATCACTTTAAACACCCGCCGCAACACGTTGAAATCACGAGCCGATCCGGTAGTTCGGCGACTCGCGGGTGATCTGCACGTCGTGCACATGGCTCTCGCTTAGCCCGGCACCGGTGATGCGGACAAATTCGCAGTTTCGGCGCATCTCCTCCACCGTGGCGCAGCCGGTATAGCCCATCGCGGCCCGCAAGCCGCCAACCAACTGATGGATGACTGTGCCGGCAGCCCCCTTGTAGGGGACCTGCCCCTCAATCCCTTCGGGCACCAGTTTGTCGCTGGCAGCGTCCTTTTGAAAATAGCGATCAGCCGAACCGCGCGCCATCGCCCCCAGGGATCCCATGCCGCGATATGCCTTGTACGAGCGGCCCTGGAACAGGATCATCTCGCCCGGCGCCTCGTCCGTGCCGGCGATCATGCTGCCAACCATGGCGCAGGACGCACCAGCGGCGATTGCCTTGGCGAAATCGCCGGAAAACTTGATGCCCCCATCCGCGATAATCGGAATATCGCCAGCGGCGGCAGCGCAATCCATGATCGCGGTCAACTGCGGCACGCCGACGCCGGCCACCATCCGCGTGGTGCAAATACTGCCCGGCCCAATGCCCACCTTGACCGCATCGGCGCCCGCATCAATAAGCGCACGCACCGCATCGCCCGTCGCCACATTGCCGGCAACGATCTGCGCATCACCCGCAATCTTGCGGGCGCGCTGCACGGCCTCCGCAACGCCGGCCGAATGGCCGTGCGCGGTGTCGATCACCACCATGTCACAGCCCGCGTCGATCAGCGCCTCTGTCCGCTCGAAGCCGGCATCGCCGGTGGTCGATGCCGCCGCGACGCGCAAGCGTCCCATCTGATCCTTGCAGGCCGACGGGTTCAGCACGGCCTGTTCGGTGTCTTTCAGCGTCAGCAAACCGGTCAGCTTGCCCTGCCCGTCCGTTATCAGCAGTTTTTCGATCCGGCGCGCCTTCATCAGCGACTTGGCCTCTTCCAGATCGGCAGGCTCGTGCAAGATCGCCAGATCGTCGGACGTCATCATCACGCTGACCGGCGTATTTGCATCCTGGGCAAAGCGCATGTCGCGGTTGGTGACGATTCCGACAACCTTGCCAGTGGTGTCGACCACGGGAAATCCGGTGACGTTATATTGCTCCTGCAACGCCTTGGCGTCTGCCAGCGTCTGATCGGGCGTCAGGGTGATCGCATTATAGACAATGCCCGAGACGAACCGCTTGACCTGCCGCACCTCGGCTGCCTGCTGGTCGATATCGAAATTACGGTGAATCACGCCCATTCCACCCGATTGCGCCATGCAGATCGCCATGCGCGCCTCGGTCACCGTATCCATGGCCGAACTCAGCAGCGGAATTGTCAGCGATATGGATTTCGTGACCCGTGTGCGCACGTCCGCGGTGCTGGGCAGCACGGTTGACGCAGCAGGAACCAAAAGCACATCATCGAAGGTCAAAGCCTCACGAATCTTCATCACGTTTCTCCATGAACAGATCGTTTGGCCACTCCCTAAAGCGTTTCAGGATAGAGTTGAACCACAACTTGACACAGTGCGCCCCCAAATGCGCGCCGAAGGCCGCACGCCCGCTTCGCCGTTTCGTCACAGACAGGTGATATTCGCGCGGCGTCAACTTTCATCCTCTCAAAATTACGCGTTTCCGGGTCAGCCACCATAGAAAAACATCAAACTTGACGCATGTGGCGCAACAATCGCAAAGATTTTCACAACCCTGCGACACTTTATCCGGCGGATCGGCTTGACCCTGCGCACGGGCCCTCATAATGTCTGCCTCGCACGCAATAAGGAATGGCCCCTTGGGACATGTGGTAGTAGTACACCGGAAAATGCGCATGGGCCGCTAGGCGGACACCCTAAAGGTACCCCATGCGCCCCCGCCCAGACGGGGGTTTTTTTATGCGCGCAAGCGGAATGATGTCATGAACGGAGCAAAGCAATGACACGTCAGATGACCGGAGCGAAAATGGTGGTTCAGGCCCTCAAGGATCAGGGCGTGGACGTCGTCTTTGGGTATCCCGGCGGCGCTGTCCTGCCGATCTATGACGAGGTTTTCCAGCAAAACGACATCCAGCACATTCTGGTGCGCCATGAACAGGGCGCCGTCCACGCTGCCGAAGGCTACGCCCGCTCGACCGGCAAACCGGGCGTGGTGCTGGTGACGTCCGGCCCCGGCGCGACCAACGCGGTCACCGGCCTGACCGATGCGCTGCTGGACAGCATTCCCATCGTCGTTCTGACCGGCCAGGTGCCGACCTTCATGATCGGGTCCGATGCCTTTCAGGAGGCGGATACGGTCGGCATCACCCGCCCCTGCACCAAACATAACTGGCTGGTCAAGGACACGGCCAAACTGTCTGCGGTCATCCACGAGGCCTTTCACGTTGCCACGGCCGGACGCCCCGGCCCGGTGCTGATCGATATCCCAAAGGACGTGCAATTCGCCAGCGCCGCCTACACGCCGCCGCAAAAGGTGCGCACCAGCCACTACCAGCCGCAGATCAAAGGCGACCCCGACGCCATCACCGAACTGGTCGCCGCGATGGAGACAGCCAAGCGTCCGGTTTTCTACACCGGCGGCGGCGTGATCAACTCCGGCCCCGAGGCCAGCCGCCTGCTGCGCGAGCTGGTCGATGCGACCGGCATCCCGATCACCTCCACCCTCATGGGCCTTGGCGCCTATCCGGCCAGCGGAAAGGGCTGGCTGGGGATGCTGGGCATGCACGGCCTTTACGAGGCGAACATGGCGATGCACGATTGCGATCTGATGATCAATATCGGCGCGCGCTTTGACGACCGGATCACCGGGCGGCTGGACGCGTTCAGCCCCGGCTCGAAAAAGGCGCATATCGACATCGATCCCTCTTCGATCAACAAGGTGATCAAGGCCGACATTCCCATCGTCGGGGACATTGCCAACGTGCTGGAGGATCTGCTGAAGATCTGGACGTCGCGCGGCCGCAAGGTCAACAGCGAAGCCATCGCCAAATGGACTGCCCGCATCGATGAGTGGCGCAAGGTCGATTGCCTCAGTTTCAAACAGGATGGTCCGACGATCAAGCCGCAGCATGCACTTGCACGGCTGGAGGCGCTGACCAAGGGCCATGATCGCTACATCACCACCGAAGTCGGCCAGCATCAGATGTGGGCGGCGCAATATCTGGGTTTCGAGGATCCGAACCGCTGGATGACCTCGGGCGGCCTTGGCACCATGGGCTACGGCTTTCCGGCATCCATCGGCGTGCAGATGGCCCACCGCGATGCGCTGGTCATCAACGTCGCGGGCGAGGCAAGCTGGCTGATGAACATGCAGGAAATGGGCACCGCGATCCAGTTCCGCCTGCCGGTCAAGCAGTTCATCCTGAACAACGAACGCCTCGGCATGGTGCGCCAGTGGCAGGAGCTTCTGCACGGCGAGCGCTACTCGCACTCATGGTCCGAGGCCCTGCCCGATTTTGTCAAACTGGCCGAAGCCTTCGGCGCCAAGGGCATCCGCTGCTCGGACCCCGCCGATCTGGACGATGCGATCATGGAAATGATCAATTATGACGGCCCGGTGATCTTTGATTGTCTGGTGGAAAAGCATGAAAACTGCTTCCCCATGATCCCGTCGGGCGAGCCGCATAACAAAATGCTGCTGGGCGAGGCATCGACCAAGGGCGCCATCGGCTCCAAAGGCGCGGTGATGGTTTAAGAACGGCGCGCAACATCCGCCAAACCCAAGATTTTTCGCAGAAAAATCGCGCCCCCGCGGCGCTGCTGCAAAGGAGACAGGCCATGTCTGCACTGAACATCAAAAAAGGCTCGAACAAACATTCGGCCTATAACCTGCGCACCACCTTTTCGGATATCGAGGAGTGTCACACGCTCGCCGTCATCGTCGATAACGAGGCCGGCGTGCTGGCCCGCGTCATCGGCCTGTTTTCCGGTCGCGGATACAATATCGACAGCCTGACCGTGGCCGAAATCGACCACGAAGGACATACCAGCCGCATCACAATCGTGACCACCGGCACCCCGCAGGTCATTGAACAGATCAAGGCGCAACTGGGCCGCATTGTGCCGGTTCACCGGGTCAACGACCTGACGGTCGAAGGCCCGACCGTCGAACGCGAGCTTGCACTGCTCAAAGTGGTCGGCGAAGGCGACAAACGCGTCGAGGCGCTGCGCCTTGCCGATATCTTCCGGGCCAATGTCGTCGACAGCACGCTGGACAGCTTCACCTTCGAAATCACCGGCACGTCCGAAAAAATCGGCGCTTTCGCTGATCTGATGCGCCCGCTTGGCCTGTCCGATCTGGCGCGCACCGGCATCGCCGCCTTGCCGCGCGGCGTTTGATCGCCGCGCGTGCGGGCGCGCTGAAACCTCAATTAACACAAAAAAAGCGGGCCGTTTAAACGGCCCGCTTTTCTAAAACTTGCAAAGCTTCGCCGCCCTGAAATCAGGCGTATGCGGCCTGCGGCGCCCGGCTGAACGGAATGACGTTCGCGGCCCGGTCGCCTTGCGACTGGGTATATTTGGCGTCGGAGCTGTGATTGAATTTTGGCATTTCGCCGCCAAAGGCATCGCTGATGCGGCCGGTCCGCGCCCCCGCCCGCTTCAGCTCGGCGGCCAGTGCGGGATGACTGCGGCGCGTCACCAGTCGCGGCAGATCCGCAAGGCGCATGTCGCCTTTGTCGCTCACTTCGAACTCGATCAGATCACCCGCCGCCATTGCAGAATCGCCGCCTGCCGCACCATGATAGAATGCCAGATCTCCATGATCCTCGCACCATATCACGGCCTTGTTTTCGCGTTGATCAGTCCAAAGAACGACTCCGTACATGCATAATCCCCCAAAATTTCAAAATTCCATAGCGCCCTGAAATGCAGCGCCAGCCGATTGTCCTGATCCGCGCGGTGCGTCATCACCGTCTCACTCAGGGTCATCCCGTTAATCAAAATGTCGTGTTATCAGGCAGTCGACCATGTTTGTATTCGCGTCTGCTGCTTGGTATTTGTGTCATATTGTGCAAAAACTGACGCCAACCAGCGTCACATCTCGTGACACCCTGTCCAATCCACGACGGACTGGATATGACAGAGACAAAGCAAGAGTTTAACGGGAGTTCGCCATGACACGGTCGACCGCAAACCGAACCTGCGTGACGCCTCTGCGCGCCGCCGCAGCATGCCCGATCCGTACAGGTCTGTGCAGGGCGCTGCCCCAGTGGCCGGGTCCATGACAGTTTCATCCGATCGCCAGATGGACCCCGCCCGACTGCGGGCGATCTTTGGCGAAAACCTTCAGGCGCTCAGCGCCGATTATCCGTCAGTTGCCGGGCTGTGCCGCGATCTGGGCATTAACCGCACCCAGTTCAATCGCTACCTCAGTGGCGAAAGCTTCCCGCGTCCGGACGTGCTGCACCGGATCTGCCAGTTCTTTGATACCGATGCCCGCATCCTGCTGGAGCCGGTCGATGATCTGCGCAGTTCGTCATTCGATTTGCTGGGCCACCCCGTTGTTGCCGGATTCTTCGGCGCCGAGCCGATCGCGGTGCCCGAGGATCTGTTTCCCAATGGTATCTACCGATTCGTGCGGCGCAGCTTCATTGACGAGGCGCAGTTTGTGATGGGACTGGTGCTGATCCACCGCGAGGATGGCTATACGTTTTTGCGCGGCTACGAGCCGCGTGAGGCGATGCGCGCGCAAGGTCTGTCCACATCGCCGCGCGACCGCGAATATCGCGGCATCGTCATGCGGCAGGAAGAGGGGATCATGATCATCGTGACCCACCGCAATTCGATGGCCTGCTCGTTCAACTTTCTGGCGCCGGAAACGTCGTTCCAGCGCAACCTGTGGGAGGGCTACGTGACCCGGACCGTCCGCGAAAAGATCAGCGGCATCCGCGCCGCGCGCATGGTGTACGAACATCTGGGCAGCAATACCGGCGCCATATTGTCGGCCGCGCGCACCGCGGGCCTGATCGGGCTGCACGATGTGCCGCCGTTTCATGCCCGCCTGTTGCGGCTGGACCAGCCATTTCGCTGATCAAAGCCGGGGGCAGATTAGGCCGCCTCACAAAGCAGACGGTACAGATGCCATGTCGCATGCCCCAGAAGCGGCAGCACCAGAAACAGCCCCAGGAAACCGGGTAGCAGCGCCAGAAACGTCGCCCCGGCGATAAACAGCGCCCATGCCAGCATCGGCACCGGATCGGCCGTGACCACACCAAAACTGGTGATCATGGCGGTGACAAAATCCACCTCCCGGTCCAGAAGCAGCGGCAGCGCGATCACGGTGATCATGTAAATCAAAAGCGCGAACAATCCGCCCACGATGGTGCCCACGGTCAGCATCCCGATCCCCTCGGATGTCAGGTATATCGCAAAGGATGTCGACACATTTGTCATCGTGGAAAAACCCAGGAACAGCGCGAAAATCATATGTGCCAGGAAGAACCAGAACAGGAAGATCATCACGATGATCACGCAGATCGACGGTAATTGACGCTGTCCTTGGCTGCGGATCACACCAAACACAGCGCCCGGTTGCAGGGGAAATCCCTGCTCCAGACGGTTGCTGACCTCGTACAGACCAACCGCCGCAAATGGCCCGATCAGCGGAAAACTGACCGCCGCAAATGTCAGCCAATAGGTGTGTCCCGTGGCGGCAGTCACCCAGACCATCAGCCAGCCAATCGCGACATAGACCCCCGCGAAAATCAGCGCATAGCCCGGCGCGCGGCGCATGTCGCGCCACCCACGGCGCAGGGCCTCTGCCAGCATGGCAAATGTCGGCGTGCCCATTTCCGGCACGCCCAGCTCTGGCCCCGCCTGCGATATCCCGGCGCCCGCCAGCTTTGTGTCTTGCATCCCTGCCCTCCCCGTGAGGCGCCTGCGCAACCAATCCTGCGCGGCGCGGTTATCAAGCCGTAAGCATAGCGAAAGGACCCTACCCATGTCATCGTCCAAATCCCGTGACGACATCTGGCGCGAATGGCGCGATCTGGTCAATATGGCCCCGCAAGAGCTGGAGGAGTGGCTGCAAACAGACGACTCCAAATCAGTCGGCGACAGCGATTCCGGCGAATCCACCGGCCACGCCTCCGGGCGCCGTATCATCGACATCAAGCGCACGAACAAGGATCAGCTGACGGACAGCCAGTGGGATCACATGGCCAAGGTCGTGGGCTACATCAACCGTCACACCGCCCAGGGCGGCCCGGACGAGGACAAGCAGCACTCTGACTGGCGATACTCCCTGATGAATTGGGGGCATGACCCGTTAAAGTGACGCAGGCCGCAGGCGTACTTTCATCCTGCTGAAAATACGCATTCTGCGGCGCAGGTCATCACGTGTCCGCAGATGGTTCAGTCGCCCTGCGCTTCTGCCCGGCTCTTGCCGCTGACATTCATCGCCAATGTGGCCGCCATGAACGGGTCCAGATCGCCGTCCAGCACGCCCTTGGTATCGGACGTCTCGTGCAGGGTACGCAGGTCTTTGACCATCTGGTAGGGCTGCAAGACGTAGCTGCGGATCTGGTTGCCCCAGCCCGCATCGCCCTTGGCGTCATGCGCCTGGTTGATGGCTGCATTCCGGCGGTCCAGCTCCAGTTGGTAGAGCCGTGATTTCAGGGCCTTCATGGCGATATCGCGGTTCTGGTGCTGCGATTTTTCCGAACTCGTCACGACGATTCCGGTGGGATGGTGCGTGATGCGAACGGCGGAATCGGTCGTGTTCACGTGCTGCCCGCCCGCGCCGGAACTGCGATAGGTGTCGATACGGATGTCCGACGGGTTCACCTCGATATCAATATTATCGTCAACCACCGGGTAAACCCAGACCGAGCAGAAGGACGTGTGCCGCTTGGCCGCCGAATCGAACGGGCTGATCCGTACAAGGCGATGCACCCCGGATTCCGACTTCAGCCAGCCATAGGCGTTGTGCCCGCTGATCTTGTACGCCGCCGATTTGATGCCCGCCTCGTCGCCCGACTGTTCGGATTGCAATTCGACAGAATAGCCGCGCTTTTCAGCCCATCGCACATACATGCGCGCCAGAATGCTGGCCCAATCGCAGGATTCGGTCCCGCCCGCGCCTGCGTTGATTTCCAGGAACGTGTCGTTTGCGTCGGCCTCGCCGTCCAGAAGCGCCTCCAGCTCCTTGGCGGCGGCGCGTTTTTTCAGCGCCTTCAGGGCGGCTTCAGCCTCGGCCACGACGTCGGTGTCGCCTTCGGCCTCGCCCATGTCGATCAGCTCCAGATTGTCCGACAGATCGGCTTGAATGCTGTCATGCGTCTCCAGCGCGTCGACCAGCGCCTGCCGGTCGCGCATCACCTTTTGCGCATTGGCCGGGTCATCCCACAGCGTCGGATCCTCAACGCGCGCGTTGAATTCCTCCAGCCGGTGCTGGGCCGTCTCCCAGCCCAGCCGCTGGCGCAGCAGCTCCAGCGATGTCTGAATCTCGTTGGTGATGGTCTGAATTTCAGCGCGCATGTATGCTTTCCCGGTGGTTCGTTCGCGTGATAGCGCAGCATGGCTTGCCCGGCAAGCGCGCAGCGCGCGCCGAGGACGTCAGTACAATCCGCCCGACGACATCGAGCCGAACGTCGCCTTCTTGCCCACCTGGCCGGTCTGGCCGCTGGAGGTGGTGACGTTGCGCACCTGCTCGTCCTCGCCCTCGCGGAACAGCTCCAGATCGTTGCCCATGGCAAAACCGCCATCATACATCAGGCCAAACATCGGATCCTCGCCGTCGCGGAAATACTCGGCCACGACCGTCGCGCCCGAGGCGTCATCGGGCAGGCGGGCACCGGTGCGGCGGTCGATCTTGATAAAATGGCCACCGGGCGGCACGGCAAATTCGCCGCCGCCATATTTGGCCGTCGCCTTGCGCATGAACTGGGTGAAAACCGGCCCGCACATGCCCGCGCCATAGGCGCTGCGCCCCAGACTGCGCGGCTGGTCATAGCCGATATAGCATCCCGCGACGATATTGCTGGTAAAGCCGATAAACCAGACATCGCGCGCGTCGTTGGTCGTCCCCGTCTTGCCCGCGACGGGGACCGGCAGGTTGACGTTGCCCGCAGCCGTGCCGCGCTCGACCACGCCGCGCATCATCGAGGTCAGCTGATAGGCGGTGATCGCGTCGATCACCCGCTCGCGGTTTGACACGATGCGCGGACTGCGCCCCGGCGCGATGGTCGGATCGTCGCAATCGGTGCAGATGCGCTCATCATGGCGGTACACGGTGCGCCCGTAGCGGTCCTGCACCCGGTCCACCAGCGTCGGCTCTACCCGCTCGCCGCCATTGGCGAACATCGCGTAGGCGGCCACCATCTTGTAAACGGTCGATTCCTCGGACCCCAACGCGTTCGCCAGATAGGGCCCCATGTTGTCATAAACGCCAAAGCGTTCGGCGTAGGCGGCGACGGTATCCATGCCCACCTCCTGCGCAAGGCGAACGGTCATCAGGTTGCGCGACTGCTCGATCCCGGTGCGCAGCGGCGTCGGGCCATAATAGCGGTTGGAAGAGTTGCGCGGACGCCACAGGCCCTGCGGCGTGTTCACCTCGATCGGGGCGTCAACCACGATGGTGGCGGGGCTATAGCCGCTGTCCAGCGCGGCCGCATAAACGAACGGCTTGAAACTGGAGCCGGGCTGACGCTTGGCCTGCGTGGCGCGGTTGAACACCGAATTCTGGTAGGAAAAACCGCCCTGCATGGCCAGAACGCGGCCCGTGTTGACGTCCATCGCCATGAACCCGCCCTGCACTTGCGGCACCTGTCGCAGGGTCCAGCGGACAAAGGCGCCGTCCTTGGTCATGCGGCGCACATGCACCACCTGCCCCACCTTGAACGTGTCCTGAAAATTCTTCGGCAGCCAGCTGATATCCTCGCGCGGGATCACCTGCGGCTCTGCCTCGGATTCCTTGATACCCTCAACGCCGATGCGCATCCGCTGATCGCCGATTTCAAGGATCACCGCAGGAAACCAATGGCTGTCCAGATTGATGTCGCGCGCGACGCTGACCTCGGACAGGGCGGCGCGCCAGGCTTCTTCGCTCTCCAGCGCCTCGGGTGGCAGCGATTTGCCGGTGCCGCGCCAGCGGCCCAGATTGCGGTCATACTGCTCCAGCTTGCCTTGCAATGCCACGGCTGCCTCGGCCTGCATTTCAGGATCAATCGTCGCGCGTACCGTGAACCCGCCCGAGAAAAACTCCCCTTCGCCGAAATCACGGCTGAGCTGGCGGCGGATTTCATCAGTGAAATAGTCGCGGGGCGGCAGCGCGGCGGAAAACGGCTCAAAATCGCCGTTCTGGACACTTTGCAGCGGTTGGGCGACCTCCTGCTCGAAAACGGCCTGAGTGAGATAGCCGTTCTGTTTCATTTCCCGCAGCACGAAATTACGCCGGGCCAGCAGCGCATCCTTGGCGCGCACCGGATGGAAATCGCTGGGCGCCTTGGGCATGGAGGCCAGAAACGCCGCCTCGTGCGGGGCCAGATCGCGCAAGGATTTGTTGAAATAGGTCTGCGCAGCCGCAGCCACGCCATAGCTGTTCTGACCCAGAAAGATTTCATTCAGGTATAGCTCAAGGATCTTTTCCTTGGTCAGCGCCTCTTCGATGCGGGTGGCAAGGATGATTTCCTTGATCTTGCGCTCGATCTTGCGGTCGCCGGACAGAAGGAAGTTTTTCACAACCTGCTGCGGAATGGTCGAGGCGCCGCGCACGGTGCGCCCGCGTGTCTGCACCGCCTCGATCACCGCCGCCGCGATACCGCGCGCATCATAGCCGCCGTGAGAATAGAAATTCTTGTCCTCGGCGGAAATGAACGCTTCTTTCACCAGCTGGGGGATATCCTCGGCGGGAGTGAACAGGCGCCGCTCGCGGCTGAATTCGTCAATGATCCGCCCCTCGCCCGAGAAAATCCGGCTGATGGTCGGCGGGGTGTAGTTGGCAAGGCTCTGGTGACTGGGCAAGTCGCGGCCATAGATATAGAAAATCGCGCCGATGCTGAGCGCGACAACCATGATACCCATGGTGATCAGGCTGAAAATCGACCCGAAAAACGTCAATATGAATCTAAGCACGCACGCCCACCTTTATGGTCCCAAGGGTCATATATGCACCCGCGCTGCCGCCGTCAAAACACAAGCGCGCCAATATCCGCCCAATCGCGCACAGATTACTGGCGCACCAGCCGCGAATTGGCCGCGTCCGCAATCATCCACGCCTTGATTGCATCGGTGATCGCCTGCGCCATATTTCCGCGCCATGCGGGGTCCGTCAAATTGCCCAGATCGCGGCCATTTGACAAAAATCCCAGTTCCAGCAGGATCGACGGGATGTCCGGCGATTTCAGCACCGAAAAACTGGCGCTGCGCAGGGGCCGCGAATTGACCGGCAGGCCGGCATCCTTCAGCCCGACCACCAGCGCGCGCGCCATCAGATCGGCGCGCGGCTGCGTCTCCATCCGGGCCAGATCCATCAGCATGTCGGCCACCACGTCATCGGTGCCCGACAGGTCGATCCCGGCCAGCATATCGGCGCGGTTGTGCCGTTCGGCCAGCGCGGCACTGGCGGCATCGCTGGCATCGGCGCTGAGTTTGTAGATGGTCGCGCCCCTTGCTGACCCCTCGCCCAGCGAATCCGCGTGAAGCGACAGGAACAGATCCGCGCGCGCGCTGTGCGCTATGCTGACCCGCCGCTCCAGCGAGACAAAGCTGTCGTCATCGCGCGTCAGCACCACGTCGATGTCGCCCGCGCGCAGCAGCGCCTCCCGCAATTCGCGGGCGAAACCCAGCATCAGATCTTTCTCCAGCGTGCCGCCCGCATCGGCGCCGGGGTCGATCCCGCCATGGCCGGGGTCCAGCACCACGACCAGCGGCGCACCCGGTGCGCGGGCGGGCGCCGCGCCCACATCGGCAGGCGGCGGCAGATCCCAGCCGGGCTGCGGATCCGGCACGCCGGCGCCTTCGGCGAATGCCTCGGGCGAGGTATGGGCCAGCGTCAGGACCAGATCGGCGCTGCCATCGGCGGCGCCGGTATTCAGCACCGCATGGACCAGCGCGAAGGGGCCGGCCAGCTCCAGCACCATGCGCGACCAGCCGGGTCGAAACCCGCCCACACGCGCGGCGCGCACCAGATCGGTCTGCACCAGTTCCGGCCCCAGCGTGCCGGCCCAGTCCACCTCGCGGAAGTCGATGACAAAGCGCGCAGGCGCGTCCAGCGTGAAGATGCGGAACGGCACGCCCTGGCTTAGCGCCAGCTGAATGCGCAGCTCGCCGCGCTTTGCGGTGATCGCGCTGGCCTCGGCGTTCAGCCGCGCCAACCCGCCAAAGCCTTCCTGCGCGGCCGATGGCGCTGCGCCGCTGATGAAAACAGCCGCAAGGGCAAGGCAAAATCTGATCATGGTCTGTTCGGCTCCGGCGGTTTTTCGGCGCACCTTAACAGCGGCTTTGCCCACTGTCCCGCCCGGATCGCTACGCGCAACGCCGCGGCGATCACAATCGCGCAGGCCCCCGCCGCGCCGGGTTGAAGTGCAGTGTCCCTACCCTCTAAGCTTTGCGCTGCCTGATCCGGAGATTGCCCATGCGACACCGCCGCACCTACACGTTCCCGCCCCTGCTGGCACGTCTTGCGCTGGCGCTGGCGCTGCTGGGGGCGACGGTGGCGCAGCCCGCCCGCGCGCTGTCCCTGCTGCGCGATCCGGATATTGAATACGCATTGATGCAGCTGGCCCAGCCCATTTTGCAACAGGCCGGCCTGAACGCAAATCGCATGAATGTGCTGGTGATAGATGACCGGCGCCTGAACGCCTTTGTCGTGGACCGCGACACGATATTCGTCCATTCGGGCCTGCTTCTGAAGATGGAGACGCCTCAGATGCTGCAATCGGTCATTGCGCATGAGGCGGCTCATATCGCCAACGGCCATCTGGTGCGCCGCCCGCTGAACATGCGCAACGCGCGCACCGCTGCCGGGCTGGGCCTTGCGCTGGCTGCGGCCGCGGGGGCCGCCTCGGGCAATGCGCAGGCGGCGGCGGGTATCGCGCTGGGTGCGCAGGGCAGCGCGCAACGCCTGTTTTTTGCCCATACCCGCGCCGAGGAAAGCAGCGCCGACAGCGCCGGCGTGGCCTATATGGTGCGCGCGCGCCGCGATCCGGGCGGCGCGGTGGCCGTGATGGACATCTTTCGCGGACAAGAGGCGCTGCCGGACACGCGGCAGGATCCTTATGCGCGCACCCACCCGCTGTCAGCGGATCGTGTGCGTGTGCTCAGACGCCAGACGGCGGAATATGCAGGACGGTTTCCACCGGGCAACGAAGACCTCTATTGGTTTGCCCGCGCCAAGGGCAAGCTGTCGGCGTTCACGCGCGGCCCCAAATGGACGCTGGGCCACGCAGGCAGTTCCGGCTTTGCCGATGTGGGACATATGCGCGCGGCCATCGCGTGGCATCGCCAGTCGAACCTGCAAAACGCTCTGGCGGAGATGAACCGCGCCATAGCCCTGCGCCCCGGTGATGCGTTCTATCACGAGCTGCGCGGCCAGATCCTGATGGAAAACCGGCAGTTTGCCGCCGCCACGGCGGCCTATGCGCGCGCGGTCAACGCCGCGCCCGATCATGCGCTGGTGCTGGGATCATACGGGCGCGCGCTGGTCGCGCAGGGGCAGTACAATCAGGCGATGCCGGTCCTGCAAAAGGCGGTGGCGCGCGACGGGCGCGATGCCCGCGTGATGCGCGATCTGGCCGTCACCTACGCAAAAACCGGTCAGAACGGCATGGCATCGCTGGTCACTGCCGAACGCTATGCAATGATCGGCAAGCTGGAGGATGCCGAAATTCACGCCAGCCGCGCCCTGGGCCTGCTGCCAAACGGGTCCGGTGGTTGGCAACGGGCGCAGGATGTGCTTTCTGCCGCCAAAGCCGCCCGGAAATAACCCGGCACCCCCCGAACAACCGGCCATCCCATAACGGAGTACTCCAAATGAACCGAACCGCTATTCTGACCGGGGCCGGCATTATCGCCGTCGGCGCCGCGTTTACCGCGCTTGTGTCTGACAAAACCCCGCCCGCCTTTGCGGCCTCGGCCCAGACACAGCAGGGCGACACCCGCGAGATCGGCCAGCTGAGCGATGCCGAATTCGGCGCGCGCGTGCGCGCCTATCTGCTGGAAAATCCCGAAGTCATCTTCGAGGCCGCGGCCATCATGGAGCAGCGCCAGCAGGAATTGCAAAGCGCCAATGACGGCGATCTGATTGCGTCCAATTCCGAGGCGATCTTTGACGATGGCCATTCATGGGTTGGCGGCAATCCGGACGGCGACATCACCATCGTCGAGTTCATGGATTACCGCTGCGGCTATTGCCGCCGCGCCTTCCCCGAGGTCGAAGAGCTGATCGCAAGCGATGGCAACATCCGCGTCATCATCAAGGAATTCCCCATTCTGGGCGAAGAATCCATCACGGCCGCCCGTTTTGCCATTGCCGCGCAGCAGGTTCTGGGCGACGCGCCCTACAAAATGCTGCACGACGCGATGATGACCTACAAGGGCGACATGTCCGAAAGCGGGCTGACCAGCCTTGCGCAAACGCTGGATCTGGACGCGGATAAAATCACCGCGCACATGAACAGCGACGAGGTCAGCCGCGTCATTGCGAAAAACCGCGCGCTGGGTCAGCGGTTGCAGATCTCCGGCACGCCGTCTTTCATCATGCAGGACCAGATCCTGCGCGGCTACGTCCCGCTGGACGGCATGCGCGAGATTGTGTCGGACCTGCGCGGCTGAACTCTGGCGCCGTCCCGTATCGGGGCGGCGCTATTCGGCGGCGTCCAGCGCGGCCTGCGCATCAATCTGCGCGGCACGCTTTTCGACCTGCTCGACGATATGGTCGATCATCTGGTCATTGCTCAGCTTATGGCTCTGCTTGCCCGCCAGATACACCATGCCCGACCCGGCGCCGCCGCCGGTGAAGCCCACATCCGTCATCAGCGCCTCGCCCGGCCCGTTCACGACGCAGCCGATGATGCTCAGGCTCATCGGGGTCTTGATATGCTCCAGCCGCTGCTCCAGCGCCTCGACCGTCTTGATCACGTCAAAGCCTTGGCGGGCGCAGCTGGGGCAGCTGATGATGTTGACACCCCTATGCCGCAGGCCCAGCGATTTGAGGATCTCGAACCCCATCTTGACCTCTTCCACCGGGTCGGCCGACAGGCTGACGCGGATCGTGTCGCCAATCCCGGCCCAGAGCAGATTGCCCATGCCGATGGCCGATTTGATGGTGCCGCTGATCAGCCCGCCCGCCTCGGTGATGCCCAGATGGATGGGCGCGTCCGTCGCCTCGGCCAGTTGCTGATACGCGGCGGCGGCCATGAACACGTCGGACGCTTTCACGCTGATCTTGAATTCATGGAAATCATTGTCTTGCAGGATGCGAATATGCTCCAGCCCCGACTCGACCATCGCATCGGGGCACGGCTCGCCGTATTTATCCAGCAGATGCTTTTCCAGCGATCCGGCATTGACACCGATCCGGATCGAGCAACCATGATCGCGCGCCGCGGCGATCACATCGCGCACCCGCTCGGGGCTGCCGATATTGCCGGGGTTGATGCGCAGACAGGCGGCGCCCGCCTCGGCGGCCTCGATCCCGCGTTTGTAATGAAAATGGATATCGGCGACGATGGGCACCGGGCTTTCGCGCACGATGTCCTTCAGCGCCTTGGCCGAAGCCTCGTCCGGGACAGAAACGCGCACGATATCAGCGCCCGCATCCGCCGCCGACTGGATCTGTGCCACGGTCCCGGCCACATCCGTCGTGGCGGTATTGGTCATGGTTTGCACGGAAATCGGCGCGCCGCCGCCGACGGGGACGTTGCCCACATGGATCTGGCGGCTTTGGCGGCGTTCGATGTTGCGCCACGGGCGAATGGGATTGATCGACATTAGCGGTCCTTCCTCCGGCGGGCGGGCGCGCCGGTAATCATGTCAGCTTGTCAGATAGGACGAACCGGCGCCGGCTTCAATCGCGGTGAGGCCGCGCCGGATCACATTACTCGGCGGCGGGCTGTTCGCCCGGCAAACGCTCGGCCAGATTGCCCAGCTCGGCAACATAGCGTTCCAGATCGGAATCCTGCGTCAGGTCGGCCACGGTCAGCTGTCCGGTCAGCCCCTCGGGCGCCAGCGCCAGGCTGGAGGTGACAGAGCCGCGCGGGCCGGCGGGGCCGTAATGCTGGCCCGCCACCTTGAAATAAATCGCACCGGATTCGCCAACGCGCAGTGTCGGCGGCACTTCGGTTTGCGGCACATCATAGGTGTCGCCGGCGTTCATGATACCCTCATAGATCACGCTGCCGTCGGCGGCACGGACGCGCACCCATGCCGGGCGCACGGCGACCATCTGCACGCCCTCGGCGGGCTGCTGGACAACCTGCGGGCTGACGATGGACGCAATGACCGCATCGATCGCATTCGGCTGGGCGCTGCTGGGCGCCTCGGCAATCGCGCGCGAGGTGTCGGGCATAATCGCGCCGGGCAGCGTGCCGCCCTCCATCGGGTCCAATGTGGAAATCGGGCCGTCGCGCGCAATCAGCACCGGCACATCCAGCGCCTCGGGCCGGTAAAGCCGGTCCAGCGTATCACCTTCGGGCGATGTCATGCCGGCACCGGCAATCACGTCCGCGCCGTCGCCCGGCCCTGCCCGGCTGCCGCCGCGCGCATCGGCGAGCGGGTCCAGATCGGCCAGTACGTCGGGCGTATTTTCGACGGGCGACACCTGAACGCGCTGCACCTCGTTCAGCACGCTCCACCCGCCATAGCCGATGGCCGAAATCAGCGCGATCAGCACCGCAACCGATCCGATTGCACCCGGCTCGATCCGTGACAGAATGCTTTCGCTGGCGGGAACAAACGGCATGCTGGGCGAAGTCAGACGCGCATCGCCCCGCCCCGCCGCGCGCGGCACGGGCGCATCGCTGCGCCGGACCGAGGATGCGGCGGCAGACATGCCATGCGCCGTGGAAAACCCGCTTTCGTTGCAGAACGTGATAAAGGCGCGGTCGGGGTCCATGCCCAGGTAACGCGCATAGGACCGCACGTAACCGGGGATGAAGCCGGGCGTATCAAAGGCATCGGGATTGGCATTTTCGATCGCGGCCACATAGCTGGCCTTGATCCGCAATTCGCGTTCGACATCCAGCAGCGATTTGCCCATGGTTGCCCGTTCGCCGCGCATCAGATCGCCAAGGCGCAGATCGAAAGAGTCAAAACCGCGCGGCTCCGCCTCCGTGGTTGCGGTGCCTCGCGAAAACCGACGCAAAATCATGCAAGCTGCCCCTCAATGTCGATAAGCCTTGGCCGATAGATCTCGATTCGACCGTGCCCTTTGTTTTCAGGCAAACTAGCATACCGCAAGCGCATTTGCACCAATCTTGGCGTCACGCACTCATCTCGGCGCGATTCAGCGCACAGTGGCTCCACAGGTCATCCATGGCGCGTACCAGCTGATCAATCTCGCCGGGTCCGTGTACCGGCGACGGGGTAAAGCGCAGGCGTTCGGTGCCGCGCGGCACGGTGGGGAAGTTGATCGGCTGCACGTAAATACCATGCCGTTCCAACAACATATCGCTCAGCTTCTTGGTGTGTTTGGGATCGCCCACGATGACCGGCACGATGTGGCTGCCATGGTCAATCAGCGGCAGGCCCAGCCCCTTGAGCCGCAGCTTCAGGATCTTTGCCTGGGTCTGATGTTGCGCGCGCAGGGTCTGATCCTGTTTCAGAAACGCAACACTCGCCGCCGCCCCGGCGGCGATGGCAGGGGCCAGCGACGTGGTAAAAATGAACCCCGGCGCGTAGCTGCGCACCGCATCGCACATCCGTTCGGATGCGGCGATATAGCCGCCCATCACGCCATATGCCTTGGCCAGCGTGCCGTTGATGATATCAATCCGGTGCGCCAGATTGTCCCGCTCGGTGACGCCGCCGCCGCGGGGGCCGTACATGCCGACGGCGTGGACCTCGTCGATATAGGTCAGCGCGCCGAATTCATCGGCGGCATCGCAAATCGCCTCGATCGGGCCGAAATCGCCATCCATCGAATAGACCGATTCGAACGCGACCAGCTTGGGCGCTGCCGGGTCGTCTGCTGCCATCAATTCGCGCAGATGCTGCACATCGTTGTGACGAAAGATGCGCTTGGCCCCGCCATTGCGGCGCACGCCCTCGATCATCGAGGCATGGTTCAGCGCGTCGGAATAGATGATCAGCCCCGGAAACAGCTTGGGCAGGGTCGACAGCGTGGCGTCATTGGCGATGTAGGCGCTGGTGAACAGCAGCGCCGACTCCTTGCCATGCAGATCGGCCAGCTCGGCTTCCAGCCGCTTGTGGTAGATTGTGGTGCCGGAAATGTTGCGCGTGCCGCCCGATCCGGCGCCTGTGGCGTCGATCGCCTCGTGCATGGCGGCCAGAACCTCGGGGTGTTGGCCCATGCCCAGATAATCATTGCCGCACCAGACGGTGATCGCCTTTTCGGTGCCGTCGGGGCAATTCCATACGGCATGCGGAAACTGGCCGCGGCGCCGCTCGATATCAATGAAGGTGCGATAACGGCCTTCGCCGTGCAGACGATCCAGCGCTTCGCTCAGCTTCGCCGTGTAATCAATGGGCTGATTCAACGGGTTTCCTTTCCTTGGTCGTGGCCGGCAGGAAACGCGGGCCTCGCGGTATGGGTCACCGCCTGATCTACATGTATTCTAATATAGCCGGAGGCATTTTCTTGCAACAGGCTACAGATTGCCGCGCCCCGCATTGATATGCATCAATCGAAACGGTCCTTTTCCGCGCGTCACCCGGCACGCATCTGGACAGGGCGGCGCGGCCTGTTAGGGTGCGGGAAAATCCAAAATCGAGGTGCCCCATGTCCCTGACCGCCGTTCTGGACCGTATTGACGCGCAGATGCCGGAGGCCACCGCGCGCCTGCTGGAGTTTCTGCGCATTCCGTCGATTTCGACCGATCCGGCCTATGCAAAGGACTGCCAGGACGCCGCCGACTGGCTGGTGGCGGATCTGCAAAGCATTGGCATCACTGCCGAAAAACGCGCCACGCCGAAACACCCCATGGTGGTTGGCCATGCCGGACAGGATGCACCCGAATACGCGCCGCATCTGCTGTTTTATGGCCATTACGACGTGCAGCCGGTCGATCCGCTGGCGCTGTGGGCGCGCGATCCGTTCGATCCGGCGGTCGAGCAGACGCCCAAGGGCGAGGTGATCCGCGGCCGCGGCACCAGTGACGACAAGGGCCAGCTGATGACCTTTGTCGAGGCGTGCCGCGCCTGGCGCGACGTCAACGGCACCCTGCCCTGCCGCATCACATTTTTCTTCGAGGGAGAGGAGGAATCAGGCTCGCCCTCGTTGGTGCCGTTCATGCAGGAAAACGCGGACGAGCTGCGCGCCGATATCGCGCTGATCTGCGACACCGGTCTGTTTCAGTCCAAAACGCCCGCCATCGTCACCATGCTGCGCGGCATGACCGGCGAGGAGGTCACGATTACCGGCCCGGACAAGGATCTGCATTCTGGGTTTTTCGGCGGGATCGCAGCCAATCCGATCCGCGTTCTGTCCAAGGTGCTGGCAGGTCTGCACGATGATGCGGGCCGCGTCACGCTTCCCGGCTTTTACGACAATATCCCTGACCTTGCGCCCGAAGTGCGCGCCCAGTGGGAGGGGCTGGGATTCGATCACGCAACGTTTCTGGGCGATGTCGGCCTCAGCCAGCCCGCGGGCGAGGATGGGCGCCTGCCGCTGGAGATGATCTGGTCGCGCCCCACCGCCGAGGTGAACGGGATCTGGGGCGGCTATACCGGCGACGGGTTCAAGACGGTGCTGCCCAGCCAGGCCAGCGCCAAGATCAGTTTCCGTCTGGTTGAAGGGCAGGACCCGATTGCCATCCGCGACGCGTTTCGCGCCTATGTCACGGCGTCCCTGCCGGTGGATTGCACCGCCACATTCACCGGCCACGGCGCCAGCAGCGCGGGCATCATGGATATCTCGGACCCCGCATTCGAGGCCGCGCGCGCCGCGCTGTCGGATGAATGGCCCGAAGAGGCCGCCTATGTCGGCTGCGGCGGATCCATCCCCATCGCGGGGCATTTCGGCGAAATTCTGGGCATGACGGCCATGCTGATCGGGTTTGGCAAGGATGACGACGCGATCCATTCCCCCAACGAAAAATACGATATGGAAAGCTTTCACAAAGGCACGCGCAGCTGGGCGCGCATTCTGGACGCGCTGACCGCGGCCCGCTAACGCGCCCTACCCGCCAAAGCCCGAGCGACCGCCGCCGGCCTTGCCAAACCCGCCGCGCGACGCGGCGGCGGCGCGGCTCATCGGGGCCTTGCCGGCGGTTGTGGCGGGGCGGGTGAATTGCGAGGTATTCAGTTTTGCCGCGCCCTTGTTGCTGGAAAAGGTGCTGGAGCCTGCCGCATTTGTGAAACGCCCGCCAGCCGTTTTGTAAAGCGGCTGCGCCGCCGCCATGCCGGACCGTCCGCCCAGCATGTTGCCGATCAGATACCCGGCCAGAAGCGGCATGAAAATGCCGCTGGACCCGCCCTGCGCGACCTCCTGCTCGGACCCGCAGGCGCCAACGCCGTGCTGTTCCTCGCAGACCTCGAAACTGTCATAGCGGGGGGCCGCTTCGACATGCAGCGCCTGCGCCTCGGCAAAGGCTGTTTCGCAATCCTGAACGGTGAACAGCCCGCCATTCATCGCCTCATCCGTGCAGCTTTGCACGTCCGGATAGGCGGCGGCATCCACCTGTTCCTCCCGGCACCCGGCAAGGGTAAAGGCCGCGGCGCCAAGGATCATAATGGCAACATGTTTCGAGCGTTTGGTCATGGCGTTCATACCTTTCAGGCAAGTGGCGAAAACGGGGGTGTTTCACCCGGTAATATAATGCGGCTTGAACCGCGACAAATCCTGCGTGATGCGCGAGCGATCCTCGCGGATGCCGATACCGGCGCATTCCTCGCCCACGATCCATGCCCCAATGACGGGGCGAAAGCCATCAAACTCGGGCAGGGGCGCATAGGCCTGAACGATGCGGGGGTGCTGGGAATACTCGGTGTTCTGGGCCTGCTCCACGATCTCGCCCGCCTCAATGATAGTCACCGACGCCCCTTCGCGCGACAGGATCGGCTTGGACACATGGCCCGCAATCAGCTGCGCCGAGGCGCGATCAAAGGCCTCTGCCACAGGCGCCGCTGCCGGCCCCTGCCCCGCGATCGCCTGAGCTACGTCCTGCTCGAAAAACGCAGGCAGCAGGTTTGGATGCCCCTCGAACATCTGCCACAGCACCGGCAACAGCCCCTTGTTGGACAGCAGCGCCTTCCATGCCGGTTCCAGAAACAGGCAGCCCGACGCGGTGATGTGATCCGCGTAATCGTCGCGCAGCAGATCCTCCCACGGGTATAGCTTGAACAAAACGCCCATCACGCGGTCTTCGTCATCCAGAAACTGGCCCTCGTCGCTGAGCGCGATCTTGTCCAGATCGCAATAATGCGCGCCCAGCCCGGCCTCGCGCGCGGCCCAGCCCATCGCCTCGACCGTGCCGTAATCTTCGGGGTTTCCGGCAACGGCTGTGAAATGCAGATCACTGCCCGGCTCGAACACCGCGCCGAACCGCGCGACCAGCGCCTCGTGAATGCCGTTGAACTGATCCGCCCCCTCGGGCAGGACGCCGGCGGCCAGCTGATCCTCCAGCCATTGCCACTGAAACGCGGCGCTTTCATACAGCGATGTTGGCGTATCTGCGTTATATTCCAGCAGCTTGGCCGGGCCTGTGCCGTCATAGGCAAAATCAAAGCGTCCGTAGATTTCCGGATCGCCCCGGCGCCAGCTTTCGGCGATCAGATCGCGGTGCTTTTCGGGAATGGCAAGGCGATCCATCAGCCCCTCGTCCGCGACGATATGCGCCGCCGCCTCCCGGCACATCGCGTGCAATTCGGTCGCAGGATCCTCCAGATCCGCCTCGATCTGCTCCAGCGAAAAGGCGTAGGCCGACGTCTCGTCCCAGTACGGCTCGCCATGCATGTCGGCAAAGGTAAAGCCGACCTCGCGGGCATGGTCGCGCCAATCTGGCCGTTCGGGAAGGGTGATTTTCTGCATGCTGTTCCTCTGGCTTCTGTCAGGCGACGGGTTGCGACGGGCCGCCGCCGCTCATCCGCGGCCCTGCGCAATCATGTCAGCGGCCTTCTCTGCGATCATCACGACCGGCGAGGCGGTGTTGCCCGATACAATTTTCGGCATGATCGAGGCATCGACAATGCGCAGCCCATCGAGACCATGCACCCGCAGGTCCGCGCCGACAACGGCGCGGTCGTCGGTCCCCATCTTGCAGGTGCCGACCGGATGGAAAATGGTCGTCGCAATATCGCCGATGGCGCGCACGATATCGGCATCCTCGCGGCAGGCGGGACCGGGCAAAATTTCTTCCGGCTGGTAGGGCTTGAGGGCGTTGGCGGTCATGATCCTGCGGGCCTGCTTGACCGATTCGACCGCGACGCGCCGGTCCTTGTCTGCCGACAGGTAATTCAGCGCTATGTCTGGCTGAACGTCGCTGCCGGGCGCCGCAATATGGCACGAGCCCACGCTTTCGGGCCGCAGGTTGCAGACCGACACCGTGATCGCCGGAAACGCATGCAACGGATCGCCCAGCCTGTCAGTGGACAGGGGCTGCACATGATATTCCAGATCGGGCGTGTCCAGCGATGGGTCAGATTTGGTGAACATGCCGAATTGACTGGGCGCCATCGACATCGGCCCCGATTGCGTTGCGGCGTATTGCAACGCGATTTTGGCCTTGCCAAGCAGACTGTTCGTCATCGTGTTCAAGGTCTTGGCGTTCTGAACCTTGAAGACCGTCCGAATTTGCAGGTGATCTTGCAAATTCTCGCCGACACCCGCGCTTTCGTGCTGCGTCTCAATGCCCTGCGCCTGCAGCACCTCGGGTCGGCCAATGCCCGACAGCTCAAGGATCTTGGGCGAATTGATGGCACCCGCCGCCAGCACAACCTCGGCCTTGGCCACTGCGTCAAAGGACTGCCCCTTGCGCCGGAACCGCACGCCGCGAACGGTGCGGCCATCCAGGATCAGATGATCGGTATGCGCCTGGGTGATCACCCGCAGATTGGGCCGCTTCATTGCCGGGTGCAAAAATCCGTTCGCCGTGCTCCAGCGGCGGCCCTTGTTCTGATTGACCTCGAAAAATCCGGACCCCTCGTTATCGCCGTCATTGAAATCGGCGCGCGGCATGATGCCGAATTCCTGCGCGCCCGCCTGCACAGCCTTCAGGATGTCCCAGTGCAGCCGCTGCCTGGTCACCTTCCACGCGCCGCCCGCGCGGTGCATGTCACTGTCGCCGCCATGATGATCCTCGGATTTCAGAAAATACGGCAGCACGTCATCCCAGCCCCAGCCGGTATTGCCCAACTGCCGCCAGTGGTCGTAATCGGCCGCCTGCCCGCGCATGTAGATCATGCCGTTGACCGACGAACAGCCGCCCAGCACCTTGCCCCGTGGATACACAAGGCTGCGCCCGTTCAGCCCCGGCTCGGACGCGGTTTTCATCATCCAGTCCGTACGCGGATTGCCGATGCAGTACAGATACCCGACCGGGATGCGCACCCAGTGGTAATTGTCCGATTTGCCCGCCTCCAGCAGCAGCACGCGCGTCTTGGGGTTCTCCGACAAACGATTGGCAAGCACGCATCCAGCCGTACCGGCCCCCACTATGATATAGTCATACTCGCCATCGAGCTGCGCGTGATCTGCCATTCTTGCCTCTTCTGGATCCGGCCCGCTGCAACGCGGTATCCCCCAAGTGAATGTCTTCTACGACCGGTGATTGTCGGGTTGCCCGTGTCTGTCACGTTTGGCGACAAGAGCAAACAGGCATTAACAGCGCCGCCGCTGCCCTGACCGCCTCCGGCAATGCGCAGCCGGGCATCAATGCCGGTCACACCAGATGCGTCGATCATTGATGCGGATCAAAGCGCGCCGCAGGCGGCCAAGGTAAGCAGCGGCAACTGACCTTAGCATGAGAAACATTATGGCCTGGAAAACTAAGCTGGACGAAACGCGCAATGGGCTTCGCAACCTGAATGGCGTGATCCCCGACACGATGCGCGCCTTCAACGCGATGGGCAAGACCGTCAAGGAAGGCGGCACGCTGGATTTCAAAGCCAAGGAGTTCGTGGCGCTTGGCATTTCTGTCGCCATCCGCTGCGAGCCGTGCATCAGCCTGCACGTGGAAGCGCTGGTCAAAGCGGGCGCCACGCGCGAGGAAATCGGCGACGTTCTGGCAATGTCCATCCAGATGGGCGGTGGCCCGGCCATGATGTACGCGGCCAAGGCGATGGAATGCTACGACGAGCTGACGGCCTGAGCCGAAAGAGAAACGGCTCGCTCCTGGCAACCAGCCGCCACACCATATCACGCTGGATATGTGGCCTCTCCACAGGTTCGACCGTAGGGAGGCTTCGGGCATGTCCAGCGGTGCCGCCGGTCGATCGCAGGCGAACACATGCGAGGAATCGTGCTGCATGCGACGGTTTGATTCTGCAAACCGTCGCATGCAGCACGGCGCGCCCTTCCCCTTGCATGTCATGCAGGTCAAGGTTTGCACGATCAGCGCATTTCAAGCGGTCTTTGGGCACCGAGTGGAGAAATATCCAACCACTCCTGCTGTGTCCGGTCTTTCTGAAGTTCCTAGCGCCGGAAATCTGCAAGCTCCAAAAGCAGGCAGCCACCCTCACGCTTGAAGATGCCGGTATCCGGATAACCTGCTCCTGCCACAATTCACGCGACATGCGCGGGCCAAGGTGGAACGCGCGGGCGCGACCCATTCCCGACCAGATCTGAGCAGACGGAACATCCCGGCGGGCCTGTATTTAATATAAATTGAATAAAGCTATCGGCCCGATCGCGCAGTGCGACAAGCGCCGTGATCACGTCTTTCCCGTCGAGGACAGTTTCGATGGACGCTCTGCCGCTACACATTTTGCCCCGATGTCGGCGCCCGCAGTTGCAGTGATGCAGCCAGTCATCCAGATCTTTGGATTGCTGAATTCCGCCGACTTTCCATGAGATTATCGTGTTTCAGGCGGATCAGCGCCAAATGAAAAACGGGTCAACTCGACCCAAGGATCAACACCCCAGCGCATGCCGCATGGCTGGCGGTCGGCAAAGTTTCGGTTGGTATTTACGGGTGGACATGCTAAATGGTAACTCAAATACTTATTCAGGTTTAAGGGTCGAAATGCGCCTTACTTCGTTCACAGACTATGGTCTTCGGATGCTGATGCGGATGGCCAGCGCGCCCGAACGTGGGTTTTCCACTTCCGAGCTTGCCTATGAATTCGGCCTTTCGCGCCATCACCTGGCCAAGATCGTGCAGCGCCTGTCCGGGGCCGGAATTGTCGTGACGCGCCGCGGTGGCGGTGGGGGCGCGATGCTGGCACGCGGCGCGGATGAGATCAGTCTGGGCCAGATCGTGCGGGTTTTAGAAAAGGGTCAGGCGCTGGTGGAATGCTTTGCCGCAGATGGCGGCGCATGCTCGATCAGTGGCCGCTGCAAGCTCAAGTCACGGCTGCGTTCGGCCGAGGCGGCGTTTCTGGCCGATCTGGACCGCACCAGCCTGTCCGAGGTGGCGCTTGCCCCCATGGCCGACCTTGAAGGAGCCGCGTGATGACACCTGCCGGAACACTCAGCCGGAATGAGCGCCAGATCGCCTTTGGCCTGTCTGTCGCGCTGGCGGTTCTGGGGTTTGGAATGGCAGCCTTCGCCGGCAAGGGCGTAATGGCAGTGCATGGCGCGATGGCATTGATATTGGGTCTGTTTTTGGTCTTCCGCGTTGGTGGCGGGCTCTATGACAGCGCGCCGGGCGTAGAACGGCATGACCGCTATTTCGACGGCCCGACACGCTTTGGCGTAATGATGACACTGGTCTGGGCAATCTTTGCGATGGGCATCGGCGTGTGGGTCTCTGCGCTACTCTATTGGCCCGAAGGCACGCCTGCCCTGCCCTGGACCAGTTTCGGGCGCCTGCGGCCCGTCCATACCACCGGCATCATCTTTGGCTTTGGTGGCAATGCGCTGATCGCAACGTCGTTTTATGTGCTGCAACGCACCGCCCGGACCCGGCTGGCCGATGCGATCAGTCCATGGTTCGTGCTGATCGGGTTCAACCTGTTTTGCCTCTGGGCGGTCAGCGGCTATCTGATGGGCAGCACCCAGTCCAAGGAATACGCCGAGGCGGAATGGTATGCCGATATCTGGCTGGTGATCGTCTGGGTGGTCTATTTCACCGTCTACATCCGCACACTGGCACGTCGGCACGAGCCGCATATCTACGTGGCGAACTGGTATTACATGGCCTTCATTCTGGTGGTCGCCATGCTGCATATCGTCAACAATCTGGCAATCCCGGTGCGCTGGAACGGCGCTGACAGCTTTACCATCTGGGCGGGCGTGCAGGATGCGATGATCCAGTGGTGGTATGGGCATAACGCCGTCGCGTTCTTCCTGACGTCGGGCTTTCTGGGGATGCTGTACTATTATCTGCCGGTGCGCTCGGGGCGCCCGATCTGGTCTTATCGCCTGTCAATCATCAGCTTCTGGGGGATCGTGTTCTTCTACATCTGGGTCGGCTCGCACCATCTGCATTATACCGCCCTGCCCTATTGGGTTCAGACGCTTGGCATGACCTTTTCGGTAATGCTTCTGGTGCCCAGCTGGGCGTCGGCGGGAAACGCCATCGCGACGCTGAATGGCGCGTGGCACAAGGTGCGCGATGACGCGACCCTGCGGTTCATGTTTGTCGCCGCCGTGTTCTACGGGCTGTCCACATTCGAGGGATCGTTCCTGGCGATCCGGCCCGTCAACTCGCTGAGCCATTATACCGACTGGACGGTTGGCCATGTCCATTCCGGCACGCTGGGCTGGGTGGCGATGATCATCTTCGGCGCGATCTACACCATGGTGCCGCAGCTGTCGGGGCGCGAGACGATGGCATGGCCGCGCGCGATCGAGTGGCACTTCTGGCTCGCCGTCGGCGGAACGCTGGTCTACGTGGTCTCGATGTGGAACGCGGGCATCACCCAAGGGCTGATGTGGCGCGCCTATGACCTGAACGGCGCGCTGTCCTACAGCTTTGTCGAATCCGTGCAGGCAATGGCACCCTATTACCTGATCCGCACCATCGGTGGGGGCATGTTCCTGACCGGCGCGATTGTCTGTGCGCTGAATTGCTATGCGACCTTCCGCAGCGCACCCTACATGACCGAACCGCGCGACGTACCCCTCAGACCGACACCGGCGGAGTAGGATATGCTCAGACTTCATTACAATCTGGAAAAGCTGTCGATGGGTCTGGTGGTGGGCATAATCGTTGCCGCCTCCATCGGCGGTATCGTCGAGATCGCGCCACTCTTCACCATTGACGAGACGGTCGAGATTCCCGACGACATGCGCCCCCATACCCCTCTGGAACTGGCCGGGCGCGAGATCTATATTCGCGAGGGCTGCTATGCCTGCCACAGCCAGATGGTACGCAGCCTTGCCGACGAACTGGACCGCTACGGCCCCTATTCGCTGGCCGCCGAGAGCGCCTATGATCACCCCATGCTCTGGGGCTCCAAACGCACCGGCCCCGATCTGGCGCGCCTGGGCGAGAAGTATTCCGACGACTGGCACAGTCAGCACCTGATCGACCCGCGCAGCGTGGTGCCTGCGTCGATCATGCCGGCCTATCCCTGGCTGGCCCGGCCGCTGGACACCGAAATCCTGAGCGATCAACTGGCGACACTGGCCAGACTGGGTGTGCCCTATGACGCCGAAATGATTGAGGCGGCCATCACCGATGCCATGGGACAAAGCCAGCCCGAGACGGAGGCGGGCGACGCCGTGCGCGAACGCTATGGCGCGGATGTCGCCGTGCGCGCGTTTGACGGCGATCCGGCGCGGCTGACGGAAATGGATGCGGTTGTGGCCTATCTGCAATCGCTCGGAACCCTGACCAATGCGCCATACGAGCTGTTTGCGGAGGGCGCGCAATGAGCCACGACACCCTCGTTTATCTGGCCAAGACGCTGGGACCGATCTGGATGATGGGGTTTTTCATCATCGTCGCGATCCGCGCCTACAACCCCAAGCGCCGCGCCGAGCAGGAAAGGATCGCCCGCTCGATCCTGCCCGACCAGTCCGGGGAGGATCCGCGATGAGCGACGATCCCCGCCTGAATCCCGACCCTGACCACGAGATCGACGCGCATACCGGCCATCGCGAGGTCGACCCCGTTACCGGATACGACACCACCGGACATGACTGGAACGGCATCCGCGAGCTTAACACGCCCTTTCCCAAAGTGGCGCTCTGGGCAATGATCCTGACGTTCGCGTATTCCGTGATCGCCTGGATTCTGCTGCCGGCCTGGCCTTATGGCAAGGATTTCACGCGCGGCCTGCTGGGCCTTGATCAGACGGAAATGGCGGTTGAAGGCTACCGCGCCCTCACGGCGGATCGCAGCGACTGGATGGCGAAGTTCGAGGCAGCGAATTTCCCCGCGTTGCAGGCAGATGACATGTTGATGTTGCCCGCAATGGCGGCGGCGGACCGTCTGTTTCAGGACAACTGCGCCGCCTGCCATGGCGCCGATGGCGGTGGCGGCCCAGGCTTTCCGGTGCTGAACGATGACTATTGGCTGTGGGGCGGCGATCCCGAAACGATTGCCGAAACTCTGCATGTCGGGATCAATGCCACCGGCGCCGACACACGGTTTGGCCAGATGCCCGCCTTTGACTGGATGGAGCGCGGCGAGCTGGGCGCGCTGGCCGACTACGTCACGGCGCTGCCGCAGGGCAATGCGGATGCAGACAGCGAGGGCGGCGTGCTGTTTGCCGAAAATTGCAGCGCGTGCCACGCCGAGGGCGGCATCGGCGGAATGGAAAACGGCGCGCCTGCGCTGACGGACCGGGCGGTCATTTACGGTCAGGATCGCGCCAGCGTGCTGGAGACGCTGCGCCGCGGGCGGCAGGGCGTGATGCCGGCATGGTCAGATCGCCTGACCGAAGCCGAGATAAACCTTCTCGCTCTCTATGTCGCGAACCTGACCCAGGACGATGTGGAGGGCCAGCAATGACCGTTTTCACCCAGCGCAGACTGGCCATCACCGGCGCGTTGTTGGCCGCGGGCGTCTTCGTCGCCGCAAATGCGCATCTGATTACGGTCGCCATCAATTCGCAGCCCGATTGCACCTTGTCCGCGCAGGCCGCCGCGGCCAAGCCTGCCTGCTGAAAGGTCTGATATGCTCGAACCTCTCCCAACGCTTCGCGCTCCTGACAGGCCGGCACCGGCGCTTGCGCGATCCTTGCCTGCGCGCGCGGCGATGGACTGGCTTTCATCTGGCTGGGCCGATTTTCGCGCCAACCCGCTGCCCAGCCTTGCCTACGGAATTTTCATCGCCCTGCTGTCCTACGCTATCCTTGGGGCGCTCTATTGGGCGGGCCTGCTCTATCTCACACTTCCGATGATATCGGGGTTTCTGATCGTGGGACCGTTCTTTGCAATCGGCCTTTATGAGAAAAGCCGTGCGCGCGAAGAGGGTGAGAGGATCGGCCTCGGCCGGATGCTGCTGGTGCGGGGCGTTCCGCTGGGGCAACTGGCCTTTGCCGGGCTCATGCTGGGGATGCTGGTGCTGTTCTGGATCCGGGTCGCGGATCTGCTTTACGCGCTGTTTTTTGGCCTGACGCCGTTTCCGGGGGCCGAAGATGCCTTTGTCAACGTGCTGACCACGCCGCGCGGCTGGACGTTGATCCTGACCGGCACCGCCATAGGCGGCCTGTTTGCTGCTTTCGGATTTGCGCTCAGCCTGTTTTCGATCCCCATGATACTGGCGGAACGGCGCGATGCGCTGACGGCGCTTGGCCTCAGCTTTGCCATGACGACCCAGAACCTGGCCCCGGCGCTCGCATGGGGCGCGATTGTCGCAATCGGACTGACCCTTAGCGTATTGACCGGCCTGCTTGGGCTGGCATTGGTGTTTCCGGTTCTCGGCCACGGCACATGGCATGCCTACACGGCGATACGCCGGTTCGACACATGAGTTTGCTCGTCCTCATCCCGCTATCGATCGGCATGGGTCTGATCGGGCTCGCCGCCTTTGCCTGGGCGCTGCGTCATGATCAGTTTGACGATCCACAAGGCAATGCAGAGCGGGTATTGATTCCTGAACACCCTCAAGAATAACTTCGGCACGTCGTTAGCTGCCCGTCGTCAGGGATTGCGAGGCCAATAACCGCTTAATTTCGGAGAGAGTCTGGCGCGTCTGGTTCGGTTGATGACGCCGTGCGCTCGCTGTCTTGCGCGCGGCGCGTTTCGAGCGGCTTTCGTCCGATCTTTTCCCTTTTTTGTGGAATGGCTTTTCCAGCCCGAAATAGGCGCCGGCGGGTGCAACGTTCCGCAGGCTCTCGTGGAAGCGTGCGTTCTTGCAGTGATCACCGGGAACGGATCGCACCGTCAAACCGTGGTATCAAACACATTGGCCAGACGCGGAACGACAGGATCGCCAGCGCGCCGTTCACTCTCTTTCAAGATGCTGGGTCAAGATCGTGTGGATATTTGTGATCTCCTGAGTGTCGTCTTGTTGAACGCGACACTCTTGCGAAACAGCGCCACCTGCTAAGGTCATCGGCACGCTCCGCAGCTTTCAATTAACTGCGCCTCCCCCCGGTGAGGGGACGGCACAGGTCGCCCTGATCCCAAGCGTCCCAAAAGTCAGAAGCGACGCCACGCCGAGATAGGAAAAAATGGCGATGACCACATTCAGCCGGATATTTTTGACATTTGCCGTGTCATTGGCCGCGGCTCATGCCGTTGGAGCGGCCCAGAAAAGGTGATGGCACAATTCACCACCTATCCTGGCCACGCGGCCCCACAGGTGAGCGATCGCCGGGGACGTTTCGGACGCGCGGGATGTGATCGCAAGGCTGCCGCCTACACGAACCACCAGCGCTCGGCCCAGCGGGAGCCGTCGAGACCCAGGTTCGATCCCATGACGTCGGGTTTGCCCACCTTTTTGGAGGTGCCGAATACATAGCTGGCGAACATCGGAATAATCGCGCCGCCCTGATCGTGGACGATTTCCTGGAGCTCGAAATACATCTCGCGGCGCTTGGCCTCGTCCAGTTCGCCGCGTGCCTCGACCAGCAGCTTCTCGAACCGCTCGTGGCACCAGAAGGTGTCGTTCCACGAGGCGCCGCAGGTGTAGGCGCTGGCAAACATCTTGTCCATCACGGGGCGCCCGTCCCAGTAGACGGCCGAGAACGGTTTCTTCATCCAGACGCTGGACCAGTAGCCGTCATTGGGCTCGCGCACCGGCTTGATGGTGATGCCCGCCTTGCTGGCCGTGTTCTGGAACAGCTGCGCGGCGTCCACGGCCCCGGTGAAGGCGGCATCGGCGGCGTGGAGGCTGACCGTCAGACTGTCCAGGCCCGCCTGCCTCAGATGCCAGCGCGCCTTGTCCGGATCATAGACCCGCTGCTCCAACTCGGTGTTGTAGTATTTCTGGTTCGGGCCAACCGGAATGTCATTGCCGACCGAGCCATAGCCGAACAGGATCTTGTCCACCAGTTCCTGCCGGTCGACGGCATGTTTCAGCGCCAGCCGAACGTTGTTGTCGTCAAACGGGGTCTGGTTGGTGGACATCGCGAATGTGTAATGCTGCGTGCCTGCCACTTCGGAAATGTCGATTGCCGGGCTGCGCGCAAGCAGGTTCAGCGTCTTGCGATCGAGCCGGTCGGCGGCATCGATATCGCCCGACACCAGCGCAGAGGTGCGCGCGTTCTGGTCCACCAGCGCCAACATCTCGATGCTGTCGAACCAGGCGACATCATCGCGCCAGTGATCGGGGTTGCGTTCAAGCAGGGCCGAAACGCCAAACTCGATATCCTTCAGAATGTAACTGCCGCAGCCATCCCCGGACTGCCAGTCAAGCGCGCCGTCGCGAAGGGGCAGGATCACCAGATGATAGTCGGTCAGGGTAAAGGGGAAATCGGCATTTCCGCCCGCCAGCTCGAAAATGATCGTGTCATCGCCTTCGATGGTGATGGTCTCGATCTCGCTGACCAGGGGGGCGGCGGCGGATGTGGAGTTTTCATCCCGGTGATATCTGATCGATGCGACGACATCGCCTGCCGTGACAGGCTTGCCCGAGTGGAACGTCACGCCCTTGCGCAGTTTGAAGCGCCAGGTTGCCGCATCGGCCGACGCCTCCCAGCTTTCGGCCAGTTCGGGTACGAAATCGCCGTCCGGCGCGACCTCGACCAGCCGGCCATGAACCGCAAAGGACAGCCCGACGATGAAATCATTGTCCAGTGTCGCGGGGTCGAGCGTGTCGGTCGTCTGGCCGTGGCCGAAGCCGATACGCAGATGGCCGCCGCGTTTGGGCGCGGCGATGGCGCCGCCTGCGGCGAATGACGTGGCGATGGCCGTGGCCGCCGTTGCCTTGAGAAATCCGCGTCGGTTGAGTCTGCTGGCGGTCAAAAGGGACATTTTTTTCCTCCGTCCTGGATTGCGCTCTTGTGTGCGCTGCCCGGTGCTTCGGCCTCGGGCAGCGCGCGGCGCTTATTTGATTTCGACGCCCTGACGGGTCAGATCGTCGGTTGTCTTGCGAATGCCATCCTCAAGGATGTCGAACATCTGGTGGATCTGGTCTTCGCTGATGATCAGCGGCGGCGAGAATACGCACATGCCGATAATCGGGCGCAGGATGAGGCCGTTTTCCTGGCAATGCGCGTCGATCATCGCGCCGATGGATTTCTCCACGTCCAGCGTATTGTCCGCCGACGCATCCGCGACGCATTCGACGCATCCGACCAGGCCCTGCCCGCGCGTGTCATCGACCAGCGGCAGATCGCCGAGCGATTTCAGGCGTGCCTCGAACACCGGTGCGACCTTGCGCACATGCTCAAGGATGCCCTCGCGCTCGATGATCTCCATGTTCTTCAGCGCGGCGGCCGCGCTGACCGGATGGCCCGAATAGGTGAACCCGTTCGAGAAAACGGCGTCCTGCGAATGCGCGCCCGACACGCTGTCGATCAGCCGGTCGGAGATGATGCAGGCCCCCATCGGCGCATAGCCCGAAGTCATGCCCTTGGCGCAGGTGATGATATCGGGAACGATGTCGAACACCTCCTCGGAGGCGAACCAATGCCCGAGGCGGCCAAAGCCGGTCACGACCTCGTCCGAGATATACAGCACGTCATGCTTGTGGCAGATCTCAAGGCAGCGCTTGTGATAGCCCTTGGGCGGCACGATCACCCCGCCCGAGCACAGGATCGGCTCGGCGATGAAGGCCGCGACCTTGTCCGCGCCCAGTGTGAGGATCGCGTTTTCCAGATCGGCGATTTTCTCCTCAAGGAAGTCATCGACGCTCTGGCCGGCGCTGCGCACATACGGGTTCACGTTGGGCAGGAAATGCGTCAGATGCGTGGCCTGATCCATCCAGCCCTTGTCACGCTCCTTGCCCGACACCGACGCGGCCAGATAGGTCGAGCCGTGATAGGCCTTCTGGCGCGAGATGACCATTTTCTTCTCGGGGCGCCCCAGCACGTTGTTGCGGAACTGGACAAAGCGCAGCGCGGTATCGACCGCGGTCGAGCCGCCGGTCGTGAAAAAGACGCGATTCAGATCGCCGGGCGTGCGCCGCGCAATTTCCCTGCCCAGCTTCGCAGGCGTCGAGTTGGTGTTGTTGAAAGGCGAGAAATACGCCATTTCCTTGGCCTGCTTGGCCATTGCGTCGGCGATCTCGGTATTGCCGTAACCGACCTGGACGCACCACATTCCGGCGGGGCCGTCGATCAGACGCTCGCCCTTTTCGGTGGTGACGTAGATCCCCTCGCCCCCTTCGGTAAAGGTTCGCTCATTCGCGCCGATATCGCTCATACCCTCCCAAGGGTGAACGAAGTGCTGATTGTCCCAATCGCGCAGCGCGTCAAAGTTGGAATTGAGCAGTGTCATCGTCTCATCTCCCTTGATGTAACATTTGTCACAAAATGAACGGACGTTCATTCATTGTCAATGGCTCTGTTGCACGATATTGTGCCTGCGTGGAAAACCCGGAAAATACAGCAGGATGGCAGGCCCCTTGACCCAGGATGAAAACAAACCGGCGCCCAAAACAGCGCGGGAGGCGGCGAAATCGCGGAATCGGCGCCACCTGCTCGATTCGGCAGCAAACGTGATTTTCAAATCAGGTATTCGCGGCGCCACGATTGCCGCGATCCAGCAGGAATCGGGGCTGTCGCGCGGATTGATCAATCTGCATTTCCAGACCAAGGAGAACCTGCTGCTTGCCGTTGCCGCGGATCTGTCCAGACATTACCGCGCCCATTGGGAGCGCGCGGCGACATCCGCCGATTTGCCCGCCGCAGACAGGTTGCGGCGCATCTTTCAGGCCGATCTGTCACCGGCGGTCCTGAACGCGCGCGATGTCGCCATCTGGTTCGCGTTCCGTTCAGAGGTTAGCTCGAACCCCGAATACCATCAATTCATCGCATCCC
Source organism: Roseovarius dicentrarchi (assembly GCF_003316635.1). Classification (GTDB taxonomy): domain Bacteria; phylum Pseudomonadota; class Alphaproteobacteria; order Rhodobacterales; family Rhodobacteraceae; genus Roseovarius; species Roseovarius dicentrarchi. The sequence goes on along the minus strand of NZ_QNQP01000004.1, from coordinate 191,938 downwards.
GCGATGCCGGCTTCCGCCGCACGATCATCGAGATTTGCCAGACCCTGATCCGCGAAGGCGTGTACGAGGGCGCGGACGCGATCCTGGCCGCCAACAGCTTTGTCGCACTTCTCGAAGGGATATGGACCGATTTCCACCTGCACACGGACGATTTCGACCGTGATGACGCCGAACGCACCTGTCTCTACGTCGCCAAAAGCTTCTTCCCCAAGCATTTCTGAGTGGGGATCTGTCGCGGTTAGGTCGCTTGACAGGGCACCCAACCCACGTCGAAGACTCGACGTGGTTTTCCGATTGGGGCGAAGAAAACTACAGCGGCAGGTTCTGGAAGTATTCAAAGCGGTTCAAAGAACTGACCTCAGAAGGGCCGTTCAAGGCCGAAGACCTGTTGATTATCGTGTCTAAACGACGTGTCGTTTACAAAGTGGGCTACTACTGGCCCGCTGCACGTATCGCCAACCTGACACCGAATTCAACGCCGTCAAACTTGCAGTAATTTGATTGGTAGGTTTCGCTACCTGCCAAATTTATCACTGAAATCAAGGACAAGTGGCGGAGAGACAGGGATTCGAACCCTGGGAAGGCTTGCACCCTCAACGGTTTTCGAGACCGCCCCGTTCGACCACTCCGGCACCTCTCCGCGGGGGTCTGGTGGGGGCCGTTTAGATCGAATTGGCGGCAGGGACAAGGTTGATTATACGAAATCTTGTCTTAAATTTGCCCTCGTAGCATCGACCGCCACGTCTGGCGGATGAGTGGCTTTTTGACCTGGTAAATCTCAACCCCAATATGACAGCGGGGCCGGTGGGCTAAAATAAATCGTGCTTCGCCCCTACACACCCCTTTAATCGCAGTTCAAAGCGCCCTATGTTCCACTTGTCCCCTCGGGGACTATGGACATAAACGCGCTCGTAATAAGCGGATCGGACCCGGGGGCGGTACCCGGCGACTCCACCAATCACCCTTCATTTGGGGGCGGATCGGGGTCGAAACAGGATCGACGAACGTCTAAAGGGGTTTTGCTTTGTCTCGGCGGGGTGCCACCGTATCGGCCCGAAAAGTACAATTGCAAATGACAATCGTGCTCCAGTAGCGATGGCCGCGTAAGCGGTCGGAGAGACTGAAACTTAAGTCCTTGCGCCTAGCCGCGTAAGGCGGGGTCCGCAGGCACCTGGCAACAGAAGCCTGCACTTTAATCTCCTCATAAAACACGCATCTACATGCCTTGCGAAGCGCATCACGGCGCTTTGGGGGGACGACATCTGCAGCGCTCACACCAGCAGCGGCGATCGCGGCGGCCGGACGCAATGCGGTGAGCCGGTGGCTTTCACGGGCGCGCCGATGCTGCGCCGCAGGGTCTTTTACTTTCCTCCGAATCCCCTATTGTGAGGGCGTGGAAAATGAGGGCGCGGGATGTCTGGCACAATCGACTACGGCAATCTGATGCACAGGGCCATGCGCGGCCTGATTCAGGAAGTGTTGGAGGGCGTTCAGGAAAACGGGCTGCCCGGCGCGCACCACTTTTTCATCACGTTCGACACCAATCACCCCGAGGCCGAGCTGGCCGATTGGCTGAAACAGCGTTATCCGAATGAGATGACCGTTGTCTTGCAGCACTGGTACGACAATCTGGACGTCACCGATCAGGGGTTCGGCATCACGCTCAATTTTGGCGACGCGCCCGAGACGCTTTTTGTGCCGTATGATGCGATGCGTACCTTTGTCGATCCATCCGTCGAATTCGGCCTGCGCTTTGAAAAGCAGGAGGTCGAGGACGAGGATGAAGCAGATGACGACGACGTGGATGATCTGCAGCCCGCCGCCGATATCGTCAGCCTCGACAGTTTTCGCAAGCCATAGGCCCGGCGGCGCGCACCGCACATTGAAATTCCTGCACCAAACGGTAAGACAGAGGGCAAACCTGACCTGAGGAGCCCCCGCATGAGCCGGACAGAAGTCACAACCCGCACAGAAACCGACAGCTTTGGCCCGCTGGAGGTGCCATCGGACAAGTATTGGGGCGCCCAGACCCAGCGCAGCATTCACAATTTCCCTATCGGCTGGGAACGCCAGCCCATCGCCATCGTCCGCGCCCTCGGCGTGATCAAGAAAGCCTGCGCGCAGGCCAATCTGGAGCTGGGCAAGCTGGATCAGGCCCGCGCCGATGCGATCATCGAGGCCGCGACCGAGGTGATCACCGGCCAGCTGGATGACAATTTCCCGCTGGTGGTCTGGCAGACCGGATCGGGTACGCAGTCCAACATGAACGCGAACGAGGTCATCGCCAACCGCGCGATCGAAATCATGGGCGGCGAGATCGGATCGAAAGATCCGGTGCATCCCAACGATCACGTCAACATGGGCCAATCCTCGAACGACACCTTCCCCACCGCCATGCATCTGGCGGCCGCCATGTCTGCCCATGGCGTCACCCTGCCCGGCCTTGAGAAACTTCATGACGCGCTGGAGAAGAAATCCCAGGAATGGGACCACATCATTAAAATCGGCCGCACCCACACGCAGGACGCCACCCCGCTGACGCTGGGGCAGGAATTTTCCGGCTACACGCATCAGGTCGCCATGGGAATCGAGCGGATCAAGGACGCGCTGGGCCGCATTTACGAGCTGGCACAGGGCGGCACCGCCGTCGGCACCGGCCTGAACACCACACGCGGCTGGGACGAAATGGTCGCTGCCAACATGGCCGAAATCACCGGGCTGCCCTTCGTCACCGCTCCCAACAAGTTTGAGGCGCTGGCCGCCCATGACGCGATGGTCGAAATCTCGGGCGCGCTGCGCGTTGTTGCCGGCAGCCTCTTCAAGATCGCCAACGACATCCGGTTTCTGGGCAGCGGCCCGCGCTGCGGTCTGGGCGAGCTGATCCTGCCGGAGAATGAGCCGGGCAGCAGCATCATGCCGGGCAAGGTCAACCCGACGCAATGCGAGGCGCTGACGCAGGTCTGCGCCCATGTCATGGGCAATGATGCCGCCGTCGGTTTCGCAGGTAGCCAAGGCCATTTCGAACTGAACGTCTACAAGCCGATGATGGCCTATAACGTGCTGCAATCCATGCAGCTTTTGGGCGACGCGGCCAGCGCCTTCACCGATAATCTGGTTGACGGGCTGGAGGCGGACGAGACGCGCATTGACAAGCTGATGCGCGAATCGCTGATGCTGGTCACTGCACTGGCGCCCGAAATCGGCTATGATAACGCGACCAAGGTTGCCAAAACCGCGCATAAAAACGGTACGACACTGAAAGAAGAGGCGATTGCGCTCGGCTTTGTGGATGCCGAAACATTTGACCGCGTCGTGCGCCCCGAAAACATGGTCGGGCCCAAGTGACGGACGCCCCGATCAATCTGAACCGCGCGCGCAAACAGCGCGCGCGGGATGACGCGAAAAAGCTGTCGGACGAAAACGCCGTCCGTTTCGGGCGGACCAAGGCGCAGAAACAGCTGGAGAAAGCCCGCTCAGACAAGGCCGCAAAGGCTGTCGACAGTCATAAGCGCGAACCGTGAGTCCCGCGTGACAAACCGCCCGGCCAAACACTCGCTTACCTTGCGCGGGCATCGCACGTCGGTGTCGCTGGAGCCGGAATTCTGGCAGGCATTCCGCGCCATCGCGGACAGCAGCGGCATGCCGATCAACGCACTGGCCGCGCAGATAGACGCGGCGCGCCCCACGGATCTGGGCCTTGCCTCGGCCATTCGCCTGCACGTGCTGCGCCACTACCGCACAGCGGCAGAAAAAACATCGCCCTAGCCTGCCTGCATGGACAAGCCCGCCGCGCGGGGCCATGTTTGCGGTACTGCGACGCCCCCGAATGAAAGGCTCCTGCCCCTCGTGACCGCCCTGACCCTCGCCAAGCCCGGCGACCTTGATACGATCCTGCCGCTGATCGCCGCCTTCCACAGTGAGGCCGGCGTGATGCAGGACGATGACGCGCTTCGCGCCGCTGTGGCCCCCCTGCTGGACGGATCGCCGCATGGCGCGATCTATATGGCCGGGCCGGTGCGCGCGCCCATCGGTTACGCGGTCATCAGCTTTGGTTGGTCACTGCAATTTGGCGGACTGGAGGGCAAGCTGGCGGAAATCTACATTCGCCCCGGCGTGCGCGGGCGCGGCATCGCATCGGACATCCTGTCGACCCTGCCCCGCGCCCTGGCCGGTGCCGGCCTGCGCGTTCTGCATCTGGAAACAGCGCGCGACGATGCCCGCCCCCGCGCATTTTACGAGCGTATGCATTTCACAGCGCGCGAAGATATCATTGTGATGTCGCGCAAACTGTAGGCAGTGCAAAGCTATCGAAGCATCCCGCCCCATACCTGAGACAGGGTAAATGCGGGACGCGGCGCACCTTGTAGGGTTTCGCGCGGAACGCTTTGAGCTTCGGTCCGGAGCAAAAGCGATCAACCCGAAGTTTCTGCGGAAAACCTGAAATTTGCCCTTGTAGCCAGCGCGCGAAAATTGCACATCAGCACCATCGGTGCGGGCGTAGCTCAGGGGTAGAGCATAACCTTGCCAAGGTTAGGGTCGGGCGTTCGAATCGCCTCGCCCGCTCCAGTAAAGCCCTGCAACCCCAGCAGGATATCAAAGGCCGCCTTCGGGCGGTCTTTTGCTTTGGCGGGGCTGATCTATCCGGGTGGTGAAACCGCCCCTTGCAGCGCAGCGCATACCCGATGCGGGCATCACCCCAGTGCGATGATCGAAAATCACGCGCAGACGCATTCTTCTTTGTGAATTTAACCTGCGTCAAAGTCAGGCTTGCCTTGGCGCAAATAAAATCTTCGTGACTGTCACGGTCTCGCTCAGACGCGCCGCGACTTAGGGCAGCCGATTTTGACCCAAGCGGAGAGAGTACAGCATGACTTATAATCTTGTTCCATTTTCTGATGTTTCCCTGATCAGCGCCGATCGCCTCGACGCGCAGTACCGATCGAACATAACGTCGCTGTCTGACGGCGGCGCGGTCGTTGTCTACACGCAATCCTGGCGGCCCGATCCTGATGTCTATGCGTTCAACTATGAAATACGGGCACAGCGTTATGATGCAGACGGCGCGCCCATGGGTGCGCATGTCGTGATCGAAACGAAAGAAGCCGTGCGCAGCAGTGATGGCGGAAGCCACCAAGCCGTTGTGGATGGGCTGGCCGATGGCGGGTACGCTGTGGCATGGCGCGATCATGACACCTATAACATGCGCGTGCGCAGCTACGACGCGGACGGCACCGCACGCGGCGAAACCATGATCGACCTGCCAAACCGCTACCCCGAAGGCCGGGACATCGACGTTTCCGCCGGCAGCGGCACCTACACGATCACCGCGCTGGATACAGGGGGATTTTCCCTGACATGGGGCGCGTATTACAGTGGCATTCTGGCGCAATATGTCGGAGCCGCTACGATCTATTCGCAGACCTTTACCGCCAACGCTGCGGCCAACGGATCACCCAGCCAGGTCACGCCCTGGGTCGGAACCGGATCATATTCGTGGGATTACGCGAATGTCATCTACGATTCCGCCGCGCTTGCGGATGGGAACTACATCGTCATCACTCGCGGCGGCAAGGACGCGCCCGGAAATACCAGTGAACACACCTCGATCCTGGGCCGCATCTACGATCAGACCGGCACGGCGCAGACGCCCAGCTTTATGATCAACGAGGACGTGAGCGGCTGGAAGGACAACGCCGCCGTGGCCGCCCTGCCCGATGGCGGCTATGTTGTGACATGGCGCAGCGGCGGCGCATCGCAGTGGCGCCGGTTCGACGCGGACGGCAATCCGGTCACCACCGATCAAGCGCTGGATTATCAGTATCGGGATACAAATGTCTTCGCGATGGAAGATGGCGGTTTTCTGATCTCGGCCAGATACGTCTCCGGCGGGTCCGTCGGATACAGCACATACGGCCAGCGGTTCGATGACAACAACAACGCGGTGGGCGATATGTTTGTCATCACGTCACGCAGCGCCCCCGACAGTGAAATCAATTTTTATCATAAATCGCCTGATTTCGTCAGACTTGGCAACGGCAATGTCATGGCCCTGATCGAAGGGCGTGCGTTTTCGAACGAGATTGTCGACGACGTGCTGGTGCAGCTTTACCTGCCGGATCTGCTGGGCACGGCGGGCGACGACCATCTGGCCGCGGCCGATGGCGGCACCGCCATTTTCGGACGCGATGGCGATGACATGCTGCTGGGCAGCGACGCGGCCGATTACCTGGATGGCGAAAATGGCGATGACACGATGATCGCCGGCCAGGGCAACGATACATTGGTTGCAGGCGCAGGCTGCGACATGATGGACGGAGGCGACGGCGACGATGTCGTCATCGAAGGTCCTGGGAACGATACGATGATCGGCGGCGCGGGGAGCGATACCGCCGTCTTCGGCGCCCGTATTGCCGATGTGACCGTCAGGGGGCCGGAAGATGCGCTGATTATCTCATATGACGGCAACAGCAATATCGTTCAGGGCTTCGAGAATTTTGAATTCAAGGACGCCAACTTTACCGACACGCGCAGCTTTGCCGAGATGCTTCCGCTTCGAAACATGGTTTTGTACGGCACAAACGAGGCCGACCTCATGCGCGGCGATTACGGCAATGACAGGCTTAGCGGCGCCGGCGGAGATGACACCCTTTACGGCGAAGCAGGCAACGACACCCTTGATGGCGGCTACGACGACGATCTGCTGGAGGGGGGCGACGGTGATGATATCTTGATTGGCAACAGGGGCAACGATATCCTGAACGGCGGCGACGGCGATGACGTCCTGCAAGGTGGATACAACAACGACACGCTGGACGGCGGCAACGGCAATGACAGGGCGGTAATCTCCGGCTTCAGCCCCGCGTCGGTTGTCGTGACCGGTCCTGACGATGCGCTGACCATTACCTACAGCAGTTACTACCACACCGAAAGCAATCTGGTCCGCAACATCGAGGAATTTGAATTCCGGCCGCACGGCACTCCGGTCGAAGTCCTGACGCTTGCCGAAATTCTGGAGATCCGTAACCGTGAATTCATCGGCACCGACGGCGCTGATCTGCTGATCGGCGATTACGGTAACGACACCCTGCGTGGCGGGGCCGGCGATGACACCCTCAGGGGAGAAGGCGGCGATGACCTGTTGATCGGCGGCGCGGACAACGATGTGCTGCACGGCGGCGCGGGCCGTGACACCGCAGCGTTCGGCGCATCCAGCACGGCCATCAAGGGCCGCGATTTGGATGGCCGGATCGAAATCACCACCACAGACGGCACCGATATTGTCCATGATGATGTCGAGCTGTTTCAATTCGCCGATAAAACCATGACCTATGCCGAAGTTGCGTTTGCCGTCGAGGATCACAACGATGCGCCCACCGGCAGCCTGAAAATCATGGGATTCACGGACGAAGGCGCCAGATTGGGTGTAGCATCGACGCTTGCGGATGCAGATGGCATGGGGCCGCTCAGCTACCAGTGGCTGCGCGACGGGACTGAAATCACCGGGGCGACCGCTGCGTCATACATGCCTTCGAGCAGCGACGTCGGCGCGCGAATTTCTGTAAAAGCGTCCTACACAGACGCGCGCGGCACGGTCGAAACAGTAACGTCAGCCAAGACCACCGCGATCAAGGGACGTAGCGATCTTACAGGCACTCCGCAGGCGGATTTTCTGGTCGGCACTGCGAATCCGGAGCGAATTGACGGTCTGGCAGGCAATGACACGGTGGTCGGCGGGGGTAGCAGCGACGTGATATATGGCCGGGGCGGCAACGACTGGATCTTTGGCGATGGCGCGGCGGCGGTGTATTACGGTGCGGGCGTGGCCAATCAGGTCTACCGGCTGTATCAGGCGACGCTGGGCCGGATGCCCGATGTGGCCGGTCATGCGGCCTGGTCAGGGCGGATCGCCAGCGGCGAGAAGACGTTGATGGAAGTCACCCAGGGCTTTGTCGGCTCGCCCGAATTCCAGAACACCTACAAGGATCTGAGCGACAGCGAATTTGTCACGCTGCTCTATGACAACGTGCTGGACAGCACGCCCGATGCGCAGGGCCTGGCCCGCTGGACCGGCGATCTGGCAAATGGTGTCAGCCGCGCGCAGGTGGTGGTCGGCTTTGCCGAAAGCCCGCAATTCGTTGCCGAAACCACCGCCGCCGCCAACGGGTTTGCCGCGCGCAGCCTGTCCACCACCTGGAGCGACGAGGTGTTCCGGCTCTATCAGGCGTCGTTCGACAATGCGCCCGATGTGATGGGCCAGACCAACTGGGCCGGGCGCCTGGCCCGCGGCGAGAAGACGCTGCTGGAGGTGGCCGAGGGCTTTGTCGGGTCGCCGCAATTCCAGAACACCTACAAGAATCTGAGCGACAGCGAGTTTGTCACGCTGCTCTATGACAACGTGCTGGACAGCACGCCCGATGCCAACGGCCTGGCCCGCTGGACCGGCGAGCTGGCGGCAGGCAAAAGCCGGGCCGAGGTGCTGCTGGGCTTCTCCGAGAGCCCGCAATTCAATACCGAAACCCGAGGCCCGCTGAAGGACTGGATGCGCGCGCAGGGCATTCAGGATGACATCACGCCGGGCGCAGGCAACAACGTGGTCGCAGGCGGGCAGTTCGCGGACATCTTCATCTTCAATGCCCTGGACGACGGCGCAACCGTGGTGCGCGATCTGGAAGCGTGGGATTTCATCGAGCTGCAGAACTTTGGCTACAGCGACGCAGGTCAGGCCCGCGCCGAGATGAGCCAGGCCGGCAACAGCGTCGTCTTTGACGATCAAGGCGTGCAGATCACGTTTGAGAATACGCTGCTGGCGCAGATCACGGATGACATGATTTTGGTGTGAGGTCCGCCGTTAACCATCTTCCGCAAAAAAAGCGCCCGCTTTTTTTCTGAGCGACTTGCGGTTTCCGACACGCCCCCCGGACTGTTTGATACTATCGGTGCCTGGATTTTGATCCAGTCACCGATACGCGTCTTGAGCGCCCCGCACAGCATTGGCAATTCCGAGCGGCATGCTTACATTTGGCACATGAGCATGATTTTCCCATTCGATAATTCCTATGCGCGCCTTGGCACCGGTTTTTCTGCCGCCCAGGCGCCCGTAAAGGTCAGCGCCCCGCAACTGATCGCGGTCAACCGCCCCCTTGCGGCCGAGTTGAACATCACGCTGGGCGATGATGATCAGATGGCGCAGGTCTTTGCCGGCAACGCCGTGCCGGACGGCGCGCAACCGATTGCTCAGGCCTATGCGGGGCACCAGTTCGGAGGCTTTTCGCCGCAGCTGGGCGACGGCCGGGCGGTTCTTTTGGGCGAGGTTGTCGATACACACGGCCAGCGCCGCGATATTCAGCTCAAGGGATCAGGCCCGACGCCGTTTTCGCGCAATGGCGACGGGCGCGCATGGCTGGGGCCGGTTCTGCGCGAATATGTGCTGAGCGAGGCGATGCACGCGATGGGTGTTCCGACCACGCGCGCCCTCGCCGCGGCCAGCACCGGCGATCCTGTCCACCGGCAGGAGGGCAAACTGCCGGGCGCTGTCCTGACGCGCGTTGCCGCCAGCCATTTGCGTGTTGGCACCTTCCAGTTTTTCGCAGCGCGCCAAGACGTTGCGGCACTTCGCCAGATCTACGATTACACCCGTGCGCGCCATTACCCCGAGGCGCAAACGCCGGGCGATCTGCTGCGCGCGGTCATCGGGCGGCAAGCCGCGCTGGTGGCGCAGTGGCTGGGTATCGGGTTTATCCACGGCGTGATGAACACCGACAACACGTCCTTGTCGGGCGAGACAATCGATTACGGTCCTTGCGCCTTTTTGGATGTGTGGCACCCGCAAACCGTCTTCAGCTCGATCGACCGCAACGGGCGCTATGCCTACGACAATCAGTCGGCCGTCATCGTGTGGAACATGGCGCAGTTTGCCAGCGCGCTGATCCCGCTGATGGATAATCAGGACCGCGCCATCGCCGAATTTACCGAAGCCGTCAACGCCATGCCCGCCCTGATCGAGGCTGAATGGCTGCGCATCTTTGGCGCCAAGATCGGGCTGGCCGATCCATCGCAGGAGGACCGCCCGTTGATCGACGATCTGCTGGGATTGATGCAGGCGGCAGAGGTTGATTTCACCAATACGTTCCGCGCGCTGGCCCGCACCGATGCAAGCGATACGTTTGAACAAATCGACGGTTTTGATGCGTGGCATGCCCGCTGGCAGGCGCGGCTGACCCGCGAGGGCGATTGGCGGGCGCGTATGAACGCGGCAAATCCGGCCATCATCCCGCGCAATCACCGGATCGAGGAAATGATTGCCGCCGCCGTCGCGGGCGATTTCACCCCGTTTCATCGATTGCTGGACGTGCTGTCGCGCCCCTATACGGATCAGCCGGATGCAGCCGATCTGACCCAGCCACCCGCACCCCATGAGGTGGTCCGCGCCACGTTTTGCGGCACCTGAAAATTCATCGAGCGAGGACAAGGCCATCTTTCGGATCGCCACATACAACCTGCAAAAATGCGTCGGACTGGACTTGCGCCGCCGGCCCGAGCGCATCATGGCCATCATTGACGGGCTGGACGCCGATCTGGTCATCTTGCAGGAGGCGGACAAGCGCCTTGCGCCGCGTCCTGCCGCATTGCCTGCGGATATGGTGCGGGACGCAGGCTGGCAGGTGATCCCCTTTGGCAGTGACGCGGATGGCGGCGTATCGCTGGGCTGGCACGGCAATGCGATGCTGATGCGGGGCGATGTTGAGTTGCTGGACACCGCACGTATTGATCTGCCGGGGCTGGAGCCACGCGGCGCGATCCGCGCCGATCTGATGACCCCGATCGGCCCGTTGCGCGCGATTGGCGTGCATCTGGGCCTGATCCGCCGCTACCGGCAGGCGCAGCTGGCCCATATCCGCGAAGAGCTGAACCGACTGCCCGACGCCCCCGCCGTGCTGGCGGGCGACTTCAACGAATGGGGCGCCTTTGGCACCGCGATGAGCGGCGGATCGCCCGGCCTCACACTGGCGTCCACGCCGCTCAGCTACCCTTCGCCGCGCCCTGTCGCGCGGCTGGACCGGATCCTGCACAGCCCGGACCTGCATGTTGCAGCCACGGGTGGCGGCGCCGCGCCCGGCGCCGCGCGGATCGCCTCGGACCATCTGCCGATCTGGGCCGACTTTGTGGCCGCGGGCCGCTAAATCCTTGCCATGTGGGTGATATTTGCCCAATGCTACACCCTTGCGCGCGGCAGAATGGGGCAGCCATGACATTTTTGCAAATCACATCCCTGCTGATTGTCTTGGCGGGTGTCTTTGGCGCGATCAACTACCTCGTTCTGAAACTGCCCTCCTCCATCGGCATCATGGTCGTGGCGCTGGCGGCATCGCTGGCGCTGATGGGGCTGGATGTGCTGATGCCGACGCTTGGCATCGCGGACCAGACCCGGCACATCGTCACCGGCATAGATTTCTCCGATGCGCTGCTGGAGGGGATGCTGGGCCTGCTGCTGTTCGCCGGCGCGCTGCATGTCAAACTGTCGGACCTGCGCGCGCAGTGGCTGCCGGTGGTGTTGATGGCAACAATCGGAGTTGGTCTCAGCACGCTGGTCGTGGGCGGTGCATTCAGCTGGCTGACAGGTATGCCGCTGATGATTGCGCTGGTGTTCGGCGCGCTGATCTCGCCCACTGATCCGGTTGCCGTTCTGGGCGTTCTGCGACAAGCCAACCTGCCCCAGTCGCTGGAGACCAAGATCGCGGGCGAATCGCTGTTCAATGACGGCGTCGGCTATGTCGTCTTCCTCGTGCTGGTCGGGCTGGCCTTTCCCGGCGGTGCGGCCCATTCCGACAACGGCGTGCTGGACGCGGGGCTTTTGTTTCTGCGCGAGGCGGGCGGCGGCGCCTTGCTGGGCGTGGTGCTGGGCTGGCTGGTCTTCCGCGTCATGCGTCTGATTGACGATTATTCGCTGGAGGTTTTGCTGACGCTGGGGCTCGCCTTTGGCGGATACGAGCTGGCCGTGTATCTGCATATATCGGCCCCGATCATGGCGGTCTGTGCCGGGCTTCTGATCGGCGATGTGGGCGCCAAACACGGGATGAGCGATGAGACGCGCCGCTATGTCGATGCCTTCTGGAAGCTGATTGACGAGATCCTGAACGCCGTTCTTTTCCTGATGATCGGGTTCGAGGTGTTCGCAGTCGCCTTCAGCGCAGATTATCTGATGGTCGGCGCGGCATCGATCGCAATTGCACTGATCGGGCGGCTGACGGCGGTTGCGGTGCCGGTGGCCATTCTGCGCCCGTTCCGAAATTTCAATCCTGGTGTGGTGCGGATCATGACATGGGGCGGGCTGAAAGGCGGGATTTCGGTCGCGCTGGCGCTCAGCCTGCCCGCCAGTGAATGGAGCCCCGTCATCCTGACAGCCACATATATGATCGTTGTATTTTCAATTATCGTGCAGGGGCTGACAGTGGCGCCGCTGGCGCGCCGGGTCAGCCAGCAGCCGGATCTTTTGTGATCGAAAGATGAAACCCCGCCGCCTGATTGGGCGACGGGGTTAAAAGCATCGTGAATTGTGACGCAATAGCGGTCCTAAGCCGCCTGGCTGCTCCGGCCACCGCCACCGCTGCGCCGGCGCCGCGGCGCCTTTGACGGTGCGCCGCCACCACCCGGCCCACCTTGGCCGCCACCGGATCGGCCTGCGCCGCCCCGGCCCCGGCCGCGACCACCGCCACCGCCGGATTTCGCCTTGGGATCGGGCAGCTCTTCCCAAGCGCGGCCTGAGGCGACAGGGATCGAAATGCCCATTACCTTCTGGATGTCCTTCAGTTCTCCCATCTCGTCAGGGGCGCAGAATGCGATGGCGGCGCCATCCTTGCCCGCCCGCGCCGTCCGGCCGATGCGGTGAATGTAGTTCTCCGGCACATTCGGCAGATCGAAGTTATAGACGTGTTTCACATCCGGAATATCCAGACCGCGCGCGGCCACATCCGTTGCCACAAGCACCTTGACCTGGCCGTCACGGAACGCCTTCAGCGCCCGCTCGCGCTGGCCCTGGCTTTTGTTGCCGTGAATCGCGGCCACCTTGAAGCCGGCGCTTTCCAGCTTGCGCGCCAGCTTGTCCGAGCCGTGTTTGGTGCGGCCAAAGACCAGCGCCAACTCGCCCTTGTGATCGCCCAAAAGCTCGATCAGCAGGTTCGGCTTTTCCGCCTTGGCGATGAAATGCACCGCCTGCGTGACCTTGTCGGCGGCCTTGCCCGGAGGGCTGACCTGCACCCGCTTGGGGTTGACCAGATAGCTGCTGGCGATCTCTTCCATCTGTTTGGGCATCGTTGCCGAAAACAGCATTGTCTGGCGCTCCTTGGCCAGCAGCGCCGCGATCTTGCGCAGGGCGTGGATGAATCCCATGTCCAGCATCTGGTCCGCCTCGTCCAGCACCAGAAACCGCGTCGCATCCAGACGGATCGCGCGGCGGTCAATCAGGTCCAGCAGACGGCCCGGTGTCGCCACCAGGATATGCGTACCCTTCTCAAGTCGCTTGATTTGCGGGCCGATCGACGATCCACCAACCACGACATTGATCTTCATCGGCGTATCCATGACCAGCGGCAGCAGCGTATCGCGGATCTGGTTGGCCAGTTCGCGCGTCGGCGCAAGGATCAGGCTGGTTGCGGTTTTGGGCAGCGGACGCTCGTCCACTTCCATCATCTGCGCCAGCAGCGGCAGGCCGAACGCCGCCGTCTTGCCGGTGCCGGTCTGCGCCAGGCCCATCACGTCATGGCCATTCAGCGCGTGCGGGATCGCATGGCTCTGGATCGGTGTCGGCTCGGTAATGCCCATGTTCCCCAGCTTGCGCACGAGAACCGACGGCAGACCCATTTCTTCAAACATATTCAAATTTATATCCTTTCGGACACGGGAGGATCCCATGCCGCATGCGGGCCGCATCAGGGCCCGTTTCGTGGTTCCGCCAAAGCCCTGACGCACAGGCTGGATTGCCCGTCGCGCCGATCCGGCGGCTGGCCCCACGCGTGATTTTGGGATCAATAGACAACACTTCGGTATTCGATGGACTGCGCAGTGGCGGTCCGGCTGCTCACGCGGCAGGAAGTGTCGGTTAAGGGCGATATGACGGCTCTGCCCGGACAAGTCAACCTTTGCCGCCCAGATAGCCCTGTGATTTGCGTTTTCCTGCGCTAAGGTGGGCGCAACGCGACCCATCCGGAGGCTACCATGAGGAAACGCAATTTTCGGCGCACACATCTGGGCGATCACAAGCTGGATGCATCGACGCAAATGACCGCCTATGGATTTGATCCCGCGCTGAGCGAAGGTTCGGTCAAGCCGCCGGTTTTTCTGACCTCGACCTTTGCGTTCGAGACGGCCGAGCAGGGCGCCGAGTTTTTCGATGTGGTGGCCGGGCGCGCCCCTGCGCCTGCGGGGATGGGCGCCGGCGGTCTGGTCTACAGCCGGTTCAACAATCCCAACGTGGAAATCGTCGAGGATCGCCTGGCCCTCTATGACGGTGCCGAGGCGGCGCTGGTCACAGCGTCCGGCATGGCGGCGATCAGCGCCGTCGCGCTCAGCTATTTGCGGCCGGGGGACGCCTATGTTCATTACACACCGCTGTATGGCGGCACCGAAACCCTGTTCGCCAAGGTGCTGGCCGAATGGGACCTGCACCCATCACCCTTCACCGACGGGCTGTCGCCCGATGATCTGACCCAGGCGCTCAAGAAGGCGGCGGCACGCGGTCCGGTAAGGATGGTTTATATCGAAACGCCTGCAAACCCCACAAACGCGGTGATCGAGCTTGCCATGGTGCGCCGGGCGGTCGATGACTGGGCGGCGGCGCAAGGCGCGGATACGCCGATAATCGTCTGCGATAACACCATGCTTGGCCCGGTGTTTCAAAAACCGCTGACTCATGGCATCGACATTTGTGTCTATTCGCTGACCAAATATGTCGGTGGCCACTCTGATCTGGTGGCCGGCGGCATCACCGGATCGAAGGCCGCGCTGAAGCCTGTTCGCGCGACGCGGTCCGCCTTTGGGTTTCAGTTGGATCCGCATTCGGCCTGGATGATATCCCGCTCGATGGAAACACTGGGGCTGCGGATGGAGCGGGCGGCAAATTCCGGGCGCGACGTGGCCAAATGGCTGGCCGAAAATGACATCATCCCCTGCACCGTTCTGCACCCGGAGCATGGCACCGGCGCCGCCCGCGCCGTGCATGATGCGCAATGCACCGGGCCGGGATCGACCTTCAGCTTCGTTGTGGCAGATGACCGCGCGCTGGCCTTTCGCATATTGAATGCGCTGCCCATTTTCAAACTGGCCGTGTCCCTGGGCGGGACGGAATCGCTGGTTTGTCATCCTGCGTCGACCACCCATTCGGGCGTGCCGCCCGAGGCGCGGGCGCTGGCGGGCGTGACCGAGGGTCTGATCCGCCTGTCCGTCGGGCTGGAACATTCCGCTGATCTGATCGTCGCGCTGGAGCATGCCTTTCGCGTGGCGGCCAGATAGGCTACGCATCGGCGGTGGAATTTCGCCGCCACCCGCATTAAGCACATGACGATTGCCATCATGGACAGACCGATGCCCGACACCATCACCGACCGCTGCGAGGCGCGCGGATTGCGCATGACAGGCCAAAGGCGGGTCATTGCCGCGGTTCTGGAGGAATCCGACGACCATCCGGATGTGGACGAATTGTACGCCCGCGCATCCGCGCGCGATCCCAAAATCTCGATCGCGACAGTCTATCGCACGGTCAAGCTGTTCGAGGAAACCGGTATTCTCGACAAGGTCGACTTTGGCGATGGCCGCGCCCGCTATGAGGATGCCCAGCGCGATCATCACGATCACCTGATCGACCTCGACACCGGCGATGTGATCGAGTTTTTCGATCCCGAGATCGAACGCCTGCAAGAAAAGATCGCGGCACGTTTGGGCTATCGTCTGAAAGGTCACAAGATGGAGCTTTACGGCAAGCCCCTGAAGAAAAAGTAAACGTCAGAGCGTTTCGCCCGCCGTGACGTCATGGCCATAGATCCAGTCGAACTGGCGCATCATACGCTCGGGCGCCACAGCCCCGCCCAGCCGCAAAGCTGCATGAGCTGCAAAGCGCAAGGGCTTGGAACTGATGTGATATTTCCAGGCATTGCCGCTGGCCGCATCAACCACCCGCGTCGCCCTGCCGATCCGTCTGGCCTGATAGGCCGCCAGCGCGGCATCCAGATCCGGGGCCTCTGCGGTGGCGGCGGCCAGCACCCAAGCATCCTCCAGCGCCAGTGAGGCGCCTTGCGCCATGAAGGGCAGCGTCGGATGTGCCGCATCGCCCAGCAGGGCATAGCGCCCGTCGGCCCAGACCGGCGCAACCGGGTGGCGGAACAGACCCCATTTACCAACTTTGCGGATGCGCTTCAGCTTGCCCTGAACGGCCGCGCCAAAATCCGAAAAGCGCGCGCGCAGATCGTCGGGATCGCCCTCAGCGCTCCAGCTTTCTTCGGCCCAGGCGCTGCGTTCCTCGACCGCGACCAGATTCAAGAGTTCGCCGCCGCGCACCGGATAGCTGACCAGATGGCGGCGCGGCGCCATGTAAACGCGCGCCTCATCCGTGCGGGTGCCGTCATGCGGCACGAGGGCGCGCCACGCCACCTGCCGGGTGAAAAACGGCGCCAGCGTTCCGTTCAGCCGCGGCCGCAGCACCGAATGAAGCCCGTCCGCCCCAATCACCAGATCCGCGGTCAGCGCGCCCGGATCGGTAATCCTCGTATTTACCTCGATGGTGACGCCCGTATCATTGACGCCCCGATGCAGCAGATCGATCAGGTCGGCCCGATGCAAAAACCAGTAATCGCGGCTGTCCAGCCGTTTCAGATCCAGCCGCAGCACCGGCCCCTTGCGGTAGTCGTGCAAGGCCACCGTCCCTGCCCGGCCGCCGACCTTTTCAACCGCGCCGCCCAGACCCAGACCGCGCAGCACGGCAAAGCCGTTCGGGCTGATCTGCAAGCCGGCGCCCACCTCGGTGATTGCGGCGGCCTGTTCATGGACCGTGACCCGCGCCCCGCGCAGCGCAAAGGCGCACGCAGCCGCCAGCCCGCCGATTCCGGCCCCGATTACGGCAATATTCAGCGTCTTTATATCCATGCACCCTTGATCCTACGAAAAACGCCGGAGCGATAGCCCCGGCGATCTGTATTACAGCAGATGGATGCGCGCTTAATCGTCGCGGTGCACCTTCTCGCGGCGCTCGTGACGCTCCTGCGCCTCCAGCGTCATGGTGGCGATGGGGCGCGCGTCCAGCCGTTTCAGGCTGATCTGGTCGCCCGTCATCTGGCAATAGCCAAACTCGTCATCGTCGATCCGGCGCAGCGCCTGATCAATCTTGGCCACCAGCTTGCGCTGGCGGTCACGGGTGCGCAGTTCCAGCGAG
This sequence comes from Roseovarius dicentrarchi, assembly GCF_003316635.1. Lineage (GTDB taxonomy): Bacteria > Pseudomonadota > Alphaproteobacteria > Rhodobacterales > Rhodobacteraceae > Roseovarius > Roseovarius dicentrarchi. The sequence continues at coordinate 174,522 of NZ_QNQP01000004.1, read as the reverse complement.
CGGTCGGTTTCCTCGCTGGCGCGGTCGGCGACGTCTGGAATGGCGCGCGTGCCATCCTGAAGCGCCTCGATCGTGTCACGGCTACCGGCCAGAAGATCCTCGCGCCAGTCAATCAACTTGCGGCGGAAATATTCTTTCTGACGCTCGTTCATGAAGGGTTCGTCTTCGACGGGCTGGTAATCGTCGGGCAGAAAAATTTCGGATTTCAAGCGTTGATCCTCTTTTTCATCAAGGTCCAAGGCGTCAGGATGCTGTGTCATCTGGCTCCCCTTTCGGCAGCGTTTACTGCAATAGGTCCGCTTTGTCACGAACCAATTACACTGCATTGATGTGTCAGGCGGCGCGCATTATCATGCGTTAACTCCCGAATGAGCTTTGGCGGAAAAAGGACTGAAACTTCTATGAAATTTGAAGGCACCGACAGCTATGTCGCCCCGCGCGATCTGACCATCGCCGTGAACGCCGCGGTCACGCTGGAGCGCCCCCTTCTGGTCAAGGGCGAGCCGGGCACCGGCAAAACCGAGCTGGCCCGGCAGGTCGCCGCGGCGCTGGGTCTGCCGATGATCGAGTGGAACGTGAAATCCACCACGCGCGCGCAGCAGGGCCTCTATGAATATGACGCGGTGTCGCGCCTGCGCGACAGCCAGCTGGGCGATGCGCGCGTGCATGACATCGCCAACTACATCCGCCCCGGCAAGCTGTGGCAGGCCTTCGCAGCGCAGGAACGCGTGGTGCTGCTGATCGACGAAATCGACAAGGCCGACATCGAGTTTCCCAACGATCTGCTGCAAGAACTCGACCGCATGGAATTTCACGTCTACGAAACGGGCGAGACGATTCGCGCGGCCCAGCGCCCCATCGTCATCATCACCTCGAACAACGAAAAGGAACTGCCGGATGCGTTCCTGCGGCGCTGTTTCTTTCACTATATCCAGTTTCCCGACATGGACACGATGCGCCGCATCGTCGAGGTGCATCACCCCAACATCAAGGACGCGCTTCTGACCACCGCGCTGACACAATTCTACGAATTGCGCGGCCAGCAGGGCCTGAAGAAAAAGCCGTCAACCTCCGAGGTGCTTGACTGGCTGAAACTGCTTCTGGCCGAGGATCTGACCGCCGATGACCTTAAAAAAGACGGCGCAAACGCCCTGCCCCGGCTGCATGGCGCGCTGCTGAAAAACGAACAGGACGTGCATCTGTTCGAACGTCTGGCCTTCATGGCGCGGCGCGAGCGCTAGGCGGCGCGGGCGGCAACGCAGCGATGCCGCCCACCCGTCACAATCGGAAAAACTTGCCGCAATTTGACCCAGAACGCACCTTACGGTTGTCCATTTGCCAGCCGACCCTGACCAGGATCGCGCTTTGAGCAGCGCGATCTTGTGCCGGTGGTGATATACCCATCGGAGGACATGCACGTTTTATGAACGTCTTGGGGGTACTATGCGCAGATTGATCCTTCCTTTGGCCCTGACGCTGGGCGCCTGCATGCCCGGCACGTCGGGCGATGTGGCGACGCGTGCGGCCATGCCGGACCTGTCCACGATGCCCAGCATCAATACGTTCGCGGTCCCGCGCCCCCACGCGCCCAGCCGGGCCAACAGCGACATCGCCCGCGATTTTCTGGACCTGTCGATGAAGCTGGAATCGGGTCGCAACCTGCCCATCCTGACCCGGTTTGAAACACCGATCACCGTGCAGATCACCGGCGCGCCGCCACCGACGCTGCAATCGGACCTCAGCCGGCTGCTGCACCGCCTGCGCACCGAGGCAGGCATCGACATACGGCAGGTGAACGGCCCGGCCAATATCACCATTCAGGCAGTCAGCCGCGCCGAAATACGCCGCGAGTTGCCGCAGGCGGCCTGTTTCGTCGTCCCCAACATTTCGCAGCTCAGCGAATACCGCACGGCCAAGCGTAGCCGCGCCACCGCGTGGAGCGCGCTGGAAACCCGCACCCGCGCGGCCGTGTTTCTGCCCAACGACACCAGCCCGCAAGAGGTGCGCGATTGCCTGCACGAAGAACTGGCACAGGCGCTCGGACCGCTGAACGATCTCTACAGACTGCCCGATTCGGTCTTTAATGACGACAATGTGCATACGGTTCTGACCGGCTTCGACATGCTGATCCTGCGCGCTTATTATGCGCCCGAACTGCACTCCGGCATGTCGCGCAGCGCCGTTTCGGCCCGTTTGCCCGGCATTCTCGCCCGTCTGAACCCAGCCGGCCGGACCATCGCCCCACGGCCCGCCAGCGACACGCCGCGCGCATGGATCCGCGCGATACAGACCGCATTGGGACCGGGCGCCGCCGCTCAGCAGCGCCGCAGTGCCGCCGAAAAAGCGCTGTCCATCGCCGAATCCGTCGGTTGGACCGATCATCGCCGCGCCTTCAGCCACTACGCCATTGGCCGCATCATCCAAAGCAGCGATCCGGCGCGCGCCCAGAACCATTTTGCCGCCGCCGACGCGTATTACCGCCGCAATCCCGCAACCGAACTGCACCGCGCCCACGCGGTGGCGCAACTGGCGGCCTATGCCATCAGCCAGGCGCGCGGGAATGACGCGCTGGCGCTTCTTGGCCCGCAGATCGCGGTTGCAGACCGCTATGAAAATGCGGCCCTTCTGGCGCAGCTCATGATGATGCGCGCCGAAGCGTTGGAGCTGTCGAGCCGCGCGTCCGAGGCGCGGCAGGTGCGTATGGACAGCCTCGGCTGGGCGCGGTACGGATACGGCGCAGATTGGGCCGTGCGGGCAAAACTGCGCGAGATTTCACGCCTTAACCCGCTCAAGGGTAGAAACGGGTAGCACAATGACCATCCTCATCGCGGCGCTGATCGGCGCCACGCTTGGCGGCTTCATCGCCTACCGCCGCAAGGGCCGCCGCGCCGATATTGCGCAATATGCCGCCGTGTTCGCCATGATTTTCGCGATCATCTGGGTCTTTGTGCTGATCCTCGTCACACGCGCAGCTACCTGAGCCACCGATGTTCCTGCCCTTCTTTCACCACCTGCGCGATGCCGGCCTGCCCGTGTCCCTGCGCGAATACCTGACCTTTCTCGAAGCGGTCGGCGCAAATCTCGTCACCTATGACACCGAAGGCTTCTACTACCTCGCCCGCGCCGCCATGGTCAAAGACGAACGCCTGATCGACCGGTTCGACCGCGCCTTCAGCGCCGCCTTTGCCGGGATCGAAGCGATCACGCCCGCCGATGTGCTCAACGCCGTCGATCTGCCCGAAGACTGGCTGCGCAAGATGGCCGAAAAGCATCTGACCCCCGAAGAGCAGGCCGAAATCGCGTCCCTCGGCGGGTTCGAGCAGTTGATGGAGACGCTCAAACAGCGGCTCAAGGACCAGCAGGGTCGCCATCAGGGCGGCAACAAATGGATCGGCACGGGCGGTACCTCGCCTTTCGGCGCCTATGGCTACAACCCCGAAGGCGTGCGTATCGGCCAAGACAAATCGCGCCACCAACGCGCGGTCAAGGTCTGGGACAAACGCGAATTTGCCAATCTGGCGGGTGACGTCGAACTGGGCACGCGCAACATCAAGATGGCCTTGCGCCGCCTGCGCCAATGGGCCCGCGACGGCGGCACCGAACAGCTCGACCTGCCGGGCACGATCCGCAGCACGGCGCAAAAGGGCTATCTGGACGTCCGCACCCAGCCCGAGCGGCGCAACGGCGCCAAGGTGCTGCTGTTTCTGGATGTTGGCGGCTCGATGGACGCCCATATCCAGCTGGTCGAGGAACTCTTTTCCGCCGCCCGCGCCGAATTTCGCCATCTTGAACATTTCTATTTCCACAACTGTCTCTACGAGGGCGTCTGGCGCGACAACCGCCGCCGGTGGAGCGAAAAGACCCCCACCTGGGACATCCTCAATACCTACGGGCCGGATTACCGCTGCATCTTCGTCGGCGATGCGGCCATGTCCCCGTACGAGATCGCCTATGTCGGCGGCGCCAATGAACACTGGAACGAAGAAGCCGGCCAGACATGGCTGGAGCGCGCCCGCGCGCAATGGCCGCTGAACCTGTGGATCAACCCCGTTCCCGAAAAATACTGGCCCTACACGCAATCCACCCAGATGATCGGCCAGATTTTCGAGGGCCGCATGGTGCCGATGACACTCGACGGGCTCGACCGCGGCATGCGCAGCCTCAGCCGATAACGCGCCGCGCCCCCCCTCTTTCTTTTTGCCTTAAATATCCCCGCGCGGAGCGCTCCCGCACTTTCAATCCGCGCTGCCCTCGGTGACCACGCGCCACGCGCGCAACTCCTCTTCGACCAGCACGTAAATCTCCTCCGGCGGCGTTGCCAGCGCGGGCCGCATCAGGCGCAGATCAATTCCCATGTCGTCCAGAAACTCCATCACGTCGCCTTGGCCACTCTGGATGTCAGACACCGCCATGAACGCCGGCAGCACGGTGTTCTTGCCGAAATAATGCTGATGCACGCCCACCTGTGCGCCCTCTCCCACGGCGCGCAGCACGCCCCCGGCCAGAACATAGGGGCAGGCGGAAAAGCAGATGTCGCCCGCCGCAATGTGCGTGTTCAGGCCCGCTTCGCGCAACGCGCGCCCGATCGCCAGCGCATCGCGCACCGACCCGCCGGGGCTGTTGATGGCCGCGAGGGTCAGGCCGTCTTCATCCTCCAACCGCTGGGCAAACCGCGCATCATCGCCCGGTGCAATCTCGCCGGTCACATGCAAGGTGTCGCCGGTCCGCAAAAACTCCAGCCGCCTCGGCATGTCGCCACTGTTCTCATAGGGGCGCTCCGGCGCGCCGGGTGCGCGCGGCGGCAGCGGCGTGTCGCGCGGCGCGTAGCGGCGGGTCTGATCGCCGGGCGCCAGGGGCGCATCGAACCCCGGCGCGCTCGATGGCCACGCCAAACGCGGCAGCGCCCCCAGCACGTCGGACCCCGCCAGCAGCCCCGCCATGATCAGTTGCAATCCCAGAACCGCATAGAGAACGCGCCGCGCGTCCCAGCCTTTGAGCCTGTCGCTCATAGTTTTGTATCCGGGCCGCTTGGTGGATCCGCACTCTCCACCGGGACGGGGCGGCGCACCTCGTCCATCTCATGCAGCACCACCATTGCCGCGCGCAGCTCCGACAGCGTCAACGTCTGCTCGATGCCCACGCCCTCGCGCCCCGATCTGATGGCCGCTTGCGTCACCATCAGGATGAACACCAGCACGGCCGGCAGCAAGTCAATCGCAATGGCCCCCGCCCAAGAAGGGGCAAAATTTCCGGCATAGCGGATCACCGCATCGGCGGTGGAAATCGGCGTATAGGTCGTATCGCTCGGCGGCGGCATCGCCACCACCGCATCGGCCGCGCTGCGCAGCGTCGTGGCGCGCTGGCCCAGCACCTCCAGCACCGAGGTGATCGTGCTTTGCTGGTCGCCGCGCGCGGCATCCGAGCGCCCGTCCAGCTCCGGCAAAACCACCGCCGCGGCCAGATCCTGCGCCGCGCGCGACACCAGCGGCGCGACCGACAGCTGGCGCAGCTGCGCGATCAGCCCGGCCAGCCGCACCGCCTCTTCGGAGAACTGGACCGAGCGCGGCTCGACCGGCCCCGGCTCCACCGTCAGGGCGCGCATGCGCGACAGGGTCGCGTTGCCTTCGGCAAAGGCCGCATCGACCAGCGGCTGCTGCGTGGCGATCTGCGCCTCCAGCCCGCGCAGCTCGTCCGATTTCTGGCTCAGCACGCGAAACACCGCGCCGCGCCCGGCAAGGCCAGACAGATCGCCGCTGGCCTCCTGCGCGCCCAGATCCTCGAAGGATTGGCGCACGCGGGCCACGTCCCGCTCCAACCCCTGCGCCGATACGGCAATCAGATTGGCCTGCTCCAGCGAGGCTTGATACTCCTGCACCGTCTTGGCCAGATGCTGCTCGACCGCCGCAGACCCGGCCAGCGCGGCGGCGTTCAGCCATGACGACATGGCGATGATCGCCAGCGATCCAATCCCCATCGACACCAGCAGCCCGATGCGCGACGCCATCGTGCGCACCGACGGCAAAAGCCGCATCAGGTACGACCAAAAGACGAAGATCCCGACCGACACGGCAATCGAATAGGACGCGGCGGCAAAAAAGCTGAGCGCGCCATTGTCGTCCAGCAGGGACGACACCCCCAGATAGGTGTAGATCCCCGAGGCCGTCGCCAGCACCCCCAGCGCCGCGCCGGTGATCCCGTCCAGCCAGCGCACATGGCCCTCCAGCTCGGCGGCATAGCGCACGCCCTGCGCCTCGGCCCGTGTGATCTGTGCCTCGCGTTTGGTCATGTGCTGTTCCTGTCCCTTATGTTCGCCCCTATATGGGGCCGTGGCCGACAATCGCAAAGAATGCCCGCGTCAGGACCGAAACAGCAGCCCCGGACCCCAGCCTGCCGCATCCACCCCGGCCAGACGCAGCATATGCCAGATCAGCGCCTGATTGGACGTCACCACCGGCAGCCCGGTGATTGCCTCGACCTCATCTATGATCTCGAATGTCTGCAAATTGGTGCAACTGGCAAACAGCGCCTCGACCCCCGGCGCCTTTGCCGCCTCCAGCAATGCCGCACGGGTCGAGGCTGGATCAATCCGCGCCACGCGGCGGTCATCACGCTCGGCAAAGCTGATCTCATGGGCGATCTCAACACCGTTTTCAGTCAGAAGCGCCCGCATCTGCGCTGTCACGCTGGGCAGGTAGGGGGTGACCATTCCAACCCGGCGCGCGCCCAGATGGGCCACAGCCGCCACGACCGCGCTGATCGGATCGCTCACGCGGGCGTCCGGATGTATGCTGCGGATCTGCTCGGCCACGCGGGCCGCACCGATGACGGTGGCGCCCGACGTGCAGGCGTAGCCGATCACGTCCAGCCCCGCGGGAAGCAGCCCCGCCGCCACCGGCATGGCCGCATCCATCTGCGCCAGTGTCGCCGGCGTGATGTCTGTCGCCACCGGAATCCGCGTGTGCAACAGCTGGATGTCGCGCTGCGCGAACACCTGCCGCGCTTCATATTCCAGCGTCTCGTCCGTCGCCAGCACGATCAAGCCCAGCCGCGCGCCGCCCCCGGCGCCGTCGTTCAGAACATAGTCCATCACCCCTCCCCCGGTGTGCTGAGCGTGCCGCCGGACACCGCCGCGCGCACGCCCGTCGTGCTGGCGCAAGAGGTGGGCAGCCCCCGCGCCACGCGCACCGCGAGGTAGCCAAACGCCTGCGCCTCCAGCATGTCGCCATCAAGGCCGACATCCTCGACCGGTGCCACGTCGCAATCCAGCGCCGCGCGCAGCATGTCCATCATCACCGGATTATGCCGCCCGCCGCCCGTGACCAGCAGGCGCGCGGGCGGCACCGGGCAATGCTCCATCCCGCGCAGCACGCCGGCGGCGGACATGGCGGTGAGGGTCGCGGCGGCGTCTGCATCGCTCAACTCTCCCACCAGCCCGATCATGTCGGCAAACGCGTCCCGGTCCAGCGATTTCGGCGGCATCTTCAGAAAATACGGCTCGTCCAGAAACAGCTCCAGCGCGCCCTCGGCCACCTCGCCCGCGCGCGCCAGCCTGCCGCCCTCGTCATAGGGCAGACCGCGGCGCGCCATCAGCAAATCATTGATCGGCGCATTGGCCGGCCCGGTGTCAAACGCGATCAGCGCGCCGTCATCCTCGGGGCGGCGCGCGCCGGGATCGACCCATGTCAGATTGCCAACGCCGCCCAGATTGAGAAACGCCACCGGCGCATCCGCCCGGATATATTTCGCGCAAGCGAAATGGAAAAACGGCGCCAGCGGCGCGCCCTGCCCGCCCAGCCGCACGTCGGCGCTGCGAAAATCCCAGACCACAGGCAGACCCAGCGCATCGGCCAGCGCCGCGCCATCGCCCAGCTGGTGCGTTCCGCGCCCGTCCGGCTCATGCGCCAGTGTCTGGCCATGAAAGCCGACCAGCTCGGCACCGTCAAATCCGCCCAAGCCCTCGACATGCGCCTGCATCACAACGCGCGCGGCGGCGCCCAGATCATCACCCGGCCAACGCCCCAACGCAGCAGCCAGCACCGCCTGTTCCTCGGCGCTGTAGGCACGGTATCGGCTGGCGCCGAAACCGAAAATCGCCTCGCCGTCCGTGTCGATCATCGCCGCATCGACCCCGTCCAGTGACGTGCCCGACATCGCCCCCAAGGCCCATACCCGCCCCGCTTTCAACATGGCCTTTTCCTTTGCCTGATGCGCGCCTATACATGCCGCGCAAACCAGACCGGGACAAGCACCATGACCTATCACCCCAAATCAGATTTCCTCCGCGTGATGCAGACACGCGGCTATCTGGCGGACTGCACCGATATGCAGGCGCTGGACGATGCAATGATGGCGGGCGTGGTGCCGACCTATATCGGCTATGACGCGACCGCCAAATCGCTGCATATCGGCCATCTGCTGAACATCATGATGCTGCGCTGGCTGCAAAAGACCGGGCACAAGCCGATCACGCTGATGGGCGGCGGCACCACCAAGGTGGGCGATCCCAGCTTTCGCAGCGACGAGCGGCCCTTGCTCACGCCCGAGGTGATCGACGAGAATATCGACGGCATGCAGCAGGTTTTTGCGCAATACCTGAGCTACGGCGATGGCGCGACCGACGCGATGATGGTCAACAACGCCGAATGGCTGGACGGGCTGAACTACCTCGATTTCCTGCGCGATATCGGGCGGCATTTTTCGGTCAACCGGATGCTGTCGTTCGAGTCGGTGAAATCGCGGCTGGACCGCGAGCAATCGCTGTCCTTCCTTGAATTCAATTACATGATCCTGCAAGCCTATGATTTCCTTGAGCTGAACCGCCGCTACGGCTGCGCGCTGCAAATGGGCGGCTCGGATCAGTGGGGCAATATCGTCAACGGCATCGACCTGACGCGCCGGGTGGTCGACGGTCAGGTTTTCGGCCTGACCTCGCCGCTGCTGACCACCTCGGACGGGCGCAAGATGGGCAAATCCGCCGATGGCGCGATCTGGCTGAACGGCGAGATGTGCAGCCCCTACACGTTCTGGCAATTCTGGCGCAATACGACAGACGCGGATACGGGCCGCTTCCTCAAGCTCTACACCGAGCTGCCGCTGGAGGAATGCGAACGCCTTGGCGCGCTTGGCGGGGCGGAAATCAACGAGGCCAAGATCATCCTGGCCAATGAGGTCACGCGCCTCCTGCACGGCGCCGGCGCGGCCGAGGCTGCCGAAGCCACCGCGCGCGAAGTGTTCGAAAAGGGCGGCGTTGGCGACGATCTGCCCACCCTCACGCTGGAGCCTGCCGAAGTTGCCGATGGCATTTCCATCGTGCAACTCATCGTGCGCGCGGGTCTTGCCAAATCCGGCAAGGATGCCAAGCGCCTTATTTCCGAAAATGGCGCGCGCCTCAATGATGCACCGCTCAACGATCCGGGCCTGATGATCGACGCCGCCGCCCTTGCCCAGCCGATCAAGCTCAGCGCCGGCAAAAAGCGTCACGCGCTCATCCGCGTTGCCTGAACAACCGCGCGCCCGCACATCCGGGCGCGCGAGCCACCTGCCATCGTTCAAAGGACACCCCTGCGCGGGGCTATCCTGTCTGATCCTGTCGCGACGTCTCGCCGCTGCCCGGCAGGGCATTGGGCATCAATAGTCACGTCGTTCCGGACTTTCGCCAGGAAGTGCCCGGCGCTACACCTTTCACGATACCAGCCCACCGGAACAGCAGTGATCTTGGCCTTTTATTGAATTGCCGCGTTTGCGCACCGTGTCGCTTCCCGACAAGGACCGTAGGGACGCGGGCATGACACAGGTATCGAACAGCTCGCTTCAAACCGGGATAGATCGGACGTTCAGGAAGGCCCCGTGTTTCGGCAGGCGCCCCTGACCAGCCCGCTTGCCGAGAGATGGGCATTGCCCCCGGCCGGCTTCGGATCCTTCGATGATGCCGGATATCAACGCCCGCGAGTTCCGCGCCGGATGGCTGACCTGATCTGCACGAACAATCCCGCTTGACCTTGCGATCCATCGCGTCCAAATCGGCAGCATGACACAAGTAGCCCTGATTACCGGCGCATCGCGCGGCCTTGGCGCCGCCCTCGCCGAAGAACTCGCCCCAAGCCACCACATTGTGGCCGTAGCCCGCACCACCGGCGCGCTGGAGGAGCTGGACGACCGGCTTCAGGCGGCGGGCCATTCGGCCACTCTGGCGCCGATGGACATCACCAACCCCGACGCAATGGCGCAGTTGTGCCGCGGCATATATGACCGTTGGGGCAGCGTAGCAATCTGGGCGCATACTGCCATTCATGCGGCCCCGCTTAGCCCCGCGATGACGATGGACGCGCGCGACTGGGACAAATCGGTTGCCATCAACGTCACCGCGACCGGCCATCTGATCCCCTATATCGCGCCGCTCCTGGGCGAGGACGGACAGGCCATGTTCTTTGAAGATTTCAAGGCAGGCGAAAAATTCGCCGGCGCCTACGGCGCAACCAAAGCCGCGCAGATCGCGCTGGCCCGCTCCTGGCAGGCCGAAAGCGCCAGGCATGGGCCAAAGGTGCATATCCTCTCGCCCGGACCAATGGCCACGGCCATGCGCGCGCGGTTCTATCCCGGCGAGGACCGCGAGGCGCTGACCCGTCCCCGCGATGCGGCGCGCCGACTGGTGCAGATGCTGGGCTGACGGGCAAATCCGGCAGGCTGACGGCGGCGTCAATGCCTGTCCCCGGCCTGTCCTCAGGCCCAGCGGATCAATCCGATGATCGCGGAGGTGGCATAGAAACCCTGAAGGATCAGAAAGCTCCAGCGCGCATCTATGACCGCCCAGCCCGCAAACAGCGCCGAGGATACCAACAGCAGGCTGAAACCCAGAACCTCGTTGCCGGTGTTGGAGGCGATCAGCAGCGCATAGGCCATTGCCAACACCGATCCCGAAATTTCAAATGCGGTGGTCAACCTGCGATTGTTCATGCGCCATCCCCCGTCTGAATATGCGCCACATCAATGATATTTATACCCGAATATCAACCACTATCGTCGGTCGCGCCCGGGCCAGACTCTTGCCGGTTCCGGCTGCGCCGGATACAGGTAGAACAGGACGTCACCGCAGGAGGCCGGAATGCGCATACTGATTACCAATGACGACGGCATCAACGCGCCGGGCCTGCAGGTGCTTCAGGAAATCGCCGATGCGCTGGCCGGCCCGCGCGGCGAAGTGTGGTGCGTCGCGCCCGCGTTCGAGCAGTCGGGCGTCGGCCATGCCATTTCCTACACCCAGCCGATGATGGTCAGCGAACTGGCGCCGCGCCGCTTTGCCGTGCAGGGCAGCCCGGCCGATTGCGTGCTGGCGGGGCTTTACGACATTCTGGACGGGCGCGCGCCGGATCTGGTGCTGTCGGGCGTCAACCGTGGCAACAACGCCGCCGAAAACGCCGTTTACTCCGGCACGCTGGGCGCCGCGATGGAGGCCGCGCTTCAGGGGATCCCCGCCATCGCGCTCAGCCAGTTCTACGGCCCCGGCAACAATGCGCTGGACGACACGTTCGACGCATCGCGCGGTCATGGCCTTGATACGGTGCAGCGTCTGCTGGACAAGGGCGTATGGACACGCGACGATTACGGCATCTTCTACAACGTGAATTTCCCCCCCTTCCCGGCCAGCGGGGTCAAGGGCATCCGCGCAGCCCGGCAGGGCTTTCGCCGCGACATGGGCTTTGGCGTCGAGCCGCACACATCGCCCTCGGGCCGGCGGTTCCTGTGGGTCACAGGCGCGGGCCAGCAGCAGCCGACCAGCCCAGGATCGGATGCGGCGGTCAATCTGGACGGCTATATTTCCGTTACGCCGATGCGCGCGGACCTGACCGCGCATGACATGCTGGAGCCGCTGAAAGCCATCGAATGACAGACGAAGACCCCGAAATCGCCGAACGCAAGATGCAGTTCCTATATGCCCTCCGCTCCAAGGGCATTACGGATAACCGCGTGCTTGAGGCCATGGAAAAGATCGACCGCGGCCCCTTTATCCGCGGCTATTTTTCCGACCGCGCCTATGAGGATATGCCGCTGCCCATCGCCTGCGGCCAGACCATCAGCCAGCCCTCGATCGTGGGCCTGATGACGCAGGCGCTGAAGCTGAGCGCGCGCGACAAGGTGCTGGAGGTCGGCACCGGCTCGGGCTATCAGGCCGCGATCCTCAGCCTGCTGGTGCGCCGGGTTTACACGGTCGATCGCCACAGACGGCTGGTGCAGGAGGCCAGCGAGATTTTTCAGGCCATGGATCTGAGCAACATCATCGCCCTGACAGCCGATGGCAGCTTTGGCTTGCCCGAACAGGCGCCCTTTGACCGGATTCTGGTCACAGCAGCGGCCGAGGATCCGCCCGGACCGCTCTTGGCGCAGCTTAAAATCGGCGGTATCATGGTGGTTCCCGTGGGCCAATCCGATACAGTGCAGCGACTGATCCGCGTCACGCGCACCGATGCGGGCTTTGACTATGACGAACTGCGCCCCGTGCGGTTCGTGCCACTGGTCGAGGGGCTGGGCCGCGATACAGCCTGACGGCGCAAGACATTTCAGACCAGCCCCGGCATACTCGGGGGCCGAGCATGAGGAAAAAGACGGACATGAGCAGAACCGAACGCACCGGGGCCGGTCCCCGTATCCAGATCCTGCTGGCCGGCAGTTGCGCGTTGGCGCTCGCCGCTTGCGGCGAGAATATGGATTTCGATCTGCGCGGCCCCATCGGCGGGCTGGACACCGCCGAGGCCGCCCGCACCGCGACCGCCAGCCGCCCCAAACCGGACGCGCGCGGCATCATCTCGTATCCCGGCTATCAGGTCGCGGTCGCGCAGCGCGGCGACACGCTGGCCAGCCTCGCCGCGCGCATCGGCGTCGATGCAAACCAGCTGGCCCGCTACAACGGCATCCAAACGGGCGATCCGCTGCGCAAGGGCGAAATCATCGCCCTGCCCGGCCGCGTGGCCGAACCGGCGGGCGGCCCGATCACGACAGGCCGCGACATCACCCAGATCGCCGGCGCCGCCATCGAAAGCGCCCGCCCCAGCCAGATCGAAACCAGCACGCTGGCGCCCGCCACCCCGCAAACCGGGTCCGAGCCTGTCCGCCACAAGGTCGAGCGCGGCGAAACGGCCTATACCATCGCCCGGCTCTACAATGTGCCGATCCGCAGCCTCGCTGACTGGAACGGCCTTGGCAGCGATTTTTCGGTGCGCGAAGGCCAGTTCCTGATCATTCCGCTGGCGCTGCCGGGGCAGAACACGCCCCCACCGGCGCGCACAGCGGCCACCGAACCACCCGGCGCCGGCACCCCCACGCCCGAGCCACCCAGCGCCGCCAAACCGCTCCCGCGCGAGGATACCGTGCCCGCCGCCCAGCCCGCACCGCCCAAAGAGGCGCCCGATCTGGGCAGCCAGCAAACCACGACAGCCCCCAAGGCACGGATGAGCTATCCGGTTCGCGGCGACATCGTGCGCCCCTATTCCAAGGGCAAGAATGACGGCATCGACATCGCCGCCAGCCCCGGCACCGCTGTCAAGGCCGCCGATGCCGGCACCGTCGCCGCCATTACCAAGGACACCAAAGGCACCCCGATCATCGTGGTCAAACACCCCGGCAACCTGCTGACGGTCTATTCAAACGTGGCCAACGTGGCGGTCAAGACCGGCGACAGCGTGGCGCGGGGGCAAACCCTTGCGAAAATCCCGGCCACCGGCGCCGCCGCCGTCCATTTCGAGGTGCGCGACGGCTTTGAAAGCCTCGATCCCGTCCCCTACCTGACCGAATAATCGGTAAAAAGGGGCGCGGCATGTGCGCCGCGCCCTTCTTTCATCTTCCCGGAAAAATACTCAGATTCCAGCGCCGGCAGCCTGCGCGCCGTCAGCCGATCTCGCGCAACCGCTTGAACAGGCTGGATGTGTCCCAGCGCCCGCCGCCCATCTTCTGCACATCCTTGTAGAACTGATCGACCAGCGCCGTCACCGGCAGGGATGCGCCATTTTCGTCGGCTGTCTTCAGGCAGATCCCCAGATCCTTGCGCATCCAGTCCACCGCGAACCCGTGCTCGAACGCGTCATTCAGCATCGTCTCGTACCGGTTCGCCATTTGCCAGCTGCCCGCCGCGCCCTGGGATATCACCTCGACCACCGCGCGCCCGTCCAGCCCGGCCTTTTCCGCGAAATGCAGCGCCTCGCTCAGGCCCTGCACCAATCCGGCTATGGCGATCTGGTTGCACATCTTGGTCATCTGGCCCGCGCCTGACGCGCCGATGCGGCGGCACAGTTTGGCATAGATGTTCATCACCGGCTCGGCCGCGTCATAGGCCGCGGCATCCCCGCCGCACATGATCGAAAGCTGGCCGTTTTCCGCCCCCGCCTGCCCGCCCGATACCGGCGCATCGACAAACTGCAATCCCGCATCGCTGGCCGCCTTGTATAATTCGGCCGTGACAGCGGCGGAAACGGTGGTGTGATCGACAAATGTCGCCCCCTTGTCCATACCGGCAAATGCCCCGTCATCGCCCAGGCAAACGCTGCGCAGATCGTCGTCATTGCCGACGCAGGCCATAACAAAATCGGCGCCCATCGCAGCCTCGCGCGGGGTCGCGGCATGCGCGCCGCCATGTTCGGCCACCCATTTTTCGGCCTTGGCATTGGTGCGGTTATAAACCGTCACGTCATGGCCCGCTGCCGCCAGATGGCCCGCCATCGGGTATCCCATCACACCCAGTCCCAGAAATGCAAGTTTCGCCATGCGCGTTTTCCCCCGTTCACATTGCCGCCGGGGCCATTGTTTCCGGCCCCGTTTCTGACTATCCCCTGCGCAGGCAAAATTGCAAGGCGGGGCGGCATGGCGCAGATGTTCAAATGGCTGATGCGGATTGCGGGCGCGCTGATCGCGCTGTCCCTGCTGGCGCTGCTTGGCCTTTATTTCCTGCTGGCGCGGTCCCTGCCTGATTATGACAAATCGCTGGCCATCGCCGGCCTCGATGACACCGTCGAAATCGTGCGCGACAATGCCAACGTGCCGCATATCTTTGCCCAGTCCGAGGCAGACGTGTTTCAGGCGCTGGGATATGCCCACGCGCAGGACCGCCTTTGGCAGATGACAATCCTGCGCCGCACCGCGCAGGGGCGCCTGTCCGAGGTGTTCGGCGCCCGCAGCCTGGCCATAGACAAGCTGATGCGCCGGTTCGACATCTACGGCGCCGCGCGCGCGTCCGTCCGCTGGCAGGATCCCGCCACCCGCGCCGCGCTGGAGGCATACGCGCGCGGCGTCAACGCCCGGCTGGCTGAAATCAATGACAGCGCCCTGGGGCGCGGCGCGCCCGAAATGTTCCTGTTCAACGCGCCCATCACCCCTTGGGTGCCTGCCGATTCCATTGCCATCATCAAATTGCTGGCCGTGCAGCTCTCGGGTCATATGCAAAGCGAGGTCTTGCGCGCGCGCACGTCGCTGGCGCTGGATGATCCGGCGCGATTGATGGACATCTTGCCCGACGCACCCGGCGGCGGCGTCGCCGCCTTGCCGAAATACTCCAGCTTTTTCGCGCCCGGCGCACTGCCCCGCTATGCCGAAGGCTCCGCCGATATGGGCGCGTTGTCGCCGATCAACCCGCCCGCGCTGGCCGGCGCGTCCAATGCCTTTGCCGCCGCGCCCGCACGCTCGGCTGCGGGCGGCACGCTGCTGGCCAATGATCCGCATCTGGGTCTGACCGCGCCGTCGATCTGGTATCTGGCCCGGCTGGAGCTGTCGACCGGCGGCGTCATCGGCGCCACCGTCCCCGGTGTTCCGCTGGTGCTGAGCGGGCGCAGCGATACGCTGGGCTGGGGCATCACCTCGGCCTATCTGGACGATCAGGATGTGCATATCGAACAGCTGAACCCCGACAACCCGGAGGAGTATCGCACACCCGATGGCTACGCCAAATTCATCAGCCGCGGCACCATCATCAAGGTCAAGGATGCCGCCCCCGTCACGCTGACCCTGCGCAGCACGGAAAACGGCCCCGTCTTGCCCGGATCGCAATATGATCTGGCCACCATCACCCCGCCCGGCCATGTGGCATCGTTGTCCTGGACCGCCCTTAGCCCGCGCGACACGACCATGAGCGCCGGCATCGACCTGATGCGCGCCGCCAGCGTAGATGAGGCACTGGCCGCAGGCGAAAAGTTCGTCGCGCCAGCGCAGGTGCTGACCGTGGTGGATCAGACGCGCATCGCGATGAAGATGGTCGGCGCAATGCCCCGCCGCCATGGCGAACATGACACCCAAGGGCGCCTGCCCAGCCGGGGCTGGATCGCGCATAACCGCTGGCAGGGGCGGCTGCCCTATTCGGCAAATCCCGAATTCACCGACCCCGCCGGCGGTATCCTGGGCAATACCAACAACAAGATCGTCGATCGCCCCTTTCCGCTGCATGTCAGCCACCGCTGGGGCGACACGCAGCGTATCCACCGCTGGCAGCGCCTGATGCAGGGCCGCGAGGTCCACACCCGCGACAGCTTTGTCGAGGCGCAGCTGGATACGGTCAGCTTTACCGCGCGGTCGCTGTTGCCGCTGATCGCCGCCGATCTGTGGTTCACCGGCGAAAGCGCGCCCGAAGGCACCCCCCAGCGCCTGCGCCAGCGCGCGCTGGAGCTGCTGGCCGAATGGAACGGCGAGATGAACGAACACCGCCCCGAGCCGCTGATTTACGCCGCATGGCTGCGCGCGTTGGGCCAGCGCCTTGCCCGTGACGAGCTGGGGCCGCTGGCCGAAGAGTTCACCCATACCGACCCCGTCTTTGTCGAGCGGGTGTTTCGCAATATAGACGGCGCCGCCGCGTGGTGCGACGTCAAGCAATCCTCGCCCGTCGAGACATGCCCCGACATCGCGCGGCTGGCGCTGGACGATGCGCTGGTCTGGATTTCCGACCGCTACGGCACGGCGCTGGAATCGCTGCGCTGGGGGGACGCGCATCAGGCGGTGCAGGATCATCCGGTGTTGGGTTCGGTGCCGGGACTGCGCTATTTCGTCAATATTCGCCAGTCAACCGGCGGCGGCGATCACACGTTGCAACGCGGGCGCACCAGCGGCAAAGGGCCGAACCCGTTTCAGAACGTGCATGCCGCGGGCTATCGCGGGGTCTATGATTTCGCTGATCCGGGCAGCAGCGTCTTTGTCATATCGACCGGGCAATCGGGCCATTTTCTCAGCCGGTATTACGACGATCTGGCGCAATTATGGCGGCGCGGCGAATACATCCCGATGTCGCTGGACCCCGAGCTGGCCCGCGCAGGCGCGGTGGGCATCACCGTTCTGACACCCAAGGAAACCGATTAAAGCGCGTCGAACTCGGCGCGCTGGCGCGGGGTCCAGCGGACGGTCAGCAGATAGCCATCCTCGCCCTCTGCCTCATCCTCGATCAGGCCGTGTTGGTGCAGCCATGCGCGCTGGCGCCCTGCGGCATAGGGCAGCGATACCTCCTCGCGGCGGGCCTCGCCCATCAGCATCTGCGCGACGCGATCGACCAGCGCCTGCATCCCCTCGCCCGTGACCGAGCTGATGACCTGCACATTCTCGGACCGCCCGGCGCGTGTGATCAGCGCGTCATGCTCGGCCGCATCGACCAGATCAATCTTGTTCCAGACCTCCAGAAGCGGGGTTTCCTCGTCCACCTTGAGGCTGGTCAGGATCTCCTCGACATCGGCCTTTTGCATGTCGCTGTCGGGGTGGGCGATGTCGCGCACATGCAGGATCAGATCGGCGCTCAGCACCTCCTCCAGCGTGGCGCGGAACGCGGCGACCAGTTCTGTCGGCAGGTCCGAGATAAACCCGACCGTATCGCTGAGGATCACCTCAGGCCCGCCGCCGGGCAGCGCGATACGCCGCATGGTCGGGTCCAGCGTGGCGAACAGCATATCCTTGGCCATCACGTCGGCGCCGGTCAGGTAGTTGAAAAGCGTCGATTTTCCGGCGTTTGTGTAGCCGACCAGCGCGACGATGGGAAACGGCACCTTGGCGCGGGCGGCGCGGTGCAGGGTCCGCGTCTTGGCAACCTTGTCCAGCTGGCGGCGCAGGCGCACGATATGGTCGTCAATGGCGCGGCGGTCCGCCTCGATCTGCGTCTCGCCGGGGCCACCGACAAAGCCGAGGCCACCGCGCTGCCGCTCCAGGTGGGTCCAGGCGCGCACCAGACGCGTGCGCTGATAGCTGAGCGCGGCCATTTCCACCTGCAACACGCCCTCGCGCGTGGCGGCGCGGTCGCTGAAAATCTCCAGGATAAGGCCGGTACGGTCCAGTATCTTGACGCCCCAATCCTTTTCCAGATTGCGCTGCTGCACGGGGCTGAGGGGGCCGTCGATCAGCACCAGCTCGATCTCGGCCTCCTCGAACTGGGCCTTCAGTTCGGCGATCTTGCCCTTGCCAAACAGCTTGCCGGGGTGGACCTTGGGCAGGCGCACAACGCCGCCGCCGACAACCTGCAGCCCAGGCAGGGCGCGGGCCAGTGACGTCGCCTCCTCCAGTGCAAGGCTGGGTTTGCGGGCCTGGCCGCCGGATTTGTAGATATCCGGATGCAGCACCCATGCGCGGGTATCGCGGGATTTGGTTTCAATGCTGCGGTCGCGGTTCAGCAAACGCTGCGTATGCGGATCGTCACCGTCTTCGACAAAGTCGCCGGTCATTGAATCACCCTTGAGGAATGGCGCGGATCAAGCCGCATCATCACCGTCATAGAGGCTGATGGGCTGCGATGGCATGATTGTGGAAACCGCGTGTTTATACACCAGTTGCGACTGACCGTCACGGCGCAGCAGGATGCAGAAATTGTCGAACCAGGTGATGACACCCTGCAATTTCACACCGTTGATCAAGAATACCGTTACCGGCGTCTTGGTCTTGCGCACTTGGTTCAGGAACACGTCCTGAAGGTTCTGACGTTCAGATGCCATAGTTGGTCCCCAAATCCATTTTTTCTTGCAAGTGCCGCGGATCGGCTTCGGATGCTTATATCCGTTCAATATGATGCGGCACGGCGCGACTTTCCAGCCCTAAAATCGAGCAGTTGCGCAGAGTTGCCCGAAAGAACCGGATTGCCGGGCGGCGCAGGCGGTGCGGCCTGCCTCAATCGCGCCAGATGCTGGGCGTGATGAGTGCGATGATCGCCAGCATTTCCAGCCGCCCCAGCACCATCGCGGCGCACATCACCAGCTTGGCCGCAGGCGCCATGACGTTCAAGACAATCGGCGCCTCGCCCGCGATCTGGGTCAGCGGGCCGGTGGTGGACAATGCGGCGATGGCCAGAATGACCGACTGCTCGAACGTCATTCCCAGCGCGGCCATGACCACCGTGACCAGCGCCAGCGACATCGCGAACATCATGAAGAAGATCCACGCCACAAACGCGCCCTGCCTGCGCATCCGGCGGCTGCGCGCCCCCGCGCGCCCGACCGAGGAAGGATGCACCAAACGCTCCATCTCGCGCTGACCATTGAGATAAAGCGCATAGACCCGCAGCAGCTTGACGCCCCCCGCCGTGGT
The DNA here is from genome assembly GCF_003316635.1 of Roseovarius dicentrarchi. Taxonomy (GTDB): domain Bacteria; phylum Pseudomonadota; class Alphaproteobacteria; order Rhodobacterales; family Rhodobacteraceae; genus Roseovarius; species Roseovarius dicentrarchi. Next base: position 155,001 of record NZ_QNQP01000004.1, on the reverse strand, counting down.
TGCGACCCCGCCCCCCATCAGCGCGGCGCCCATCAGAATCAGCCCCGGCGTGCCCAGCCCCGACCAGCTGCGCGCCTGTTCCCAATGCGCGCTTTCGAATCCGGTGGTGGACAGGAAGGACAGCACGCTGAACATGCCCCCCCAAAGCGCGCTCAGCGCCGAGGGCAGGTCATCCACCCGTTCCACATCGAACGCGCCAACCCAGTGGCGCGAGAACAGCAGCAGCGGCACGCCCAGAACGATCACGATGCCCAGCCGGAATTCGGGATCGTTCAGCAGGCCGGGCCGCGCCGATGTCAGCGTATCGGCGGTGAAGGTCAGGCGCGACAGCCCGAACATCATGAAGAAGAAAATCACCACTTCGCCGCCGATGCCAGACCCGGCATTTGCCACGCCGCCGATGGGGGATATGCCGCTGGTCGCCATGGTGGACATCGCATGGACCAACGCCACCAGCGGGCGATCGCCGCCAATCGCCAGAAACAGCCACAGCGCCCCGGTCAACCCGATATAGAGTGGCGCAAGCGTTGCGGTCACCTGAACAACCCGGCGCCCGGACCCGGCGCGCTGAAACCGCCCCTGGGCATCGTCGCTCTGCCCCGGCTCGGCGGTCGCGGTCAGCTCGAACCCGCCCAGGTTCAGCGGCGCCAGCACCGCCGACGCAGCGATCCACATCAGCAGCCCGCCCATCCAGCCAACCATGCCACGCCACAAGTGCAGGCTGTCAGGCAGCCTGCCCGGTTTTTCAAACAGCGTCGCGCCGGTAGTGGTAAAGGACGACACCATCTCGAAGTAAGCGTTCAGAAAGCTGGTGGTGCGCAGCCCCTCGTAGAACGGCACGGCCAGAAAGACCGGAAGCGCGGCAAAGGCCAGACACAGCGACAGCAGGTTGTCCAGATCGCTGGCATCGCGCCGCGCGTTGCCGCCCATGGCCAGCGCAATCAGCCCGATCAGAACCAGCCCCAGCGCGCCCGAATAGGCAAAACTGCGCGACACCGTATGATCGCCCAGCATCAGCGCATGAAATGCGGGCACAAACATGGCAAGTGACGCGACCCCCGCCAACAGCAGCACCAGCGGCAGCCGGGCCAGCGGCGTTGCGCGCGTTATGCGGGACCGCGCGACCATGCCCTAGAAAAAATCGACCGAGACCTGAAGCAGTTGCTGAACCCGCTCCACGTCCGATGCCATGGCAAAGATCACGATCACGTCGCCCTCGTCGATGCGCATCGCGCCGGTGGGTTTCAGGATCTTGTCGCCCTTCTGCACCGCGCCGACCAGCACCCCTTCGGGGAAGTCGATGTCGCGGATCATGCTGCCCGCGATCGAGGAGGTCGACATCACCTGCGCCTCGATCACCTCGGCCTCGGCGTCGCCGATGGAATAGACGCCGCGCACCCGGCCATGCCGGATATGCCGCAGGATGCTGCTGACCGTGGTGGCGCGCGGGTTGATATAGGCGTCCACGCCAATCGGCTCCAGCAAAGGCACCAGCGTGGGGTCGTTGATCAGCGCGATGGCAAAGGGGCAACCCTCGGATTTGGCGCGCACGGCGGCCAGCAGGTTCGTTTTGTCATCGTCGGTGACGGCCAGCACCGCATCGGCGCGGACAATCCCGGCCTCGTGCAAAATGGCCCGGTCCAGCGCGTCGCCGTTCAGCACGATGGTCCGCTCCAGCGCATCGGCGGCGCGTTCGGCAATACCGCGGTTGCGCTCGATCATCTTGGCGCGCAGGCCGCGGCCCTGCGCCTCCAGCGCCTTGGCCACGGCAAGGCCCACATTGCCGCCGCCCAGGATCACCACCCGCTCCTGTTTGTGGACGACTTTGCCGAACACCTCCAGCGTGCGGGGAATATCCTCGTTCGGGGCGAAAACGTAAGCTTCGTCACCGACAAACAGCTGATCGCCGGCCTCCGGCGCGAACAGATGCCCGCCGCGGCGCACCGCCAGAACAACCACGCGCAGGGTTGAGAACAGATCCGACAGCTGGCGCAGCGGCGTGTTGACGACCGGGCAATCCTCGTCCAGCCGCAGGCCCATCAGCTGCGCCTTGCCGTCCATGAACCGCTCGGTATCAAACGCGGCCGGCACGGCAAGGCGTTGCAGCGCGGCCTCGGCCACCTCTTTTTCGGGGCTGATCACCACGTCGATGGGCATGTGATCGCGGCGGTAGAGATCGGAATAAATCGCGTCCAGATAGGACTGGCTGCGCAGGCGCGCAATCTTGCGACTGATGGCGAACACCGAATGGGCAACCTGACAGGTGACCATGTTCACCTCGTCCGAATGGGTCGCGGCAATGATCATGTCGGCATCGCGCGCGCCGGCTCGCTCCAGCACATCGGGATAGCTGGCAAAGCCGTGCAGGCCCTGCACATCCAGCGTGTCGGTGGCGCGGCGCACCAGATCGGGGTTGTTGTCCACAACCGTCACGTCGTTGTTTTCGCCCGACAGATGGCGCGCGATCTGCCACCCGACCTGACCTGCGCCGCAAATGATGACCTTCATGGCGTGCCTTTCAAAGCTGCTGCCCTGATGTGCCTGACAATCGCAGGGCGGTCAAATGATCTGGCGCGGCGGGCGCGGCGGATCAACCTGCCCGCGCCGGCGATTTGCCCGACGTCATGACCCCCAGCGATTTCAGCTTGCGGTGCAGCGCGCTGCGCTCCATTCCGACGAATTCGGCGGTGCGGCTGATATTGCCGCCATAGCGGTTGATCTGCGTCAGCAGATATTCCCGCTCGAACGCCTCGCGGGCCTCGCGCAGCGGCATCAGCGCCAGCGACCCGGACAGCACAACGCGCCCGTCGGCGGGGGCATTCTGCGTCTCGCCGGGCAGCTCGCGCAGCTCGATCTCGCCGGTGCCATCGCCCAGGATCAAGACCCGCTCGATCATGTTGCGCAGCTGGCGCACGTTGCCGGGCCATGACATGGTCTGAAGCTGCGCGCGCGCCTCGCTGCTGAGGGGGCGAAGCGGCAAGCCTTGGGTTTTGTTCAGCGTTTCGATGAAATACTCGGCCAATAGCGGAATATCGTCGCGCCGCTCCTCCAGCGATGGCACGGCGATCGGCACCACGTTCAGGCGGTGAAACAGCTCGCGGCGGAACCGGCCTTCGGCGATTTCCTGTTCCAGATCGCGCGAGGTGGAGGAGATGACGCGCAGATCCACCTGCACCTTGTTCGCGCCGCCCACGCGCAGAAACTGCTGGTCAACCAGCACGCGCAGGATCTTGCCTTGGGTGCCCTGCGGCATATCGGCGACCTCGTCGAAATAGATCACGCCGCCGTTCGCCTCCTCCAGCAGGCCCGGCTCCACGCCTTTTTCGGGGGACTCGCGGCCAAACAGCACCTCTTCCATGCGCTCGGCCTCGATCGAGGCGCAGCCGACCACGACGAAAGGTGCCGCCGCGCGGTTGGAATTGACGTGGATATAGCGCGCGGCCAGTTCCTTGCCGGACCCGGCCGGCCCGGTCAGCATCACGCGCCCGTTCGAGCGTGTCACCTTGTCCAGCTGGCCCAAGAGCGCACGAAACAGCGCGCTTTCGCCCAGCATGTCGGCCGGCGTCGTCTCGCGCCGTTTCAGGCTGGTATTCTCGCGGCGCAGGCGGCTGGTTTCCATGCCGCGACGGATCACCACCATCAACTGGTCGATATTGAACGGCTTTTCGATGAAATCATACGCGCCCTGCTTGATCGCGGCGACGGCGATTTCAATGTTGCCATGGCCCGAAATGATCACGACCGGCACCTCGGGATAGTCGCGCTTGACCGCTTTGAGGATGTCGATCCCGTCCATGTTGCTGTCTTTCAGCCAGATATCGAGGATCAACAGCGCGGGCGGGTCGGCGGTGATGGCGGCCATGGCATCATCGGAATTGCCCGCCATGCGCGTGGTATAGCCCTCGTCGCCCAGAATATCCGAGATCAGCTCGCGAATGTCGCGCTCGTCGTCCACAATCAGGATATCGCTCATATCTATGCCCCCATCGCCGTTTCGGCGCCCATCTGTTCTGTACTAACTCGTGTCAAATCCAGCCGGATCACGGCCATCGCGCCCGGATGCGCGCCCTCTTCAAACGGATCAGCCGGTGCCAGCGTCAAGCTGCCGCCATGCTCTTCGATGATCTTTTTGACAATCGGCAGGCCCAGACCGGTGCCCTTGTCGCGGGTGGTCACGTAAGGCTCGAACAGGCGCGCGCGGTCCTCGGGCAGGCCGATGCCGTTATCGGATATGCGCAGCTCGGCGCGGCCGTCAATGATGCGGCTGGTCACGCGGATCGTGGGCTGGAAATTGTCGGGCGCACGCCCTTTTTCCCGCAATGTTTCCGTGGCTTCGCCGGCGTTCTTGATCAGATTGGTCAACGCTTGTCCGATCATCGCCGCGTCAATATCGGCCCAAAGCGGCGCCTCGTCCAGATCGGTTTCGATCCGCACATCAGGCTGGCCGGCCTCTTGCAACAGAACCGCCTCGCGCAGAAGCTGCGTCAGGCTTTCCGGTTTGCGCTGCGGCTCGGGCATCCGCGCGAATTTCGAGAATTCATCGACAATGCGGCGCAAATCATCCGTCTGGCGCACGATGACACCGGTCAGTTGCGCCAGATCGGCAGCATCCTTTTCGCCCAGCAGTTTCGAGAATTTCCGCTGCGTCCGTTCAGCCGACAATTTGATCGGCGTTAGCGGGTTCTTAATCTCATGCGCGATACGCTGGGCCACATCGCCCCACGCCGCCATCCGCTGCGCTGACACAAGGTCCGTTACATCGTCAAACGCCACCACATATCCCTCGCGCCGTCCTGCATCGGTCAGGCGCGTCGACATGCGCACCAGCAGGCTTTCCTGTTCGCCGCCGCGCGTTACGCGAATTTCGTCCTGCACGAAGCCGCCCGCGCTTTTGCGCAGGCGTTTGAAAAGCTCGGCAAATTCCGGCACCGCAACGGCCAGATCCACAGATTGGCGGTCCTCCTGCCAGTCCAGCAGTTTCTCGGCGGCGCGGTTCACGAACGCGATCCGCCCCTTGGCATCAAGGCCGACAACCCCGGACGACACCGACCCCAGCACCGAATCAAACAGGCGGCGGCGGCGTTCGATCTGTTCGGTATTGGACAGCAGCGCGGCGCGCTGGCCCTTCAGCTGGCGGGTCATCTGGTTGAAAAACGTGCTGAGCTGGGCGATCTCGTCATCGCCCTCTTCCTCGCGGACCTGCACATCCAGATCGCCCGCGCCGATACGCTGTGCGGCACTGGTCAGGCGCCCCACCGGACGCGCGAGCCGTTCGGCAAACCACAGGCCCAGCCACACGGCGGCCAGGATCAGGATGACCGCAAAGCCCAGATATAACAGGCCGAATTCAAACAGCACCCTGCCCCGCTCGCTTTCGCGCTGCTGGTAGAAATTGGCGGTTTCCTTGGTTTCGTCCAGCAGCGCCAGAATATCGCCATCGACGTTACGCGTCACGTAAAGCAGCCGGTCCGCAAACCCCTCCAGCGGGATCAGCGCGCGAAATTCGTTGTTGTCCCAATCCTGAATGATCAGCAGCCCCTCGCTGCGCGCCTCGGCGATCTGCTCGGGGCTGGGCTGCTCGTAGTCAAACAGATAGGAGCTTTCGCCGCGGGCGCGGATCTCTCCGGTGCTGTCGATGACGAACGCTTCGCGCAGGCCGCGCTGGATTTCGCGCTGGCCTTCGGACAGAACTTGCCGGATGTCGCCGTCATCCATGAAGATACTGCGCTGTTTGACAGCCTCAAGGAATTGCGCCACCGCCCGCGCATCAATGACCAGATCGCGGCGATGCTCGTCCTCGTACGCCTCGGCGGCGGCGACCGAATTGCTGACCACGCGGCCCACACGATCGGAAAACCACGCCTCAAGGCCCATGTTCACCGACAGGGTCGCAAATACCGCAACGGTAATCGTCGGCAGCAGCGCCATGATGGCAAAGACGCCGGTCAGCCGCAAATGCAGCCGCGATCCGGCAGAGCGCGACCGGCGGGCCGAGATCATTTGCACGACGCGCTGCAAAACCAGCGCGGCAACAGCGATCACGTAGATCAGATCGCACAGCAGGACGAGGCGCAGCACATTGCTTTGCGCCCCCTGATCAAGCGGCCCCATAACAAGGAACGTCACCAGAGCCAGAACCGGCCCCAGCACAACCAGCCCAAGGGTGGCAAAATTCTGTAGCCGCTTTGCGCGGCGCAGGCGCAAGATACGTTCCCACCCTGCTGTGCGTGTCCTTGCGGCCACTGACATCCCCCAACGGCTTGGCGCGATTGCCGGCGCGCCCACTATATCCGGTGCGCATATCAGGGCGCGGCCCCAAAACGACACAGGTCTGTTGCGCTTTTACATCAACTTGGGACCGCGTGTCACCTCAATATCCAGCGCCGTCAGTTTTTTGCGCAATGTATTCCGGTTTATCCCCAAAAGCGCGGCGCAGCGCGCCTGATTGCCCCCGACTGCGTCAAGCGCAATGCGCAGCAGTGGCGCCTCGAACTCGGCCAGAAGCCGGTGATAAAGGCCGTCTGGCGGCAATTCCTGACCGTGCAGGTCAAAATAGCGCTGCACATGCTGCGCGACGGCACCGGGCAGCGTTTGCTGCACCGGGGCTGCGGCGGCTGGACCCGGTTGCAGCGCCTCCGCCGCCTCGGCGGCTGAAACCAGCGGCGCGCGGGCGGCCCATGCCAGACGGTGCATCGTATTGCCCAATTCGCGGACATTGCCGGGCCAGTCATGGCCGCGCAAAACCTCCAGCGCATCCGGGCTCAGCCGGCGCGGCGGAGCGCCCGCCACCTCGGCCAGATACAGAAAATGCGTCGCCAGCAGCGCCACATCGCCGGTCCGTTCGCGCATCGGCGGCACGTCGATCACAGCGCCCGCCAGCCGGTGGAACAGATCGGCACGCAGCCCCTGCGCGCCCTGCCCCGGCTGGGCGGTGGCCATCAGCCGCGGCCGCGTGGCGGCGGGCAGCGCCGCCACCGCATCCACCAGATAAAGCGCCTGCGCCTGCGCGCCAGCATCCACGTCATGCAGCCCGTCCAGAACCAGCGTGCCGCCCCCCGCATGGTCAAGCATATTCTCGACCGCACCGCCCGGCCCCAGATCACCCGGCGCCACCACCTGAAATGGCAGCGCATGGCGCGGCGACTGATCATGGATGGCGCGCGCGATCATGGACTTGCCCGTGCCCTGCTCACCCGAAATCCATACGGGCAAATCCGACTGTATCGCCCGCGCCAGCGCACGGTACAGCGCCTGCATCGGCACCGTCTGACCGATGAGGGGCAGCTCGGTCGGCGCAGGCTCTGGCGCGGTGGCGGGCGCGGCGCGCTGGCTGTCCAGCGCGCGGGCGGTGCGCGCCATCAGGTCCGGCAAGTCGAAGGGTTTGGGCAAATAATCCCACGCGCCCGCCTCGGCCGCGCGAATGGCCGTCATCACCGTATTGCGCGCCGAGATCACGATAACCGGAAGGCCGGGGCGGTCCTGTGCGATTTTCGGCAGCATTTCCAGACCGTTGCCGTCTGGCATGGCCACATCTGTGATCACCGCATCGCCCAGCCCCTCGCCCACCCAGCGCATCAGCGTGGTCAGGCTGGACGTGGCATGCACCTTGCACCCCGCCCGCGTCAGCGCCTGCGTCAGGACCGTGCGAATGCTGCGGTCGTCATCGGCCACCAAAACCGTGCCGTCCATCAGCGCCGCCCCGCCGCGCTGGCCATGGGCAGCGACACGCGAAATACCGTATGTCCGGGCGCCGACGCGACCGCGATCCAGCCGCCATGCCCCTCGATAATGCGCGCGGCAATGGCAAGGCCCAGCCCGGTGCCATCCTCGCGGCCCGACACGAACGGCTCGAACAGGGCGTCGCGCAGGGCCTCGGGCACGCCGGGGCCGTCATCGACGACCTCGATCACAAGCGGCAGCCGTTTGCCCGCGTCACCGCGCACCGGCGCGCCCTGTTCGAACCGGCTGCGCAGGCGGATGGTGCCGGCGCGGCCGCCTGCCGCCTCGACCGCGTTCTTGATCAGGTTGTCGACGACCTGTTGCAGCATGCCCGCATCGGCCAGCGCGTCCGGCAGCGACGGATCATACTCCTCGATCATCGTCATGTCGGCGGCAAAACCCAGTTGCGCGCTGCGCCGGGCGCGCGTCAGTACATCGTGGATGTTGACCGCGCGCAGATCGGGCGCGGCCGGGTTCCCGAACCGCTCGACCTGATCCAGCAGCGCCGCAATGCGGCGGCTTTCGCCGACGATCAGATCCGTCAGCTCGCGATCAGCCGCGCCCAGCGTCATCGACAGCAGTTGCGCCGCGCCGGTGATGCCGGCCAGCGGATTCTTGATCTCATGCGCCAGCATTTCGGTCATGCCGATGGCGCTGCGCGTGGCCATCCGGGCCGACCCGTCCTGCATGCCCTGACCGGCCATATCGCGCGGCGTGGCAACGACCAGTGCCGCGCCAATTCCGCCCTCCAGCGGCGCCACAGACAGGCTGCACCGCACCGGCGCCGCGCGCCCGGCGCCGATACACACGTCGTTGACAAACAGCGGCCTGCCATCGGACCGGGCGCGCAGCAGCGCCGCGTCGGGCGGTGCGGCAACCTGCAACAGATCCCACAGGCCCGCCCCCTCTGCCGCACGGTTCGAGACGTTCAGGAACCCTTCTGCCGCCGGATTGATCCGCGATACGCGCCCCGCGTCATCCAGCACCAGCGCGGGCAGCGGCAGCGCATCCCAAACCGCGTGGTCCAGCCCGCTCATGCGGCCAGCGCAGGTTGCGAGGATATCGCGCAGGGCAGCAGCCGCAGCGCATCACGCGGATCATCCGCCGTCAGGATCGCGCGGCGCAGCTGTGCATCGCTGCCCTCCAGATACCAGCCCAGATGTTTGCGCGCGACGCGTAGGCCCAGATCCGTGCCGTAAAAGCCCAGCATCGCTTCGTAATGGCCGGCGATCATATCAGCCAGCGCGGCGCCCCGGGGGATGTCCGGCGCAGGCGTGCCACAAATCTGATGGGCCACCTCGGCCAGCGCCCAGGGCCGCCCCTGCGCGCCGCGCCCGATCATCACACCGTCGGCGCCCGACTGCGCCAGCGCGCGCCGGGCGCTGCGCGCATCAACGATGTCGCCATTGGCAATGACCGGAATGCGTACCGCATCCTTGACCGCCGCGATGGCGGCCCAGTCGGCGCGCCCCTTGTAGAACTGGCAGCGCGTGCGCCCGTGGATCGTGACCATGCGGATGCCCGCCGCCTCGGCCCGGCGCGCGATATCAGGGGCATTCAGCAGGCTGTCATCCCAGCCCAGCCGCATTTTCAGCGTGACAGGCACCGACACCGCGCCAATGACCGCCTCTATCAGGCCCAGCGCGTGGTCAGGGCTGCGCATAAGCGCCGATCCGGCAGCGCCAAAGCCGCGCGTGCGCGTCACCTTCTTTGCCGGGCAGCCCATGTTGATGTCGATGATGCGCGCGCCATTCGCCTCGGCCATGCGGGCCGCCTCGGCCATCCAGTGCGCCTCGCAGCCGGCCAGCTGCACCGCCGTTGCCGCCGCGCCAAAGCCCAGCTCGGCCTTGTCGCGCATGTCGGGGCGGGCCGTGACCATCTCGCGGCTGGCGATCATTTCGCTGACCACCAGACCCACGCCAAACCCGTGGACCAGATTGCGAAACGGCAGATCGGTGATGCCCGCCAGCGGCGCCAGCAGAACCGGCGACGACAGGGGCGTATCGGTCAAAATCAGGGGCATGGGCCGGTTCCTACATCCACGCCGCCTCTTTATCCGGCGCAGGCGCCGCGCGCAATGAATTGCAGGGCGCGCAGCAGCGCAGTATGGTGCGGCCATGACATGCGCAGCCCTGATTGTCGCCGCCGGGCGCGGCACCCGCGCCGGAGGGGACCGGCCAAAGCAGTGGCAGCCACTGGCAGGCGCGCGCGTGATCGACTGGACGCTGCGCGCGTTTCAGGATCTGGCAGAGGTGGATCACATCAAGGTCGTCCTGCATCCTGCCGATATTGAAGGGTTTTCACCGCCCAGAAACGTAAGCGCCACCGTCGGCGGCGCCACCCGCGCGGCCTCCGTCCGTGCCGGGCTTGAGGCGCTGGCGGGCCACGGCTTTACCCGTGTTCTGATCCACGATGTTGCGCGTCCTTGCGTTCCTGCGGCGCTGATCCGGCGCGTGCTGCGCGCGCTGGACACGGCGCAGGCTGCGGCGCCTGCACTGGCGGTGACGGATGCCCTCTGGACCGGGGAAAACGCCTGCGTCACCGGCACACGCGACCGCGCCGGGCTGTACCGGGCGCAGACGCCGCAAGGCTTTGATTTTGCGGCAATCCTCGCCGCGCACCGCAGCCATTCGGGCGACGCGCCCGATGATGTGGCGGTGGCGCGGGCTGCCGGGCTTGACGTGGTGATCGTGCCGGGCGATGAGGATAACCTCAAGATCACCCACCCCCCCGATTTCGCGCGGGCCGAGGCCCTGCTGACCCCACCGTTGAGAGGTAACATGGATATTCGCATCGGCAACGGCTATGACGTCCACCGCTTCGGGCCGGGCGATCATGTGATGCTTTGCGGCGTGGCCGTGCCGCATGATCGCGGGTTGCAAGGCCATTCGGACGCCGATGTGGGCCTGCACGCGCTGTCGGACGCGATCTATGGCGCGCTGGCCGAGGGCGATATCGGGCGGCATTTCCCGCCATCCGACCCGCAGTGGAAAGGCGCGGAAAGCCACATCTTTTTGCGCCACGCCGTTGCGCTGGCGTCAAAAAAGGGTTTTGCGATCAGCAACATGGACCTCACACTGGTGTGCGAGCGGCCAAAGATCGGGCCGGTTGCGGGCGCGATGCAGGACGCGCTTGCCCAGATGACCGGGCTGGCACTGGGCCGCATATCCGTCAAGGCGACCACGTCCGAGCGTCTGGGCTTCACCGGCCGCGAGGAAGGCATCGCCGCGCTGGCCACCGTTCTGCTGGTGCAGCAATGAAGACCGCATGGTTTGTCGCAACCATCGGCGGCGTTGGGTATTTGCGCCCGGCGCCCGGCACATGGGGATCGCTGGTCGCGCTGCCGATGGCGGCGCTGCTGCATCTGATCGGCGGGCCCTGGCTGCTGGTGATTGCGATCATCGCTATCTTTTTCGAGGGGCTTTGGGCCACCACGCAGATCACACGCTGGCAGGACGATCACGATCCGTCTTACGTGGTGGTTGACGAAGTCGTGGGCCAGTGGATCGCATTGCTGCCGCTATCCTTTGGCGCGTCGATGATGGGCGCGTCGATCTTTGCACTATGGCCGGGCTGGATCGCGGCATTCGTGCTGTTTCGATTGCTGGATATCTTCAAACCCGGCCCTATCGGCTGGGCTGACAAGCGCAATACGCCCTTTGGCGTAATGATGGACGATGTGATCGCCGGCGTGCTGGCGGCATTTTTCGTGGTGATGCTGGCGGCGCTGTTCCACCTGGTGATCATGATATGAGCGCGGGCGACATACTGGCGCGCGCCCGCGCCGAGGGCGTGATGATCGCCGCCGCCGAAAGCTGCACCGGCGGCATGGTGATGGCGGCCCTGACCGCGGTTCCGGGCAGCTCGGATGTGGTCGAGCGGGGCTTTGTCACCTACTCCAACGCCGCGAAAATTCAGATGCTGGACGTCAGCCCCGAAACGCTGGACGCCTTTGGCGCGGTCAGCGACGAGGTCGCGGGCGAAATGGCGCAAGGGGCGCTGCGCAATTCACTGGCGCAACTGGCCGTTTCGATCACCGGCATTGCCGGACCCGGCGGATCGGAGGTCAAGCCCGAGGGGCGTGTATGTTTTGGTCTCGCCCGCGCGGGTGCGCCTGTTCACGTCGAAACCCTGGAATTCGGGCCGCTGGGCAGGGACGCGGTCAGGCAGGCCGCGCGCGATCACGCGCTGGCGCTGCTACTGTGCGCGCTGCGGGATGGCTCAGCCGTATAGGGCGTGCGCGCGCCGCTCGAACGCGCGCACGATGCGCTGCATCGCCTCGTAGAAAAACAGCCCCGCCGCCGATTGCAGCAGCCGGTTGCGAAACTCGAAATCAACGTGGAAATCAACGTCGCAGCCGCCCTCCGTGTCGGTGAATTTCCAGTTCGACACCATATGCTTGAACGGTCCGTCCAGATATCTGGTATCGATCTTTTTGTCTTCGGGCCACAGGACCACGCGGCTGGCAAATTTCTCGCGGAACACCTTGAAGCTGATGACCAGATCCGCCTCCATCACTTCGCTGCCGTCCCGCTGTTCTGTCCGGCTCTTGACGCGCGCGGCAGAGGTCCAAGGCAGGAAATCGGGGTAATTTCCGACATCTGCAACCAGATCATACATCTGCTGCGCGCTGTAGGGCATGTGGCGGGTCTCAGAATGGGTGGGCACGAACCGCTCCGCTGTTTTAACGTGACAGATAGGCCCTATGTCATAGACTGCGCCGCAAAACACAAGAGGCACGGGACGGATAGCCGCACGCGCGCGGCGCCGCACATGGCAAGAGGTTTCCAATTTTGGACGTGATATCGATCGGCTGCATGGCAAAGCTGATGCACAACACAGGGCAGTTTCCATGAACGGGCATTGGCTGCTGCGCGCCGTCCGCTGGGCGCGCAACCCGCCCAGTGCCGGCCGGGTCAAATTCGTGCTGGCCATAATCGCGGTCTGCATCGCGCTATACGCGTTCGAGCATTTCTTTGGCTGGCCCGACGCGCTCAGCCCGGACCCATCCCAGCGGCGCGGCTATCGGCCCTGATGTAATTGCCTGATCGGAAAACGGTATGAGGCGGCGCCCGGTTTTTCCGCAGCACCGTTTTCACCCTTGCCGCTCCTGACTTTACCATAGTTTCGTCTCTAAAACATCCGCGATCCCGCCCGAAGCCATCCTGCCGATATGGGACAGGTGCCGCTGCGCGGTCCTGCAAAAGCAAGGCATCTTCGCGCTGCCCGAAAGCAGCCCGCCGCTCACATGACCAGCCGGGCAGCGATAAACGCAGAACCGATATGGCGACGGGCATGACCGACAAGACGGCAGGCCCAGAGGGGGATCTGGACTACATCAGCGGATTCTGTAATTGGCATCGTCGCCATTCGGCATTGGCCGGGAAAGCCGCCTGATCGACCACTTGCGGCGATACGAATATGGGGCTGGTCCACCATCCGCTGGCGCCTGCACTATAAACCGGGTGCCGACTATCGGTCAGGCGCGCCCGAACTCGATGATATCCCGCTCCGTCACGATCATATCGAGCGGCTGGTCCGTCGGCTCCAGCGGCAAATTCTCCGCCTCCTGCGCTGCATAGGCAAACCCGATAGCCAGCGCACTGCCCGCCGCGCGCAAGCCCTCCAAAGTGCGATCGTAGAATCCACCGCCATAGCCCAGACGCCCCCCCGCGCGGTCGAACGCGACCAGCGGTACGATCAGGATTTCCGGCGTGATGAAATCGTCCGCCGCCGGGATGCGCGCACCGAATGGGCCATCCTTCATTGCGCCGCCGGGTGTCCAGCGCGAGAATTTGAGCGCCTGCCCCTCCCCCATGATCACCGGCACGCACACCGGGCCATGCGCCGCCGCCTCTGCCATCGCAGGAAGCGGATCAATCTCTGTCCGGATTGGCATGTAGCCGGCCACAGTCGCGCCGCGATAGCCTGCCAACACCTCGCTCAGATACCCGGCAGACGCGCCTGTTCTGGCGTCATGTGCCGCTTTGCGACGGGCGAACGCAGCCTTGCGCGCGGCCGCTTTGATGTCTGCCAGACTGCTCATAGCAAAAACAACGCGGCAAGGCCCAGAAACGCAAGGAACCCAACCACGTCCGTCACCGTCGTCACAAATGCCCCGGAGGCAAGCGCCGGATCGACGCCGATTTTCTCCAGCACCACAGGAATGCCCGTTCCTGCAAACCCGGCGATGACAAGGTTGATGATCATCGCCGCGCCAATGACATAGCCAAGCGCCGGACTGCCGAACCAGACCACGCCGATCACGCCCATCACCACGGCAAAAATCACGCCGTTTATCAGCCCCACCATCACCTCGCGCCGGATCACGCGCCACACGTTCGATCCAGTCAGATCGCGCGTCGCAATCGACCGGACCGACACGGTCAGGCTCTGCGTGCCGGCATTGCCACCCATTGACGCAACAATCGGCATCAGCACGGCCAGCGCCACAAATTGCGCGATGGTCGCCTCGAACTGTGCGATGACCAGCGACGCAAGGATCGCCGTCACCAAATTCACCGCCAGCCACGGAAACCGCTGTTTTGTCGTTTCAAAGAAGTTGTCGTTCAACCCGCCTTCGCCAACACCGGCAAGGCGCAGGATGTCTTCCTCGTGCTCCTCGTCCAACACGGCCATGGCATCGTCTATGGTGATCACGCCAACCAGACGGTCATTTTCATCCACCACGGGGGCGGAGATCAGATGATACTGGTTGAACGCATAGGCAACATCGCCCTCGTATTGCGCAACCGGGATCACGTGGAATGTATCCTCGACCAAGGATTTCAGCATGACCTCACGGCGCGATGACATCAGCTTGCCCAAAGTGACGTTGCCGATGGGATGCAGTTTGGGATCGACCAGCATGATGTGATAGAACTGCTCGGGCAGCTCCTGCTGATTGCGCATGTAATCAATGGCTTCGCCGACATTCCAATGCTCAGGCGCCATCACGAATTCGCGCTGCATCAGACGCCCGGCCGAATATTCGGGGTATGACAGCGACTGGCGCACGGCAATGCGGTCGCTGTCTTCCAGCACTTCCAGGATGGCGTCCTGTTCGTGGCCTTCCAGATCCTCGATCAGGTCAACCACGTCGTCGCTGTCCAGCTCGCGGACCGCATCGGCCAGAACTTCGGGGTTGAGGTAGCGCAGCACCTCCTCGCGGATCGAATCCTGCAATTCAGACAGGATTTCGCCATCGAACTCGTCGCCATACAGCTCGATCAGGCGCCGCCGGTTAAAGGCGTCGATCTGCTCCAGCAGGTCGGCGATATCGGCCGCGTGCAGCGGTTCAAGCTCTGCGATCAGCCCGGTTCGGTCTTGGTTATCAACCGCATGGATGATCCGCGCGACCGCCTGCCGGTCCAGCTCGTAGACATCGTCGCGCTCGGCCTCGGGGGCGGCAGCGTCCGGGGTGTGGTCCTGGTCGGTCATCTGCTCTCCCGCGGTGCGCGTTTCGTTGATCTGTGCAGCTTTACGCAATGGCCGCGTGAAAAACAACGTGCAGCGCGAAGGTCATCGGTTGAAATTTACGCGATCCCGGCCCCTCGCCGGGCAGCGGCTTTGCCCTAGCTTGCCAAGGGCGTCAAATTCACAGGAGAGCCAGCAGATGACCCCCGACACCCCGCCAGCCGCCGCACGCCACCTGCGCGCGGCCATTGCCGCCATCGAGGCCGAATTTGGCGCCGAATACGCAGCAAAGCATCCGGATCTGGTCGCAGCATTGGTGCAATCGGCCACGATCGAGGCGGCCGTCAGCACCGGCCATGGCGCCCATCAGGAGGCGATGGGGCTGGCGCAAAGCCTGACATCGCAAATCTGCGAGACGCTTCTGCGCCTGAAGCCGAAATTCTTTGGCGGATAGCCTGCCGGCTCATCAACAGCCCGGACGGCCCAGCATCATCACCCAGATGTCGCCCTCGCGCACCAGCGCATATTCGCGCGCGCCCTCGCTCAGGATGTTGCGGCGATGGCCCGTGGAATTCATCCAGCCGGTCATGACCTCGTCCACGCTGCTCTGCCCCTGGGCGATATTCTCTGCAATAAAGCAAAAGCCATAGCCGACCGCGCGCGCCCGGTCGCCAATGCCGGACCCGTTCGATCCAGTATGGCTGAAAAATCCGTTCTGCGCCATGTCGCGCGCATGGCCTGCCGCGGCACGGCCCAGTGCGGCGCTACTGCTCAGCGGGGTCAGCCCGGCATCGGCGCGAATTGCATTGGTCTGGCCAAGGGCGGCGCTGCTCATGTCTTCGGCGCTCGCCAATGTGCTGCTGAAGAAAAGACCAAGAAATAAAGCAACGAAAAGGCGCACCGTCTGACTCCCCTTTAAAGGCTGGCTTGCAAGGTAACGAGCCATTCGGCGCTGGACCAGCCTGATTCTGATGTCGGCGTGCGGCCCTTCTTCGCCAATCACTCGACCTGCGCCAGAATCCTGAGCGCCGCATCGTGCTGCATTGCGCTGGCGGCGGCTACGATGCGCCCGCCATTTGCGGCAGATCCCCCCTGCCAGTCGGTGACAATTCCGCCAGCGGCCTCAATCACCGCGATCGGCGCGCAAATATCATGGGCATTCAGCCCGGCCTCGATCACCAGATCAACCTGGCCCAGCGCCAAAAGCGCGTAGGCATAGCAATCGCATCCATAGCGCACAATTTGCGCCTGCGCGGCGACTTCGGCAAAAGCCGCCCCCTCGGCCGGGGTGCCAACGGCGGGAAAGGTTGTCATCACCGTCGCGGCGCCCAAAGGCCGGTCGCTGCCCGCCAGAAGGCTTCTCTGTCCCAATGGGCCGATCATGTGCGCGCGGCCAAATCCGCCTTCGAAGCGTTCGCCAATATACGGCTGGTCAATCAGCCCGTAAACTGGCCCCTGCGCCGTCACCGCGGCAATCAGTACCCCCCAGGTGGGCGTTCCGGCAATAAAGCCGCGCGTGCCGTCGATCGGGTCCAGCACCCAGGTCAGGCCGCTGGTCCCGTCACTGCTGCCAAACTCCTCGCCCAGGATGCCATCCTCGGGGCGCCGCCGGGCCAGAATGTCGCGCATCGCACGCTCTGCCGCGCGATCTGCGGCTGTTACCGGATCAAAACCCCCGTCGCCCATGGCGCCGGGGGCCAATTTATTTTCAGTCGTCAGGCAGCCCGTCCTGAAATAGGGCAGGATCGCCGCGCGCGCCGCATCCGCCAGCAAATGCGCGACGGCGATGATGTCATCCGAATCGCCGTTAAATGAGGTATCGGAAGCTGTCATGGCACACGTCCTTGCGCGGAAATATTGCGCCCTGACTAGGCCGTGACACGTGGTAACTCAAGCCGCCGGCGCGCCCGGCCAGTGTAATTCACCTGCGCGCGCCGCCACTTTGCAGGTCAGGCGACGTCGCTTAGCACGCGGGCCAGATCAAACAGACGGCGCCGCTGGTTTTCCGGGATGGCGTAGTAGGAGCGCACCAGATCCAGCGCCTCCTTGTCGCCCAGGATATAGGCCGGGCTGCCCTTTACAGCGGGTGCCGCGTCTTCGGCGGCGTTCTGCGCGGCTTCCATCCCTTCGAAAAAGAAGGCGACATTCACATCCATAGCCGCCGCAATATCCCAAAGCCGCGACGCGCTGACGCGGTTGGCCCCGGTTTCGTATTTTTGGATCTGCTGGAATTTTATCCCAACGCTTTCAGCCAGTTGCTGCTGCGTCATGCCTGCCAGCCAGCGCCGGTGCCGGATGCGCTTGCCAACGTGAATATCGACCAGATGGGGCATATTTTAGTCCTTTTTTCGGCAGTTCAGATCATGCAGCGCAGGATGAAATTCCCAGGCGCAGCCCTGCACGTCCACCATAAATATACTTGTAAACGTGGCGCAAAGATTAACACCGGAGGGATATTTTTCAACAATTATTACATCCAGCGGGCTGTTTGTTCGCATCACAATCAATTTAAGCGGGTACAGGCGTGCAATATTTGGCACGCCGACACAAAAATTGACAGGACTGCGCCCATTGACCAATGTGCAATCAGGCGGCAACTTTGCCCGCATCTGCCTTGTTTTCAAGCCCTGACGAAGCCGGAGATACGATGACCATGCGCGCGCTACGCCTGACGGCACATGACACGCCCCCGGCGCTGACCGAGTGTCCAGTGCCAGATCCGGCCCCCGGACAAATTCGTCTGCGAATCCATGCATGCGGGCTGAATTTTGCGGATCTGTTGATGATCAAAGGCAGCTATCAGGACATGCCGCCCCTGCCCTTCACCATGGGGATGGAGGTTGCTGGAACCGTTGATGCGCTTGGCGCCGGTGTGGAGGGGCCCGCCATCGGCACGCGGGTGGCGGTTTATGGCGGCCATGGCGGGCTGGCGGAGTACGGGTGTTTCGACGCAAGCCGCGCGACTCCCCTGCCGGATGCCCTGACGTTCGAGGCGGCTGCCGCGTTTCAGATTGCCTATGGCACGTCCCACCTTGCGCTGGAGCATCGCGCGCGGCTGCGCCCCGGCGAAACGCTTCTGGTGCTGGGGGCGGCGGGCGGTGTTGGCCTGACCGCCGTTGAAATCGGCAAGGCGATGGGCGCGCGCGTCATCGCCTGCGCGCGCGGCGCGGCCAAGCTGGATGCAGCCCGCGCTGCCGGTGCCGACCACCTGATTGACGCGGAAACCGATGACATTCGCCAGATGACCAAGGATCTGGGCGGCGCCGATGTTGTTTATGATCCCGTCGGCGGCGATCAGTTTACCGCCGCCTTCCGCGCCTGCCGCCCCGAGGCGCGCATTCTGTCCATCGGCTTTGCCAGCGGCGACATACCCCAGATCCCGGCAAATCATCTGCTGGTCAAGAACGTGACGGTGATGGGCCTCTACTGGGGCGGATATCTGACCTTCGCGCCTGATCTGGTGACGCAATCACTGCGCACCCTTCTGAACTGGGCCGCGGATGGGCGCATCCGCCCGCGCGCGCACCACACCTATCCGCTGGCGCGCACACTTGATGCACTGGATCTGCTGCGCACACGCCAATCCACGGGCAAGGTTGTTATCACTATGTGAGTTCATGGTTGCGGTGCCACGCTTGGCGGGCATTCTGGCAAAATGACGCGCAAATCATGGACCGAAAAGCCTTGAAATAACGCCCCCGGCCCCCGATATTGACTGCAAAGCCCCTGACCGGGGTCTGGCACATCAACTCGGAGGCACAGATGGCTGAATATAACACAATCCGGACGGCGGGCAGGACCCGCTCCGCCCAGATTGACCAGGGGCTGCGGACCCATATGAACAAGGTCTACGGCACGATGTCCGTGGGCATGGCGCTGACGTTTCTGGCCGCTTGGGCGGTGGGCAACAATGCCTACATGATGGAGACGCTGTTCACCGGGATCACCCGCTGGATCGTGATGTTTGCGCCGCTGATCATGGTGTTTGCCTTCGGCGCCGTCATCAACAAACTGTCCGCCGCCGCCGCGCAGCTGTTCTTTTACGCGTTCGCCACCGTCATGGGCATCTCGTTGAGCTATATCTTTGTGATCTACACAGATTTCTCGATTGCTCAGGTGTTTCTGACCACTTCGATTGCGTTCGCGGGCCTGTCGCTGTGGGGCTATACCACGCAAAAGGACATCTCGGGTTGGGGCAGTTTCCTGATCATGGGCGTGATCGGCCTGATCGTCGCATCGATCGTGAACATTTTTCTTGGCTCGCCTGCGATCATGTTCGCCATCTCGATAATTGGCGTGCTGATCTTTGCTGGCCTCACGGCCTATGACACGCAGTCAATCAAGAACGAATATCTGGCCCATGCCGCACAGGGCGACAGCGAGTGGTTGGGCAAATCGGCGATCATGGGCGCGCTGCGTCTTTATCTCGACTTCATCAACATGTTCATGTTCTTGCTGCAACTCATGGGCAACCGCGAATAAGCCTGAAGCAAGAGCTTCAACTCCGGAAAAAGCCTGCCAGGATTATGTCTTGGCAGGCTTCTTTATGCGCCGGGCGGTTTGCCGCACCGGACTTTAGAACGGCACGTCATCCGGGCTGGTGACAAATCGGGCGACGACCTTCTTTGTGCCGGCCTTGTCAAATTCGATCTCCAGCTTGTCGCCTTCGATCGCCATCACTTCGCCATAGCCGAATTTCTGGTGAAAAACCCGCTCGCCTACCGTGTGCGATGACGTGGCAGCCATGTCGATCACCGGCGATTTCGCCTCGCGCGGTTGCGACACCGGCCGCTGGCCGGAGCGGGCCTGCATCCGGCGCCAACCGGGGGAGTTATAGACGTTGGCATCTGCCACCTTGGCGTCAATGCTGTTCTGCACGTCCCCCGCCATGCCCGCCGCGCCGTAGCCGCCGCCATACAGACCGGGCGGCGTCAGCACATCGACATGCGCCTCTGGCAACTCGTCGATGAAACGCGACGGCAGCGACGATTGCCACTGACCGAAGACCCGCCGATTACCGGCAAAGGAAATGGTGCAGATTTCCTCGGCGCGGGTGATGCCGACATAGGCAAGGCGACGCTCCTCCTCGACGCCTTTCAGACCGCTTTCGTCCATCGAGCGTTGCGAGGGGAACAGCCCATCCTCCCAGCCCGGCAGGAACACGGCGGGAAATTCCAGGCCCTTGGCGGCGTGCAGCGTCATGATCGACACCTTGGCGCCCTCATTATCGCTCTCATTGTCCATGATCAGGCTGACATGCTCCAGAAATCCGGTCAGGTTTTCGAAGTTTTCCAGCGCCTTGACCAGTTCCTTGAGGTTTTCCAGCCGGCCCGGTGCCTCTGGCGTCTTGTCGTTTTGCCACATCTCGGTGTAGCCGGACTCGTCCAGAATGATCCCGGCCAGTTCGATATGGCTGACCTCCGCGTCCCCGGCCATGCGGCCCCAGCGGGCCAGACCATCCAGAAGCGTCGCCAACTCCTTGGCGCCCTTGCCGCCAAGGCCCTTTTCCTCCAGCAAAATCCGGGCGCCCTGAATCAGCGGAACGCCATTCTCGCGGGCGGTCATCTGAATTTTCTGCTGCGCCTTGTCGCCCAGCCCGCGCTTGGGCGTGTTCACGATCCGCTCGAACGCCAGATCGTCGCTGGGGCTGGTTACGCAGCGGAAATAGGCCATGGCGTCGCGGATTTCGAGCCGCTCGTAAAAACGCGGGCCGCCGATGACGCGATATGGCAGGCCGATGGTCAGAAACCGGTCCTCAAACGCGCGCATCTGGTGTGATGCGCGCACCAGAATCGCCATCTCGTCCAGACTGAATTGGCGCAGGCCGCGTGTGCCGCGCTGCATCGCCTCAATCTCCTCGCCGATCCAGCGGGCCTCCTCATCGCCGTCCCAATGGCCGATCAGGCGGACCTTTTCGCCGTCCTGCACATCGGTCCACAGCTCCTTGCCCAGACGGCCCTGATTGCCCGCAATCACGCCCGAGGCCGCGGCCAGAATATGCGGGGTCGAGCGGTAATTCTGCTCCAGCCGGACAACATGCGCGCCGGGAAAATCCTTTTCGAACCGCAGGATATTGCCCACCTCGGCGCCGCGCCAGCCATAGATCGACTGATCGTCATCGCCGACGCAGCAGATATTCTTGTGCCCGCCTGCCAGCAGACGCAGCCACATATATTGGGCCACGTTGGTATCCTGATACTCGTCCACCAGAATGTAGCGGAACCAGCGCTGATATTTTTGCAAGATATCATCATGGGTCTGAAAAATGGTAACCACATGCAGCAGCAGATCGCCAAAATCGACGGCGTTCAACTCGATCAGGCGGCGCTGATATTCCTTGTAGAACTGGACCGCCTTGCCGTTATAGGCCCCCGCCTCGGCGGCAGGCACCTTATCGGGGGTCCAGGCGCGGTTTTTCCAGTGGTCGATGACCCCGGCCAACTGCCGCGCAGGCCAGCGTTTGTCGTCGATGCCTGCGGCCTGCACCAGCTGTTTCAGCAGGCGCAGCTGATCGTCGGTGTCCAGAATGGTAAAGTTCGATTTCAGCGTGACCTCGCGGCCCGGTCCCTGAACCCCGATCAGCTCGGCGTGGCGGCGCAGCAGCTTGACGCAGATCGAATGGAAGGTGCCCAGCCACGGCATCCCCTCGATGGATTGGCCCAAGAGCGCGCCAACGCGGTTTTTCATCTCGCGCGCGGCCTTGTTGGTAAAAGTGACGGCCAGCACCTCGTTCGGCTGGGCGCGGCCTGTGTTCAGCAGATGCACGATGCGCGTCGTCAACGCCTTGGTCTTGCCCGTGCCGGCCCCGGCCAGCATCAGAACCGGGCCGTCCATCGTCTCGACCGCAAGGCGTTGCTCGGGGTTTAAACCGTCCAGGTAAGGCGCCCCCCGCGCGGCCATCGCGCGCGCGGACAGCGAAGCGCCCTCAAAGGCGTCGGATTCGTCAAAGCTGTTCATGCGCGCGATCCTAACGATATCGGGGCCAGAGTAAAAGAGATGTTCGGCCTATGTTCCACGCGCTGCGCGAAAATGGCCAGACCCTGCCCGGCCACCTGTGTCGCCAGCGCGGCCAGAGCGGCCTACCCCGCCTTCTGCCCGTCGATCGTTTCGGCCAACGCCTCGGCCCGCGCGGCGATTTCGGCCAGCGTGTCGGTGACGGAAGTGGGCACAACCGGCACTTCGACCCGCTCCGGCTCGGGTGGGGGCATGTTGCGCAACTGCTCCAGCTCGGCGTCTTTTCCGGCCAACTGGTCCTCAATCTCGCGCAGCTTGTCCTCCAGCCCGGCGGTCTTGTCGGCCAGCATCAGGCCGGCCATCAGCAGCATGCGCGGCTCGGGGATGCGGCCAATCTGGGCTGACAGAACTGTGGCCTCGTCGTCCAGCATCTTGGCGGCTGAATACAGATAATGCTCTTCGCCCTCCTGACAGGAAACCTGAAAGCTGCGTCCGCCGATTTCGATATCAATCTCGGGCATTATACATCCTCCTTGAGGGCCGCGTTCGGAACTGCCGCGCCGGATTTGGCGGCATCGGAGCTGCTGGCGGGCGCCTTGCTGGCGATGATCTGGCTCAGCTCGGACAGGATGACGTCCATCTCGGCGCGATCTGCGGCGCGCGCGGCGCGCAGGCCGTCCAGCTCGGCCATCAGCGAGGCGTTGATCAACTCGGGCTTGGCCACCCCTTCGGCATTGGCCGCGCGCAGGGCCGCGTTGTTGTCGCGCAACGTCTGGTTGGCCGCGCGCAGGGACTGAAGCTCGGCGTCCAGCTGCGTCATGGTCTGCGCCCGTTCCTGCTGTGCGGCAGTGCGCGCGGCGGCGTCGGCGGCCTGCGCCTCCCTGGCGGCGCGCGCTTCGTCCTCGGCCTCGCTCGCGCGGGCGCTCAGCTGCGTTACGCGCTGCTCCAGCTGGGCATTGGCCTGCAATTCGTCATCGAGCTGCTGGCGCAGGCCCTCAAGCTCGGTATCGCCCTTGTCCTCTGCAAGCACATCGAGCCCCTGCCCGATCCGGTCCAGCGCGGCCATGATCCGGCCCTGCATTGCGTCGATATCGCTCATCCTTAGCGTGTCCTCATCTATTGTGCCGGGACGCGCGCCGAATCGCCGCCCCCTGACGTTTGGCGCAAGTGTACCCAACGACAGGCAAAAAGGCTTCCCCTCTTGCGCGCGCCGGCGCCCTGGCGCCCGCTGCGGCCATGGCGGCGCTTGATCTTTGGGCGCGGGCTGATATTCAGCCTGTGCAAATCATCCCTGCCATAAGGATACCCCTGCCCGTGGATATCGCTGCCCTCGCCCAAGCCAACCCCGATCACTGGTCCAAAGCAACCGCCATACGCGCCCTGACGCTGGATGCGGTTCATGCGGCCAATTCGGGCCATTCGGGGATGCCCATGGGCATGGCCGATGTTGCCACAGTGCTGTACGAAAAGCATCTGAAATTCGACGCCTCTGCCCCTGATTGGCCAGATCGTGACCGGTTCATCCTCAGTGCTGGCCACGGGTCGATGCTGCTTTATTCGTTGCTGCACCTGACCGGCTACGAGGACATGACGCTGGAGCAGGTCAAGAATTTCCGCCAATGGGGCGCGATCACGGCGGGCCACCCCGAATACGGCCACGCCAAGGGGATCGAGACCACGACCGGCCCGCTGGGCCAGGGCATCGCCAATTCGGTCGGCTTCGCCATGGCCGAGGAGATGCTGCGCGCGCGCTATGGTCGCAAGCTGGTGGACCACCATACCTATGTCATCGCCGGTGACGGCTGCCTGATGGAGGGGATCAGCCAGGAGGCGATCACGCTGGCGGGGCGCCACAGCTTGGGCAAACTGATCGTGTTCTGGGACAACAACGACATCACCATCGACGGCAAGGTGTCGTTGTCGGATCGCACCGATCAGGTCAAACGTTTCCGCGCCGCGAACTGGCAGGTGATCGAGATTGACGGACACGATCCCGCCCAGATCGACGAGGCGATCACCAAGGCGAAGACCTCGAAGAAACCCACCATGATCGCCTGCAAGACGCATATCGCGCTGGGGCACGCGGCGCAGGATACCTCCAAGGGCCACGGCGCGCTGACCGACGCCGATCAGATGGCCGCCGCCAAAGCGGCCTATGGCTGGACAACCGGCCCGTTCGAGGTGCCCGGTGACATCAAGACAGCGTGGGAAGCGATTGGCGCTAAAGGCAAATCCGAGCGCGAGGCGTGGGAGTCCCGTTTCGCCGAGGCGTCCGAGCGTCGGCAAAAGGAATTCACCCGCATTTTTGACCGCGAGGCACCCAAAACGCTGAGCGCGCGCATCAAGGCGCTGAAAAAGCAGATCAGCGAAGAGGCGCCCAAGGTTGCCACCCGCAAATCCAGCGAGATGGTGCTGGAAATCGTCAACCCGATCATGCCCGAAACCGTGGGCGGCTCAGCCGATCTCACCGGCTCGAACAATACCAAAACCGGCGATCTGGGCGTGTTTGACACCGACAATCGCAAGGGTCGGTATGTCTATTGGGGCATCCGCGAGCATGGCATGGCCGCCGCGATGAACGGCATGGCGCTGCATGGCGGCATCCGGCCCTATGGCGGCACCTTCATGTGCTTTACCGACTATGCCCGCCCCGCCATGCGCCTTGCCGCGTTGATGCGGATTCCGACCGTGTTCGTGATGACCCATGACAGCATCGGACTGGGCGAGGATGGCCCGACACACCAGCCGGTTGAGCATCTGGCGATCAGCCGCGCAACGCCCAACACCTGGGTATTCCGCCCCTGTGATACGGTGGAAACGGCCGAGGCGTGGGAACTGGCGCTGACATCCAAGGAGACGCCTTCGGTCCTGTCGCTGACGCGCCAGAACGTACCGACGCTGCGCCTTGAGCATCGCAACAAGAACCTGACTGCGGAGGGTGCCTATGTGCTGGCCGACGCAGAGGGCAAACGTCAGGCGATCATCATGGCGACCGGCTCGGAGGTGGAAATCGCGATGAAGGCGCGCGATCTGCTACAGGGCGAAGGCATCGGCACGCGCGTCGTCTCCATGCCCTGCTGGGAGCTGTTCGAGGCGCAGGACGAGGCCACCCGCCGCAAGGTTCTGCCTGCCGGCCCCGTGCGCGTCGCCGTTGAGGCCGCCGCGCGTCAAGGCTGGGATCGCTGGCTGTGCGGTGAACGCGGGCGCGAGACGAAATCCGGCTTTGTCGGCATGGAAGGTTTCGGTGCGTCTGCCCCTGCCGAGGAACTCTATGAACAATTCGGCATCACCGCCGAGGCGGTCGCCGAGAAGGTGAAGTCCTTGCTGTAAGACTTTGGGAAGGCTGTATTTCAGCCTTCCCACCCCTCGCCGCTCAAGAAAATTCGCGAATTTTCTTCCGGCGATTTTTCGCGAAAAATAGGTGCGTCAAACGACGGGATTGAGCCGCCTCAGTCGTTGCCAGACTGGCGCGATGATCCGTGTGCCGACGGGGATCAGAACGACACCCAGCGCGAGCCCGAAAATACCGTCCATCGTTGCAACAAGTGCCCATTGCACCGCGTTGCGCGCGCTCTCCAGCGATTTGGTCGCTGCCTCGGCGATGTGGTGTATCTGGTCGTAGGGCCATGCAAACCCCAGATTAGCAAGCCCGTGCAGGATGATGTTTCCGCCGACCCACAGCATCGCGGCAGTGCCGATGATCATCAATGCTGCCAGCACCTTGGGCATCGCCTTGATCAGCGCCCTGCCTATGCCTCGGGTCGTGGCCAGCCGCCCCTTGGCAGCCATCAGCAAGCCCAGATCATCGGCCTTCACGATCAACGCCACAGCACCATAAACGGCGACCGTGATCATCACGGCGACCGCAGCCAGCGTCGCCCCTTCCATCCAGATCGAGCCTTCGGGGATCGCGGCCAGCGCGATGGTCATGATCTCGGCCGACAGGATGAAATCTGTCTTGATCGCGCCCGCGATCCTTTGCTCTTCCAGATGCGCGGGCCCGTCTTTGGCCGCCACCTCCTTCTTTTTGGCCTCGTGCCCGCCCTTGATGGCGTGAACCACCTTCTCGGCGCCCTCAAAGCACAAATAGCAGCCCCCGAGCATCAAAAGCGGCGTCACGGCCCCCGGTGCGAATTCGCGCAGTGCAAGGCCCGCAGGCAGCAGGAACACCAGCTTGTTGAAGAGCGAGCCGCGCGCGATGCGCCAGATGATCGGCAATTCGCGCGCCGCGTCAAACCCTTGCATGTATTTCGGGGTGACGGCGGCATCGTCGATCGCAGCGCCTGCGGCCTTGGCCCCTGCCTTGGCCGCCTGGGCCGCGACATCGTCGATTGATGCTGCCGCCACCTTGGCGATGGCCGCCACATCATCCAGAAGGGCCAGAAGTCCGCTCATGTCATCGCTCCATATTTGGCCCCGGAAACCTAAAGATGTACGCGGCGCGCACAAGGGCAACCGTGCAAAATAGCGCTAACACATCAAAGTCAGGGGATTTTGATCTTTCCGCATGGCGTCCGGGGCCGTATAGCCCAAGCAACGTCCATCAACCGGCAGGAGCCCTCCATGACAATCACAGTCGGCATCAACGGATTTGGCCGCATTGGCCGCGCCACCCTTGCTCATATTTCGGAAACAGGCCGCGACGACGTAAAGGTCGTCAAGCTGAACGCGACCGGCCCGCTGGAAACAGCCGCGCACCTGATCCGCTATGACAGCGTGCATGGCCGCTTCCCCGGCACCGTCACCACCGGCGACGGCACCATGGATCTGGGGCGCGGTCCGATCCAGATGTTCTCGACCTATGACATGGACGAGCTGGACTGGGACGGCGTCGATGTCGTGCTGGAATGCACCGGCAATTTCAACGATGGCGAAAAGGCCAAGAAACATCTGGAGCGCGGCGCGGGCAAGGTTTTGCTGTCCGCCCCCGGCAAGAATGTCGATCGCACCGTGGTGATGGGGGTCAATGACGGCGATCTTCAGGCCGGCGAGCGGATGATCTCGAACGGGTCCTGCACCACCAACTGCCTCGCCCCGCTGGCCAAGGCGCTGCATGACGGCATCGGCATCGAATCGGGTATCATGACCACGATTCACGCCTATACCGGCGATCAGCCCACGCTGGACCGCCGTCACAAGGATCTGTATCGCGCGCGCGCGGCCGCCATGTCGATGATCCCCACATCGACCGGCGCCGCCAAGGCACTGGCCGAGGTATTGCCCGCCCTCAAGGGCAAGCTGGACGGCTCGGCCATTCGTGTACCCACGCCGAACGTGTCGGCGGTGGACCTGACCTTTGTCGCAAGCCGCCCCGTGACCGAGGACGAGGTGAACGCCGTCGTCGAAAAGGCCGCAAACGGCGCGATGAAGGGCATTCTGGCCTATGATCCGGCGCCCAAGGTCAGCATCGATTTCAACCACACCGAGGAAAGCAGCATCTTCGCCCCCGAACAGACCAAGGTGATCGGCGGCACATTGGTGCGCGTTCTGGCGTGGTATGACAACGAGTGGGGTTTTTCCTGCCGCATGGCCGATGTTGCCGCGCTGATGGGCCGGCTGGGCTGATGACCGGCTGATATTGCGCAACGCGGCCCCGGTCTGTCATAGATGCGGGGCCACATGTCATTTGAAAGGGCGCCGCACATGACCGACCGGATCGCGCTCTGGCTGTTTATCCTGATTGTCGTCGCAATCGGGCTGGATTACTGGCTCCAGGGTTTTGACGGTCTGATTTTCCTTGGCGGAAAGCTGGGCAACCTGATCGAGTGGATGGCGTTCTGGCGCTGAGCGCCGTCAGTCGTATTTCGCCCGCAGCGCTGTGTTGACATCCGGCGTCACGAAAGTGGACACATTGCCGCCAAGCCGGGCAATTTCCTTGACCAGTTTCGATGCAATCGCCTGATGCCCGGTATCGGCCATCAGAAAAACCGTCTCGATACTGCTGTCCAGCGCGCGGTTCATGCCAACCATCTGAAATTCGTATTCAAAATCCGCCACTGCACGCAGGCCGCGCACGATTACCTGCGCGCCGACATCGCCGGCGCAATCAATCAAGAGGTTCTCGAACGGGTGTACTGTGATTTCGCCGGCGCCGGGGATCTTGAGCCGCGCGACTTCGGCTTCGATCATCGCCACACGCTCTTCCAGGGAAAACAGCGGTCCCTTGTCGCGGTTTATTGCAACGCCGATTACCAGCCGGTCAACCAGCGTCGCTGCACGGCGAATAATGTCGATATGGCCCAGTGTGATGGGATCGAATGTGCCGGGATAAAGGCCGATGCGCATCGCATCCCTCCGTTTTGCGTTTTAGCCAATCAGCACGAGGGACGGGATAATTGCAACCCCGGATCCAGGCGCGGCGACATCGCACCCACCGCCTGCGCCGAGCCGAATGTCAGGTTGCGCATCCGATAGCCAAACGTACAGCGCCGCCTTAGCGCCCCATGAGCATCCCTTGCATGGATTCGTTTTCCATCGCCAGCTCCGCCAGCCGCGCCTTGACCACATCGCCCAGCGTGACAACGCCGATCAGCTTGCCATCCTCCAGCACGGGCATGTGGCGAAAATGGCCGTCGGTCATCCGTTGAACCACGTTTTCGCCTGTGTCCTGCCTGCTGGCGCATTGCGGATCGCGGGTCATCATGTCGTCAACCTTGTCCTGAAGACAGGCAGGCCCGCGCTGGCCCAGATTGCGAACAATATCGCGTTCCGACAGCACGCCGACCACAGCGCCCCCCGCGTCGGCCACGATCAGCGCCCCGATCCGGTTCTCCGACAGCGTGCAGGCCGCATCGGACACCGATGTGCCCGGCTCAATCGTAAAGACGGCATCATCACCCTTGGACTTGAGGATTTGTTGAACCAGCATTTTTCGACCCCGTTATCGCTATCACTTATTCAAGCGTAAAGATTGAACGCCGCCTGTCAAGCGGCGCGCGCTGTCATGTCTGCGCCTCCAGGCGGGCAACCTCGCGCCGCATGCCGCAGGCCAGCGCCTCCGCAAAGCGGTTCAGCCGGTCCAGCCGCCGATCGTCCACGTGGCGGATCAGATAAAAACTGCGCGTCAGATTTACCTCCTCCGGCAGGACGCGCACGATATCCTGCCCGAACGGGATTGAGAAATCGTGAACAATTCCGATGCCAGCCCCCTGCCGGATCCAGTTGAACTGCACCGACACCGAATTGCTGGCCAGATCGACATGCGGCAGGCCGGCCTCGGCCATGTAATCCAGCTCCTTGTCGAAAATCATGTCCTGAATGTAGCCGACGATGCGGTGATGGCGCAGATCCTCCAATGACTGGAGCGGTGCGGCATCGCGCAAATAACCCTTCGACGCCACAAGGCTGAGTTTGTAGTCGGTCACCTTCTGTACACTCAGCCGCCCGGCCAGCGGCGCGCTGACGGCGATGGCCATGTCCGCCTCGCGGCGCGACAGGTTGAACACGCGCGGCAGCGCGACGATCTGCACCTCCAGATCGGGGTTGTCCTGCACGATCTGCGCGCAGACCTGCGGCAGCAGGAAATTGGCCGAGCCGTCTGGCGATCCCAGCCGGATCTGACCGCTCAGCCGGCCGCCATGGCCGGGGATATCCTCGAATGCCGCTGTCATCTCCTGCTCGGCGCGGGCTGCACGCTCCATCAGACGCTGGCCTTCACCGGTCAGCGCATAACCTTGGGGGGATTTGGCAAAAAGCGGCGCGCGCAGCGCCTCCTCCAGCCGGGCAATGCGGCGGCCCACCGTGGCCGGGTCAATCTTGAGGATGCGGCCAGCCGCGGACAGGCTTTCAAACCGCGCGACCGCAAGAAATACTTTCAAATCATCCCAGTGTGGCTGCATCCCGGCCCCCTTTGCATAAACGCAAACTGTGTTTGAAACATTGCCCCTGTTCAGCCCATTTTTGCAAGGCTATGCTGCGCACAACCACAACTGGAGGATGCTATGACCACCGAACTGACGCATTACATCAACGGCAAGCACGTCAAGGGCACGTCCGGCCGCTTTGCCGACGTCTACAACCCCGCCACCGGCGAAGTGCAGGCGAAAACGCCGCTCGCCACGGTCGAAGAGCTGAACCAGGCCGTCGCCGACGCGGCCAAGGCGCAAAAAGAGTGGGCTGCCGTCAACCCGCAGAAGCGCGCACGTATTTTCATGGAGTATGTCCGCCTGATCAACCGCGACATGGACAAGCTGGCCGAGGCGATCAGCCGCGAGCATGGCAAGACGCTGCCCGACGCGCGCGGCGACGTTCAGCGCGGCATGGAAGTGATCGAATTCTGCATCGGTGCGCCGCACCTGCTGAAGGGCGAGTTTTCCGACAGCGCCAGCACCGGCATCGACATCCATTCCAGCCGCCAGCCGCTGGGCGTGGTTGCGGGCATCACGCCCTTCAACTTCCCTGCCATGATCCCGATGTGGAAAATGGGCCCCGCGCTGGCCGCAGGCAACGCCGTCATCATCAAGCCGTCCGAGCGTGACCCCTCCTGCCCGCTGATGCTGGCCGAGCTGTGGACCGAAGCGGGCCTGCCCGATGGCGTCTGCCAGGTCGTCAACGGCGACAAGGAAGCAGTTGACGCGATCCTTGACAATGACACCATTCAGGCCGTCGGTTTCGTCGGCTCGACCCCTATCGCACAGTATATCTATGGCCGCGCCTGCACCAACGGCAAGCGCGCACAGTGCTTTGGCGGTGCCAAGAACCACATGATCATCATGCCCGACGCGGATATGGATCAGGCCGCCGACGCGCTGATCGGCGCAGGCTTTGGCGCCGCGGGCGAGCGGTGCATGGCCATCTCGGTTGCCGTTCCGGTGGGCGAGGAAACAGCAGACAAGCTGATCGAAAAGCTGATCCCCCGCGTCGAGGCGCTGAAGGTTGGCCCCTACACCTCCGAGAATGACGTCGATTACGGCCCCGTCGTGACCGCGCAGGCCAAAGAGCGTATCCTGGGCCTCGTGCAGTCCGGCGTGGATCAGGGCGCCGAGCTGGTCGTCGATGGCCGCAACTTCAACCTGCAAGGCTATGAGGATGGCTTCTTTGTCGGTCCGCACCTGTTTGACAAGGTGACGCCCGACATGGACATCTACAAGGAAGAGATCTTTGGCCCGGTCCTGTGCACCGTCCGTGCCGGCAATTATGAAGAGGCGCTGAAACTGGCGTCGGATCATGAAATGGGCAACGGCACGGCGATCTTTACCCGCGACGGCGATACGGCGCGCGATTTTGCAAGCCGTGTGAATGTCGGCATGGTCGGCATCAACTTCCCCATCCCGGTGCCGCTGGCGCATTACACATTCGGCGGCTGGAAAAAGTCGGGCTTTGGCGACCTGAACCAGTTCGGCCCGGACGCGTTCAAGTTCTACACCAAGACCAAAACCGTTACGTCCCGCTGGCCCTCGGGCATCAAGGAAGGTGGCGAGTTCCACTTCAAACTGGCCGACTAAACCCGCCAGATCAAAGCGCAAACGCCCGGTCCATGTGACCGGGCGTTTTCATGCGCGCCCCAGAAAATTCGCAGAATTTTCTTGGCATGTGGCGCGGCCTGCGCTTTGCTGGAGCTCCAGCACAGAAAGGCACGCCATGGGCTTGAGCGAACCCGACTTCACCATCGGCATCGAAGAGGAATATCTGCTGGTCGACACCGGCAGCATGGCCCTGGCCGAAGCGCCCGAGGCGCTGATGGACGCCTGCCGCGCCCGCCTGCAAAGCCAGGTCAGCCCCGAATACCTCAACTGCCAGATCGAGGTCGGCACCAAGGTGTGCCAAACCATCGGCGAGGCCCGCGAAGACCTGAAGCGCCTGCGCGCCTGCGTCGCGGCAGAGGCTGCCAAATTCGGCCTCGCCCCCATCGCCGCCTCCTGCCACCCCTTCTCGGACTGGCGCGAGCAGAAGCGCACCGACAAGGACCGCTATAACGATCTGTCCACCGATCTGGCCGGCGTCGTGAACCGGATGCTGATCTGCGGCATGCATGTGCATGTGGGCATTGAGCCGCCCGACCGGCGGATCGACCTGATGAACCAGCTCAGCTATTTCCTGCCCCATCTGCTGGCCCTCAGCTGTTCGTCGCCGTTCTGGCAGGGCCGCGATACCGGGCTGGACAGCTACCGCCTGACCGTGTTCGACAATCTGCCCCGGACCGGCCTGCCCCCGCGAATGAGCAGCTTTGGCGAATTTCAGCGCTCGGTTCAGATACTGGTCGATCTGGGCGTGATCGAGGATGCGTCGAAAATCTGGTGGGATCTGCGGCCCTCCTCCAAATTTCCCACGATTGAATCGCGCATATGCGACGTACAGCCCCGGCTGGAGGATGCGCTGACACTCGCGGCGCTGACCCAGGGCCTGTGCCGGATGCTGTGGCGACTGTCGGTGCGCAATCAGCGCTGGCGGATCTACGAGAAGTTCCTGATTGCCGAAAACCGCTGGCGTGCGCAGCGCTATGGCGTGCGCGAGGGATTGATAGATTTCGGTCAAGGCGAAGTGATCCCGTTCGACGATCTGGTCGGAGAAATGCTTGAGATCATCGCCGAGGATGCGGTGCATTTCAACGCCGCCAGCGAGGTGTCGCGCGCCCGCGAGATTGCCGCAAACGGCACCAGCGCGGGCCGCCAGCGCCGCGCCTTCGCCAGCGCCATCGAGGCCGGCAAAACCGACGATGACGCCCTGCGCGCTGTCGTCAGCCATTTGATCGAGGAGTTTCACGACGGGCTTTAGTGGCACGGCTTTCGGGCGGGCATCCAACTAACCCGCGACGCGCCGGAACCCAACGCGCGCTGGACGCGTTTGCATCCATCAGTCAGACAATGCCCCCGAAAGGATACCGCGACCGTGCGAGCGCCTAAACGTCTTTATGTGCCGCTGATGGGGATATTCATCATCGCGCTGGTTGCGGCCCTTGTGTCTGCTGCGAATTTCCTGATCCCGGTTACGGCAGCGATCCTGTCGTATTTCGTGTTCAGCCGCCCGCGCCGCGCGCTGGAGCGGCTGGGCCTGCCGAACATGGTCATCGCGACGCTGTTCACGTCGATATTGTTCGTAATGGTCGGCGTCGGCATCGCGTGGTTTGCAGAACCTGTGGCAAACCTGATCGACGACATGCCCGGCCTTATGCAGGAAATGCAGGCCAAGCTGGGCGACAGCGACGGTGCGCTTGCCAAGGTGAACGAGGCGGCCAAAGCGATTGATGACGCCGTTGGAAACGCCGGCGAAAAGCAGGCGATGGAGGTCGAGGTTGTGTCAGAAACAAGCACATCCGTCACCATCCTGACCATGGCCCCCAAGGTGATGAGCCAGATCATCTTTGCCATTTTCCTGACCTTTTTCCTGATCGGGTCAGGTGATTTCTTTGCCCTGCGCACCGTCGAAAGCCTGCCTACCTTGCAGGACAAACGCCGCGCGGTCGAGATCATCAAAACCATCGAAGACCGGCTGGGCCGCTATCTGGGCGGGATTGCCCTGATCAATGCGGGGCTGGGCCTGAGCATCGGCGCCGCCATGTATCTGTGGGAGTTGCCAAATGCGGTCGCAATCGGCGTCATGGCGTTCGTTCTGAACTTCATCCCGTTTCTGGGCGCGGTCGTCGGCGCGGGCGTGGCCGGGCTGGTTGCCTTTGTATCCTTTGATCAGCCATGGGAAGCGTTCGGCGTGTTCATGACATACATGGCGCTCACCTCTATCGAGGGACAGGTGGTCACGCCGCTGGTCATCTCGCGCCGGATGCAACTGAACACGCCCATTTTGTTCCTGATTGTCGCCTTCTTTGCGTATATCTGGTCCGTCGTCGGGATGGTCGTGGCGGTTCCCATCCTGATCGTCGCGAAAATCGTCTGCGACGAAATCGAGGGGCTGGGCGCGCTGGGTCATTTCCTTGGCGATAGTTCCACCACGTCCCGGCGCGAGCGCAAGGCCAAGGCAGACGCCGCGAAACAGCAAGCCCACTAGCGCACCGCTATGCGGACAGCCATCACCGCTGCCCGGCAGTCAGTGCATCCCTCCAAGGTCCGGCCCGCCCCATAGCGGGCCGGACCCTGTTATTCGGCCGCCATGCGGCGCGGTTGCAACATCGGTTTCAGGTAATGCCCCGTATAGCTGCGCGGCTCGTCCGCCACCTTTTCCGGGGTGCCTGTGGCCACCACCTCGCCGCCGCCATCGCCGCCCTCCGGGCCAATGTCGATGATCCAGTCAGCGGTTTTGATGACGTCGAGGTTGTGCTCAATAACGATCACCGTATTGCCGCTGTCGACCAGCTCGTGCAGCACTTCCAGCAGCTTCTTCACATCTTCGAAATGCAGGCCCGTCGTCGGCTCGTCCAGGATATACAGCGTCCGACCGGTAGAACGTTTTGCCAGCTCCTTGGACAGTTTCACGCGCTGCGCCTCGCCCCCTGAAAGGGTCGTCGCCTGCTGGCCCACCTTGATGTAGCCCAGCCCGACCCGCACAAGCGCGTCCATCTTTTCGCGGATGGAGGGGACAGCTTTGAAAAACTCCTGCGCATCTTCCACGGTCATATCCAAAACGTCCGCTATGCTTTTGCCCTTGAAGCGGATTTCCAGCGTCTCGCGGTTGTATCGCGCGCCCTGACACGTCTCGCAGGTGACATAGACATCCGGCAGGAAGTGCATCTCGATCTTGATAACCCCATCGCCCTGACACGCCTCACAGCGCCCGCCCTTGACGTTGAAGCTGAAACGACCGGGCTTGTACCCGCGCGCCTTGGCTTCGGGCAGGTTTGCAAACCAGTCGCGGATCGGGGTGAAGGCGCCTGTATAGGTCGCCGGGTTTGACCGCGGCGTGCGGCCGATGGGACGCTGGTCAATGTCGATGACCTTGTCCAGATGCTCGAGCCCCTTGATCGTCTCGCAGGGGGCGGGCGTCTGGCGCGCACCGTTCAGCTGCATCGACGCGGTTTTGAACAGCGTCTCGATGGTGAGTGTGGATTTGCCACCACCAGACACACCGGACACGCAGACAAACTTGCCCAGCGGAAATTCTGCTGTGACATTCTTCAGGTTGTTGCCGGTTGCCTTGACCACTTTCAGCTTCTTGCCATTGCCCTTGCGCCGCTTGGCGGGCACGGGGATGGACCGCACACCGGACAGATATTGCCCGGTGATCGAGCCCGGATCGGCGGCGACGGCAGAAGGCACGCCATGGCTGACCACTTCGCCGCCATGCACGCCTGCGCCCGGACCGATATCAAATACATAATCAGCCTCGCGGATCGCCTCTTCGTCATGTTCGACCACGATGACGGTATTGCCCTGATCACGCAGGTTTTTCAGCGTCAGCAGCAGACGATCATTGTCGCGCTGGTGCAGGCCGATCGACGGCTCGTCCAGCACATACAGAACACCTGTCAAACCGCTGCCGATTTGGGACGCCAGCCGAATCCGCTGCGATTCGCCGCCCGACAGCGTGCCGGCATTGCGGCTGAGCGTCAGATACTCCAAACCCACGTTGTTCAAAAAGCCCAGACGCTCGCGGATTTCCTTCAGGATTGCGCGCGCGATCTCGTTCTTTTGCTTGCTCAGCTGTTCGGGCGCGTCCGTGACCCATTGCAGCGCCTCGCGGATCGACATCTGCACGACCTGCCCCACATGCAGGCCGGCGATTTTCACGGCCAGCGCCTCGTCCCGCAGGCGGTATCCCTCGCAGGCGCCGCAGGGGCGGTTGTTTTGATAACGTTCAAATTCCTCGCGCACCCATGCGCTGTCTGTCTCGCGATAGCGACGTTCCATATTGGGGATGACGCCCTCGAACACGCGCGACACGTTATAGACGCGCCCGCCCTCGTCATAGCGGAACGCGATTTCCTCATCGCCGGAGCCGTGCAGGAACACCTGCTGCACATGGGCGGGCAGATCCTTCCACTTGGTTTTCGGGTCGAATTCGTAGTGCTTTGCGATGGCTTCGATGGTTTGCAGGAAATAAGGGCTTTTGCCCTTGCGCCACGGCGCCAGCGCCCCGTCATAGATTTTCAGGTTCTGATCCGGCACGACCAGGCGTTCGTCAAAAAACAGCTCGACCCCCAGACCGTCGCAAACCGGGCAGGCGCCAAAGGGCGCGTTGAAGGAAAACAACCTTGGCTCGATTTCAGGAATGGTGAAGCCGCTGACAGGACAGGCAAATTTCTCGGAAAATGTCATGCGTTCCGGATCGCCCTCACTGGGCGCGGTTTCCAGAACGGCGATGCCATCGGCAAGGTCCAGCGCGGTGCGCAGGCTGTCGGCCAGCCGCGTCTCCAGCCCTTCCCGGACGACCAGACGATCCACGACGACATCGATGTCATGGCGAAATTTCTTGTCCAGCGTCGGCGGCTCGTCCAGCTCGTAAAATTCGCCATTGACCTTGACGCGCTGAAACCCGTTCTTGCGCAGCTCGATGAATTCCTTGCGGTATTCGCCTTTTCGGTCGCGAATGATCGGCGCCAGCAAATAGGCGCGTGTCCCCTCCTCCATGGCCATGATCCGGTCAACCATGTCCTGCACCTGCTGCGCCTCGATGGGTTTGCCGGTGGCCGGGGAATAGGGCGTGCCAGCGCGGGCGAACAAGAGGCGCAGGTAGTCGTAAATCTCGGTCACGGTGCCGACGGTTGACCGCGGGTTTTTGCTGGTCGTTTTCTGTTCGATGCTGATCGCAGGGGACAGGCCGCTGATGTGATCGACGTCCGGCTTTTGCATCATGTCGAGGAATTGACGCGCGTAGGCCGACAGCGATTCAACATAGCGCCGCTGCCCTTCGGCATAGATCGTATCGAAGGCAAGGCTGGATTTGCCAGAGCCGGACAGCCCGGTGATCACCACCAGCTGATCGCGCGGGATATCCACGTCGATACTCTTCAGGTTGTGTTCGCGCGCGCCGCGCACCTCGATATATTTCAGCTCTGCCATGATGCCTCCGGGGAGTTAAGGCCTACAGATAGTGTATGCCCGGCATGCTTCCAACCCGTATTTACGAACAGAAGCGGAACGTTTCTGTGAGAAACTTTTGCCGCCATGAACGGTTTGTTAGGAAAGGAGGTGCAAGATGGATATTCGCACAAGACGCGCATATGACGAAATGGCTAAAAACGACGGCTTTCGGGTACTGGTCGACAGGATCTGGCCTCGTGGCGTCTCCAAAGAGGATCTGGATCTGGACGACTGGTGCGAGGATGTCGCGCCGAGTGACGATTTGCGCGAATGGTTCGATCACGACCCGGACAAGTGGAGCGAGTTCAAAACGCGCTACGGAAAGGAGCTGGACGACAATTCCGCTGCCAAAGACCTGCTCGACAAGGCGCGCGACGGACGCGTGACATTGATCTACGGCGCAAAGGACGAAGAGCACAACAACGCCGTCGCGCTGCGCGACTACATGCGGGATAAGATTGGTTGATACCCGGCCGGACGGCTCGGCCGGGTCTGTTTTTCGCGCTTACATGTGAATGACGCGGCCGTAGGCGTCCAGCACGCTTTCGTGCATCATTTCGCTCAAGGTTGGATGCGGGAAGACTGTATTCATCAGATCCTCCTCCGTTGTCTCCAACTGGCGGCCAACCACATACCCCTGGATCAGTTCAGTCACCTCCGCACCGATCATATGCGCGCCCAGCAGTTCACCTGTCTTGGCGTCAAAAATCGTTTTGACCATACCTTCGGCCTCGCCCAGCGCGATGGCCTTGCCGTTGCCGATAAACGGAAAGCGGCCAACCTTGATGTCAAACCCCAATTCCTTTGCCTTCGCTTCGGTATATCCGACCGAAGCGATTTGCGGGTGGGAATAGGTGCAGCCTGCAATGCTGTTTGCCTTGACCGGATGCGGCTCCTGCCCCGCGATCAACTCGGCGATCATCACGCCCTCGTGGCTTGCCTTGTGGGCCAGCCAGGGTGCGCCAGCAATGTCGCCGATGGCGTACAACCCATCAACGTTCGTGCGGCAATGCGCGTCTGTCAGAACGTGGGTGCGGTCAATTTTCACCCCCAGATCTTCAAGACCAAGGTTTTCGGTGTTGCCGACGATGCCAACTGCGGAAATCACCGTGTCAAACTCGTGCTTTTCGGTCTTGCCGTTCACTTCGATATGGGCGGTCACGGTTCCCTTGCCGCGATCCAGCTGTTTGACACCCGCCTTTTGCAGGATTTTCATTCCCTGTTTTTCAAACTGCTTCTTGGCGAATTTCGAAATTTCAGCGTCCTCAACAGGAAGGATGCGGTCCATCACCTCGACCACGGTCGTATCGGCGCCCAGCGTATTGTAGAAACTGGCAAATTCGATGCCGATCGCGCCCGATCCGATGACCAGCAGCTTCTTGGGCATATGCGGCGGGACCAGCGCGTGACGGTAGGTCCAGACCAGATCACCGTCTGCCTCCAGTCCCGGCAACTCGCGCGCGCGCGCGCCGGTGGCAACGACGATGTGCTTTGAGGAAAGCGCCTCTTCCCCGCCCTTGTCCATCTTGACGGTGACGCGGCCCTTTGCCGGTATATGCGCCTCGCCGCGGAACACGTTGATCTTGTTCTTTTTCATCAGGTGGCTGATGCCATCCGACAGCTGCTTGGCCACCCCGCGCGAACGTTTGATGACGGCGTCCAGATCATAGCCGATCTTTTCTGCGGTCAGGCCAAATTCCTTGGCGCGGTTCATCAGGTGGAAAACTTCGGAGGATCGCAGCATGGCCTTGGTCGGGATGCACCCCCAGTTCAGGCAAATGCCACCCATATTCTCGCGCTCGATGATCGCCACATTCAGGCCAAGCTGCGCCCCGCGAATGGCGGCTACATACCCGCCGGGGCCGGCGCCGATCACGATCATATCAAAGGATTTGGGGGCCATGTGCGTCTCCGGAATTTTGCGTTCACTCAGATGCTAAAGCCTTTCGGGCCTATGCACAACGCATCAGCGCAAGTAGAAACGCCGCGCCCTGATCCGGGCGCGGCGTCTTGAAGTATCGTGCTCCCTTTGCCGCGTCAGGCGGCAGTTTTCTGCTGAAGCTTGCGCACTGTATACGAGTATCCGCCGGCCTTGAGATACGCGATTTCGGACGGTGTCGATTTACGCTCCAACGCCGCGTTGCGGTAGGGAAAGCGGCCAAATTCGCGGATGACCTCGCGGTGAGCCTGCGCATGCAGCAGCGTTCCATCACCGGTTTCCGGCATCCGGTCGCAAATCAGGCGAATGCATCGGTCCTGATCGGGCAGGTTTTCCGAATGCATCAGCGGCAGGTAGAAAAACTGACGCGCGGGTTCGTCAATCGCCACGTCCCACCCGCGGCCGATTGACGCCTTGGCCGCCGACAGTGCCTGCCGGTCCGTCGCAAAACTGGTGCCGTCACCACGGAACATGTTGCGCGGAAACTGGTCCAGCAGGATGATATAGGCCAGCGCCCCCGCCGGATATGTCGTCCACGACCCGAAGTGCCCCGTGCGGGCGCTGGACCAGGCGCCCTTGAAACGCTCTCGGATCTCGGCATCCAGTGCGTCGGATTGGGCGTACCACCCTTTTTCTCCGACCTCATCCAGCCAGAACTTCACAACGTCATCCGGGTTCACCACGGGTCTGCTCCTTTTGTGACCAATGCCGATATCTTATACGGTCAAGGGTAGCCCCAAGCGGTGTACGTTAACAGTAAAGTAATGCTTCAAACGCAACATTCCGCTCACGCCGGCCTGTTCAGGCATCGGCGGCGCGCGCCTCGGCCGCCTCTTCTGCGGCCTCTTCCTGCGCGACGTCGATGGCATATTCCTGGGCCATTGTGACGGCCACCGGCGACGAGGACGGCATGACGGTTGTGAATGTATCGGTCGGATCGACAATCCGCGTCGGGCGCTGCGTCATGCGGTAAGCCGCATAAATGGCCATGGCCGCGCCCAGAACCGCGATATACAGGAAAAATCCGCTGGGCCCCATGACGCCCATCATCCAGCCGGTGATCAGCGGGCCGGCGATGGCGCCCAGCCCGTTGATAAAGATCAGACCACCTGCGGCGGCGGCCATGTCATCATGGCCCAGAAAATCATTCGTATATGCAATCAGCAACGAATACAGCGGGTTGGACAGCCCGCCCACGACAAATGCAGCCGCCAGCAGCACAAAGAAGATCGTGCCGAACATCATTGCGATGGTCGCGCCCACGGCAACCCCCGCAGATGCAATCATGATCAGCAGGCGGCGGTCCATCTTGTCCGACAACCAGCCCAGCGGATACTGAACAATCAATGCGCCTATGTAGAAAGACGACACGAATGCCGAAATTTCGCCAACGCTCAGCCCCGCCTTGCCGCCGTAAACCGCGCCCATGCCGAACTGCGCGGAAAACACGCCGCCCAGCAAAAACATACCGACACAGCCCAAAGGCGAGGTGTGGTATATCTGCATCAATGTCATCGGCTTGGTCGTGTCAAACGCCGGCGTCGGGCTGATTGACAGCAAAATCGGCGCGAATGAGATCGAAATCAGCACCGAAGGGATAATGAACAGGATGAACCCGCCCGGATCGGCCACGATCAGCAGCGCCTGCGCCGACACGATGCCGATCATCTGCACGATCATATAGAGCGACAGCGCCTTGCCCCGGTTTTCATTGCTGGAGGCATTGTTGAGCCAGCTTTCAGCGGTCACATAAACGCCCGAAAAGCAAAAGCCGATCAGGATGCGGGCAATGCCCCAAGCCCACGGGTCCGTCCATGTCGGATACAGCAGCATCACCGATGAAATCATGCTGCCCAGCGCAGCAAACACGCGCACATGGCCCACGCGGCGGATCATTTCGGGCGCCATGCGCGAGCCGAACAGGAAGCCGACGAAATAGCCCGACATGACCAGCGACATCTCGAACGTTGTGAAGCCTTCGATTTCGCCCCGGATACCCAGGAGCGTGCCCTGCATGCCGTTGCCGACCTGCAGCAGCATCATCCCGAACAGCAGCGCCCATGCGCCTGACAGAACCTTGATCATCGCATTTCTCCCTGTCGGCTATCGGGCCAACTGCTGCATTGCATTCACGCGTCCGGCCCGCGGCGGGGCAGATGTCGCCATTGGCAGGGATTTACCCCGGTATCAACAGCGATGCGTCACCATAAGAGAAAAACCTGTATTCTTCACTAACCGCGTGCTGATAAATCTGCGCCAAAGTCTGCTGTCCCATCAGGGCGGCAACCAGCATCATCAGCGTGGATTTGGGCAGGTGAAAATTGGTCATCAGCGCATCGGTGACATGGAATTTGAAACCGGGATAGATAAAAATATCGGTCTCGCCCTGCCACGGCGCGATCGCGCCGCTGGCCGCTGCCGCGCTTTCGATCAGGCGCAGCGCGGTGGTGCCGACCGGGATGATGCGCCCGCCGGCCGCTTGGGTCGCGGCAATTTCTGCGGCGGCCTGCGGCGTCACCTCGCCCCATTCGGCGTGCATCTTGTGCGTGGTGACATCCTCCACCTTGACCGGCAGGAACGTCCCGGCACCGACATGCAGCGTGACATGCGTGAACTCAACGCCCCTTGCCGCAAGCGCCGCCAGCAGCGCGGCGTCAAAATGCAAGGAGGCTGTGGGCGCCGCCACGGCACCCGAGTGGCGCGCCCAGACAGTTTGATAATCGTCCTTGTCGGCGTCATCAGCCGCGCGGCGCGCCGCGATATAGGGGGGCAGCGGCATCGCGCCCGCCTCGGCCAGTGCGGCGTCAAACTCTGCCCCGGCGACGTTGAAACGCAGATGCGCCAGCCCGTCCTCCTTGGCCTCCAGCGTCGCGGTGAAGGTGTCATTGAAAATCACCACCTCGCCCGGCGCCAGCTTTTTCAGGGGTTTGACCATCGCAGTCCATGTGCCGCCGGCCTGCGGCTCCAGCAGGGTAACGTCAATGCGCGCCTCGGTTGCGCCCTGCGCCCCGGTGCGGCGGCGCAAACCCGTCAGGCGTGCGGGGATGACGCGGGTGTCGTTCAGCACCAGCCGGTCGCCCGCGCGCAGCC
Organism: Roseovarius dicentrarchi; assembly: GCF_003316635.1. Classification (GTDB taxonomy): domain Bacteria; phylum Pseudomonadota; class Alphaproteobacteria; order Rhodobacterales; family Rhodobacteraceae; genus Roseovarius; species Roseovarius dicentrarchi. Next base: position 112,974 of record NZ_QNQP01000004.1, on the reverse strand, counting down.
AGTCGGGCAAATTGCCCACCTGCGTATCGGTTATATCGCTGCCTTGCGCCACCAGCAGGCGCGCCGCGCTGCGCGGGCGCGCGGGGCGCGTGGCAATCAGCGCCTCGGGCAGGTGGTAGTCAAAATCGCTCAGCTTCATGGCGCCTCTGAATCGTGGTGGATGCTTAAATCTGAGTGTCCTCTTAACGGTTTACGTTGCCGCGATCCATGGGCTTGCGAATGGGCGGCGGCACGGCCTCCTGCCCGCCTTGCGGTGCGGACCGCGTTGGCGGCTGCGGCGGAGAGCGGCGAAACAGCTCGCGGAACATGCCGGGCGTAAACAGCGAAAGCGGATTCACCCCGACCGATGGCGCCGCAGCAGGCCCGCGCAGCGTATAGTTGACCCCCACCAGCCCCTCGCCGCGCCGCGTCAGCATCGCGCCAATCGCGTTCACGGCATAAAGCGGCGACACCACACCCTGCATGTCCATCTGCTTGGTCGGCAGATGATAATAACCATCCATGGAAATCCCCATGGAGGCGCCGACCGCGCTGCTGGAATACAGCGTCAGCCGGTCCGGCCCCAGCCTGAAACGCGCATTCACATCACTGAAGTGGATACCGTTCCCCGACATCTGTTCAAGCAATCCAACAACGCTGAGCGCGCTCAGCAGCGCGGCAACGGCCGGCGCGTCCGTCAGCCAGATATCGCCGCCTGTCAGCTGGCCCTCATAGGTGCCGGGCGCGCCTGCCGGTGTCATCAACAGCTCCATCTCGCCGCCGCGCGCCTGTTTCAGCAGGCCGGCGGCGCCCAGAACACCGCCCGCATCGCCGGTGGTGATACGGAACGCGCTGCGCCCGGCCTGCGGCACGATCTGCCCGCGAATGGGCGCGCCGCCATTGACGCGCCCGGTAAAGCTGCCGTCGACGCCGCGCGCCAGATCCAGATTGGCGCGGAACGCCGTCAGCGCCAGCGTATCCGTCACGGTCAGCCGGTCCAGCGCCAGCGCCACGGGCCCGCCGGCATTTGCCCCCGCGCCGCCGCCTGACAGATCCGCCTGCCGCAGATCAATCGTGCCGCCCGTCACCTCGATCCGGGGCGCCGCGCCCTTGCCGCGCCCCACAAGCGCAACCGGCGCGTCCAGCCAGCCGCCCACCCGCACGCGCGAGAACAGCGCGCGCCCCAGCTGGCCGCCGGGCGTCAACGTCACGCTGCCCAACGCGTTCAGCCCCGGCGCGTTCAGCGAAAGCCTGTCAATCTGTGGCGGCGTGCCCAGCCGCCCCCGCACCTCCAGCGCGCCGCGCGTGTCGCGGCCAAGGCGCCAGTTCAGCTGCGGCAGGGACAGGCCCAGCCCCGCCAGATCGGATGTCAGCGTGAATTCCGCCGCACCTTCCGGCCCCAGATCAACCCTGATCTGCCCCGGCGCGCTGCCCGTAAAACTGCCCGGCGGCAATCCGATACCGAACGCATCCGCAAAGCCCTGACTTAGCAGGATCGTCCCGTCGACCCGGCTGCCCTTGGCATCAGGGCCCAGCGCCGCGGTCCAGTGCCCGTCAAACGGCACACCGTCCAGCTGCCCCTCGCCGCCCACGCGCAACTGGCCATCGGCAAGCCGCAGCTCCATCTTGTCGGAGGTCAGAATTCGGCCCGGCACCAGCACATCGCTGCGCATATCATAAATGTGGCCGGCCACAGCCACGCGCACATCTTCGGTCTTCAAATCCCGCACCAAGGGGAACCCCAGATCCGCCGCCACCTCGGCACGCCCTTGCGCCAATGTAACGGGACGGCCTTGCTTGGTCAGGAACCTGAACGGTTCCTGATCGATCAGCGACAATGCGGCGGTGATGGTGCTGGCGGTTCTTACCGCGACCTCGGCAGGGCTTCCCTTGATATCAATGTCCGGCACGACAAAGCTGGTGCCGGCGATATCGATAAACCCGTCCCGAGGCGCCTTTACCCGGCCTGCCTCTGCCTCGATCGCAAAGCGGTTGCCCACCAGCACCGCCTTGCCGGACATCCCCTCGATCATCGGCATCTGTTTCATGAACCGGGTATCCAACCCGGCAAAATCGAATGACAGCGCCACCTGCGGCGGCTGCTGCGGGCGCACCCGCACCGCCAGGTCAATGTCGCGCAAATCGGCGGTCTGCACATTTTCATCCACCCATCTGCGCGTATTGGGCACCGCCGCTTCCGGCCAAAGCTGCAACAGCCGCGCGCGGCCCATGCCATCCAGCCGCCCGTCCAGCGCCAGATCCCAGCCGACGTTGCTGCCGCGCAATTCGCCGTCCAGCACCAGATGGCGGCCCTGATCGGACAGGCTCAGCTGCCCAAGGCTCAGATGAAACGGATTCAGCCGCAGCCGCAGATCCAGCGCCGCACTGTCCACATGCACCGGCGCATCATATAGATCGGCCGGATCGGCGGTAATATCGCTGACACGCAACTGCGCCTGCAATTCGTCCGGCCAGCCATCGGCGCCGCCAATCAGATGCGCGGTGCCTTCGGCGCTGGCCTTGACCCATTTGCTGTCAATGGACAGCGTGCCGATTTCAATCTTCTGATCCACCGGATCATAGGTAAAATAGGCGCGCGCCGCCTCGAAGGCGATGGGCTTGGTCGCGGGGTTGGGTTGCAGCACGCCGCGCCCGATCTGAAGCGTCGCGTTAAGCGGCCCCAGCCGGCCCTGCGCATCCAGCCGCGCCCGCAGCGCGCCCGAAATCGGCGCGTCCAGTGCATCCAGCACCGTCAGCGCCGGCGATTGCATCGCCACCTCGCCGGCCGGCAAATCCGAGAAGTTCAGCCCCAGCTGCGCCGCCGTGCTGCCGATACGGCTGGAGAAGTTAAACTCCAGCGTGCTGGGATAGGATCGCGCACCCAGCACGGTAAAATCGCCGCGCGCGCGCAAAACACCGCTCTCGCGCGTCACGGCCACCTTGCCGCCATCCACCGTCCAGGCGCGGCCCGTGCGGGCATCTTCATAGCGCAGCGTCATGTTGTCAGCGCGCACCTGATCCAGCGACGCCAGCGCCGGGCGCCCCAGCGCCGCATCGATCTGCGCAATCAGCGATGGCACATCTCGCGCGCGCCCGGCGCCGCCCCCCATCCCCATATCCGCGCCCAGCTGAACGCCCAGGCTGCCGCTGTCATCGCGCCGCAGATGCACCTGCAACCCGGACAGCCGGATCCCGCCCGGCTGCACCTGACCCTGCAACAGGGGCCGCAGCGCAAACGTCCCGCCCAGCTCGCCCAGCGTCGCGATCACGCGCCGGTCCGCGCCGCGCAGCGTCACGGCCCGCAGGGCAAGCCGCGGAGTCCATCCCTTCTCGATGACCACCACCATCTGCCCCAGCTCGACCTGCATCGCACCCGTCTGGCTGTTGATCCGTTCGGTGATGCGCGCTCGCAGCCAGTCCGGCAGCACTATCGGCGTGCCCAGATAGGACAGCACGACCAGCGCCAACGCGCCGGAAAGCGCGGCCATGCTCAGCAAGGACCACAGCCCGGCCTTGCGCCGCCTGCGCCGCCGCCGGGCGCGGTGCGCGTCTGCCGATCGCGCATCCGGCGCGTCTGCATCCGCACCGGGCGGCTGTGGCTTCTTGTCGCTCATCTGCTCCTGCGGAGGCTTCTTGCGCCTCTCTTGACTGTATCGCTGCGAATTCTCAGCCACGTCCCTTTCATCAGGCACGCGCTGCGGTACTATAGCACCCTTGCAGCCATGACCAAGGACACCCAATGCCCGATATCTCTGACTTTGCCCCTGATTTCACCCTTCCCGTCACCGGGGGCGGCGAAATTCAGCTTAGCGCACTGCGCGGCGCACCAGTCGTCATATTCTTCTACCCGCGCGATGACACCTCCGGCTGCACCCGCGAGGCGCTTGATTTCACCGCGCTCGCGCCTGAATTCGCGCAGATCGATGCGCGCGTCGTCGGCATATCCAAGGATACGCTCACCAAACACGACAAGTTCCGCGAGAAACACGGACTGACCATCCCCCTCGCCTCTGACGCCGATGACACCACCTGCGAGGATTACGGCGTCTGGACCGAAAAGAAGATGTACGGCAAAACCTTCATGGGCATCGAGCGCAGCACATTCCTGATCGCGGCAGATGGCCGGATCGCCCGCGTCTGGCGCAAGGTCAAGGTGCCCGGCCACGCCGAAGAGGTGCTGAAAGCCGCCCGCGCCGAGGCGGAAAATACCGCCACGTCCTAGCGCGAGCGCACCTGTTTTTTCTTGGTTGAAATACCCAGAATCGCAACGCGCGTCTCGAAGCGCACCGATAGAGGGTAACGCGCAAACCCCTGCGCCCTGCGGCATCCGGGCGCAGGGCAACATGCAAAACGCCGCCCAGTGCGTTGCAAATCGGCGATAATCTGCCGTTATCGGCGCTCATGCGGCGATTCCGGGAACCGCTTTGCCCAAAACTGTTGCTCACAGTCCGCGCGCTGTCTAAGCAAAACCCGCAAGGCGCCGCGCCACGGAACGAATGCGCGCCACGATGGGATGGACACGGATAATGTAAGGACGGGACACTTGCGGACACTGATCGCAATAAAGATACACTCTTTTCTAGAGCGCCACTTTCCTGAACGCCGCCTTTTTCTGCGTTCCGATACCGACACGCGCTTCATCCGGCTGCGCCCTGCCACTCAGCTGATTGCCTTCAGCGGCATATCCCTGGTTGTCGCATGGTCGATCATCGCAACGGCGATCCTGCTGATGGACAGTATCGGATCGGGCAATTTCCGCGAACAGGCCAAGCGGGATCAGCGCACCTACGAAGCCCGTCTGAACGACCTGAGCACCGAGCGCGACAAGCGCGCCGTCGAAGCCCGCGAGGCGCAAGAGCGTTTCAACTCCGCGCTTGAGCAGATCTCGATCATGCAATCCGAACTTTTGGCCTCCGAAACGCGTCGCCGCGAGATGGAGACCGGCATCGGCGTGATCCAGTCCACCCTGCGCCGCACCATGCGCGAACGCGACGAGGCCCGCGGCAAGGCCGAGACCCTGACAGCCGAGCTGGAGACATCCGGCGAAGGCGATGCGCTCTCCTCGGCCAATGGTGCCGCCGGCAATGCCGTCGATTTCCTGACCCAGGCGCTGGCCGACACCGCCGCCGAGCGCGATCAGGTGACAGCAGACGCGCAGGATGCGCTGACACAGGCCGACGAGATGCAGCATCAGATTCGCCTGATGCAGGACCAGAACGATCAGATTTTCCGCCAGCTTGAAGATGCCATGACAATCTCGGTCGAGCCGCTGGACAAAATGTTCCGCTCCGCCGGGATGAGCACCGACACGATCCTGAACACTGTCCGCAAGGGATATTCCGGTCAGGGCGGCCCGCTCATGCCGCTCAGCTTCTCCACCCGCGGCGAGGAACCCTCCCCCGATGCGGTACGCGCCAATCGCCTGCTGAACCAGCTGGACCGCCTGAACCTGTATCGCATCGCCGCCGAAAAAGCGCCGTTCGCGATGCCTTTGAAGGGCGCATTCCGCTACACTTCCGGCTACGGTCAGCGCTGGGGCCGCATGCATAGCGGCACCGATATGGCCGGCGATCACGGCTCGCCCATCTATGCAACCGCCGATGGCGTCGTCACGCATGCGGGCTGGCAGTCGGGCTATGGCAGGCTGGTCAAGATCCAGCACGCCTTTGGGATTGAGACACGCTATGCGCATCAATCGAAAATCCGCGTGAAGAAGGGGCAAAGGGTCTCGCGCGGGGATCATATCGGTGATATGGGAAACTCTGGACGATCCACCGGCACCCATCTACACTATGAAATCAGGGTGGACGGCAACGCCATCAACGCAATGACATTCATCAAGGCTGGTAGAAATGTTTTCTAAGAGCAAAATCAACGAACCTGCCCCGCAAAAGGGCGACGCGCCCAAACCGGCAGGCTATGACAAACCTCTGGACGCACCCAAGCCTGCGGTGCCTCAGGGCGGCGATTTCAAGGCGGCTGCGCCCAAGGCGAAACCGCCGGCGTCGGTGCTGTCCTCGGATCTGCATGTCACCGGCAACATGAAGACAACCGGCGACATTCAAGTCGAAGGCGTGGTCGAGGGCGACATTCGCGCCCACCTGCTGACCATCGGCGAAACGGCCACGATCAAGGGCGAAGTGGTTGCCGATGACGTGGTCATCAATGGCCGCATCGTTGGCCGTGTACGCGGCCTGAAGGTGCGCCTGACGTCCACAGCGCGGGTTGAGGGTGACATCATCCACAAGACGATCGCGATCGAATCCGGCGCCCATTTCGAAGGCTCCGTTCAGCGCCAGGACGATCCGCTCAACCCCAAGGGCAAGGCACCCGAAGCAAAACCGGCCGAGCCCAAGCCCGCTGCGGCCGACCAAAAGCCCGGCTGATTCGGGCAACAGTTCCGCAACCGCGCTGTGGCTAACACGCGCGGGCAAGCCTACCGGCCCGCAAGGCAAAGATTGATCGCCGGAAACAGCTGCTGCCCCTCACCGTTCGGTTTGGGGCAGTTTTCATTGGGCATACGGGGCGCCTGATCGCCACACCAGACCTCGCCACAAAAAAGGACGGCCCAGCCGGACCGCCCTTTTCGTGTCTGTCAGCTGAGCAACACCAGCAACCGCGCTCAGTAGCACCCCTTGGCACCCGCGGGGCAATTCGGGCGGGCGCTGTAGTGACGCACCTTGCCATGCCGCTTGCGCTGCACCGGATGCTTCATCGCCTGCTGGTATGTCTGGTAGCGATTTGGCGTGCCGCAGCTGAACGATCCGTCCATCGAAACCGGCTGCAACCCGGCCGGGCAATGGTTTTCATGTGTCTCGTAGCGGCGAATGCCCAGCTCCCCCGCGGAAGGCGCCATGAATGCCGGCGCGTAAGCTTGGTTCGACGTAATCACTACAACCCGCTGATGCTCAATTATAGTAACTTGCTGCTGTGCCATCGCCGGCGCGCCCAGCAGCATCGCTGCTGCTCCCGTCATCACCACGCGCGCTGCGCTTCCAATTATATTCATTCTGTCCCTCTTGATCTGGCCATGCAGCCTTGGCTTGCTACCCGATATGGTACGCACGCAGGCGCAGCTGTCAATTTTAATTGGGCGTTTCAGCAAATCAGGCGAAGATCAGCGATTGTCCCACAACTGCCGTGCGACAAGCCAAGTCACTGGAAAACTGACGATAAAGCCGAGCGCTGCGGCAATCAGCACCCCGTTCATATCGTCATATCCCATAACCAGCCCGGCGACGATGGCGCTCCCTGCAAGGGTCGAACCGATGAAAAGATGTAGAATACCGGCCAATCGCCACATGGTCCCGCTCCGTCTAAGGGGTCAATTTTCGCTACCTTGATCGGTGCAGCGCATTGTCGCCTTGATCCATGTCAGACCAGGAAAACAATGCTGTCCGATCGGAACCCATTCCTAATCCGGGCGTTCATATCTGGCAACGATAAAGGGAATGTGAAAATGTTGAAAGCAACCTTTGTGCTGATAGCCGCTCTGGGCCTTGCAGCCTGCGAGACGACCGAAGGCTTTGGTCGTGACGTCCAGAAAGCAGGTCAGGCAATCGAAGAAGAAGCCGATTGAAGCTGCCGGACCCCATCGCAGTTTGTACCAAAGATCAAAGGCGATCCCTCCGATGGGTCGCCTTTAATTTTTCGGATCAGCATCAAAAATAACCGTCGGTTAAGATGCTTGCGCGATGATGGGGCATGATCAATATCCAAACACCACGCTGCGGCAGCGTGACGGTCCACCTCACGCTGCGCGCCCGCTGCCCTCGCAGGTTGCACCGGCATCTATGGATGGCGGCGCTCTGGGCCGCGCAATGCGATGTCTCCTTGAAACACGGCGCGATCTGCCACGCTGCGACGGCACTTCCCGACAGGGTGATTGCCGTTTGGACCCTACCCCAACAGCATTTGAGGCCGGACTTTGGCCAGTTCGAAGGCGATTTCGCCGCGAGCATTCATGCCAGCGACAACATCGGCGATATAGAGAGGATAGCGCTGAAGCTAAGGCCCATTCGGCACAAGTCACACATCCTGCGTTACGTGGACGACTGCCATTTCGCGCCGGTCAGGTATGGCTGGGCCAAAACCCCTGATGACTGGCCCCTGTCGACATTCGACAAGGCGCGTTCCTCCGAGATGATCCTGTCGTGAGACGCCTGCGCGCCTCAGCTATCCATCTTGAGCGCCGAGATGAACGCTTCCTGCGGAATGTCGACGCGACCAAACTGGCGCATCTTCTTCTTGCCCGCTTTCTGCTTCTCCAGCAGCTTCTTCTTTCGGCTTGCATCGCCGCCGTAACATTTTGCCGTCACGTCCTTGCGCATCGCCGAAAGCGTTTCCCGCGCGATCACCTTGCCACCGATGGCGGCCTGGATCGGTATCTTGAACATATGCCGCGGGATCAGATCCTTGAGCTTTTCCACCATCGCGCGCCCGCGCGCCTCGGCCCGGTCGCGGTGGACCATCATGGACAGGGCGTCGACCGGTTCGTCGTTCACCAGTATCGACATCTTTACCAGATGATCGGTGCGGTAGCCGATGATCTGATAATCAAAGCTGGCATACCCCTTGGTCACCGATTTCAGCCGGTCATAGAAGTCGAACACAACCTCGTTCAGCGGCAGATCGTAAACCACCATGGCGCGGCTGCCCGCATAGGTCAGGTCCATCTGGATGCCGCGGCGATCCTGGCACAGTTTCAGGACGTCGCCCAGATATTCATCAGGCACCAGAATTGTCGCCTTGATCCGCGGCTCTTCCACATGTTCCACAATCGACATATCCGGCATATCCGCCGGGTTGTGCAGCGGCAGCAACGTGCCATCGCGCATGTAGACGTTGTAGATGACCGAGGGCGCCGTCGTGATCAGCTCGATGTCATATTCACGCTCCACGCGGTCGCGGATCACTTCCAGATGCAGCAGCCCAAGAAATCCGCAGCGAAAGCCAAAGCCAAGCGCCGCGGATGTCTCCATTTCATACGTAAAGGAGGCGTCGTTCAGCGCCAGCTTTTCAATGGCATCGCGCAGGTCTTCGAACTCGGACGAGTCGACCGGGAAAAGCCCGCAAAACACCACCGGAACCGATGGCTTGAACCCCGGCAACGGCGCGGCGCAAGGTGCCTTGTCCAGCGTGATCGTATCGCCGACCTTGGTATCGCGGACCTGTTTGATCGACGCGGTGATGAATCCGATCTCGCCCGGCTCGAGCTGATCGACAACCGTCATCGCAGGGCGGAATACCCCGATTCGCTCGACCTGATGCACGCTGCCGTTCTGCATCATGCGGACGCGGTCGCCTTTCTTCAGGATGCCGTCCATGATGCGCACCAGAACGATGACGCCCAGATAGGCATCATACCAGCTATCGACCAGCATCGCCTTGAGCGGTGCATTGCGGTCACCGGTGGGCGGCGGCAGATGGGTGATGATCGCCTCCAGCGTTTCGACGATGCCCTGCCCCGTCTTGGCGCTGACGCGGATCGCGCCGCTGGCGTCGATGCCGATCACATCCTCGATCTGCTCGGCCACGCGGTCGCAATCTGTGGCGGGCAAGTCGATCTTGTTCAGGACCGGAATAATCTCGTGGCCCGCGTCGATGGCGGTGTAGACATTGGCCAGCGTCTGCGCCTCGACCCCTTGGGTCGAATCCACCACCAGCAGCGATCCCTCGACCGCACGCATGGAGCGGCTGACCTCATAGGCGAAATCGACATGGCCGGGCGTGTCGATCAGGTTCAGCACGTATTCCTCGCCATTCAGCGCGGTATAGTTGATGCGGACGGTCTGCGCCTTGATGGTGATACCGCGCTCGCGCTCGATATCCATGCTGTCCAGCATCTGTTCTTTCATGTCGCGCTCGGCAACCGTATTGGTCTGCTGGATCAGCCGATCGGCAAGCGTGGATTTCCCGTGATCGATATGTGCCACGATCGAGAAATTGCGAATATGTGCGAGGTCTGTCATGGCGCTGATATGATGCGTTACGCCCATTTGGTCAAGCTGGATCGCGTGGCGCGATACGATTGGGCATGGCCATCTTGTGAATTGAAAAATGCGGCTGAATCGGGCAGACAAGGCGCAAACAGGCAAGCCGGGGAGCGAACCCCGCATCAAAAACGAGGCAGCAGCGATGAAGAATCTCCTAATCCTTGGCATGATAGTGGTACTGGCCGGGTGTGGCGGCAACCGGTCCAAGGGCAACTCCGGGCGCGGCGCCGCGCCGCTATATGCGCCAACTGCGAGCGGCCCGATCAAGTCTGCCTGCCTTGCGTCGGATCGCAAGGCGCGCTCGAACCACCTGTGCGGCTGCATTCAGGCGGTTGCCGATCGCCACCTGACAGGCGGCGAGCAAAGACGCGCCGTTTCATTTTATGCCAACCCGCAATCCGCGCAGGACATTCGCCAATCCAAAAGCGCAAATGACGAGCGATTCTGGAAATCCTACTCCGAATACGCCAAGCAGGCCGAACGTATCTGCACCTGACCCTGCGCTGTCTTGAGCTGTCAGAGAGTGGCCGCACGGCCCGCTATGGCAACCGCACATCGCGGCCAGTGGCGCCGCACACAAAGCTGCGATATAGCGGCCCAATCACAGCAGGGAGCGCCGGACATGACCGATCAAGAGCAGCCACAGATCTATCTGATTACCCCGGCGGAGTTTGACGCGCGCCAGTTTCAGGACAGTCTGGCCAGCGTACTGGATGCGCATCCTGTCGCCTGTCTGCGCGTTGCCCTTTCCACCCATGACGAGGACCGCATTGCGCGTGCCGCCGATGCCTGCCGCGAGGTTTGCCACGCCCGCGAGGTCGCCGTCGTGATCGACAGCCACATCGCGCTGGCCGAGCGTCTGGGCCTTGACGGCGTCCATCTGACCGACGGCGCGCGCTCGGTCCGCAAGGCGCGCAAGACGTTGGGGCCCGACGCGATCATCGGCGCGTTTTGCGCCCAGTCACGGCATGAGGGCATGAATGCTGGCGAGGCTGGCGCGGATTACATTGCGTTTGGTCCGGTGGGCGCCACCGGCCTTGGCGATGGCGCACAGGCCGAGCCTGAGCTGTTCGGCTGGTGGAGCGAGATGATCGAGCTGCCCGTGGTGGCCGAGGGCGCGCTGACCGCCGATCTGCTGGCCGCGCTGGCACCGGTCACGGACTTCTTCGGCATCGGACAAGAGATTTGGGGTCGGGACGATCCCGCTGCCGCCCTGGGCCAGATGATCCGCGCGATGGGCTAGCCCGGTCAGCCTTGCCGCTCCGGCGGCATCGCGCTGCGCACTGTTCTCTCCGCTTCAGCGGCCAGCACCTTGCGGTTGGCATAGTCTGCCACGCGCAAGGGCGGGTGGTACGTCAGCGCGACACCCCCGCCGCGCCGTGCGGCAAAGACCCGCGCGGCATGCGGGGCAAAATCCATGTCGCCATACCAGCCATAAAACGCCGCATCTTCGCCCTTTGGCGCGCGATAGACCACCGTCACCGGCTGAACATACAGCGCATGTTTGGGGGCAAAAAACGCCTGAAACAGCGTCGGCTTGAAGGCGAGTACACGCAGGCCGTCGGTTGATGTCCCTTCGGGAAAGAACGCCAGTTGTTGGCCGGCCTCCAGCCGCGCCTCCAGCGCGGCGGTCTGGGCCTGTGCATCGCGCGCGTCCCGGCGGATGAACAACGTGCCGGCCGCGCGGGCCAGGTAGCCGATGACGGGCCAGTCGGCGACCTCGGATTTGGACACGAACACAATGCGGTGCCGGGCGTTCAGAACGAAAATATCCAACCACGATGCATGGTTGGCCACCACCGCACCCGGCTGCGCCATTGGCGTGCCAATGACGGTCAGCCGCAGCCCTGCAATGGCAAGGCAGGCCCGAAAGAAGCCCTGCACGACATAACCCGATACTGGCCTGCGCAGCCCTGCCAACGGACGCTCGACCGCGCGGACGAGCAGCAGGAGCGGCAAAAGCACGGCCAGCACGACCAGCAGCAACACGATGCGCAGCGCGATGCGCAGCCGCCCCGCCATACCGGGCGGCGGCAGCTCCGGCTCGGGCCGCGGCCAAGGGGGGACAGTCACGGGCGGCCCGCCGGGGCATAGAGCGCCCGATGCAGCGGCCCCAAACGTGCGGTATCCATGATCAGACAAACATCCGTTGTGTTGAATTTATGGTCGATGAATGCCCCGTCGCCCGCATATCCGCCAAGCCGCAGATAGGCCTTGATCAGCGGCGGCATCTGCAACATCGCGGCCCGCCTGTCCAGATCAGGCGGCGCGATCAGGTTCATCGGCTGGTAGCACAGCGACCGCGCGGTCAGATGCTCAGGGGCGCTGTGGCGGTGATGCAGCAATGACAGCGGCGCAGCCAGCGCGCCCGGATCCGTGCCGTGAAAACTGGCCACGCCAAACAACACCTCGGCGCCGTGATCGGCAACGTAATTCGCCAATCCCTGCCACAGATGCAGCAAGGCCGGCCCGCCGCGATACCGCGCATCCACGCAAGAGCGGCCCAGTTCCAGCAGGCGGCGACCGGAGGCGCGCAGCGTTGTCAGGTCATATTCGTCCTCGGAATAAAACTGACCGGCGCGCGCCGCCTGATCGGCGCGCAGCACGCGGTAGACGCCGATGACCTGATCGTCCGGCCCCTCCGGCAAGGTCCGGTCGCGCAGCAGCAAATGGTCAAACCATGCGTCGAACCGATCCGCCTCGATTCCGGCGTCATGGTCGACCATCAGGCCGCCGCTGCCCAGCTCTTGCACAAAGACACGGTAACGCAGGCGCTGCGCCGCGCGAATATCAGGCGCGCCGCTGGCCAAAGTGACCTCGAAGTCAGGAGAGGGGCTGCTGCGGGCCGCGCGCGTTGTCATTCTGTCCTCGGGGAGCGGGAAGCTGGCCGCTTTCTATGGGCCATGACGCTCAAAGGCAAGATCGGGGGATTGCAACCGTCAGGGTTGAACAGATCGGCGTTAATCATATGGTAACCCGGATCATGGATCAAAGACAGGCAGCAGCATGACGCGGCTGGTCTCTATCACCATCTTGCCGGTATCGGGGAAATTGACCGTGACCTTGCCCGCCACATTCGACTGCACCTGCCCCACGCCCCATTCGGGGTGGTCCGGCGCCTCGACCCGCATGCCGGGTTCCAGAAATGCCGCGAAATCACTCATCCATTGCCCTCGATGCCGAAAGGAATACCATGACCCAGCCTAACCGCAATTTTGGCGCGCTGATAGGCTCGCGTATATGCCACGATCTGATCAGCCCCGTCGGCGCCATATCGAACGGGCTGGAGCTGCTGGGATTGGCCGGTGTCCCCGACGGGCCAGAGCTGGCGCTGGTGGCCGATAGCGCGGCCCATGCCAACGCCCGGCTAAGGTTTTTCCGCGTGGCCTTCGGGCTGTCCAGTGATGCGCAGACAATGGGCGTGCAGGAAATCCGCAGCATCCTTGGCGATGTCTATACGGCCAAGTTGCGCTGCGACTGGCAGGTTGAGGCCCCCCTGCCCCCGCCGCGTGGTGCAAGCGGCCTTTCTGGCGCTGCTGTGCGGCGAACAGGCGGCGCCGTTTGGCGGTGTCATGGCCGTCACGGGGACGCCGGACGCGCTGTCGCTGGTCGTGACCGGCGACAAACTGGCACCAAGACCCGAACACTGGGGCTGGCTGACGGACGCGTTGCCGGGGGATCTGGATGATCTGCCGACCGCGCAGGTGCAATTCGCGCTGTTGCCGGATCTGCTGGCGGATCTTGGCCGCCCGGCGTCCGTCTCGCTGGGCGATCCTGTCACGCTGGCGTTTTAGCGGCGATCAGGCGCGCACGGCGCCATCCCCGGTTACCAGATACTTGAAGCTGGTAAGCTGCGCCGCCCCGACCGGGCCGCGCGCATGCAGCTTGCCGGTGGCGATACCGATTTCGGCACCCATGCCAAATTCGCCGCCATCTGCAAACTGGGTCGAGGTGTTGTGCATCAAAATGGCACTGTCGACCTGCGCAAAGAAGGCCTGCACCGCTGCCGGATCTTCGGAAATGATGCAATCCGTGTGGTGCGAGCCATATTCCTCGATATGGCCAATCGCCAGACCCAGATCGCCGACGACACGCGCGGCGATGGTGCTGTCCAGATATTCGTGGCCCCAATCATCCTGCTTTGCCGGCACAGTCCCGTCGATTGCCGACAGCGTTTCGTCCGCGCGCACCTCAACCCCCGCCGCAATCAGGGCGCGGATCAGATCACTGGCAAGGCCGCCCACCAGATCGCGGTGAAGCAACAGGCATTCGGCAGCGCCGCAAATGCCGGTGCGCCGCGTCTTGGCATTCATCACCACGCGCATCGCCTTTTCCGCATCCGCCGCCGCGTCCACGTAGACGTGAACGATGCCCTCGAGATGGGCAAAGACCGGCACGCGCGCCTCGCGCTGCACCAGCCCGACCAGATCCTTGCCGCCGCGCGGTACGATCACATCGATGGTGCCGGTCATCTTCAGCATTTCATGCACGGCGGCGCGATCGCGGGTCGGAACCAGCTGAATCGCCTCCTCGGGCAGGCCGGCCTCGCGCAAACCCTGCTTCAGGCAGGCGTGAATGGCCCGGCTGCTGTGATAGCTTTCCGATCCGCCGCGCAGGATCACCGCATTGCCCGCCTTCAGGCACAGCGCGCCGGCATCCGCCGTGACGTTCGGACGGCTCTCGTAAATGACGCCGATCACGCCCAGGGGCGTGCGCACGCGCCGGATGTGAATTCCGCTGGGCTGGCTCCATTCGGCCAGAACCTCGCCCACCGGATCGGGCTGATCGGCCACGGCCCGCAGGCCGTCCGCAATGGCGCGAATGCGCGTCTCGTCCAGCAGCAGGCGGTCGATCATCGCGTCGCTCAGGCCCTTGTCGCGGGCGGCGGTGACGTCCTTGGCGTTCGCCTCGATAATGGCGGCGCGGCGGGCCCAGACGGCATCGGCGGCGCCGCGCAGGGCGGTATCCTTGCGGTCGGGCTCGGTCACGGCCAACTCGGTGGCGGCGGTGCGGGCGCACGCGCCGATGCGGGCCATCAGGGCGGGAATATCAGGGGTATCGGTCATGGAACGGCTCCTTGCCGGATCTTTGGTCGGCGCGTCAGAACGCCATGTCATCACGGTGAATCAGCGCGGCACGCGCAGGGTAGCCCAGAACCGCGGCAATGGCATCCGAGCGCAGGCCGCGCACCGACGCCGCCTCCTGCGCGTCGTACCGCGTCAGGCCAAGGCCCAGCCGCGCGCCGTCGGGGCCGCTGATCTCAACCGGGTCGCCGCGCCCAAAATCGCCCTCCACCCCGGTCACGCCGGCCGGCAGCAGGCTGCTGCCCTGCGCCATTGCCTGCGCCGCGCCCGCATCGACGTGCAGCCGGCCGCGGGCCTTCATGCCGCCGATCCACGCCTTGCGACGCTGCTGCGGCGTGCCTTGGGCGGTGAACCATGTTGTCCGTGCGCCGCCCTCGATTGCGGCCAGAGGTTGCAGGACAAAGCCATTGGCAATCGCCATATCGCATCCCGCCGCCATGGCCGTCTTGGCCGCCATCAGCTTGGTCTTCATGCCGCCCTTGCTAAGCCCTGATTCGGCGTCGCCGGCCATAGCCTCGATTTCGGGCGTGATGGCGTCGATCGTATCGAAATGGCGCGCGTTGCTGTCCTGCGAGGGGTTGCCGGAATAAAACCCGTCGATATCGCTCAGCAGGATCAACTGATCCGCGCCCGCCGTTACCGCCACCTGGGCGGCGAGCCGGTCATTGTCGCCATATCGAATCTCGTCCGTGGCAACGGTGTCGTTTTCATTGACGATTGGCACGGCGCCCAGACGCACCAGCTGCTCCAGCGTGGCGCGGGTGTTGAGGTATCGGCGCCGGTCAATGCTGTCCTCCAGCGTCAGCAAAACCTGCGCCGAAATCAGCCCGCGCGCGGCCAGCGCGGCGTCATAGGCCCCGGCCAGCCGGATCTGTCCCACGGCTGCGGCGGCCTGGCTTTGCTCCAGCGTCAGCGTGCCGGGGGGCAGGCCCAGCGTGCCGCGCCCCAGTGCGATGGACCCCGACGATACGAGCAGCACATCGGTGCCGCGCCGACGCAGGCGTGCCACATCCTCGGCCAGACCGTTCAGCCATTCGGCGCGCAGATCGCCGGTGTCCCGGTCGACCAGCAGCGCCGAGCCGATCTTGACCACCAGCCGTTTGGCATCTGTCAGGGCTGCCACGGTGCGGGCTCTTCTTCTGTGTCGGTGCGGTGGCGCAGCCGATCGTCGTCAATCTCGGCGCGCAGCGCGCGCAGCACATCTGTCACGCCCTCGCCCGAGACGCCTGACATGGTCATCACCGGCCCGCCGGATGCCTGCTCCAGCGCCGCTTTCGCCTCGGACAGTTCATCCTCGTCCAGCGCGTCGATCTTGTTCAGGACGGTCAGGCGCGGCTTGGCGGCCAGCGGGCCGTCATAGGCTTCGATTTCGGTAATGATGGTCTGATAATCCTCGGCAATGGTTTGGGATGTGCCATCGACCAGATGCAGCAGGATCGCGCAACGCTCCACATGGCCAAGAAACAGATCCCCCAGCCCCTTGCCCTCGCTTGCGCCACCGATCAGGCCGGGAATGTCGGCAACCACGAATTCCACCTTGTCCACGCCGACAACGCCCAGATTGGGATGCAGCGTGGTGAAGGGGTAATCGGCGATTTTAGGACGTGCATTCGATGTGGCCGCCAGAAACGTCGATTTACCGGCATTCGGCAGACCCAGCAGGCCGACATCGGCAATCAGTTTCAGGCGTAGCCAGATTGTCCGCTCGACCCCCTCCTGCCCCGGATTGGCGCGGCGCGGCGCTTGGTTGGTCGAGGATTTGAAGTGCAGGTTGCCCCAGCCGCCATTGCCGCCGCGCGCCAGCTCGACCCGCTGGCCCAGTTCGGTCATGTCCGCGATGACGGTTTCCTGATCCTCGTCCAGGATTTCGGTGCCGACGGGCACGCGCAGCACGATGTCGTCGCCTGTCTTGCCGGTGCGCTGCTTGCCCATGCCGGGCTGTCCGCTGCGGGCAAAGAAATGCTGTTGATAGCGAAAATCAATCAGCGTGTTCAGCCCATCCACCGCCTCGGCATAGACCGAGCCGCCATTGCCGCCATCGCCGCCATCGGGACCGCCGAATTCAATGTATTTCTCGCGGCGAAAGCTGACGCAACCGCCGCCGCCGCCGCCCGAGCGGATGTAAACTTTGGCGAGATCGAGAAATTTCATGGCCGGTTCCCTACATGCGCGGGCAGAAATGCCCGGCGCCTTGCTGTGCCCTCCATACGCAATGCGCAGGCGCGGCTCAATCCAGTTTTCGGCAATATGTCCATGTCGGAACCGTGTGACCCCGCGCAAGGCAATACGATTCCGCATCCCCCAGATAGACAAAGCCGCAATTCGTCAAAACCCGCGCCGATGCCGGGTTGCCCTGCTGCACCATGGCAAAGATCGTCCTGCACGCCTGAGGATTTGCCGCAACCAGCGCGCTGACCGCCGCCGATGCCACGCCCGAATTCCAGAACAGCGGCGCGACCCAGTAACCGATTTCCGATTGCCCCACATCCAGCCGGGTCAGGCTGATCACGCCGACCAGCTCGCCCGTGCCGGCGCGCGTGCCGTCAATGGCCCACGCATCCTCGATCCGGTTGTCATCCATGCAGCGGGCGATGAATGCCTCGGTCGCGCCGGGCGGCAACGGGTGCGCAATGGAGGAGGTGGTTTGCGCAACGCGAATGTCGCTGGTGTACAGCGTCATCAGCCCTGCATCCGAAGGACGCAAGGGCCGCAGATCGTAAAGGCCTGCCGAAATGACAGGCTGCGAATAGATAGAGGAAAGACCCATTGAGAGTCTCCTTTCCGGAAACTTTGCTCAAAACACTGCTGCATTCGCCACATTTCCCGCGTGACGCGGTCATGTGCGCTTCGCTCCACGCGAAGGATTAGCAGTAATGCTTCAACCATCAAGTGTGAAAAAGGTTTCACATACCTGTATCAAATATAGGCGGGCATCAGGAAAAATGCAGCCCGAACAACAAAAAGGACCGGCAGTTGCCCGCCGATCCTTAAAACCTTGGGCCTGTATCAGGCGCTCTTTATTCTGCGGCCTCGGCCACCGGCTGAACCGAGATAAACTTGCGGCCTTTGAACCCGGTGTGAAACTTCACGTTTCCCTCAACCGTGGCATAGATCGTGTGATCCTTGCCCAGGCCAACGCCCTCGCCCGGCCACATCTTTGTGCCGCGCTGGCGCATGATGATGTTGCCCGGAACAACGGATTCGCCACCGTATTTCTTGACGCCAAGACGACGACCCGCGCTGTCGCGGCCGTTACGGGATGAACCGCCTGCTTTTTTATGTGCCATCTGGTCTCTCCTTAACCTTTGGTCAGTTCTTTGGCCTGGTCGATCCAGCCTTCACGCTCGATCCGGCCCTTGAACGACAGTTTTTCGTCCATTTCCGCCACGTCTGCATCGGTCCAGCCGGCGATCTGTGCAAAGCTGGTCACGCCAGCCTCGTGCAGTTTCTTCTCAAGCGCGGGGCCAACGCCCGACAGCTTTTTCAGATCGTCGCCACCAGCGGAAGCAGCCGCCTTGGACTTGGCTTTCTCGGCTGATTTTTCTTCGGCCTGACCTTCGACCACGCGCTTGGCCATTTCGGCCTGCTGGGTCTTGTTCTTGGCATACTGGCCGTCCGACTTGACAGCCGCGCCAGACACGGACCCCGCGCCGATCGCTGCCTTGACGCCGGATTTATCCGCGCCCTCGCCCAGAATATCGGTCACGCGCAGCAAAGTCAGCTGCTGGCGGTGGCCCTTCGTGCGCTGCGAGCCGTGCTTGCGGCGGCGCTTGACGAAGTGGATGACCTTCTCGCCCTTGATCTGGTCGATGACCTCGGCCTGTACGCCGGCGCCGTCAATCATCGGTGCGCCGACAACAGGGCTGTCGCCGCCCAGCATCAGAATCTCGTTGAACTGAACTGTCTCGCCTGCTTCGGCAGCCAGTTTCTCGACACGCAGCATATCGCCGGACTTGACCCGATACTGCTTGCCTCCGGTTTTCAGAACCGCAAACATTCGTCATTCCTTCAAATTTCCGCGTCCGTTGGTCCCCTTGCGGGTGTTCGCGGCCTGTTTGGCCACCTTGGACAGCGCGCCGTTCATGGCGTCATGTAATATAACCCGGTGCAAGGCTCGCCCTTGCCGGGATGCGGGCTTATCGGGCGCCAGCCGCCCGGAGTCAACCCTGTTATGCCCAAATCAGAGCGGCGCGCTGTTCATCCATGCGCCGGTGGCGCGGCCCAGAAGATAGGCCATCTGGTCATACATCGCGTTGAATGCGTCAAACAGCGCCGCATTCAGCACGCGGCCATCGCTAGATTGAAAAAACGTCGCGTATTCATCCATCTGCGCGGGGGTAAGCGGCCCGCAGGCCACCATAAGGAAGGCTGTGATCCAGATTTCCGTCTCGCGGCGCGTCTCCTCCAGCGTTGCGGTTACGATATCGGCCAGATCGGCCTCTTCGCCCTCCTCACCTGCCGGGGCGGGGCCGCCGCCATCCATGACGCCGCGCCAGAACATCATGTCGGCGTTCAGCGATGCGGTCACGTTCCGCTCGATCAGGTCGCCCCCTTCGATCAGGCGCCCGGCGCGATGCAAAAGCTCGGGCTGCGCGCTTGGGGGTTGCTGCATGGCGCGCAGGGCGGCTTCCCGCGCCGCATCCTCGGCCGCGGGATCAAGGAAGGCGCGCCGCGCCGCCAGCTCCAGCTCGACAGCACGGCGGCCGGCCTCGCTGTTATAAAAGGCCAGCATCGGCGCCAGATCTGCGCCCTCCAGCGCCTTTTCCAGCCCCTGAAGCACCAGCGCCTCCATGCGGCCGGCATCATACAGCTGCTCGATCTGCTGCTGCCAGCCGGCGGTCGGCCCGCCCTCCAGCATCGCCTCGGCGACCTGATCGGCATAATCCAGCCCCTCGTCATACATGATGGCGATCGTATCGGTGAGGCGCAGCGCGTCCGCCAGCGCCGCGATGTCATCGCTGTGGTCCTGCGCAGCGGCCGGGGCGGCGATCAACGCAAACGCCGCAAGCGCGATCCAGCGAAGCGCACGCGCCGGAAGTTCCGTGTGGCACCGGGCCATGTTCATCGCAGCTCTCCCTTTCCGTCAGTGCAGCTTGCTCGGCTATCATAGGCATGCACGGCTGGCGGCGCACCCGGAAAAACGGCAGCAGCTTATGGGGGCCGCGCGGGCGGTAATGATTGATCTGGACATATCAACGCGATACCCAGATCCCGATAACCAAACGCGGCACGCACCCCGAAAGGCCGGCGGCACAGCAACAGGCCAGCCTCTCTCACGCGCCGCCAGGCACCGGAGCCAGACGATGAACAGCATCCTGAAAATCCCCCTGTACCTATCCGCTGTGCCGCTGGCGTTTCTGGCCGCCTGCGGAACGCCGGAATATCGCGCCGAGCGGCAACATTGCGAGGCGGAATGGATGATGAAGATCCCGCCAGTGTACCGGCAGGAAATCGTCACAAAGTACCGCAGCGAAGAACGGCTGACCGGGCAGACCACCTGCCAGACGGTCGGCACCGTCACCAACTGCACGCAGTTGACGCGGACAGTCACGGTTCCCTATACCGATGTTGAAACCGTCGACATCCGCGCAGCGCAGCGCAATCCGCAGATCGCCTCCTGCACGGCCCGCGCCTGCACCGCAAAATACGGCAACAGCAAATGTGAATAGCGCCTGCGCTTGATCTCTGCGGCGGGCGCGTATAGGAACGAAGGCGGAACATGCGCCTAAGCCGCTCGTGTCACACCCCGCAAAACCCGGCCCCGCCTACGGACAAAAGGAACCTGCCAGATGCTGACATCCGTGGAATTATGCGCCGGCGCGGGCGGTCAGGCCCTCGGGCTGGAGGCGGCGGGATACGCCCATACCGCGCTGGTCGAAATTGACAAGCATTGCTGCAACACCCTGCGCCACAACCGCCCCGAATGGAACGTGCTGGAAGAGGACGTGCGCCTGTTCAAGGAACGCGCCGCAGATTACCGCGGCATGGACCTGCTGGCCGGCGGCCTGCCCTGCCCGCCGTTTTCGGTCGCGGGCAAGCAGCTGGGCGAACAGGACGAGCGCAATCTGTTCAACGACGCGCTGGATATCGTCGACGCCGCCCGCCCCCGCGCGGTGATGATCGAAAACGTGCGCGGCTTTCTGGACGCGGTATTTCACGACTACCGCGAGCGGCTGAAGACCCAGCTTGGCAAACTTGGCTATGTGACGGACTGGCGCCTGCTGAACGCCTCTGACTACGGGGTGCCGCAACTGCGCCCGCGCGTGGTGATCGTGGCCGTGCAAAAAGAGCGGGCCGATCTTTTTGGCTGGCCCGAACCGAACCCCCACAACCCGCCCACCGTGGGCGAAACGCTGCGCGATCTGATGGCAGCGGGCGGCTGGCAAGGGGCGGATGACTGGGCGAGCAAAGCCGACGAGATTGCGCCGACCATCGTTGGCGGTTCGAAAAAACATGGCGGCCCGGACCTTGGCCCGACGCGCGCGCGCGCGGCATGGGCCAGCCTGGGCGTCGAGGGGCGCACGATCGCGCCTGCGCCGCCCGAACGCGGCCACAATGGCATGCCCCGCCTGACCGTGCCAATGGTGGCGCGGATTCAGGGGTTTCCCGATGACTGGCATTTTACCGGCGCCAAGACGAACGCCTACCGGCAGGTCGGCAACGCCTTTCCGCCGCCCGTCGCGCAGGCCGTTTCGGCACAGATCGCCGGCGCGCTGCGCAAACGGGTGCTGCACCGCGTTGCCGGCTGAGCGCGCGGGCCGATGAAGCAGACCCTGCCCGATAGCTGCGTTTTGCCGGGGCATCCCGATCACGCTCTGCTCGGCGCCATTGCGGGCGATATCACCGCGCGCGCGGGCGGCGCCGAGGCACTGGCCGGCGCGATGGGCAGATTGCTGCGCGGCTGCATTGACGACGTGATCATGACCGCCAAAACCGGGCGGCGCAGCTACGACGAGCTGGAGAAGACCGAAAAGACCTATATCGGCACCCGCGTCGAGATCGAGCTGCGCGCGCTGCTGGGCTTATCCAAGGGGCGGCTGGACACGGTCATCCTAGGCCATGACGTTGACATCAAGCACACTTGCGGCGGCAACTGGATGATCCCGACCGAGGCGGTGGGCCATCCCTGCATCCTTGTTGCCACGGATGAGGCGCGCGCAATCTGCCATCTGGCCCTGATCGTGGCGCGCCGCGACTACCTGACCGAAGGGCAGAACAAGGACGCCAAGCGCACGATCTGCGCCGCTGCATTTGCCAACATCCTGTGGCTGTTGGCGCAGCAGCCCTATCCGCGCAATTTCTGGCAGACCGTGCCGCCCGACGCGGTGGCGCGCATCTTTGCGGAAAAATCCGGCAACCGGCGCATGGCCGCCCTGTTCCGCGAGGTGCAGGGCCGCCCCATCGCGCGCAATATCGTCGAGGCGGTCGCGCAGCAGCGCGATTTCATGCGCCGCATCCGCGCCGATGGCGGCAGCGGCACGCGCGACCAGCTGGCGCGCGAGGGCGTTCTGCTGCTGTCGGGGCAGTATGACGCCGCGCTGATCGCCGCATTGGGCCTGCGCAGCTGCACCGGCGCCGAGTTTATCTCGTACCGGCCCAAATCAGGCGCGCAGGCGCAGATGGCGGCGGATCATGGCCTTGCGCTGACCCCGACGGGCATCTAGCCGGTCGCCCCTTGGCGGCGCGGCATCATCTGCCTATAACGCCTGCAAACCTGAAAGCGAGACAGCGACATGCGCAGCGCCACCATCACCCGCCAGACCGCCGAAACCGATATCAGCGTGACCATCGCGCTGGACGGCACCGGCAGCTATGACAACCAGACCGGCGTGGGGTTTTTCGATCACATGCTGGACCAGCTCGCGCGCCACGCGCTGATTGACATGGAGGTGCGCTGCACCGGCGATCTGCATATCGACGACCACCACACGGTCGAGGATGTGGGCATCGCGCTGGGTCAGGCGCTCGCGCAGGCGCTGGGGGATAAACGCGGTATTCGCCGTTACGGCGCCTGCCTGTTGCCGATGGATGACGCGCTGGTGCGCGCCGCGCTGGATCTGTCGGGGCGGCCCTACATGGTGTGGAACATGGACCTGCCCACCGCCAAGATCGGCACGTTCGACACCGAACTGGTGCGCGAGTTTTTCCAAGCGTTTTCAACCCAGTCCGGCATGACGCTGCATCTGGATTGCCTGCACGGCATCAACAGTCACCACATGGCCGAGGCCGCGTTCAAATCCGTCGCCCGCGCCCTGCGCGACGCGGTCGAGACGGACCCGCGCAAGGCCGACGCGATCCCCTCGACCAAGGGGATGCTCTAGCCCCATGCGCACCGTCATCGTCGATTATGAAAGCGGCAATCTGCATTCGGCCGAAAAAGCATTTCAGCGCATGGCGCGCGAGGGCGATGCGGGCGAGGTGATCGTCACGTCCGATCCCGACACCGTGCGCCGCGCTGATCGCATCGTGCTGCCCGGCGATGGTGCATTCGCGGCCTGCCGCGCGCAGCTATACGATCATCGCGGCCTGTTCGAGGCGATGCGCGAAGCGGTCCTTGATCACGCCCGCCCCTTCATGGGCATCTGCATCGGCATGCAGATGCTGGCCACCACCGGGCTGGAACACGGGCAGACCGAGGGTTTTGACTGGATCGGCGGCACAGTTGGCCCGATCCGGCCCGACGACAAAACCCTGAAGGTTCCGCATATGGGCTGGAACGATCTGGTACTGGACCGGCCGCATCCTGTCTTTGACGGGATCGAGACAGGCCATCACGCCTATTTCGTTCACTCCTATCAGTTCCACGTCGATGATTCCGCCCATCTGCTGGCCCACGCCGAATACGGCGGACCGGTCACGGCGGTCGTGGGGCGTGACAACCTGATCGGCACGCAGTTTCACCCCGAGAAAAGCCAGGCAACCGGTCTGGAGATGATCGCAAACTTTCTGCGCTGGATGCCCTGATCCGGCTTTTTTATCAATAGGTTAACCCATGATCCTTTACCCCGCCATCGACCTCAAGGACGGCCAGGCCGTGCGCCTTTTGCGCGGCGAAATGGACGCGGCGACCGTGTTCAACGACGATCCCGCCGCACAGGCCGAAGCCTTCGTCGCGGCGGGTTGCGAATGGTTGCATCTGGTGGATCTGAACGGCGCCTTCGCCGGCGCGCCTGTCAATGCGGCCCCGGTGGAGGAAATCCTGAAACGCTGCAAAGTTCCCGCGCAGCTGGGCGGCGGCATCCGCGACATGGCCACGATTGAGGGCTGGCTATCCAAGGGGTTGGCGCGCGTCATCCTTGGCACGGTGGCGGTGGAGAACCCCGCGCTGGTGCTCGAGGCGGCCCGCGCGTTCCCCGGACAGGTGGCCGTTGGCATCGACGCGCGGAATGGCCGCGTGGCGACCAAGGGCTGGGCGGAGGAAACCGAAGTGATGGTTACCGACCTCGCCCGCAGCTTCGAGGATGCGGGCGTGGCTGCGATCATCTACACCGACATCGACCGCGACGGCGCCATGCAGGGGCCAAATGTCGAGGCGACGGCGGCGCTGGCCAATGCCGTCAGCATCCCGGTGATCGCGTCCGGCGGCGTCAGTTCGCTGGCTGATCTGATTGCCCTGCGCGATTGCGGCGCGCCCCTGAACGGTGCCATTTCGGGCCGCGCGCTGTATGACGGAGCGCTGGATCTGCGCGCAGCGCTGGCTGCGCTGGCGGATTAACCGCCCGCCGCCTTGGTGGTGAGGGTCTTCAGGCCCTTGGTCATTGATTGCACGAATTCGGCATCATCGGGGATATCGTAATCGTCAAACATCTCGGCAACGTCCTGATATACCAGCCACGTCTGGCCATCTGCATCCTCATAGACCAGCACCTTCATCGGCAGCAGCAGCCCGGTCAGCGGATCGGCCTGCATGGCCTGCGTGCCATGCTCGGGCTTGCCGAAAATCAGCACCTGCTCGGGGGCCAGATCCATGCCTGCGCCCTTGGCGCCTTCGGCGTGGTCGATGCGGGCAAACACGGTGACGCCTGCCCCCTCTACCGCCTGCACCAGCGCGTCCATCGTTGTGGCAACGTCGCCGCCGGCCTTGACGCGGATCAGACCGTCCGGTCCGGCCCATGCCGGGGCCGTCATCGCGGTGAATGCCGTCAGCGCGGCGGCTGTGATAAGAGGTCGCATCAGCTGTCTCCTTTTGGAAATTACGTGAATTTGCGGTGGCCACCCACTGGCCCCCAACGGCAAATGGACCTAAACGTTCCGTAACGCAGTACAAAGGCGCGGCGCATAATGCTGAAAACCCGTATCATTCCCTGCCTTGACGTGGCCGATGGCCGCGTGGTCAAGGGCGTCAACTTTGTCGATCTGCGCGATGCGGGCGATCCGGTGGATGCGGCGCGCGCCTATGATGCGGCTGGCGCGGATGAGCTGTGTTTTCTCGATATCCACGCCACGCATGAGAATCGCGGCACCATGTTCGACGTCGTGCGCCGCACCGCCGAGCAGTGCTATATCCCCCTGACCGTGGGAGGCGGCGTGCGAACGCCGGGCGATGTCCGCGCCTTGCTGCTCGCGGGCGCGGACAAGGTCAGCTTCAACTCCGCCGCGGTGGCGAATCCCGATGTGGTGCGCGCCGCGTCGGACCAGTTTGGCAGCCAGTGCATCGTGGTGGCCATCGACGCCAAGACGGTATCGCCCGGAAAATGGGAGATTTTCACCCATGGCGGGCGCCGCGCAACCGGTATCGACGCGGTGGAATTCGCACGTCTGGTGGCGAGCAACGGCGCCGGGGAAATTCTGCTGACCTCGATGGACCGCGACGGCACGCGGGCGGGGTTCAACCTGCCGCTGACACGCGCGATCAGCGATGCGGTGGATATTCCGGTGATCGCATCCGGCGGGGTCGGCACGCTGGATCACCTGGTAGAAGGCGTGACGCAAGGGGGGGCCAGCGCGGTGCTGGCCGCGTCGATTTTCCACTTTGGCGAATTTACGATCGGCGAGGCCAAGGCCCATATGCAGGCCGCCGGTATTCCGATGAGGATGGGCCGATGACCCTGGACGATCTGGCAGCCACAATCGCCGCGCGCGCGGCAGCCGACCCCGACAGCAGCTGGACCGCCCGCTTGCTGGCGAAAGGCCCGGAAAAATGCGCGGAAAAATTCGGCGAAGAGGCGATTGAGGCCATCATCGAAGCGGTCAGGGATGACCGCGCCGCATTGACCCGCGAAGCGGCGGATGTGCTGTTTCACCTGCTGGTGATGCTGCACTCGCGCGGCATCGCGCTGAGCGACGTGATGGACGAACTTGGCCGCCGTCAGGGGCAGTCGGGGCTTGCTGAAAAAGCCGCGCGCCCAAATCCCTGAGACCATCCTGAGACCATAAGGAGGGCAGACATGATCCGCCACATCGTTTTCTTTTCGGCCGCCGAAGGCCAATCTGTCGAAACCGTGCGCGAGGGTTTGATGATGCTGGCCACCATCCCCCACGCCGATCATTTCGAGGTGGGTCGCAATTTCCAGACCGACGCCATCACCGCTGACGCGCCCGATCTGGTCGTCTATGCCGAATTTGCCGACGAGGCCGCGCTGGCCGCGTTCAAGGCGCATCCGACCTATTCGGCCTGCACCGCGCATGTGCGCCCCATGCGCGAAATGCGAATCGCCGCAGACTTTCAGGCAGTGTGACACCGGGCGCAGAAGAAAATTCGCGAATTTTCTCAGGCGCCCGGCATCTGATGTTACCGCATAAGGCGCGGGTAGTCGATTTTGGGGCAGCGATCCATGACGACATCAACGCCGCGCGCGCGGGCTGTCTGGGCCGCGCCGTCGTGCATGACGCCCAGCTGCATCCAGATCGTATGAAGCCGGGGAAACTGCGCCAGCGCCTCCTCCACCAATGCGGGGACATGGGCCGATTGCCGGAAAATGTCGATCATGTCGATATCGCCGTCTATATCGCGCAAGCTGGCCACCACCGGCTGGCCGAGCAAGGTCTGCCCCGCAAGGCCGGGATTGACGGGCACCACGTCATACCCTTTTTCCAGCAGGAACTTCATCACATCATGGCTGGGGCGCGCGGGATTGGCCGATGCGCCGACCAATGCGATGCGGCGGGTCCGGGTGAGGATATCTTTGATCTGGGTATCTGTTGTCATGCCCCCGACCATTCCGCGATTGCGGCGCACGCGCAAGGGGTGCCGCACGCCAGATCCGAACAATCCCAAAGAAAAATGCGCCCAAGGTACAAACCTTGAGCGCAAGTGCGGAACGAGGGACAGTGAAATGAAGCGTCGAAGTTCCAGTGCGCCGCTTCTGACACTCAATCTGGGGTGTCTTCTGCCATTTGAAAGGGCGGTAATGGATCTGTGATCATCTTGTGATCTGCCCGCGCCGGGGCTGCGCCCTGCGTCAGTCAAAGATATCTTCGACAACGTCCCATATTTCCTCGAACGCCTTGCTTAGAAAGCGGCTGCCGGATTTGCGGCGGCGCGGCGCGCGGCGGTCATCGTCATGGTCGTCGTCATATCTGGGCAGTTTGCGCCGCTGCCGCGGCTTTGCTGCGACCTTGGCGGGGGTGGCCCTGCTGCCAGGTGCCTTGCCCGGCGCCCGGCGCCGCGTCCCCTGCCCGGCCGCCGAGCTGCGCGTTGCCGCGTCGCTGCGCGATTGCGGGATTGCCTTCATGTCATGCAGAGGGGCGCCGCAGGCCGCGCAAGACAGCTCGTGCCGTCCTTCGCCGCGCAGCACCAGCGCCGCGCGCGTTCCGCAGTAACAACATGTGGCGATCTTGTGCATCAGCCCCCCGGTGCCGCAGCGCCGATCAGTCCGGCGCCTGAGAGGCATATAGGGCGACTGCCGCCGCATTTGAGACGTTCAGGGACCCGAATGCGCCGAAATATGCGATTTTCACCAAAACGTCACAGGTTTCACGGGTTTTCTGGCGCAGCCCCGGCCCCTCTGCCCCCAGCACCAGCGCAATGGGGCGGTCGCGTCGCCCGTCCAGCGCCTGTTCGATCGTCTGATCGGCCTCTCCGTCCAGCCCCACCACGAGATAGCCCATTTTCTGCAACTGCCGGATCGCGTCCGACAGGTTGCGCACCTGCTTGTAGGGCTGCCGTTCCAGCGCGCCGCTGGCGGTTTTGGCAAGCGCGCCGGTTTCGGGCGCCGCATGATGGCGCGGCGCGATCACCGCGCAGGCGCCAAATACTTCGGCCGAGCGCAGGATTGCGCCCACGTTATGCGGATCCGTCACGCGATCCAGCAAGATCATGCGTGGCGCGCGCGCGCCGTCGCCCAGCGCCAGCGTCTCCAGATCGCCCCAGTCCAGCGGCTTGACCTCCAGCGCGGCGCCCTGATGCACCGATCCCGGATCAAGCGGCGCGGTAAACCTGCGTGGATCGGCCTCTTCGGGGGTCATACCGGATGCGGTGATGGCATCGGCCAGTTTGTTCTGCGCGTTGAGCGTCACAATCAGCCGCAATTTTTCGCGCGCCGGGTTCAGCAGCGCATCACGCACCGCATGCAGGCCGAACAGCCAGACGGTTTCAGCGTCAGCGGCCTTCTTGGCCTGTTCCTTTTCGACCACCCATTTCGGTTTCTTCACGGCGCACGCCCCCCGGTATTTTCAGCTGCGCAAGATGCGCCGCAAGCCGGGCGCGCGCAAGCCGATATCGGACCGCGATTTTTGCGGTTGACGCCTGCGGTATCCGCTAGTAATCAGCGGCCCACGCTAGGTATTCAACCACCCGGCGCAGTGGGCGACAGGCCGCAAGGTGTGGCAGGGGACTGTAACTCCCTCGCGGAGACGCACGCTAGGTTCGATTCCTAGGTCGCCCACCACTTCTAACAATTAGTCACGCATCTGTGTCAAGTTTGCCTTCTGCATGTGCAGGGCGCGATCTATAGTCGCCCCGATCTGATTGCCCAAGCAGGAATGATATGACCAGCCACCCCGCGCCCGGACCCGATTTCAACGTAATGATCGTCGGTCAGGGCGGGCGGTTGCAATATGAGGCGCTGCTGTTTTGCCTGTCCTTGCGCAGCTTCAGCCCGGATTTTACCGGGCGTCTTTTCGTGGCCGAACCGCAACCCGGCCCGCTATGGCCGGACGATCCGCGCATGCGCGGCGACGACACCGCCGACCTGCTGGCAGAGCTGGGCGCCGAGATTCCGCCCTTCGACAACCATCATTTCGGCCACAGCTACCCTTACGGCAACAAGATAGAGGCGCTCGCCGCCCTGCCCGCGGGCGAGCCGTTCGTGTTTTTCGACACTGACACGCTGATCACCGGCGATCTGGCATCGGTGCCGTTCGATTTCGCCCGCCCCTCCGCCTCCCTGCGGCGCGAGGGGACGTGGCCCAAGCCCGAGCTTTATGGGCCGGGCTATGGCGCGATATGGAAATCGCTTTATGACAGGTTCGGGCTGGATTACCGCAGCTCGCTGGACCTGTCGCAGCCCGATGAGTTCTGGAAACGCTATCTTTATTTCAACGCCGGGTTTTTCTATTACAAATGCCCGCAGATTTTCGGCCAGCGGTTTCTGGACTACGCGCTGGCGATCCGCGACACTCCCCCCGATGAGCTGATTTGCCAGGAAATGGACCCGTGGCTGGACCAGGTGGCACTGCCCTTGGTGATCCATTCGCTGGGCGGCGGACGCGATGCGCTGCCCCAGGGGTATCTGGACGGCGCCGTCAGCTGTCACTACCGCATGCTGCCGCTGCTTTATGCCCGCGAGGGCGATCACGTGGTGGATGCGCTGCACCGCATCAGCGCGCATAACCGGGTGAAAAAGGTGCTGAAGGAATACGAGCCGATCAAGCGCATGGTGTATCAGGGGCGCGGCATGAAAGTGCGCGCGTTGTTCGATCAAAACGACCTGCCCCGCCGCGAACAGGCGATCCG
Source organism: Roseovarius dicentrarchi (assembly GCF_003316635.1). Lineage (GTDB taxonomy): Bacteria > Pseudomonadota > Alphaproteobacteria > Rhodobacterales > Rhodobacteraceae > Roseovarius > Roseovarius dicentrarchi. The sequence continues at coordinate 83,020 of NZ_QNQP01000004.1, read as the reverse complement.
CAACACGATCAAGCGGAACGGGTTCTGGATGCGCTGACGCCGCGCGGCTCATAATTATCCTGCGCCGTATGATCGTTGCCCAAATCGGTGCGATCCCCTACAAATCCGGCCAAACGCATTTCCCCGAAAGGACAGCCCATGACACTTGGCTTTGAAACATTGCAGGTCCACGCAGGCGCCAAGCCTGATCCGGCAACCGGCGCGCGCCAGACCCCGATCTATCAGACCACCGCCTATTGCTTTCGCGATGCCGATCACGCGGCGAAACTGTTTAACCTGCAAGAGGTCGGCTATATCTATTCGCGCCTGACCAACCCGACCGTTGCCGCGCTTCAGGACCGGATCGCGGCGCTGGAGGGTGGCGCGGGCGCTGTGTGCTGCTCGACCGGACATGCGGCGCAGATCATGGCGCTGTTCCCGCTGATGGGTCCGGGCAAGAATGTGGTCGTGTCCTCGCGGCTTTATGGCGGGTCGATCACCCAGTTCAGCCAGACGATCAAGCGGTTTGGCTGGTCCGCGAAATTCGTCGACATTGACGATATGGAGGCGATTGCGGCGGCGATTGATGACGATACCCGCGCCGTTTTCTGCGAATCCATCGCCAACCCCGGCGGCCATATCGCCGATCTGCGCAGCGTCGCGGATGTGGCGGACAAGGCCGGCCTGCCGCTGATCGTCGACAACACCACTGCCACGCCGTACCTGTGCCGCCCGATCGAGCATGGCGCGACGCTGGTTGTGCATTCGCTGACCAAATACCTGACCGGCAACGGCACGGTCATGGGCGGCGCTGTGATTGATTCGGGCAAATTCGACTGGTCCGCGTCGGACAAGTTCCCGTCCCTGTCACAGCCCGAGCCGGCCTATCACGGCACCACGTTTCACGAAACATTCGGTCCGCTGGCCTTTACCTTTCACGGCATTGCCATCGGCCTGCGCGATCTGGGCATGACGCTGAACCCGCAGGCGGCGCATTATACGCTGATGGGGATCGAAACGCTGTCCCTGCGGATGGAGCGGCACTGCGAAAACGCGCAGAAAATCGCCGAATGGCTGGAGGGGCATGACGCCGTGTCGTCGGTCACCTATGCCGGCCTTGCCTCCTCGCCCTATAACGCGCGGATGGCGCAGGTCTGCCCCAAGGGGGCCAGCGGGCTGTTCACCGTGTCGCTGAAAGGTGGCTATGATGCCTGCGTCAAATTCGTTGAAAACCTTGAGCTTTTCAGCCATGTCGCCAATCTGGGCGACACGCGGTCGCTGGTCATTCACCCCGCTTCGACCACACACCGCCAGTTGACGCCCGAGCAGCAGACCGCCTCCGGTTCGGGCCCCGAGGTCGTGCGCATTTCCATCGGCATCGAAACCGCCGATGATCTGATCGCGGATCTGGACAAGGCGCTGAAGGCCGCCGGTTAAACCGTAACGGGGCGGCGCCGCGCGCGCCGCTCCGATTTCGGGGGCGTCTGGCTTGGTCTTTTCCTCGGCGTGAACCTGCTATAAAATCGCAAGATGGGCTGTGGCGACTCCCGCAGCGGATATTTGGGTGCTAAAGACGTCTGATGAAACCGAATTTCGCACTTAACCTCTCCGCCGAAGGCGCCAGCCTTTTGTACCGGTCCGGCAATGGCTGGGTCCGTGTGGGCAATGTCCCGTTCGATGACAGCGACATGGCCCGCGCGCTGAAAGCGTTGAAAACCCGCGCCGCGCGTCTGCCGGGCGATCTGACCTGCAAGCTGGTCATTCCGAACGACCAGATAAAATACCTGTCGATCGAGGCGGAAAATGACCCCGAGGCGTCCGTGCGCGCCGCATTGGAAGGCGCCACGCCCTACGCGGTCGAGGAACTGGAATACGACTGGACCGCCGCGGATGGGGTCATTCAGGTGGCCGCCGTCGCGCTTGAGACACTGGCCGAGGCCGAGGCATTTGCGGCCGAGCACGGGTTCGATGCTGTCAGTTTTGCCGCGATTCCCGTCAAAGATGCGTTTCGGGGCGAGCCGTTTTTTGGCGTCACCCGCCGCGCGGGCGAAATCCTGCCCCACGGCACGATTGTCGAGCGTGACGATACCGCGATTCGCATAACCGGCGACGCGGAAATACCACCGCAGCCCATGCCCAAGGCGCCCGAGGCCAAGCCCGAGCCAGCAGCACCACCAGCGGACGCCCCCGTCGCCAGCGCCGCCGCTGAGGCCGTTGCAAGCGCGCCGCCCGCCCCCAAACAGCCAGCCGCCAAGGCAGAGGCCACGGCCAAACCCGCGCCCGACAAAAAACCGGACACGCCGAAACCCGCGCCCGAATCGCAGCCTGCAAAACCTGCCACCCCGGCGCCCGAGAAACCAAAGGCAGCCGCGCCCAAGGTCGCGCCGCCCACGTCAGCCGCGCTGTCTGCACCGCCGGTCAAGGGCGCAGCGCCCTTGGGCCCGGTGCCAAGGCCGCGTGCACCGGCGAAGGACGACGAACCGTCGAAACCGGCGCCCGTCGCGGCCTTCAGCTCGATCCGGGCGTCGCGCGACGGTGATGCTGTCCGCGCCACACCGCCACTGGCCGGGGATGCGCGCGCCAAAAACACGAATGGCACCGACACGGCGCCGCCGCTGCCCAGCCCGGCCAGCGATGACGTTGCCGACCCGGCGCGTCTGGCGGAACTGGCGGCCAGCCTGCACCCCGATCCGTCCGAGCGTCTGAACCGCGATGCCGCCGATGCCGCCCGCACCACCGAGGCGCCGACCGAAAAACCCGGCCTGCTGAGCCGCAAGACCAAAGCCGCCTCCAAAAGCGCCCCGCGCCCCACGCGCGAGGATGAAAAGCAGCGCATGACCGTCTTTGGCGCGCGCAAAAGCCCGGTGCGCGGCAAGCCACGCTTTCTGGGCCTGATCCTGACCGCGCTGTTGCTGCTGTTCCTTGTCGGTGTCGCGGCCTGGGCCTCGGTCTTTCTCGAGGATGGGCTGTCGCGCTTCTTTGGCAGGGGCGACGATATCAAGCTTGCCGATGTGCCGGCCGAAGACGAGGCGGAGCCAGGCGCCGAAATCGACGCGCCCGCGATCGAGCCGCTTCCCGAAATCGCCGCGCTGCCGGGTGGCTCGGACCGGCCCGAAGTTGTGGCCCTGCCCGATCTGCCCGCGCCGCTGGCCCCGGACGAGGCGCTGGCCCGCTATGCGGCGACCGGGATCTGGCAGATGGCCCCGACATCGCCCGAGATCCCCGTCGCCGGCGCGCCGCTTTCGGATATTTACGAGGTGTCGCTCGATCCCGGTCTGGGGCTGGGCGATCCGGCGTCAATGCCGCGCCGCGCCCCGGATGCGCGCGACGTGCGGCCCGAAACGCCGGTGGATCCGCCCCCTGCCGGGACGCGGTTCGACTTTGACGACCGCGGCTTTGTTCGCGCCACGCCCGGCGGTGTTGTGACACCGCAGGGCGTTCGTGTTTTCGCGGGCAGCCCGCCGATGACGCCGCCGCAGAACATGCCGCAGACCGTCACCGTGACTGCAACGCCCGAAACGGCCGAGCCTGATCTGGCGCCCGGCACCACCTTTACCGGCGATCCGGCGCTGGCCGGCACCCGCCCCCGTGTGCGGCCGGACAGCATCATGGCCGCCACACCGCCAACCCCGGCAGAGGCCGCGCCCGAAACGCGCGAGGATGGCCAAAACACCGTTACCGGCGCCGGTGATGACGTTCAGACTGCCGAGGCAACCGCAGCGGATGCCGCGCTGGCTGCGTTGCGCCCGCGCCTGCGCCCGGCACAGATTGCGGCCCTTGCCGCCACATTGCAAAGCGCTCAGACCGCCGCCGCCGCACCGCTGGTGGACGGCGCATCGCTGAACCGCGCCCTTGCCGCCGCGACCGCCGCCGATACAGACCCCGAAGAAGAGGCGGATGAGGACAGCTTCGAGAATGCCACAGCACAGGCTGTAACGGCCTCCCTGACACCGCTGCGCCGTCCCGGCGACTTTGAAAAGATCATCAAGCGCACCCAGCAAAGCGCGGCTGCGCAGCCGGTTCCGGCGGCCCAGCGGCTACAGCCCAGCATTCCGTCCAGCGCATCGGTATCGCAGCAGGCAACCCTGAAGGATGCGATCAACCTGCGCCAGGTCAATCTGATCGGCGTCTATGGCAGTACCGCCAGCCGCCGCGCGCTGGTGCGGCTGGGCAATGGCCGCTACCAAAAGGTGCGCATTGGCGATGCGCTGGATGGTGGCCAGGTCGCCGCGATTGGCGACAGTGAACTGCGCTATATCAAGCGTGGCAAAAACGTGGTTCTGCGCATCCCGCAAAGCTGAACCGCGACCCGCCGCAGCGCCTGATACCGTGGTTGGACAAAAACATCGGTGTCGGGTGCCCGTAACGCCAATAATCGCGTTATCAGGCGTTGATAGATTTTGATCTGCCAGTATGCTTGACCCTCACATATCAGGGACTTGCGCCCGCCCGGTGCCGTTCCCTGCTGCCATGGCTGCCCTGCCCCCGCCGACACGAAGGATCCCACCACGATGGAAGGCTTCCTCTATCAGGCCTCGATCTACCTTGCCGCTGCGGTTATCGCGGTGCCCATTGCCGCGCGGCTGGGGCTGGGGTCGGTTCTGGGCTACCTGATGGCGGGTATCATGATCGGCCCGGCGCTGGGGCTGGTCGGACAGGAAACCGCCGATTTGCAGCATTTTGCCGAATTCGGCGTGGTGATGATGCTGTTCCTCATCGGGCTGGAGCTGGAGCCGCGCGCGCTGTGGGATATGCGCCACCGCCTGCTGGGGCTGGGCGGGATGCAGGTGGTACTGACCACGCTGGTCATCATGGGCGGCGTCATGGCCATGGGCCATGAATGGAGCGTCAGCCTGGCCGTGGGCCTGATCTTTGCGCTGTCATCAACGGCCATCGTGCTGCAAACCCTGTCCGAAAAGGGCCTGATGCAGACCAAGGGCGGACGCTCGGCCTTTTCGGTGCTGCTGACACAGGACATCGCGGTGATCCCGATGCTGGCGCTGCTGCCACTGCTGGCCATGCCCGGCAGCCTGCGCAGCCGCGTGAGCGAGGCGACAGATCATGACGACACGGGCCTGATTGACAGCGCCGTGGCGCATAGCGCAGACAACATGTCACTGGTCGCGGGCCTGCCCGGCTGGGGTGTGACGCTGGTCACGCTGGCCGCCGTTGGCGGTATCATCCTGACCGGTATCTACCTGACGCGGCCCGTCTTTCGCTATATTCACGTCGCCCGCCTGCGCGAGATGTACACGGCGCTGGCGCTGCTGATCGTCTGCGGCATCAGCTTCATCATGTATCTGGTCGGCCTCTCGCCCGCCTTGGGCGCGTTTCTGGCCGGTGTGGTTCTGGCCAACAGTGAATTCCGGCACGAGCTGGAATCGGATATCGAGCCGTTCAAGGGCCTGCTGCTGGGCCTGTTTTTCATCACGGTGGGCGCCGGCATCAATTTTGGCCTGCTGTTCGGGCAGCCGTTTCTGGTGCTGGGTCTGGCGCTGGCGGTGATCTTCCTCAAGGGCGTGGTGCTTTATGTCTTGGGCCGGATTTTCAGCCTGCGGGGCCGCGATCTGTGGCTGTTTACACTGTCGCTGGCGCAGGCCGGCGAATTCGGCTTTGTCCTGATTTCCTTTTCCGGCCAACAAAATGTCGTGCCCGGCGACATGACCGAAATGTTGCTGTTGATCGTGGCAATGTCGATGCTGATCACACCGCTGCTGTTCATCCTATACGATGCGCTGTCCAAACGAATGGAGGAGGCGGACGAGCCGCTGGCCCATGATGACGTGGACCAGCAGGCCGGCATCATCATCGTCGGCATCGGCCGTTTTGGCCAGATCGTCAACCGGCTGGTGCGGTCCTCGGGCTATGAGACGGTGGTTCTGGACCACAATCTGGCCGCGATCCAGCGAATGCGCCGGTTTGGCGTCAAGGGGTTCTTTGGCGATCCGACCCGGCCCGAAATGCTGCACGCGGCGGGCCTCAAGGATGCCAAGGTGCTGGTGGCGGCGCTGGATGATCCCGATGCCGCCGTGCGGCTGGTGACGTTTGCCCGGCGCGAGCGGCCCGATCTGCACATCATCGCCCGCGCACGCGATCGCACGCAAGTGTTCCGGCTGTTTCAGGCAGGCGCCAATGACATCGTGCGCGAAATGTTCGATTCGTCCCTGCGCGCCGGCCGGTATGTGCTGGAAAACATGGGGGTCAGCGAATTCGAGGCGTCCGAGCTGATGAAAACCTTTTACAGGCATGACCGCCATTCGGTGCGCGAACTGGCGGCGCTGTGGGATCCGGAAAAGCCGACGGTCGAAAATCAGGAATATATCGCCCGCGCCCGCGAGCTGGAGGCGGAATTGCAGACCATGCTTCTGTCGCAACTGGAGGAATCCAGCGACACGGATACCGACCGCAAAAGCGCCTGACCGGCGCCGTCAGGCGCCTGCGATCCCCGCCTCGTCAAAGGTGGCCATGCCGCTGTGACAGGCCAGCGCGCCCTGCACGATGCCCAAGGCCAGCGCGGCGCCCGACCCCTCGCCCAGACGCATCCCCAGCGCCAACAGCGGCGCCTTGCCCAGCTGGGCCAGCGCCCTTTCATGCCCCGGCTCGGCGCTGACATGGCCCGCGATGCAATGATCCAGCGCGCCGGGATGCGCCTGCTCAAGGCAGGCCGCGGCCATGGTGCAGATGAACCCGTCCAGGATCACCGGCACGGACAGGTGCCGCGCGCGCAGGATCGCCCCCGCCATCGCGGCCAGTTCGCGGCCACCCAGACAGCGCAGCACGTCCAGCGGGCTGTGCAGACTATCCGCATGGCGGCGCACGCCGGCAGCCACGACGCGGGCCTTTGCCTCCAGCCCGCGCGCATCGACGCCGGTGCCGCACCCGGTCCAGTCCGGCGCCGTCCCGCCCCACAGGCCAAGCGCGATGGCCGACGCGCAGGTGGTATTTCCAATTCCCATCTCGCCCACCACCAGCAGATCCGACCCTGGATCAACCGCGTTCCACCCGGCGCCAAGCGCCGCCAGAAAATCGGGCGCGTCCATCGCGGGCCCTTGCGTGAAATCGTGGGTGGGGCGGTCCAGTTCCAGCGCATGCACATCCATACGCGCGCCAAACTGCCGGGCCAGCTGATTGACCGCCGCGCCGCCACTGCGGAAATTCGCCACCATCTGCGCGGTCACCTCGGCGGGGAAGGCAGAGACGCCCTGCGCCGCAACGCCGTGGTTTCCGGCAAAGATAATCACCTGCGGCGCGGATACCTGCGCCCGTTCGTTCCCGCGCCAACCGCAATACCACTCGGCAATCTGCTCCAACCGGCCCAGCGCGCCGGGCGGCTTGGTCAATGCCGCATCCCGCAACCGCGCGGCTGCCTGCGCCGCCGCATCGGGCGCCGGACAGGTTTCAAGCCGCGCGCTGAACTCGGCCAGAGTGTTGAAAGTCTGCGCCATACCGGCCCCCGTTTGCAAATGATCCGTCCAGCGGTATATGCCGGGGATACATCCCGGCCGCACCCTTGAAAAGGTCCATCCCCATGCGCGACAGCCCCCTTTTTGACGCACACCTGGCCGACATTCGCGCCGCGTTTGGCCTGCTGACCCGGCTGCCCATAGGCGATACCGCGCCGCGTGGCGCACCTGCGGCGTGGGCCTATCCGCTGGTGGGTCTGGCAATCGGGCTAATCGCCGGGATCGCGGGCTTGGTGGCGCAATGGTTCGGCCTGCCTGCCGCACTGGCGGCGCTGATCGCACTCAGCGCGCAGATCATTCTGACCGGCGCGATGCACGAGGACGGTCTGGCCGACACTGTCGATGGGCTGTGGGGCGGCTGGACGCGCGCCCGGCGGCTTGAGATCATGAAGGACAGCCAGATCGGCACCTACGGAACCTTGGCGCTGATGCTGTCGGTCGCGGCCCGCTGGGCCGCGCTGTGGTGGCTGCTTGAGCAAGGCGGCATGGGCGCGCTGGCCGCGCTGATTGCGGCGGGCGCCCTGTCGCGGACCGTCATGCCGGTGCTGATGCGCGCATTGCCAAACGCGCGCAGCGCCGGTTTGTCGCAGGGCGTCGGGCGTCCTGACTGGCGCATTGCCTGGGCCGCAGCAGGCATCGCTGGGGTGATCGCGATCCTTTGCACCGGCTGGTCAGGCGTGGGCGCGATGATCTGCGCCCTGCTGGCGGCAATCACCATCGGATGGGTTGCCCGGCGCAAAATCGGCGGCCAGACCGGCGATATTCTGGGCGCTGCCCAGCAGATCACCGAGATCGCCGTGCTTCTGTCGATTATCGCCTGAACGCCGGCGGGCAACGCCAAGGGCCGCATCCAATTCGGATACGGTCCTTGAGAAACACAGATTTTGACGCCGGATTACGCGGCGCGTGAAATCAGCACATCGCCGACCTGCTTGGCGGCCTGCACCTCGTCGTCGCCGCTGACTGCGGCCACTTCGCGCGTCAGACGCTCCAGCGCGGCCTCGTATAGCTGGCGCTCGGAATAGCTCTGCTCGCGCTGGTCGTCGGTGCGGTGCAGGTCGCGGACGACCTCCGCGATGGCGATCAGATCGCCCGAGTTGATCTTTTGCTCGTATTCCTGCGCGCGACGCGACCACATCGCCTTTTTGGCCTTGGCCTTGCCTTTGAGCGTGGTCATCGCCTTGGAAATGGTGTCGGGGCTGGACAGCGACCGCATGCCAATCTCGGCAGCCTTGTTGGTGGGCACGCGCAGCGTCATCTTGTCCTTTTCAAAGGAAATGACGAACAGCTCCAATTCGATCCCGGCGATCTCCTGGCTTTCGATCGAGACGATCTTGCCGACGCCATGCGCGGGGTAGACGACGAAATCATTGGGGCTAAAATCGGGCTTTCTGGACTTGCTCATCTGGGTTTTCCTTTTTCCGGCCACGTCCGAGTGGTGCGAACACAAATAGATCGCCCCGGCACAACGCCGACAGCAACGAGGATCAATGTACTGACACAAAAACGATCACCCGAGCTGTAGCAGGGGCAATGGATATCGGGCATGGCGTTACATTCCCGAACATCATACCATAAAATTCGCCTTGGCGGAAGTCTGTCTGTTATCAGCCGGACACTCCACGCGTTTGCCAATGAAATATGGGGATCGCGCAGCGTTTACCGGTCAACATACTTGCGCGATCCTGCGCGAATCACGGTGCCGCTGGCATGGATCAATCGCCTTCGCCGGGAGCCTCGGAGAAGTATTTCTCCAACTTGCCGGTTTCGCCGTCACGCTCCTGCGCCTCGGGCAACTCGTCTTTCTTGGTGACGATCACCGGCCACATTTCGGAGTATTTGCGGTTGAATTCGACCCAGCCCTCCATGTCCGGCTCGGTATCGGGGCGGATCGCGTCGGCGGGGCATTCAGGCTCGCAAACGCCGCAGTCGATGCACTCATCCGGGTGGATGACCAGCATGTTTTCGCCTTCATAGAAGCAATCGACGGGGCAGACCTCTACGCAGTCGGTATATTTGCAGGCGATGCAGTTATCGGTGACGATATAGGTCATGTCGGCCCCCTGAATGGATGCCCGTGACTTAATCCACGCCACCCGATCATTCAAGCGCCTCGGCGGCATTCTGGTCCAGTTTGCGCCGGTCTCTTTTGGTGGGGCGCCCTTTTCCCTCGAAACGCGGATTTTGTGAAACAATCGTTTCGCTTTGTGGCGGGGGCGGCGGGGTCAGATCGTCATACAGCGCCTGCGCCTCGGGCGCCGGGCCGCGTCTGGTGCCGATAGCGGTGATACAGATGACGCGCACCACCTTGGCCTGAGGGAAGGTCAGAACATCGCCGGGGCGCACCAGCTGCGACGCCTTGCCCGCGCGATTGCCATTCACACGCAGGTGGCCACCCTTTACGACAGCTGCCGCGATGCCGCGCGTCTTGAAGAACCGCGCCTGCCAAAGCCACTTGTCGAGGCGGATTTTCTCTGCCTCGACAGTGGATTGCGGCGCAGGCTTCACTTGCCGCTCTTGAGGCCCATGAGGGCTGCGGCAAAGGGATTGTCCGGGTCGATCCGGTCCTTCTTGGGGGCAGGCCCTGCGCTGTGGCTCTTGGCCGTATCAGGCTTGCCACCACTGCGCGGCTTGCCGCCCTGCGGTTTGCCGCCCTTGGGTTTGCCGCTGCGGTCCTTGCCGCCCTGCGGTTTGCCGCGCGCGCGGGGCTTGTCATCCCGGCCCTCGGGGGCGGCATTGCGGCGGGGACGGCCCGCCCACGTGAAGACGTAGAACACCTCCGCCTCGGCCTCGGGCGCGATGGGATCGGCGGGGGTGCCCGGCGCGACCTCGGTCTCGCTCATCTCGGGGATTTCGGCGGCAACCTCGGCCGCGTCTTCGGGCGTTTCGGCGATTGGCGCGATGCCCTCGGCTTCGATCTGCTCGACTACGTCCTGAGCGGTTTCGGGTTCAGGCTCGACACCCGGCACGTCGTCCATGATCTTGTCGACGGCCTTGACCTTGGGCCGCTCCCCGCGCTCGGCCTTGTAGCCAAGGCCGGTCATCAGATCTGCAAACTGCTCCAGCGTCATGCCGGTGATCGACAGCATGTCGGCCTTGGCCTCGAACCCGCCGCGGCTGTCCTCGGCGCGCAGCATGTCGGCCAGACGTTCCAGCATATCGATACGGATTGCGCGGGCGCCGGCGGCGCGGTAACCGGCCATCGTATAATAGCCCTGCGGCATCCGCGTGGCGGGAACCGTGACCAGACCGGGGGGCGGCGCCTCGGGGAAATCATCCATGCCATTCGCCAGCGCCCACAGCACCAGACGCAGCCGCGTTGGTGCCGGTTTCAGCAGCAAGGGCATGAAGACGGTAAACTGGCCAAAGCGCACGCCATGCTTGCGCAGCGCGCCGCGCGCGTCCTGCTCCAGCGACTTTACCTCGTCGGCGACTTCGCCGCGCGGGATGATGCCCAAGCCCTCGGTCATGCGGAAGCCAAAGCCCCGCGCGAGGCCTGTCAGCGTTTCGTCCCGGCCGATATTCAGCAGCGGCTCGAACAGGGTGGCGATCTTGCGGTCGATGAAATGTTGCAGGCGGCGCTCGACCTTTTGGGTCACGTCAGGGCCGGCCACATCGTCAACAAACACCTTGATACCGGGTTTGAGCGGATCAGAGCCGGGGGTCAGCTTGCCGACCGCATCCTTGCCCCACATCAGGCCGCCCTGCTCGGTAAAATCAATCTCGGTATCGGGGGCGTTATAAAAACGGTCCGCGCGCAGATTGAAATGCGGTGCCAGCGCCGAGACGCTGGCCTGGCTCAGCATCTTCGCCTCCGCCCCGCTGGCCGTCTTGTCCTGAACAAAACGGAACCCATCCAAGCGGCCGACAAATTCGCCTTCGACCGTTACTTCACCAGTATCGTTAACCTCTGCCACAATGGCTTCCTTCTGCTTGAGCCGGCGCAACAGCACGGATGTGCGCCGATCCACAAATCTTTGAGTCAACGCCCCATGCAGCGCGTCCGACAATCGGTCTTCTACAGCGCGCGTTGCCCCGCGCCAATGCGTTTCGTCATCCACCCAGCCTTTTCGCTGGGCGACGTATGTCCATGTGCGAATAAACGCCAGACGTTTAGATAACGTATCAATGTCACCATCGGTTCGATCAATACGCTTGATTTGTCCGGCCAGCCAGTCATCTGGGATGCGGCCAAATTCATGCAGATCGCAAAATATCGTCTCCAGCAGGCTGGCATGTTCGCCCCGGCTGATGCCGCGAAAGTCGGGGATGCGGCACACATCCCACAGCAATTTCACCGCGTTACCGTTGGTTGCGCGCATCTTGATTTCCGGCGCCTCGGCCAGACTGCGCAAGGCGGTCAGGTCATCGCCATCGCGCACACGCGTCAGCAGATCGTTCTGCGGCTTTTGCTCCAGCGAATTTATCAGCGCGCCGATCGTGCCCGTGCGCAGCGCGGCATTTCGCCACTCAAGCTTTCGGATGGGGGCAAAGCGATGCTCCATGATCGCCTCGGCCACGTCCAGAGGCAGATCCGGCGCCTCGCCGGTGACGCCGAAGGTGCCGTTGCTCATGCCCCTGCCCGCGCGGCCGGCGATCTGTGCCAGCTCGTTCGGCATCAGATCGCGCATGCGGCGCCCGTCGAATTTGGTCAGCGACGAGAATGCGACGTGGTCAATATCCAGGTTCAGCCCCATGCCGATGGCATCTGTCGCCACCAGATAATCAACGTCACCGTTTTGATACAGATCCACCTGCGCATTGCGCGTGCGCGGGCTGAGCGCGCCCATGACCACCGCCGCGCCGCCCTTTTGACGGCGCAAAAGCTCGGCGATGGCATAGACATTATCAACCGAAAACCCGACAATCGCACTGCGTTCCGGCATGCGGCTTATCTTTTTCGAACCTGAATAGGTGAGCTGCGACATACGCTGCCGCGTGATGAACTCTGCCTCGGGCACCAGCGCGGCAATCGCGTTGCGCATGGTGGCCGCGCCCAAAAACTGCGTCTCGCGCAGGCCGCGCATCCTCAGCAGGCGGTCGGTGAAGACATGGCCGCGCTCCGGATCGGCGCAGAGCTGGATTTCGTCAATGGCGACGAAATCGGCGCCGATCCCCTCGGGCATCGCCTCGACCGTGCAGACCCAGTATTTGACGCGGGGCGGCACAATCCGCTCCTCCCCGGTGACCAGCGCCACCACGGACGGGCCGCGCGCCAGCACGATCTTGTCATAAACCTCGCGCGCCAGCAGGCGCAGCGGCAGGCCGATCACGCCGGTCGGATAGCCCAGCATACGCTCGATCGCGTAATGCGTCTTGCCTGTGTTCGTCGGTCCCAAGACCGCAAGGATCCGTGGCTGTTCGGCCATAAGCCATGTCTCCTGTCGAAGGGATTGCGCGTCAGAGGTCAGTGCCGCGGGTCTGGGCGTTCAGCCGCTCCAGCGCAAGGGTGACATCATCGAAATACGGATGAATGGCGGCCACATGGCCATAAGCCTCTGCCGCAAGCGCGGGCTGGCCGACCTCCTCAAGCAATGCGCCAAGGCTGTAGATCGCGGCAAAGTTACGCGGATCCAGCGCCAGGCTGCGCGTCAGATCGTCCAGCGCCGGGCCCATCAGCCCGGCCCGCGCATACGCGACAGACCGCGCATGCCAGCCCTCGGCAAACTCCGGCGCGTGGTCTGTCAAAGCGCCGAGCAGCTCAATCGCCAGATCCGCATCCCCGGCCGCCATCGCATCGCGCCCGCGTTTCAGCAGCAGGTTCATCGCGGGCGATCCGGAATTGGACAAGCGCAGGCGAATATCCTCGCCCAGCCGCACAGCCTCAGCCGCAGGCGCGCTGCGCAGCGCCTGATACATCTCGTCCAGGCGCGCATCGGATGCAAACGCGCCACCCGCGCAAAGGACCGCAGCGCAGGCCGCAAGCAAAGGATTGAGATTGAACCGCTGAACGCTCATAACACCCTCAAGTTTAGCGCCTCCGGCGGGAAAGCAAACCCCCGCCAACATCAATTTTGAAAGGCCAAGCCATGAGCGACAGAATAGACGCGGCAATCACTGCCCTCAACGCCAAGCTGAACGGGGCTGCGCTGGACGGCACCGCGAAATTCGTGGTGCGCGGCGACGGCGTGATTTTGGTGGACAGCGATGGCGCACGCACAGGTGATGCGGCGTCCGATGTCACGCTCACGGCAGATGGCGATGTTTTCGAGGCGATCGTGATGGGCGATCTGGACCCTGCGTCGGCATTCATGACCGGTAAGCTGGATATAGACGGGGATATGGGGCTGGCGCTGCAACTGGCCGGCGCCCTTAGCTGATGCAGGCAGCGCCGTTTTTTGACGACATCGCACTGGGTCCACCGGGGGGCCGTGCGATGTGGCGCCGCGCGCAGGACGGTGTGCGGCTACGCATCGGCCACTGGCCGTCGGGTGGCGACAAGGGAACCATTCTGCTGTTTCCCGGCAGAACCGAATTTATCGAAAAATACGGGGCAACGGCATCGAAATTTGCGGGCGCGGGGTATGACACCCTTGCGATTGACTGGCGCGGTCAGGGGCTGTCGGATCGCGCGCTGGACGATCCGATGTCTGGCCATGTCGCCGATTTTGCAGAATATCAGATGGATGTCGCCGCAATGATCGCAGGTGCAGAAGCGTTGGACCTGCCGCGCCCCTGGCATTTGCTGGGCCACTCCATGGGCGGGTGCATTGGACTGCGCGCCGCGTGCAATGGCCTGCCCGTCACCAGCTGCGCGTTCTCGGCGCCCATGTGGGGCATCGCCATGAAGCCGGCCTTGCGCCCGCTTGCGTGGTCGCTCAGCTGGGCCAGCCGCCCGGCCGGGCTTGGCCACCTGTTTTCACCTGGAACCCTGCGCGGCAATTACGTGCTGGAGGCGCCTTTCGAGGCGAACGCGCTGACCCGCGACAGGGAAGTGTACGCGCACATGCGCGCCCAGCTTCGGGCCTATCCCCAGCTCGCCCTGGGCGGGCCCAGCCTGCACTGGCTGTTCGCGGCCCTGCTCGAATGCAAGCGATTGGCGCGCCTGCCATCGCCGCCGCTGCCCTGCCTCACATGCGTCGGAAGCAAGGAAGCGATTGTCAGCCGCGCGCCGATTGAGGCGCGCATGTCCCGCTGGCCCGGCGCACGGCTGGAAACGGTCGATGGCGGGCGGCACGAGTTGCTGATGGACACGCCCGAAACGCGCACCCGCGTCACGGACATGTTGCTGGGTTTCTGGGCCGGCGCCGCGCGGGATTAACTGTCGCGCAGAACCTCCTGCCGCTGGGTGCCAAGGCCGCTGATCGCCAGTTCCATCACATCGCCTTCGCGCAGGAAACGCGGCGGTTTCATCCCCATTCCCACGCCGGGCGGTGTGCCGGTGGCGATGATGTCACCCGGACGCAGCGACATCATCTGGCTGAGATAGGACACGATGAACGCGACGCTGAACACCATCGACGAGGTATTGCCGCGCTGCGCCTTTTCGCCGTTCAGATCCAGCGACAGATCCATCGACTGCGGATCACCGGCCTCGTCCGGCGTCACCAGCCACGGCCCGATGGGGCCAAAGCTGTCGCAGCTTTTGCCCTTGGTCCACTGGCCTTTCCGCTCGGTCTGGAAATGCCGCTCGGACACGTCATTGACGATTGTGTAACCGGCGACATAATTCAACGCCTCGTCCTCGGACACGTACTTGGCATGGCGTCCGATCACGACGCCCAACTCCACCTCCCAATCGGATTTTTCGGACCCGCGCGGCAGATAAACAGGGTCATTCGGACCGGTGATCGACGACGTCGCCTTCATGAATACAATCGGCTCCGGCGGCGGTTTCAGCCCGGCCTCGGCGGCGTGGTCGGAGTAGTTCAGACCGATCCCGATCAGCTTGCCCACATGGCCGACAGGCGCACCCAGGCGCGGCGTACCGCCCACCTTCGGCAGGCCTTCCGGATCAATCTGGCCCAGCGACGCCAGCGCATCGCCCGCGATGTCCGGCACGACACCGGACAGATCGCGCAGCTGGCCATCACCATCAAGGACACCGGGCTTTTCCGCCCCAGCCTCGCCAAATCTTACAAATTTCATGCTCTGCTCCCTGTCGCAATTTGCGTGCAGACTATCCGCTTTGGGCAACGGTGCAAGGGGCTGGCAAACTGCAACCGGCGATCTACTATTCCATCATGGTTCTTCAGTTCAAACCCCAGGGCATTTATTGCCCGGCAGGCGATTTCTACATCGACCCGTGGCGCCCGGTTGACCGGGCGCTGATTACGCACGGCCACGCCGATCACGCCCGGCCCGGACACAGCCGATATCTGGCCACCGATATTGCCGTGCCGGTCATGCGGCACCGCTTGGGCGATATAGCCATTGATTCGATAACATATGGTGAAGATCGCCAGATCGGCGGCGCCAAAGTATCCTTTCATCCGGCCGGCCACATCCCCGGTTCGGCGCAGATCCGGGTGGAGGTTGGCGGCGAAGTCTGGGTTGTGTCGGGCGATTACAAGACGACACCGGATGCCATTTCAACCCCGTTCGAGCCTGTGACATGCCATAGTTTCATCACCGAATGCACCTTTGGCCTGCCCGTGTTTGAATGGCCCGACGAGGCCGATGTCGCCCGCGAGATCAATGACTGGTGGGCAGCGAACGCGGCCAACGGACAATTCAGCCTGCTTGGCGCCTACTCACTGGGCAAGGCGCAGCGCGTCCTGTCGATGCTGGACGCGTCCATCGGCCCGATCCTGACCCACGGCGCGGTGGCGGCTACAAATGACATTCTGCGCGAACAGGGGTTTGACCTGCCAGCCACCCGCCGCGTCACGCCCGAGCTGGTGCCCAAGGACCATCCCGGCGCCATGGTCATCGCGCCCCCCGGTGCCATGGGCAGCGACTGGGCGCGCCGCTTCAAACCGGCGGCAACCGGTTTTGCCAGCGGCTGGATGCGCCTGCGCGGTGTGCGCAGGCGGCGCACGGTGGATCGCGGTTTTGTCGTGTCCGACCATGCCGACTGGACCGGGCTGAATACGGCGATCAAGGCGACGGGCGCAGAAAACATATACGCAACACATGGTTACACTGACATCTTCGCGCGTTGGTTGAAGAGCGAAGGATATAACGCCGAGGCGCTGACAACAGAATTTACCGGCGAATCCGCCAGCGGCGCGGCGGAGGATGGCGAATGAAGAGGTTCACCGCGCTATACGCCGCCATCGACCAGACGACCAAAACCAGCGCGAAGGTCGCCGCGCTTGCCGCTTATTTCGACGCGGCGCCCGAGGCGGATCGCCTTTGGACCATCGCGCTGTTTTCCGGTCGGCGCCCGCGCCGGGCGATCACCACGACCAAACTGCGCGTCTGGGCCGCCGAACAAGCGGGCATTCCGCTATGGCTGTTCGAGGAGGCGTATCCGATTGTCGGCGATCTGGCGGAAACCATCGCGCTGGTGCTGCCGCCACCCACACGGGGCCATGACCGCAGTCTGACAGACTGGATCGCCTTTCTGCGCGGCCTTGACGGTGCGGAGGAGGAGACGCGCCGCGCCGCCGTGCTGGACGCGTGGGACCAGATGGACGCGGCAGAGCGGCTGGTCTTCAACAAGCTGCTCACCGGCGGCTTTCGCGTGGGTATCAGCCGCAAACTGATGACGCGCGCGCTGGCGCAGTCCACCGGTCAGGACGAGGCGGAGCTGGCCCACCGTCTGATGGGCGACTGGACCCCCGACACGACGACTTTCGCCCGTCTGATCGAGGCGCCGGACCCCGAGGCGGCGCAATCGCGGCCCTACCCGTTCTGTCTGGCCTACGCGCTGGAGGAGGGGCCGGGCGCGCTGGGGCCGCCAGAGGATTGGCTGGCCGAATGGAAGTGGGACGGCATCCGGGGGCAGCTGATCGCGCGCGGGGATGCGCATTTCGTCTGGTCGCGCGGCGAAGAGCTGATGACCGACCGCTTTCCTGAATTTGCGGGCGCGGCAGAGTTTTTGCCCGGTGGCACCGTTCTGGACGGCGAAATCGTGGCATGGGACGGCGCCGCGCCCCTGCCCTTCAACGCGCTGCAAAAGCGGATCGGCCGCAAGACCGTGCCGAAAAAACTGCTGGCCGAGGCGCCCGTCATCCTGCTGGCCTATGACCTGTTGGAGGAGGGCGGCAAGGATCTGCGCGCCCTGCCCTTTGCCCGGCGCCGCGCCCGGATGGATGCGCTGCTGGGCGCGCTGCCCGATGCCGCGCCCATCCGTCCGTCGCATCTGATCGGGTTCGACAGCTGGGACACTCTGGCGCAGATCCGCAGCACCGCGCGCGACAATCGCGCCGAAGGTTTGATGCTGAAATCTGCCGCCAGCCCGTATCATGCGGGTCGCAAAAAGGGCGACTGGTGGAAATGGAAGCTGGACCCGCTGACCATCGACGCGGTGATGATCTACGCGCAGCAAGGGTCGGGGCGGCGCGCGAACCTGTTCACCGATTTCACCTTTGCCGTGTGGAGCGGCAATGATCTGGTCCCCTTCACCAAGGCGTATTCCGGTCTGACCGACGAGGAGTTCCGCAAGATAACCGCATGGGTCCGCCGCCACACGCTTCAGCGGTTTGGCCCTGTGCGGCAAGTCACGCCCGAGCATGTGTTCGAAATCGCGTTCGAGGGGATCGCGCCGTCGCCGCGCCATAAATCCGGCGTCGCGCTGCGGTTTCCGCGAATGAAGCGCTGGCGCCATGACAAGCCGCTGGCAGAGGCGAACACGCTGGACGACCTGCACGAAATGCTGCGGCAATACGGCTGATCGCCGCGCCGCCCTTGAGCGCGGCGCGCGCGCCGCCTATGTCAGGGTAGAAAGTTAAAGGAGCCATCCCATGATCCACCTGCCCCAGCCCGCCCATGATGCCAACGCAAACGCCAAGGGGGGCGATCTGGGCAATCTACCCGAATGGGACCTGAGCGATCTCTACACCGCCCCCGACGCGCCAGAGCTGGCCCGCGATATGACGTGGCTGGAGCAGGAATGCGCCGCCTTTGCCGCCGATTACGAGGGCAAGCTGGCCGATCTGGATGCCGCCGGCCTGCTGAAATGCATTCACCGCGACGAGGCGATCAGCAATATCGCCGGGCGCATCATGTCCTATGCCGGCCTGCGCTATCATCAACTGACGACAGACCCGGCGCGCACCAAATTCCTGTCAGACTGTCAGGAAAAGATTACCAATTTCACTACGCCGCTGGTGTTTTTCACGCTGGAGCTGAACCGGCTGGAGGATGACCACCTGGCTGGCCTGCTGAGCGAAAACGCCGATCTGGCCCGCTACAAGCCTGTTCTGGACCGCATTCGCGCGATGAAGCCCTACCAGCTGTCCGACGAGATGGAGAAATTCCTGCACGATCTGGGCGTCGTTGGCGACGCGTGGGAACGTTTGTTCGATGAAACCATCGCCGGGCTGAGCTTTACCGTGGATGGCGAGGAGCTGGGCATCGAGGGCACGCTGAACCTGCTGACCGAACAGGACCGCGCCAAGCGCGAGGCGGCCACGCGCGAATTGGCGCGCGTTTTCGGCGAGAATATCCGCACGTTTGCCCGCGTCCACAACACATCGGCCAAGGAAAAAGAGGTGATCGACCGCTGGCGCGGCATGCCCACCGCGCAAACCGGCCGCCACCTCAGCAACGATGTGGAACCCGAGGTGGTCGAGGCGCTGCGCGACGCCGTTGTCGCCGCCTACCCCAAGCTGAGCCACCGCTATTACGCGCTAAAAGCGAAATGGCTGGGGCTGGAGCGGATGCAGGTCTGGGATCGCAACGCGCCGCTGCCGATGGAGGAAACCAAGGTGGTCGGCTGGGACGACGCGCGCGACACGGTGATGAACGCCTACAGCGAATTCGATCCGCGCATGGGCGATCTGGCGCAGCCGTTCTTTGACAAGGGCTGGATCGATGCGGGCGTAAAGAAGGGCAAGGCGCCCGGCGCGTTCGCCCACCCGACCGTGACCAATGTGCATCCTTACGTGATGCTCAATTACCTCGGCAAACCGCGCGACGTGATGACGCTGGCGCATGAGCTGGGCCACGGAGTGCATCAGGTATTGGCGGCGGGGCAAGGTGAATTGCTGTCCTCGACGCCGCTGACCTTGGCCGAAACTGCCAGCGTTTTCGGCGAAATGCTGACCTTCCGCCGCATGCTGGACAATGCAAAGGACGATGCCGAGCGCAAGGTGATGCTGGCCGGCAAGGTCGAGGATATGATCAACACCGTCGTGCGCCAGATCGCGTTTTACGATTTCGAATGCAAGTTGCATGCCGCGCGCCGCGAGGGCGAGCTGACACCCGACGATATCAACGCGCTTTGGATGTCGGTACAGGCCGAATCGCTGGGGCCTGTGTTTGATTTCGCGGACGGATACGAGACGTTCTGGGCCTATATCCCGCATTTCGTGCATTCGCCGTTCTACGTGTATGCCTACGCGTTCGGCGACGGTTTGGTTAACGCACTTTACGCGGTGTACGAAGAAAATCCTGAAGGATTTCAGGACAAATACTTCGACATGCTCAAGGCGGGCGGGTCCAAGCATCACTCCGACCTGTTGAAACCTTTTGGCCTTGATGCCAGCGATCCCAAATTCTGGGACAAGGGCCTGAACATGATTTCCGGCATGATCGACGAACTGGAAGCGATGGAAGACTGAAACCGCCCAGCAGGCGGCGAGACAACAAAAATCCGGCGGGATGTCCCGCCGGATCAGTCCGTATCAAAATGGCAGACGCGTTATGCGTCCTCCATCATTCCCTTTTCCTGCGCCAGGCTGCGCATGCGTGCCTGCAACTTCTCAAACGCGCGCACTTCGATCTGGCGAATGCGTTCGCGGCTGACATCATACTGGCTGCTGAGATCCTCCAGCGTGATCGTCTGATCGCTGAGGCGACGCTGAGTCAGAATGTCCTTTTCGCGGTCGTTCAACACGTCCATCGCCTCGGCCAGCATCTCGCGGCGGGCGGTCAACTCGTCCATTTCCTCGTAATCAGTTGCCTGATCTGCGCCCTCATCCTCCAGCCAGTCCTGCCATTGCATCGTGCCTTCGCCTTCGGAGCCGACCGTGGCGTTCAGCGATGCATCCCCGCCCGACATGCGCCGGTTCATCGAGATGACTTCCTTCTCGGTCACGCCCAGCTGGGTCGCGATGATCTTGACGTTTTCGGGGCGCAAGTCGCCCTCTTCCAACGCGCCGATCTTGTTCTTGGCCTTGCGCAGGTTGAAGAACAGCTTCTTCTGCGCCGATGTGGTGCCCATCTTGACCAGTGACCAGCTGCGCAGGATGTATTCCTGAATGCTGGCGCGGATCCACCACATCGCATAGGTCGCAAGGCGGAACCCCTTTTCAGGATCGAACCGCTTGACCGCCTGCATCAGGCCGACATTCGCCTCGGAAATCACCTCGGCCTGCGGCAGGCCGTAACCGCGATAGCCCATCGCGATTTTAGCCGCCAGACGCAGGTGTGATGTCACCATGCGGTGCGCCGCTTCGGTATCTTCCTGCTCGACCCAGCGTTTGGCCAGCATGTATTCTTCTTCGAGCTCGAGCAGCGGAAATTTGCGGATTTCCTGCATGTATCGGTTCAGCCCGCCTTCCGGCGTCGGTGCCGGCAGATTTGCATAGTTTGCCATCTGGTTGCCCCCTCGGATGCCGCAATGTTTACGGCTTTAACATCTATTTGGGCGCAGATGCGCCGCTTTTCAATGCTTCTTGCATGTTTCGGTTAAACTACCATGAACGCCGGTCGTTCCCTGTGCCAGCCATGTGTCGGCGGGATCACGCGACTGTGCTATCCGCGCCCGGCGGCGTGAGCGCCGCAATCAGCGAGGTCATGTCGTCGGGCAATGAGGCCTCGAACATCAGTTCCCTGCCGCTGACCGGATGCACGAACCCCAGACTGGCCGCATGCAACGCCTGCCGCGGAAACGCCTGCGCCATCGCCAGTCCAAGCGGCGGCAGCACCTTGTGCGGCAGTTTGCGTTTGCCGCCATAGACCGGATCGCCGATCAGCCCATGCCCGGCATAGGCCATATGCACCCGGATCTGATGGGTGCGCCCCGTCTCAAGCCAGCATTCCAGCAGCGCGCAGGCGGCAGGCGCCCCGAACCGCTCCACCACGCGGGCGCGCGTCACGGCATGGCGCCCGCCGGACCAGCCGACAGCCTGCTTTTGCCGGTCCGTGCGGTGGCGGCCCAGATGGGTGGCAATCCGCAGGATATTGCCCGGCTCGAACGTAACGCCGCGCAAGCCGCGCAGGCGCGGGTCGGACGCGTCCGGCACCCCGTTGCACAGCGCCAGATACCGCCGCTGCGCGCTGTGTTTTTCAAACTGCGCGGCAAGGCCGTGATGCGCCGCGTCCGATTTTGCCACCACCAGCAGCCCGCTGGTATCCTTGTCGATCCGGTGAACGATGCCGGGCCGCTTGGCCCCGCCAACGCCGGACAGATCGCCGCCGAAATGATGCAGCAGCGCATTGACCAGCGTGCCGGTGGGCGTGCCGGGCGCGGGATGCACAACCATGCCGGCGGGCTTGTTGACCACCACCAGATCAGCATCCTCATAAACGATGTCCAGCGCGATATCCTCGGGCAGGATATGGCTTTCTTCAGCCTCCGGCACGGTGATGGCCACCTCGTCGCCCTCCTCGATCCGCGCCTTGCCGTCGGTGATGACAGCGCCGTTGACGGTGACCTGCCCGCCTTCGATCAGCCGGGCAAGCCGGGTGCGCGACAGCGCGGCGTCCTCGGGCACATCACGCGCCAATGCCTTGTCAAGGCGGGGCGGCGGGTCCATACCGATACGCACAGTCAAAAGGCTTAACCCCATGGATGATGATCCCCAGATGCAGCCGGTCGATCCGGCAATGGTGAAATACTTGCGCGTGCTGGTCACGACATTGACCGGGACGATGATCATCGGGTTCATAATCATCACCGCACTGTTTGTCACCCGCTTCGCAGGGGGCGATGATGTGACGCTGCCGGCGTCAATCACCCTGCCCGATGGCACGGCGGCCAGCGCCTTTACCCAAGGGGGCGATTGGTATGCGGTGGTGACGGATGCGGATGAAATCCTCATCTTTGACCGACTGACAGGCAACCTGCGCCAGACGATCCGCATCGAGAACTGAAAGGTAAAGGGTGGTACCACCTCCTGGTCTCGAACCAGGGACCTCTTGATCCACAATCAAGCGCTCTAACCAACTGAGCTAAGGCGGCACTGCCTGCGATTTAGCGCCGGGTGCGCACGATTGCAACCCTTATCCAGCGGATTTTTACCCCCTAAAATGCGGCAATGCCAGACAGGCCGGAACGATCCGGCCCGCGCGATCCGGGTTGCCAAGCCATGCAGGCCGGGCTATCCCGGCGCCGACCATCAAAGGAGCGGGATCATGGGCATCAACAGCGAACGCGACGTCGAAGCCAACATGCAGATCGGCCCGACGGATCAGGGCATGGTGCGCATCTATATCGAATCGCAAGGTGTCGAAATCCCGATGGACTTCTCCCCCGAAGAAGCCGAGGAGATCGCCGCCGAGATCGTGGCCGCCGCCAAAAGCGCCGCCAAGATCGGCTGACGCTCAGCCCCGATTACCCGGATCCCGCCAGCCTTGCAGGCGCCGCGCCGCATCGCGCGCGAATTTGCGGGTGATAGCACTGCGCCGCGCACCGGGCAGCCGCGTTTCCGGCCCCATGCGCATGATTTCGGCGCCATACCCGTCGGCCATGATCAGCCCGGTTTCAGCCGGCAGGATATCTGCCGGAAAATCGGCATCGACCGCCCAGAAAAACCGGTCGGCCCAGTCCAGATAGCCCTGCCATTTGCTGTCTGACATGAAATCCGCGCGGCTGGATTTACATTCGATCACCCACAGCTCGCCCTTGGGGCCCAGCGCCATGACATCGACGCGCCGCCCCCGCTCGGGCACGTATTCCTCAAGCGCGGCAAAGTCCATCTCGGCCAGGTGGCGGCACACGCCCCGCGCCAGAATCTGCCCCGGAAGCAGCTGATCCAATACCGTTACTGTGGGTTTCTGCATGGCGTCTGGCGGCACCGATCAATGGGCAATCAAGCGCCTGACTACCTCATTCCGCCGGCCATGAACACCGCATAGCCCGCGACGATACCGCACATTTCAGAGGGTCGGCATGAGCCTGCTCAGCCGCGCCTAGATGAGAATAATTCGCAATACCGCTTGACAGTTGCGACTGACTTGCATCTACAGCATGGTAGCTCAACAAGGAGGCGCCCGAATGCTGGCTCGATTCTTCAAAACAACGTCCACTCTTGCGCTTGCAACTTTCTGCGCGCAGGCAGCCCTGGCCGAGGACCGGATGAAGGTGGTTACAACCTTCACCGTACTGGCCGACATGGCGGCAAATGTGGCGGGCGACGCGGCCGACGTGGTGTCCATCACCAAACCCGGTGCCGAAATCCACGGCTACGAGCCGACACCGCAGGACATCGTGCGCGCCATGGATGCCGATCTGATCCTGTGGAACGGCATGAATCTGGAACTATGGTTCGAGCAGTTTCTGACCAACATGAAGGACGTGCCATCGGCCACCCTGACCGACGGGATCGACCCCATATCCATCGCATCGGGCAGCTATGAGGGGATGCCGAACCCCCACGCGTGGATGGGCCTTGATAA
This sequence comes from Roseovarius dicentrarchi, assembly GCF_003316635.1. Taxonomy (GTDB): domain Bacteria; phylum Pseudomonadota; class Alphaproteobacteria; order Rhodobacterales; family Rhodobacteraceae; genus Roseovarius; species Roseovarius dicentrarchi. The sequence continues at coordinate 58,907 of NZ_QNQP01000004.1, read as the reverse complement.
CGCGCTGATCTATATCGACAATATCGAGAAATCCTTTGCCCGGCATGATCCGGACAACGCCGCCGTCTATGCCGAAAACGCCGCCGCCTACAAACAGCAACTGCGCGCCACGATCGAGCCGCTGCGCGACGCAATCGCCGCCATCCCCGAGGACCGGCGCTGGCTGGTCACCTGCGAAGGCGCGTTCAGCTATCTGGCCCGCGATTTCGGCCTGCAAGAGCTGTATCTGTGGCCGATGAATGCCGATCAGGTGGGCACCCCGCAGCAGGTTCGCGCCGTGATTGACGGCGTGAGGGGCAACGACATTCCCGCCGTATTCTGTGAAACCACGGTCAACACCGCCCCTGCCGAACAGGTCGCGCGTGAAACCGGCGCGCGATACGGCGGCGTTTTGTATGTCGACAGCCTCAGCGCGCCGGACGGGCCGGTGCCGACCTATCTGGACCTGCTGCGCGTGACGTCCAGCACCGTCGCAACCGGCCTGACCGCCGCAGCAGAATGAGGCCCGCCCGGTGCGGCCCGCCAAAGGAGACGACATGCGCCATGATCCGATAGTGCCGCAAGGCAAAGACAGCACCGCTCGCGCCGGACTGATGGCGCGGGATGTGACTGTGACCTACCGCAACGGCCACACCGCCCTGTGGGACGCCAGCTTCGAGATCCCGCGCGGCACGATCACCGCGCTGGTTGGTGTGAACGGCGCCGGCAAATCCACGCTGTTCAAGGCGATCATGGGTTTCGTTCCCGCCGCAAAGGGCCGCATCGAAATTCTGGGCATGGATGTCAAACAGGCGCTGGCGAAAAACCTTGTCGCCTATGTCCCCCAGTCCGAGGAGGTCGATTGGGCTTTCCCCGTGCTGGTCGAGGATGTGGTGATGATGGGCCGCTATGGCCATATGGGGTTCCTGCGCCGCCCGAAACAGGCCGACCGCGACGCGGTGGATCAGGCGCTGAGCCGCGTCAGCATGCAGGATTTCCGCCACCGCCAGATTGGCGAGCTGTCGGGCGGCCAGCGCAAGCGGGTCTTTCTGGCCCGCGCGCTGGCGCAGGACGGGCAGGTCATCCTGCTGGACGAGCCATTCACCGGCGTCGATGTCAAAACCGAAGAGCAGATCATCGCCCTTCTGCGCGAATTGCGCGATGAGGGCCGCGTGATGCTGGTATCCACCCACAACCTAGGATCTGTGCCCGAATTTTGCGACCGCACCGTTCTGGTCAAGGGCACCGTGCTCAGCTACGGGCCGACCGAGACGACATTCACCCGCGAAAACCTTGAGGCGGCGTTTGGCGGCGTGCTGCGCCACTTCACGCTGGGCGGTGACGCGCTGCACGATGACGAGGATGCCCGCTCGGTCACGATCTTCAGCGATGACGAACGGCCTTTGGTGCAATACGGCGACAAGACACAGCGCAGGCGGCGCAAATCATGATGTCTTATCTGCTGGAGCCGTTCTCATACAATTACATGACCAACGCGATGTGGGTCTCGGCGCTTGTCGGCGGCGTCTGCGCGTTTCTGTCTGCCTATCTGATGCTGAAAGGCTGGTCGCTGATCGGCGATGCGCTGTCGCACTCGGTGGTGCCGGGGGTGGCGGGCGCCTATATCCTTGGCCTGCCCTTCGCGCTGGGCGCGTTCATCGCGGGCGGTCTGGCCGCCGGCGCAATGCTGTTTCTGTCCGAGCGGTCGGGGCTGAAGGTGGATGTCATCATCGGCCTGATCTTTACCTCGTTTTTCGGGCTGGGCCTGTTCATCGTGTCGGTCAACCCGATGTCGGTGTCGATCCAGACCATCACCATGGGCAACATTCTGGCCATCACGCCCGAGGATACGCTGCAACTGGCCATCATCGGCTTTGTGTCGCTGGCGATCCTGCTGGCCAAGTGGAAGGATCTGATGGTCACCTTCTTTGACGAAAGCCACGCGCGCACCATCGGCCTGCGCCCCGGCCTGCTGAAGGCGGTCTTCTTCATCCTGCTGTCGGCCTCGGTCGTGGCGGCGATGCAGACCGTCGGCGCGTTTCTGGTCATCGCGCTGGTCGTCACGCCCGGCGCGACGGCCTACCTGCTTTGCGACCGGTTCCCCCGGTTGATCGCAATGTCGGTCGCCATCGGCGCCATCACCAGCTTTGTCGGCGCCTATGCCAGCTATTTTCTGGACGGCGCAACGGGCGGTATCATCGTGACGCTGCAAACGGCGATATTCCTGCTCGCCTTCATATTTGCCCCCAAACACGGTCTGCTGGCGGCCAAACGCAAGGCGCGGGCGGCGCTGCGGCGCGGCCCCGGCGCCCTGAGCGCGGAGATCAAGTAATGGATTTCGACACCCTCATGCTGCCCTTTCAATTCGGGTTCATGCAAAACGCCTTCCTGATTTCGATGATCGTGTCCGTCCCTGCCGCCCTTCTGTCATGCTTTCTGGTGATGAAGGGCTGGGCGCTGATGGGCGATGCGGTCAGCCATGCGGTGCTGCCGGGCATCGTGCTGGCCTATATTCTGGGCATTCCTCTGATCATTGGCGCCTTTGCGGCAGGCATGACCTGCGCGCTGACCACCGGGTATCTGGCCAGCAACAGCCGGATCAAACAGGACACCGTGATGGGGGTCGTGTTTTCCGGCATGTTTGGCGTTGGCATCGTTCTTTATGTCTCGATCGAGACGAACATGCACCTGGATCACATCCTGTTCGGCAACATGCTGGGCGTGGGACCGGACGATATGTGGCTGGCGGGCATCATCTCGGCCGGGGTGGGCCTGCTGCTGGTGTTGAAGTGGAAGGATTTCCTGCTGCACAGCTTTGATCCCGCGCAGGCGCGCGCGTCGGGCTTGTGGGTCAATGGGCTGCATTACGGATTGCTGGCCGCGTTGTCGCTGACCATCGTGGCGACGCTGTCGGCGGCGGGGCTGATCCTGGCCATCGGGCTTCTGATCGCGCCGGGCGCCATCGCATTTCTGATCGTGCGCAAATTTTCCACGATGCTATGGGTGTCGGTTCTGGTCTGCATGGCCTCCATGCTGCTGGGCACCTATGCCAGCTTTTTCCTGGACAGCGCGCCGGCCCCGACCATCATCCTGATCCTGACGGCGCTGTTTATCGTCGCTTTCATCCGGCGCCAGATGGTCACGCGCCGCACCTCGCGGCAGCGCGTGGCGGCGGGTTCCTGACCGCAAACCGCCCTTGACCCCCGCTGCGCAAACCGCTCCTAATGCCCGCTGCGGACCATGCCACGGGCCGGAAATATTGCGCTTGTGCATAATTTCTTAACGTGTTGGCGGTCTTAGTATTCGGGACCACCGTCAGGAGCAGGGTTTGGCCTTTCGATTCATTCATACGTCCGATCTGCATATCGGGCGCAAATTCGCCAATATTCCCCAGCCGGGCGATGGTAACATTCGCGGCCGCCTGATGGAGGCGCGCCATGCCGCAATCGGCGCGCTGGCAACAGCGGCGCGCGATCACGGCGCGGCGCATGTCCTGCTGGCGGGTGATACATTCGATACCGCCACGCCATCACCCAGCGTGATCCGGCAGGCGCTGACGGCGATGGGCGCGGCGCGCGACGTCACATGGTGGCTACTGCCCGGCAACCACGACAACCTGCGCGACGCCGAACCGCTGTGGGATGCGATCCGCCGCGATGCGCCGCAAAACGTCATCCCCCTGACCGACGCCGCGCCCCACGTGCTGGACGGCACCGCAACCCTTCTGCCCTGCCCGGTCGCCTTTCGCACAGGCGCCACTGATCCGTCCGAGCCGCTGGTCTCCATGTCCAGCGAGGCGGGGCATCTGCGCATCGGGCTGGCGCATGGCGGCGTGACCGACTTCATCGAAAGCGGCGCCTCCATCGCCCCCGACCGGGATCGCACCGCACGGCTGGATTATCTGGCACTGGGCGATTGGCACGGGCGCATGGCCGTATCGGACCGCGTGCAGTATTCCGGCACGCCGGAGCAGGACCGCTTCAAACACGGGCGGCGCGGCGTCTGTCTGTGTGTTGCGCTGGACGGCCCCGGCGCGGTCCCGCAGGTGCAGGAGGTCGAAACCGGCACGTTCCTGTGGTCCGAAACCGACCTGCCCCTGCACCCAAGGCAGGACGCCGCGGCCGCGTTGGCCGCGATCCTGCCCGGCAGCGACCGCCGCAATATACTGACACGTGTCCGCGCCACCGGATGGGCCGGCCTGCCCGACCACGCCGATCTGCGGCGCGCCGCAGACCGATGCGCCCCCGATTTCGCACATTTCGAGCTGGTGACAGACGCGCTCGGCACGCAGTACCAGACCGCGGATCTGGACCAGATCGACCGCGGCGGCGCCCTGCGGCTGGCGGCTGACGCGCTGATGCAGGACGCTGAATCCGCCGCCTTGCCGCAGGACGCGAAGGACGTCGCGGCCGACGCGCTGGCGCGTCTTTATGCTTATGTGCGGGAGGCCGCCGAATGAAGCTTCGCAGTATTTCCCTGAACAACGTGCGCCGCTTTACGGGTTCCGCGCGCGTGGACGGCATCGCTGACGGTCTGAACGTCCTGAGCGAGCCGAACGAGCATGGCAAATCGACCCTGTTCGACGCAATTCAGGCGCTGTTCTTCAAACCCCACGGCTCGTGCGACAAGGACGTGACAGCCCTGCGCCCCCATGCAGGCGGCGCGCCCGAGGTCACGATCGAAGTCGAGACAGACGACGGCCGCTTTGCCATCGCCAAACGATGGCTGCAAAAACCCGCCGTCACCGTCCATCACGGCGGCAGGCTGATTGCTCAGTCGGACGAGGCTGAGGCATGGATCACCCATCTTCTGGGCGGCGACGCGGGCGGCCCGTCGGGCCTGATCTGGGTGCGTCAAGGCATGACAGACCTGACCAGCGGCACCAAGAAGGAACAGGACACCGCACTGGAGGCCCGGCGCGATCTGATGACCTCGGTCGGAGAAGAGGTGGAGGCGATGACCGGCGGCCGGCGGATGGACATGGCGCTGGCCCGCTGCCGCGCGGAGCTGGCGATATATGCCACTGGGAAAGGCAGGCCCAAGGCGAACGGCCCTTGGAAAGAGGCGCAGGATCATGTCGATACGCTGGCCGCGCGCCACAGCGGCCTGGCCGAAACCGCGCAGGCCCTGTACGACGCGTTGGCCGAACGCGCCCGCGTCCGGCGCGGCCTGCGCGACTGGGAGGCGCCCGAGGCCGCCGAAGAGCGGCGCACAAAACTGGACGCGGCCCGCGCAAACCACGCCGCCGCCGAGCGTCACGCCGAGAAGGTCGAGGCCGAAGAGCGCAAGATGCAAATGGCCCGCCTGACCGCCGACAGCGCCCGGACCCGGCTGGAGACGTTCAGGGAGGCCCGCGCAGAACTCAACGCCGCCGCAAACGCCGCGCGCGCCGCCACTATCGCCGCGACCGAGGCAAAGACAGCGCTGGACGCCCAGCACTCCGCGCGGGATGCCGCAGGCAGCACCGCCGACGCGGCGCAAAAGGCGCTCAGGTCCGCCGAAGCCGCCTACGCCTTGGCCACACGGGCCAAGGCGGCACGGGACGGCGCGGACCGCCGGCAGGACCTGACGCGCCGCATCGCACATGCCGAGGCGGCACGCTCGGCGATGGAAGTTGCATCGGCCGGGCGCACCGGGCCCGATGCCGGCACGCTGCGGCGTATCGAGGCGCTGGCCGGCGCCCACGCGGCCGCCATTGCCGCGCGCAATGCAACATCCACGCAGGTGATTGCCCACTATTCCGATGGCCGCGACAGCACGATCCGCATGGCAGACGCGCCGCTGCCCGGCGGGCAGCCCGTCCCCCTTACCCGCGCGACAAAGCTCATCATCGACGGGATCGGCGCATTGGAAGTGCGCCCCGGCGAGGGCGGCCACGATGACAGCACCGTAGAGGCGGCAGCAGCCACACTGCGCCAGGCGCTGGCAGATGCGGGCGCGGACAATCTGGAAGCAGCCCGCGTCAGCGCAGCCACCCGCGCCGAGGCCGAGCGTGCCTATGGCGAGGCAAAGGCCGTTCTGGCCAGCCTTGCGCCGGACGGCATCGACCGGCTGCGCGCCGCGCTGGCAGACATTCCCGAACTGGATGGTGTCGAAGACGCGCCCGACCCCGACGAAGCAGGCGCCGCGCTTGCGCAGACCCGCACGGCACATGACACCGCCCAGGCCGCGCGCGAGGGGGCGTCGGAACGGCTCGGCGATGCGCGTAACGCGGCAACCCATGCGGATGCGACGCTGGCATCGCTGCGCGACCGCCTGCACCGGGCGCAGGATGCGCTGGCAAAGGACGAGGGCGCGACCGAGGACAGCTTGCAGGCTTTGGCAGACAGCGCGCAGGTGGCCTATCAGCAGGCGGCGGCGGCGCATGCCGAATTGGCCGCCACCGCGCCCGATCTGGCCAGCACCAAGGCGGCGTTGACACGCGCGGCGTCGGTCGACCGGCAGGCGCAGGAGGAAATCGCCCGCCTGAAGCCGCTTCTTGCCCGGCTGGACGAACGCATCAGCCGCTCCTCCGGTGATGCGGTCGAAGAACGGCTTGCCGAAACCGCGCAGGAACTGGAGGCCGCGCGGCATCACCTTGACCGGATCGCCCATGAAGTGGCGGTTCTGATCCGGCTGGAAAAGGCGCTGGAGACCGCGCGCAACGAGGCGCGCGAGCGCTATTTCACCCCCATCGCCAAAGAGCTGAAGCCGCTGCTGCACCTGCTCTGGCCCGATGCCGAGCTGACATGGGGCGAGGAATCGCTGCTGCCGAATGCGCTGATCCGCGACGGGCAGGAAGAGCCGATCGACATTCTATCAGGCGGCACACAGGAGCAGATCGCGCTGCTGGTGCGCCTTGCCTTTGCAAGGATGCTGGCCGCGTCGGGCCGGATCGCGCCCGTCATTCTGGACGACGCGCTGGTGTTTACCGATGACGACCGGATTGAACGCATGTTCGACGCGCTGCACCGGCAGGCCGGCGACATGCAGATCATTGTGCTTACCTGCCGCCAGCGGGCCTTTCGCAATCTGGGCGGCACCGCCTTGCGGCTGTCACCTGCCCTCGCAGATGCGGAGTGAACAGCGGCTCAGCCCCCTGTAACAGCAGGCCCATCAATTATTTTCGCCACGCTTCGGGCGAGAACGCACAGCGCTCAGGCTTGATGTCGATCAGCGGCGTGCCGTTCAGGCAATCCAGGCCACGCACGGTCAGCACCATCCCGTCAATCGAGTCCAACCTTACCAGTGCCACCCCGATGGGATTTGGCCGCACCGGCGAGCGCAGCGCGAAGGTGCCGACAACATTACCTTTGGAGCCCGGATTTTGCACCGCTAGATCGCGCCGCGCCTGATCGAGCCAATAGAACACTTCGATCCGGTCCAGCGATTCCAGCCCTTGCAAGGCCGGCCCCCATGGCGCGAACAGCTCGATCGTGCAGGCCGGCCCGTCCGGCGTGCCCTGACGTGGACATTCGGCGCGTGTGTTCCATGGCGTGTGGATGCGCCCGATAAACCGGATCTGCGCATCGCCCGCGGGCGGCAAATCGACAGAGATTTCATGGTCGCGAATGTCGGACGTGCTGCTGGTCATGCTTTTTCCTTTTCCCCGTGGGCGGGCCTGCCCTCCTATTGAACAGCGGCGGCAGGTCGAACGCAACATGCGTGCATGGGCCGGGCATCGCAACGACGCAATCGGCGCCATCAGGCCGCGCCCGGATGATCCTGCCGGACAACCAAGCAAGTGGAACACGCCTAGACCGGGCAAGACTGGACCGGAAAGAATCGCTATGGATTAATGTGCTTTATTATGCGAAATTTCCCGAAGTTCGGAGGAAACACATAAATGCAGAGCTTTTCTTCGATCCTGTTCGAGGCGATCGGCCTGATCCTGTCCTGGGATGCGGACGTGATCGAGATCATTCTGCTGTCGCTGCGTGTCACGCTGACGGCGGTTGCGGTGTCCTGCCTGATCGGTCTGCCGCTGGGCGCGGTGGTGGGCGCGTTCCGGTTTCCGATGCGCACGGCCGTGCTGGTGGTGATGAACACGGCCATGGGCCTGCCGCCGGTCGTGGTGGGGCTGCTGGTCTATCTAATGTTGTCAGCGTCGGGGCCGATGGGGGTTCTGGGCCTGCTTTATACGCCAACGGCGATGATCGTGGCGCAGACCATTCTGGTGACGCCCATCGTCGCCGCCCTGACCCGGCAGGTGATCGAGGATCTGAACAGCGAATATGCCGAACAGTTCGAATCGCTCGGCGTCGGACGGCTGGACCGGGTGCTGGCCCTGCTGTGGGATGCGCGCTACAGCCTGCTGACCGTGGCGCTGGCAGGCTTCGGGCGCGCGGTGGCCGAGGTGGGCGCGGTGATCATCGTGGGCGGCAACATCAACCATGTGACCCGCGTGATGACGACCACGATCGCGCTGGAGACATCCAAGGGCAACCTACAACTGGCGTTGGCGCTGGGGCTGATCCTGCTGGCCATCGCGGTGGTTGTGAACGGCCTTTTGATGGCCATTCGCGGCACAGCGGCGCGGGCGGCCTATGTCTGAGCCCGCAATCAACATCCGCGCGCACAGCGCCGTCGCGCCCGAACCGCTGATGTCGGCGCGCGGCCTTTGCTTTGACGCGGGCGGGCAACGCCTGATCGACGCGGTTGATCTGGACATCCTGCCGGGCCGCTGCACCGTCGTCATGGGCGCCAATGGCAGCGGCAAAAGCCTGCTGCTGCGCCTGCTGCACGGCTTGCTGACCCCCAGCGAAGGCAGCATTACATGGCGCGGCAGGCCGCTGGACCGCGCGGCGCGGCGCGAGCAGGCGATGGTGTTTCAGCGCCCCGTGATGCTGCGCCGGTCGGTCGCGGCCAACCTGCGCTTTGCGCTGTCGGTGCGCGGCGTGCGCGGTCCAGAGCGCAAGGCGCGCGAGGCTGAAACGCTCGACCTTGCCCGGCTGGACGGGCTAAAGGACAGGCCCGCGCGCGTGCTGTCGGGGGGCGAGCAGCAGCGCCTTGCCATGGCCCGCGCCATGATCAGCGCGCCCAGGCTGCTGCTGCTGGACGAGCCGACGGCAAGCCTTGATCCTGCATCGACCCTTGCGATTGAAAACCTGATCGCGCAGGCCCGCGAAAGCGGCGCGACAATCATCCTTGTGACCCATGACGCGGGGCAGGCCCGCAGGCTGGGCGATGATCTGATCTTCTTGCAAGGCGGGCGCATTGCCGAAACCGGCCCCGTTGGCCGCGTGCTGGACGCCCCCCGCTCCAAAGCCGCGCAGGCGTGGCTCAGCGGGCGCCTGTTCGTTCCAAACACCCCCTGAAAACCTGATAAATCAACTAAGGAGTATCACCATGTTCAGACGCAATTTCCTCGGCTTCGCGGCGGCGGGCCTTCTGGCGCTGGGAGCGGCCGGCCCGGCGGCGGCGCAGGATGATTTCATCATCGTGCAATCCACCACCTCGACCCAGAACTCGGGGCTGTTCGATCACATCCTGCCGATGTTTCAGGACAAGACCGGCATCGAAGTGCGCGTCGTGGCCGTCGGCACCGGGCAGGCGATCAAGAACGCCGCCAATGGCGACGGCGATGTGCTGTTCGTGCATGCCAAACCGGCCGAGGAGAAATTCGTCGCCGATGGTGACGGCGTCAGCCGCAGCGACGTGATGTACAACGATTTCGTCATCGTCGGCCCCCCGTCCGATCCGGCAGGTGTGGCAGGCATGTCCGATGTCAGCGCCGCGATGGCCCAGATTGCCGAAGCGGGCGCCGCCTTCGCGTCGCGCGGCGATGACAGCGGCACCCACAAGGCCGAGCTGCGCCTGTGGGAGGCTGCCGGCGTCGATGTCGATGCCGCATCGGGCGGCTGGTATCGCGAAACCGGCTCGGGGATGGGCGCGACGCTGAACACCGGGACGGGCATGGATGCCTATATCATGACCGACCGCGCGACATGGATCAGCTTTGGCAACAAGGGCGAATATCAGATCGTGGTCGAGGGCGACGAGCGGATGTTCAACCAGTATGGCATCATTCTGGTGAACGCGGAAAAGCACCCCAACGTGAAGTCCGAGCAGGGCCAGAGCTTCATCGACTGGGTTCTGTCCGAGGAGGGACAGGCCGCGATTGCCGATTACAAGATCGACGGCCAGCAACTTTTCTTCCCCAACGCGGGCTGAACTGACAGCAAGGCGCGCCGCATCCCGGCGCGCCTTTTCCATTTTTCCAGGAGCGTCCCATGAAATCCACACTCACAGCAGGAATTCTGGCCGTGGCCGTCATCACGCAGCCGGCCCTCGCCCAAGAGGTGCGCCTGCACGCGGCCGGCAGCCTCAAGGCCGCGATGACAGATATCGCCAACGCCTTCGAGGCGGCCACTGGCGCCACGGTTACGCGCAGCTTCGGCCCCTCGGGCCTCTTGCGCGAACGCATCGAGGGGGGCGAGCCGGCCGAGGTGTTCGCCTCTGCCAACATGCGCCATCCGCAGACACTGGCCGATGCGGGGCTGTCCGGGCCCGTGACGATGTTTGCCCGCAACAGCCTGTGCGGGCTGGCGCAAGAGGGTGTCGACGTGACGCCGGACACGATCCTTGATGTCATGCTGTCAGACGATATCCGGCTGGGCACTTCAACGCCCAAGGCCGACCCGTCAGGCGATTACGCGTGGGAGCTGTTTGAAAAGGCGGGCGCGATCCGGCAGGGCAGCACCGACACGCTCAAATCAAAGGCACTGCAACTGACCGGCGGCCCGGACAGCGCGCAGCCGCCCGAGGGCCGCAACCCCTACGCCTGGGTGATGAGCGAGGACCGCGCGGATCTGTTCGTGACCTATTGCACCAACGCGGTACTGGCCCGGCGCGACACGCCGGCTTTGCAGATCGTGCAATTTCCGGATGCGCTGGCGGTGGGCGCAAATTACGGCCTGACCGTGCTGGAGGAAGCCCCGGATCTGGCCACAGACCTGGCCGAGTTCATCCTTGCCGCTGAGGGGCAGCAGATCCTTGTCAGCTATGGCTTTTCCCCCGCGCAATAAGGCGCGCAGCGGTGCGCCGGCGATCTAGTCAGACAGCCAGCGCACCGCCCCCATCTGGCCCAGATCATAGCCGCCCATCGCCGCCGCCTTTTCCCGGCAGGCGTCGCTGCGGGCGAAGGCCAGCAGCTTTTGCACCGGCGCGGTGAAGTAAGCGCGCCGGTCGATCAGCAGATCAAAGCGTTCTTCGGCCAACGGCAGAAAACCAAGGTTGAACTGCCGCGCCATCGCCTCGATCCCGGTGGCGGCATCGGCCTGCCCGGCCGCGACTGCCGCGGCCGCGTCATACTCGGTATGGGCCAGCCCGCACGCCAGATCCAGATCCGCCATGCTCAGCCCCGCGCGCGCCAGCATGTCATCAAAGAACGTGGCCCCGCCGGCGCCGGGCTGCCGCTGCACCACGCGCCTGCCTTTGAGGTCGGCAAACGATGTGATCGCGCCGCGCGCCGCCTCGGACAGGACCAGACCGCGCGCGCGGGTTGCCCAGGCGATCAGGACGCAATCCTTGATGCCCTGCGCGGCCACGGCATCCACATTCCAGTCATCGCCGCCCGGTATATGCAGCCCGGCCAGCGCCGCCTGCCCTGCGCCGAACCGCTCCAGCCCCGCGCGGCTGCCGTTGAACAGCGTGGCTAGGTTCGATCCACATTCGCGCACGGACCAGTCCAGCAGCGGATCGTGTGACCCGGTCAGCACCATCGGCCGCGCCGCCACAGCCGGGCGGCAGCCTGCCTCGATCCAGTCCAACAGCTCGGCCTTGGGGAACAACAGCTTGCCGGTGATGCGGCGGTGCGGGATATCGCCCGCTGCGGCCAGATCATAAACCTTGCGTTCCTTCACGCGCAGCATCTCGGCCACTTCGCGGGTGGTAAGATAGCTGGGCTGGGGCGCGTCTGGCATTCTGGCTGTGTCTCCTGAACGCCCGAAAATGCCCGAACAATCGGGTTTGCGCAAGCCACCGGGAAATCCGCAGCGCCGCGTGCGCAACGCGCCCGCCCTGCGCTGTGCCTGCCCGCTGCTGGCGGCTGGCTTAAATCGCGCGGGAATCAGGGTATCGCCGCGCCAAAACAGGCGCGTGCACCTACATTTAAATACTGTATCGCCGCACCTGAACGGTGCAAGGCTCTTGTTTTTGCGCGCCGCATCGCACAACCTGAACGGGCTACCGGGGTGCGCCGGTGTGCCTGATCAGACCGGCGCGCAAGATATATTCAAGGACGCTCCAGCCCGCCGCCCTGGGCCGAGGAAGGACAGCAGCCCCCAGGGCAACACCGATCAAAGGCAAGCGCGGGCCGCCGGGCCCACTGCGCCTGCATCGCCCCATGAAAGGAGACACCCCATGTCAACCGAACCCATCAGCCCGCGCCAGCCGTCGCTGACGCTGGCCCTTGTCCCGGTCGTTCTGACCCTGTTTCTGCTGGGGCTTCAGTTGTTTTACTTCGGCGATTTCACCCCGCAAATTCCGCTGGCCATCGGGCTGGGGATCACCGGCCTTTTGGGGATTTACCTGGGCCATGACTGGGGCAGCATGGAGGACGGCGTTTTTCGCGTGATCAACGTATCGCTGCCGTCTGTTTCCGTGCTGATCGTTGTGGGCATGATCATCGGCGTCTGGATCGCCAGCGGCACGGTGCCGACGATCATTTACTACGGCCTGACCATCCTGACGCCGCAGATCTTTCTGGCGGCGGCGATGCTGATGTGCGCGGTCGTGTCGGTATCGCTGGGCACCTCATGGGGCACGGTCGGCACGGTCGGGCTGGCGCTGATGGGCATCGGCGCGGGGTTTGACGTGCCGATGTACTGGACCGCGGGCGCGGTCGTGTCCGGCGCGTTTTTCGGCGACAAGATCTCGCCGCTGTCGGACACGACCAATCTGGCCCCTGCCGTGACCGGGCAGGACGTGTTTGCGCATATCCGCAACATGATGCCCACGACCATTCCCGCGATGCTGATCGCCTTTGGCATTTATGTCTGGGCGGGCTTCAGCCTTGTGGGCGACACCAGCGGCGCGTCGTTTGAGCGGATTGACGCGATCACCTCGGCGCTACAGGCGAATTTTGCGATTTCGGCGTGGCTGCTGATTCCGGCGCTGCTCGTGATCGGGCTGGCCATCGCGCAAAAGCCGCCGATCCCCTCGCTGTTTGCGGGTGTTCTGGCCGGCGGCCTGACGGCGATCATCGCGCAGGGCGTGACGCTGCATGACGTGTTTGAATTTGCCAATAGCGGCTACAAGATCGAAACCGGCGTTTCCGAAATCGACAGCCTGCTGAACAGCGGCGGCATCCAGTCGATGATGTGGACCATCTCGCTGATCCTGATCGCGCTTGGCTTTGGCGGCGCGCTGGAGCGGACGGGCTGCCTTCAGACCATCATCGCCGCCATCCTGACCAAGGTGCAGAGCTTTGCCGGGGTTCAGACCGCTGCCATCGGCACGTCGTTCGCAACCAACATCGTGGCCGGGGATCCCTATCTGTCGATCGCGCTGCCGGGCCGGATGTATTCGCCGGTATATCGCGGCATGGGCTATTCCACGCTGAACCTTTCGCGCGCCACCGAAGAAGGCGGCACGCTGATGTCGCCGCTGATCCCGTGGAACGCCGGCGGCGCCTTTGTGATCACGGCGCTGGGGCTGGGAATTACCGGGGGTAATCTGGTCAACCTGCTGTATATTCCGCTGGCCTTTGCCTGCTGGATGACGCCGATCATCGGCATCATCTATGCGTGGACCGGCCTGTTCTCCCCCCGCGCCGGCGAGGCGGAGCGCAAGGATTGGGTCGACAACGACCGCGAGATTACGGATATGAGCCAATACGGATACGAGCATCCGCTGCAATCCGCGGACGCCCCGGACACTCCGGACGCTGCGAAAACACCGGCGCAATAGACCGCGCCACCAGATGCGCCCTGCCGTGAGTGCGGCAGGGCGCATGTCCTGTCCCGTCACCGCCGACCATTTGGTGCAAGGCACCCGATCCCCAAGGAGCCGCGCCATGGTAGAGCCTGAAACATTCACCTTCCTTGCCGATCTTGCGCAGAACAATCGCAAGGCATGGATGGACGCGCATCGCCCCGAACGTGACGATGCCATGCGCAACTTCACCGGCATTGCCATGACGTTGCATGATTATGCGGACCGGTTTGACCCTTTCGTGGCCGATGCGGCGATCAAGCCCAAGCAAAGCTACACCCGGTTTCATCAGGATCCGCGCGACCGCACCGGGCGCGATCTGTTTCGCACCGGCATTGATGTCTTTGCCAACGCCGGCGATCCGTCCGAGGATTTCGGCTATTACCTGCATATTGAGCCGGGCAACTGTCACGCGGGCGCCGGGCTGTTTCATCCGTCAAAACCGGCGCTGGAGCGTCTGCATGCCCATGTGGCACGCGATCCCGAGGGGCTGCGCGATGTGCTGGCTGATCCTGATTTCAGCGCGATGTTTCCCGGCGGTCTGATTACCCGCAAGTCACTGACCAGCGTTCCGGACGGATATGACGACGCCGATGCTGCCGCGCCCTACCTGAAAATGGCTGGGCTTGGCTGCCGCAAGGACATCCCTGATGCCGCCCTGCTTGACGATGAGGCGATCGACCAACTTAGCGAGATATTCCGCGCCGCCAGCCCGCTGGTGCGGCACTTCGATCAAGCGCGCTGACCACAGACATGGCCCCTGCACCTTGCCGCGCGGGTTTGCGCCTATTCCGCCTGACCGGTAAACGCGAGCGACCGTTCCAGCTTGCGATCCAGTGCCGTCTGTTCGCGGCGGGTGCTTGCGTGTTCCGCCTCGGCGCGGCGCTGCGCGCGCAGGGGCAAAAGCCGATACAGCAGCGGCAATCTCACCGCCAGGCAAACCCGTAGCAGCCACGGCGAAAAGCGCAGGAACAGCTCGTCCTCCAGACTGACCATGGCCTCGGTCGTGCCCGGCCCGCCCTGCCGCCCGGTGCGCCCGTATAGCTGGCGGTCAATCCGCGCGCTTTCATGGAATTCGGTCAGGATCACATGCATTCCGCCCAGATCGGCCACGCCCGGCCCCGGCAGGATATCCGTTCCGCGCCCCGCGATATTTGTGGCCACCGTTATCGCCCCGCTCAGGCCCGCCACGGCGATAATATCCGCCTCGTCGCGGTCTTGCGTGGCATTCAACACCTCATGCGGCAGTCCCGCCGCCTTCAACGCCGCCGAGGCGCGCCTGCTTGCCTCGACCGAACGGGTGCCGATCAGCACCGGCCGCCCCTGCGCGTGGATGACCGACACGCGGCGCGCGACGGCCTTCCATTTGCTCGCCCCATCCCGCATGAACCGCGTTCCCAGATGTCTGCGCCGCAAGGGACGGTGGCGGGGAATGCGCACGGTTGTCAAATTGAACGTGTCGCGAAATTCCGGCGCCAGTTCCATCCCGGTGCCTGTCATCCCGGCCAGCCGCAGGTAGCGGCGAAAGAACCGCTGATAGGTGATGCGCGCCATGGTTTCCTTGCGCCCCGTCACCGGCACCGCTTCGCGCGCTTCGATCATCTGGTGCAGCCCGCCTTGCCAGCTGCGGTCAGGCATGATGCGGCCCGTGAATTCATCGACGATCTGCACCTGATCGTCCAGAACCACATAATCATGGCCGCGCTCGAACATATGCAGCGCCGACAACGCCTGCCGGGCCAGTTCCTCGCGTGCCAGCCGTATCCGCCACAGGCCCGGTTGCGCGCCCGCCAACTCCGCCAGCCGCGCGCGTCCCCTGTCCGTCAATTCTATCTGGCGGCTGAGCGTATCAACCCGGAAGTCAGCGCCCTTGGCCAGCGCCCGCGCGATGTCCAGCGCCGCGCCATATAGCTGCACCGCCTCGGGATCATCCGAGGTCGAGGACAGGATCAGCGGCGTGCGCGCCTCATCGACGAACACGCTGTCGGCCTCGTCGACAATCGCAAAGGCCAGTCCGCGCAGCATCAGCCCGGCCCCCCGGCCCCCGCCCGCCAGCGCCGCCGCCGCATGGCGCGCCTTGCCGCGCCGCTGGCGCAGGCTGACCCGGTCGCGCAGGTAATCAAACGTCAGATTGCTGTTGGACACATAGGCGATGTCGCAGGCATAGGCCGCCTGCCGCGCGGCCGGGTCCATATCCGTCTCGATCACGCCCACGGTCAGGCCAAAGAATTCATAGACCGGGCGCGTTTCCTCGGCATCACGCGCGGCAAGATAGTCGTTTACCGTCACCACATGCACCGGATCGCCGGCCAGCGCGGCGACAACGGCGGCAGGCGTGGCCGTCAATGTCTTGCCCTCGCCGGTGGCCATTTCCACCATGCGCCCGTCATAAAGCCCCAGCGCGCCCATGATCTGCACCTTGTAATGCCGTTTGCCCAGCAGCCGCGCACTGACCTCGCGCACCAGCGCAAAGGCTTCGATCAGCGCCTTTTGATCGCCGCGGCGCCGGGCCAGCAGCCGGGGCCGCAGCCGGGCGGCGGCGGCGCGCAGCGCCTCATCGCTCAGCAAAGCGATGGCAGGCTCCAGCGCCAGCACCGCATCGGCGCGCGCTGACAGGCCGCGCCGGATCAGTGGCGCACGGCTTTGCATCCAGCCAAGCCGCCGCTCCAGCCACAGATCCACCGGATTGCCACGCGGATCGGCACGCTCGGGGTATGGGCTGATGCCCAGATGGGGGCGGCCAAAGCCCAGAAAACCATCGACCTCAGGCATTGAACTGCCGCAGGAACAACTGCCGTACACGGCGCCAGATCTGCGCCGATGCAGGTTCAAACCCGTGGTCAAAGCGCACGTAAACGCGCGCGCCGAATGGCGCATCCGCCAGCGCGTCCGGCAGAGCCACGTCAAAGACAAACGCCTGCTCCAGCAGCTGCAATCCCTCGCGGTCAGCCGGATCGGTCAGAAGCCGCCCCCCGCCCGCGCTGCCCAGCGCGGGCGCAGGAAGCTGGAACGTCGCCTGCGGTACGGCACGGATCAGCGTCGCGTCATGGCGTGCGCCCATCCAGCCGGCCAGCCGCAGCTGGATGCGCTCCAGCCGGTCGCGCACCAGGGCGATATCGTCCTGCCGCACCACCAGCCGCGCCACCTCGGCGCGCGGCGGCAGGATATGGCCCAGCACGTCCCCCTCGGCCAGCCAGCGCCCGGCCAGATCCGCCACCGGCATAGACGGGCGAAACGCGCCGTCCAGCCGTGCCATCACCTGCAACCGCGACAGCCGGTCCCGCTCGCGCGACAGCTCGGCGCGGGTTTTCTCCAGATCAAGGCGCGCGCCCTCGATGCGCAAACGCTCCACCGCTTCGGCCTGCGCCAGCCGTTGCGTCGCCTCGCCGAGACGCGCCTCCAGCACCGCGAGTCGCGCGTGCAGCCGCGGCTCTTCCAGCACGGCAACCAGATCGCCGGCAGCAACAACGGCGCCGCCGGAAACGGTAAGATCATCGCTCAGAAAGCCGCCCGTACCCGCACGCAGCGTTGCCGCCTCGGGCAGCCAGATCACCCCTTCTGTATCGGTCCGAAGCGGCACCGGAACCAGCAGCACCAGCATCAGCAAAATCGCGATACTGCCAAAGGTCCACCCCATTGCCCGGCGCCGCACCTTGCGCAGGGCGGGCGCGGTCACGACATGGCGCAGATTCTTTGCCATGGGTTTGATCAGCGAACTGAACACCGACCAGCAGGCCAGCAAAACCCCCAGCACAAAGAATTTCTGCGCCACGAACAGCGCGATCCCCACCATGACGATCAACCGGTAAACATAGGCGGCGGGCGCGTAGAACAGGAACCAAACCTTCTCCCCCGCCGTCGCCGGTCCCGGTTTGAGCTGGCGCGCGCCGAAAATGTAGCGCTGTACCAGGTGGCCCCAGTACCGGGTTGCACGTGTGGCCAGATTGGGAATTTCGATCACATCTGACAGAACGTAATAACCGTCAAACTTTAACAACGGGTTTCCGTTGACCAAAACAGTCGAAATCCCCCCCACCATTACCAGATTGAATGCCACCGCGCGCACCATGCCCGGCTCGGCCGAGGCCCAGACCATTACCGCGATGGCGGCAACAAACGTCTCGACAAATATACCGCCGGCCGAAACCGCCGCCCGGTGCCATTTCGAGCGGAACGCGGCCGCGGTCGAGGCATCGACATAAGGCACCGGAAAGAAGACCAGAAACATGATCCCCATCTCGCGTACCTCGCCGCCACGCGCGCGCAAAAGCCAGCCATGCGCCAGCTCGTGCAGCGCCTTGAGCAGCGGGTAGGACACAAGTGTAATGATCAGATTGGACGCGCTCAGCAGCTGTCCGGACAGATCCCCGGTCAGCCGCTCCCAGTTGATCGCGGCAACGGTCAGCCCGGCTCCGACCACCATGATCCATAAAAACAGCCCGAACCACCCGGTCAGCCACCGCACGGCAGGCAGCGTGGCGATCAGAAAACGGTCGGGATCCCACAACGGCACGCGAAACGACATGGGGTTGGTCAGGTTCTGCGTGAAGACCTGCCGTGCCTGTTTGCCGTGCCGCTCCAGCAGGTCGGCCACGTCGGGCGTGCCGGGATACTGGATCAGATCGCTCTGGTGCAGTTGCGACAGCAGCTGGATGACATCGTCCTGCCCCGGCGCGTCCAGTGCATGGCTTTCGGCCAGTCGTCGCCACACCTCGTCCACGGTACTGCCGCCGTCCAGCTGTGCGATGAACATGTAGGCCGCGGGTGTAAAGCGGTGGACCCGCCCCGAGGCGTGATCGTGCAGCACATACCACGACTGACCCCGATAGCGATGGCGATGCACCCGGACATGCGCACGCAGGCGCGGCTGCAATTTTGCCACCCTGTACCAGATCGTTGACAGGAAGGACCCGGCCATATCAGGGCTGCCATGTCCAGGCGGTGCGCTGCGCCCAATCGACCAGGCGGCGCGTCCAGACCCAGATTGCCGCCTCTATTCCGGCGTCCAGCTTGGCCACGCCCTCCATGCCGGGGCGTATGCCGGCGGGGGCCGCATCCAGCGCCGCCTCGACGCGGTAAGTGTTGGCGCCTTCGCGCACCTGCGCCAGCGGCGTGATGCGCGTCACGCGGAGCGCAAGGCCGTCTGCCGGATGGCCCGCCAGCGCCAACCGGCCGTTCGTGCCTTCGGACACATAGGCAAGATCGCGTTCGTCCACCTGCATTTCGACGCGGTAGCGATCCAGCGGCGCCACTTCGAACAGCACCTCGCCCAGTTGCACCGGCGCGCCCAGTTTCTGGCTCAGATCGCCAGTGACGATCATGCCGTCAATCGGCGCCAACCGCTGCGCGCGCGCCAATTCCGCATCGGCCAGTGCCGCCTGCGCGCGGGCCTGCGTGATCTGCGTTTCGGTCAGGGCAACGCGGGCGCGATCCTTGGCGGCCAGCGCCTCGCGGGATTCGCTGACCAGACGGTCGATTTCCGAGCGCCAGCGCAGCGCCTCAAGGCGCAGATCGCTGTCGTCCAGGCGCACCATCAGATCGCCCGCCGAGACCGTATCGCCCGCGCGCAGCGGCGCCTCGGCAACGAACCCGGCGAAGGGTGCCACAACCGCACGGTTTATTTCGCCGCGCAGTACCGCCTCGGCCTGAATGCGGAACGGGATCTGCACCAGTATCATGGCAAGGACCATCGCCGCCAGCGTGACCGCCAACAACTTCCAGCTCAGGTGGCGCGGACCCAGCAAAACGCCCAGCACATGCGCCGTGCCATCCACCAGCCTGCCCCCGACCCAGCGCCGATTGCGGCGCTTCAGCTCCAGCACAGGACCCAGCAGCGCGGCAATCGCCTGCGCGACCAACGCATCCTCTTCGGCAAAGGGTTTGTCCTCGCGCCGCTCCAGCGTCAGCGCACCGACGGGGCCAATCTCGTCCGACAGCGGCACCGTCAACATATGCTGCGTGCGGGTGGTGCGCAGATGTTCGCCATGTGCGACTGAAATTGCGCGCGACAGCGATGGCAGCGCCGGCGCGGATACCGCCGCATTCTGATCGAACGCCTCTTCCATCGCGGTTTCCAGCGTTTCCATCACCGCCGAGCGTTTGCGGAACCAGGCCGAATAGGACAGCGCCACAACCCGGATACGCGGGTTGCGCGCCCGGCCCCGCACCAGTCCGACCGATACCTGATCGGCCACCAGTGCCGTCTGGATCTCATTCACAGCGGCCATCGCGGCGGCCTCCAGCCGGGAATGCTCGGACACGCTGGCCAGAATATCCAGCGCGGTGACCGAGCGGCGCAGACGGGCCGTTTCATCGCCTGCGCGCGCCTCCCAGCCGCGTGCGGCCAGCCACCCGGCCGCCCAGTGAATTTCCCGCATGCCCGCCTGCGCCGCAGCATCATCGACGCCGCGCAGCTCCAGCGCCACGACCGACACCGCCGCCCCCGGACCCAGCACCACAGGATAGGCCAGGTGGATCGCGCCGTCCTTCCCCGGCACAACGGCCGGCCGACGGGTTTCCAGCACCTTTTCCGCTGCCGGCACCAGCGCGGACAGATCGCGGCGCGGGTCCGGCACGATGGCAACCGGCTCGTATGCAGCCTTGGCCGGATCAGCCTCCAGCAAGACGCCCAGAACGGCGCCGGGCACGCGCCCGAACAGCAATGCCAGCCATGCCGATTGCCGCTGCGCATGGGTGCGCGCATTGGCAAACGCAGCCCACAGGCTGCGATCCAGGTTCGCGCTGGACGGCAGCAGAAACGGCTCCGGCCTCTGGGCTGGATTGTCTTGCGGGTCCGCATCTGCGGCAACACCGGCGGGCTTGCCCTGCATCGTCATTGCGCGGACCCTGTCACGGTTTCCACCGCAGTTCAGCCATCCAGCTTGCCGTATTTCGTCTCATGTTCATCAATCAGCCGGTTCATCATGTCGCGCAGCCGTTTGGCGGCATAGGGCGACATGACGACACGGTGCTGTAACATGACCAGAAGCTTTTCGCGGCCCATATCCCAGCTTTCGTTGACGCCGAAATTCACCACGACCTCTTCGCGCGTCGATGACCCGTTGCACACGTTGCAATAGCTGCTTTTCAGCTCGGTGGTATCGAACTGCACCTGACTGGGGGGAACGGTCGCCGCGCGCGGTGCCGATGACGCGCCGTCTGATGTGGCGGCGGCACCGCCGGGCTTGCGGTTTTGCGACGGCGCGTCGGGTTTGGCTGAATCGGTCATTTGAATAGTCTCCTCAACGGTTAGGCGGCGTTGCCTCAGCGGTCAGGTTTATGAACCATGCCCGCAGGCGGGAACGCAATGGACATGCGGTGTGACGGCGCGCCGATCATTCGGGCATGGGGCGGCGCCGCATCATTCAGCCAATCGGGGTTTTCATCCTCCAGCGGGATGTCGGCGCCATCAACGCTCAGCCGCTTCAGATGCAGCTTGCCTGTGCCGCGCCCCGCCATACCCGGCCTGGCAAATGCCAGGCATCCCAGAACGGCCAGGCCGGGCAAAAGCCCCTCGGAGGATCGCAATGTGACGACAGCCTCGCCGGGATGTGTGCCGGCGGCGACTGTCACCTCGACATCCGGCGCAGTGGCCATCGCCGCACCGGGCATCAGGGCGGCCGGGTCAAAGGCAAGATGCAGCACCACGTCAGAGGCCCCCGCCAACCCGTCAAAGCGGAACCCGACATAACCGCCCGCCAGCGCATCGGGGTCAATCAGCATCGTGTCGGGGGCGGTTGCCCCCAGCGCGCCCATGCGAATGTCCATCAGCGCCGGAGGCGTGTCGGCCAGCGTCAGGCTGGCGCCCAGATCTATCTTTGCCGGGGCCGCGCCCGGCGCCGCATCGCTTGGCGCGCCGCCGGCGACGGGTGCGCCGTTTATCGAAATGACGCGCAACTGCACGCCCGATGCGTCGATGTCGCCGCCCAGCACCCGCAGATGCAGCAGATCCAGAACCCCTTCGGGCAAAGGTTGATCCGCGTGCAATGTCACGGTCATGTGCTGCGCGGCGCCGGTCCGGTCACTGATCTGGCTGGTGATATCCACCTCGAAAGGCAGGCAAACGCCCATGACCGCGTCGATCATCGACAGACGCGGCGCCGTATGCGTCACCTCGAACACGATTTCGCGGATGCCGCCCTGACTTTGGAATACAACGGGGATGCGTTTCAGCGCGGCGCCCCCTGTTGCGCTGCCGCCGGTTGCCAGCCGCGAGGCTTGCACCTGTGTCTCCATCCGCGACAACCGGATCGGCGGCGCGTCGCTGTGTTGCAACTGCACGGGTCGCGGCGTCAGCAGATCCCCCCCCGTGACCGGGCGCGCGGTTGCGGCCGGCACCACAGACGCGGGTTGCAGGGACAGCGTGATGTCTGTCTCGGCGCTCAGCCCATCGGCATCGGTCACACGGACGCGCGCAATAAACGAGCCGACCTGCCCGCCCGTGGCGCCGATCAGGCGATCCCCGCGTATGCTGAGCCAGTCCGGCCCGGATACCAGCTCATAGGACAGCGCCCCTTGTGGCCCATCGTCATCAAGCCCCAGCAGACGCAGATCGACGGGGGCCCCCGTGGTCATTGCCAACGCCATCGGCGCCAGCGCCGGCGGCGCCTGAACTGTCAGACGGAAGGTCGCCTCGGCCACCAGATCGGCAGTGTCGCGCACGCTGATTGTAACCAGCGACAGCCCCGACTGCCCCGCCGTATCACCGGTGATCCGCCCGGTCGCGGCATCGACCTGGACCCAGTCAGGCCCACTGATCAAACGGAAGCTGAGGCCACCGGGCGGCGTATCGGCGTCGGTGACCGTCACCGCGTGCAATAGTGGCGCACCGCGCACCAGCGTCAGATCCGCAATCGCAATTTCCGGGCGCGCGTTGACATCAACGCTCAGGCGCAGCTCGGCGGTCAGACCGTCGCTGTCACGCACGCCAAAGATCGCATCGGTTTTGCCCGGATGGCCAGTGGTGTCACCCGAAACCATGCCGGTCGCCGGGTCAATCGCCATCCACGAAGGTGCATTCACGATATAAAAGCGCAGCGATCCGGCAGGGCCGTCCGCATCGCTGGCTGTCAGCGCCAGTGCCAGCGCCTGCCCTTCGATCAAGCGAACGGAATCGCCGGTCAGTGTGGGCGGGGCATTGACGTCAACGCGGACCTGCGCCTGGGTTTGCAGGCCGTCTGCGTCGGTCACGATCACCATTACCGCCGTTTCGCCCGCCTGACCGCTGCTGTCGCCGCTAAGTACGCCGGTCGCAGGGTCGATCATGATCCAGGGATGTGCCGCCGCCAGCGCATAGGTCAGATCGCTGTCGTCGCCGTCGGGATCGCTTGCCGCGACAGGGAAACTCAGTGCGTCGCCCATGCGCAGCGTCACCTCTGCCGCCGTCGCCAGAGGCAGCGCGCGCACGGTGATCTGCGCTGTCGCGCGGGCAGTCAAACCCTGCGCATCGCGCACCTCCACCGTGACGGAGGTTGTGCCGCTCTGTCCTGCGCTGTCGCCGCTCAGGCGGCCGGTCGCCGGGTCAATCGTCAGCCAGCCGGATGGCCCGATGATGCGGAACGCCAGCTCCGACGCGGGGCTGTCGGCATCGCTGACCGCAGGCAGAAGCGTCAGCGCCTCACCCTGCACCAGCACCTGATCGGCCAGCGAAATCACCGGCAGCGCAGACACGAACACCGTCATGTCCGCCTCGGCGGTCAGCCCGTCCCGATCACTGACCTGAACCGTCACGGAATGCGCGCCGGGATGCCCGGCGCTTGCGCCACTCAGCGCGCCGGTGACAGCATCGACGCCGATCCAGTCAGGGCCGGCCAATTTCGTGAAACGCAGGCTGCCGTCGGGGCTGTCGGCATCGCTGGCGGTGACGCGATGGGCCAGCGTCGCCCCCTCGATGATGCGGACATCGGCCGCGGTGAGAACCGGGCGCGCGCGCACGGTGACGGTCACATCCACTGCGGCGCTCAGGCCCGCATCATCCGTGACCTGCACCGTCAGCGCGGTCGTGCCCAGATGGCCAGACGTATCGCCGGTGACGCGGCCCGTCACGGGGTCGATCCGCAGCCATTCCGGCCCGGCGGTGAGGGCAAAGACCAGATCATCGGGATCGGTGTCGATATCAGTCACCAACGGCAGCAGGTCCAGCGCCTGACCCTCGATCAACACCGCAGAGGCGGCCCTTATCGTCGGACGCACATTCACAACAACGACAAAGCTGCCGTCGACGAACAATCCATCGGGGTCGGTGACGCGCACCGGCACGCGCGCCGCGCCGATTTGTCCGGTGCTGTCGCCGCTGACCGCGCCCGTCGCGGGATCCATGGTGATCCAGTCGGGCGCCCCCGGCAGCAACGCAAAGACCAGCCCTCCCGCGCCATCGGGATCGCCGTCGGGATCGCTGGCGTGGACGCTGTGGGCCAGCACGCTGCCCTGTTCGATCGCCACGTTCGATACGGTCAGAACCGGCGCGCTACGCACCGCCAGAGTAAAGGCGCGTTCGGCCTGCGCCCCGCCGGGGTCGGTGACGCGCAGGCGAAACACCATGTCGCCGGTCGTTGTCGGGGTCCATTCGATCCGGCCCGTCGCCGGGTCCAGAATGGCATCTGCCGGCCCCTGCACCAGCGCGAACCGCAGCTCGGACAGGGCATTGTCGGGGTCCGTCACCACGGGCGCAATCTCGACCTTGGCACCGCGCGCAACTGTTTTCCCAGCAATTTCGGCCATCTGCGGCGCGTCGTTAACCGGCACGATGTCGATAGTCAGCGATACCACCTCGCTATGGGAGATGCCGTCAAAGACCTGATACTCCAACGCGATCGTGCCGGTTGCGTCCGGGGCCGGGGTGTAGCGGAACAACCCGTCCGGCAACGCCGTCAGCGACGCGCCATTGAGATCGGACACGATATGCAAGATCAGCGGATCGCCATCAGCGTCGCTGTCATTGCCCAGGATATCCACGATGACGGGGGTGTCCTCGGTGGTCGAAATGCGTTCACCGCGCGCAATCGGGGCGGTATTCTGGCCGGTGCCCAGCAGCCGCACGCCGTCCACCTGCACCTCGGCGCCCAGCGCGCCAAGGCCGATCAGATCGAAGTCCAACGTGAGTGCCGTCAGCGCCGGCGCCCGTCCGGTCAGATCAAGCGTGACGATCAGTTCATCCCCCGCATCAAACACCGTCGCCGCGGACGATCCATAGACGCTGCCGTCTGACTGGATGTTCAGAACCGCATCGGTGCCCGGCAGATCAGTCATGGCAGGCAGCACCATCGCCCCGGTGTCGCCGTCGAACAGCGCCACCTCGAAGGCATCGGGCGCCGCACCGCCGCCCGACCCCAGCGTCAGGCCGGACAGGCGGAATTGAATCGCCGTCGCGTCGGCGGGCAAGGCAAAGCTCTGCGACAGGCCGCTCATCGCGCCCTGCCCCTCGCGCAGAACAGCGCGGCCATCGCGGATGCTGACATTGCCCGTATGGGACCAACCGGCCAAGCCCGCACTGAAATCGCCGTTACCGAAGGCGGGTTTGGGTGCGGGCGCCGCCATCGCGGAAAATCCGGCCGCGCCGGCCGCGCTTGGGCCGACGGCCGGCGCGACGCCAAGGCCGAAGGGCTGCGCCGCATCGCTGGCCAACTCCGCAACGCTCCAGTCCCCCGTATCGGGGCCCGATGGCAGCCGCCGCAATCCCGTATCAAGGATTGAGGACATGACAAAACCGGGCAAGGTTGGATCAACCATGTCCTGCAAGCCCATGGAATTGCCCATTTCATGCAAAAGCACCGTCAGGAGGTCGATCCGCCCCGCCGCATCGCCCGATGCTGCCCGGAACACATGCGGCGCGCCGTCGACAGCGGTGAATTCCACCTGATCCAGCGGTGTCTCATCAATGAACCAGCCGTTTCCGGCACCATCCACATCCAGCGTTATGACACCATCGCGCGCCAGTGCCAGCGCATCCCCCGGCAGGTCGCCGACCTTGATCGTGACACCGGCCAGCAGGCCGTCCGCGCCCGGCACCAGCGCGCTGTCAATCCAGATACCTTCGGCCACTTCGGCCAGCGCCTGCGCCTGATCCAGTCGCAGCATATCGCCGCCCGCGCCGATCCGTGCCGCCGTCTGGTTTGAACCCGACTTGGCAAGGCGGATGTCGTCGACGACCATCACGACCGAAATCGCATCGCCAAGGCCCATCAGATTGGCGCTTTCCAGGAAATTATGAAGCGCGGCATCGAAATCTGCCGCTGCCGCCCGCTCCAGCCCAATATTGCGGATCGTCAGGCTGGCAACGCGGCCCTTGACCTCTTCGGGGATACGGAAGGTGGCTGTCTGCCCCGAGAACAGCCCGGCCCCGAAAACAAAGGTGTCGGATTCGGTCTCGGCCCCCGAAACAGGGTCCGTCATTATGCCTTTCGCGCGGTACGTCGCGCCGTCAAGCGTGGTAAAGACGGCCTCGGCGCGCATGTCGTCATTGAAGTTCGCAACAAAGAATGCCTCGAATTTCAGCGTTTCCATATCCGCGGGGACAAACATGCGGTTGTGAGTCAGCTTGTCCAGTTGGCCGACGCTGTCCAGATAATCGTTCAGCGCTTGCTGCGGATCGTAATGCGCCCAAGGGGTGTCAAACCCGCCTTCGGGCAGGAAGGTTGCGAAAATCTCCTTGATGGCCTGGCTGCCGCCCATGATCAGGCCGTAGTCAGGCTTGGTATCTATGGTCGGGAACAGCTTGGAGAGCAGATTGCCCAGGTTTTTCTGAAGCAGCGCCGTTGCCTTGCCGATATCGGCCAGCCGCGCGGCGCGGTCGTTGCCTGCGGCCTCAGCGCTGCTGTCGTCAATAGGCCGCCCCGTGATGGACGCCAAGGGACCGGCAAAACCGGTCAGCGTGTATTTGGACATGAACGCCTTGACCTCGGGCACGTCCTCGATCTTCTTGAGCGAATAGTCGATTACCGACGCCAGCCGCGCAACGATCACGCTGTCATCCAAAAGGAAATTGACCAGTGCATCGGCCGCGGTTTTCAACTCATCCGGGCTGAGCAGTGTAGCGCCATCGGGGCCAACGACCTTAAGCGTGGTGCCGCCGCCGGGCACGTCGACTTCCTGCAATGTGCCGCCCAGCGACCTTGCGTAATTCTGACGGGCGCGCAACTCCTTCTCGGCGGGGGTCAGGCCACTGTCCCACATATCGGATTTGAACCGCTCGACGAGGTCTTCCAGCACCTTGTCGATCAGCGGCTTGACCACTTTTCCGACCGTGTCGATCAGTTCGCCAACCCAATTCTGATTGACCAGGAATTTGCCCGTTATGTCGACAGGCCCGTTCAGCCCATAGTCGCCCGGCGCTTTGTCCGAGAACAGGTCAAAGGTAAAGCTGTACCCTTCATCAACGCTGCCGGCGTGGCCGGTGCCGCCATGCATCGACCAGCCCGGCAGATCGTAGTGCAGCGGGAACCGGCCCAGCTCGGGCGGCAGATCGGGGATGAGATCGACCACCTTCTTGATGCTGGGCTTTTGTTTGGCGGCCTCGTCGATCGCGGCTTTCTGCGCCTCTTGCGGGCTCAGGTTCTGGGCCAGAATCTTGTTGTAGGCGCTGTCGAGCAACCATTTGATGTAGTCGGACAGCGCGTGGCGGGTGCCTTCGCTGAAATCGCCGTTAAACACGGTCGGCACCGCCGGGTAGTTCTGCGCAATCGGCTTTGCCGGATCTGCGGGGTTGGGCAAACTGTCCAGTTTCGGGCGATCGACCTCGGTATTGTCAAAGTCGAGCGGCGTGCGGAGCTTTGGCCCGACACCTGCCCGGACCTGCGGATCGCCGGCCACCGTGGAGAAGTAAAAGCCCGAGCCGACGGCCTCGGTCCGGACCGTGTTTATGACGCGGTCCTCGGTCCTGGGGTTGAACTTGGAGGCGGTGAAATACCGGTCGAAATGCGCCTTGATCTGCCCCCAGTTGCCTGACTGGAAGGCCACCGGATCGACGCCGTACCACGGCTGTTTGGTAAACTTCTGACTGAACAGCGAACCGACAGTTTCCAGCAGACCCGGATCGGCGCTGGCGCCCACGGGCAGGCCTTCGTCGCCGCGTGTGCGTGGCACCGCTTCGCCAGCCAGATACAGCGCGTTGACGTCCGCAGTGCCCAGATACCAGTTGGTGATGCGGCTGTGCGGCGTCGCAAACAGATCGTCCTCGATGAAGCCCGGCACATTCAGCGCCCGCCCGCTCCCCGGCGCCTTGGTAAAGCTGATCTCGATGTCGGGCTTCCCATCAGCCATCTTGCCGTGCGACGGCAGCTTGTCCTTGCCGTCCTTCGTGGTGGGCAGGCTGGTGCCGTTCGGCGTTGTGGTCTGGGTAAACTTGCCAAAGAAACCTTCGATCAGAGAGCCTTCGGCGCTCATGCTTTCGGCGGCGGATTCCTGGAAATAATTGTCGGCGAAATCAATGTTCGACCAGACCTGCACGTTGGGATCCTTGAAATCGTCCCAGGCGATGTCCGTCAACTGAAGACCCATCAGCCCCGAAATCTTGAACAGGACCTGAGAGAGGTTTTCGGTTACCGTCGCCACTCTGACAATGCCCGTACCCAGCGGCGGATTGACCAGCGTGACGGCGCTTCCTACCAGCTTGGCAGCGCGGATGTACGAGTCGAGCAGCTTCTTCAGTTCGACCTTCAGTGTGTCCTGCTTGAAATCATGCGGGTCAAGCGTGGTCATGTGAATGTCGATGTTGTTCCCGTCCGTTTCCGGAAAATGCACGCCGAGACGCTGAATAATTTCGGAATTGACCACCGTGCCGCGGCTGTGACCGATAAAGTGCAATGGGCTGGTAAAGATGTTGGCCTTCTGGTCCAGCCATACCAACGAGCCGAAAAACGCATCCGCCGCCGCCTCGGCAAAGCCGCTGTCGGAGATATCGCTTTCGCGGTACCAGTCCATCACCAGCGTCACCGCCTCACCCGCGGGCAGGGCACCGGGGATGTAGGCCAGCGGGTCAATCATCCGGCCCTCGCGGGCCGTGGGATCGTATTCGTGGAACTTGCCGGTCTGCCGGTTATAGACCAAAATGACGCCGCCGCCGGACCCCTGGCTGATGACTTCGGCGTTTTGCAGCCATGCGCGCAGCCTATCCTCGCTGAGCGCGGTGTTGGCATAATCCGGCATCGCGGCAAGCTGGAAACCGTGGGTGAGAATGTTCACCGATTTGAACTTGGTGCCGGCCGGATTCAGCGCAGGCGTCTTGAACTCTGCGCTGCCGGTCAGGTTGCCACCCGATCGCAGCACCGATACGCCCCAATGGTAGGTCTGACTGCCTGTCAGGATGCGGCTCAGTGCGGGGTCGGCCTCGATCATGATGGCATGGCTGGGATCTGTGCCGCCGGTCACCATGTCGGCTGTCAGTTTTTTGCTGGAGACAATGATGCCGTCCGCGCCCAATACATAATGACGCCCACTTTCAAAAGCATAGCTTTTGTTGGTCTGGGCGCTGTTGATCAAGCGCCACGGATGGTAGTCGTCGGCGCTGTCGGGTGTTCCGGCAAACAGCGCGCGCTCGCGGTACGGATCGCCCGGCCACAGCCCCTCGCCCGGTTTTTGCGTGCTCAGGAACAGGTCCATCTTGAACAGGCGGCTGCCGATCTTGCTGGGGTCCAGATGCACCTCGAATGTCAGCGGTTTGCGGTTCTTTGCAGCATTGACGTCCACCACGCCGACGGGGCCGATCAGCTCCAGCAGGGCCTCGTCCTGAATGTCCAGACCACGCCCGAAGAACTGCACATCCAGCGGCGCGCCGAAAATCTCGTCCCGAACTTTCGCGCCCAACAGCTTGCCGTCATAGCTGTAAAGCGAGCGTTCCAGATCGACCGGCTTGGTCCGGTTTTCGCCTACGTCTGACCGCGCAACCCCCTTGTCGGATGCCTCTATCAATGCGTCGATCTTGTATGTGACGATGGATCCGGCGTTGCGGAAGTTGGCCAACAGCTGGCTGCCGTCGGGCCGCATGGCGATTTCGGTCAGGTATTGATCCGGAATCGGGCTGGTAGATCCGACATGGCCGGAATAGCCAAATTCATACTGATACGTCTTGCCGCTCAGCTGAGCGGTCCACTCCTCGCTGTTCATGTCGAACGGGTTGCGGATCAGGCCGATCTTGTTGCCAAGGCTGTGCAGACGCTCGATTTCGTAGGCCAGTCTGCTGTCGCCCATCGTCAGATAGCGCGACAGATCATAATCGGCCACAAACGCATAAGTCTGGTCGGGGGTCATCTCGACCGCCACGGGATAGCGGATTTCCAGATCATACCGCTGGCTGGTCAGCGGCAGATAGCGATCGATCAGTATCGAGCTGAACGGGATGACCATCCCTGCATATTTCACGCCGATCGTCTGATTGTTCAATTCCAGCGGACGCCGCCCTGCGTTCGGATCGCTGCGCGATACCAGAGGGTCCAGTTGACTGACCCGCGCCTTGAACCTGTCGGGATCAGAATTGATCACCTCGATCGTGTAGAATCCCGCCTGACGTTCGCCGCGCGACACAAACACCAGCCGGTCAGGGTCATCTGCCGAGGCTTCGATGTCATAGGGGTCACGGCCGGCGTCAAACTCGTAGACCTTCTCGTGATATGTGTCGCTGCCTGCATCCTGCGGATCGACATTGAAAACATAGATCTTGCCCTCGGGCGCGCTTTGCGGATTGCGCGCCCATCCGCCATCGCCAAACATACCACTGAACGGCACGGCGACGTAGAGCTTTTTGCCATCCGCCGACAATTCGATATCGTTGATCTTGCCGGACTGAAGCCTGCGCGCCTCGTCAGGGATCGGCACATCAATCTGGCGACTGGACAGGTAGGTCGACGATCCGGGGCGCAGGTCGATAACGTGGATCTTGCCCGCGCCTGCCGCGTACAGGAAATGCCCGTCATTGCTGACAGTCATCTTGCCGACCTGGCCACCGGGCACACGGATCAGGCTCATGCCGCCACCGGGCACCACATCGAACTGGCGCAACGTCAGCATATCGACCACTGCGATGCCCTGATTGGTCGAAACATAGGCCGCCGACAGATCGCCCGCCATCAGCACGTCATTGGGCCACCCGACCAACGGCGCGGTGCCGTCTCTCAAGAAGACGTCGGCAACCAATTCGGTCTTTTCCGTACCGCTTCCCGGTGTCAGATCATTCGGAGCGATGTCGAAAATCTGCAACATCGTCTGATTGACGCCTCCATTCATTCTGGAGCCGCCCATCGCACCGTAGCCGCGGGTATTTTTCACCTGAAACGCCGTCGAGGCAATGCCGCGGGTGCGCTCAGACCAGCCGTTGCTGTCGCCCGGTGCGCCGCCCGGCGCAGGACGCTCATACGTGATCCTAGCCTGCGACAGCAGGATGTCGTCGGGGGCAGCGATTGTGAATTCCGCGCTGCCGGTATCGGGGTTCTGCGATGTCACGGTGAACTGGTCGCCGGTCACATAGCGTGTGTGGTTTCCGATGGCGAACTTGACGCGGCCGGCGCTCAGACTGTTACCGAAATAACGGTCCTGCGCCGATCCATTCGGGTAGAACAGATTACCGCCCGTGATCTTCAGCGTCACAGAACCGTCCGCGTTCAGAACCGGGGTGATATCCGTCAATCCCGGCGCAGCGCCCTGCGCAGGCGGCAGGGCGCCATCCGGCATGGTGATGTTCAGCGTCACCTTGTCGGTGACATCACCTGCGGGAACATCGCGCTGTTCGGCCTTGGCCCAATCCGTGCCTTCTAGATATTTCGCATAGACATCAACGCGCTGCTCGCCGGTTGTCATCTTGAACGCCATATAGGGCAGCGAGCCCGCAAGTGCCGCGCCGATCACGGCACCGGCGGCGCCTCCGGTCGCCAGACCGATGGCCATTCCGGTGACGACCATCACCGCGCCCGCCGCGAGATAGGGCAGATGCGACACGCCATCGCGCATTGGCGCATTGGCCGTGGCCACCAGGATCGAGCCTTTTTCGCTCAGTCCCGGAAAGGGTGGCGACGCGGTGCGCGCCATGCCGTTTTCGTCAACGGTGCCACTGTCGACCAGTCGCCAGATTTCGCCATGCTCGCCATTGGTCTGCTCGGTGAAATCATCCAGCACAAAGAACAGAACCTGCGCGCCGGGCGCCGCCGTCGCCGCGTCCACCGGCACGGCAAACTGAACCGGGCCATTCAGACTGCCGCCCTGAACATCCAGCACTGCCGCACCGACAAAGTCAAAGTCCGGCGGCACCTCCAGCTCAAGATTGGCCTCGTCCAGCGCCGTGACCGATACGGTCGGACTTCCTTCCAGCTGACCGGCACCAAAGGCAACTTCGATGCCCTCGGGCGTGCGCAACGCGCCACCCTCGGCGCCGATCCGGCCACTGTTTGCCTCGATCGGCGCGGCAACCGTAACCTCGATCACCTCCTCGGCGCCGCGGTAGATTACCGTTACGGTCGTGACGCCCGGCGCCATCGCTTCGATCAGGCCGTCTGGCGTGACCGTTATGACACCGTCATTGCCTGACACATAGATAACCCCGTCGTCACCGCCGATAAACTCCATCCCCAACGTGCCCAGCGACGTGATGATCCGGCGGTTTCCGCCTTCGGGCAGGATGGTCACTGTATCGGGATAGGCATCGATGCCGAACAGCTGGGCAATGGCTGCGTTCGGCTCGTCCGAAATACCGACCGAGGCCGCCGTGGCCGCCGCAACATCGCCGCGCAGTGCCAGCAGATGGGTATAGCCCTCGGCAACCGCACCAAGCACGCCCGTCTCGGACACGCGCACCACTGATGGATCGGCAGAGGTGACAGTGACATAATCAAACGGCAGGATCACATCCGCCTGATCCTCGAACTGGCCAACGACGACCAGCTCGCCCTGCTCGCCCGGCGCATCGAACATGTACTGGCGCATCAGCAGCGAAATCTCGGTCAGCTTGGCGTCCGAGATCGTCAGCTCAAAGGTGAATTCCGCGGTCGCGGCATAACCGTCATCGGCCACCACGGTCACGCGGCCCGTTCCGGCAAATCCGTCATCGGGCCGCACACGGAAAAATTGCCCGTCAGGGGTAAACCTGGCGGTGACGTTTTCGGTGCTGACAATGCGGAAGAATACCGGATCACCATCGGCGTCCGTTGCCAGACTGGACAGCGGCACCAGCGTGGCCAGGTCCACATGGGTGAAAACGTCGGGCATGACGGCGGCGATCGTCGGCGCGCTGTTGCGCCTGATGCCGTAATTGACGTTCAGAACCTGGCGGTCCTGCCCGTCTGTCCGCCCGTTCCCGTCCAGGTCGGTATCCGCGCCACCGGCCCGTAGCAGGGCGCTGTCGGTGCCATCCACCGACCCATCGCGGTTCAGGTCGCCCGCCAGACCGACGCGCATGGTAAACGCCTGATCGCCTGCAACATTCAGCCGGAACAAACCGGGCTGCCGGAACCCGAACAATGCGACAGATCCCGCGGCGCCGGTTTGCAGGCTGAGCAGGTCCGCGCCCTCGATTGTTGGCACAGCTGCGGCGGTATCGGTCTGCACCCGCAGGATCAGATGACCGCCCGTCGCACCGCGAATTTCACTGTCGCGCACATTCAGCGACCAGTTTCCGCCTGCCTCTGCCGATATGGTCTGTCCCGTGAACTGGCCAATGCCGCCCAGGTCGGTCACAACCGGGCGCACCTTTACCGTGCCATCCGCGCCATAGCTGATTGCATCGCCCACCGTGCCATCCAGCGGGGCATTGATACTGAGCCTGCCATCCGCGTAACCATAGCGCGCGCCGCTGCCATCGGCCAGCGCCCGCACCCCGGCAAGGGTGCCGTCGGAATTATAAGTGTAAACAACGCTCTGACCGTCCGGCGCCGTTGCACGCACAATGCGCCCGTCCGCATCGCGCAGGAAGGACAGAACATCGCCATTGGTCGCGGTGATCCCGCTTTGCCCGACGAACAGCCGCTGCCCCCCGGCGCGGATTTCCTGCACCTTGCCTGCCGAACTCAGCACATATTGCGTACCGCCCGATGCCGTCAGCACGAAAGGCTGCGCGCCGCCCGACTGCGGGTCCATCGGGTTATAGGGCAGCCCGTCGCCCGCCGCGTAGAATTTGCCGCCGGTCTTGCGCAGCACCATCTGCGCCGATGCCAGGGACCATCCGCCATCGTCGGCCTGCCATGCAGGCTGCCAGAATGTCGCCTCGCCGACCTTTCGCTCGGTTGGTGCAAAGGTAAAGCCGACCCGCTCGCCGGTGGGCGTGGTCAGGTACAGCCGGGTGCTGTCCTGCAAGGGCGCGAACAGCCCGACCGCCTCGCGCCCGGTCAGCGCGGTGTCCATCGACAGATCCAGATCAAGCCCGGCCGACCAGCTGCCGAAATCGGCATCCGGCGCCGCCAGACTGTCATAGCGGCGGCTCAACCCGAAGGTGATCCCGCCCAGATCCGTGACCAGATCGGTGCGGTTGCCCGTGTGGCGCGCGATCTTGGCGCTGCCGTTCACCTCGATGCGCAGATCGGTGCGCGCCTGCCGTCCACCGATATCGGTGGCGACCAGGCGCAGGCTGTAGAACCCGTTCAACAGCGTGCGCGTGTCCAGCGTGCCCAGCGCGCCGCCCACAGCTGCCTGCCCGCTGGCCAGCGTATCAATCAGCCGCGCGCCATCGGCGCTGCGCAATTCCAGCCGCCATTCATCAAGGTTGGTATCTGCAACCAGCCCCCCGATCTCCACCACTCCGGCCAGTTGCTGCCGGCCCAGCGTATCGGTGAACAAGGCCACCGGCGCGTCCCGGTCCGCAGGATCGCGCACCTTGATCGGCAGGACCTGCTGGCCCTCCAGCCCATCGGCATCGGTGGCAACCGCGCGCAGCGCGATCTTGCCCGGCGCGGTGGGTGTGATGACCGCGCGGCCCTTGTCGTCCAGCGTGGTTTCCACGCCGTCCACGAACAGCCTGATGCCGGTGATATCGGCCAGACTGTCGGCAACCACCGTCACCAGCACAGCCTGATCCGGACGCGCCGGGAAGGAGGGCGTCAGCTCGATCCGCACGGCCGGCGGCACCGGCTCCAGCGTGGCGCGCATCACGATTGTCTGGCGCGCGCTGCGCATCCCGTCGGAGGCGATGAAGGTGACGTAGTATTCGCCCACCTGCCCCGGACCGGGCTGCCATGTCACTGTCCCGGTCGCCGCGTCCAGCACCGCGCCCTCGGGCATGTTCAGCGCGCTGTAGCGCAGCGCCTGCCCGTCGGGGTCCGATCCTTCCAGAACGATGCTGCGCTCTTCGCCGATGAGGAAGGCGCGGTCATTGGCCGACAGCACCGGCGCGCGGTTCACATCGGCGATGTCAATATCCACCGATAGCGTCGTGACCAGACCATCGCCATCCTGCGCCGCCAGAACCAGCGTATGCAGGCCCGACTGCTCATAGCCGGGGATCCAGACAAACTCGCCCCGCTCGGCGGAAAACGCGGCACCTTCGGGCAGGCCCGAGATCACCGACAGCTTGACCGCGTCGCCATCGGGATCATCCGCCACCACGGTAAAGCGCATTTCAGCCCGCTCGCGGCCCAGCTGCGTGACCATCGGCACAAAGACCGGCGCGCGGTTGCGCGGATCAATCCGCAGCTCAACCTCGCTGGTCGAGGCGGAATGGCCGTCCGAAACGCTGACCTGCATCGTATATGTACCGGCCTGCACAGCGTTCGGCGTCCAGTTCAGGGTGCCGGTGGCCGGATCGAACACCGCGCCGGAGGGCAGCCCGTTGATGGAATAGCCCAGCGCATCGCCGTCCGGATCGCTGGCCCCGAACGTCACCGACAGCGGCGTGCCCTCGACACCCTCGAACACCCCGACAGGGTCCAGAACCGGCGCCGCGTTGCTGGCGCGCACGGTCACGTCAAACCGCAGATCTGTCTGCGCGGGCGCGGTCAGGCCCGCGGCCCCGGTATCGGTCACCGACACAACGGCGGTGTAGCTGCCCGCCTGCGCGGCGGTCGGCGTCCATGTCAGCAGCGCCTTGCCATAGACCAGCGGATCGGCAGTCAGGAGGGCGCCGGCAGGCAGGCCCGACAGCGCATAGGTCAGCGCGTCCTGATCCATGTCGGCCACGTTCACAACGGTGCGCAACGGCTCGCCTATGACAGCGACCACATCACTTTGATAGGTGAATTCCGGCGGCTCGTTCTCGGCCTCCACCTGAATGACAAACGTATGGGCAACGCCGCGCGGCACATCCTGCCCGCCGCCATCATCGGCAGCGACCAGCGTCAGCACATGCTCACCGCGATCCCCCACACCGGCCGCCACCCGGATTACCCCGGTGCCGTCGCCATTATCGGTGAAGGTCACGAATTCCGGCAGCGGCATCCCCGGCTGTTCGTTGATCAGCGTCAGGGTGATCGGATCGCCGTCGGGATCGCTGGCATTTACCGCAATCTCGCGGAGATCGCCGCGCCTTGTCACGATGGTTTCGACCGGCGCCATGACCGGCGCCTGATTGAGATCGCGCACCGTCAGGTTCACCGTCTGCACCACCGATAGCGGCGTGCCACTGCCTGCCCCGTCATCGGTGGCACGGAACGCAAAGCTGTAATCGCCCGATTGCGTGGCGCCCGGCGTCCACAGCAACTGCCAGGTGTCAGTGTCGAATGTCGCGCCGGCAGGCAGGTCATCCAGCAATTCAACGGCGACGGTTTTCGGAATGTCCCCCAGTTCCAGATAGGTGCCGTCACCGTTGCGATAGCCCGGCTCGTAAAATGGATTGTCCGGGTCATAGGCAAAGACGCGCAGCGCGAACTGCTGGCCCTCATGCACTTGCAGACCGGAAAAATCGTCGAAGACCGGCGCGCCATTGGCCGGCGTCACCTCGATCTCCATCGCCTGCGTCGCCACGCCGGTGCCGTCCGATACCGCGAAGATTACCGTATAGGTATCGGCCTGCGTATAGCCGGGCGTCCATTCGAATTCGCCGGTCGCCGCATTCAGCGTCGCGCCGAACGGCAGGGTATGGTTGACCACGCCAAAATCCAGCACCGAGCCCGGCTCGGCCCCGGCCTGTAGCACGAAGCGGATGCGGTCACCTTCGGCAACCGTCATCTGCGGCGGCACCTGCAACGTCACCGGGCGCGCCTTTTGCGCGATGTGCAGCGTCACTTCGGCGGCGGTTTCGCGCAGACCGTCACTGGCGCGCAGGGTCATCTTGTAGGTGCCGGCCTGACCATAGCCGGGCGACCATGTCAGGATCCGCTTGACCGGATCATAGACTGCGCCCTCGGGCAGGCCGTCCACCCATGTGACGACCGTATCCAGATCCGGATCGGAGGCCGCCACATCGAACTGCACGAAATCGCCCTCTGCGGCCTCGATGACCTCGGGCAGGTTCGAGATTACCGGCGCGCGGTTGCCGCCTGCCAGCGACAGCACGAAGCGCTGCACCGATACCGCGCCGCGCGCGTCGAACGCCTGAACCACCACGGGGGTGCGGGCATCGGCATCCGCGCCGGGCGTCCATGTGATCGCGCCGGTTGCACCGTCGATCTGCATCCCCTCGGGCGCTGTCAGCAACGTCATCACAACCGCCTCGCCGTCAGGGTCGGTTGCGGCGACCGTATGGCTGAACGGCGTGCCGATCACGGCCATTTCCGGCGGCAGCGAGGTGAACACCGGCGCCGCATTCGGCCCGGTCGAGGCAGCGACCCCGGCCGAGAATTCCACCCGCTGCCGGTTGGGCGTGACAATCGCCACCGTCTGTCCGGTGGTCGTGCCGCCCGCCACCAGCCGCCCGTCCGCAGGCAGGCTGCCGGTCAGATCAATCAGCCACATACCGTCATCGGTGCGCCCCTCGGCGCTGCCCGGCGTGCCCTCGTAGCCGCGCTGCGGGTCCAGAAGCAGCAGCACCGGCAGCACGATGTCGCGATCCGTGCGGTTGGTCAGCGACACCTCATAGCTGACCGTGCCCAGCGCCCGGTTATAGCGCGTCTTGCCGAATTCGATATCCACCAGCGCCGACAGATCGTCCAGCGCCTTGAAGCTGCTGACATGCGCCTCGCCCATCCGCAAGCCGCGCAGCGAGGTCACAGAGCCGGCAACGCTCAGGCTGTAATCATCCGCGATCAGCCCGTCCAGGCGGATCAGGACGGTGCGGTTCCGGGCGTCATAGACCACCGCCGCAGGCGTGACCGCGCCGGAATTTGCCCCGGTGATCACATAATTGTCGGGGTTGATCACCGACGCCTCCAGCGCCGGATCGCCCGCGAACATGTCCTGATCGAACGTGACCGTCAGCACCGGCATCGGCAGCGGCACCACCGCATCGGCGTTCGGGTTGGTGGCAATGACGCTGGGCGAATAGGCCGGCGCGATCACGTCCACCTGGACGCTCTGCGAAATCAGCACGCGGCCATCGGCCGTCGTTGTCACCACATCGCCGCGACTGCCGCCTTGTGCGACCTCGATCCGCTGCATCGTTTCCAGATCGACCATGGTCAGCGCCGAACCTGCCAGCGCCTCGCCCGTGCCGGACACGCGTCCGGTATTGGCCGACACGAACAGCAGATCCTCCAGCACCGTATCCTTCTGCCCAAAGGCGATCGAGTCGATCTGGCTGTCAAATGTCAGCCGCGCCTCGGCGCGCTGGCGATCGCCGAAGCTGACCACCTGCGCGCGGTCGGGCCATGTCACCGCCCACAGCACCCCGCGCTGGTCAAAGGCAAGCGAGCCGACGCGCAGGTTTTCATCGCGGCTCCACTGCGCGAACAGGCCGGTGGTGGGATCGAATGTCGAAATACCCGCATTGGTGCCGACATAGATCAGCCCGGTTGCCGCCTCGACCGCAAGGCCCATGGTGATGCCGTCGCCGTGGCGCGCCAGAACCGCGCCGCTGGCCGGGTCCAGTTGCAGCAAGGCGCCGCCGCCGGTGGTGGCCCAGACGCGGCCATCGGCATCCTGCGCAAGGTTGAAGATGGGATCATCCAGCGTGGCCAGCAACGTCTCGCTGCCTGCCGCGCCGCCCTGCGCGCCAAACCGGTGCAGCGCGCCCCGGTTCGCGCCGCCCGAAATCAGAACCGTGCCATCGTCCAGCTCCAGTATCGCCATCGGCCCGATGCCGCCCTGGCTGGTCTGGAAACCGGTCGCAAAGGACGACCCCACCAGCGGGCTGAGAACCTGCGCGAATTCCGGCAGATCGATCAGCGGATCGGCGGCGGGCACGTTCTTTTCGGCCAGCTGGAACAGCAGGTTTGTCGAGGGGATGTCCACCGGCGGCGGCGGCATTCCGAAATTCGGCACCGTGGTCGCGTCCACCGTCGCGGCGCCGCCCAGATTGACGGCCTGTCCATCTGCCGTGACCGCAGCGCCATCGCGCGGCGCCTCGCGGTTGCCTGCATTGTCAGTTGCCAGCGCGAGGAATTCATAGGTCTTGCCCGCCTCGCCCTCAAATACCAGATGCCCCGCCGCCTGCTCCAGCCGGCGCTGCCAGATACGGAAATCGCCGCCGTTTTCCGCCACATAGAGCGTCACGTGCTTGACGCCGGACGCGGCGACATCATCGGCGCTGGTCCAGCGGATGTCATAGCTGTCGGTGCCGGTGATGCGCTCGGCCGTCAGGGTGGTTTCGGGCGCGGCGCCATCGACCACCTGCACGATTTCATTGGTCGTCTCGGGCGCGGCGGTGTCAAACAGAACCCGCGCCGAGGAAGTGATGCGCGTGCCGGTGTCCACATCCTCCATCGGGCGCACGGTATAGGCGGCAAATCCCGCGCCCTTGCCACCCTCGGTATTTGGCGGCAACAGGCCGCGCGTGACGTCCTGCAATACCTCGCCGGTCAGCGGATCGACCGCCTGCAACACCCAGCGCGCCGCTGCCGGGTCCTGAAACAGGTCCACCCCGGCGCTGATGCGCAAGACAAAGCCGTGGCTCTGGCTGAAGTCGATCTCGTCCTGATAGAACCAGCGGCCTTCGGGCACATCAATGGTGATGTCGCCGATCCTGATATCGCCCAGCTCGAAACTGCGCGGATCAAGATCGGGGTCAAGCTGGGTCACGATCTCGATCTGGTTGGCATGGGTCGCCGAGGCGGCCGCATTCTCGAACTTGACGGTGAAGGGCAGCGGCTCGCGCGCGGGCAGCCATCCCATCGTCTCCAGCGTCTGCGGCCCGGTCATCGACGCCAGACCGCTGCGGTTGGCCGGTTGCGCGAAGTAATCGGCAAAGTTCAGCGCGGCAAATTCATCGCCGTCCACCGGCTGGGGGCCGTTGATCAGGAAATCGGCGGGCAACGCCGCACCGCGATTTTCAAACGGCACCCAGGGCGAATAGATGCGTACCGCCTCGAAATGGGTCGGGTTGCTCAGGCCAAGGTTGTAATCCTCGAATTTCGGCAGGGCCGGAACCGGGATTTCGCCGGTGTAGCAATCGCTTTCGCGCGGGTCCATATATTCGATATCGGCCATGATCGTCTCGTCATGGCCATAAAGCGTGCGCAACTGCTCGAAAAAGCCCAGAATATCCCCGTCCGAACGGATGTCCTGCCCCGCCGGTCCGAACAGCACGCCCGAGGCCAGGGTCGTCATCAGCGACAGGATCTCCTGATGGGTGCGGATCGGGGGCACCGCATCCTCGGCGCGCAGAATGCCCGCCTGATGCAGGCCCGTCATATAGACATCGACCCACAGATCGGGATCGGCCACCACCGCCACCAGCGGCGCGGGGGCATCGTCGCTGGCCAGAACCGCGTCACGCAGGTTCAGCACGATCTGCGTCTGGTGCGCGATGAATTCATCGCGCGTCATCGAGGTCGCGGCGGCAAAGACATGAAAGCGGAACGGGATGAACGGAATTTCGCAATCGCTCGGTTTGGCGGCGTTTTTGTTATATAGATCCTCAAACGGAAAGGCAGCCATCGCCGCGCCCAGCGCCGGACTGGCTTCGGCGGCCTTGGCAACCACGCCGTCATACCAGTCGCCGATGGCACCGGCCCCGCCCTCCTCCAGAATATCGTCCAGATCGGGCAACACGGTCGACATGCGGGCGCGGAAGGCATCGAACGCCTCGTCATGCAGTGCCTGAAGGCCGGGATAGGCGGCCACGTTGAAGGTGAACCCGGCAAACCCGTCGGCGGGCATGTCATAAAGATAGCCGCGCGTCGTCAGCTGTCCGTCACGGTTGACGATACTCTCCAGCCCGTTCCAGAACACATCCTCGTTCGGCGTGCCTGCGGCGCCATCCGGCGTGCCGCGCACATTGGTAAAGAAATCAAGGAACGGCAGGCCATAGACATAGGGGTTGAAATGCAGCTCAGGCACGCCAACCTCGAAATAGGTATAGGGCGCGTCCAGATTGCCAAGGTTCTGCAAGGCGACCGAATATGTCTCGGTCTCGCCGGGCAGAACCACGCGGCTGCCGCCGATGCCGATGGTCACATCGCCCTCGATCCCGCGCTCGACAAGGAACCGATAGGGCGACAGCGCCTGCGCGCCCGAGGGGTTGGTCACCTGCACATCGTACAGGCCATGCGCGGCGCCGGTCAGGTCAAACGTGGCGATGATGGTGGTGCTGTCCACCACGCGCCAATCGACGGGGGCAAATTCGGCAATACCGGGGCGCACCAGTTTCACCGTTGCGGCATCTGCAAATTGCGCGCCGCTGATTTTGGTCGTCACATAGTTCGCCGCGCCGCCGCGGTCGGTCTTCACATCGGTGATGACCAGCGGCAACAGCTCGGCCAGAAGGGTGATGTCGGTGCCGTCTTCCGAGCCCGAGAAGTTGCGAACCGAAATGTAGTAGGTGCCCGGTTCGGTCGAGGGGACCAGCGCCACCAGATCGGAGGACAGCGGCCCCTCGTAGGTGGCATCAAACGCATTGGGCGACGGCAACGCGTCATGGCGCAGGAAAATCTCGTTCGAAGCGGTCGGATCGGACGAGCGCACCAGCACGCGCAGCGTTTCGCTGGGCGGCACGGTGATGCGATACAGCCGCTCGCCGCCCGGCGCCAGCTGCACGGTGGTCGGCGTGCCCATCAGCAACTCGTCCACTGTGGTTTCGATGGTGTCGGCCGATGCGGTGGTGTT
Organism: Roseovarius dicentrarchi; assembly: GCF_003316635.1. GTDB lineage: Bacteria > Pseudomonadota > Alphaproteobacteria > Rhodobacterales > Rhodobacteraceae > Roseovarius > Roseovarius dicentrarchi. Next base: position 16,973 of record NZ_QNQP01000004.1, on the reverse strand, counting down.
GTTGGCCTCCTGCACGCCCTCGTGGATCTGGTTGAAGATATCGGTGCGCACGATCACGCGGTAGCCGCCCGGCGTGGCGGCCGGCATTTGCGTGGTCAGCGTCAACGTGCGGCTTTCGCCCGGCGCCAATGGCCCGCTGGTGGCGACGCGGCCAATCGGCTTGTCGCGCAAATCCCAGGTGCCATCCTCGGACAGGAACACGCTGTCGGACCAGTTTCCGCTGGCCATAACGCTGTCGGACTGATTGGTCACGGTCCAGCTGACGGTGATTTCCTCGCCCGCCCGCGCCGAGGCGGGGATGGTGATCGCTGTCACTTCCAGATCGGTCGGCGGCGGCAGTTCGATGATCATCGGCAGATCGGCGACCGCCGCGTTATTCGCGTCATCGGCCTCGAACACCGCGCCGCGCCCGCCCGCCCGGCCCGGATCGGTGACGACAAAGACATAGTAAGCCTCGGTCGCCAGATCGGCCGGCGTGGTAAAGCTGCGCGTGACGTCATAACCTTCGCCCGCCGCAAGCTGCCGGTCCTGCCGGATGGTGCCGATGAAGCGGTCCGAGGTAAGATCAAGAAACGCATCGCGGCTGAGATAGACCAGATCATCCCATTGCGCCTGCTGGAACGGTATCGCCCCGCCCTGATTTTCAACCCTGTAGGAGACATCGAAGCTTTGCCCGCGCGTTGACCGCTCGGACGCGGTCAATGATGTGACCACCAGATCGGGCGGTGCATAGAGACCGATGCTGACCGCCTCGAAGGTGGTATTGTTGCCCTCGCCCTGAAATTCGCGCACCCGCCCCGCAGCGGCACCCGACAGCCCCGACAGACGCGGCGACAGCGTGCTGCGGTTGACATAACTGTCATCCAGATCGGTATCTGCCACGGCAAGAATGTGGAAATCGCCCGACAGCTCGAACGGCAGTGTGACAGTCACCGTGGCGGTATAGCTTTCGCCCGCCGCCAGCACGCCGCGCCGCTGATGTTCGGCCTTGATTTCGCGGCCATTCGACTCGCGGCGCAGCAGGAAATCACCGGTATCCAGCGATGCATCCAGCGACAGATACACCCGGTCGAGCCAGGATTCCTCGCGCGTGGCGCGGGTGCCGGTATTGGTCACCTCGAAGGTGATATCGACGGTCTGCCCCGCAGCCAGCCCCTCGGGCACGGTCAGGTTGGTGACCACCAGATCGGGTTCGGAATAGACCACCGGCAGCGCCGCCTGCGCCATCGCGCCCTCTGGATGCTCAAAGGCATATTTGGTGTGCGAGCTGCGCTGGCCATCGTTGTTGCCGCTCTGCTCGGGCCACGGGCGGCTGGTCTCCTCCAGCCCTCTGGCCGTGTTGGTGAACACATAGACGAAGTAATCGCCGTCAAAGCCCGGCGGCAATGTCACCTCGACATCGCGGCTGTAACTGGCCTGCCCGGCCAGTCCGGCGGCATTTGAAATGGTCACGCTCTGTAACCGGGTTGCGCGGCCTGCGTTAAAAGTCGGATCGCGCGAAATCCAGATTTCGTCGGTCCAGTACTGCGTGCCTGACCAGATTGCCGCATCACTTTCATTGGTGACCGTATAGCCGACGGTCAACTTTTCGCCCGACAGTGCCGATTCGGGCAGCCGTACCTGCTGCACCCGCAGATTAGGCTCGGGCGATCTGACACGGGACGTGGTCACGTCCAGATTGTCCGTCAAGTCCGCGTCGCCCTGAACGGAAACCGCGCCGGTGACATATGCCCCGTCCAGACCGGGCGCAAGGAACAGCTCCTGGGTAAAGCTGCGGCTGGCGCCGACGGCTATATCCTGACCGCCATAGGCGCCCAGCGTCCAGACCTCGGCGCCCGGCACGGTCAGTCCGGGGGTCGAAGACAGCGTGAAATCAACCAGATAGCCCGAAGCAGCCTTGTCACCCTTGTTGGTCAGGGTATAGCGCAGGACCATACGGTTCTGCCCTTCCACCCCGGCGGTGGCTTCGGGTGTCACATCGTCAATCACGATACCCAGATCGGGGCTGGTCAGGTCGGGCGGATCGCCGATGATCTGAAACACCGGCGGCTGGCCGATGACATTGCCGCCGCCCGCCCTGTAGTTGTTCGAATTGATTTCGGTCGGATCGTCCGGGTTGACGTTCACTGCCAGAGGATCCTCCAGCAGGGTGGCATAGGGATCGACCCACGGGGTGATATAATAATTGCCTGATCGTACCTTGGCTGGCAGGTCGACTGTCACGGTACGGTCGTACCCTTCGCCGACATCCAGCACGCCCCCGGTATATTGCAACGTACCGAGCAGCACATCCCCCTGCCCCGGATGCGGACGGTTCTTGTCAAGGGTCAGCCAGATCTGCTCGGCCCATGACCCCAGATTGGTCGCGCCGGCACCCCGGTTGGTGACGGTATATGTCACAGTGACCTCGTTGCCCTCGAAGCTTTGGGTCGGGGTCACGACATTGTCCACGACCAGATCCGCAAACGGAATCGGGGTGATGTCTATTTCCTTGACGGCAAGGTTGTTGTTGTCGTTCGGCCATTCGTTGACCGCGTTGCCGGAATCGGTCTTGACCAGCAGGAAGGCGGTGCCGCGGAAGCGTTCCGGAATGCGGAACGTGGCCTCCTGGCTGAGATATTGCTGGGCCGTGTCCAGCGCGGATTCGTTGCTGAACGATCCCAGCCGGATGTCATCGAACGAAATCTTGTTGTCCAGAGACAGATAAACGCTGTCGGTCCAGTTCGGCACATCCGTGGCCACCGGTCCCTGGTTGATCACCGTCCACCGCACCGAGCCTGTGGCCCCCGCCGTGTAGGTGTCATTCGCCTCTATACCGGACACCTGAAGATCAGGGCGCGGCAGGCGGCTGAGGGTGATCTGCCGGTCGCCCTTGCTTTCGTTGTCGCCTTCGTTCTTGTGCTCGTACACGGCGTTGGTGAAATCGGTTATCACGATCAGATCGTACCGATCATTCAACTCGGCCGGCAGGGTGATCTGCTCGCGGCGGCTGTAGGTTTTGCCTGCCTGCAACGGCCCGGTATAGCTGTAACTGCCGATTGCGATATCAGCAGAGCCGCCGCCGGCCTTGCGCAGGAACACCCGGTCAACCCATGTCCCATCGGCCGGCCCGATACCCCGGTTGGCCACGGTCCAGCTGACATCGATCGCTGCACCCTCGGTGGAGGCTGCGGGCGCGGAAATTTCCGTCACCACCAGGTTGGGCGGCGGCGTCAGCGTGACATCGACCCGTGCCGACGCGGCCTCGTTGCCCGCGTCGGTAAAGACAAGCTCGAACGGGGCGCCGGTGTTGTACGCGTCATCCGTACCGGGCGTGCGTACAAAGAAATAGGCCGGTCCCTCCCAGCCATCGGGCAGGGTGATCGTGGCTTCGCGGTCATAGCTGCCCCCCGGAGCCAGATAGCCGATATGGTCAAACCGCCCGGCCAGAGTCCGCCCGTTTCCGGCAGCGTTATCGGCGATATACACCTCGTCGGCCCAGCGGCTGACATGCGTCAGGCCAATCCCGTTGTTCGCCACCGTCCAGCGCAGGGTGACATCGCCGCCCGATTGTGCGCTGCCCGGTGCCGTGACCGTCTCGACCACCATGTCGGCATAGGGAATGGGCGCCACGTCGAAAAACCCTGGCATTGCCAGCGTGTTGTCGGCCTCCTGCCCGTTCTCGAACACCGCCTTGCCCGCGTCGGTCGTGACATAAAGCGTGAAGCGCCCTGTCATACGGGCCGGCAGGTAGAATTCCTCGGTCCGGTCAATGGTGGCGCCGGCATCCAGTCCGCCTGTATGCGCGAAAACCGCCAGCTCGATATCGTCCGCGTTGCCGATGATATCGTCGCGGGACACAAAAATGCGGTCGCTCCAGACGTCGGTGATGCCGCGCCCGGTGCCGGTGTTGTCCACCGTCCACGTCACGGAAACACGCGCCGGATCGTCGATGATCTGCGCGGGCGCGGTGATCGACGTCACTTCCAGATCAGCATAGGGCGCCAGCGTGACCGCAAGCGCAGCGCTGGCCAGATTGTCGTCCTCGTGGCCCGGCTCGGAGACGGCCTGACCGGCATCGACGCCGACCAGGATGAACCACGCCCCCGAGGCGGAGATCGGGATGCTGACATCGCTGAACGCCACGGCGCTGGCCCCTGCATCCAGCGCGCCGGACGTCACCTCGCCCAGCAGCAGATCACCGGCGTCCAGCTCTGCGTCCCGGCTAAGCCAGAGGCGGTCGATGCGCGCGCCCTGCGCGGCGCCGGCGCCGGTATTGACCACATCCCAGGTTACGCGCACCGCATCGCCCGAGGTGACGGTCGCATTGTCCAGTGTCACGGCGCCAATCGCCAGATTGGGGTGCAACATGCCCAGGACACCGGAATCGGCGGCGTTGTTGCCATCGCGCCCGCCCTCATAGACGCGGCCGCGATGATCGCTGCGCAGCTCCAGCCGGTACTCTCCCTCGCCGACGGCCGGAATGGTCACGTCCAGTGTCGCCTCATAGCTGGCGCCCGGCGCCAGATCGAAACTTTGCGTCACGTCGCCCAGGTAACGCCCGGCGCCAAGACCCGGACCCATCAGGTAAACCCCGTCGGACCATGGCGCGCGCGCCGGTGCCTCGCCGCTGTTGGTGACGGTCCAGCTGACAGTTTCGACCGCCCCCGGCACCAGCGCGTCCGGGCCATCCACAACCCTGACCGAAAGATCGGCAGAGGGGGCCGCAGCCAGCGAAACCGAGCCGGATGCGACACGTACGTTGTTCGCCGCAGCGCCGCGTTCGTAAATACCGGTGTCGGCATTGGTTTCAACGATGATGCGGAACGTGCCGACCTGTCCGTTGGGCAATGTCGCCGTTACGCTTCGGCAGTAGCTGGACCCGACGGCCAGCGGCCCTGTGCCTGCCACTTCGGCCAGCAGGATGTCGTCAGCACCGCGCACCGCGTCCTTGGCCAGCCATACCCGGTCCACCCACGCCGCGCCGACGGGCACCGCATCCGGGCCGGTATTGGCCGCGCGCCACAGGACAGTCACGGTTTCATTGGCGACAAAAGACCCGCTCGGCGCCGTCACCGCCTGCACAGCCATATCCGCATAGGGCGAGGCCAGCGTGATGGCCCCGGCAGCCAGGTTGGAGGCGCGCGTATCGGGCTCCATTACAGCCTGCGCCGCGTCCGTGACGACCAACAGCTGAACGTCGCCTTCGATGCCGACGGGCAATGTTACATCTGCGGCGGCATCATAGCCTGCGCCAACCGCCAGCGCGCCGGTATGAGAAAACTCGCCCAGCAACGTATCGCTGTCGTCCAGCACGCCGTCACGCGACAGATACACACGGTCAATCCATTCTTCGGCATCGGTCGCTGCCTGCCCGCGGTTCTCCACCCGCCAGCTGAGGCGTGCGACCGCGCCGCCATCGGGCGCGGCGGGCAGGCCGGTAATCGTCGCAATTTTCTGACCCTGCTGTCCGAGCGCCGCAACACGCTGGCCAAACGCAACGCGCTGCCCGATACGCAAGCCAAGGAAACCGCGCTTGAGCTGGCTGTGGCAATTCAGGATCTGGATCGCGCCCGCATGGCCATCGACATGGCCGGTCTGGAGGTCGCGCAGGCCAGGGCGCTGCTGGCGCAAAAGGCCATAACCAGCCCGATCGCCGGCGTCGTCACAGAGCGGCTGGCCAACAAGGGCGAATTTCGCAACGGGGAGACAGATATCGCCACTATCGCCCGGATCGATCAGCTGCGGGTCGAGGCATACGCCCCGATCAGCCACTATCCCCGCCTCAGCATTGGCCAGAGCGTGCAGGTCATTCCCGAAGCGCCGCTGGACGAGCCCCGGCGCGCCACGATCCGCGTGATCGACCGGGTTTTTGATGCCGCCACCGCCACCTTCGGTCTGAGGATGGAACTGGATAACGCAGATCTGTCCCTGCCTGCCGGATTGCGCTGCACGCTTCATTTTCCCCAAGGGTGACGCAGCGTCGCCGCCCCCACTGACGGCGGATCAATCGGGCCTTGGCCCTTGCAGCAAAGGCCACTAGGCTTGGCGCCGGTGGCCGTACCCTTTTGCCTGGGGACGGATGCACAGCCAGATCACGCAGCGCCTGGCTGCCTGGTCAAGCCAGCAAGGGGGCCGGGCGACATGCCATCTTACTTTCAGGACCGACTGAATATCGCACTTGTGTCGATTGCGCTGATCGGGCTGGCCGCCGGGCTGGCGCTGTGGGCGTCGGGGCGCGACGATCTGGCCGATATGGTCTGGATCGCCGGCGTGGTTCCGGTTCTGACCGCGCTGGTGGTGGAGATTGTGCGCAGCCTGGCGCGCGGCGATGTCGGGCTGGATATCGTGGCGGCGCTGTCGATGACCGCCGCGCTGGTGTTCGGCGAAACGCTGGCGGCGGCGGTGGTCGCGCTGATGTATTCCGGTGGCACCTTTTTGGAAAGCGCGGCCGAGCGGCGCGCCCACCGCGAGATGAGCGATCTTTTGTCGCGTGTGCCGCGCACCGCCACCCGCCATGAAAACGGCGCGCTGGTCGAGGTGGATCTGGACGCCATCACGCCCGGCGATCTGCTGCTGATCCGGCAGGGCGATATCGCCCCCGTCGATGGCACGGTCGAGGGGGCGGGCGCGCTGCTGAACCAGTCCGCCCTGACGGGCGAGGCGATGCCGGCCCGCCTGCCCCCCGGCGGCGCGGTGATGAGCGGATCGACCAACAGCGGCGATGCGTTCGACCTGCGCGCCACCCACCGCGCCTCCGACAGCACCTATGCCGGCATTGTCCGGCTGGTTGAGGCGGCGCAGAAATCCAAGGCGCCGATGGTGCGTTTGGCCGACCGCTATTCGCTGGTGTTTCTGGTCGTCACCGTCGCAATCGCCACCGCCGCGTGGTGGTTCAGCGGCGATCCGATCCGCGCGGTGGCCGTGCTGGTCGTGGCCACGCCCTGCCCGCTGATCCTGGCGGTGCCGGTCGCGCTGGTTGCCGGCATGTCGCGTGCGGCGCATTTCGGCGTGCTGATCAAGGGCGCTGGCCCGCTGGAGGCGATGGCGCGCATCCGGTCCGTGATCCTGGACAAGACCGGCACGTTGACCGATGGGCGCCCCCGCATCGTGGCGATCAAGGCCCAGTCAGAACTGGGCGAGGATGACATCCTCTATTTTGGCGCCGCGCTGGATCAGGCCTCGAAACATCCCATCGCGCAGGCCATCGTGGCCGCCGCGCAGGAGCGGGGCATCACCCTGCCCGTCCCCGACAGCCCGGTCGAGCTGCCGGGCGCGGGCGTGACCGGCATGGTCGATGGTCGCCGCGTGGCGGTGGGTGGCGCGGATTTCGTGCTGAAGCAGACCAGCGCCGCGCATCCGAACCACCCCGCCACGTCAGAGGCCGAAGTCACCGTTGCGGTCGCCGTGGATGGACGGCTTGCCGGGTATCTGGTGATGGCCGATATGCTGCGCAGCGGCACCGGCGGGTTTCTGGCCGGGCTGCGCCGCATCGGGATCGGGCGCATTCTGCTGGCCACGGGCGACCGGCAGGCAGTGGCCGATGATGTGACCGGCGGTCTGGATCTGGACGCGGTTCAGGCGCAGCTGTCACCGGATCAAAAGGTGCAGCTGGTGCTGGCCGAACGGGCGCGCGGCCCGGTGATGATGGTGGGCGACGGCGTGAATGACGCGCCCGCGCTGGCGGCGGCGGATGTGGGCGTGGCCATGGGCGCACGCGGCACGGCGGCCTCCGCCGAGGCGGCGGATGTGGTGCTGCTGGTCGACCGGCTGGACCGCCTGCTGCCGGGGCTGGAGGTGGCGCGCGGCGCGCGGCGGATCGCGCTGGAAAGCGTGATTGTGGGCATCGGTCTGTCGATTCTGGGCATGATTGCCGCCGCACTGGGCTATCTCAGCCCGGTGCAGGGCGCGCTTTTGCAGGAGGTGATCGACGTGGCGGTGATCCTGAACGCACTGCGGGCGCTCAGGATTGCGCCCAAAACGGTCGCCTGACGGGCTGCCGGCACCGCCATGTAAGGGCGCAGCAGTCGGCCAATGCCGACCGCCGCACCCCCCCGACTACAGCCCGTAGTGTTCGCGCGCGTAGTCGCCAAGGCCAACGGCATCCAGCTTGTCCAGCGGGGCCAGGAACGTGACATGTATCACCCCCGGCGCGCGGCCGATTTCAATCGCGCCGTTCACGGTGGCGCGGTTGCGGATTTCGGCCACGGTGACATCCAGCAGCCTGGCGGCCCGCGCCAGCCCGTTGTCGATGGCATCATTCAGATTGGCGGCTGTACCGATGACCGAGATCGGCGCCAGCGGCGCGATGTCGCCCACGCCCCAACGTTCCGCAAGGCGCCGGCCCTTGGCCATCTCCTCGGCGGTGAAGGGTTTGGCCATGGGCGGCAGATCCTCCTCCAGCGGGAACAGAACGGGGCCGTCCAGCGGGTAGTCCTTGACCACTTCGACCTGCAAGGTCACAGCGCCGGAAACGTCCATCGTGTGACCGGCAATTTCGCCATCGCCCTGCCCTGCGTGCATGTCGCCCATATAGACGCCCGCGCCCTTGACCTTGACCGGGCAGACGATGATCGCGCCGGCGCGCACCGCGTCGATATCCATGTGGCCGTCTGTCTTATGCTCGGCCAGCTGTTCGGCGGTAATGGCATATTCATGCGGCGCGCCCACAAGGAAGGCGCCGAAATCGCCGGCATTGTGGCTGTCGGGCATCGGCATCGACGGGCATGTGCCCAGCTGCCCAAGGAAGGGGCGCATCCGGACCAGCGTGCCGGGCATGTCCGACGGCGCATAGTTCAGGATCGAATGCTGGCGGCTGGCATCGGGCAGCGCCGAATAGTGATCGGCCTGCATCGCAATCGTCTCTGCCGCCGCCTTGGGCAGGGTCAAACCGACGCTGCGGGTGTCGTCGAAGGTGACGGTATAGCCATGCACGATCTCGAACGGGGTGACCGCATTGCCGCATTTGTCACATTTCACCGATTGCCCGCCGACACCCTCGATATGCGTCTCGGGCGCGATGGTATCGCACACCGGGCAGCGCGCGGCGACGTAGGGATCGCCCAAACAGAACCCCTCGGGCGAATTGTCATGGCCGGACGCGGTGGCGATGGAGGTCACGGTGATATCGCGGATGCGAATGGCCACCGCATCCCCCACCTCGGCCCCCTCGACATACACCGGTTGCGTCACCTCATGCCCGCCGCGCAGGCGGGGGGTGATCATCGGGCCCCAGCAGCCCGGCGCGGTATTGGCGATGATCGTGCCGCCATCCTCAAGCGGGCCAAGCATGGGCGCGCCGGGGTCCAGCACGCTGTTGGTGAACGCATCAACGACAAGGCTGCGCCGGGCTGCGTGGTCTGTTTTGGCTCCGTCTGGCATGGTGTCCTCCGCTGGTGTTGCTATTTGCTGATGTCAGCTTAACTTGCAATTCTCGGCAGGCAAGGCGCGTAATGACGCGCCGGCCGCCGGTGGATGTTACCTAAAACGGCGGGCAAAAGATATGGAACTGAACTCGGACTTCTCGCAGGCCGCGCTGGTGCATTCGGATCGTTTGCCGTGGCACGCCTCCCCGTCGGCGGGGGTGTCGCGGCGGATGCTGGACCGGATCGGCGACGAAGTGGCGCGCGCCACCAGCATCGTCCGCTTTGACGCCGGTCACAGTTTTGTCCCCCACACCCATGGCGGAGGAGAGGAGTTCGTGGTGCTGGAGGGGGTCTTTCAGGACGAGCATGGCGATTACCCGGCAGGCACCTATGTGCGCAATCCGCCAACCAGCCGGCACACGCCCCGCTCGGATGCGGGCTGCACCATCTTTGTCAAGCTGTGGCAGTTTGCCCCCGAGGATCGCCACCAGTTTCGCAAGGATATGCGCGCCGGGCTGGCGACAGTGGCGCCGGGTGTGCAGCGCGCCGAATTGCACAAGGATGCGCAAGAGGTCGTCAGCTACACGCGCCTTGACCCCGGCGCCGCGCTGGATGTGGACGCGCCCGGCGGGATCGAGCTGCTGGTGCTGGAGGGGGCGCTGACCCGGCAGGGCGGGGATCTTCGCACAGGGTCATGGCTGCGCCTGCCGGAGGGTCAGGAACTGTCAGCCGTGGCAGGCGCAAATGGGGCGGCGCTGTGGATGAAAACGGGGCATCTGCGCCACGTGGCGGCGCCTGATACCTGATCTGGACCGCAGCCCCGGCAACCCCGGTTGCCGGGCGACGCCTAGCGCGCCTGCCCGCGCCGGATATGCACCCACGCAATCCGCGTGATGACCGCCCAGACCACGATGCGCAGGATCATCACCGCCCCGGTGCGCGGCTCGTATGCGCCGCCCTGCTGGATGTGAATGCACAGCGCCACCGCGACCAGAAACGTCACCGCCAGAATGGCCAGCGATATCCACACCGCCGAACGCTCGCGCCGCAACAGGCCCACCCCGGCAAGGATATAGACAAACCCGGCCATGAAATTGAAGCGCAGCACAAACGGCACCACATCGCCGATGGCCGCATCACTGGCAAACAGCGCCCGCCCCCCGGCGAACACTGTCAAAAGCCCGAAAACGATGGCGACAACGCCGGTGATTTGCAGCACGCGCTGGGCCTTGGTTGGGGTCGTCATGTCAAATGTCCTCAGCTAGTTTCCAGCCGTCCGCGCCGCAGGTGACACAGCGTATCGAACCGGTCGTATATCCTGTCGTCATGGGCCACCGCAATGATGCGGGCGCCCTGTTCCGTCGCCAGTTTGCGCAGAAGATCCATGACGATACCAGCCCGTTTGCTGCCGGGCGCCGCTGTCGGCTCGTCCGCCCGAATGATGCGCGGGCTGTTGACCGGCGCACGCGCGACGGGGGCGGAGTTGTCCGCCATTCTCATCATACGGGCGACATTGGCCATGGCGTCCAGAAACGGCAAAAGAGTTCGAAACTGAAAGATGAGGCCGATCTTGTGCAGCCGCAGCTTGCGCAGATCGCCGCGCAGGCGCGCGGTTGTCAGAAATCACCAAGCCGTCCAGCGTCGCTTTGCCCGTGTTAGTGTTCAGTTGTTCTGTCACCCCGTTTCAGTGGTTCTGTCACCGGAAGTGGCCAGCAGTTCGCGGGAGTACCGGGACCGTCCGTTGACATTCGGTAGCGCTATTTGCGACGATAGGTCTTGCGATACCAATCCCAGATTGCGGTCTTTCTGACGCGGCGGCTTTCCTCGAAGTGTTCGGCCACGTCATCAGCGATTTGCGGGAAGGTCAGGCGGTCGATGCGGGCAAGGATGAAGGCGCGCAGTTCGGGATCATTTTCGATCTTGGGGGCGCGTCCCGAACGATGCTGCCTGCGGTGTTCGGTGATGGGCGCAGAACAGGACGGTGCGGCGGCGGCAAGGCCTTGGGCGATGCTGGCGCGCACATCCATCTGAGTGGCGACAGCGCGGGCCAGCGCAGCCGACATATCATCCAGCGCCCCGCGCATCAGCTCAAGCTCGGCGTCCAGCTGGTGGACGGATTTAGACAGGTCGCGAGCACCCTCTTTAACACCCGTTGAATTGCCCTCCATACCGGCTTCCCTTGTGCCATGCGTTCGTCGGCCCGTGCCAGCCAGCGGCGCACGGCTGTTTCAGACGCCCGGACTGTGCGAGCGATTTCTGACACGCTCACGCCCTTGAAGCGCAGATATTGAGCGGTCCACGGCTTTGCCAGTGGCACTTGGCGTTGCCGCGCGGGGATCTGTGCCAGCGCCTTGGCGCGTTCCAGCCCGACCAACTGCGCCAGCTTGGAATCTTCACGCGGGTTCTCGCCAATGTTGAGCTGCCCGCCGCCAAATCGCAGAAGGAATGTCAGGGTCAAGTCAGGGCCAAGGATTGCGACATAGGGAGCGATCTGGGCGGGTGGTTTGGGCGGGATAGGAACAAGAGCGGTCACGGGCTTTACCTCTGATGGTTTTTTGGTCAGAATGAACGCCATTGGCGCGACACGGTGATATTCTCCCGGCCGTTGCCCGGTCTTTGGATCGGTGCGCTATGCGGGGTTGCTGGCTTGACCAGAAGGGGAGGCCCCGCCGCCAATAAACCAGCCCATCGCGCCGCCAAGTTCATAGCTTGGACCGTTTCGGACGTTCAGGACGGGGGCTTTTTTCCTGTTTCATTACCGCATACTTTCGGGTTGGGTCGATACGCGCCCCGACCATGCGGGGAGAACGGCACAAGCCGGGACGCGCGCGGGCCTGCGCACTCTGAAACGCAGGCCAATCAGCCGGGGCCATGCCAGCCCGGCCAATTCCTAATTCGCCAGCCGGTCGATGGATATGCCCAGCTGCGCACAAACCGCTTCGGCAAGCGGCGATCCTTTGGCCTGCGCATCCGCGCCGCGTGGCGGGCCGCTGGGCAGGATGCTGCCGCCCTTCGCGTATGGCGTGGCGGTATTAATGAATGCATCAAAGCTGGCCTCATCCATCCGGCAAAGCTCGGGCGCCCAATCCTTCATCGGTCCGGTCAGATAGTCACGCCGAAAGGCGTCATCGACGTGTGATTGCGCGCGGGCCTCGCGCATGGTCGCGGCCTGTGCGTTGCGATCCGTCATCAGGCTGTGCAGCGCCTCAATCGGCACATATCGGCGCGGGTCCGGGCGCGCTTGTGCCATCTGGGCATCGTCCCTGGACGTTGCTTCCATGTGTTCCACCAGTGCGCGCAGAATTTCATCTTCGGGCGTTTCGGGCGGCAAGCCCAGCATTTTGGCGATGCTTTGGGCAAAGGTCATTTCGTCTTGGGGCATGGTGTCTTCCTGAGATGCGAGGGCGGTAAGGTGCAGGTTCGGGGCATGAACAAGGCCCGCGCCCTTCAATTTGACGATACGTTGATCCAGCCGGTTGTAGAGGATCGACGGGCTGAGATAGCGATACTCGCGATTGGCGATCAGATCGGCTGCGCGCGCGGTCCATTCCACGCGGCCCCATAAGCCGTCTTTGCGCGCTTGCAGTTCCTTGATCCAGCCCGCCGCCGGAACCGGCCCGGACGCCTTGGACCTGTCGTTCTGATGCTCATAGTCGATCGGCAGATCAATTCGGCCCGCCTCGAATTGTGCCATGACGGTTTGCGGATCAGTCAGATCAAAGCTGCGCCCATCACGCCCGACGATGCGCCCGGACGGCAAAAGGTGGACCCATTCGGGCGCGCCTTTTCCGCCCAGATCGCGGTCGCAGATCGCTGTTGCAAAGCCGCTCATGGATCAGACCACGAACGGCGTTACGATCAGCTCGGCGGTGCCCTTCCACGGGTTCGAGCCGCCGCCGTCCGAAGTTTCGGTATTGACCACATGCAGAGCGGCGCTTTCCAGCGTCGGCGGCACAACTAGCGTCGTCGGATTGATGCCCAGAATGCGGCCATCGTCGCTGCGGAAATTCATCATTGCGGCGCGCGCCGCCGCATAGTTTGCCGGTGTCAGTTCCGCCTTGCTGGCGAATGCCAGCTGCCAAAGACCAAAGCCCGCGTTGACACGCGCATTCACGCCATAGAGGAATTCATTGTTCATGAATACGTTGTCATCGCCCGCCGATGTCTTCGCCTGAAACTGATAGCCTTCGCGTTCCTGCCAGATCAGCGGGCGCACAGAACGCGACGTGTCCAGAAGATACCAGGGCGCGCCGGTGCCGGTCTGCATATTGCTGACCGAAACTTTGCCGTCCTTTTGCGGATGATCCGCATCAAAGAAGCTCTGCCCGTCATAGCACTGGCTTTCAAAGCCATCCGCCAGCAGGCCGAAAATCAGTTCTTCGGGATGATTGCGCGCAAGGTGGCCCATTTCCGCAAAGCTGGGTTTGAAGACGCCCAGCCGGTCATCCATAATGTCATTGCGATGGACCGAAACCGTGCTTTCAAAGTCGCGGTTGACGATCTTGAAGCTATGCGCGCTCAGCCCGTGAACGTGGCGCGGGCCAATCCATTCGCGCAGCTGCGGAAACTGACCAATCCAGCCATAGGTTTCATCGCGCCCGCTGCTGGGGACTGTCATCGCAACCTTGTCGGAATGCGTCGGGGCGGCAAGATAGGCGTCAGTGTAAACGGTTTTGAAGCCGCTATAAACGAGGTCAAGAGATTGGGCGTTGATGAGCATGGCGGATTTCCTGAAGGCTGCGATTGCGCGCCGCGATGCCGCGGCGCTTCGCATCATCCTAAGAAATCCATAACCTCCGGTTCAGCCCAAACCGTGATGGGCCGCCACGTCCCTGAGTTTTCCGCCTTGATGAGTTCGTGCCATCATCGCCAGTTTTCGGCGCAGATCAACCGCAATTCGCAATCGCTACCGACAGGGCGCGCACAGCGCGCGATTTGAATACCATTTAAAGGGGTCAGGAAGCCCGGAAGCGATTTTTGCGGCCGTGTGATGCCAAACGGCCCTGAACGGCGCTTACAGCCGCTTTTCTGCGCCGAGCGAAAAAGGGGCGGCACATCAAGCGCCGCCCCTGTTCAATTTCCATGCTGCGCCTGCCTATGCGGCGCGGGCCTTCATCGCCTTGAGCGCCGTGATCGCATGGGCCGCGCGCGTTGCCGTCAGAAAGCGCAGGCTGGACACTTGGAAGCTGCGCAGCAGCCACTTGTTCAGTTCATCCTCGCCCGCCACATGGCGCGTGTATTCGGCCCAGAGCGCGCGGATCAGCTCGCACTGGGCAAAGCTCGCCATGCCCTTGCGGGTGCCGTAATCCTGACCGCGCGCCTTCATAGGCGCAAAGCCCATCCACTCGAAATACCCCATGACGATTTCAAAGCCGCTTTGATCCAGTTCCTTGGCGCTGGTCGCGCCGGTCAGATGGACAAGCGCCCCACGATAGTGGTTATCGCTCAGCCCCAGCTTGGACTTGGCGACATGCAGGATTGCCAGCTGTTTGCGCGAAAGGGTCATTGCGTATCCTCCTGATAGACGGGTTCAAGGTCATTCAGGGCGGTGGCCAGTCGCATTGACCAAGGCGCGGCTTCATCGGTTGTGGCCCGCGCCAGAAGCTCCAGCGCCCCACCTATGTTATCGGTCGAATATTCAGCGGCGCGCGAAAAAAACATGAGCGCTTGATTGATCAGCGCAAGCGTCAGCTCCGCCTCTTTGGCGTCGTCACGCATCTTGTTCAGATCGCCTTCATGCATGTGCAGCGTGATCGGCGCACCGCGCAGTTCTGCCCGGATTTCTTCAACGGTTTTGCCCGGCAGATAGAAAGCCTTGCCTTCGCGCGCGTTTTTCACGCGGTAATCTTCCGGTGCGGTCATTGCAGGCCACCTTTCCGCGCATCAGGATCGGAAATTTCCGCACGGGCCAAGATCGGTGCGAGGGTGCGCCTTATTCCTTCGGCCTTTTCAGCATCCGCTTTCATGGCGGCGACCAACTGCGCCAGCTGCTCGCCTGCGCTTTCGTCATCGCTCAGCATCAACTCGGCAATGCTGTTGGCATAATTCCAGAACACCGTGGGAAACTGCGCCATCAAGCCCATAAGTTTGCGGGTTGGCTCAACTTCTGATGCCTGCATCGGCATGTAAATGATCACATCACGATCAGTCATTTAGAAGCTCCCTTCGGCGCAAGTTTCATATCAATAATCGCGGCTTTGACGTGTGCCAGTGTCGGAACGCCGTCACCTGCGAACAGCTGTGCGATGGTTGCGATATTCTCGACATTGCGCAGCCCGCCTGCCTTTCGGGCGATAGCGTGAAGCGCGTCCAGAAACGCAGGGGCTTCAAATGCAGTGCCGCGCACAATCGCTGCCACATCGGCGCGGGTGGCCTCGGTCACGACGACAGGCCGCCGAATGCGGCTTTGCAGCTGCGGCATTTTACGAATTGCGCCGGGCAGGTTCAGATCACCGCAGAACACCAGCTTGAACGCGCCTTCATCGGCGGTCGCGCGCAGCCATTCAAAGGCTTCGCCAACCTGCCCGGTTTTGCGGTTCTTCTGGTCAAGATACTGGGCTTCATCGACCACTAAAATGCAACCCGCTCCGAAATTTCTGGCAACAATAAAGCGGGCTTCTGCCAGCGAATTGAATTTCGGTGCGCCGAAACAACCGCCCCAGAGGCGCATCATCGACGTGGCGAAATTCCATGCGGTGCCTTCACCCCGCGCCGCCTGAATATACTGGGCCTGCTGCCCCAAATTGTCGCAAAAGCGCTTTACGCTCGCGCTTTTGCCGATACCCGGCGCGCCTGCGATCATCGACATTGCCGGGCTGGGCAAGCTTTGCACCAGCTCCAGCGACCGCATGATATCACACGACGTTTCGGTATCTGCCCAATCGCCGATGGTGCGCGGTGCGCTATCGGTCTTGGCAAGTCTCAGATGGTCTGCCATTCTGGCCTCCGTTCAGGTTGCGGGCCTTGCCCGCGCTTCAGTCGGCATGGCGGCGGTGCAACGCCGTCATGCCACCCCGTCGCCCTTTGCGCGCTGTGCGCGCATCGCGGCGTCAAAGTTCCGGTAAAATTCTTCTGGCACGGTCTCGTTTTCGACGGACGGGGCCGCGATCTTGTCACGCAACGGCGCGCCGAACCGCGCGCCGACAACCTTGCGGGCCGGTTCCGGTGCGATTTCCGCATCCTCGATATCCAGATAGGAATAGGCGGCGCGCAGTTCGGTATCAGACAGATATTCGTTCGCTGCATCGGCCTGCGCGGTCTTTGTCCGGGCCTCTTTACGCAGCCGCGCCGCCTCTCGGATGCCGCTTTTGCTGCCATATGCGCCCCGCTCGACAACGGCGATGCCCTCGGCGATCAGATCCCCAGCTTCATCAAAAGCCAGTGCTGGCTGGGATAGATCATCAGGATTGCGGCCCAGCAGAATGCGCTTGCCGGTCCCATGATAGGGCAACAGCATGTCTTGCGTCATCGGCCCGCCATAGGTCCAGTTATCGACCTTCACGCGGCCTTCACGATCTACCGCAACCGGCGTGTAGATCAGCCCGGCCAGATAGGCTTGGCGCGCAGTAGGCTTCGCAACAACGCGGTGCGACAGGCCGGCCGCAAAAATATCATCGTATGAGCGGCCCC
>NZ_QNQP01000049.1 GCF_003316635.1 Roseovarius dicentrarchi | reverse complement strand
CAGAGACAAAAGCCAAAGTGAACGCTGCCTTCGACTTCTTCGTCGCAACCTATGGCGTGAAATGGGACAAGGCGGTCGCCAAACTGGTCAAGGATCGAGACGCGCTGCTGACCTTCTACGACTACCCAGCGGAACACTGGAAGCACATTCGGACGTCAAACCCAATCGAAAGCACAGTCGCCACCGTCCGGCATCGCACAAAACGCACCAAGGGATGCCTCAGCCGCAAGACCGGTCTGGCCATGGCCTTCAAGCTGATGATGTCCCCAAAAGAAATGGCGCAAGCTCGATGGTCAAAATCGACTGCCCGAGATCATCCAGGGAGTTGAGTTCCGCGACGGGCTTCGCCACGTTCAAGCCGCCGCCTGATCAAGCGTCACCAACTTCTGCGCATATCTCACCGCGACAGGTCCATCCCCAAGCGACGGCGTCACAAATAGGCCGCTTTATTCCCCCAAAAATCTCACATATGGCTCAGTTTCGCATAAGAGCACTCAAGCTTGAACAGGATCCAAGCAGGTCTCGCTTCATGCCCATTCTTCCGGGCCTTGATACAGGAACAAGATGGTATGCTGTTTAAAAAGCTACGTAGAACAAAGCCTCTGTTTTCCGCGCAGGATCGCAAGAACCTGCGCTGGTTTTGGGACAACTACCTGAAAAGAAAATCCCCTTGGCTCATAGTCGTTCTGGGTACAGTCCTGATCCAAGGCCTAGTATATCAGCAGTTCTTGGCTCTGACCGAGAGTGGTCTGCGCGTGATATTTGAGAGCGGCAGTGCTTGGGAACTCGCCCGTGTTTGCGTCATTGTCTTCATGCTTTTCGCCGTTCGCGGAGTAATGTCCTATCTCACCCCTCGATTGTCGGTCTGGCTCGCCAGCAATGCCGTGCTGCAGATGCGCGAAGATATGATTGATCACCTGATGCGTCTGGACCTGTCCTATTTCGAACGGACCAAGTCCGGTGAAATTATCTTGCGAATGGTCAACCAAGCACAGGACCTGAGTTTGTTCGTGGGTCAAGCCACGGTAAACGCTTTGCGAGACGCCGTGACAGTGATCATGGTTGCGGCCTACCTCATCTACCTCTCGCCTCAGCTTTTCATGGCAGCCGTGATTGTCATTCCGTTTATCATCTTTCTGATGCTCATGGTCGCGGAACGCATCAAGACAATCCAGCAAAGTGCCGAGAACGCCGTGGGTAATTACATGACAGGCATCGAGGAGATGACAGGCGGGATGCGCACCGTGAAAATCTCCAATCAAGAACCGAGTGAACGCTCGCGAATGCGTAAGGCCACCCAAGAAATCCGAAACCTCTCAATCCGGTTGCAAGCGGCAGAAGCCATGGTTTTGCCGTCCATCGACTTGTCTTCAGCGGTTGCCTATGTGCTCGTTATCGGCGGCGGTGGCTACATGGCGCTCAATCCCGCCTATGATCTTGATGGTGCCGGCGTGATCACCTTCTTGCTCGGTTTGGTTCTCTTGTTTGACCCAGCCCGGTTGGTGGCTCAGTTTTTCACAAAGCTGCAGGCGAATCTTGTTCTGCTTGAAGGAGTTCATTCGCTTTTCCGGGAAACCCCAACGATTACGGACGCCCCTGAGGCCGTGGAGGAATTTGATACCAAGGGTGATATCGTTTTGCAGGATATTGCATTTCGATATTCCGAGAATGCACCACTTTTTGACCGGGTCAACATGACCTTGAAAGGTGGCAAGACCACAGCGATCGTAGGGTCGACGGGATCTGGGAAAACCACCATCTTAAGTCTCATTGCTAGGCTCTACAATGTTGCCGACGGACAGATCACGATCAGCGAGCAGCCCATCGAAAAAATCACAATCAGGTCCCTGCGCCAGTCCTTTTCCGTCGTGGCCCAAGACATTGTTATCTTCAATAATTCCATCTGGGAAAATATCCGTTACGTCCGCCCGGACGCTTCCGAAGAAGCAATCTGGGAGGCGGCCGAACAGGCCGCCATTGCAGACCTAATCCGGCAGCGCGGTGATGCACCAGTCGGCCCCAAGGGGGCTCAACTCTCCGGTGGCCAAAAACAGAGAATCGCGATCGCTCGCGCTTTTCTTAGGTCAGCTCCGATCCTGCTGCTGGATGAAGCGACCTCCGCACTGGATCAGCGCACCGAACAGCGTATTCAGGATACCTTGGCAAAACTTGGGAAAGGCAAGACCACGATCATAGTTACCCACCGCTTGAGTTCAGTCGCTGATGCTGACTGGATTTATGTAATGGAAGGCGGCCAAGTCGTCGAAGAAGGTACTCACGGAGACCTCACAAAAGCCGACGGGCTTTATGCGTCAATGTATGCTGCCCAAAAGCAGAGTTATGGCTGAGCTACTGTTAGGTGTTTGATCCCATGGTTTGATGGTGCGATCTATTCTTTGGAATGGAAGGAAGCACTATGGGACAAGTTCGTCACGGGATCGCCACGACCACGCACGCCGGGAGTGTCATGAACTCTGTGTATCTTGCCCGGCCCATGCGGTTTCAGATACTCAAGCGTCGAAGCGTTCGTCGAACATTATGGCGAACTGGTTGCGGGCTGCAAACCATTCGCGGACGTTTCGGCCATCCTTTTCGAACTTGCGGATTGCCAGGTAGATCAGCTTGGTCGCTGCTTCGTCAGTCGGGAAAGAGCCGCGCGTCTTGATCGATTTTCGGATCACGCGGTTCAGGCTTTCTATGGCGTTGGTCGTGTAGATGATCTTCCGGATTGCCGGATCGAAGGCAAAGAACGGAATTACTTCCTGCCATGCCCGGCGCCAGGCCGGGGCGATGGACGCGTATTTCCCGGCCCATTTTTCCTCAAAAGCATCGAGCTCGGCCTCGGCCAAATCGGCGGTCGGGGCGCTGTAAATCCGGCGCAGGTCGGCGGCCACGGCTTTACGGTCCTTCCAGGAACAGAAGTTCAGGGAATGGCGCACCAGATGCACGATACAGGTCTGGACCATGGCGTCCGGGAAGGCAGCGGTGATCGCCTCGGGAAAGCCCTTGAGCCCATCCACGACCGCGATCAGGATGTCCTGCATACCCCGGTTCTTTAGCTCGTTCATCACCGAGAGCCAGAATTTGGCGCCTTCATTCTCAGCGATCCAGAGGCCCAGCACCTCACGCTGGCCATCCCTGGTGACGCCGAGGGCGACGTAGACGGCCTTGTTTTTGACCGTCCGACTGTCCGCGTCGCGGATCTTCACCCGGAGCGCATCGAAAATGACAATGGGATACATCCGGTCCAGCGCCCGGCTCTGCCATTCCCGGACCTCGTCGAGCACCGCATCAGTGACGCGGCTGATCAGATCAGGCGAGACCTTCAGCCCATAGAGTTCAAGCAAGTGCGCCCGGATGTCCCGCACCGTCAGCCCTGCGGCGTAGAGCCCGACGATCCTGTCATCGATCCCGTCGATCCGGGTCTGACCCTTCTTGATCAGTTCCGGCTCGAAGCTGCTGTCGCGGTCCCGCGGGATCGCCACCGGCAATTCCCCGTCCTGCCCCTTCAGCACCTTGGCCGATGTGCCGTTGCGGCGATTGCTCTGTCCGAGAGGCGCGTCCTTGCCTTCTTCATAGCCGAGGTGGGCTGTCAGTTCGGCACCCAGCATCCGCTCCATGAGCTTAGAGGTGGTTCAGTTGATCTGAACAGCCGGGATAAGTGGATTTTCCGTGCAACAGCGGCATGATGCTGCCCACCTTCCTGCGGGAATACGAGAAGCTCGCCCGCCAATGCGCCGCGGAAGGGCTGGATCATGTCCAGTTCCTGGCGCGTCTGGTCGAGCTGGAATTGATCGACCGCGAGCGGCGGATGATCGAGCGGCGCATCAAGGCCGCGAAGTTCCCGACGGCCAAGAGCCTGGACAGCTTCGACTTCAAAGCGATCCCAAAGCTCAACAAGATGCAGGTGCTGGAACTTGCGCGATGCAACTGGATCGAGCGGCGCGAGAATGTCATCGCCTTGGGGCCCAGTGGCACCGGCAAGACCCATGTTGCCCTCGGGCTGGGGCTGGCGGCCTGCCAGAAGGGCCTCTCGGTCAGCTTCACCACCGCCGCGATGCTGGTCAACGAGATGATGGAAGCCCGAGACGAGCGCCGTCTGCTCCGCCTGCAAAAGCAGCTGGCTGGCATTAAATTGCTGATCATCGACGAACTGGGCTTCGTGCCGCTATCCAAGACCGGCGCCGAGCTCTTGTTCGAACTGATCTCGCAGCGTTATGAGCGCGGGTCCACGCTGATCACCAGCAATCTGCCATTCGATGAATGGACCGAAACCTTCGGCACCGAGCGCCTGACTGGCGCTCTACTCGACAGACTGACACACCACGTAAACATCCTCGAGATGAACGGCGACAGCTATCGCCTCGGCCAAAGCCGCGCCCGAAAAGCCCAAGCCGCCACCTGATCACACGTTGCAGAATTGGCCCTCCGGGCCAATGCGCCATGGCACGCGCCAGCTATCTGGGGAGCGCACGCGCCATGGCGCTTGGCACCCCGCCACTGGCCTGGTTTTGCGCCGCCACGTGGCCGGTTTTGTCTCCGCCGTTGACACAAGGCCGTACCTTATCGCATCCACACCATCCTTACTGACAACGGCATCCAGTTCGCCGAGCAGCCCCGCAACCGGAACACAGCATATTCACGACAGATGCGGTTCGACATGATCTGCGAGGCAAAT
>NZ_QNQP01000048.1 GCF_003316635.1 Roseovarius dicentrarchi | reverse complement strand
GCTGACGTCATCGCCCGCATCTCCGACATGCCGGTCTCACGCCTGCACGAGTTGCTGCCGTGGGAATGGAACGCAGCAACGCACCAAGTCAAGGCTGCCTGACCGCGGCCCTCGGCGGATGTTTACCTTGCTTTTGGGTGCGGAGACTTCTTTGTCGAAGGAGATCACGAACCACTCGAACATGTCTTCGTTGATCATGTCGCGGAATACGTGTGGCACGACGCGCACCATCGCCGCCTCCTGCTCACCGACCAACGTAATCTTGCCCTTGGGCAGCATATCCCGGAGGCAGGCAAGATGCGCCGCCTTGGTGTATGTCGGCTTCACAACGCTCCCATTGAAGCTGCCCCGAAAGTCGCGATCCGTGTCGTGGAAGCCGAAATACCCCTGCCGGATCTGGTCCAGCTGATATCTCTTGTCGTCGGCTTCAGCGATCTTTTCCTGGGTCTCAGGGGGAAGGGCGAAGCCGGCATTCACGGTCTTTTCGTATGCATTCTGCACACGCTCGGAGAACACCCTCCAGCGGCCTTCCGCGCTGGCGAATAGCATGGCCTCATCGAGCCGCCCGCTCGGGCGCTGGAACTGCATCTTGGGTGCGGTGAAGGTGACGCCCGATTTCTGGGAGTAATGTTGCCGGAGGTTCGTAGGCTGGCCTGTGTCGTCGAGATAGTGCTCTTGGATGAACTCCACGGGATCGACATTCGGGTCGAAGTTTGCGTCGATCCGGAAGACATATCCGCTCCGAATGTCGGCGGAGACCGAAAACTGGAGGGGCGTCAGCCGTCGATCGAAGCGGCTTTCCCAGTTGACCGAGATCGTGACGTCGTCGTGGGCGATCCGCATGTGGCTGAAGCGGTCGGACGCCTCCACTCGCTGCTTCCATTCCTTCAGCTTCGCACGCTCGAAGGCGAGCAAGGTTTTCTCCAACCAGAAGATGCGGCTGTAAAGGCGGCTCACGCCGATCTGCTTCCCGGTGTCGGGGTCAGCCAGAACACGGCGCATGGTCGTGATGCTGTCGCCGTTGACAATGCATCTCAGGATGCGGACGTTATCGCGCAGCTCCTTCTGTGCTTGGTGATCCAGCGATACGGAGATCCTCGCGCCACGCTTGCCTTTGCAGGGACGGTGGATGATCCGAAACCCCGATGGTTTCGCCTTTCGGCGATTGCCATTTGGTGCCAGCTTCCCGTGCGTGCCATTGAATATGAACTCGTCGGAGTTCTCGAGATACCGCGCGCCGCACGCGCCGCACACCGGCCCTTCAAGGCAGCCGCCAGCAAAGAGCAGTCGGTAATACTCTTCCAGGAAGTGCTCGTTCGACATGATCGAAAAGCTGATGTCGCAAACGCCGTTGCCGCGTTGATGACCGCACTCCATGGATCGGCCGTCATCCCAGCCGACCGGATCGCCGGCGTATTCGAAGGCCTCCGAAATACGCGGATGATGATCGTCGCTCGACATGGTGTAGGAGCCGATCCCGGTCGTCAGGGCCGGGATGCTCGCCGAGGCCGCCTGCTTGCGTTGCGCAGCGTTCTTTCCTTTGAACTCAGGGATCGCGAAGTCCGGCGCAACGCCGAAGTTGCCGCAGTCCGGGTCACCGCAGGTATTGAGGTTGAAATCTGCCAGCACGGCAGGGTAGACTTGAAAAAGCTTCAGCTGCTTGAGCTTCTTGACCATTCGATCTCCGATCTGTCGGTATTGATTTGTCAAGAAGGCCTCCGGGACCGAATGGGATGTTGGCCATTTTCCGTGGCGACGAAATCCCAAAACGATTTTTCTGCTTACTGTTGCGCCGGGACAAAAGTCCCGCAGTCTGTGTAAGTAGCCCTGAAAAATATGCTCCTAAAATCAAACGGCTACCGAGAATTTTCTCGGTAGCCGTTGCAGTTATGTCCCAAAACCCGGAACGAGCCAGCATTGCGCGCCGGGCCTTTTTCTTGCGGTGGACAGGCGCGGCAGGGACGGATAATCAGGAAACGCCCGACTGTCCTGAAAATTCCGCGAAAAGAGATCCCAAAACATGGCGACGCTGAACGACATCCGCTCAACCTTTCTGAGCTATTTCGAACAAAACGACCACCGTATCGTCGACAGCTCGCCCTTGGTGCCGCGCAACGATCCGACATTGATGTTCACCAATTCTGGCATGGTCCAGTTCAAGAACCTCTTCACCGGACTGGAGAAACGCGACTATGTGCGCGCCACGTCCAGCCAGAAATGTGTGCGGGCGGGCGGCAAGCATAATGATCTGGATAATGTCGGCTATACCGCCCGGCACCATACCTTCTTTGAAATGATGGGCAATTTCAGCTTTGGGGATTACTTCAAGGAGGACGCGATACGTTTTGCCTGGGAATTGCTGACACGCGATTTCGGGCTGGATAAATCCAAGCTGCTGGTGACGGTCTATCACACCGATGACGAGGCCGCGAGCATCTGGAAGAAGGTCGCGGGCCTGCCGGATGACCGTATCATTCGCATCGCCACGGACGATAATTTCTGGTCGATGGGCGCGACTGGTCCTTGCGGTCCCTGTTCTGAAATTTTCTATGATCATGGCCCTGAAATCTGGGGCGGCCCTCCCGGCAGCCCGGAAGAGGATGGCGACCGCTTCATCGAGATCTGGAACCTTGTTTTCATGCAAAACGAGCGGTTCGAGGATGGCACGCAGCGCGACCTGGACATGCAGTCGATCGACACCGGCATGGGGCTGGAGCGGATCGGGGCATTGCTGCAAGGCAAGCATGACAATTACGACACCGACGTGATGCGCGCCCTGATCGAGGCCAGCGCGCACGCAACCAGCACAGATGCGGACGGGCCGGGTAACGTGCATCACCGGGTCATCGCGGATCACCTGCGCTCGACCTCCTTCCTGATGGCCGATGGCGTGATGCCGTCCAATGAGGGACGCGGCTATGTCCTGCGCCGGATCATGCGGCGCGCGATGCGCCATGCGCATCTGCTGGGCGCCAAGGATCCGGTGATGCACCGCCTGGTGCCGGCGCTGGTGACGCAAATGGGGCAGGCTTTTCCCGAATTGGGCCGTGCGCAGGGCATGATCGAGGAGTCGCTGCGCCTGGAGGAAACCCGTTTCAAGCAGACGCTGGAGCGGGGTCTGGGTCTATTGGACGACGCCGTGCAAGGGCTGGGCGAGGGCGCGGATCTGCCGGGCGAGACGGCGTTCAAGCTGTACGATACGTTCGGCTTCCCGTTGGATCTGACGCAGGACGCGCTGCGCGAAAAGGGACGCGGCGTCGATACCGCAGGCTTTGACGCGGCCATGGCCGAGCAGAAGGCCAAGGCGCGCGCGGCATGGTCCGGCAGCGGCGAGGCGGCGGATGCCGATGTCTGGTACGACATTGCCGAGGCAAGCGGCGTCACCGATTTTCTGGGGTATGACACCGAAGTGGCCGAGGCGCAGATCGTCGCGCTGGTACAGGACGGCGCGACAGTCGCCAGCGCGAAAGAGGGCGAGACCGTTCAGATCGTGCTGAACCAGACGCCGTTTTACGCCGAATCCGGCGGGCAGGTGGGCGATAGCGGCACGCTGACCTGCGAGGGCGGCACGGCGCGCATCACCGATACCCGCAAGGTGGCCGGCGTTTTCATCCACTTTGCAGAGGTGACAAAGGGCGCTCTGACCAAGGGCGCGGCGGTACAGATGGAGGTCGATCATGGCCGCCGGAGCGCGATCCGTGCGAACCATTCGGCCACGCACCTTCTGCATGAAGCGCTGCGCGAGGTGCTGGGCGATCATGTGGCGCAGCGCGGCAGCCTGAACGCGGATGACCGTCTGCGTTTCGACTTCAGCCACACCAAGGCACTGACCGGGGACGAAATGGCCCGCATCGAGGCGGATGTGAACCGCTATATTCGCCAGAATGCCCCGGTTGAGACGCGGATCATGTCACCGGACGAGGCCCGCGATCTGGGCGCGCAGGCGCTCTTTGGCGAAAAATATGGCGACGAGGTTCGCGTCGTGTCGATGGGCCGGCAGGATGGCTCGGGCAAGGGCGCGGACAAGCGCACTTATTCGATTGAACTATGCGGCGGCACCCACGTTTCCGGCACTGGCGACATCGGCCTGTTCGTGCTGCTGGGCGATGCCGCGTCCAGCGCCGGCGTGCGGCGGATCGAGGCGCTGACAGGCGAGGCGGCGCTCCGGCATCTGGGCGGTCATTCCAAGGCACTGATCGAAATTGCCGGCGCGCTGAAGGTGCGCCCGGACGATGCCCAGACGCGTGTGCGCGCGCTCATGGAGGAACGCCGGGCATTGGTTAACGAAGTTGCGCAGCTGCGCCGCGAATTGGCCATGGGCGGCGGTGCGGGCCAGGATGTCGGCGATATCGAGGATGTCGGCGGTACAAAGTTCTTTGCGCAGGTGCTCAGCGGCATCTCCGGCAAGGATTTGCCTGGCCTGGTGGATGAGCATAAGGCCCGGATAGGCAGTGGCGCTGTGCTGCTGATTGCCGATACCGGGGGCAAGGCCGCTGTGGCGGCCGGAGTGACCGACGACAAGACCGGGGCGCTCTCGGCCGTGGATCTGGTGCGCGCGGCTGTGGCACAGCTGGGCGGCAAGGGCGGCGGTGGACGCCCGGATATGGCGCAGGGCGGCGGCAGTGATGCATCCAACGCTGATGCCGCAATCGAAGCTGCAAGAAACGTCATGAAAGGATAAACCATGCCTGCACTCTGGATCGCTCACGTTACCGTCACGGATGACGACGCTTATGGTAAATACGCCGCCTTGGCCGGCCCGGCCATTGCCAAACATGGTGGCCAGTTCATTGCGCGCGGCGGCCGCTTTGTACAGTTGGAAGGGCGCGAGCGCCCGCGCAACGTGGTTGCCAGATTCGCCAGCGTAGAAGCTGCCGAGGCCTGCTATCACTCGCCGGAATATCAGGAGGCGTTGAACCACGCGCGCGGCGCGTCCGAGCGCGAGCTTTTGATCGTCGAAACGACGGAATAGACGTCCGGATGATCCGCCGGGTCCACGGGACGGTTGCGCCTTGGACCCGGCGGATTTTTGCTGTCTATCGCTTCATGTCTTGCAAAATGCCGCGAATCGACTGGGCCGCAACTGTTTCAAGATATTCATGTCGGACATTGATTGACCATCATTGTTTCGTTGCCGGACACAGTTTCGTATCAACGCGTTAGTGCCAAAGCGTCAAAACTATGGCGCGATAGACACAGTTTTGCGGATTTGCTCAAAATTTCGGCGCAATGCGTTCAGACCTCTGCTTAAACGCCTTTTTTCAGTCGCCGCGCACGGTTGACGTTGGGTAACATGATCGTGTGTTCATTCAACATGGAGAAGAAACATGAAGACGATTTTGATGGGGGCGATTGTCGCCATGGCTGCCGCCGCCTCTCCTGCTATGGCCTGGGAAGGCCAGAAGGTTGCCTGCTACGACAAGGTCTGGGTGCCTGCGACTGTTGATTGTCATTGAGAACTGACCCGGCATTTTCATCGAGATCTGACCCACCCAGTCGTTATGATCTGCTGATTATGATGGCGTCAATGCTGTTGCCTCCTTTCGCTTTTTCTTCGCTGTTTCGG
>NZ_QNQP01000047.1 GCF_003316635.1 Roseovarius dicentrarchi | reverse complement strand
CGATGACCAACCGTACCCAAGGCCCCCGGAGCTGTCCGGGAATTACCGAAATCCCTGTCCGGGATTTACCGAAACGCGTGTCCGGGAATTACTGAAATCCGTGTCCGGGAATTAGCGAAACCCGCAGGCATACGCCGGGACGGGCAGAAGGTGCTGCTTTCGATCATGAATATGGGCGGTGAAAGCAAGGCTGCCTGGGCCGAGTTTCTCGGCGATCTCGATGCGCGCGGCCTGAAGCGACCGGAATTTGTCATTGTCGACGGCGCGCCAGGGCTCGAGGCCGCGCTTGTCGCGCTCTGGAGCGAGGATCTGCCGATCCAGCGCTGCACCGTTCACAAGCACCGCAATCTTCTCGGCCACGCCCCAAAACGCATGCAGGACGAGTTGACCGAGGATTACCGCGACATGATCTATGCCGACAGCGCGGTCGAAATCGACAAACGCCGCAAGGCCTTCCTGCGCAAATGGCGGCTGAAGTGCCGCGCGGTGGCGGACAGCCTGGAAGAGGCCGGGGACCGGCTGTTCACCTTCACCCGGCTGGACACGTCGCAGTGGAAATCGGCCCGCACGACAAACGCCATCGAGCGCCTGAACGAAGAATTTCGCCGCCGCATCAAAACCCAGACCGTGCTGCCCTGCGCCGAAACCGTGCCGATGCTGCTCTGGGCGCTGATGGCTTCGGGCCAGATCCAGATGCGAAAAGTGGATGGCTCGGAAACCTTGGCTCAGCCCATCGCCCCGATCAGCCTTGACCTCGCCGCCTGATCAGGCCCAAATTCCCATGCCCGGAGAACGCCGCCACAGAATTTCCACCAGATTCGAGACACCACCGGCAAATGCCTGACTGGCTTCTAAGTGTGAGAGTATGCACACCATCGAGCTTGAATTGCTTAACGAGATACGCGATGGAGAAGGTGATGCAAAAAAGGATGCTGGGTAGATTTTCTAGAGTTGTCTGGCAAAATATTTGAACAGCGGGCAACGCCTGAGGCTGTGAGGACATGGGATCCTATTACGTGGATCGCAGTCATCCCATCTCCCTCTTTCCCGGTCCCAAACAGGAGATGAGCCATGAAACTTCTTAAGCGGATTGAGCGTTATGTTTCTGCGATTTTCTCACTAGGCCGCACCAAGGAACTGTCCAAGGAGACCCGCGCAAGGGTTGATCGCTTGGACCAGGGCATGCGTTGGTATGAAACACTGGCCGAGGATCTGGAAACACTGGCCGAGGATCTGATTGCGGATTACAATCGGGAAAAAGCGGTTTTGCAGCGCATCAGTCAGTCGGATACTGCTGTACTTGCACGGATGTTCAGTGATTTGTCTCGCAGACTTGACGAGGTTGCGAATGGCAGAAGGGCGATGCCTAATGTCGCTCCAGCCAAGTTTGATTTCCCCACAACCAGTGGCTTTGATCTATTTAAAGAAAGTTTCTATCACCGGTTTGAAAACCGCTATCGCGGCGAGCCCGAAGAGGTTTCTAGACGCCTGAAAGTCTACTTACCAGACGTGGAGGCCGCTTGGCTACAGACTGAAAAGAAACCAGTTTTAGATCTTGGCTGCGGACGTGGCGAATGGCTGGGGTTGCTCGCTGAAAACGGGATTAGCAGTTTTGGTGTGGACCTTAACGCCGTACAGATTGAGGAGGCGCTTGAGCAGGGCCATGACGTGCGTCAGGGCAACGCCCTTCAAGCTTTGGCGGATCAGGAAGATAATAGCCTGTCAGCCATCTCCGCACACCATCTTATCGAACATCTGCCGTTTGACGCGGTGGCTTGGATCACGCGCGAGGCACTGCGTGTCCTGGCACCTGGAGGTCTGTTGCTCTTTGAGACGCCAAACACCCGAAATGTGCTGGTAGGTGCTACATCCTTCCATACCGATCCCACACATCTCAAGCCGATGCCTGAACAGGTCATGGAAGTCCTCCTTGAGACCATAGGCTTCAGTCCTATAGATATATATGGTCTCAACCCTCATGAACGCTTCAACGAATTCCTGTCAAAACCCGACTTCAACGATGAACTGGCTTTCTTGATGTTCGGCCCTCAGGATCTTGCAGTCCTCGGCACCAAGCCGATCGGAGACTGATCCAGTGCGTATAGGCGTCCTCAGAACCCAAGTGCCATTTGTATCAGGCGGGGCAGAGCGGCATGCCGCGAACCTTGTAGCAGCCCTAAACGCACATGGTCATCAGGCCACAGAGATCACGCTCCCCTTCAAATGGTATCCAGGTGAAGCGCTCGCTGATCACATCCTTGCGGCTAAAATGATTGATGTCTCCGAGACTGAAGGCGTACCTATTGATTTAGCCATTGGCCTGAAATTTCCCGCTTGGCTGGTACATCACCCCAATAAAGTTTTCTGGGTACTGCATCAGCACCGGCAGGCCTATGATCAATGGGAGCTGGGCACGTCTGAGATGCTGGACACACCGCAAGGTGAGGTTCTCCGGGCGTTCATCCGCGAAGAGGACCGCGCCGCCTTCGCAGCAAGTCCGCATCCAATCTATGCCAATTCCGACAACGTGGCCGATCGGATGAGAAAGCATCTCGGACTTAAGGCGCAGCCTCTCTATCATCCACCGCCCAATGCAGAAGATCTGAGGCAAGGATCTTACGGCGATTATCTCTTCGTGCCAGGCCGCATCAATCCCTCCAAACGGCTGGAGTTGAGCCTGCAGGCACTCGTCCACTCAAAGGCGAGGCTAGTGATCGCAGGCGTGGCTGAAAATTCAACCTACCAGAACCATCTGATGCAGATGGCGTCTGAGCTGGGCGTCACGAGCCGTATCACATGGCTCGGCGCAGTGGATGACGCAACATTGATCCGTCACTACGCGGAAGCCCGCGGCGTCGTCTTTGTCCCCAAGGATGAGGATTATGGGTATATCACGCTGGAAGCGATGCTATCGGCGAAACCCGTCGTTACCGTGACAGATTCAGGTGGACCGTTAGAGTTTATCACCAATGGATCAGAAGGCCTTATCACAGCTCCGGACCCAGTCGTACTGGGGGTCGCTTTTGATCAGCTGATGGACAATTTGGCAGAAGCTGAACGCATGGGGCAGGCGGGTCATGCCCGTTACAATAAACTCAATATATCGTGGGATCATGTCGTCACAACTCTGACTGGGCAGACCTCCACACCGACAAAGTCCGCCGCGCCTGCACCCAAGGTATCACAGAAGCCGTTAAAGAGCCCTGCCGCTCCGCGCCAAGAGGCCGAGCAGCAGCTCTTTGATGCTGTAGCCCCACCTCGACCACCTAAAGGCATTCCCTTTGAAAATATTGCGCAGGTTCTTCAAGCCTATGCTTTTGAAGAACTTCCTGCAGCCCTGGAGCGCAAAGAGCCGCCTATCGATACAGGTCTTGCAAGCTATCTCGATACGCACTGGACGCGCTTCATGACAACACTCAATCAGCTTGAAGGGGTGAATGTGTCCAGCGCTCTCGATGTGGGCGTGTTCCCTCCACTGGTTTTCCAGATGCTGCTGGCCAATCGTTTTCCGAAGGTGGAAATGCACGGCCTCTGGGAAGGCCCCGAACCTTACCGGCAAACCGTTCGTGCACGTGACAACAAGTTTCAAAGCTTCGATATAACACTGAAGGCTGCCAATGGTGAGCGCGATCCTTGGCCGTACCAAGACAACAGCTTCGACTTGGTTACTGGCATGGAGATTCTGGAGCATCTCGCTCTTGATCCTTATTTTTTCTTTACGGAAGCCGCCCGCGTCCTCAAACCCGGCGGGCATCTGTTGATAACCACGCCTAATGTTGTGAGCCATCGCGGTGTCTGGAAAGCACTATGCGGGATAGCACCTTATTCCTTTGGTATCTTTGTACCTTCGGGCGGTGCCTATGGACGTCATAACCGCGAATATGCACCGCAGGAACTCGCCATGCTGGGGGACGCCGCAGGGTTTGAAACCGTGCGGCTGCAAACAATCGACGTCTATGATCGTCACATAGAACAGGAAGCCGCACAGATATTGGTCAACCGAGGGGATGACCTATCACTGCGTGGTGAGAATATTCAGTACCTAGCCCGCAAGGTGGGGACGCCGAAAGACGTTCCGCAGGCCCTTTATCACGGTGATCCCACGCGTATGCATGGAGCGTTTTTGGTGGCCTCTCGAGCAGAGGCTACGGGGCTCACAAAGCTCGACGTGCAAAATACCTCATCCAGCTTCTGGCCCATTGACGGAGACCGTTCGACCTGTGTTTTGGCCGAATGGATAGACGGGGAAGGATTTTTGCGCCACCAGCACTTGATGCAACCTCTGACCAGTCCCATCGGCCCTGGCGAGTCCGGCCAAATCACCCTACGCCTCGATGAAGGACAGGTAGATGCGGGCAAGCTCCGTCTACATCTCTACCAGTCTGGTGTCGGTGTCTTCACCGGGCGCGGCCGAGCTGTTCCACTCGAACTATCCTGTTCAGAGGAAGCTTTTCTGCGGATCGTAAAAAATACTCCACTACCGCGGAGTGCGCCTTGAAACCTCGTATTCACTGGGTCTCACCGCTGCCCCCCGCACAGACGGATATTGCCCATTACACCCGCCGTATCTTGCCAGAGCTAGTCGCGGCCTCCGATTTGGTTCTTTGGACAGACGCATCCGAATGGGACCGGGAGCTATACAATTTCTGCCCCGTCCGCAGACTCGACCCCGACCGTATAATGCCGCGTGATTTTGCACGTGCAGGGCGGCGCGATGGCACGATGGCACGAGGCCCGGAGACTGTGTTTGTCAACATCGGCAATGCATGGCCCTTCCACGCAGCTTTCCTGAGGATGATCCAGCGAATTCCCTCCGTGGTGATCCTGCATGATATGGCCATTCAGGAGTTGTGCTTCGATGCTGTAAAAAATGGGCTGTTCCCGCGCGATACTTATGATGCCAGCATGGCTCACTGGCACGGGCAGGCAGGACTGCAAAAAGCAAAAGACGTGTTAGAAGGTCGCCGCAAGCTCGGTGATCTGGCCCAAGAAATTCCTGGTTTTGAAGTTACCCTTCCTTGTGCGGTTTCCGCAGTAACACATACGTCCATCGCCCGCGATGCGATCGCCGCAACTGGCACTGTGCCGGCATATCTGTTGGACCTACCGTTCCGTCTCTCTACCAAAACACCACAGATCATCCGATCAGGTATTGGGCCGCTGCGCTTTGTGCAATTTGGATACACTGGCCCAAACCGCCGGTTGCAGCAGGTACTCGAAGCGCTGGCTCCTTTGAAGCAGAAAATCGACTTTCGCTTGGATATCATGGGCAGCGTCTGGGATCCCTCCTATATACGGCGCCGCATAGACGAATTAGGCCTCAGCGAACATGTGCGGCTCCACGGCTTTGTCAACGAAAGCGACCTTGACCAAAAACTTCGAGAAGCCCATCTCGTCTTCAATTTGCGTTATCCCACCATGGGTGAAGCTTCAGGTAGCCAACTGCGTATTTGGAACGCCGCAGCCCCATCCGTCGTTACGAATTTAGGATGGTATGCCACCCTGCCTTCAAACACGGTGTTTAAGATCGAGCAGGACGAGGAGATTCCTGCATTGCAGGCACTTGTGCGTAAGATTTACGCCAATCCAGCAGTCGGGCGCGCAGTAGGAGCTGCGGGGCGTGCACGCCTTGAGGAGAGGCATACACCTAGTCATTACGTGAAAGCGGTGCTGGATGTTGTTACGCGATTTTCCGCAGATGCTGCTGCTGCAACGCGTGCACAGCGTCTGAAAGGCGTAATGCCAGCTGACAGTGCTCTTAAGAGGTGGTCGTGAAAAATCGGACCAATAGAGGTCGCAGGGGAAGGGATAGTCCAGTACGGCGGCGAGATAGATGAACCCGCGCGCCATGGGAATGTAGGTGATGTCCATTGCCCAGACCTGATTGGGCCGGGTGATCGGCAGCTTTCTCAGCAGATATGGGTAAATCTTGTGCCCCGGCGCCGGTTTCGAGGTGTTCGGCTTGCGATAGAGCGCCTCGATGCCCATGCGCTTCATCAGCGTGGCAACGTGCAGCCGGCCGACTTTGAGCCCTTCTTGCACCAGCAGTCCCTGCAACATCCGGCTGCCCGCGAACGGGAATTCCATGTGTAGCTTGTCGATCCGGTGCATCAATTTCAGATCGGCATCCGAGACCGGGCGCGGCTTGTAATAGACGCTGCCCCGGCTGATCCCCAGCACCTTGGCCTGACGGCTGACACTCAGCTTCGCGGTGAGA